>NZ_JASNNW010000002.1 GCF_030165005.1 Blastococcus capsensis
CAACGGACGACTCGAGCACCTCCGAGGCTCCGCTCTCGGCTTCCGCAACCTCACCAACTACATCGCCCGAAGCCTGCTCGAGACCGGCGGGTTCAGGCCGCGACTACACCCTCGATCGTGAAGAGCCACAAATCCAAGTTGATCGCATTCCTGCAGGAGCGGCTGAATCCGCACCTGGTCAAATGGGCGTGCCGGAAATACAAGCGATTGCACCGTGCCCAAGCCAAGGCCCGCAGGCGACTCGCCCAGATCGCCAGCACAAACCCGGGCCTGTTCGTTCACTGGCGGCACGGAGCACTCCCGAGTGGTTCAACGACGGGAGCCGTGTGACGGGAGACTGTCACGCACGGTTCTAAGAGCGCCGGGGGGTGAAATTCCCCCCGGCGACTCGCCACCGGCTCAAGACCTTCGCCCCGGGCTGGCAGCACACCATGAGCGACGACGGCGTGCTCACCGTCATCACACCCTCCGGCGTGACCCGGATCAGCCGGCCGCCCGGCTTCCGCGTGCTCACCGGACCACCGGAACCACCGCCGCCGCCACCGGACCCGGCGGACGACCCGCCACCCTTCTGACCCGGCCGTCAGGCCGGGAGCACCTCGGCCAGCCAGGACGCGGCGGCCGCGCCGACGACATCGGGGTTCTTCTTGAGCGAGTGGTCACCGGGCACCGCGTACACCGACGCGCTCGGGCGGCCGGTGAGCACGGCGGCGACGTCGGCGGGTGCCCCGAACGCGTCCCGCTCGCCCTGGACCACCACCAGCGGCAGCCCGACGCCGGTCAGCTCGCCGGCGCGGCTCTTCTCCGGCCGGCCCGGCGGGTGCAGCGGGAAGGCCAGCGCCAGCACGCCGTCGGCCCCGACCTCGGCGGCGGTCCGGCAGGCCACCCGCGCGCCGGCGCTGCGGCCACCCACCACCAGCGGCCCGGCCAGGTGGCCCGTGCCCGAGAGGTGCGCGAGCACGGCTCGCCAGCCCTCGTCCAGCCGCGCGGGCGCCGGCGCGATCTTCTTCCCCGCGACCCGCCACGGCTGCTCCACGCGCAGCACCCGCCAGCCGGCCTCGGCGGCGTCCCGCGCCACCGCCACCAGATCGGCGGCCCCCACGCCACCCCCGGCGCCGTGCCCGAGCAGCAGCGTCCCCCGCTGCCCGCCGTCCGTCAGGTGGGCGCGGGCCGGGCCGTGCGGGGTGTCGATGTCGAGGGCGATCACCGCGGCGGCAGCGCCAGCAGCGCGTCCACCGCCCCGGCGAGGTCACCGGCCACGACGTCCGCCTCGCCGTACACCGTGGGGAAGATGCGTTCGCTGCGCGGGAACCAGGCACCGGTGAGGCCCGCCCGCTGCGCCCCCTGCACGTCCCAGCCGTGCGCGGCCACCAGCGCCATCCGCTCCGGCGCGACGTCGCAGATGCCTGCCGCCCACACGTAGACCTCGCGGGACGGCTTCCAGACGCGGATCACCTCGCTGGACAGGCTCCGCTCGACCAGCGGGGTCACCCCACCGCGCTCCAGACCTGCCTCGGCCACCCCGGGCGAGCCGTGCGTCAGCGTGATCACCCGGACGCCGGCCTCGGTCAGGCGGCGCAGCGCGGGCTCGACGTCGGAGTGCGGCGCCAGTTCCCCGAAGGCGTCCGCGACCGCCGCGCGCCGGTCCGCGGACAGGTCGGTCTCCTGGGCCAGCGCGTCGTCGAAGGCGTCGCGGAAGCGGCACCACGAGCCGACGGCGGCCGCGGCGAAGCCGGTGAGCAGCGTGCGCGCGAACACCGTGCTCAGCAGCGACCCGGCCTCGCCGGCCTCGACGAGCGCCGCCCGGACCGGCGCGAGGTCCAGCAGGGTCTCGTTCACGTCGAAGGCGACCACGTCCGGCCGGGTGCGGCTCATGCGGTCATGCTCCCGGGCGGCCGGAATCCTCGCTCGGCGTCCCCGGGCCGGGCGCGGTCGTCCCCGCCCGCCGGTGGTGGTGGACGTCGCGGTAGCGCTTGACCACCAGGTAGGCCAGACCCAGCGCGACGGCGGCGACGAGCGCGTAGTCGACGTACTTGAGGTTGTCCTGGATGAAGTTGCCGGCGAGCACACCGAGGCCGATCAGCAGGGCGTTCCAGATCAGGCTGCCCGCGGCGGTGTAGACGATGAACTGCAGGAACGGCATCCGGACCACGCCCGCCGGCACGGAGATGAAACTGCGCACGATCGGCACCATCCGGCCGAAGAAGACCGCCGCCCGGCCGTGCCGCTCGAACCAGGCGAAGGTCTTGTCGACGTCCGCGGTCTGCACCAGCGGCAGCCGGTCGAGGAAGGCGTGCGCCCGCCGCGGCCCCAGCGCCCGGCCCACGTAGTAGAAGAAGATCGCGCCGATCACCGAGCCCAGCGTGGCGAACAGGACGACGGCGACCGCGTTCATCTCGCCCTGGCGGATCAGCACGCCGGCCAGGCCGAGCACCGCCTCGCTCGGGATCGGCGGGATCACCGTCTCGAGCAGGATGCTCAGCCCCACCCCTACCGGGCCCAGCGTGTTGACCAGGTCGAGCAGGAATCCGGTGATGCCACCCTCGTCGGAGGCTGCAGCGGCGAGGAACGACATGTCCCCCACGGTATCGGCGGCTCCGGCCCGCCGCCGCGCCCCCGGGCCGGGCCCGGGCTAGGTTCGGGAACCATGCGGCAGCGCTTCACCGCCCGGGCCGTCGTCGTCGGCGACCGCGGCGGCACGGTCCTCCCCGATGCGGTGCTGGACGTCACCGACGGCCTGATCGAGTGGGTCGGGCCCGCCGCCGAGGCGCCACCGGCCGGGGACGCCGACGTGGTGGCCCTTCCCGGGGTGCTCACCCCGGGCCTGGTGAACAGCCACTCGCACGCCCCGATGGTGCTGTTCCGCGGCCAGGGCGAGGGTCTGCCCCTGGACCGCTGGCTGCGCGAGGTCATGTGGCCGCGGGAGGCCCGGCTCACCCCCGATGACATCGAGGTCGCGATGACCGCCGCATCCGCGGAGATGCTCGCCGGCGGCGTCACCACCAGCGTCGAGATGTACTTCCACCCCGAGCGGATCGCCGCCGCCGTCACCGCGACGGGCGCCCGCGCGGTGGTCGCCACCCCGCTGCTGCCCCTGCCGGGCATGCCACCCGTGGCCGAGCAGCTGGACGCCGCCGTCGCCCTGGCCGCCGGCGCACCCGGCGACGGCGCCGTCGAGTACGGCATCGGGCCGCACGCCGCCTACACCGTTCCGCTCCCGGTGCTCGCCGACGCGGCGTGGGCCGCGCGCGAGCACGGCCTCCTGCTGCACCTGCACGTCGCCGAGACCGCCACGGAGGGCGACGACCTGCTCGCCGCGCACGGGCTCTCGGTGCCTGCCCTGCTCGCCTCCTACGACGTGCTGGGCGGGCGGGTCCTCGCCGCGCACTGCGTGCACCTGGGCGACGGCGACCTCGAGCTCTGGCAGGAGTACGACGTCGCCGTCGCGCACTGCCCGGCCAGCAACGCCAAGCTGGCCAGCGGCGTCGCGCCGGTGCGTCCGATGCTCGACCGCGGCATCCGGGTGGGGCTGGGCACCGACGGGCCGGCGTCCAACGACTCGCTCGACCTGTTCGCCGACCTGCGGCTGGCCGCCGGGATGGCCCGGCTGCGCGAGCGGTCGTCGACCGCACTGACCGCCGCCGAGGCGTTCTGGCTGGCCACCGGTGGCGCCGCCGACGCGATCGGCCGCCCGGACCTGGGGCAGCTCGCCGTCGGCCGGCGGGCCGACCTGGTGCACGTCGACACCCGGGACCTGGGCTTCGAGCCGGTCGGCGACCCGGCCGACGTGCTGGCCCACCTGGTGTGGTCCGGGGCGGGCCGGCACGTGCGCGACGTCTGGGTGGGCGGCCGGCCGGTGATGCACGACGGCGCGTCCACCACCGTGGACGTCGAGGCGCTGCGGGCGGACGTCGCGGCCCGGGCCGCCCGGCTGGCCGGCGCATGACGCGGAGCCGACCCCCACGGGTGCTCGTCGTCGGCGGCGGGCACAACGGGCTGGTCGCCGCCTGCTACCTCGCCCGCGGCGGGGCGGACGTGCTGGTGCTGGAGCAGGCAGACCGGCTCGGCGGCGGCTCCCGCACCGAGGAGGTGCTCCCCGGCCACCGCTTCGATCTGCACTCCGCCGCGCACAACATCATCCAGGCCACCGGCATCATCGAGGACCTCGACCTGGCCGCGGCCGGGCTCGAGTACCGGGAGATGGACCCGTTCTCGGTATCGGTGTTCCGCGACGGTCGGATCGTCCGGTTCTTCCGGGACGTCGGTGCGACGGTGGACTCGATCGCCGAGACCGACGCCGCCGAGGCCCGCCGCTACGCCGCCTGGATGCGCGCGGCGATGCCGGTGGTCCACGCGATGCGCGGTGCGCTCGACGGCCGGCGGGGCCGGCTGCCCGGCCGCGCCGTCGCCGCCGGGCAGGCGCTCGCCCGCAACGGTGGGCCGCTCGGGCTGGCGCAGCTGCTGCTCTCCCCCTACGGGAAGCTCCTGGAACAGCGCTTCGCCACCGACCTGGTCCGCGCGCCGGTGTCGGCGTTCGCCGCGCACGCCTCGGCACCGCCGGACACCCCCGGCAGCGCGACCTTCGCGCTGTGGCAGGCCTTCTACCACCAGGTGGGCCAGTGGCACGCCGTCGGCGGTGCCCAGGGCCTGACCGACGCCCTCGTCCGGCGGTTGTCGGACCTGGGCGGGGCCTGGCGCACGGGGGCGCCCGTGGGACGCATCCTGCGCAGCGGCGACCGGGTCACCGGCGTCGAGCTCGAGTCGGGCGAGCGGCTGGCCGCCGACGCCGTCCTCAGCGCGATCTCCCCCGGCACCGCGCTGCTCGACCTGCTCGACCCGCCGCTGGCCGGTCAGGAGGCGGACCGGCTGCGCAGCACCACCCGGAGCAACGCCGTCCAGCTGCTGGTGCACGTCTCGACCACCGCGCTCCCGGCCTACCCGGGGGCCCGCCCCGGCGACTGGAACGGGCTGCAGTCTTTCGTCGACGGGCTCGACTCGCTGACCGACGGGTTCGCCGCAGCGCGAGCCCGGTACCTGCCCGACGACCCGGTGCCCACCTACGCCTTCACCCCGTCGGCGCTGGACGACTCGCTCGCCCCGTCGGGGCGGCACACCGTCTACCTCGCCTGCCCGTGCGCGCCGTACCGCGTCCGTGGCGGATGGCCCGCGGTCGCCGAGGAGTTCGCCGACCGGATGATCGCCACGGTGGAGGCACGTGCGCCCGGGTTCACCGCGTCGATCACCGGCCGCTCGGTGCGCACCCCCGAGACGATGGCGGCCGAGCTCCGCTGGCCCGGTGCGCACCCCATGCACGGCGACCTGAACCCCGACCAGCTCGGCCCCTTCCGGCCGACCCGCGCCCTCGCCCGGCACCGCACGCCGGTGCGCGGACTGGTCGTCGCCGGGGCCGGGACCGCGCCGGTGGGCGGTATCGCCGGGGCCAGCGGCCGGGCAGCAGCACGGGCGGTGCTGCGTACCCTCGGCTGAACCGATCCGTGGCACGCGACCGAACGGGGGCCACGATCCACATCGAGGAGGACGGCATGGGACTGCGTGCACGGTGGCGGGACCTGCGGGAGCGCACCCGCCCGGTCCACCCCGAGACGGCCCGCGCGCTGCGCGAGCGCTGGGCGGCGCTCCCGGCGCACGTGCAGACCCCGGCGCAGAGCCTCGGCCGGCACGCCGTGGGCTGCGAGGGCACCCACGGCGTCTTCCCGAAGTGCAACCTGACCTGCACTCCCTGCTACCACTCGGCCGACGCGAACAAGGTCCGGGTCGACGGCGGGCACACCCTCGGTGAGGTCACCCGGCAGATGGCCTACCTGCGCGAGCGCCGCGGCCCGTACGCCCACGCCCAGCTGATCGGCGGGGAGGTCAGCCTCCTGGCCCCCGACGACCACGCCGCCGCGCTGCAGGCCATGCGCGACGCCGGCCGGTCGCCGATGTCGATGACGCACGGCGACTTCGACCCCGAGTACCTGCGGGCGCTGGTCACCGGCCCGGACGGGACGCTGCGGTTCGACCGGGTCAGCTTCGCCGCTCACGTCGACTCGCTCATGCGCGGCCGCCGCGGGGCGGTGCGGCCACGCAGCGAGGCCGAGCTGGACCCGTTCCGCGAGCGGTTCGTGCAGATGTTCCGCGACCTGCGGGCCGAGACCGGCCTGCGCTACTACCTGGCGCACAACATGACCGTCACGCCCGCGAACGTCGGGCAGGTCGCCGAGACGGTGCGCGAGGTGATCGGCATGGGTTACTCGATGATGAGCTTCCAGCCGGCCGCGCACGTCGGCGACGAGCGGCGGTGGAAGGAGTCCTACACGGCGGTCGACGCCGACGCCGTCTGGGCGGAGCTGGAGAGGGGCATGGGCCAGCCGATCGCCCACCAGGGCGTCGAGTTCGGCGATCCGCGCTGCAACCGGGTCGCCTTCGGGTTCCTGCTCGACGGGCGCTGGCACCCCTTCGTCGACCCCGGGGTGCCGGCCGAGATCGCCGCCCGCGACGCCTTCTTCGCCCACTACGGCGGTATCGCCTTCAGCAACACCCCGCCGGCCCTGCTCCTGGTCAAGGTGCTGCGCGCCGCGCACCACCACCCGGGCGACCTGCGAACCGCGCTGCGCTGGGCGCACAGCCTGCTGCGCCGGGCCGGTGGGCTGCGGAGGCTGGTCCGAGGGGCCCGTTCGGGCGCTCTCGGGTTGATGACGTTCGAGGTGCACAGCTTCATGGACGCCGCCGACGTCGGGCCGGCCTGGGAGCTGATGCAGCAGGGGGTCCAGGCCGACGACCCCCGCATCCGGGCGACGCAGGAGCGGTTGGCCGCCTGCACCTACTCGATGTCCCACCCGGAGACCGGGCAGCTGGTGCCCGCGTGCGCCCAGCACTCGGTGCTCGACCCGGTCGAGAACGCCGGGCTGCGGAAGCTCCTGCCGCTCACCCCGGTCTAGGCGGGTGGCGCGTCGCGGCCGGCCTGCCGCGCCGGCGGTGCGGTGGCCTCGACGGCAGTGAGCTCCTCGACGATCTCGTAGGTGTGCTCGATCCCGGCCGGCACGACCCACGAGTCTCCCGGCGCGAGCTCCAGCGCCTCGTCGCCGGTCACGAGCCGCGCCCGCCCGGAGATCACGTATCCGACCGTCTCGTAGTCGCGCGCCGCCTGCGGCTTGCCGCTGCTGGTCGGCTGACCGGACCAGAGCCGCATGGCGACCCGGGACCCGGAGGCCAGGTACCGCTGGCCCATCCCGCCGGTGCCCGCCGCGGTCACCGTGATCTTGTCGACGCCCTCGCCCGTGTACTCGGTCATGGGGAATGCGCTACCCGGACCCGGCCCGGCTCATGCCCGCGCCCCGTCGGCGACCGGGTCGTCGGCCGCGTCGTCCACCGGCACGACCCAGCGGTCCCCGGCCGGCAGTCGCAGTCCGACGGTCCCGCCGGCCGCCACATCGTGCCCCGGGCCGAGTTCGGCGTCCACCGTGGTGGTCCCGCCGTCGCCGGTGACCTCCACGGTGACCAGCGCGCGCAGCCCGCGCGGGCGCACCCGGACCGCGCTCCCGACGGCGTCGGCGGCGGGATCGGCGGCCGTGGTCACCTGCACCGCCTCGTGCCGGACGACGAGCACGGCGGGGCCGTCCGGCACCGGCGCGGGGAGGTCGAGCGAGCCCAGCGGTGACTCGTGCCGCCCGTCGCGCACCACACCGGCGACCTCCGTGCGCCCGCCCAGCAACCGGCTGACCGTGAGCGAGGCTGGACGGGCGTAGAGCGCGCGCATCGGCCCGGCCTGCAGCAGCCGCCCGCCGTCCAGCACGGCGACGCGGTCGGCCAGCGTGTCGGCCTCCGCGTGGTCGTGCGTGACCAGCAGGATCGTCGGGTCCAGGCGCATGCGCAGGTCGGCCAGCAGCTCGTGCATCTCCTCGCGCAGCCGGGCGTCGAGAGCGCTGAACGGCTCGTCGAGGAGCAGCACGCGCGGCTCGGCGGCCAGCGCGCGGGCCAGGGCCACCCGCTGCTCCTGCCCGCCCGACAGCGCGCGTGCCGGCCGGCCGCCGTAGCCGCCCAGCTGCACCAGCTCGAGGAACTCCTCCGCCCGCCGCCGCGCCGTCCGTCGCGGCACCCCGCGCACCCGGTCGGCGAAGGCCACGTTGTCCCGCACGGACAGGTGCGGGAACAGCAGCGGCCGCTGGAAGACCATCGCCATGCCCCGGCGCTCGGGCAGGACGCCGGCCAGGTCGACACCGTCGAGGTGCACGCTGCCCGCGGTCGGCTCGTCGAGCCCGGCGGTGAGCCGCAGCACCGTGCTCTTGCCCGACCCCGAGGGCCCGAGGATGGCCACGCAGGAGCCGGCGGGCACCTCCAGGTCGAAACCGTCCAGGGCGGGCGCCGAGCCCGTGCCGTGCACCCGGGTCAGCCCGGCCAGCCGCAGCGCGCCGCCGCTCACCGCCGCCTCCGTCCCAGCGAGCCCACCACGAGCAGCAGCGCGACCGGCGGGAGGATCGAGGTGAGCGACAGGATCGCCACCTGGGCGTCGCTCCCGGTCGCCGACGCCGCGGACGCCACCAGCAGCGGCAGCGTGGTCAGCCGCCCGCCGCCGACCAGCACGGTCACGATGTAGTCGCTCCAGCCGACCAGGAACGCGAGGAACGCCGCCCCCGCCAGCGCCGGGGCGACCAGCGGCAGCTGCACCGAGCGCACCGTCTGCCAGCGGGTGGCGCCGAGCACGCGTGCCTCGTCCTCGAAGCCCCGGTCGTGCGCGGCGTAGGCCGCCCGCATGGTGAGGGTCGTGTACGGCAGCGCGGCGACGACCAGCAGGACGACGACGCCTCCCACCGCCGGGACGCCGAGCCGCAGCAGCAGCACGTCCAGGCCGAGGGCCACGGCGAACGGGGGGAGCGCCAAGGGGGAGAGCAGCACGGCGAGGACGGCGGTGCCGGCCGGCACCTGCCGCGAGGCCAGCGCCCGCCCGGCCATGGCGCCCAGCGGGGTGGCCAGCAGCGCGACGACGGCGCCGAGCAGCGTCGAGGTCAGGAACGCCCCGCCCGCCCCGGCGGCCAGCGCCTCCTCCGCACCGCGGGTGCCCCACTCCTGCGGCAGGACGGCCGGGAAGGTCCACCGGTCGGCGAAGGCCCACAGCAGCAGCGGGACCAGCGGCAGCACCAGCCACAGCGCCAGCAGCGTGCGCCCGGTGCGGGAGGCGGCCCGGACCGCCCGTACGGCGGTCATCGCTCGGCCGCCAGCCGCCGCAGGGCGCGCAGCGACAGCAGGACGACGACCAGCGCCAACCCGGCTGTCGTCAGCGCGACCGCGGCGGCCTGCGGCCGGGCGGCCAGGTCGATGGAGGTGAACAGCCGGTAGGCCAGTACCGGCAACGGCTCGGGGTGGGCGCGGCCGAGCAGTGCGGCCACCTCGTAGGACCCCAGCGTGTACACGAAGCTGACCGCGGCCGCGCCGCCCAGCGCGGGCGCGGCCAGCGGCAGGGTGACGTGCCGCAGCCGGGCCCAGCGGCCGGCGCCCAGCAGCGCCGCCGTCTCGCCGTAGGACGCCGCCCGGGAGGAGAGCACCCCGGCGACGACGAGCGCGACGAACGCCGATTCCTTCCAGGCGTACTCGGCGACGACCGCCGCCCACAGCGGGCCGCCCACCAGCGGCGGCCACGAGGACGGGTCGACGCCGAGCAGCCGGGCCAGGAAGCCGGCGTCGGCCAGCAGCAGGCCCATGGCGGCCGCCCCGACCAGGTGCGGGATGGGGATGGTGAGCGCGGCCAGTGCGCCGAGCAGCCGGCTGCGGCGGACCGCGGCGGTCGCGGCCAGGGCCAGGCACAGCCCGACGACGGTGGCCACGAAGGTGGCGGCGGCCGCGATGCCCAGGGAGAGGCCGATGCCGGTGCCCAGGTCGCCGGCGGCGTCCCGGTAGGCGTCCAGGGAGAGCCGCGGCTCGCCCACCAGCGGCGCGAGCCCCAGGCTGAGCAGGGCGGCGGAGGTGAGCGCGGCGCCGACGACGGCGACGACGGGGACGAGCGCCGGGAGCACCAGCAGGACGGCGCGCCCCCGCGGTCCGGGCCGGCGCCGGGTCGACGTCACGCCGGAGCTGCTCAACCGGCGGCGATCTGCCGGCGCCAGCCCTCGTCCAGGGCGGTCACCCACTCCGCCTCGACCTCGGGGTCGGCGCCGTCGCTCAGCTCGGCGTACGGGGGCAGGACCTCCGACTGCGGCAGGGCCTCGAACTCGGCCCGCACGTCCTCGGGCAGCAGGTCCTGATCGAGGACCGTGTACTGGCCCCAGACCTCCGGGCGGGCCTTGGCCAGCTGCTGCTCGGGCGAGAGCGCCAGGTCCGCCACCACCATGGCGCCGGCCCGGCTGCCGGACGTGGCGGGGATGGCCAGGAAGGACACGTTGCCGATCGTGCCGTCCTCCACCAGCAGCACCCGGGTCGTCTCCGGAAAGGTGCCGTCGGCCACCAGGTCGGGCAGCGTCGCCGGGCCGTAGGTCATGGTGAAGTCGACCTGGCCGTCGGCGTACAGCTGGTCGAGCGCGCCGAGGTCCTGGGGGTAGGTCTGCCCCTCCCGCCACAGCGCCGGCTCGATGTCCTGCAGGGTCTCGAACAGCTCGGGGGCCAGCTCCTCGTACGCCTCCTGGGAGAACTCCAGCGGCACCTCGTCGACCCCGCCGGACACCTCGTACAGCACCTGCCGCACGAACACCGACCCGGTGAAGTCCGGAGGCGCGGGGTAGGTGAAGCGGCCCGGGTGCTCCTCGATCCAGGTCAGCAGCTCCGCGACGCTGCCCGGCGGGTCCGCCACCCGCGCCTCGTCGTAGACCAGCGCGAACTGGGCCTTGTGCCAGGGCGCCTCGCAGCCGTCCACGTCCAGCCCGAAGTCGGTGCTGATCAGCGGGTCCTCGGGGTCGACGTACGCCATGTTGGGCAGCATGGACGTCCAGCCGCACAGCCAGGCGCCGGCCTGCTGGCCGGTGGCGAAGTTCTCCCCGTTGATCCAGACCAGGTCCACTCGCCGTCGGTCACGTCGGCCTGCCGCTCGGAGAGCACCCGGTTGACCGCGTCGCCGGTGTCGGCGATCGGCACCCGTTCCAGGGTCACGCCGAGCTCGGCGGCCGCGGGGGCGAGGACGTCGTCGACGTAGGCGTTGCCCTTGTCGTCGCCGCCGTACATCCACAGCCGCACGGTCTGGCCGTCCGCGTCGGCGAGGACGTCGTCCCAGTCGCGGTCCGGGGCGACGGCGGGGTCACCGGCCGGTGCCGAGCAGGCGGTCAGCGTGAGGGCGAGCGCGCAGGTCGCCGCGGCCGCCCAGCGGGCTCGTCGGCTCGTGCGGCGGCGTGCAGCCATGGCGCAGGTCCTCCTGTAACTGGGATCGTCGGCGCCGTCCCGCGCCCGGACCGGGTTCGTCTCCGACCGGGCATCTGGATGCGGCCGTCGGACAGGTCTGGGACAGGATCGTGCCCGACCTGATGTCCCGCCGCCACGCCGGCGACCGGTTCCGGAGGTGCCCAGTGCTCGATGCGGCTGCGCGGCGCGTGCTCGACGTGCCGCTGGCGCGCGCCGCGGGCGCGCTGGACCGGTCGTGGCTGAGCCCGGACCGGCTGACCGCCGCCGGGCTGGTCCTGGGCCTGGGCAGTGCGGTGGCCGCAGGCCTCCAGGCGTGGACGGCGGCGCTGGTGCTGTGGCTGGTCTCCCGGCTGGCCGACGGGCTGGACGGGCCGCTCGCCCGGCGGCGGCGCGCGGCCGGTGCGCCGGGGGACGCCGGCAGCGGCGGGTTCTTCGACATCACCGCGGACTTCTGCGTCTACGGCGCCACGGTGCTGGGCGTGGCCATCGGCGCGACCCGTGGCTTCGACGCCCCGTGGGAGCCCTTCGCGGTGGTCCTGCTGGCCTACTACGTGAACGGAACCGCGTTCCTGGCGTTCTCCTCGATCGCCGAGCGGTCCGGCCGGCAGCTCGACGACGGCCGGTCGCTGTCGTTCCTCGGCGGGCTGGCCGAGGGCACCGAGACGATCGCCGTCCACGCGTTGTGGTTGCTGCTGCCCGCGGTGGCCTGGCAGGTGGCGTGGGTCTGGGCGGTCGTGGTGGCGGTGTCCGCCGCGCAGCGGATGGTGGCCGGGTACCGCTCGCTGCGCTGACCGCCGCGGTCAGCGGCGGTCGAGCAGGCGGCCTCGCACGGCGACGAACGCTCGGAGCACCCCGCGGACCACGGGCCGGGCGAAGCGGGCGCGGACGTCCTTCACAGCGGCGTCGACCAGCGCGTCGTTGTAGGTGGGGTAGGCGTGCGTGGTCCCGGCCAGGTCGGCGGTGGTGAGGCCTTTGCGGACGGCGAGGGTGAGCTCGCCGAGCGTCTCACCCGCACGGGGGCCGACGACGACGCCGCCGACCAGCCGCCGCCGGCCGTCGGTGACCAGCGAGGTGAACCCCTCCGTCACACCCTCCGCGACGGCGCGGTCGACCGAGGAGTGCGCGACGCGGCGGACGGTCAGCCCTCGTTCCCGCGCCTCGGCCGGGCTCACGCCGACCGAGGCGACCTCGGGGGACGTGTAGGTGACGCGGGGGACGACGGGGTCGACGGTGCGGCGCAGCCCGAGGACGGCGTTGCCCGCGGCGATGCTGCCGTGCATCCCGGAGACGTGGGTGAAGTACGGCTTGCCGGTGACGTCGCCGGCAGCCCACACCCGCGGGTTGCTGGTGCGCAGCGAGTCGTCGACCGCGACGGCGCCGTGCTCGTCCAGCTCCACCCCGGCGGCGTCCAGGCCGAGGTCGCTCGTGCGCGGACGGCGGCCGACCGCGACCAGCAGCCGGTCGAACGGCACCGAGCTGCCGTCGTCCAGGTGCAGCAGGCCGGGCTCCACCCGCGTCCCCTCCGCGCCCAGCCGGAGCTCGACACCGTCGCGGCGCAGCGCCGCGGCCACCAGGGCGGCGGCGTCGGCGTCCTCGGGCCCGAGCACCCGGTCGGAGCCGTCGACGACGGTCACCTCCGCGCCGAGCCGGGCGAAGGCCTGACCGAGCTCGCAGCCGATCGGCCCGCCGCCGAGCACGACCAGCCGGCGGGGGAGTTCCTCGAGGTCCCACAGCGTCTCGCTGGTGAGCGCGTCGACGGTGCCGAGGCCCTCGATCGGCGGCACCAGCGGGGCGGCGCCGGTGGCCAGCAGCGCCGCGCGGAAGCGGACCGGCCGCCCGTCGACGAGCGCGGTGTCGGACCCCGTCAGCACCGCGGTGCCCAGCACCACGCGGACGCCGGCCGCGGTCAGGGACGCGGGGGAGTCCTTCGGCTGGATCGTGGCGATGGCGCTCTCCACGTGGGCGCGCACCCGCGCGAAGTCGACGGTGACCTCCCCGGTGCCGACGCCCAGGCGGCCGGTCCCGCGGGCATCGGCGGCGGCGGTGGCGGCGGCGAGGACGGCCTTGGAGGGGACGCAGCCGGTCCACAGGCAGTCGCCGCCGGTCCGGTCCTGCTCCACCAGCATCGTGCGCGCCCCGAGGGTGGCGGCGGTGTGCGCCCCCACGAGCCCGGCGGTGCCGCCGCCGATGACCAGCAGGTCGACGGTGTCGCTCGTCGGGGGCTTCGGCACGGGGCGGCTCCTGCGGGATCGGTGGTGGCGTGGTCGTCCCCACGCTAGGTGGGCAGGGCAGGATGCGGGCGGTGAGCGAGCAGCAGCCTGCGGTCGACGTCCTCGTGATCGGGGCCGGGCAGGCGGGCCTGGGCACGGCCCACCACCTACTCCGCGCGGGCGTGCGCGACGTCCTCGTGGTGGAGGCCGCCGACGCGATCGGGCAGGTCTGGCGGGACCGCTGGGAGAGCCTGCAGCTGTTCACCCCGCGCCGGTTCAGCTCGCTCCCGGGTCCGCGCTTCCCGGCCGGGCCGACGGCGACGCCCTCCCGGCTGGAGATGGCCGACTACCTGGCGGGGTACGCCGCCCGCCTCGGGCTGCCGGTGCGCACGTCGACGCCGGTGCAGCGGCTCGCGGTGGAGCACGGGACGTTCGTGGCGCACACCCCGCGCGGCGCCGTCCGCGCCCGGCACGTGGTGCTGGCGACGGGCGCCTACCGCCGGCCGCGGGTGCCCGACGCGGCCGGGGACCTGGACGGCTCGGTGCACCAGCTGCACTCGTCGTCCTACTGGCGGCCCGACGACGTGCCCGACGGGCCGGTGCTGGTGGTCGGCGGCGGCAACTCGGCCGCCCAGCTGGCGATGGAGCTCGCCGGGAGGCACGAGGTGACCGTGGCCGCGCCGGTCGTGCCGCGCTTCCTGCCCGAGCGGGTGCTGGGCGTGAGCATCTACTGGTGGCTGCTGCTCAGCGGGGTGCTGAACGCCGGGGCGGCGACGCCGGTGGGCCGATTCCTGCACGCGCGGCACGAGGCGGTGCTGGGCCGGCAGCTCCGCCGGGCGGTGCGGGCCGGCGTCGTGCGGCTGGTCGCCTCACCGGTGGTCGCTGCCGACGGCCGGCGGGTGCGCCTGGCAGACGGCGCGGAACTCCGGCCGCGGACGGTGCTGTGGTGCACCGGCTTCCGGCCCGATACCGGGTGGATCGACGTCCCCGGCGCGCTGGCCGACGTCGGTGCACCGCGGCACGAGCGCGGGGCCTCGCCGGTTGCCGGGCTGCACTGGATGGGCCTGCCGTGGCAGACGCGGGTCAACAGCTCGCTGATCGACGGCGTGGACCGGGATGCCCGGATGACCGCCCGCCGGATCGCCGCCGACCTGGGTACGCGCGGGCCGGTCAGGCGCGCAGGCTGATCGTCTCGCCGCGGTAGGCGGGGCGCACGGTGCCGGGCAGCTCCCGGCGGGCGACCTCGGCGACGAACTCGCCCAGGGGCGAGGCGAACAGACTGTAGTCGTCGTAGTGGACGGGCACGGTGACCGGGGGCTTCAGCAGCTCCACGAGATCGGCGCCCTGGCGGCCGTCCATCGTCACGGTCAGCCCCAGCACCTTGGTCCCGCCGAGATGCGGGATGACGACGTCGAGGGGGCCGCACCGCTCCAGCACCTCGCCCAGGAACGGCCGGTACAGGGTGTCGCCGCTGATGTAGCCGCGCCAGCTCACCTCGCCGTCGCGCACGAGCTCCAGCACGCTGCCCATCACCTGGGGCAGCAGCCGCGAGAGCGGGCCGGGCCCGTGCACGCCGGGCGCCGACGTGACCCGCAGCGCCTCGCTGTCGCGGGAGAACACGTGCGTCTGCCAGGCCCGCAGGTCGGCGGTCCCGGTGAACCCGCGGTCGGCGAGGCACGTCGCCGCCTCCGGGGTGGTGACGACCGGCGTCTCCTTGGGCAGCGACTTCGTGGCGATCCGGTCCCAGTGGTCCCCGTGCATGTGCGACAGCAGGATCCCGTCCAACGCCGGCAGCTGGGTGGGCAGCAGCGCGGGTTCGGTCAGCCGCTTGCTGCGCAGCCCGTAGCCCAAGCGCGCCCGCTGGCCGCGGTGCAGGAAGTTCGGGTCGGTCAGGAGCGTGAAGCCGCCGATGCGCAGCAGCATCGTGGCGTTGCCGCCGAAGGTCATGGTCACGTCGTCCGCGCGCTCGGCCATGCGCGGGCCCTTACCCGGGGCGTGCCGCCTCACCCCTGCCCCCGCCGCTGGTAGACAGGATCCGTGTCAGCACCCCGCGCCATCGACGAGGCGTTCCTCGCGCTGCCGCTGTCCGCGCTCACGGAGGCCGCGCTGACCCGGGCGGTCGACCTCGGCTGCGAGCACGCCGATCTCCGGGTCGAGCGGATCCGCACCCAGACGATCAGCCTGCGCGACGCCCGCCCCGAGGCGTTCACCGACGGGGAGGACCTGGGTCTGGCCGTCCGCGTGGTGCACGAGGGCACCTGGGGCTTCGCCGCGGGCGTCGTGCTCACCGCGGCCGAGGCGGTGCGGCTGGCCGAGGAAGCCGTGGCGGTGGCCCGGGTGGCCGCCGCGCTCAACCAGGACCGGGTGGAGCTCGCGCTCGAACCCACCTACGACGGCACCTGGATCTCCGCCTACGACATCGACCCCTTCACCGTCCCGGACGGGGAGAAGTCCGCGCTGCTCACCGAGCTCTCCGAGCGGCTGCTGGCCGCCGACGGCGTCGAGCACGTGCAGGCCACCTGCATGCTGGTCAAGGAGCAGAAGTACTACGCCGACACCGCCGGCACCCGCACCCGCCAGCAGCGCATCCGCATCCAGCCGGAGTTCACCGCGCTGACCGTCGACCGCGCGACCGGCTCGTTCGAGAGCATGCGCACCCTGGCCCCGCCGGTCGGCCGCGGCTGGGAGTACCTCACCGGCACCGGCTGGGACTGGCGCGGAGAACTCGCCGAGCTGCCCGAACTGCTGCGGGAGAAGACCAAGGCGCCCTCGGTGCAGGCCGGCCGCTACGACCTCGTCGTCGACCCCTCGAACCTCTGGCTGACCATCCACGAGTCGATCGGCCACGCCACCGAGCTGGACCGGGCGCTGGGCTACGAGGCCGCCTACGCCGGCACCTCCTTCGCCACGCCCGACCGGCTCGGCACCCTGCGGTACGGCTCCGCGCTGATGGACGTGACCGGCGACCGCACCGCCCTGCACGGCCTGGCCACCGTCGGCTGGGACGACGAGGGCGTCGCCGGCCAGCAGTGGGACATCGTGCGCGACGGCGTGCTGGTCGGCTACCAGGTGGACCGCAACATGGCCCGGCGGCAGGGCATGGCGCGCTCCAACGGGTGCGCGTTCGCCGACTCGCCCGGCCACGTGCCGGTGCAGCGGATGGCCAACGTGTCGCTGCAGCCGGCGCCCGACGGCCCCTCGACGCAAGCGATCATCGCCGGGGTCGAGCGCGGCATCTACGTCGTCGGCGACAAGAGCTGGTCGATCGACATGCAGCGCTACAACTTCCAGTTCACCGGCCAGCGTTTTTACAAGATCGAGAGCGGGAAGCTGGCCGGCCAGCTGCGCGACGTCGCCTACCAGGCGACGACGACGGACTTCTGGGGCTCGATGTCGGCGGTCGGCGGCCCGCAGACCTACGTGCTCGGCGGTGCCTTCAACTGCGGCAAGGCCCAGCCCGGCCAGACCGCGGCGGTCAGCCACGGCTGCCCGACGGCGCTGTTCGAGGACGTCACCATCCTCAACACCGTCGAGGAGGCCGGCCGATGAGGTACCAGCGTCCGCAGGATGTCGTCGAGCAGGCGCTGGCCGCCTCCACCGCCGACGGGCAGATCACCGTCGTGGTCGAGGGCTCGGAGGCCAACCTCCGGTGGGCGGGCAACAGCCTCACCACCAACGGGGCCATGCGCTCGCGCTCGGTCGTGGTCATCTCCTTCGTCGACGGCGGGGCCGGGATGGCCGCCGGCACGGTGTCCCGGAGCGGCACCCCGGACATCGTCGAGCTCGTCGCCGCCAGCGAGCGCGCCGCCCGCGACGCCGGCCCGGCCGAGGACGCGATGCCGCTGATCGCCCCTGGTCCTGACGGTGGTGCGCTTCCCGGGGCCGGCGACTGGGCCGCCGACCCGGCGGAGACCTCCATCGGCGTCTTCGCCGACTTCGCCCCCGCGCTGGGCCAGGCGTTCGGCGAGGCGCGCGACCGCGGCGAGCTGCTGTTCGGGTTCGCCGAGCACACCATGCGCAGCACCTACCTGGGCAGCTCCACCGGGCTTCGGCTGCGGCACGACCAGCCCACCGGCCGGTTGGAGCTCAACGGCAAGACCCCGGACTTCGGCCGCTCGGTCTGGGCCGGCACGGGCACGCGGGACTTCACGGACGTGTCGGTGGCCGACCTGGCCGCCGACGTGGAGCGGAAGATGGCGTGGTCGCAGCGACGGGTGGACCTGCCGGCCGGGCGCTACGAGACGTTGCTGCCGCCCTCGGCGGTCAGCGACCTGATGATCTACCTCTACTGGACGATGGAGGCCCGGGACGCCGACGAGGGGCGCAACGTCTTCGCCCGGCCCGGCGGGGGCAACCGCACGGGTGACCGGCTGGCGGCCCTGCCGCTGACGCTGCGCAGCGACCCCGGTTTCCCCGGCCTGGAGGCCGCGCCGTTCCAGGTGGTGGGCTCGTCGTCGGGCTCGGCGTCGGTGTTCGACAACGGCATGGCGACCCCTGCGGTCGACTGGATCTCCGAGGGGGTGCTCGCCAACCTGATCCGTCCCCGGGCATGGGCGCTGAAGACCACGGCGCCGGCCACCGCCGCGGTCGACAACCTGATCCTCGAGCAGCCGGGCGTCACGGCCACGCAGGAGGAGATGGTGGCGGCCACCGACCGGGGGCTGCTGCTTACCACCCTCTGGTACATCCGCGAGGTGGATCCGCAGACCCTGCTGCTCACCGGGCTGACCCGCGACGGCGTGTTCCTGGTCGAGAACGGCGAGGTCACCGGTGGGGTGAACAACTTCCGGTTCAACGAGTCGCCGGTCGACCTGCTGGGCCGTGCGGTGCAGGCCGGCGTCACCGAGCGCACCCTGCCGCGGGAGTGGAACGATTGGTTCACCCGCACCGCCATGCCGGCCCTGCGGGTGCCGGACTTCAACATGAGCAGCGTGAGCCCGGCCAGCTGAACGCGGCGGTCGAATGACAACAGCGTAGTTCTCACAAGTGGATCGTGAACCGCTGGCGGAAAGTGCCGGGGACGAAACGTATCGACGGAATTACGCTCGGTTGCGAAAGTACTGGCGGCTGAGAGCTTTACCCCGGGCCTGGATGTGCCGAAACCTCTCGTACCCCAGTTCTTCTGGGAAACCGAACGCAAGCCCCGCTTCCCACGGGGCTGTCGAGGGGAGGACTCCGTGAGCAGGAGTCGCAAGCCGTCCGTCTTCCAGGTGGGCAAGGTCCGCGACGACGGGCACACCGTCGTGATCTCCGGCTGGGGCCTGGGCCTCTGCGCCGCGGCCTGCGCCTGCCACCGCCACCCCTCCGCCGGTCACCTGGCCATCGCCGAGGACCAGGCCGGCGGTTCCATCGGCCTGGCGACCTTCCGCGAGGGAGGCTGCGACTGCTGCGAGCCGTGGACCTCCGAGGAGCTCGCGGCCATCCTGCGCGACTTCGAAGCCGTGGCCGGCCTCGAGGCGCAGGAGCGCCTCGCCGGCTGACCGGCTCGCTGCCTCCCACGTGCCAGGGCGGCAACCCGGCTGCGCGACGCCCGCGAGCTCGGGGTGGTGCCCGGCGAGATGACGCCGGGCCCGACGACGGCTTCGGCCCTCCGGGAGCACGCGTCTGCGCGGCAAGTCTGCCTCTGAGTGCAGTGGTGCTCAGAGGCAGACCGTGCTCGACACGGTGCCGTGGTGCCCGCCGCCCAGCTCGGGACGGGCCCTGCGTCACGGCGGCCCCGCGTCGCGGCAGCCCCGCGGTGCTCGGGTGTCACCCGGCCCTGATGAGGTGGGCGACCCCATGTCGGGCCAGGCCGCCCTGGAGGCGTACTCGCCGGCCTGGCCGGCGTCGCCGTGCTGACCCTCGGTGAGAATCGCCGTGCTGACCCTCGGTGAGAAGTGGAAGGCCCCCTGGCCCCTGCCGCTCGCAGGCTCGCGGCGGGACCCTGCAGGGGGCCACCACCCGACGTCGGCTGCCGGTCCTGCCGGCGGTCGGTCACCAACCACCTGGTGCACCGGGGCACCGGCGCTGCCGTCGGTGAGCCACGTGGCATCTGGTCGGCGACCGGGCTGCGCGGCTGGCGCGCTTCGCCGGGGCACACCTCGGTCCGCCCGGCCACCGACCAGGCGCTGGGGAACGCCACCGCGGTCGGTGGTCCCCCGTGGACCTGGTCCCGCCGCGACCAGGTCGTCGACGTCGCACACGAGGCCGGCTGCTCCCTCGGCACCGTCTACTTTCGTCGCCGGCTATTCCCTCGTCGCCGGTCACTCCCTCGTCACCGTCTACTTCCTCGTCACCGGCGCCGTCGCCGACCGTGCCATGTCCTGGCGCCAGACCGGCGTCCCGACGGCACGGCTGCCGGGGTGCGCCGCTGGTCCCCGACCGGGGCGGGTGAGCCCCCCTGGGGCGGGTGTGACGACCGGTGCGGCCGGCGGGCCACCACTCCGCGCGCCGCCCACTACTTGTCGATACTGCATCCCTACGTTCCGTGCTGACGCGCATCAGTGCGGCCCCTTCCCCGGGCCCGGCGCGAGTGATCGGAGGCCACGGTGCAGTCGCAGCGCAGGACCACCCGTCGCCGCCCGCGTGCCGTCCTGGCTCTCGTCGCGGCCCTCGTAGCGGGCGCCACCGGCGTCCTCACCCCGACGGCGGCCACCGCGGCACCCGGCTCCGTCGCCGAGGCCGCCACGCTGATGGCCCAGGCCGCTCAGGAGCTGACCCGCGTCGAGGCCCAGGTGCACGAGGCGGAGGAGATCGTCGCCGTGCAGCAGGCCGCCGCGGCCGCGGCCGCCGCCCAGGCCGAGGCCGCCCGGCAGGCCGTCGCCGTCCACGAGCCGCAGATCCGGGCCATCGTCCAGAGCGGCTTCACCGGCACGACCACCTCCCGGCTGGCCGCCTTCCTGACCAGCGACTCCGCCGATGACCTGGTCCGGCAGCTGACCACGCTGGACATGATCGCCGCGCACACCAACGCGGTCATCGCCGAGGTCGCCGCGGCCCGGACGGCCGCCGAACAGGCCCAGGCGACCGCCGACCAGGCGGCCGCCACCGCCCGGGCCGGCCTGGAGGAGCTCCAGGCCCAGCAGGCGGAGGTCGAGCGGCGGGCGACCCAGTACGAGTCCGACTACGCCCGGCTGTCGGCCGAGGAGCAGGACCGGGTCTCCACCGCCGTGGCCGGCCCGCGGCTGCGGACGCCGGCGGTCGACGAGCTGCCCGTCGTCCCGGGCAGCGCCGCGGCCACCGCCATCCAGACGGCGCTGGCGCAGGTGGGCTCGCCCTACCGACGGGGCGCGACCGGACCCGACGCCTTCGACTGCTCGGGCCTGACGTCCTACGCCTACGCGGCCGCCGGCATCACGCTCCCGCGGACCAGCGGCGGCCAGTCGAAGATCCCCGGCCCGCAGCTCTCCCGCGGCGAGCTGCAGCCCGGTGACCTGGTCTTCTACTACTCCCCGATCAGCCACGTGGCCCTCTACATCGGGAACGGGATGATCGTGCACGCCCGGACGTACGGCACACCGCTGTCGGTGACCAGCGTCGACCAGGGCGGCTTCCGGTTCGGCGTCCGCCCCACCGGCTGACCCTCGCTCCCGCGTCCCGGCCACCGGCACCCGGGCGACCTGCTCCGAACCAGTCCGTCGACGCCCCGTACGTTGCTCCCGTCGGAACGTATGGAGCGAGGAGTCCTGATGAGCGGCGAGGTTCCTGCCACGGTGCTGGGCATCTACGACGAGGTGCTGCGGCGCAACCCTGGTGAGACCGAGTTTCACCAGGCCGTCCGCGAGGTGCTCGAGTCGCTGGCCGTGGTGCTGGACCGGCACAGCGAGTACACCGAGATGAAGACCGTGGAGCGGATCTGCGAGCCCGAGCGGCAGATCATCTTCCGCGTCCCGTGGCAGGACGACCGCGGCGACGTGCAGATCAACCGCGGTTTCCGGGTGGAGTTCAACTCCGCCCTCGGCCCGTACAAGGGCGGCCTGCGGTTCCACCCGTCGGTGAACCTCGGCATCGTCAAGTTCCTCGGGTTCGAGCAGATCTTCAAGAACGCGCTCACCGGCATGCCCATCGGCGGCGGCAAGGGCGGCTCGGACTTCGACCCGAAGGGCCGCTCCGACTCCGAGGTCATGCGGTTCTGCCAGTCGTTCATGACCGAGCTCTACCGGCACCTGGGCGAGTACACCGACGTCCCGGCCGGCGACATCGGCGTGGGGGCGCGCGAGATCGGCTACCTGTTCGGCCAGTACAAGCGGATCACCAACCGCTACGAGTCCGGCGTCCTCACCGGCAAGGGGCTGGGCTGGGGCGGCGCCCTCGTGCGCACGGAGGCGACCGGCTACGGGGCGGTCTTCTTCGCCGAGGCGATGATGGCCGCCCGCGGTGAGGACTTCGCCGGTAAGCGGGTCGTCGTCAGCGGATCGGGCAACGTGGCCGTCTACGCGATCGAGAAGGTGCACCAGCTCGGCGGTACCGCGGTTGCCTGCTCCGACTCCAGCGGCTACGTCGTGGACGACAAGGGCATCGACCTCGAGCTGCTCAAGCAGGTCAAGGAGGTCGAGCGCGGGCGGGTGGCCGACTACGCCGAGCGGCGAGACGGCGCCACCTTCGTGCCCGGCGGGAGCATCTGGGACGTCCCGTGCGATGTCGCGATCCCCAGCGCCACGCAGAACGAGCTGGACGGCGACGCCGCCGCGGTGCTGGCGCGCAGCGGCTGCCGCTACGTCGCGGAAGGGGCGAACATGCCGGCGACGCCGTCGGCGGTGAAGGTCTTCCGCGAGGCGGGTGTCGGCTTCGCGCCCGGCAAGGCCGCCAACGCCGGCGGCGTGGCGACCTCCGCGCTGGAGATGCAGCAGAACGCCTCGCGCGACCGCTGGACCTTCGAGCACACCGAGGACCGGCTGGCCGAGATCATGCGCGACATCCACACCCGCTGCCACGAGACGGCCGAGGAGTACGGCTCCCCCGGCGACCTGGTGCTCGGCGCCAACGTGGCCGGGTTCCTCCAGGTGGCCGAGGCGGTGCACGCGCACGGCCTGATCTGAAAGAGGACCCCCTTGCCCCCCGCCACTCGCAGGCTCGCGTCGGGCCCCTGCAAGGGGGCCGTTCCAGTACGTCACCAGGCTCAGGGCGGGGCCCTGGAAGGGGGCCGTTCCAGTACGTCACCAGGCTCAGGGCGGGGCCCTGGAAGGGGCCGTTCCAGTACGTCACCAGGCTCAGGGCGGGGCCCTGGAAGGGGGCCGTTCCAGTACGTCACCAGGCTCGCGGCGGGACCCTGCGAGGGGGCCGTTCCAGCTCCTACAGTTCGGCGCGCAGCTGCTCCGCGGCCAGCGCCAGCGACCGCATCTTGCCCGCCGCGGACTCCTGCGGCAGGTACTTCAGCCCGCAGTCGCTGGTGAGCACCAGCCGGTCGACGTCCACGTCGTCCAGCGCGCGACGCACCCGGTCGGCCACGACCTCGGGGCTCTCCACCTCCGGCGTGGACAGGTCGAGGACCCCGAGGGCGATGCCCTTGCCCCGCAGCGGCCGCAGCGTGGCGGGGTCGAGGTGCGACTGCGCCGTCTCCACGGCGACGGTGTCGACGGGGGTGTCGGCGAGCTCGGGCAGGAACGAGTAACCCTCGGGCCGCTCGGAGACCATCGCGGCGTACCCGAAGCACAGGTGCAGGTGCACCGGACCGGGCGCGCCCTCCACCGCTCGGGTCACCGCCTCCGCGCCGTACTTCCGGGCGACGTCGGGGCGGGCCTGCAGCCACGGCTCGTCGATCTGCACGATGTCGGCGCCGGCGGTGAAGAGGTCGGCGATCTCCGCGCGGACGACGTCGGCGTAGGCCAGGGCGAGCGCCCGGTCGTCGCCGTAGTGGTCGTCCTGGGCCTGCTGCGCCATGGTGAACGGGCCCGGGACCGTGATCTTGACGATCCGGTCGGTGTGCGCCCGGAGGAAGCGGACGTCGTCGGCCTGGATCGGGGTGGGCCGGGAGATCGCGCCCCGCACCCGCGGCACCGGGATCGGCTTGCCCGACCGGTTGAGCACGGTGCCGGGGTCGTCGACGTCGACGCCGGTCAGCGCCGTCGCGAAGTGGTTGGAGTACGACTCCCGCCGGATCTCGCCGTCGGTGACGATGTCGAGGCCGGCGTGCTCCTGGGAGCGGATGGCCAGCCGGGTCGCGTCGTCCTGCGCCTCGGCGAGCAGCTCGGGCGCCACCCGCCACAGCTCGCGCGCCCGCACCCGCGGCGGGAACTGGTGGGCCAGGCGGTCGCGGTCGATCAGCCAGCCCGGCTGGGGCAGGCTACCGACGATCGACGTGGCAAAGGGGGGAAGGGGCGCCGGCATGCCGGCGAGTCTGCCGGGCCCGCCCGGTGCGCGTCACGCGGGGCTGTGCTGTGCTGGACGACGTGGCGGACAACTACATCGCGGCACTGCCCTTCGGCGCCCCGGCGATCGCCGAGGACGCCTTCGTCGCCCCGACGGCGGTGGTGGTGGGTGCGGTGACCATGGGCCCGCGGTCCAGCATCTGGTACGGCGCGGTGGCCCGCGCCGACACCGACGTCATCCGGATCGGCGCCGACTCCAACATCCAGGACGGCTGCACCCTCCACTCCGACGAGGGGTTCCCCCTGGTCGTCGGTGAACGCGTCTCGGTCGGGCACCGGGTGGTGCTGCACGGCGCCCGCATCGACGACGACGTCCTGGTGGGCATGGGCAGCATCGTCATGAACGGCGCGCACATCGGCTCGGGCTCCATCGTCGCCGCGGGCGCCGTCGTCACCCAGGGCAAGGTCTTCCCGCCCCGTTCGCTGATCGCCGGCGTCCCCGCCAAGCTGCTGCGCGAGGCCACCGACGACGACCAGCTGCACATCCAGGGCAACGCGATCAGCTACACCGACCGGCTGGACTCCGCGCGCGCGGTACGCCCCGTCGTCCGGGGAAAGCTTCCTCCGGCCGGGCACCAGCCCGGCGACGACATGTCCTGAAGAAGGACCCCCTGCCCCCCACCACTCGCAGGCTCGCGGTGGGCCCCTGCAGGGAGGCCGCTGACGTCAGGTCGCCAGCCACTCGCGCAGCCCGGCGAGCAGCCGGTCGACGTCGTCGGTGTCGCTGTAGGGGGCCAGGCCCGCCCGCAGGCCGCCGGTGTCGCCGAGGCCGAGCCACCGGCTGGCCTCGATCGCGTAGAACGAGCCGGCCGGCGCGTTGACCCCCCGGGTGGCGAGGAACCGGTAAGCATCGGCGGCGTCCCGCCCCTGGAAGGTCAGCAGCAGGGTCGGGGTGCGGTGCGCCGCCCGCGACCACGACCGGACGCCGGGGAGTTCGGCCAGTCCGGCCTCGAGGGTCTCGCGGAGCCGGTCCTCGTGCTCCTCGATCGCGGTCATCGCCGACACCAGCCGCTCCCGACGCGTCCCGGAACCCCCGAGGTCGGCCAGGAAGTCCACCGCCGCCGTGGTCCCGGCCAGCAGCTCGTAGGGCAGCGTGCCCAGCTCGAAGCGCTCGGGCACCGCGTCCGTCGACGGCAGCAGCTTGGCCGGGCCCAGGGTCGCCAGCAGCGCGGGGTCGGCGGCCAGGACACCGCAGTGCGGGCCGAGGAACTTGTACGGCGAGCAGAGGAAGACGTCGGCCCCGAGGGCTGGGACGTCGACCGGCGCGTGCGCGGTCAGGTGCACGCCGTCGACGACCAGGAGCGCGCCGGCCGCGTGCACCCGCTCGGCGATCGCGGCGAGCGGCGGGCGGGTGCCGATGAGGTTGGACGCCCCGGTCACCGCGACCACCCGGGTCCGGTCGGTGAGCACCGCGGCGACGTCGTCGGCGGTCAGCTCGCCGATGGCCGGGTCGAAGGCGGCCCACCGCACGGTCGCCCCGGCCGCCCCGGCGGCCAGCACCCACGGCCGGATGTTCGCGTCGTGGTCGAGCCGGGTCACCACCACCTCGTCGCCGGGGCCCCAGCCGGCCGCCAGGGTGCGCGCCAGGTCGAAGGTGAGCTGGGTGGCGCTGCGCCCGAACACGACGCCGCCGGGGTCCACTCCGAGCAGGTCGGCCATCGCCGCCCGCGCCGCCAGCACCGTCGCGTCGGCGAACCGCTCGGCGGTGGTTCCCGAGCCGCGGTTGCTGATCGGCGCGGTCAGGGTCGCGGCCACCGCCCGGCCCACCGCGTCGGGTACCTGGGTGCCGCCGGGGCCGTCGAAGTGCGCCGTGCCGCTCGTCAGCGACGGAAAGGAGGCGCGCAGTGCGGCGACGTCGTAGCTCATGCGCCCGACGTTACCGATGGCGCCGAGTGCGACGAACTCGTGGCGATCGCCGCCTGATGGCCACGACGTCGTCGCATCCGGGTGGTCAGTCCAGCAGCTCGCGCAGCAGCCCGTCGACGGCGGCTGTCTCGAGCAGGAACCCGTCGTGGCCGTACGGGGAGGAGATCAGCCGCAGGGGCACGCCGAGGGCGTCGGCGACCCGCTGCTGCTGCTCGGGCGGGTAGAGGCGGTCGGTGTCCACGCCGGCGACCAGCGCACGCGCGGTGACCCGGTCCAGCGCGGCCTCGACCCCGCTCCGGCCCCGGCCGAGGTCCCAGCTGTTCATGGTCTCGGTGAGCAGCACGTAGCTGCCGGCGTCGAACCGGCGGGCCAGCTTGCCGGCGTGGTGCTCGAGGTAGGAGGCGACGGCGAACCGGTGGTCCTCCTGCACCCGCGAGCCGAACCGGGCATCGAGCTCCAGCGCACTGCGGTAGGTGAGGTGGGCGATCCGCCGGGCGATGCCCAGGCCGTCCACCGGGGCTGCGTCGAGCGGGTAGTCGCCCCCGGCCCAGCGGGCGTCGGCGCGGATCGCCGCCTGCTGGGTGGTCTGCGTGCCGATCTGGTCGGCCGAGGAGACCGCGGCCGAGGCCAGGAAGAACAGCGTGTCCACGCGGCCGGGTTGCGCGACCGCCCACTCCAGGGCGCGCATCCCGCCCATCGAGCCACCGACGACGCAGGCCCAGCGGTCGATGCCGAGTGCGTCGGCCAGGGCCGCCTCCACCCGCACCTGGTCTCCGACGGTCAGCTCGGGGAAGCGCGAGCCCCAGCGGCGGCCGTCCGGCGCCCGGGACGACGGCCCGGTCGTCCCCTGGCACCCGCCGAGGATGTTGGCGCAGACGACGAAGAACCGCTCCGGGTCGAGCGCGGCGCCCGGGGCGACCAGGTCGCTCCACCAGCCCGGCGTCGGGTGCCCCGGCCCGGCACTGCCCGTGACGTGGCTGTCGCCGGTCAGCGCGTGCTCCACCAGGACGGCGTTGTCCCCGTCGGGCGAGAGCCGGCCCCACGTCTCGTACGCGATCCGGACGGCCGGCAGGCTGCCGCCGCGCTCGAGCGGGAACGGGGCGGGCAGGTCGAGGAACCGGCGGTCGCCCACCGGATCGCCCTCGACCCACCCGCCCATCGCTCAGGCCGACTTGGCGGCGCGGAAACCGGCCTCCAGGTCGGCCAGGATGTCTTCGATGCCCTCCAGGCCCACGGCCAGCCGCACGAGGCCGGGGGTGACCCCGGTGGTGAGCTGCTCCTCGGCCGTGAGCTGCGAGTGCGTGGTCGATGCCGGGTGGATGACCAGGCTGCGCACGTCGCCGATGTTGGCCACGTGGCTGTGCAGCTCCAGTGCCTCGACGAACTTCTGCCCGGCCTCGCGCCCGCCGTGCAGCTCGAAGGTGAGGACGGCGCCGGCGCCCTTCGGCGCGTACTTCTGCTGCGCGGCGTGCCAGGGCGAGGACTCCAGGCCCGGGTAGTTCACCCGGTCCACCTCGTCGTGCGCCTCGAGGAACCGCGCCACGTCCAGCGTGTTCTGCACGTGCCGCTCCATGCGCAGCGACAGGGTCTCGATGCCTTGGACGACCAGGAAGGCGTTGAACGGCGAGATGGCCGGGCCGAGGTCGCGCAGCAGCTGCACACGGGCCTTGAGCGCGTAGGCCGGGGCGCCGAGGTCGGCGTAGACCACGCCGTGGTACGTCGGGTCGGGGGTGGTGAAACCGGGGTGCTTCCCGGCGGTCCAGTCGAAGCGGCCGCCGTCCACGATCAGGCCGGCGATCGCCGTCCCGTGCCCGCCCAGGTACTTGGTGGCGGAGTGCACGACGACGTCGGCGCCGGACTCGAGCGGCCGGATGAGGAACGGCGTGGCGATGGTGTTGTCCACGATCAGCGGGACGCCGTTGCGGTGGGCGACCCCGGCGACGGCCTCGATGTCGAGGATGTCGCCCTTCGGGTTGCCGATGGTCTCGCCGAAGAACGCCTTGGTGTTGTCCCGGACGAGCGACTGCCAGGCCTCCGGGTCGTCGGGGTCCTCGACGAAGGAGACGGTGATGCCCAGCTTGGGCAGCGAGTGGTGCAGCAGGTTGTAGGTGCCGCCGTAGAGCGAGGCGGAGGCGACGACGTGGTCACCGGCCTCCGCGATGTTCAGGATCGCCAGCGTCGTCGCCGACTGCCCGCTGGCCACCGCGAGCGCCGCGACGCCCCCCTCGAGCGAGGCGACGCGCTGCTCCAGCGCGTCCTGCGTCGGGTTCATGATCCGGGTGTAGATGTTGCCCATCTCCGCGAGCGCGAACAGGTCCGCGGCGTGCTTGCTGTCGCGGAACTGGTAGGCGGTGGTCGCGTAGATCGGCAGCGCGCGGGCGCCGGTGGCCGGATCGGGGCTCGTGCCGGCGTGGATCTGCCGGGTCTCGAAGCTCCAGGCTGCAGGGTCGGTCATGCGCCGTCTCCTCTCGCTCGCGGAGACCCGCGGCGCACGGGAACTCCGTCCTTGCCGGGCGGCGGGCGCCGTCCAGCCGGCTCTTCCCCTGGAGCACCTCAGACGGAGTAGAGGTTGCCGGGCAGCCAGCCAGGTGCTTCGCGCTGCCTCTCAGGAGCCAGGTCCGATCCTAGGACGACGTTGTCCCACGTGAAACACCGGTACCACCGACCGCCGGGCCGGACTCGGGGCGGTACCGCGGCCTCAGCCGGTCGGGGAGCCGGGGAGGGTGCCGTCCTCCGTACCGCCGGTCGGCGCGGGTGCGGTGGTCTCCGGCGTGGTCGGCTCGTTCGGTCCGGTGTCCTCCGGGGACGACGGGCCGGTGGTGGTGGGCGCCGTCGGGCGGGCCGGCGGCGAGGGAGAACCGGTGGTCGTGGGCGCCGTCGTGGTGGTCGGTGCAGTGGTCTCGGTATCGGTCTCGGGCTGCTCGGTCGGCTCGGTCTCCGTCGTCGGCACCGGCTCCTCGACGGTCTCCTCGGGGGCGGCCGGGGGCCTTCCCTCGGCCGGCGGCTTGACATTGAGGTAGAGCGTGAAGACGGCGAGGAAGAGGACGCTCAGCACGACCGTCGAGGTGCGGGCCCGGCCGAGGTGCCGGGGGATGTTCGACCACCAGCGGTGGCCGGGCGCGACGTCGGGGGACGTGGTGCCCGCGGCGGCGGGCGCGGTGCTCACCGTGGGCGCGGCCGGGACGCCGTCCCCGGGGCGGTCCGGCTCCGGCGTGCTCATCGGGGGGCCTCCTGCGCGGCGGTCGCGCCGTCGTTCGCGGGATCGTGGGCGGTCGCGGCCTGGGGCACCTGCATGCCCTGGCTCCGGAACGCCTGCACCACCCGGGCGCGCAGGTCCCGGCCGACCTCGAACTGCTTGCCCGGCAACGTGCGCGCGACCACTCGGATGTTGACCTGCTCGAGATCCAGGCTCTCCACGCCCATCACGCTCGGCGGGTCCAGCAGCAACGGCCGCAGCGCGGGATCGCGGAAGGCCTGGCGGCCGACCTCACGCAGCACCTCGTTCACCCGGTTGACGTCCACGCTGGTCGCGACCGGCACGTCGACGACCGCACGGGCCCAGTCGCGCGACAGGTTGATCACCTTGACGATCTGCCCGTTCGGCACGGTGACCACCTCCCCGTCGGGCGAACGGACCCGGGTCACCCGCAGCGTCACGTCCTCCACGGTGCCCGAAGCGGGCTCCATCCCACCCAGGACCTGGATGGAGACGACGTCGCCGAACCCGTACTGCCGCTCGGTGATGATGAAGAAACCGGCCAGCACGTCACCGACGATGCGCTGGGCACCGAAGCCCAGGCCGACGCCGAGCACGGTGGCCGGGGCGACCAGGCCCGTGATCGGTACGCCGAGCCGGTCGAGGACGAAGAACACGGCGATCGAGTAGATGAGCACGATCGCCGCCCAGGTGAGCACCTGGGTGAGCGAGTGCCGGTGCTTGGCGGCCTCGGAGCGCACCAGTGCGTCGCCCCCGGTGGCGTTGCGGTCGATCCGGTCGGTGATCCGGGTGCCGGCCCAGCCGACGAACCGGGCCAGCAGCACCGACCCGAGGATGATCAGCACGACCTCGAGACCGCGCCCGGACAGCCAGTCCAGCACCTCTCTCCACGCGTCCACGGCGCTGAGCTCCAATCGTCGGGGGAAGCGACCCTTCCACAGTGGCAGGCTCCTCGGCCGATGCCGGCCTGGCTGCCGCTCCCGGCGTCCCGGCGGCCGGCACGCGCGGCTGGCCTCGACCGGGGCGGCCGCGGAGAGATGGGGCGGTCAGCGCGGTTCGACGAACAGCGACTGGCTGGACCGGCCGATCGGCCCGTCGGCGTCGAAGAGGAGGGCGTTGCACTGGGCCGCCCCCGTGCCACCGTGGACGGTGGCGGCGTCCATGCCGAGCCACTCCCCGCGCGGTGGCCGGTGCAGGGCCACGGAGAGATCGACGTTGGCGAAGGTGGCCCGGGTCCAGTCCAGCGTCGCGGAGATGCCACTGGCCGCGTCGGTCATGACCAGCAGGTGCTGCAGCGGCGTCATCGTCTCCCCGGCGACCAGGGCGCACTCCGGCCGGGTCCAGGCGGTGGCCGGGCCGGGACCGTTGAAGGTGCCCGCGGCGAACCGCCAGTCCAGCGCCCGGTGGTAGGCGATCTCGGTGGTGAAGAACGCGGCCCGCTCGGGGCGGCTCCCCTCCGGACCGGCCGGTGCCGGGTGCGGCTGCGCCGTGGCCGGCGCGGCGTCCCCGCGCGAGCGCATCCGCCAGGCCGACAGGCGCATCAGCGGGCGGTCGTTCCCGGCGGACAGCACCGCCTCGACCAGCTCGACCCGCCGGCCGGGGCGCACGACCGAGGTGCGCACCTGCACCGGTCCGACCGGCACCGGGCCGAGGATGTCGTAGGCCAGCCGCACCGTCTGACCACCCTCGATCCCGCTGGCCTGCTCCGCGGCGCGCAGCAGCAACGCCGCCGGGGGCCCGGCGTGCTGGTGCCCCGCGTCCCAGGGGCCGATGGTGAGGGCGGTGGCCGCGAAGCCGTCGCCGTCGGGCAGGTAGAGGGCCTCGGGCACGTCCATGACCGGCAGTCTGTCGCCGCCGGTCAGCCCTCGTGCCGCCGGGTCTGCCACACCGCGTATGCGGTCCAGCCGGCGGCCGCCACGGCGGTCAGCGACCACACCCGGCGCAGCTCCGCGGACGTGGAGAACAGCAGGAGGACGGCGACCACGAGGACCGCGCCGGCCAGCGGTGCGCTGCGGGCCAGGGTGCCGGCGGTCCCGGGCCCCGGGACGACGACGAACACGACGGTGGCGGCGACGAGCAGGAATCCGCTCAGCGCCCCGATCGCGGCCGCGGTGAGGCCGAACCGGTCGGGCAGCCCGATCGCACCCAGACCACCGGCGACGCCGCCGGCTGCGAGCACGAGCAGGGTGCGGCGCCGGCGGTCCGACCAGGGCGGGCGACGCTCCACGCGGGCTCCTCTCCTCGACGGGCGGTCCTACCCGCGTACGGCGGGGACGCCCCCGGACCCAGTGGCACCGCTCCGTCGCAGACCGTGACAGCGCGCGTGGCGGCGCCGGGCAGCGGCCGATCCAGTACCGAAATCCGTTGTACCCCCCGGTCGCCGCGCATACGGTCCGGCCCCAGAGGGCGGAGCCGGCGGCTGGGGACAACGGGCATGGTGCGCGCACACGAGTGGGACATCAGCCGGCGGCTGGCGCGGCCGACCGGGAGGCGCCGCCCGTGGTGGGTCACGCACCCCCCGCCCGAACCGGCCGCGCTGCGCCTGGCGTGGGAGACCGCCGGAGGGCGCGCCCGCGTCGCGGTGGAGGGCGACCTCGACCTCGTCACCGCACCCCAGCTCGAGGCCTTCGTCGCCGAGCGGCCGCTGACCGGCTGCACGGTTCTGGAACTCGACCTCGGCGGCGTGCCCTCCCTCGGCTCGGTGGGACTGTCGGTGCTGATCGCCGTGCGCCGGTGGTGCCTGCAGCGCGGGATCGACCTCCTGCTGCGCGACGTGCAGCCGTCGGTCTGGCGGGTGTTCGAGGCGACCGGGCTCGACGCGGTCTTCACCGCCCCGGGCCCCGGGCCGCGCCCGCCCGCGCAGGAGCTCGCCCTCTTCTGAGCCGGGGCAGCCGGAGCTGCGCGCCCGCACGGCGAGGCCGAAGTGGTCACGGCCCGGGCACGCTGATTTGCGTTTGGCGTCGGATGTGCGCACCGTGGCCCTTGCGGGCGGCAGCCGGCTCCTCGGTGGTCTGGGCCGCCGAACCATCGTCGACTGTGAAGGGAGAAGCGCCGGGTGCCGGCGCCACACCCAACTGTGACCGGCTCACCTTCCGGAACTTCCGAATCTTCCGCCGACGACCGGCCCGCGCCGGCAGCCTCCCCGGCTGCCGACCATCCCGCCCTGGCGGTCCCGCCCAGAGCCCGCGCCGACCGGGCCGGCCGCCTGGACGGTGTCGTGTTCGGCGTCGCCGCGGTACTGGCACTCGGTTTCGTGGCCTGGGGTTTCCTGGCCCCGTCGAATCTGGGGACGGCCAGCAGCAGCGCCCTGGGCTGGGTCATCGGCAACCTCGGATGGTTGTTCGTGCTCGTCGCCTCGGCGTTCGTCGTCTTCGTGATCTGGCTGGCGGCCAGCAAGTACGGCCGCATCCCGCTGGGCCGCGACGACGAGGAACCCGAGTTCCGGACGGTCTCCTGGATCGCGATGATGTTCAGCGCCGGCATGGGCATCGGCCTGATGTTCTTCGGGGTCAGCGAGCCGCTGTCGCACTACGTCTCGCCGCCCCCTCTGACCGTCGAGGGCGAGACGCCCCAGGCCGTGGAGACGGCGATGGCCACCACGCTCTTCCACTGGTCGCTGCACCCGTGGGCCATCTACGCCGTGGTGGGGCTGGCGATCGCCTACGGCACCTTCCGCCGCGGCCGCCGGCAGTTGATCAGCTCCGCGTTCGCGCCGCTGTTCGGCGAGCGGCGCACCGAAGGACCGGCGGGCAAGGTCATCGACATCCTGGCGATCTTCGCCACTCTCTTCGGATCGGCGGCCTCCCTCGGCCTGGGCGCGCTGCAGATCGGCAGCGGCGCCGAGATCCTCGGCTGGGCCGGCGACCTGGGCAACGGCCTCCTGGTCGCCATCATCGCGATCCTGACGGTGGCGTTCGTCGTCTCCGCGGTCTCGGGCATCGCCAAGGGCATCCAGTTGCTGGCCAACATCAACATGGTCCTGGCGCTGGTCCTGGCGGTCTTCGTCTTCGTCGTCGGCCCGACGGTCTTCATCCTCAACCTGGTTCCCACGACCGTGGGCAACTACTTCGCCGAGCTCGGCGACCTGGCCGCCCGCACCGGCGCCAGCGGCGGCGACCCGCTGGACGCGTGGCTGAGCGGCTGGACGATCTTCTACTGGGCCTGGTGGATCAGCTGGACCCCGTTCGTCGGGATGTTCATCGCCCGGATCAGCCGGGGCCGCACCGTCCGCCAGTTCGTCACCGGGGTGCTGCTCGTGCCCAGCGTGGTCAGCCTGATCTGGTTCGCGATCTTCGGTGGCGCCGGCATCGGCGCCCAGCGGAGCGGCGCCGACATCGCCGGGGAAGGCACTCCCGAGGCGCAGCTGTTCGGCGTCCTCGAGACCTATCCTCTGGCCACGGTCATGACGGTGCTGGTCATGGTGTTGGTGGCGATCTTCTTCGTCTCCGGGGCGGATGCCGCGTCGATCGTGATGGGATCGCTGTCCGAGCGCGGCACGATCGAGCCCAGCCGGAAGATCGTCGTCTTCTGGGGCCTGGTCATGGGGACGGTTGCCGCGATCATGCTGCTGGTGGGCGAGGAGGCCCTGACCGGGCTGCAGAACATCACGATCGTCGCCGCGCTGCCCTTCGCGTTCGTCATGGTCGGGCTGGCGGTGTCGCTCGCCAAGGATCTGCGGTCGGACCCGTTGATCCTGCGTCGCACCGTGGCCGTCGAGGCGATCCAGCAGGCGGTCGTCGAGGGGATCACCCGGCACGGGGACGACTTCGTGCTGGTGGTCGAGTCGGCACCGGACGCGGACCGGGACGGCGTGCCGGACACGGCCTCGGGCACGACGCCCGTGGCGGCCGCCCAGCACCGCGGATCCGATGGCGCGGCGGGAGTCGCGGACGTCGGTTCACCGGTGCCGCAGCGTGACGATGCCGCTGTGCGCGACGCTCGAGGTGCGACACCCGGGAACTGACCGACGGTGGGAGCCGTGCCGAGAGAGGACGGCTTCCCGCGTCCGCGGGCGAGCGTCGCCCGCGGATGGCGCGGCGCGCCCGCTCGGTAGGTGGTTCGGGGCACGTCGGGGACTACGTTCCCGATGTGCACCGCACCACCCGCCCCGCTCTCGGGTACGCGTTCACGCTCGGCGCAGCGGGCCTGTTCGCCGTCAACGGCACCGTCTCGACCCTCGCGCTCGAGGCGGGGATCTCCGCACCGCGGTTGACCGCCCTCCGGTGCACCGGCGCCGCCCTGGGGCTGCTCGCCGTCCTGCTGGTGATCGCACCCGGCCGCCTGAAGATCGGCCGCCGGGAGCTCCCGCTGCTGGCCGTGCTGGGCGTCATCGGCATCGCGATGACGCAGTACCTGTTCTACGTGGCGATCGGCCGGCTGCCGGTGGGCATCGCGCTGGTGTTCGAGTTCACCGGCACGGTGCTCATCGCCCTGTACGTCTGGCTGGTCCGCCGCGAGAAGGTGCGCAGCCGGGTGTGGCTGGCGCTGGTGCTGTCGCTGTCGGGACTGGCCCTGGTGACCGAGATCTGGACCGGTGGCGGGTCGCTGGACGTGGTCGGCGTCGCGGCCGGACTCGGTGCCGCCGTCGCCCTGGCGACCTACTACCTCATCGGGGAGCGGGGGACGGTCACGCGTGATCCGGTGACCCTCACCTGCTGGGCCTTCGTCGCCGCGGCGGTCTTGTGGGCGGTGGCCGCGCCGTGGTGGCAGTTCGACACGGGGGTGCTCGGCCGCAGCGTGCCGGTCTCGATCGGCGCGCTGGAGCTGCCGCTGTGGGTGCTGGTCGCCTGGATCGCCGTGATGGGCGCGATCATGCCGTTCGGGCTGTCGATCGCCGCCCTGCGCCACCTGCCGCCCACGGCGGCGGGGCTGGTCGCCACCGCCGAACCCGTGTTCGCCTCCGTGGTCGCCTGGTTGTGGGTGGAGCAGGTGCTCACCGGCTGGCAGATCGCCGGCGGCGTCGTCGTCCTCACCGGGATCCTGCTCGCCCAGACCGCGCGCACGGCGCCGTCGGTGCCGCCGCTGCCGGAGAGCCCGGCCCCGCTCGGGGAGTGGCCGCGGGGCCGGGTGATCCGGGGAGGTGGGTCAGCGCAGTCGGCGCACGGGGACGACCATCGGGGTGCCGGCCACCGGATCCGGCAGCACCCGCGCCTCGAGCTCGAAGACGTCGGCCAGCAGCCGCTCGGTGAGCACCTCCTCCGGCGTTCCGGAGGCCACCAGGACGCCGCCCTTCATGGCCACCAGCCGCTGGGCGTACCGGGCGGCGAGGTTGAGGTCGTGCAGGACCACGACGACGGTCCGGCCCAGCTCGGCGTGCAGCCGGCCCACCAGCTCCAGGACGTCGATCTGGTGGGAGAGGTCGAGGTAGGTGGTGGGCTCGTCCAGCAGCAGCAGGTCGGTGCCCTGCGCCAGCGCCATCGAGATCCAGGCCCGCTGCCGCTGCCCGCCCGAGAGCGTGTCGACGGGGCGGTCGGCGAGGTCGGCCATGTCGGTCCAGGACAGCGCCTCGGCCACCACCGCCTCGTCGTCCCGGGACCACTGGCGCAGCCAGGTCTGGTGGGGGTGCCGGCCACGGGCCACCAGGTCGCCCACGGTGAGCCCCTCCGGCGCCACCGGGGTCTGGGGGAGCAGCCCCAGGACCTTGGCCACCTCGCGGGTGGGGGTGCGGGCGATGGCCCGGCCGTCGAGCAGCACCTGCCCCGACGTCGGCCGCATCAGCCGCCCGAGCGCGCGGAGCACGGTGGACTTCCCGCAGCCGTTGGGTCCGACGATCGCCGTGAACGAGCCCTCGGTGAGCTCCAGGTCGAGGCCGTCGACGACGACCCGGTCGTCGTAGGCCAGCCGCACGTGCTCGGCGGCCAGCCGGACGCGGGCGGCGGTGTCGGGCGTGCCGGGGGTGTCGGCACGGGGCAGGAGACCCGTGCCCAGGGAGATCGTCACAGCGTGGATCGCCGCCTTCCGCGGATCAGGAGCCAGAGCAGGTAGGGGGCGCCGATCGCGGCGGTGAGGATGCCGACCGGCAGTGCCTGGGGCAGCACGGTGCGGGTGACCAGGTCGGCGGCCACCACGAGCAGCGCGCCGAGGACGCCGGAGGCCAGCAGCGGGGGTCGCGAGCCTCCGGCGAGCCGCACGGCGATCTGCGGCACGACCAGCGCGACGAAGGTGATCGGCCCGGCCGCCGACACCGCGAAGCCGACCAGGCCGACGGCCAGCAGGACGACGGCGGTCTGCGTGCCGGCCAGTCGCAGCCCCAGGCCGCGGGCGGTGTCGTCGCCGAACTGCAGGACGGCGAGCGCCCGCCCGGCGGCGAACGCGAGCGGGAGCAGGACCGCCAGGGCGACGGCGAGGGGCAGCGCGTGGTCCCAGGTGCGCGCGTGGAGCGAGCCGGTGATCCACACGTAGGCCGACGCGGCGTCGTGGATGTCGGCGTGGGTGAGCAGCCAGTCGACGAGGGCGGCGCCGACCGACCACAGGGCGATGCCGATCAGCACCAGCCGGTACCCGTCGACCCCGGCCCGCCAGGTGAGGGCGAACAGCAGGGCGCCGGTGAGCAGTGCGCCGAGCAGGGCGGCGACCGGGACGCCCAGCCCGTCCAGGACCGCGCCGGCGGACGAGCCGCCGCTGAGCACGATCGCCGCCACGGCCCCGACCGAGGCACCGCTGGTGATGCCCAGGGTGTCCGGTGAGGCCAGCGGGTTGCGCGCGAAGGTCTGGAACAGCGCGCCGGAGACGCCGAGGGCCAGCCCGACCATTGCCCCGACGACCACGCGGGGCGCCCGGAGCTGCAGCACGACGAACTCCTGGGGGCCGTCGGCCAGCCCGGCCAGCGTGCGCAGCACCTCGCCGATCCCGATCGGGTAGTCACCGCGGCCCATGCTGAGCGCGGCGGCCAGCACCAGGAGCGCGAGCGCGGCCACCGGGACGGCGAACTGCCGCCAGCGCAGCAGGGCCGACACCGGGCCGACGCGGAGAGGTCGGCCGCCGCGGACCCGCGTCCCCTCGCCGCTGCTCGCGCCGGGCCGGCGGACCGGCGCCGCGACGCTCACAGCCCCGCCGTCCGGCGCCGGCGCACGAGCGCGATGAAGAAGGGGGCGCCGATGAGCGCCAGCACGATGCCCACCTGCAGTTCGCCCGGGCGGGCGACGATCCGGCCGACCACGTCGGCGACCAGCAGCAGCGCTGCGCCGAGCAGCGCCGAGCAGGGCAGCAGCCAGCGGTGATCGGGGCCGGTGAGCGCGCGGACGGCGTGCGGCACGACCAGGCCGAGGAACGCGATCGGCCCGGCGGCGGCGGTGGCGGCGCCGGCGAGGAGGGTGATGGCGGCCAGCCCCACCGCCCGGGCCAGCCAGATCCGCTGGCCGAGCCCGCGGGCCACGTCCTCGCCCAGGCCCAGCAGGTTCAGCGCCGGTGCGTTGACCAGCGCGAGGACCAGCCCGACCGCGAGGAAGGGGGCCACCTGCCAGGACACCGCGGCGTCCCGGCCGGCCAGCGAGCCGACCACCCAGAACCGGAAGCTGTCCAGCGTCTGCTCGTCGGCGACCACGATGGCCCGCACCAGCGCGAACAGGAGGGCCGAGAGCGCTGCCCCGGCGAGCGCGAGGGTGACCGGCGTCGCCCCGCCCCGACCGGCCGAGCCGATCGCGTAGACGAGGACCATGCTGACCAGCGCCCCGGCGAAGGCGAACCAGACGTAGCCGCCGGGGGTGGTGATGCCCAGCAACGAGATCGCGAGCACCACGGCGAGCGAGGCGCCCGCGGTGACGCCGAGCACCCCCGGGTCGCCCAGCGGGTTGCGGGTGTGCCCCTGCATGAGGGCGCCGGCCACGGCCAGCGCCGCACCGACCATGAACCCCAGCACCGTGCGCGGCACCCGCAGCTCGCGGACGATCACCGCCTCGTCGGTGTCCGGCGAGGAGTCGAGCAGCGCGCCCCACACCTCGCCGATCCCGATCGAGCGGGTGCCGACCGCGATGCTGACCAGCACGGCGGCGACCACGAGCACGAGCAGCAGGAGCAGCGTGCCCAGCCGGCGCGCGCGCAGCCGCGGCGCGCTCGGTCGTGCCGCGTCCCGGGCCGGGACGTCGACCGTGGTGGCCACGAGCAGCTCCCGGGACGGACGGCAGAGATCAGATAAGGCTTACCTTAGCTCGTCTTCCGGCCCCGTGGGTCAGCGCTTCTGCCGCCGGCTGCCGCCGTGCCAGTCCTCCTGCGTGCCCGCCTCGCCCGGCCGCACCCCGAACGCCGGCAGCTGCGGCCGCTCGCGCAGGCTGCGCTTGAGCTCGGCGAAGCCCGGGAACGAGGCCAGGCCCACGACGTGGTCCCACAGCGCCACCGCCTCCTCCTCGCTGGGCAGCCGGCTGATGACCGGGCCGAAGAAGGCCACGCCCTCCGGCGGCTGGAAGTGCAGGATCGGCGTCCCGACGTCCTTGCCGGTGAGCGCCAGCGCCTCGTCGGTCTCCGCCTGGATCTGCTCGTCCCAGACGGCGTCGTCGAGGGCGTCCGCCAGGTCGGCCGGCAGGTCCACCTCGGCCAGGATCGGCTCGAGGAACTCGCGGGTGCCCCGGCGGACCTCGTCGCCGGGTTCGTTCGGCGTCTCGAAGATCTGCGCGCCCAGCGCCGCGTACAGCGGGCCGACGGCGTCCGGGCCGTGCTCGGCGCGGGCGCGGGCCGCCACGCGCAGCAGCCGCAGCCCCGCGGTGTGCCCCGCCTCGTACTCGGGCGGGAAGTGGGTGTCGTAGTCGATGTGCGCGTTGAGCAGCCGCAGCGAGATGAACCGCCACTCCACGGCGTACTCCCGCTGCGCCGCCACCTGACGGACCCACTTGCTGGTCATCCAGGCGAACGGGCAGACCGGGTCGAACCAGAAACGGAGGTCGGGCGAGGCCATGGGGTCGAACGTAACCCCGTCAGCCGGGGAGCACCGACTCGACGGCGGCGCGGACCTCCGGGGCGTCGGGCTCGGTGCGCGGCCGGAAGCGGGCGACCACCTGGCCGGTGCCGCTGACGACCCATTTCTCGAAGTTCCACTGCACGTCGCCGGCCGCTCCGTCCACGTCGGGGACGGCGGTCAGCTGCTGGAACAACGGGTGCGCTCCCGGGCCGTTCACCTCGAGCTTCTCGGTCATCGGGAAGCTGACGCCGTAGGTGGCCGAGCAGAACTCGGCGATCTCCTCGGCGGTGCCGGGCTCCTGGCCCTTGAACTGGTTGCACGGCACCCCTACGACGGCGAACCCGCGGCCGCGGTACTCCTCGTGCAGCGCCTCCAGGGCGGCGTACTGCGGCGTGAGCCCGCACCGGCTGGCCACGTTGACCACGAGCGCCGGTGCGCCACCGGTCAGCTCCCGCAGCGTGGTCGGCGTCCCCTGGAGCGTGGTCACGGGCAGGTCGAGGAGATCGGTCATGCTCGCCCGAGCATCCGGGCGCGCGCGTTCATTCCAGGCCGCTGGCGTCCTCGGGCACGTCGACGGCGTACCGGCGCAGCGCCTCGAGCGGGACGACCTCCAGCGCGCGGGCGTTGGTGGCGGCCAGCACGACCCCCGACGCCGCACCGGCCTGGTAGGCCTGCAGCCACCGGACGGCGACGACGCACCACCGGTCGCCCGGCCGCAGCCCCGGGAAGCCGTACTCCGGACGCGGGGTGGTGAGGTCGTTCCCCAGCTCCCGCTGCATCGCCAGGAACTCGGTGGAGACGACGGCGCAGACCGTGTGCCGGCCGACGTCGTCCGGCCCGGAGGCGCAGTGCCCGTCGCGGTAGAAGCCGGTCACCGGGTCGGTGCCGCACGGTTCCAGCGGGCCGCCGAGGACGTTGCGCTCGTCGGCGGGGTCGGGGAGCACGCCGCTCAGGATGCCGCCAGGGGGCCTCGTCGGCCAGGCGGCCCGTCTCCCGCACGACGGAGGAGTGCGGCGTGGACCGGGCCGGCCGGGAGTGGCATCGTGCGGGCGTGTCCGCTCCCGAGGTCCTGTGGCAGCCCACCCCCGAGACGATCGCCGGTACCCGCATCGCCGCCTTCGCCGCCTGGGTGGCCGAACGGCGCGGGCTGTCCTTCGGCGACCCCCCGGACCACGACGCGCTGTGGCGGTGGTCCGTGGAGCACCTCGACCAGTTCTGGGGCGACTTCGCCACGTGGAGCGGGGTGCTGCCCGGCGTCCCCGACGACGAGGTGCTGACCGACCGGCGGATGCCCGGCGCCGTCTGGTTCCCCGGGCGGACGGTCAACTACGCCGAGCAGGCCTTCCGGGCGGCGACCGACCAGCATCCCGCGCTGGTCGCCGTCGCCGAGGACACCGAGCCCGTCGAGATCTCCTGGGCGGCGCTGCGCGGGCAGGTCGGCGCCTTCGCCGCGACGCTGCGCCGGCTCGGCGTGCAGCGCGGCGACCGGGTCGTCGGCTACCTGCCGAACGTCCCCGAGGCGATCGTCGCGTTCCTCGGTGCGGCGGCGGTGGGTGCCGTGTGGTCCTCGTGCGCGCCGGATTTCGGCACCCGCGCCGTCCTCGACCGGTTCGCCCAGATCGAGCCCACGGTGCTGGTCGCCGTCGACGGCTACCGGTTCAACGGCCGGGACCACGATCGGCGGGCCGTCGTCGCGGAGCTGCGCGCCGGCCTGCCCACGGTGCGGACGACGATCGCCGTCCCCCGGATCTTCCCCGGCGAGCTCCCCGACGGCGCCCTGCCCTGGGCCGAGGCGGTCGCCGACGGGCAGGAGCCGGCGTTCGAGCCGCTGCCCTTCGACGCCCCGCTGTGGATCGTCTACTCCTCGGGCACCACCGGGCTGCCGAAGGGCATCGTCCACGGCCACGGTGGCGTCGTGCTCGAGCAGCGCAAGTGGGGGGAGCTGCACAACGACCTCGGCCCGGGAGAGCGCTTCTACTGGTACACGTCGACGGCCTGGATGATGTGGAACGTCGTCGCCTCGTCCCTGCTCTGCGGGGCGACGGCGATCCTGCACGACGGCGCGCCGGCGTATCCCGCGGTCGACGCGCAGTTCGCTCTCGCCGCCCGGGTGGGCATCACCCAGCTCGGCACGAGCGCCGGCTACCTCACCGCCGGCATGAAGGCCGGCATCCGGCCGCGGGATTCCTACGACCTGTCGGCGCTGCGCCTCATCGGCTCGACCGGGTCTCCGCTGCCCACCGCGGCGTACCACTGGGTGTACGAGGCGGTGTCCGACGACGTCCAGCTGGTGTCGGCGTCCGGCGGCACCGACGTCGCGACCGGGTTCATCGGCAGCTCACCGCTGCTGCCGGTGACCGCGGGGGAGCTGCAGCGGCCGATGCTCGGCGTCGCCGCGGCCTCGTGGAACGAGGACGGCGAGCCGGTGACCGGCGAGCTGGGCGAGCTGGTCATCACCGAGCCGATGCCGTCCATGCCCCTGTACTTCTGGAACGACCCCGACGGCAGCCGCTACCGGGAGGCCTACTTCGAGCCGTGGCCCGGGGTGTGGCGGCACGGCGACTGGCTGGAGATCACCGACCGCGGCACCTGCCTGATCACCGGCCGGTCGGACTCCACCCTCAACCGAGGTGGGGTCCGCATGGGCACCGCCGACATCTACGCCGTCGTCGAGGCGTTTCCCGAGGTCGCCGACTGCGTGGTGCTCGGGGTGGAGCTGCCCGACGGCGGCTACTGGATGCCGCTGTTCGTGCAGCTCGCGCCGGGGGAGGAGCTCACCGGCGAGCTGGTGGGCCGGCTGAAGGCGGAGATCCGGGCGCAGGCCAGCCCGCGGCACGTACCCGACGAGGTCATCGCCGTCCCCGGCGTGCCGCACACCCGCACCGGCAAGCGGCTGGAGGTGCCGCTCAAACGGCTGTTCCAGGGCGTCGACCCGGCGAAGGCGGTCAACACCGGCACGGTCGACGACGCCTCGCTGGTCGAGCACTACGTCGCGCTGGCGCAGCAGCGCGGCTCGACCCGCACCGGCTGATGTGGAGCCGCGCCACGGCGCGGCCCCGCGTCAGCCGGCGCGGCTCAGCACCCGGCGTGAGGCTGGTCACGGACGCGGATGGTGACGGCGTGCGAGGGGAACCTGCAGTCGCATGACCACCGACGAGATCCTCGAGCCGCAGCCGCCGGCGCTGCTGCCGCCGTGGCAGACCCCGGAGCGGGAGCAGCTGCAGGAGCAGGCCCGCCGGTTCGCCACGGACGAGGTGCTCCCGGTCGCCGACGAGCTCGACCCGCAGAAGGGCGAGATCCCGGCGTCCCTGCTGGCCCGCCTGGCCGAGCTCGGCTACTTCGGCATCACCGTGCCCGCCGAGCAGGGCGGGCTGGGCCTGGGCGTCTTCGAGTACTGCATGGTCAGCGAGGAGCTGGCCCGGGCGTGGATGTCGACCGCCAGCATCCTGGCCCGGTCCCAGGGCCTCGGGACGGCGGTTCTCGACGCCGACCGCCGGCACGAGCTGCTGGGGCGCAGCGCCCGCGGCGAGTGAATCGGCGCGATCGCGCTGTCCGAGCCCGACGCCGGCTCCGACCTCGCCGGGGTCTCCACCCGCGCCGTCCTGGACGGCGACGAGTGGGTGGTCACCGGCCACAAGCGCTGGTGCGGCAACGCCAAGGCCGCCGACTTCATCCAGGTGCTGGTGCGCGAGCGCGACGCGGAGCCGGGGGAGTCCCGCTCGGCCGGCCTGGTGAACCTGCTGCTGGAGAAGGAGCGCGGGCAGTTCCCCGAGGGGCTCACCGGCTCCCCGATCGACAAGATCGGCTACCACGGGTTCCTCGCCTGGGACCTCGCCTTCGACGGCGTGCGGATCCCTCGCGAGAACGTGATCGACGAGGCCCGGGCCGCGCGCGAGGAGAGCGACGCCGAGGGGGAGGCCGCGACGCAGGCGGGCTTCGCCGAGGCGCAGAAGTTCCTCAACACCGCCCGCGTGCACACCGCGGCCCGGGCCGTCGGGCTGGCGCGGGCCGCGCTCGAGGACTCGATCCGCTACCTGCAGGAGCGCGAGCAGTTCGGCCACCCGATCGGCGACTTCCAGGCGCTGCGGTTCGCCGTCGCCGAGATGGCGTCGCAGATCGAGCAGTCGCGCGCCTTCTACCGGCAGGTCGCCCACCTGCTCGACCTCGGCATCCCCTGCGCCAAGGAGGCGTCGATGGTCAAGCTGGAGGCCACCGAGATGTCGGTGCGGGTGACCAACCAGGCCATGCAGCTGCACGGCGGCAACGGCTACACCACCGAGCGCCAGGTGGAGCGGCACTGGCGCGACGCCCGGCTCACCACGATCTTCGAGGGCACCAGCGAGATCCAGAAGCGGATCATCAGCGACCGCCTGCTGCCCCGGAGCCCGTTGAGCTGAGGCGTCGCCGTGGCGTGGCCGGGTAGGGCCGTCCGGTGAATCTCTCCGCGCACCGCACCGGATCCGGTCCACCCCTCGTGCTCGTCCACGGTCTGGGAGGTTCCTGGCGCACGTGGGAGCCGGTCCTCCCCGGTCTGTCCGCCGAGCGGGAGGTCATCGCCGTCGACCTCCCCGGCTTCGCGGGAGACACCCCGCCGCTGCCCGATCCGATCCTCGCCGGGCTCAACGACGCCCTGCAGGAGTGGCTGGTCGCCGAGGGGCTGGCCGACGTGCCGTTGGTGGGCACCTCGCTGGGCGCCCGGATGGTGCTGGAGCTCAGCCGCCGGGGGATCGGGCGGCACAACGTCGCGCTGGACCCGGGCGGCTTCTGGACCGACCGGGAGGCGGCGGTCTTCCGCGCCAGCATCGCCGCGTCGGTCGCCCTGCTGCGCCGGATCCGCCCGGTCCTGCCCGCGGTGCTGGGCAACCCGGTCGGCCGGACGGCGTTGCTCGCGCAGTTCTCCGCCCGTCCGTGGGCGCTGGACGCCGACGTCGTCCGCACCGAGCTCGAGGGCTACGTCGCCTCGCCGTCCTTCGACGCCGTGCTCGACGACCTGGCCCGGGGCCCGCGGCAGGAGGGTGCGCCGGCCGGCACGGTGCCCGGGCGGCTGACCATCGGGTGGGGCCGCCGCGACCGGGTGACCCTGGCCCGCCAGGCGTCCCGGGCCGCCGCGGCGTTCCCCGACGCCGAGCTGTACTGGTTCGCGCACTCGGGGCACTTCCCGCTGTGGGACCGACCGGCGGAGACCGTCCGGCTGGTCCTGGAGCGGACCGGCCCGCCGAGCTGAGCCGTCCGGGCCCGCGAGTGCGCGCTGGACGTGGTCACGAGCGGGGCGGAACCACGATCAGCGCGCAACCGCTGGGTCAGGGCAGCGCGGAGGATCCTCCGGCCTCGACCTGGTCGAGGGTCAAGAGTCGCCAGCAGCGGGGCGCACCGCGGCCAGCGACCGGCGGACGTTCTCGACGATGTTCCCGGCCTCGAACAGGTCGTCGTCGGTGGTGGCCCGGGAGCGGCGCAGCTCGGCGGTGAACGCCTCGACGGCGGCGTCCGCCCGGCCGATCGCCTCCGGGTCGGCCGCCGCCCCGGCGACCGACCGCAGCGCATCGGCCAGCGCGGCGAGGGTCTGGGCCGCCGCGGGGCGCAGGTGCGGCCCGAGCGCCACCCGCTCGTTCTCCGCGATCTCCGTCTCGGCGATGACCAGGGTGAGGTCCTCGACCAGGAGGGTCAGGCTCTCCAGCGCGCGCGCCTGCCGGTACAGCCGCTCGGCGGCGTCCCGGTACCTCCGGGCGCGGCGGTTCCCGCGGCGGGCCTCGTCGGTCTGCTGCACCGCCGCACGCATCTGGGCGAGCAGCGGATCGATCGTGCGCTTCCGCCCGCGCCACTCGTCCTGCGTCGGTGGGTGCTCCTGCCGCAACCCGTCCACGAGGTCGTCGAGCTGCCCGGCGAGGGTGTCGCGCAGCGCCGCCAGGGTCTGCTCCGCCGGGGCCAGCGGCAGCGGCGGGAACGCCGCCGCCACGGCGACGCCGACGAGGGCGCCGAGGAAAGTGACACCTCCGAGGCCCAGGACGTAGGCGACCGGGTTGTCGTGGCCGATGATCAGCACGAACAGGGCAGACGTGGGGAGCCAGCTGCTGGGGCTGCCGAGCCGCTGCCAGCCGGCCAGCAGCACGCCGACGGCCACGACCACGGTCACGGTGAACAGCCGGTGGTCGAACGTGGCGTCCCCGGCGAGGGCGACGGCGGCCCCGATCGCTATGGAGGCGACCGTCTGCGTCGACGTCCGCACCGATCCGGCGAGCGTGGTGGCGGTCGTGGCGATGACCGCGCCGAGCGGGGCGTAGTACGGGTACTCGGCGAGCGGCCCGGGGAGCAGCTGGGCCAGCCACCAGGCCACTGACGCGGCGACGGCCGCCCGGATGGCCAGTCCCATCCGCGGGTGCCGGGCCCACGTGCGCCGCACCGACCCCCATCCGTGGAGAGGGCGTCGGGGGGCCCCGCCGGAAGGGGAGTTGGCGTGCTGCATCGTCGTCCTGCCCGTCCCCATCGCTCGTCCGCCCGGTTCCGCATTGCACCACGGCGGACCTGCCCCGTCGCCGGAGGCAGGTGCCCCGCTCAGGCCGTCGGCGCGGCGTCGTCGGCGTGCGCGATGTGGGCCAGCTCCCGCCAGATCAGCGCCAGGATGACCGCCGACCCGACGAAGGCGAACCAGAACGGGGCGGTGAGGCCCCACGCGTCGGCGAGCAACCCGCCGGCGAGCTGACCGAGCACGATGCCGCCGACGACGCCGATCATGTAGACGCTGCCCACCCGGCCCTGCAGGGGGAGGGGGACCGCGCGCATGCGCACCGTCCGCGACGTCGTCCCCCAGACGAAGGCGTGCGCGCCGAAGACGAACAGGATCGCCGTCGCCACCCAGGCCGTCGTGGTCAGCGCCAGCCCGAGGTGGGTGGACGTCTCGATCACCAGGCCCACGCGCATGAGCGCCGCGAGGCTGACGTGCCGGGCCAGCCAGTCGTAGGACGCGGTGCCGAGGAGGCCGCCCACGGCCGTCACCGTGGTCAGCAGCCCGAACCCGATCGCACCGAGGCCCAGCCGCTCGGTCGCGTAGAGCACCAGCACCGACCAGGCAGCGCCGTAGGTGACGTTGAAGGTGACGATCGTGAGGGTCAGGGTGCGGACCGGACCGTTCCCCCACGTCCAGCGCAGCCCCTCGGCGATCTCCCGGCCGACGTGCCGATCCGCGGTCGTCACCGGCAGCGGCGGCAGGACCATCCGCGAGACCAGGAGCGCGCCCAGGGCGACGCACACCCCCTGCACGAGGAACGGCCAGGCCGTGCCGGCGGCGAACAGCACCGCTCCGACCGCGGGGCCGGCGAGCTGGTTCATGGTCAGCGCCCCGGCCATGAGCCGGGCGTTCCCGGTGCCCAGGTCCGCCCGGGCGACCACCATCGGCAGCAGCGTCCCGGTGGTGGTGTCGGCGAACGCCTCCGCCGTCCCCAGCAGGAACATCGCGACCAGCACGACGCCGATGTCCACCGCGCCGGTGACCAGCACGAGGGTGAGGACGGCGAGGACGCCGGTCCGCAGGAGGTCGACGGCGACCACGAGCAGCCGGCGGTCGACCCGGTCGGCGAGAACCCCGGCGTACAACCCGAACAGCAGCCACGGCAGCCGCTGGAGCAGCCCGGCGAGTGCGACGAGGAACGGGTCGGAGGTCTGCGAGGCGACCAGCAGCGGCCCGGCGGCCAGGGCGATGCCGTCGCCGAGATTCGAGATCCAGGACGAGCCGACCAGCCAGCGGAACGGCGTTCCCATGCGGGCGGGCAGCACCGCCTCGACGACCCGCCCCACGGGGAAGGACCTTAGGTCAGCGAACCTTCGCCGCACCGTTCCCCGCGGGTTCGGGGGCCGCGCCCTGCAGATCCCCTGTCAGCACATCGGCCGGTTCGACCACGACAGCGGCGAGGCTGCCCGGCGAGGGCGCGCGGGCGCCCTGCGGCCGGTGCTCGGACGGTCACCAGGCCGGCGGCGTCAGCCCGTACCGCCGGACGACGTCGGCCTGCCACTCGGGGTCGCCGAACTCCAGGCCGTAGGAGGCCGCGAGCGCGACGAAGGCCGCCGGCTCGGTCCCCGCCTCGGCGAGGTCGGCGACGTCCCGGAAGAACAGCTTGAAGCCGGCCGGGCTGATGATCTCGATCATGCGGGCCGGCGTGGCGCCGGCGTTCCACATGGCGTGCAGCTCGCCCCGCGGCTTGGTGATGTAGCCGCCCGGGCCCAGGACGGCCTCCCGGTCACCGGACCGGAAGCCGATCTCACCCTCGACCACGATCGAGTACTCGTCCTCGCGGGTGTGCAGGTGGGCCGACACGTACGCGCCCACCTCGAACGGGTGCTCGACCACCGCCAGCGAGCCGCCGGTGTCGGCGCCCGCCAGCTTGAACACCACGCCCACGCCGTCGCCGAGGTCGGCCGCCCGCCCCTGTCCGGGGCGCACCACGGTGAGCGGTGGTGCCTCGCTGCCGTCGTCCATGGCTCCCCCCGAGGTCGTGCCCGGTCGCGCCATGCTCGCGCGGCGGCCGCACGCTGTCGAGGAGCCGGCTCACGGCAGGCGCAGCACGCGGGCCTCCCACGGGCGCAGCTCGGCGGGGTCGTCGTCGGGCAGGTTGCCCAGCACCAGCTCGGCCGCCGGCGCCTCGGGCAGCAGCTCGGCCAGCCGGTAGGCCGTCCGGCTGAGGTTGCAGACGACGAGCAGGGCCTCGCCCCCGAGCCGCCGGGTGAAGGCGTACACGTCGTCGTGGTCGGGCAGCAGCATCGTGAAGTCACCGAGCGCGACGACGTCGTCGTCGCGCCGCAGCGCGATCAGCCGCCGGTGGTGGGCCAGCACCGAGGTCTCGTCGTCCCGCTGGGCGGCGACGTTCCACTCGCCGCAGTCGGGGTTGACCCCGATCCACGGTGTCCCGGTGGTGAAGCCGGCGTTCGGGGTGGTGTCCCACTGCACCGGGGTGCGCGCGTTGTCCCGGCTCATGGTCCGCAGGGCGTCGAGCACGTGCGCCGGGTCGTCCCCGGCCGACACCGCCTGCACGTGGTGGTTGAGCGACTCGACGTCCCGGAACTCCTCCAGGGCCGCGAAGGGGAAGTTCGCCATCCCGATCTCCTCGCCCTGGTAGACGTAGGGCGTCCCGCGGTGCAGGTGCAGCAGGGTGGCCAGGCAGGTCGCGGAGTCGCGCCGGTACGCGGGGGAGTCGTCACCGAACCGGGAGACCGCCCGCGGCTGGTCGTGGTTGTCCCAGTAGAGCGAGTTCCACCCCGTCTCGGCCAGCCCGGCCTGCCAGCGGCCGAACGAGGCCTTGAGGTCGCGCAGCCGCAGCGGGTGGATGTCCCACTTCGACGTCCCGTGGTCCAGGCCCACGTGCTCGAACTGGAAGACCATGTCCACCTCGCCGCGGCCCGGGTCGGTGAACAGCCGCGCCTGCTCCACCGTCACGCCGGGCATCTCGCCCACGGTCAGCACCGCGTCCGGGCGCCCGGCGAACACCTCGAGGTGCATCTCCTGCAGGAACTCGTGGATCCGCGGCCCGCACAGGTAGGACGCCGAGCCGTCACCCAGGGCCGAGCCCGGCAGCGGCGGCCCGTCGTGCAGGTGCCCGTCCTCTCCGACGTCCTTGCTGATCATGTTGATGACGTCCATGCGGAAGCCGTCGACCCCGCGGTCGAGCCACCACCGCATCATCGCGTAGACCGCCTGCCGGACGTGCGGGTTCTCCCAGTTGAGATCGGGCTGGCGGCGGTCGAACAGGTGCAGGTAGTACTCGCCGGAGGCCTCGTCGAGCTCCCACACGGACCCGGAGAAGAACGACTGCCAGTTCGTCGGCTCCGCACCCGGCACGCCGGCGGCCATCCCGGCGCGCGGCGGCCGCCACCAGTACCAGTCGCGCTTCGGGGAGTCCTTCGACGACCGCGCCTCGGCGAACCACGGGTGCTGGTCGCTGGTGTGGTTGACCACCAGGTCCATGACCAGCCGCATCCCCCGCGCGTGCATCGCGGTGATGAGCTCGTCCAGCTGCTCCAGCGACCCGAACAGGGGGTCGATGTCCTGGTAGTCGCTGATGTCGTAGCCGTTGTCGGCCTGCGGTGAGGGGTAGACCGGCGACAGCCAGACGACGTCGACGCCGAGGTCGGCCAGGTGGTCCAGCCGCAGCAGGACGCCGCCGAGGTCACCGATCCCGTCGCCGTCGGAGTCCATGAAGGAGCGCGGATACACCTGGTAGACGACGGCGCGGGTCCACCACGGGGGCTGGTCAGCGGCCATGGGTTCAGCCCAGCACGCCGCGCGGCCGCGCGCACGGTGGTCGGGGCGGCCGGATCGGCTGAGCGCGCCGGCCTCACCGACCGGTCGCCGACCTCGTGCTGGACCGCGAGGACGGCGGCCGCGGCGCGTAGGCGGCGACGGGGTCGGCCGACCCGGTCCCGAGCCGGTGCCCGCCGCCGCTGCTTGGATGGAGCCCGACGGCGTCGGGAGAGCCCCGGCGCGGGAAGGAGAACCGTGCCCGAGCTGACCCGACCGGACGTCGAGCCGCCCACCGGGCCCGCCCCCGACGACCTGGTGATCGAGGACCTCGTCGTCGGCGACGGTCCCGAGGCCAAGGCCGGCGACCTGGTGAGCGCCCACTACGTCGGCGTCACCCACGACGGCGGCGAGCAGTTCGACGCCTCCTGGGACCGCGGCGACCCGCTGGAGTTCCGGGTGGGCGTCGGCATGGTCATCCAGGGCTGGGACGAGGGCATCGTCGGCATGAAGGTCGGTGGTCGTCGGCGGCTCACCATCCCGGCGCACAAGGCCTACGGCGAGCGCGGCGCCGGCGGCGTCATCAAGCCCGGCGCGACGCTGGTGTTCGTCGTCGACCTCGTCGGCGTGCGGTAGCACTGCGGTCCTCCGGACCGCACCGCGGCCACGTGCCGTCCCCTTGTCGCGCCGAGCCGCTGCGTCGTGCCTGCGCGGACCTCCGGGTCCACTCGGCGCGACCAGGCGGGGCACGCGGAATCGGTGAAAGGGCAACGACGTTGGGCCGGGCATGCGCGTAGAGGTCTGGTCCGACGTCGTGTGCCCGTGGTGCTACATCGGCAAGCGCCGCCTGGAGACGGCGCTGGCGGAGTTCCCGCACCGCGACCAGGTCGAGGTCGTGTGGCGGTCCTTCCAGCTCGACCCGTCCGCGCCCGAAGGCGAGACGCACCCGACGCTCCCGGCGCTGGCCCGCAAGTACGGCACCAGCGAGGAGCAGATGCGGCAGAACATGGCGCACGTCGAGCAGGTCGCCGCCGACGAGGGCCTTGAGTACCACCTGGTCGACGGCGTCAGCGGCAACACCCTGCTCGCCCACGAGCTGCTGCACCTGGCCGCCGAGCACGGGAAGCGCAACGAGCTCAAGGAGCTCCTCCTGCACGCCTACTTCGAGGAGGGCCGGCCGGTCTTCGACGTGGAGTCCCTGGTGCCGTTCGCGGTGCAGGTGGGCCTCGACGAGGCCGAGGTGCGCGCGGCGCTGGCCGACCGCCGCTACCTGGCCGCGGTCCGTCAGGACGGCGCGACCGCCCAGGCGCTCGGCGCGACGGGCGTCCCGTTCTTCGTCGTGGACCGGAAGTACGGCGCCGCAGGTGCGCAGCCGGCCGAGTTGCTCCTCCAGGTCCTCGAGCGCGCCTGGGCCGACGCGAACCCGGTCACCGTCCCGCCGGCCGGGTCCCCGCCCGCCCACGCCTGCGACGACGGCAGCTGCGCGGTCTAGCCCAGCAGCCGCGCGACCGCGCGGAGCGCCTGCTCGGCTGCGGCGTCCAGATCGCGGACGACGTCGGTGGCCGAGCGCTCCGTGGTGACCAGGCCGACCGCCTCCCCCGCGTAGACGGGCGCGGTGACCGGGTTCCCGGTCTCCCGGCCGGCGACCACGAGCTGCCGGGCGTCGGGATCGTCCACCAGCTCCTGCTCGCGCCCGTGCCAGGCGCGGGAGAAGTCGTTGACCAGCGCCCGGCCGGGCCAGCGCTCGGGCCAGGCGAGACCCTCCGCGACGTCGAAGGCGCGGGTCAGCACCGTCTCCTCGCCGGTCGCCTCCCGCACCCGCTCCCGTGCGGCGGCTGAGTTGAGCCCCTCGGTGCAGGACAGCAGCGCCGTGCCGATCCACACCCCGGACGCCCCGGCCGCGAGCGCGGCCGCCATCCCGCGGCCGGTGACGATGCCGCCGGCGGCGACCACCGGTCGATCGGTGAGGGCGAGGACCTCCTGGAGCAGCGGCAACAGGCTCCGGTGACCGGTGTGCCCGCCGGCCTCGGTGCCCTGGGCGACGAGGACGTCCACGCCGGCGTCGAGCGCGAGCCGGGCGTCGGCGACCGTGTTCACCTGGGCCGCCACCGCGATCCCGGCGTCGTGCAGGGGCCCGACGTAGGGCGCGGGGTCGCCGAAGGACACCGACACCAGGTCCGGCCGCGCGGCGATCGTCGCCTCGAGCAGGTCCGGCCGGTCGGCGAGGGTCCACACCATCAACCCGACGCCGAACGGCATCCCGGACCCGGCCGGGACCGCGCACTGCTCGGCGAGGAAGTCGACGCCGTGCTTCCCGCTGATCCCGATCGTCCCCAGCCCGCCGGCGAGCGAGACGGCCGCGGCGAGCCCGCCGCCGGCCACGCCGGCCATGGGTGCCCCGATGACCGGCGTGGTGAGGCCGAAGCGGTGAGTCAGCGCTGTCGTGATCACGACCGCATTCTGGCCCCCTACTGGGTGGCGGGCCCGCCGTGCTCGGTGCCCTCGAGCTTCCGGAGGAGTTCGTGGCAGCGCTTCGCGCGAGCGGAGTCCTGCTCCATGACCTCGCGGAAGAAGCTCGCCACGTCGTCCAGGCCCGCGTTCTCGGCGTCCCGGACGTACTGGCCGTAGTCGTGCCCGGCCTTGAGCGAGTGGTACTGCACGGAGATCAGGTCGAACGTGACGTCGGCGAAGCCGGTCTCACCGGTGGCCATGCGGTCCTCCTTCGTGGGGAGCGGTTCGGACCAGCTCCCGGTGCCCGAGCCGGACCGATCCGTAACATCGCGGCTCAGGTGGACGGCGCCTCCGAGAACGCGCCGCCGGTGACGTCGCCGTCCCCGGCCTCGTCGGACGGCGTCTGGCTCGTGGCGAGCTCGTCCTCGCCCGTGGCCGCCGGATCGTCCCCGGTCGACGCCAGGTCGGCGCCCTGGCCGTAGGCGCCGGGATCGGCCTGCGTGGTGCGTGGGTCGTTGAGCGGATCGGGCACGTCGGGATCGGTGACGGTCATGCGGGCCTCCTTTCCCGGCCCGGCGCGCACGAACCCCTCGCCCGACGCGCGCGACCGGTGCGTTACGCATGCCGACGCCGCTGCGACAGCTGGAGGGGCACGGACGGAGGATCGGCATGACGGTGGCCCGCCCCGATCGAGGACGTCTGGACCGCGCTCACCGAGCCCGACCGGCTCGCCCGCTGGATCGGCACCTTCGAGGGGGAGCGCCGGCCCGGGCGATGGGGTGGCACTGGCACCTGGACGAGCTCGACGCCGAGGTGGGTGGGCGGCCGCCGCCGGGCTCCTGGGACGCCTTCTCCGCGGAGATCGGTCCGGGTCACGGCCGCACGCCCCAGGCCTGACCGCCCTCGACCTCGTCCTGGCGTGCCCTCAGCCTGCGGAGGGCACGGGAGCGGGCTCCCTGACCTGTACCGGGCCGGGTCCGGTCCACGGGCCCAGCCCGTCGAGGAGCCGGTCGCGGGACGCCAGCCGCGGTCCGGCCTGCACCGGGTAGGCGTCGTAGCCGGCCGTGAGCTCGCGGACGGCGTGGACGGCGAAGTTCGGGTCGTCCTGCGCCTCCCGGGCCACCGCGACCAGGTCCGCGGCGCCGCCGGCGACGACCGCCTCGGCCTGCCGGGCGTCGACGATGAGCCCGACGGCCATCGTCGGGATGCCGGCCTCGGCGCGCAGCGTGGCGGCGTAGGGCACCTGGTAGCCGTAGCCGATCGGGTGCTCCCAGCCGCCGCCGATCCCACCCTCGGACACGTCCACGGCATCGATCCCGCGGGCCGCCAGCTCCCGGGCCAGGGCCACGGTGTCCTCCAGGGTGATCCCGTCGCGCGAGCCGTCGACGGCGGAGACCCGCACGATCAGCGGCTTCTCCTCGGGCCACACCGCACGCACGGCGTCGACCACCTCGAGCGGGAACCGCATCCGCGCCTCCCGCGAGCCGCCGTACGCGTCGTCGCGCCGGTTGGTCAGCGGGGAGAGGAACTGGTGCAGCAGTGAAAGGACCCCGTCCTCCTCACGCCTCGCAAGCTCGGCGCGAGCCTCGGGACGGGGCCGGGGCGGCGACGAACGCGTCGCGCACGCCGGCCAGCTCCGCGACGGTGAGCGCGGCGGGCGCCGGCCACCCGTCCCCGGCCGGGACCGCGCTCGCCGAGACCGTCGGCCAGGGGTGCTCACCCGGACGGGCGTTCTCCTCGGTGACCGGGCCACCGCCGTCCCAGGGCCGCCGGCTGCTCGCCTTGGCGCCGGCGTGCGCCAGCTGGATGCCCGCCGCGGCACCCTCGGCGTGCAGGAAGTCGACGACGCGGGCGAGCCCGGGAACGTGCTCGTCGGACCACAGGCCGACGTCGCCGTGGCTGATCCGTCCCTCCGCCGTCACCCCGGTGGCCTCGACGATCACCAGCCCGAAGCCCCCGAGCGCGAATCGGCCGAGGTGGACGAGGTGGTAGTCACCGACGAACCCGTCGGTGACGGAGTACTGGCACATCGGTGCGACCACGAGGCGATTGCGCAGGGTGACTCCGCGGAGGCGGAGCGGCGTCATCAGGGCTGGAGTGTTCACGGGATGTGGCGAACAACGCCGCCCGAAGGGCTGTCCCGAGCTGAAGGCAAGACGTCCTATACGTAACATTCGTCTCGGTTACAGACGCGTCTCGGCGCTTGTACCCTGACCCGATCCGGTCGGCCGCTCAGGCGGCCGCGGTTCGTATGGCACCACCGCCGGTGCAGGACTCCGCCCCGGCAACCCATGAGGATGGAGACGCCGTGACTTCCGTGGCCACCCCCGGTCTGGAGAACGCCCCCACCACGCACGCCCGCCTGCTGGCCTGGGTGCGCGAGATGGCCGAGCTGACGACGCCGGACCGGGTGGTCTGGGTCGACGGCAGCGACGAGGAGTGGGAGCGGCTCACCCAGCAGCTGGTCGACGCCGGCACTTTCACGCGCCTGGAGAAGAAGCCCAACTCCTTCTGGTGCGCCTCCGACCCCAGCGACGTCGCGCGTGTCGAGGACCGCACCTACATCTGCTCGGTCGACGAGGCCGACGCCGGTCCCACCAACAACTGGATGGAACCGGCCGAGATGAAGTCGATCATGACCGGGCTGTACCGGGGGTGCATGCGCGGCCGGACGATGTACGTCATCCCGTTCTGCATGGGCCCGGTCGAGGCCGAGAACCCGATGTTCGGCGTCGAGCTCACCGACTCCGAGTACGTCGTCGTCTCGATGCGGGTCATGGCCCGCATCGGCCAGTACGTGCTGGACGCCATGGGTGAGGACCGGCCCTTCGTGCCGGCCATGCACTCCCTGGGCGCCCCGCTCGACGAGGGGCAGCAGGACGTCCCGTGGCCGTGCAGCGACACCAAGTACATCGTGCACTTCCCCGAGGAGCGGGCCATCTGGTCCTACGGCTCCGGCTACGGCGGCAACGCGCTGCTGGGCAAGAAGTGCTACTCGCTGCGCATCGCCTCGGCCATGGCGCGTGACGAGGGCTGGCTGGCCGAGCACATGCTGATCCTCAAGCTGACCAATCCGCAGCAGAGGACCTACTACATCGCCGCGGCCTTCCCCTCGGCCTGCGGGAAGACCAACCTGGCCATGCTCGAGCCCACCATCCCAGGCTGGAAGGTCGAGACCCTCGGCGACGACATCGCCTGGATGCGCTTCGGCGAGGACGGGCGCCTCTACGCCCTCAATCCCGAGTTCGGTCTCTTCGGCGTCGCGCCGGGCACCGGCTGGGACACCAACCCCAACGCGATGCGCACGATCGACAAGGGCAACTCGGTGTTCACCAACGTCGCCCTGACCGACGACGGCGACATCTGGTGGGAGGGCATGACCGACGAGCCGCCGGCCCACCTGACCGACTGGAAGGGCCGGGACTGGACGCCGGAGTCCGACGAGCTCTCCAGCCACCCGAACAGCCGCTTCTGCACCCCGATCACCCAGTGCCCGATCCTGGCGCCGGAGTACGACGACCCGAAGGGCGTGCCGATCTCGGCGATCCTCTTCGGTGGCCGCCGCAAGACCACGATCCCGCTGGTCAGCGAGGCGCGGGACTGGAACCACGGCGTCTTCATGGGCGCCACGCTCTCCTCGGAGACCACCGCCGCCGCCACCGGGGCCGTCGGCGTCGTCCGCCGCGACCCGTTCGCCATGCTGCCGTTCATCGGCTACAACGCCGGCGACTACTTCGGTCACTGGGTGGACACCGGCAAGCAGCACGACGCCAGCAAGCTGCCGAAGATCTTCTACGTCAACTGGTTCCGCCGCGACGAGGACGGCGGCTTCCTGTGGCCGGGCTTCGGCGAGAACAGCCGCGTGCTCAAGTGGGTCATCGAGCGGCTCGAGGGCACCGCGGCCGCCGTCGAGACCCCCGTCGGCCACGTGCCCACCGTCGACTCGCTCGACGTCTCGGGCCTGGACATGACCCCGGAGCAGGTCGAGGCGGCCCTCGCCGTCAAGCCCGAGGAGTGGCGCGAGGAGATCCCGCAGATCACCGAGTGGTTCGAGAAGTTCGGCGACAAGTTGCCCAGCACCATGTGGGACGAGCTGGAGATCCTGAAGAGCCGGCTCGTGTAAGGCGACCGACCTGGAGGGCCCGGACCGCAGCTGCGGTCCGGGCCCTCGTCGTCCGTGCCCCGCCCCGCCGCCTGCCCGCCACGATCAGCTGACTCGGGCCCAGGGGGTGGTCGCGGCACGGGTCGCCGTCACAGCGCGTCGGCCCCGGGTCGGTTAGCGTGGCTGGGCCCCTTCCAGCTCCCGGAGGCATCCCCGCTCGTGCCCAATCCCTACCTGCAGGTCCTCCGGACGCCGCACGCCCTGCCCATGGTGCTGGCCGCGTTCGTCGGACGGCTGCCGCTGTCCATGGTGGGCCTGGGATCGGTGCTGCTCATCGCGTCGGAGACGGGTTCCTACGGCCTCGGCGGTGCCGTGGCCGCGGTGGGTGCGGTGACCACGGCGATCGCGGGGCCGCTGCTCGGCCGCTGGGCCGACACGCACGGCCAGCGCCGGGTCCTGCTGCCGGTGCTGCTGGTCTTCGTCGCCTCCGGACTGGTCTTCCTTTTCTCCGTGCGCGAAGCCTGGCCGCTCTGGATCGTCTTCGCCTCGGCCGGGGTCGCCGGGGCCTGCATCCCGCCGGTCTCCTCGATGATCCGCGTGCGCTGGACGCACCTGCTGCGCGGCAGCCACCGGCTGCCCACGGCGCTGGCGATGGAGTCGGTCGTCGACGAGTTCGTCTTCATCGTCGGCCCGGTGCTGGTCACGTTCCTGTCGACGACGGGGCACGCGACCTCCGGCGTGGTCACCGCCTTCACCCTCGCCACCGTGGGCAGCCTGCTGTTCGCCGCCCAGCGCCGGACCGAACCCGAGCCACACGGGCACGCGAGCCGGCAGGGCCCGTCGGCGATCCGCACCAGGGGCCTGCGGGTGCTGTTCGTGGTCGGTGCGGCCGTGGGCGCCATCCTCGGAACGCTGGAGATCGCGCTGGTCGCGTTCGCCGACGAGCTCGGCTACAAATCCCTGTCCGGCGTGCTCATCGCCGGACTGGCGCTGGGTTCGATGGTCAGCGGCATCGGCTGGGGTGTCGTGCACTGGCGCGTCCCGCTGCGGCTGCGGCTGGCCGTCGCCCTGGTGGTCCTGACCGTGCTCACCGTGCCGCTGCTGCTGGTCCGGGACGTCTGGCTGATGCTGCCGTTCGTCGTGGTCGCGGGCATCGCCGTCTCGCCGTCGCTGATCAGCTCGTTCACCCTCGCCGAGCTGCTCGTCCCGCGGGCGGCGGTCACCGAGGCGTTCACCTGGATCGGCACCGCGCTCGGGCTGGGCGTGGCGCTGGGTGCCTCGGTCGCCGGCAAGCTCGTGGACGTCTCGGGAGCGAACACCGCCTTCGTCGTGGCCACGGTGGCGGCCGGGATCGCGGCGGTCGTCGTCGCGTGCTTCCAGCGGCTGCTGCACGTGCCGGCCGAGCACGTCTCCGAGCCCGCGCTGGCCGGCTGACCGGGCTCGTCCGCGCCTGCCCGATGCGCGCCACCGGGATGCCTGTGGTCGCTGCCCGGGTTTCCGCGGCTGCTCCACCTGGACCATCGGTGGCGCCGTCGACGGCCCGGAACAGTCGGGTTTTCGGCACGGAGCCCCCCGAGATAACACCTTGGGCAACCTTTGGTCTGACGGTTGACCCATTTGCCCCGGACAGTGTTGGGTTCCCTCTTATGACTCGGCGCACTGCGCCGCCGACCCCGCTCGTCGAGAGGAACACATGCTGTCCGACGCGATCAGCGGGCTGACGCAGGTCTTCCAGCCCGTGCCGCTGGCGCTCATGTTCCTGGGCATCGCCATCGGCTTCGTGGTCGGGGTGCTGCCCGGGCTGGGCGGCGCGGTCACGCTCGCGCTCATGATCCCGTTCACCTTCGACATGCAGCCGGTCGAGGCGTTCGCCTTCCTGCTGGGCATGTGGGTGGTCACCTCGACGACCGGAGACATCACCTCGGTGCTGTTCGGCGTCCCCGGTGAAGCGACCTCGGCGGCGACGGTCCTCGACGGCCACCCGATGACCAAGCGCGGTGAAGGTGGCCGCGCCCTGGGCGCCGTGCTGTTCAGCTCGGCACTGGGTGCGGTCTTCGGCGCGCTCGTCCTCGCCCTGTCCATCCCGGTCATCCGGCCGGTCGTGCTGGCGTTCGCTCCACCGGAGTTCTTCGCGCTGACCATGCTCGGGCTGACGTTCGTCGTCGCGCTGTCCGGCAAGACGCTGCTCAAGGGCTTCGTCATGGCGGCGCTCGGACTGCTGGTCGCCCTCGTCGGCCTGGACCCCCAGGCCGGGATCCCGCGCTACACCTTCGACCAGCTCTACCTCTGGGACGGGATCGGCATCGTCCCGCTCGTGGTCGGCCTGTTCGGCGGCGCCGAGGTCCTGCAGTTGATGCTGAGCAAGCGCAGCATCGCCAGTGGGGGCTCGGCGATCACGCCGGAGACGTCCCTGTCCGGCATCGGCCAGGGCGTCCGCGACGTCCTGCGGCACTGGGGAGTGGTGCTGCGCTCCAGCGCGATCGGCACCGGAATCGGCATCGTCCCGGGGCTGGGTGGGTCGGTGGCCCAGTTCATGGCCTACGGCGCGGCCCAGCAGAGCTCCAAGACGCCGGAGCTCTTCGGCAAGGGAGCGGTCGAGGGCGTCATCGCCTCCGGTGCCGTCAACAACGCGAAGGACAGCGGGTCGCTCATCCCCACGATCGGCTTCGGCATCCCCGGCGGTGCCGGCAGTGCCGTCCTGCTCAGTGCCTTCCTGATCGTTGGCCTGAACCCCGGCCAGGAGATGCTGACCACCGAGCTCGACGTCACCTTCTCCATGATCTGGGTGACGGTCCTGGCGAACTTCATCGCCGTGGCAGCAGCCTTCCTCCTCATCAAGCCGCTCACCAAGCTGACCTTCATCTCCGGCCCGCTGCTCGTGCCGTTCCTCCTGCTGCTCCTCGCGCTGGGCGCCTACACCGCGAGCAACAACTTCGCCGACGTCGTGGTGATGGTCGCCGCCGCCATCGTCGGGGTGCTCTGCATCCGCTACGACTGGCCGCGGGTGCCGTTCCTGCTCGCCGTCGTGCTGGGGTCGTTGGCCGAGCGGTACCTGTTCCTCTCCTACTCGCTGTTCGAGTGGTCCTGGCTGACCCGGCCGATCGTCCTCGGGATCGGCGCGGTCATCGCCCTTGCCGTCCTCGTGCCGGTCGTGCGCCGGCTGCGCGCGCGGTCGCGCGGTTCCCGGGGCACCGACGAGAAGAACGAGGTGGCGGCATGAGTGGCGGCGACGCGGTGCCCGGAACTCCCGCCGCAGGAGCGGGCGCGCCGGCTGCCGAGCGGGCCGCGCGCCGGCCGGCCGACACGGGGGCCACCCTGGTCATCACGGTCCTGCTGCTGGCGCTGTTCGGCTGGGCCTTCCTGGCGACCGGTGAGTGGCCGTCCCAGGCCGCGTTGTTCCCCCGCATGGTGACCGGCGCCGGCTTCGTCCTCTCGGCGCTGCTGCTCTTCCAGTCGCTGGCGGCGCTGTGGAGCGGGCGGTCGGCTGCTGCGCCTGCACCGTCGGGCCCCGGCGGGGACGGCTCCGGGGTCGAGGAGCTGAACGACGACGACGTCGAGTACGTCTTCCAGACCGCCGGTGCCCGCCGCTGGACCGAGGCGATCGGCTGGTGCGTCGGGTTCTTCGCCCTGCTGTACGTCGCCGGCCTCTTCGTCACCGCGCCGGTGTTCTCGTTCCTCTACCTGCGCTTCGCCGGGCAGCGGACGTGGCTGCTCAGCACCGTCTACGCGGTCGTCGTCGGAGCGTTGCTGTACGTGGCCTTCGAGCTCCTGCTCGCCGTCCCGACGCCGCCGGGGCTGTTCCTGGACTGAGCCAACCGCCCCATCTCGCAGGTCGTCACCCAGAAGGAGAGAACGCATGATGTCTGCAATGCCGCTGCGGCGGAGCCTGTGGCCCCTGGTCACCCTCGGTCTCGGGGCCGGTGTGCTCACCGGCTGTTCCGGCGACTCGGAGACCCCGGCTGCCGCCGGGGGCGACGAGTGCGCCTCTCTGGAGGGAGAGACCGTCTCCCTCGTCGTCCCCTACGACCCGGGTGGCGGCTACGACACCTACACCCGCATGGTCGCGCCCTACCTGGAGGATGCGCTGGGCGCCACCGTCGTCGTGGAGAACCAGCCCGGTGCCGGCGGGCTCCTGGCCCTGAACAACCTGCTGGCCGAGGACCCGGACGGAACGACGCTGGCGATCATGAACGGTGTGGGCGCGGGCGGGTCCTCCATCGCCGGTGCCGAGGGCGCGACCTTCTCGCTCGAGGACTTCACCTACATCGGCCGCGTGGCCAGCGACCCGTCGCTGATCGTCACCAGCGCCACAGGGCCCTACCAGACCTTCGAGGACATCCGGGCCGCCGACCAGTTCCGCTGGGGCTCGACCGGGCCGGGCGCCGAGGACTACGTGACCTCTTCGCTGCTGAGCGCGGTGTTCGACATCCCGGGCGAGGTCATCACCGGGTTCCCGGGCTCGGGCGAGACCGAGCTGGCCGTCATCCAGGGCAGCGTGGACGGCATGTCCGGCAACCTCACCAGCCGACGTGGCGCGGTCGAGGACGGGACGCAGACCCCGGTCCTCGTGGTCGGCGAGGAGAAACCCGACTGGGTGCCCGAGGACGTCCCCACGGTGGGCGAGCTCGACACGACCGAGGAGCAGGCGGCCATCCTGGACGCCCACCTGGCGCTCATCGAGCTCGGCCGGCCGTTCGTCGGCCCCCCCGGTATGGACGAGGACGTCACCTCGTGCCTGCGCGGCGCCATGGATGCGGCCATGAACGACCCGGACCTGATCGAGGAATCGGTGGAGCAGGAGCGCGAGCTGGCCTACCTCCCCGGTGATGAGCTCGAGGAGCTGGTGGGGCGGATCTCCGACGCACCGCCCGCCTACGGTGACCTGCTGAAGACGTTCTACTGATTCGCGAGCGCGGGTGGCCGGGTGGCATCAGCCGCCCGGCCGCCCGGCGCTGCGCGAGCCCCGACGTCGTTCTCGACGCCGGCAAGATCCGCGAGTACCTGCGCGGCCGCTGAGCGGCCGTCCGCCGTCGCCCCGGCTCCGCCTGCCCGGCGGGCCGGGGCGGGCGGCGTCCAGGAGGAGAGACCATGGACCCGATCGTCGAGCGGCACTGCTGGGACGACGTGATCGGCGACGACGAACGCCTGGTCGCCACCCGCTACCGGCCGCGGCCGCCCGGGCGTCGCCCGGCCCTGCTCCTGGTCGACTGCTACCGCAAGGTCTTCGGGGAACGGCCGCAGCCGCTCGCGGAGGCCATCGGGCAGTTCCCGTCGTCGTGCGGCCTGGCCGGCTGGACGGCGCTGCCGCACCTCGAGGCGCTGCTGGAACGGGCCCGGTCGGCCGGGGTGCCGGTGCTGCACACGACGGAGGACGTCCGCCCCGGGTTACCGGGCGGGGGGGTCACCCAGCGGGTGCCGGCAACCGGCCAGGACGACGCGGCCGGCCTGGAGTTCATCGCACCGCTGCGGCCCCGCGACGGCGAGGCCGTGGTGCGCAAGAGCCGGGCGAGCGCGTTCTTCGGTACCCCGCTGTCCACCTGGCTGCGGCAGTTGGACGTGGACACGCTGGTCGTGGCGGGGGAGACCACCAGCGGCTGCGTGCGGGCGACGACAGTGGACGCCTACTCGCACGGGTTCTCGGTCGTGGTGGTCGAGGAGGCGGTGTTCGACCGCAGCCCGCTGTCCCACAAGGTGGCCCTCTTCGACCTGCACCTCAAGTACGCGTCGGTCGTGCACGCGGACCGCGCGCTCGAGCTGCTCACGGCCGCCCGGAGCTGACCGGCACCGGTCAGCGGGTGCCGGCGAACTCCCGCAGGACGGCGCGACGGGCGGACGGGCCGTGCGCGCCGTCGTAGGTGCGGCCGGCGGCGAACGAGCGGCCGACCAGTGCGACGGTGGCGGCGACGCTCGTGCGGAGCCGGGCCGGGAACGTGAACTCCGGCGTCCGGAGAAGACCGGCGGCTACGTGGGGCTGGGCCCCGGTGATGCTCGACAACTCGTGCTCCTCGATACGTCTCCAACCATGTGGACAACCAATGGTAGGACCATTCGAGGGGCTCGTTCGGCCATTGCCGCGTGAGGGTCCTCACGCGGTCGAGGCCCGCCATCGCGCAGGTCACACAATGGCGCCGGAAATGGCTCGGAATCGTGCTCCGGGTCTCAGGCGGCGCCTGTCGCCCTGCCGAGCACGCGCTCCGCGTCCTGCGGTGCGGCGTCCCCGGTCCAGGCCACGAACTGGTCGGGCCGCACCAGGACCAGTCGTGCCCCGTAGTCGACGACCTCCCCGGAGCAGGTGTCGCGCAGCACCGTCAGGGGGACGCCGAGCGCCCGGGCGGCCTCCTGGAACAGCGCCACCGCGGCGTCGTCGACGTCGAGAGCCAGCAGGGTGAAGCCGGCCCCCAGCTCTTCGAACACGGACCGCCCGGAGCTCAGCCTCCGTGGCGGCAGGTGGTGCCCGGCGCGAGCCACGAAGGTGTGCTCGCCGTGCGCGCTGCTCACCCCGCCGGCCGGGCCGAAGACCGCCGGCGAGCCCTCGTAGTGCGGCTCGAAGCTGCGCAGCCGGCGGCCGAACCCACGGGCCGCCTCCTCGAAGGCACGGGCGAACTCCTCGCGGTCGTCCTCGGGGCGGTACTTCTCGAGCATCGCGCGGTCGTCCCGGATCCAGCCGCCGATGATGTCCTCGCCGACGTCCCGGAAGACCGGCTGCCGCTCCAGGCTGTAGGACTCCAGCAGCGCGTCGCCGCCCCAGCCCTGCAGCGTGGCGGCGAGCTTCCAGCCCAGGTTGGCGGCGTCCTCCAGGCCGTTGTTGAGCCCGAAGCCCCCGTACGGCGGGTGCGTGTGTGCGGCGTCGCCGGCGATGAACACCCGGCCGGCGCGGTAGCGGTGCGCCACCTGGACGCGGAGGTCCCAGAAGCCGACGTGGTCGATCTCGAGCGCGAAGGGGAAGCCGGCCGCCCGGTGCAGCAGCTCGACGATCTCCGGACCGTCGGCCGTGGTCCCCGGTGGTACGGGCGCGTGGAAGAAGAACTCGGCGCCGACGTCGACCCGGCCGAAGAACATCCAGTAGCCCAGCAGGTCCGGATGCATCACGCGGTAGGTCGACCGGTCCGGGAAGCGGCTCAGCGCCTCGTGCAGCTCCGGGGAGCGGAAGACCACGAGAGCGACCAGTTCGTCCCAGTCGGTACCGCTCCGCTCGATGTCGGCCTGCTCGCGGACCACGGAGTGGCCGCCGTCGCAGCCGACCACGTAGTCGGCTTCCAGCACCTCGCGCCGGCCGTCGCGCTCGACCACGACGCGGGCGCCGTTCTCGTCCTGGTCGACCTCGGTGGCCCGCCAGCCCAGGCGCAGCTCGACCCCCGGCAGCTCGGCGAGGCGGTCGCGGAACACCTCCTCGGTGCGGTACTGGGGTAGGCGCTCGTTGGCCTGGGCGTAGTAGTCCTGCACCAGTTCGCGGGCCGGCGGAGCGCTCCAGAAGTCGCCCAGGAGGTTGTCGTAGACCGTCACCTGCCCGATGGGGTGCCCCTCCGGCATGGTGCGCGCCGCACGCAGCCGGTCCGCCACGCCCCAGCGCCAGGCGTGCTCCATGGTCCGCTGGGACAGCCCTTGGCCCTTGGGGATGCCCGACAGCTGGGGGCGCCGCTCGATGACGACGCAGTGGACGCCGCGCAGGCCGAGGTCGAGCGCGAGTCCCACGCCGACCGGGCCGCCGCCGACGATGATCACCTGGTGTCGTTCGGTCATGCCGTCCTCGGTCGTCGGCGGGTCCGTGCAGAGCGGGCGAATGATAAGACCTTTCGCACTCTCATGGCGAGGCGCTGATCAGGAGATCGCGCCGACGGGGGTGCCGCGGCGCGGGTCGGGGCCCTCGCGCCCGCACGGCACCGCTCTGCCCTCGCGCGCCGCCGCCGCGCCGTGCGCCCGCGACGGGGAGGGGGGTGTCCTTTGACACACCCCGGGGCTGGTCTTATGGTCCTACCGATCAAGCTCGGCGGCATGCCTGCCGCGCCGTTCGTGGGGTTCACCCCATCCGTCGACCAGGGAGGCCCCATGGCCAAGGATGCCATCGTCAACGAGAGCCTCGCGGCGAAGTTCGCCACCGAGAAGGACTCGCCGTACACCCGCTGGGTGGCCGACGAGGGTCTCGACATCATCGCCGCGCACTACGTGCCGGACCTGAAGACCGTCGAGCTCAAGGACTGGGCCCGCCGCGGCGGCAGGGGCGTCTTCATCAACCACGAGGCCAGCCGCACCTCGAACGACTGCTACGTGGCCGAGATCCCGGCCGGGGGCGAGCTCGCCCCGCAGCGGCAGCTGTTCGAGGAGATGATCCTGGTGCTCTCGGGCCACGGCTCCACCAAGGTGTGGAACGACGCGGGCGCCGAGGTGACCTTCGAGTGGGGCCCGGGTGCGCTGTTCGCCATCCCGCTGAACGCCAACCACCAGCACTTCAACGGGTCGGGCACCGAGGTCGCGCGCTTCGTCTCCTCGACGAACGCCCCGGGCATCATCAACCTCTACGACGACATCGACTTCGTCTTCGGCACCGCCCACGACTTCCCGAAGCGTTTCAACGGTGAGCCCGACTACTTCGCGCCCAAGGGCGAGCAGAAGGGTCTGCTGCTCGACACCAACTTCGTGGCCGACTCGATCAACCTGCCGTTGATCGAGGCCAAGGAGCGCGGCGCCGGAGGCGGGCACATCCGCTTCAACATGGCCAAGGGCTCGATGAACAGCCACATCTCGCAGTTCCCGACGGCCACGTACAAGAAGGGCCACCGGCACGGCCCCGGCGCTCACGTGATCATCCTCTCGGGCGAGGGCTACAGCCTGATGTGGCCCGAGGGCGAGGAGCCGCGGCGTTACGAGTGGCAGGCCGGCAGCATGATCGTCCCGCCGAACATGTGGTACCACCAGCACTTCAACACCGGCACCGAGCCGGCCCGCTACCTCGCCTTCAAGCACGAGGTGGTCTCGATCCGCAACGCGCAGGGCGTGCCGAAGGCCTGGATCAGCCAGCGCATCGGTGGCGACCAGATCGACTACGCCGACGAGTCCTCCTACGTGCGCGAGACGTTCAAGGAGGCCCTGGCCAAGCACGGCCTCGAGCCGCAGATGGAGACCGCGTACGAGCAGGAGAAGGAGAACCTGCCGCCCAAGTCGGCTGCCTGATCACTCTCCCGTCCCACCTCGACGTGCGGTCCGCCTCCTGCCGGCGGGCCGCACGTCGTCGTTTCTCCCCGTCCTCTGGAGCGCACCCGTGACGCACACCCACTCCGCCGAGCCGGTCTACGGCCGCGAGCACGCCCCGCCGCGGACGGTGCACTCGCCGCACACCCCTGACCACGACCACGACCACGACGACGCCGAGCTGCCGCTCGAGGACAACCCGATCTGGCAGCAGGACAACGTCACCCTGCACAGCGTCGGGATGGACATCGGCTCCTCGGGCACCCAGGTGGTCTTCTCCCGGCTGCACCTCCGCCGCATCGGCGAGGACCTGACCAGTCGCTACATCGTCGTGCGGCGGGACACGGTCTACCGCTCGCCCGTGGCACTGACCCCCTACGCCAGCGCCGAGCACATCGACGCCGAGGCCCTCGGCACGATCATCGACCGGGCCTACGGCGAGGCCCGGATCGGTCCGGAGGACGTGGACACCGGTGTCGTGATCCTCACCGGGGAGGCGCTGCGCCGTCGCAACGCCGAGGCCATCGCCGGGGTCCTCGCCGAGCGCGGCGGAGAGCTCGTGACCGCGACCGCGGGGCACCACATGGAGGCGATGCTGGCCGGCTACGGCTCCGGAGCGGCCCGGACGTCCTACGAGACCGGTCTGCGCATCCTCAACGTCGACATCGGCGGCGGCACGACGAAGCTCTCCGTCCTCGACCGTGGTCGCGTGGTGGCCACCGCGGCGGTCCACATCGGCGGTCGGCTGCAGGTCGTCGACCGGACCGGGACGATCGTGCGCCTCGATCCCGCCGGCCGGGCGCACGCCGCCCGGGCGGGTTTCACCTGGGACCTGGGCGACCCCACCCGCCCCGAGGAGGTCGACCGGGTCGCCGAGGGGATGGCCGACGCGCTGGTCGCCGCGCTGGGCGACGCCCCGGCGCCGGACGTGGCCGCGCTGTACCTCACCGACCCCCTGCCCGACGTCGGCCCGATCGACGGGGTGGTGTTCTCCGGCGGGGTGGCCGAGTACGTCTACGGGCGGGAGGCCGAGTCGTTCGGCGACCTCGGCCGGCCGCTGGGCGAGGCGGTCCGGCGGCGGGTCGACGCCGGCATGCTGCCCTACCCGCTGCTGCCCGCCGGAGAATGCATCCGCGCGACCGCACTCGGTGCGTCGGAGTACAGCGTCCAGCTCAGCGGCAACACCGGCTGGATCTCCGACCCGGACGCCCTGCTGCCGCGCCGCAACCTCCAGGTCGTGCGCCCGGTCCACGAACTCGGCGAGACCGTGGACGCCGCGGAGGTGGCGGCTGCGGTCCGCCGGCACCTGGTCGCGCTCGACGCCGCGGACGCCGACCAGGACGTGGCGCTGGCGATGTCGTGGTCGGGCCTGCCGAGCTACCACCGGGTCGCCGCCTTCGCCCGCGGGGTGCGCGACGGCCTCGCGGAACGGATCGCCGCCGGCCGGCCGGTGTACGTCGTGCTCGACGGGGACGTCGCGATGACCCTGGGCCGGCTGCTCCAGCACGAGCTCGGGGTCACCTCGGACCTGCTGGTCGTCGACGGGCTCACCCTGCGGGATTTCGACTACATCGACATCGGCCGGCTGCGGCACCCGTCGCGGACCGTCCCCGTGACGATCAAGTCGCTGGTCTTCGGGGAGGAACCGGGCGCCTGACGGGCGGTCCCGGGCTCAGCTCGGGGCTGCGCCGTCCATCGCCCCGACCCGCTCGGCCGTTCGCATCAGGTGGGTGCGCATCAGGGTCGTCGCCGCCTCGATGTCGCGGTCGGCGATCGCGTCGACGAGGGCGCGGTGCTCCTCGACGCCCTGCCGGCCGTGCAGCGGCGCCGCCTCGCGCGCCCGCTCCAGGGAGTGCACCAGCGGATCGTGCAGGGATTCGACCAGCATGGCGACGGCCCGGTTGTGCGTCGCGACCGCGAAGCGGGTGTGCCACTCGGCGGAGAGCTCGAGGGGGTACTCGTCGCCTTCGAGCGCGGCGCTGCTGCGATCGCAGATCTCGCGGAGCGCGGCGATGTCCTCGGCGGTCGCCCGCTCGCACACCAGGGCGACGACGCCGAGCTCGAACACCATGCGCGCCTCGGTGACCTCCACGGCGGTCAGGGTCGCCAGCGAGATGAGATCTGCGATGCCGGCTCCCACCAGGCGGCTGCTGGGGGCGGTGACGAAGGCGCCACCGCGCGCGCCCACCCGGATCTCGACCAGGCCGTTGGCCTCCAGCACCCGCAGGGCCTCGCGAACGGTGACCCGGCTGACGCCGAACCGCTCGCAGAGCTCCCGCTCGGAGGGCAGGCGGTCGCCGGCGGTCAGCTGGCCCTGGCGGATGAGCACGCGGATCTGGTCGACGATGACCTCCGAGATGCGCCCGACGCTGACCCGGCTGAGCAGGTCGCCCTTGTCGGCCGCGGAGCTTCCGGGGGTCTCTACTGCGAGGGGTCCCTGCATCGTCACCCTCGCATCCTAGGTGACCGGCGGGCGAGACCGTTCCGTCCGCCGGGGTCCGGTCACGCTCCCGGGTGGACGGTCGGTGCCGTTCCGCCCGGTTCGGGCTCGGCGCGGACGTACCGGCCGCCGGGGACGACGGGGCGCAGATGGCTGTCCAGCGCGTAGTGCAACGGGGTCGCGATCGGCACCTCCAGGTCGACCACCTCCTCCGGGCCGAGGTCGTCCAGGAGGGCGATCAGGGCCCGCAGCGAGTTGCTGTGCGCGGTCACCAGCACGGTGTGGCCGGCCCGAAGATCCGGGGCGAGCACGTCCTTCCAGCAGGGCAGCAGCCGGGCGGCGACGTCCGCGAGGCTCTCTCCGGGCCGGTGCGTGCCGCCGGCGCATCCCGGCGGCGGCGCGGCGTCCCAGGACCGCCGCCACCGCCGGTACTGCGCGCTGCCGTGGCGAGCCAGCACCTCGCTGCGCGCCAGGCCCTCGAGCACGCCATAGCCGCGTTCGTCGAGCCGCGGGTCCTGGCGGGCCGGGACCCGCGGTCGCCCCGCGGCCGCCAGCGCCAGCTCGCCGGTGCGCACCGCACGGGTGAGCGTGGAGGTGTGCAGCCGGTCCGGCAGCAGGCCCGATTCGCGCAGCAGCACCCCGCAGCGCCGGGCCTGGTCCTCGCCGCGCGTCGTGAGATCGACGTCCACCCGGCCGGTGAACCGGTCCTGCGCGTTCCACGCGCTCTCGCCGTGGCGGAGGAGGACGAGCGAGAACATGTCGTGACCCTAGCCACACATGTGGTCTAATGGACATACCAATGAGCAGGCCCGGAAAACGGGTACGGGACGACGGAGGGGGCAGGGCGTGCCGAAGGTGGTCTACGTCGGGGACGCCGGTCAAGAGCACGCGGTCGATGCGACCGTCGGGGAGTCGGTGATGGCCGCGGCGGTGAAGAGCGGTGTCCCCGGCATCATCGCCGAGTGCGGCGGGAACGCTTCCTGCGCGACCTGCCACGTGTGGGTCCGCGACGAGTTCCTGTCCGCCGTCGGCGAGCCGAACGAGCTCGAAGAGGACCTGCTGGAGATGGCGGTGTCCGAACGCCGCGACGGTAGTCGGTTGAGCTGCCAGATCCCCGTGTCCCCGGAGTTGGACGGGCTCATCGTGGACGTCCCGCCGCAGCAGCCGTGAATCGACAGTTGACGCCGTCCACGATTGGTATGACAGTCAGCCCAACGCGCGGCTGAGGAGAGAGAGACACCGGTGCTTCGTCAGGACATCAACGAGCTGCTGACCCGGACGGGTCCCGGGACGCCGATGGGCGAGCTGTTCCGGCAGTACTGGATGCCCGCCTGCCTCGCGGAGGAGCTCCCGGAGGACGGCGCCCCGCCGATCCGGCTCAAGCTCCTCTCCGAGCGGCTGGTCGCCTTCCGGGACAGCTACGGCCGCTACGGCCTCATCGACGAGTTCTGCGCCCACCGTGGCGCGTCCATGTGGTTCGGCCGGAACGAGGAGGGCGGCCTGCGCTGCCCGTACCACGGCTGGAAGTACGACACCACGGGTCAGTGCATCGAGGTGCCCTCCGAGGCCGACAACTCGAGCTTCGCCGAGAACGTGCGGCTGACCTCGTACCCGCTGGTCAAGATCGGTGACGTCCTGTGGACGTACATGGGCGACCCGGCCAAGCAGCCGCCCCTGCCGGAGTTCGAGTTCGCGCTCACCCCGGCGGAGCACCACTACACCTCCAAGCGCTGGCAGCAGAGCAACTGGCTGCAGGCCTTCGAGGGCGGGATCGATTCCAGCCACGTGACCTTCCTGCACTCCGGTGGTCTCAAGAGCGATCCGCTGTTCAAGGGCGCCAAGGGCAACCAGTACAACCTCAACGACAAGAAGCCGTTCTTCGAGGTGGCCGACAGTGACGGCGGTCTGTTCGTCGGCGCCCGGCGCAACGCCGAGGAGGGGTCGTACTACTGGCGGATCACGCCGTGGGTGATGCCGTCCTTCACGATGGTCCCCCCGCGCGGTGACCACCCGATCCACGGGCATTTCTGGATCCCGATCGACGACGAGAACTGCTGGGCGTACAGCTTCGACTACCACCCCATGCGGCCCCTGACCGAAGCCGAGCGGCAGGCCATGATCGACGGCCACGGGGTGCACAGCAAGAACATCCCGGGCACGTACCGGCCCGAGGCGAACATGGACAACGACTACCTGATGAACCGCGAGAAGCAGCGGACCGGGGAGTGGTACTCCGGCGTCGAGGGCATCGCGATCCAGGACTCATCCCTGCAGGAGAGCATGGGCCCGATCGTCGACCGCACGAAGGAGCGTCTGGTCCCGGCCGACAGCGGGATCATCAAGGCCCGGCAGAAGCTGTACCGGGCCGCGGTCGGGCTGCGCGACAAGGGCGTGACCCCGCCCGGGGTCGACCCGGCGCACCACCACGTCCGCTCGGCCGCCGTCGTCCTGCCGCAGAAGGAGGCGTTCCTCGACGCCGCCCGCGATGACGTCACGGTGCGCCCCGGCATGCCGATCTCCTCGGTCTGATCATGGCTGTCGAAACCCAGACACTGAGCAGCTGCGCCCGGGCGGCCACGGCCGAGGAGGCGCGTTACCGGATCGACCGGCCGATCGCCCCTTCCCGGGCCGGGAGGGTCGTCGCCCTGGACCCCGGCGCCGCCGAGGTGCTGCGCCGGACGGCGCAGCAGGAGTGGGCCAACGCCCGCTTCTACATCTGCGAGCCGGCCGGGTCCGGCGCCCAGGACGTCGTGCTGCGCGGCATCGACGGCGGCCCCGCAACGCTGGCCGACGAGCTGGCCAGTGCCTCGGTCGTCGTCATGGTCGCGACCAGCGACGCCGGCGCCGACTGCGCCTACACGCTGGGCAAGGCGTGCTGGGAGCGCGGCATCCAGACGGCCGGCCTGGTCGTCGGCGACGGCACGCAGGCCGGAACCGCGGCCTCGGCGGCCGTGGCGGCGCTGCGGCCGCACGCCCGGGTGCTGCTGCCCTCGGCCGACGAGGCCGACGTCGTGGACCTGCTGAGCGCGCTCCGTGTCTGAGCGCGTGGGGCTGCGCGACCTGCAGCGGATGAAGGACGACGGGCGCAAGATCGTCGGCGTCGTCGCCTGGGACTACCAGATCGCACGGATCATCGACCGCGCCGGTGTCGACCTCGTCTCCGTGGGCGACACGGTGGGCGTCAACCTCTGGGGCCACTCGAACCCCTTCGAGGTGACGATGGAGGAGATGCTCGTCGTCGCCAAGGCCGTGCGCCGCGGCGTCTCGCGGGCGCTGGTCAGCGTCGACTTCCCGTTCGGCCCGCTGCAGGAGGGCGCCGACAGCGCCGTCCGCGCGGCGATCCGGTTCGTGAAGGAGGCCGGCGTGGACATGGTGAAGCTCGACGCCGCCTCGGACTACCTCGACGCGGTGGAGGCGGTGAACCGCGCCGGTATCCCGGTGTTCGCGCAGTTCGGCATCACGCCGCAGACGGCGCTGCGCTACGGCGTGGAGTACAAGTCCGTCCCCTCGGCGGCCGACGCGGTGCCGGCCGAGCTCCAGGACGAGATGGTCGCCGAGGCCAAGCGGCTCGAGGAGGCCGGAGCGGCCCTGCTGAACTTCACCAACTCCGGCCCGGTCGTCGGTGCCGCGGTCGCCGCGGCGGTCTCCATCCCGGTCGTGGGCGGCTTCGGCGGCGGCCCGTGGCTGGACGGCCGCATGCGGATGGTCAACGCCGCGATCGGCTACGCGGCCACGGCTCTCGACGGGGCGTCCGACACGTACGTCAACGTCGCGCGGCTGACGCTGGACGCCATGACCACCTACGCCGACGACGTCCGCGCCGCCCGGCAGCTGCCCGGCGGCATCCCCGTCCCGCCCGCGCCCTGACCCGACCGACCGAGAGGACGCCCATCGTGCCCACCGCCGTCATCGACGGGATCGAGACCCGCTACGAGGTGAGCGGCTCCGGGCCGGCGCTGCTGATGTTCTCCCCCGGGGGGTTCGACTCCACGCTGGAGAGCTGGCGGACGGTGGGCGTCTACCGGCGGCTGTCCCTCCTGGACCACCTGAGCGGCAGCTACACCTGCATCACCTTCGACCGGCGGGAATCGGGCCACTCCGGCGGGCGGGTGCAGCGGATCCGCTGGGCCGACTACGTCGCCCAGGCCGTCGGGCTCCTGGACCACCTCGGCATCGCGTCTGCCCACCTCATGGGCGGCTGCGTCGGCTGCTCCACGGCCGCCGCCGTCGCCGTCGCGCACCCGGAGCGGGTCGCCAGCATGGTGCTGTACTCGCCGGCAGGTGGGGTCAAGTACCGCATGAAGCAGCACGCCCGGTTCGCCCAGCACCTGTCCTTCGTGGAGGAGCACGGCCTCGGGGCGCTGGTCGAGCTGATCCGCGGCACCGACCTCGGCTTCAGCAAGGACCCGCGGGTGGGTCCCTGGAACAGCGTCGTCCGGACCGATCCGGGGTTCGCGGTCCGGTACGCCGAGCTCGACCCGGAGCGGTACGCCCTGCTGGTCAGCGGGACGGCGCGGCTGATGTTCGACCGCGACACCGTGCCCGGCGCCGAGCCGGAGGACCTGCTCGACCTGGCCACGCCGACGCTGATCGTGCCCGGCCAGGACGACTCGCACGCCCCCTCGGCCGCCCGCTACCTGCAGGAGTGCCTGCCGCACGCCGAGTACTGGGACGCGCCCGTCGCGGAGCAGACCGAGGACACCGCCCCGGCGCGGATCCTGCAGTTCCTCGACGCGGTGCGGTCGCCCGCCGGCTGACCACCCACTCGGTCCCGGCGACCGCCGGGTCCGGCTGCCCACGACGAAGGAGCACGATGGGAACGATGACGACGTCCAGGCGGTCGGCCGGCCGGAGCGCGGCCGTGGCGGTGGCGCTCGCCGGAGCGCTCACCGCCTGCGGGTCCGACGGCGGCTCCGGCGGCGGGGCCGAGGGCGGCTCCGCGGCGGCCGAGGGGCTGTTCGAGGGCGAGGATCTGGATCTCGTCGTCCCCTACGAGCCCGGTGGCGGCTACGACGCCTACGCCCGGGCCATCGCTCCCTACCTGGAGGAGTGCACGGGCGCGCGCGTCGTCGTCCGCAACGAGCCGGGTGCCGGCGGCCTGGTGGCCACCAACCAGACCGCGGCGGCACCTGCCTCGGAGAACCGGCTGCAGATCGTGAACACCGTGGGTCTGGTGTCCGCGCAGATCGCCGGCGCCGAGGGCGCCAACTTCGACCTGAACGACCTCAACTGGATCGGCCGGGTCTCCGCGCCCCCGAACGTGGTCGTCGTGTCGCCGGACAGCCCTTTCCAGACCTGGCAGGACATCGTCGACGCCGAGGAGGCGGTGCGCTTCGTCGCCCAGGGGCCGGGTGCGAACGACTACATCGCGCCGACGATCCTGGGCGAGGCCTACGGCTTCCCCTACGAGATCGTCACCGGCTTCGCCGGCTCGACGGAGGCCCGCCAGGCCGTCGTCGCCGGGAACGCCGACGCGCACGCGTTGCCGGTGGACAGCCAGCTGGGTGCGATCGAGTCCGGTGATGTCCGCCCGGTCGTGACCGTCGACGACGAGCCGGACCCGCTGCTGCCCGACACCCCCGCGATCAGCGACACCGAGGCGGCCGACGCCGACGCGCAGACCATCGTCGACAACCTCATCGCGATGGGAGAGACCGGTCGCTCGCTGATCGTCTCCCCGCAGATGGAGGAGGACCGGGTCGCGGCGCTGCGCGAGGGCTACCAGTGCGCGATCGAGAACCAGGAGCTGGTCGAGGAGCTGGAGAGCCAGCAGCGGCCGCTGGACCCGCTCAGCGGCGAGGAGACCGCGCAGCTGGTGCGCGAGGTGCTCGACTCGCCCGAGGAGTTCCAGCAGCTGGTCGTCGACAGCTACTGATCCACGGGCGCCAGAGGGGGTGGTTCCCCCGGGTCGGTGACCCGGGGGGACCACCCCCTCTGACCGTGTCCGTGCCGGAGCAGGCGGGGACGACGGACCGCGTCAGGAGGACGCAGCCGGGCCCGACGCGCGACGGCGCCCCGCGGGAGTTCCGCGGGGCGCCGTCCGGTCGGGCAGTCGGCGGTCAGGCCTGGCCGGCGAGCTCGCCGATCTGGGCGGCCGACGAGGTGTACTCCGGCGCGTCCTCGAGGTAGGCGACGTTGTCGTAGCCCAGGTGCTTGAAGAGGCGGTTCTGGAAGGAGAGCACCCGCAGCGGCGTGCCGTCGGCGGCGAAGATCTGGCAGATGTGGTTCTGCGGCACGTAGACCGTGTCGCCCTGGCGGAACTCGTGGCGGGTGGGCTCCTTGGCGATGCGGGCGTAGTACTTCTCCGCGATCTCCGCCTCCACCTCCCACATCAGGGCGTAACCGTCGCCCTCGAGGATGTAGTGGACCTCGTCGGCCATCTTCCAGTACTTGCCCGAGCGGCTGCCGGCAGGCACCTGCAGCTCCAGGGCGTCCACCGAGAACTGGCGGGCGTCGGTGCGCTCCGGGGCGTTCATGACCCGGACCCGGCCGAGCTGGGTGGTCTCCCACGTGCAGTCGGAGGGCTTGATGACCTTCTTGCGGTCGAGGACGCCCGGCGTCCAGATGGCCGACCAGTCCTCGCGGGGCCCGAACTTCTCCTCGTTCTCCACCGGGCCGCTGCGGCCCTGCTGGATCAGGCCCATGAACATCCAGGAGCACTTCGCCTTGACGACGAGGGCGACGGCCTTCTCCGGGTAGGGGTTGAAGTGCCGGTGCACCGAGTCGGTGTGGACGAAGACGAGGTCGTCCTTCTCCCACTCGTAGCGCTGGTCGTCGTGGATCTCGTAGCCGCGGCCCTCGAGGATGTAGAAGGCGGCCTCGTTCTGGTGGCCGTGGCCGTGGTTGCTCGTCTCCCCGGGCAGCTCCACGAAGTGGACCTGCAGGGTCTGGGTGAGGAAGTCCTCGTCACCCGGGCCGATCCGCCACCAGGTGCGGCTCTGCTCGCTGTCGCCGGAGTGCCCGATCTTGGCGTCGTCGGTGACGATGCTGTCGTCGCGCACCCGCTCGGCGGCCAGCTGCGCCTTGCGGAAGTGGCCCAGCCCGTAGGTCTCCGAGGTCAGTCCCCTGACGAAGACGCGGCCCTTTTTCCCCATGTCTGCCTCCTTGTCGACCCGGGGCACGCTCGTGCGCGTGACCTCCCGTGGCCGCCCTGTAGCCTGCGTGTGAATGGTATGACCATCATGTCATGTCGTCCGTCACACTCCAAGACCTCGGCGACAGTTGGTGGGTGACGGCCGGGCGCCGGGCACCCCCGCGCGCCGACCGGCCCAGGCCGGGCGACCGGACGAGTCGGACCGCGGCGGCCGTCGGCATCACTCGTCCCGCCGTCACCTCTCCGGCGAGCAGGTCAGCCTGCGGCGGGTCCCGCCGATCGGGGGACGGTGGGCGGCCGGATGGGCATCGATCCCTGCGCGAGCGCGTCGTCGAGACCAGGCCCCGGAGTGAGGGTTCCGATCGATCCCCCTTCCTGGAGCCCGCGGGCTGACGGTATAACCATCAGACCGAGAGCCAGATCACAGGTGTGACCGTGCGCGAGGTGGCGCGCTGTGCGGCGTCTTCCGGTCCGGCCCCGACAGAACACCCCGCCGTCCACCGACGGCTTCCACCGCCACTCCTGAGACGAGGAGCTCGATCCCGTGCTGCTGATCGACAACGCGACGACAGCGAGCGTCCTGGAGACGCCCGCTGTCGTGGAGGTGCTGGAGCGGTCCTATCGCGATCTGGCGGCGGGGGAGGTGATCTGCCGGCCGCGGATCGACATGCGTTTCCCGGTCGACGGGGAGTCGATCTACCAGTGGGGGACGATGGAGGGTGGTTCGGCTTCCACCGGTTACTACGCGATCCGGATGAAGTCCGACGTGCTGACCGAGGTCGAGTACGGCGGGACGCGCAGTCAGGAGAAGCACTGCGTGCAGCCGGGAACGTTCTGCGGGCTGGTGTTCCTGTTCTCGACGCGGACCGGTGAGCCGCTGGCGATCCTCAACGACGGTGTCCTGCAGCACATGCGGGTCGGGGCGGACTCGGCGATCGGGGTGAAGTACGCCGCGCGAGAGGGCGCGCGGGTGCTGGGGATGCTGGGTTCGGGTGGGATGGCGCGCAGCCACCTGGAGTCGATGCTGACGGTGCGGCCGCTGGAGCGGGTGCAGGTGTACAGCCCGACGAAGGCCAACCGGGAGCGGTACGCCGCGGAGATGAACGAGAGGCACGGCATCGATGTGGTGGCGGTCGGCGAGGCCCGGGATGCCTTCCGCGGTGCCGACATCGTCTCCGGCTGCACCGACGCCGCCGGCGACGTCATCGTCGGCGACTGGCTGGAGCCGGGCACCCACGTCACCTCCATCGGCGGCCGCCCCGACCCCCGCGCCCGGGAGATCTTCGACGTGTGGTTGCGGCTGGGCAACGTGCCCGCCCCGCTGAACGACCCGACCTGGCGGCCGACCGACGAGTACCTCGCCTACGCCGCCCGCCCGCAGGACCCGGTGTGGGCCCACCACACGCATGGCAAGGGGCGGCGCCCACCGGAGGGTCCGGGCACGCCGCGGGTGGTCAGCCTCGAGGACGTCCTCAGCGGTGCGGACAAGGCTCGCACCAGTGACACGGAGATCACCTTCTCCGAGCGGGGCAACATCCAGGGCGCACAGTTCTTCGCCGTCGCCGGCCACGTCTACGAGCAGTGCCGCGAGCGCGGCCTCGGCCGCGAACTGCCGACCGGGTGGTTCCTGCAGGACATCCGGGACTGAGGCATGCGACTGCTGACCAACGCCGACGTCGCTTCGGTGCTCACCATGGCGGAGGGCATCTCAGCGCTGCGCACCGGTTACGACGACCTCGCGCGCGGCGACGCCGCCTACGTCCCGCGCATCGACCTGTACGCACCGACCGGGCGGGAGGACGACTACTACCAGTGGGGCTCGATGGCCGGCACCTGCCGGTCCTACGGCGTCGTGGCCGTGCGCATCAAGTCCGACGTGACGTCGTGGCCGGCCGGGCGGACGAGCGAGAAGTACTGCGTCGAGCCGGGCACGTACTCCGGGATCATCCTGCTGTACAGCATCGCCAACGGTGAGCCGCTGGCACTGCTCCAGGACGGGTACCTGCAGCACGTCCGCGTGGGTGCCGCAGCCGGCATCGGCGTCGACCTCATGGCCCGCGAGGACGCCGACACGCTCGGCCTCATCGGCTCGGGCGGGATGGCGCAGACGTACCTGGAGGCGATCGCCGAGGTTCGACCTCTGCGCCGGGTCCGGGTCTACAGCACCACGCCGGCCAACCGGGAGAGGTTCGCGGCCGCGGCCCGCGAGGAGCTGGGGCTGGACGTGGCGGCCGTCGGCTCGGCGCGGGAGGCGGTGGAGGGGGCAGGAATCGTGGCGACGGCCACCGACTCCATGACGGCCACGTTCGACCCGGCCTGGCTCTCGCCCGGCACCCACGTCACCTGCGTGACCCGCCGGGAGCTCTCGCACGAGCTGATCGACCGGGCCGACCGGACGCTGCAGCTGGGGATCAACACCATCCCGCACGGCACGCCGGTGCCCGGGATGGAGTGGAAGGCCGGCGGGATCGCCTCCTACGTCGCCGGCCAGCCGCACGAGCGGGCGCGGATCCCCGCCAGCAGGGGCGCCCAGACGGGGGTGTTCCCCACGCTGGCCGACGTCCACCAGGGCCGGGCCCAGGGGCGGACGAACGACGACGAGATCACGCTCTTCGTCACCACCGGGACGCAAGGGCTGCAGTTCGCCGCCGTCGGCGGCCGGGTGTGGCAGCTCGCGCGGGAGCGTGGCCTGGGGCATCCCTTCCCGACCGAGTGGTTCCTGCAGGACATCCGTGACTGAGTCCACACGGGACTGGGCGCTCGAGGCCCGGCCGGACCCGGTCGTGGCCGTGGTGCGGCCGGCGTGACCGGTTTCCGCCGGCACCTGGGCGTGTTCGGCACGTTCCTCAAGGTCGGCGCCACGACCTTCGGCGGGATGTGGGCAGCCACCGACAAACTGGAGCGCGACCTCGTCGACCGCACCGGCTGGCTGCCCAAGGAGGAGCTGCGGGCCTCTTTCGTGCTCGCCACGCTGATCCCGGCGCCGCGATTCCTCGGCCTCGGCGGGCTGGTCGGGTTCCGCGTGGGCGGCTGGCTCGGGTCGTTCCTGGGGGCGCTCGGCCTGATCCTGCCGGCCTCCCTGCTGGTCCTGGCCGGGGCGGTGCTCGTCGGCCCCGAGCTGCTGGCCGGCCCCCTGGAGCCGATGACCCGGGCGGTCAGCATCGCGATCGTCGGCATCCTGTTCGGCAACGCCTACCGGCAGGTCCGCGGCGAGAAAGGCAGCCGGCGGCACCGGCAGATCGGTACCGCCCTGAGCGTGGCGATCTTCGCATCGGTCGTGCTCGGCGTGCCGTTGGTGGTCTCGGCGGTGGTCGGCTTCGTCGTCGGCGCGCTCCTGCTGCGCCCGGAGCCGAAGGAGGGCGACCGGTGACGGACGACGTCGGTGTGGTCGAGATCTTCCTGCTCATGCTGTTCTCGGCCCTGTTCTCCTTCGGTGGCGGCAGCGGCCAGATCCCGCTCATCCAGGGGCGCTGGGTCGAGACCGGGAAGCTGCCGCCCGAGCTGTTCTCCTTCTCGCTGGCGATCACCTACCTGGCCCCGGGCCCGCGTGCAGGCTTCCTCGCCGGCGTCGGGTACTACCTCGCCGGCCTGCCGGGAGCGGGTGCGGCCATGCTCGGCATCCTCGTGCCGACCGTGCTCGGGGCCGGAGCGGTCAATGCGGCGCTCGGCCGGATGCAGCGGATCCTGCGCCGGCTCAAGCCGTCGTCCGGATTCGTCATCGCCGGGCTCATCGCCGCGGCGGCCTGGGGCACCGCCCGGCCGTTGGACCTGCTGCCGGTGGAGATGCTGGCCGTGGCCGCGGTCGCCGTGGCGGTCGCCTGGCGGGACGTCGAACCGCTCAAGCTCGTGCTGGCGGCGCTGTCCCTCGGCCTCCTCTGGTCGCTCGTGGCGGGATGACCGCCGCGGCCGCGAGGCGCGGCCGTTTCCCCGGAAGGAACCCGCTACGGGGAATCCGGGAACGGCGGCCGCCCGAGGGGTCGCTGCCCATCCGGCTCGATCAGGTCGCCCCCGTCCGGACGGTCCTCGGCGAGCAGATCCAGGAGCCGCCGGGCCGGCGCCGCGAGCGGTCGCCCTCGGCGCCAGATCGCCCGCAGTGGCCGGCGCAGGTCCACACCGGCCAGAGGCACCTCGACCAGGGAGCCCCTCGACAGTTCCGTCTCGACCGCCAGAGCGGAGAGGACGGCGGGTGCGAGACCGGACAGCACGGCACTCTTGACCGCTGTGGTGGATGCGGCCTCCAGCGCGGGGGGCGCCAGCGGCCCCGCGTCGTCCAGCGCCAGCGCGAGGGTCTCGCGGGTGCCGGAGCCGCTCTCCCGCACCACGAGGCTGGTCCGTGCCAGCTCTCCGGGTGACAGTGGCTGGTCCAACCGGCTCCAGGGATGGTCCGGAGGAACGACCAGCGTCAGCCGGTCGGTGGCCACGGTCCGCCAGGACAGCTCTTCCGGCAGCGCGCCGAGGGTCTCGACGAAGCCCAGATCGGCCTCGTCGCGGCGCACCGCCTGCACGGTCGTCGCGGAGTTGCCCATGGCGAGGCCGATTCCCAAGGTCGGGTAGGTACGGCGCAGCTCCACGAGCCACCTCGGCAGGAGGAACTCCGCCGTCGTCAGACTGGCGACCAACCGCAGGGGCGCCGAGTTCCCCTCCCGGAGCGCCTCGGCACCGGAGGTGAGCCGGTCCCGGGCGATCAGCACCGATCGTGCCCATCCCACGACGAGGGCACCATGGGCGGTCAGCTCCGAGCCTGTCCGATGCCGGTCCAGGAGGGTGAGCCCCAGGGCCGACTCCAGACCGCGCAGGCGCTGGCTCGCGGCCGGTTGGCTGATGCCCAGCTGCCGGGCACCCAGGCCGAGACTGCCGGTCTCGGCGACGGCGACCAGCAGCTCCAGCTCCCCCAGCGTGGCGCCGGTCATAACCGCCGCTTGGCGGTGAGTGGCGGAGGCGATGGGCGGTTCGGCCGCCCATCGCAGACTGCCTTCATGACCGGACGAGCCGTAGCGGAGGGGCGGGCGCTCTCCTCGGCGCGTCCACTCCTGCCTGGGCTGGCCGTGGTCGCCGCAGCCGTCGTCGCCGCCATGTCGGTCACGGCCCTGCTTCCCACGGTGAGTTCGCTGCTCGTGGCCGTCGCCCTGGGTGCCATCATCGCCAACTGCGGTGCCCTCCGTGCCGGGATGCGTCCGGGTCTGGCATTCACGCAGCGTCGGGTGCTGCGATTCGGCATCGTCCTCCTGGGGCTGCAGCTGGCGGTCGGGGACATCATCGGTCTCGGCGCCTCAGGCATCGGCATCGTGGTGATCACCGTGGTGCTCACGTTTCTCGGCAGCCTCCTCCTGGGCCGGCTGCTCGACGTCGGCAGGGATCTGTCGGTCCTGGTGGCCAGCGGTTTCTCGATCTGCGGTGCGGCCGCTGTCGCGGCCGTGCAGGGGGTCACCGACTCCGACGAGGAGGACGTCGCTCTGGCCGTGGCGCTCGTGACCGTCTACGGCACCCTTGCCATGGTGGCGTTCCCGGCGCTCGGCATCGCGCTGCGCCTCTCCACCGAGGAGTACGGCGCCTGGGCGGGTGCCGCCGTGCACGAGGTGGCCCAGGTGGTGGTCGCCGGGTCCGCCGTTGGGTCCACCGCCCTGGCGGTGGCCGTCGTGGTCAAGCTGAGCCGGGTGGCGCTGCTGGCGCCACTGGTCCTGGGGCTGGGGCTGTTCCGGCGCTGCCGCGCAGCCCCGAACGCCGGCAGGCCTCCGCTGGTACCGCTGTTCGTCGTCGGCTTCCTGCTCTCGGCCGGTCTCCGCAGCACGGGGCTCGTGCCGGACGCCGCGCTGGACGTCGCCGCCACCGTGCAGCGTCTGGCGCTCACGGCCGCCCTGTTCGCCCTCGGCACCGGCGTACGGCTCACCGTCCTGCTCGGAACGGGCCGGCGCGCGATGCTGCTGGGCGCCGGATCGACCCTGCTCGCGGGCGGGACCGCCCTGATCGCCGTGCTGGTCCTGCTGTGACGCGGCACCCTCCGCTCCCGGGCTGATCAGGTCGGGGTCGTGCGGGTTCCCGGTTCGACCACGGCCGGAGGACCGGCCACCTCGGCCCGTCGGCGCAGGCGCCGGAGCGTGGGCAGCAGGGCGAGGGCCGCGGCGGCGGGTGCCAGGCCGCTGAGGAGGAGCCCCACCCGGGAGCCGAACTCCTCGCAGACCCACCCGAGCAGCGGCCCTCCGATCGGCGTGCTGCCGAGGAAGACGGTCGCGTGCAGGGCGATCACCCGGCCCTGCATCGAGGCGTCCACGCTCAGCTGCAGCAGCACCCGGGCGAGGGTGTTGAAGCTGATGTTCGTGATGCCCAGCCCCACGAGCAGCGCCAGGGCGACGACGAGCCCGGGGGCTCCGGCCAGGAGCACGCTCACGACGGAGAAGCCCCCCGCCCACAACAGGAGCGACCAGGAGCTGATCCGCTCCCGGCCGGCGTTCGCGAGGGCGCCGATGACCGCTCCGGCCCCCATCGCCGACGTGAGCCACCCGTAGGTCGCCGCGCCACCGCCCAGGGCGTCCCGGGCGAACAGCGGCAGGACCACCCGGAAGTTCTGGCCGAAGAGGGCGATGACGGCCACGAGCAGCATGCAGGCCCGCAGGTCGGGGCGGTGCCACACGTAGCGCAGGCTCTCCATCGCCTGGCCCCGCCGGCGGGGGACGGGCGCACTGCGGCGGAGGCGGTGGGCGTCGACGCGCCACAGGCTGAGCAGTACTCCCACGAACGAAGCGGCGTTGACGGCGAAGGCCAGTCCGCTGCCTGCCGAGGCGATCAGGATCCCCGCCGCGGCGGGACCGAGCAGGCGACCCAGGTTGTGGATCGTGGAGTTGAGCGACTGCGCGTTGACGTAGTCCTCCGGGCCGACCATCTCGGTGACGAAGGCCTGTCGCGCCGGTACGTCGAGCACCGTGACCAGACCCAGGCCCAGAGCCAGCCCGAAGACCATCCACAGCTGAACCGTCCCGGTGAGGGTGAGCGCCGCCAGGACCGCGGCGAGGACGGCGCTGGCCGCCTGGGTGCCCATGATGGTGCGGCGCCGGTCCAGCCGGTCGACGAGCACGCCACCCCACACCCCGAACAGCAGGGTCGGCACCGCCTGGAGAGCGGCGGCCACTCCGACGGCGACCGCGGAGTCGGACAGCTCCAGCACGAGCCAGTCCTGTGCCACCCGCTGCATCCAGGTGCCGATGACGCTGACTGCGTGGCCGGCGAAGAAGGTGCGGTAGTTCGGCACCTTCAGGGACCGGAACGTGCGCCGGCCCCAGGAGCGGAACCGGCCGGTGCCGTCGGTTCCCGGCGGGCGTCGCCGGCTGGACGAGGGACACCGCACGATCGGGCCCCCCTCTTGACGCCTGGTCTGAAGGTATTACCTTAAGCGCAATGTGACGGTGCACACGCTGCCGCCCCGCTCGAAGGAGATCTCATCGTGGCTGATCCCGCGCTCGTCGCCGTCATCGGGCTGGGCGCGATGGGCGCTCCCGTCGTGCGGCACCTCCTCGGCCGCGGCGTGCCGGTGCAGGTCCACGACGTCGACCCCGCCGCCGTCGAGCGAGCCGTCGAACTCGGGGCGCGCCCGGTCGCCGCACTCGAGGACGTGGCGCGGGGGGCGGGCCTCGTGGCGATCTTCGTCCCCACCGACGACGACGTGCGCAGCGTCTGCCTCGGCGAGGGCGGGCTACTGGCCGGCTGTGCGGAAGGAGCGGTGGTGCTCCTGTGCTCCTCGGTGCGACCCGAGACCTGCCAGGCGGTCGCCGAAGCCGCGCCCTCCGGGGTGGCCGTCCTCGACGCCGCCCTGACGGGTGGGGTGCGCGGAGCCGAGGCCGGCGAGATCAACCTCCTCGTCGGGGGTGACGCCGACGTGCTCGCCCGGATCGGGTCGTTGCTGGAGCCGTGGACGAAGGCGGTGCACCACCTCGGTCCCCTCGGCGCCGGCCAGGTCGGGAAGACCGCCAACAACCTGGTGCACTGGGCGCAGATCTCCGCGATCACCGAGGCCCTGGAGCTGGCGCGGCGCGGTGGGGTGTCGGTGCCGGTCCTGCGGGCCGCTCTGCAGGACGGTCCGACCGACTCCCGCACGCTGCGGGAGCTGGAGCAGATGCGCCTGACCTGGCACGCCAAGGACCTCGCCAACACCGCCGACCTGGCCGCGCGGGTCGGCATGGACATCCCCGTCGCGGAGACCGCCCGGGAGGTCATGGCCGCGACGACGGTCAGCGACGTCGCCCGCCTGCTCGCGGACGGGCCGTTGCGCGCACCGGAGGCGGTGTAACGGTCCCATAACGGCCTGGTCGAATGGTTAGACCATGTCGACTTCGGTGTGTTGACTGCATCACACCCCGCACGAGAGGGACCCGGGCCGCGCCCGGGACGGCACAGGAACTACCCCCGTTCACGGGCCCACGGGCCCCGTCCTCGATGGAGAGGCACATGCGGAACCGCACCCTGGTCCCCCTGGTCAGCCTGACTGCAGTGGCATTGGTGACATCGGCGTGCGGCGGTCCGCCGACCGCCGCCCCCGAAGCCGGCGGGAACGACCGGGAGTCCTCCGCCGAGGCCACCGCCGCGGTCGAGACCTACGACCGGATCAACGGCCTGTCCGGCCAGGAGCGGACGGACGAGCTGGTCGCCTGCGCCGAGGAGGAAGGCGAGCTCAACGTCTACACCTCCAACACCGACATGGACGACCTCGTCGACGCGTTCCAGGATCTCTACGACATCGACGTCAGCGTCTACCGTGCGGGCTCCGAATCGGTCCTGCAGCGGATCCTGCAGGAGGACAAGGCCGGCTACTACGGCGCCGACGTCTTCGAGACCAACGCGCTCGAGCTCGGCGTGGCCGAGCAGGAGGGGCTGCTGTACCCCTACAAGAGCGAGCTGCGCGACTCCGTGCAGGAGGAGGGCCGGGAGGCCGAGGGCTGGACCGCGACCCGGTTCAACGCCTTCGTCGTCGGCTGGAACACCGACCTCGTCCCCCCGGGGCAGGAGCCCACGTCCTTCGAGGAGCTCGCCGAGCCGCAGTGGAAGGGCCGGGTCTCGATGGAGCTCGGCGACGTCGACTGGTTCGCGGCGCTGCACGACTACTACGTCGACGAGCAGGGCTGGACCGAGGACGAGTACATCGACATGATGACCCGCCTCGCCTCGAACTCGCAGGTCGCCAAGGGGCACACGACGCAGGGCGAGCTGCTCTCGGCCGGCCAGTTCGACGTGGCGGTGTCCTCCTACAGCCACACCATCGACAAGGCCGCCGCCGGCGGCGCCCCGGTGGCCTGGCGCCCGGCCAACGGCGAACCGGTGCAGCCGATCGTGGTCCGCCCCAACGGCATCGGGCTGGTAAAGACCGCGACCAACCCCTGCGCGGCCACGCTCTTCGTCGACTTCGAGCTGACCGGCGGCCAGGAGGTCTTCGCCGAGAAGTTCCGCATCGGCTCCATCGAGGGCACGGAGAACCCGCTCACCGAGCTGGACCGCTTCCCTGTCCCCGAGGAGAAGCTGCTCGAGGACCCCGACACCTGGAACAAGGCGTACGAGGACGTCGTGGCCAACGGCCAGGCGCTCGAGTGATCGCCCGATCCACTGCCCGACCGTCATCCCTCCTGAACTGCCCGAGAAAGTGAGCACATCCATGCGGAAGCCCCGCACCCTGGCCCGTACCGCTCTGGCCGCCGGCGCCGTCATGGTCCTGGCCGCCTGTGGCGGCAACCCGACCGCGTCACCGGCCGCCGGCGACGCGGTCGGCACCGAGGCCTCCGGCCCGACCGAGGCCGAGCAGCTCTACGAGGAGATCGCCGGGCTGTCCGGCCAGGAACGTCGTGACCGCCTGGTCGAGCTCGCCGCCGAGGAGAACGGCCTCAATCTCTACACGTCGATGAACGCCGACATGGTCGACGCCGTCACCGAGGCCTTCGAGGACGAGTTCGACATCGAGCCGAGCGTCTACCGCGCCGGGTCGGAGACGGTCCTGCAGCGCGTCCTGCAGGAGCAGGACGCCGGCTTTCCGGGCAACGACGTGGTCGAGACCAACGCCACCGAGCTCATGGCCCTCCAGCAGGAGGACGTGATGGCACAGTGCGCCTCGCCGGAGCGGATCCAGGAGGTGCCCGAGGCCGGCCAGTACGAGGACTGGGTCGCGACCCGGTTCAACCTGTTCGCCCCGAGCTGGAACACCGACATCATCTCCGACCCGCCGGAGGTGTGGGAGGACCTGGCCGACCCGAAGTACGACGGTCAGCTCGCCCTCGAGCTCGGCGACTACGACTGGTACATGGCCCTGACCAACTACTGGCTCGACCAGGGCAAGACCCAGGAGGAGGTCGACCAGCTCTGGGCCGACATCGTCGACGGCGCCAAGGTGGTCAAGGGCCACACGGTCATGGCCGAGCTGATGAGCGCCGGCCAGTACGGCCTCGCCTCGTCGAACTACACCTACATCGTCGAGGCAGCCAAGGCCGCCGGTGCCCCGCTGGAGACCCAGCCCTACGTCAACCCGATCATCGCCCGCCCCAACGGCGGCAGCTGCATGAAGACCGCGGAGAACCCCGCGACGGCCATGCTGTTCATGGACTGGCTGCTCACGGAGGGCCAGGAGGTCCTCGCCGCCGCGGAGGCGACCCCGTCGACCGCCGAGGTCGAGGCGGAGCTCATCGCGGTCGACGGCCAGAAGCTGCTCGACGAGGGCTCCGAGTGGAGCCAGCGCTACGACGCCGGCGAGCCGGGCCGTCCTCTACCCGCACCACCACAGACGAAGGAGTGATCCCCCGGGATGACCGCCAACCTGGCCGATCCGGCGGTGACGCCGGAGGAGCTGCGCCGGCCTGACGACGACACGCCGGAGCCCCGAGCGGCCCGGTGGCGCTGGCCGCTGACGCCCAAGATGTTCATCGTCGCCGGTGTGGCCGCAGCGATCGGCTACCTGGCGCTGGTGCCGCTGGGCTACCTCATCTGGGGCACCTTCTTCGACGCACAGGGCCTCGACCTCGGCAGTTTCCAGCGCGCCTACGGCGATGGCCGGATGGGGGAGCTGTGGGGCAACTCCCTCGCCTTCGCCGGCGGTGCGGCGCTGCTGTCGATCACCGTGGGCACGACCCTTGCCTACCTGAACGTGCGGACGGCGGTGCCGTTCAAGGCCCTCTTCTTCGCCGCGTCGATCGTGCCGCTGATCGTCCCGGGCATCCTCTACACGGTCTCGTGGATCTTCCTGGCCAGCCCGCAGATCGGACTCCTCAACGCCTTCCTGGAGCCCATCTTCGGTGCGGCCCCGTTCAACATCTTCACCATCTGGGGGATGATCTGGGTCGAGGGCCTGCACTCCTCGCCGATCGTCTTCCTGCTGATGGTGGCGGCGTTCCGGTCGATGGACCCCTCGCTCGAGGAGTCCGCACTGATGTCCGGCGCCTCCCGGATGCAGACCCTGCGCAAGGTGACCCTCCCGCTGGTGCGGCCGGCCCTGCTGTCCTCGATCCTGGTCATCCTGATCACCAGCCTCGAGTCCTTCGAGGTGCCGGCGCTGCTCGGGCTGCAGAACGGCATCTACGTCTTCACCAGCCGCATCTACTTCGTGCTCCGGAGCTACCCGCAGGACCTCGGCGCGGCCGGCGCCCTCGCGGTGAGCCTCCTCGCCGTCGCCGTCATCGGTGTCGCCGTCACCCGGCTGCTGGCCGGTAAGGGCAGCAAGACCTACCAGACGGTCACCGGCAAGGGCTTCCGCCCGCGGCCGCTGGACCTGGGCAAGTGGAAGCCGGTCGTCGGCGTCGGCATCCTGTTCTACTTCTTCGTCACCGTGGTGGGGCCGCTGCTGGTCCTCCTCTACGCCGCCCTGCTGCCCTTCTACCAGGCGCCGTCGTGGGAGGCGTTCGCCTCCTTCACCTTCGACAACTTCGCCCAGGTCTTCGAGATGAACTCCGCGGCACGGGCCCTGAAGAACAGCCTGATCCTGGGCCTGAGCTCCGCGGCGATCGTGATGAGCCTGATGGCGGTCGCGGCCTGGATCTCGGTCCGGTCCACCATCCCGGGGCGCGGCATCGTCGAGCAGCTGAGCTTCGTGCCGCTGGTCATCCCCGGCATCGTGCTGGGCCTGTCCATCTCCTTCGTCTACCTGCGCTTCCCGCTGCCGATCTACGGGACGATCCTGATCCTGCTGATCGCCTACTGCACCAAGTACATGCCGTACGGCATGCGCTACGCCTCGACGTCGATGACCCAGATCTCCGCGGAGCTCGAGGAGTCGGCGATGGTCAGCGGCGCCAGCTGGTGGACGACGTTCCGCCGGGTCCTGCTGCCGCTGCTCTCCCCGGGCATCACGGCCGGGTTCATCTACATCCTCGTGGTGAGCTTCCGCGAGCTGTCCAGCTCGATCCTGCTGTACAGCCCCGGCAACGAGGTGCTCTCCATCCTCATCTGGGAGCAGTTCGAGAACGGGTCCTTCAACGTCCTGGCCGCCATCGGCGTGCTCATGGTGCTGGCCCTGATGTTCATGGTCACGGTCGCCTACAAGCTGGGCGCCAAGGTGGGCCTCCGTGAGGACTGACCCGACCGCCGGCATCCCTGCCGGGCCCGCGAACCGCCCATTCCCCCCGCACGTGCTCCGAGTCGGAAAGGAATCCTGACCCCCATGCTCAGGATCGACAACCTCGTCAAGTCCTTCGGTGGCGAGAAGTCCCGAGGCAAGAAGAACGCCGCGAGCAACGCCGCGGTCTTCGCCGTCAACAACGTCACCTTCGAGGTCAAGGAGGGGGAGCTGTTCACCCTGCTGGGCCCCTCGGGCTGCGGGAAGACCACCACGCTGCGGTCGATCGCCGGGCTGGAGAAGCCGGACAGCGGCACCATCGCCGTCGGTGACCGGGTCATGTTCTCCTCCAGCGGCAACGGCCGCACGGTGAACATGCCGGCCAACAAGCGGGGCCTGGGCATGGTCTTCCAGTCCTACGCCATCTGGCCGCACATGACCGTGTTCGACAACGTCGCCTTCCCGCTGCAGGTGCGCCAGCGCTCCGAGCGACCGTCGAAGAAGGTGATCGCCGAGAAGGTCGAGCGCGTCCTCGCGACCATGCAGCTGTCCGAGCAGTCCGGCCGGCAGGCGACCAAGCTCTCGGGTGGCCAGCAGCAGCGTCTCGCGCTCGCCCGGGCGCTGGTGATCGAGCCGCCGCTGCTGCTGCTCGACGAGCCGCTGTCGAACCTGGACGCCAAGCTGCGGGAGTCGCTGCGCTACGAGCTCAAGCGGCTGCAGCGCGAGCTGGGGATCACCTCGGTCTACGTGACCCACGACCAGGTGGAGGCACTCGCCCTCTCCACCCAGATCGCCGTCATGGAGCGTGGCGGGGTCGTCCAGCTCGGCAAGCCGCGCGACATCTACGAGCAGCCGGCCAACAAGTTCGTCGCCGAGTTCATCGGCACCTCGAACTTCATCCCCGGCACGGTGGCTTCCCAGCGGGCCGGCCGGCACTGCGTCGAGACCTCCAACGGCATCCTCTACCTCGAGTCGGCATCCCAGCTGCCGGTCGGTTCGGAGGTCGTCGTCTCGATCCGCCCGGAGGCCGTCGAGCTCTCCACCACGAGCCGGGGCGAGCAGGCCGCCAACGAGTGGCAGGGCAAGGTCGTCACCCGCGCCTTCCTGGGCGACGCCGTCGACCACGTCGTCGCCGTCGGCGAGCACGAGGTCCGTGCCCGGGTGAACCCCTCGGTGTCCATCGAGTCGGGCACCCCGGTGTACCTGCAGCTGGACCCGTCGAAGATCTCGCTGGTCCCGGTGAACTGAGTGCCCCGCCCGGCGGTCTTCAGCAACCGCGACTTCAACCTCTACTGGGCGGGGGTGGTCCTCAGCCAGATCGGCACCCGCGGCACCGTTGCGGCGAACTACTTCCACGTCTACGCGCTGACCGACTCGATCGCCTATACCGGGCTGGTCGGCGCAGGGCAGGCGATCGCGCTGCTGCTGCTCAGCCCGCTGGGCGGGGCACTGGCCGACCGGTACGACCGCCGGCGGCTGCTGCAGGGGGCGCAGGCGGTGGCGCTGGTCGTCGCGCTGGCGCTGACCGTGGTGACCCTGTCCGGGGCGGTGGAGGCCTGGCACGTCATCGTGAGCGTGCTGTTCACCACGGCGGCGGCGACGTTCGACCAGCCGGCCCGGCAGGCGCTCATCCCGGCACTGGTGGGGCGCAAGCACATCGGCGAGGCGATCGCGCTGCTCAACCCCTCCCGCGAGGTGGCGGTCCTGGTCGGCCCGCTGCTGGCCGGGCTGCTCATCGCGGTGGGCGGCCCCGGCCTGATGTACCTGGTCGACGTCGTCACCTATGCCGTGCTGGTCGTGGTGCTCGCCTTCATCAGGACTCCACGGCTGGTGAGCGACAAGGCCCCGCCGACGTCGATCTTCGGCAGCATCGCGGAGGGGGCCCGCTACGTCGTCCGCCGGCCGCTGATCACCAGCCTCATGGGGCTGGACCTGTCGGCCACCGTGCTCTCGGCCTACCGGGTCCTGCTGCCGGCGATCGCCACCGACGTGCTCGCGGTGGGCGCGACCGGCTACGGGGTGCTCTCCAGCGCTCCCTCGGCGGGCGCGCTGCTGGCCACCTACACGATCTTCCGGGTGGTGCGGGACTCACGTCGGCAGGGCCGGATCCTGCTGACCGCGACGTTCCTCTACGGCATCGCGGCGATCGGCCTGGCACAGGCACCGGTGATCTGGCTGGCCGTCGGCGCGGCGCTGCTGGTCGGCGCCTTCGACGCGATGGCCACGACGATCCGGCACGCGGCGGTCCAGATCGACACCCCCGACGAGATCCGGGGGCGGGTCACCGCGTTCTACCAGATGTCGTCCCGCGGTGGCCCGGCGATCGGTGACGTGGTCATGGGTGCCTTCGCCGGGGTGGTCGGCCCCGTCGTGGCGCTCACCGTCGGCGGCGTCGGCCCGATGCTGGTGGCCCTGGGCTTCTGGTCGCGGCCCAACGTCGTCCGGAACTACGAGGGCGTCGTCGAGGAGGAGTCGCCGGTGGAGCCGGTGGCGCCGCCCGATGCGCGGCCGCTGGCCGGCGAGACCCGCAAGCCCACCTGACACCCCCCCCGAATCAGCGGGGCCCGGCTGCCGAACGGCGCCGCTCTCATCGAACATCGGAGAACCAGATGTCGTTCCGACTCCGCCCCCCGCTCGCCGCGCTGACCGCGGTCGGCCTGCTGACCGCCTGCGGCGGCTCTCCCACCTCCACCGGCGGCAGCGGAGGTGGGGAGGGGCGTGAGGACTCCGACGCCGCGGCCGCGGCCGCGGAGGTGTACGACACGTTCAACGGCATGTCCGGCCAGGAGCGCACCGACGAACTCGTGGCCTGCGCGGAGGAGGAGGGCGAGCTCAACGTCTACACCTCGAACTCCGACATGGACGCCCTCGTCGAGGGCTTCACCGATCTGTACGACATCGACGTGAGCGTCTACCGCGCCAGCGGCGAGACCGTCCTCCAGCGCCTGCTGCAGGAGGACGGCGCCGGCTACTACGGCGCCGACGTGTTCGAGGTCGACTCCATCGAGCTCGATGCGGCGGAACAGGAGGGGCTGCTCTACCCGTACGAGAGCGAGCTGCGCGATTCGGTGCGCGAGGAGGGCAAGCCGTCGGAGAACTGGACGGGTACCCGGTTCAACGCCTTCGTCGTCGGCTGGAACACCGACAACGTCAAGCCGGGCGAGGAGCCCACCACGCTCGAGGAGCTCGCCGAGCCCGAGTGGAAGGGCCGGGTCTCCATGGAGCTCGGCGACGTGGACTGGTTCACCGCCATGCACGACTACTACGTCGAGGAGCAGGGGATGAGCGAGGAGGAGTACACCGACCTCATGACCCGGTTGGCCTCGAACTCGCAGGTGGTCAAGGGCCACACCGTCCAGGGCGAGCTGCTCGCGGCCGGCCAGTTCGACGTCGGCGTCTCGATGTACAGCCACACGGTGGACAAGGCCGCCGCCGACGGCGCCCCGGTCGCGTGGCAGCCGGCCGACGGTTCGCCGGTCGAGCCGATCATCCTGCGTCCGAACGGCATCGGCCTGCTGAAGACCGCCACCAACCCGTGCGCCGCGACGCTGTTCGTGGACTACGAGCTGAGCGAGGGGCAGGACCTCGTCCGCGAGGCGAACCGGATCAGCTCCATCGCCGGCGCCGAAGACCCGCTGGAGGGGTTCGAGGTCTACCCGGTGCCCCTGGACAAGCTGCTCGAGGAGCCGGCGAGCTGGGACAAGGCGTACGAGGACGTCGTCGCGAACGGCCAGGCCATCGAGTGACGTCGGCGGTGCGTCGGCCGGGGCCCGTCGCACCGTGGACCCGGGCCGTACCGCACGGCCGCGCTCGCACACCGACGAGGGAGGTTCGCCCCACCGAATGCCGACGCTTCGGCCGCCCGGGTCTGCAGGTCAGCGCCTGCGGCCCCGGCGGCGGTGGGGAGAGCCGGCTCGGGCTGCGGAAGGGCCCGACCGAGGACGAGGCGATCGACCTTGTCCGGCGAGCGGTCGACCTCCGCACCACCTACTTCGACACGGCACCCAACTACGGCACCGAGGGTGTCATCGGGCGCGCCCTCGAGGGATGCCGCCACGAGGCGGTCGTCTCCTCCAAGACCGTGGCACGCCGGCCGGACGGGTCGATGGTCGACGCGGCCGGTGGTGACCTTCGAGCGGGGGATCGGCGTCGAGATCATGGCTTCGGCGCGCAGCTACTTCAGCCGGGCCCGAGCAGCTGGCTGCGGAGATCGCGCGGCTGGCCGACGACGGTGTGGTGGACCGTGGCGAGGTCGACCTCGGGAGCCCGCTCGGTTTCCTGCTCGACGAGGTGGACGTGGCCTCCCTCACGAGGCGTCCTACCGGTTCGCCGCCCACGAGCCGGTGCTCTCCGGCCGGACCTTCGGCGAGGACTGAGGATCCCGGCCGTCCGGTCGGGGTTCTCCGCAGGAGTTCCCCACCGGTGGTGGACGGGTGCCGGCGACGGGCCGGCGCCGCCCCGTCCCCTGCCCAGGCGGACGATCATGCTGCCGGCCCGTCAGTCGTCGCGCCGGGACTCCTCCCCGTCGGGCCACATCAGGCGGTAGCCCTCGCCGGGCAGGATGATCACGTGGGCCCACCGCTGAACCGCTTCGGGGAGTCGCGCGCCGTGCCGAAAGGGATTCCACGTCGTCGTAGAGGTCCAGCGCGGGTGGCAGGTTCGACGTCGCCACGAAACGTGCCGGCTCGGTCCGGATGGCCCCGGCCCGGCCCCGCCCTGCGCTCGCGAAGGTGGGGAGGGCGGGGTCCTTCTCCTACTTGGGCTGGCAGATGACGTCGACGAGCGCCGGCGTGCCCGTCGCGAGCACGTGCTCGGCCGCCCGGCGAACGGCGTCCTGGATCTGGTCGGGATCCTCGATCGGCCCTTCCGCCCACCAGCCGAACGACCGGGCCAGCGCGGCGAAGTCCGGCGCCGGGGTGTCGATCGCCATGCCGATGTGCGCGCGGGCGACCGGGGTCCCGCGCTGGCGGGCCAGCCGCTCCTGGTGCTCCCAGTCGTTGTAGTACGCGCGGTTGTTGAACATGACCACCAGCAGGGGCAGCTCGTAGCGGCTGGCCACCCACAGGGCACCCGCGTCGAACATCAGGTCGCCGTCGGGCTGCAGGTCGACGACGAGCTTGCCCGAGCCCTTGTGGGCCAGCGCCACACCCAGGGAGATGCCGATCTGGGTGGCGGTGCCCAGCTGCTTGCCGGGGTGCCGGTAGGGCTGGTCGAAGTCCCACGTGCGCAGCGCCCACTCGGCGGCGGTGCCGGCGGTGAGCACCCAGTCGTGCTCCTTCACGACCTCCCACACGTCCGAGGCAAGGCGGGAGGTCGCGACCGGCACCTCGTCCCGCTTGGCGTCGGCCTTGGCGCGCCAGCCGGCCCAGACCTCGTCGTGCCGGCCGGCCAGGTCGTCCCGCCAGGCCTGGCGCTCCGCCGCTCGGACGTCGTCGTCGCCGGCCACGACCGCCCGGCACTCCTCCAGCAGGAGCGGCAGGGCGATCGCGGTGTCGGCGGTGACCGACAGGTCCGTGGGCAGCAGCTCGGCGTAGTCCTCGCTCCATGACGAGATGCCGACGTCGTTGAACCCGATGTCCAGAACTGTGGTGCCGGGCGCCAGCTTGGAGGAGATGGTGCGGGTGGTCGACTCGAGCTTCTGGGTCGGCTTGCCCATGTCCTTGACGTCGACGAACAGCACGCAGTCGGCGTCCTCGAGCACTGCACTGCCCGTGACGTTGAGCGGGTGCCGGTTCGGGAAGTTCAGCCGCCAGTGCGTCTCCACCACGCCGATGCCGACGGTCTCGGCCAGCTCGACCAGCGTGAAGAAGCTCTGCGGGTCGCGGCCGGCGTAGGACGGCACGAGCACCGGACGACGGGCGGCGCAGAGCTTCTCGGCCAGCTGCCGGAGCGCGGTGGGCTCGGGCGCCAGGGGCGAGGGGACGGCGGCGAGGCGGGGCAGGTCGGAGAGGTCGACCGGCGCGTCCAGGGGCGTCTCCTGCAGGCCGGCGTCCAGCGCGACGTAGACCGGGCCGCGAGGCTCCTCCATGGCGATCCGGTAGGCACGGGCCAGCACCGTCTGCACCGAGGCCAGGCTGCGCGGCTCGTGGTCCCACTTCGTGTAGGCGCGCACCGCTTCGCCCTGCACGTTCGCCGCGTGGATCCAGTCGATGTTGGGCCGGCGGCGGTCGTGCTCGGCCGGCCCGGACCCGCCCAGCACGATGACCGGGGTCCGGTCGATGTAGCTGTAGTAGACGCCCATCGTGCCCTGCAGCAGGCCCACGAGGTCGTGCAGGATCACGCCCATCGGCCGGCCGGTGGCCTTCGCGTAGCCGTGCGCCAGGGCGACGGCGATCTTCTCGTGCGGGACCTCGATCATCTCGATCGCGTCGCCGCCGTAGTTGACCAGCGAGTCGTGCAGCCCGCGGAACGACGACCCCGGGTTGAGCGCGACGTAGCGCAGGTCCAGGCCGCGCAGGACGTCGACCATGACGTCGGAGCCCCACTCCGGCTTGTCGTAGGGGGCCATGTTGTCGCCGCGCTCGTGGTGCTTCTCGTACGACGCGGGGTGCTTGCCGCTGGCGTCGGGCTTGTCGGTCATGCGGGAGCTCCTGTCCGGGACGGGTGGCGGTCGAGTGCGGTGAGGATTTCGTCGGTGCTGCGGACCCGCGCGGTGCGCGGGAACACCTCCTGGGCGAAGAAGGTCCGCTGCTCCTCTCGGCCGGTCAGGCCCTCGGGGACGATGAACACCTGGAGGTCGAGGTCGCGTGCCGCGTAGGCCGTGGACGCGACACCGACGTGCGTGGAGCCGCCGACCAGGATGAGCGTGTCCGCGCCGCGCGAGCGCATGGTCGGGTGGAGGCAGGTGCCGTGCAGCGCCGACCAGCGGTGCTTCGGGACGTCGAGGTCCTCGGGCTGCTGCCCCAGCTCGGCCAGCGTGCGGTAGCCCGGGTCGCCCTGGCCGTGGGGCGGCCGGGTCGGCCGCGGGTGGTCGGGCCCGAAGACCCGGTGCTTGCCGTCCATGTCGGTCAGCGCGCGGGCGAAGTCCAGGCCGTCGGCCCGGTGATCGGCCCGCGCCCAGGCGACGACGACGCCCCGGGCGCGGCACTCGTCGGCCAGCCGGCGCACGTGCGGGATGGCCCCGGCCGATTCGGCGCCCTCGCGGTAGTTCTCGAGCATGTCGAAGGCGCACAGGAACGTGCGGGCGGGATCGAGCACCTCCTCGCCGCGGAACAGTGTCGGGTCGGACGCGCTCATGGGGTTCCTCTCATCGTGGGGCTGTTCGGACGTGCACCACTGCGGTGGCGTCGCCGCCTGGGCCGGCAGGGTTCACAGCAGCGTCACGGTGACGGCCTTCTCCCGCGTGTAGGACACCAGCTCCTCCGGCCCGTTCTCCTGGCCCAGCCCGCTGCGCTTCCAGCCGCCGAAGGGCATGCCGGTGGGCCGGCGTCCGGTGCCGTTGACGTACACGTAGCCGGCCTCGACGGCGGCGGCGGTGCGCACCGCGGTGCTCACGTCGTTGGTCCAGATGTTGGCGGTGAGCCCCAGCGGCAGCGCGTTGGCCCGCCGGACGACGTCGTCGACGTCGCGCCACCCGAGCACCGCCATGACCGGGCCGAAGATCTCCTCCCGGACGACGGTCATCCCGTCCTCGAGGTCGGTGAGGACGGTCGGCCGCAGGTAGAACCCGCGGTCGAGCCCGGCGGGACGGTCGCCCCCGTAGGAAACCGTGGCCCCCTCCCGGCGTGCCGTGTCCACGAAGCCGGTGACCCGCTCGTAGTGGGCGCGGAAGGACAACGGGCCGACCTCGGTCTCCTCGTCGTGCGGATCGCCGATCCGCAGCTCGTCGAGGCGGCGGTGGAGGGCGTCGAGGAACGGGCCGCGCACGTCGTCGTGCACGAACAGCCGCGTGCCCGAGCCGCAGGACTGCCCGGTCGAGCGGGCGATGTTCATCCCCGCCACCGCGGCCCGCGCGGCCCGGTCGGGGTCGACGTCCGGGAAGACCAGCACCGGGTTCTTGCCGCCCAGCTCCAGGGACACGTGCTTGATCTCGTCGGCCGCGGCGTGCAGGACCGCGCGGCCCGTCGGCACCGAGCCGGTGAACGCGATCCGGGGGACGTCGGGGTGCGCGACCAGCCGGTTGCCGACCACGTCCCCGGCGCCGGTGACCACGTTGAGCACGCCCGGTGGGAGGACGGCGGCGGCGATGCGGCCCAGCTCCAGCGCCGAGAGCGAGGTCTGCTCGCCGGGCTTCAGTACGACCGCGTTGCCGGCGGCCAGCGGCGCGGCGCACTTGCCCGCGGCGAACTTCAGCGGGTGGTTGTACGGGACGATCCGGCCGACGACCCCGTAGGGCTGGCGCAGGGTGTAGGAGAGGGAGCCGGCGTCCGGCGGCGCCGTGCTGCCGCGGGTCTGCGAGGCGATCCCCGCGAAGAACTCCAGCTCCTTGACGGCACCGTCCACGTCGGCCCGCATGGCCGTGATGGGCGAGCCACCGTCGCTGGTGTCCAGGCGGGCGAGCAGCTCGCGCTCCTCGCGGAGGGCGCCGGCCAGTTCCCGGATGAACTCGGCCCGCTTCGCCCAGCCCAGCGCCGCCCATGCGGGCGCGGCCTCCGCCGCGGCGGCCACCGCGGCGTCGACGTCGGCGGCCGTGCCCGCCGGGAAGGTACCGATGACCTCCTCGGTGGCCGGGTTCTCGGCCTCCAGGACGGCGCCGTCGGCGGCGTCGCGCCACTGGCCGCCGACCATCATGCGGCGGTGGACGGCCGGCCCGGTCATCGCGGCGCCGTCCGGGCGTGCACGACGGCGACCGCACCGCCGAGGGCGGCGTCCCGGCCGCGGGCCAGCGCGTCGGCCAGGTCCGCGGGGTCCTCGACCGGGCCCTCGGCCCAGCAGCCGTAGGAGCGGGCGAGGCCGGCGATGTCGACGGCGGGGTCGCTGATGCGCATGCCGATCCAACTGTTCTGCTCGGGACGGCCACGGTGCCGGGCCACCTCGGCCTGGTGCGGCTCGTCGTTGTAGAAGCTCGAGTTGTCGTTGACCACCAGGAGCGCGGGGATGCGGTAGTGCACGGCGGTCCACAGCGCGGAGGAGGCCATCAGCAGGTCTCCGTCGCCGACGATGCCCACGCCCAGCTGGCCGCGGTCCCGTGCGGCGAGCGCACCGCCGACCAGCGCGCCGGGCCCGTATCCGACGCCGCCGCCACCGGAGTGGCCGAGGTAACTGCCGGCGCCCGGCAGCTCCCACACGCCGTCGGGCCAGGTACGGGTGTTGCGCAGGCACAGCAGGTGGTCGATGTCGCGCACCGCGGCCCACGTCTCGGCCACCAGCCGGGCGGGGGAGATCGGCCGGTCGTCCCACCGGCGGCGCAGCTCGTCGGCCTGCTTCTCCCGCAACGCGCGCCCGCGCGCGACCACAGCACTGCGACGGTTGCCGACGGCCGCGTCGTCGAGCCGGTCGCGCAGGGCCGCCACCAGCTGCGCCACGCCGGTGAGCGGGTCGGCGAGCAGCTGGACGTCGCGTGCCAGCGGGGTGCCGAACGCGTTGGTCCACGAGGGCTGGGCGAGGTCGCCGTGCGAGAGGTCGACGACCAGCGGCCCCGCCCGGCGCTCGCCGGCGTCGGCACCGCGCGGTCCGCGGTGCCGGGTGCTCAGCAGGGCGTCCAGGTCGACGACGTCGATGGCGAGCACCACGTCGGCGTCGGCCAGCAGCTGCGCGTCGCCGGTGCAGTTCTGCGGGTGCCGGGTCGGCAGGACGACGACGTTGCGGTCGTCCCGGTAGGCGGCGCCGAGCAGCTCCACCAGCTCGCCGACGGCGGCGGTGGCCCGCGGGTCCAGCCCGACCCGGCCGGCGACGACCACCGGGTAGCGCGCGTCGGCCAGCACCTCGACGGCCCGCTCCACCGACGCCGGGTGGGCGGCCATGGGTGGCGCGGGTGCGTGCCGCGCGAGGTCGGGAAGCGGGACCGGCCGGTCGAGCGCGGCTTCCTGGACCCCGGCGTCCAGGCTGACGTAGGCGGGGCCCTGGGGAGCCGACATCGCCCGCTGCCGCGCCCGCGCGACATCGCTGACGAAGGCGGCCGGCGTCATCGGCTCGGCGTCCCAGACGGTGTAGTCCCGCACCAGCTGCGCCTGCGTGGTCGCCGAGTGGATCCAGTCGATCGGCCGCCGCTGCGCCGGATCGGCCGGGCCGCTGCCGCCGAGCAGCAGCAGCGGCGTCCGGTCGCAGAAGGCGTCGTAGACGGCCATCGAGGCGTGCTGCAGGCCGACCAGGTCGTGCACCGCGGCCACGCCGAGCCGGCCGGTGGCCTTGGCCCAGCTGTGCGCGAGGGAGACCGCCACCTCCTCGTGCAGGCACAGCAGCAGCTGCGGGTCGCGGTTGCCGCCGTGGTTGACCAGCGAGTCGTGCAGCCCCCGGAACGACGACCCCGGGTTGAGCGGCACGTACGGGACGTCCAGGGCGGCCAGGAGGTCCACGACCAGGTCGCTGCCCCAGGCTGCGGCGGGACGCTCGGCGGGCAGCCCGGCCGGCTGCTCCACCGTCACTGCGGGCGAGCCGGGAGCTCGGCGTCGACCGCTGCCCGCAGGTCCGCGGCGGTCAACAGTCCGGGGTCGAGCGCGACGTCGGGGCGCGAACCCATGGCCGAGAGCACCAGCTTGCGCACCCGCCGTCCGTCGAGCCCGGTGCAGCGGTCGGCGAGCTCGCTGATCAGCGCCTCGTCGGAGGCCACCCCGAGCAGGCCGGGGAAGACCGTGGCGGCCTCGGCCAGGGCCTCCCGCAGGATCCGCTCGACCGTCGGGCGGTCCGGCAGGCCGAGGCGCAGGACGAGGTCGGCCCGGTCCAGGAACGCTTCGTCGACGGCGGCCGCGAAGTTCGTCGTCCCGAGGACGAGCACCTGCGGGCAGGACCTGCGGAGCAGATCCAGCCCGGACAGCAGCGCGTCGGTCGCCCGGTGCACGTCCACCGGGTTGGTCTCGAAGCTCGCGGTGCTGCGCCGGACGGCGAGCGCCTCGATCTCGTCGACCAGCACGATGGTGTGCGGACGGCGGGCCGCCAGTTCCGGCAGCGTGTCGGAGAACAGCCGCCCGACCGCCCGCGGGCCCTCCCCGAGCATGTCGCTGGGGAAGGCGTGCGGATCGATCTCCACGAACGTCGTCGCCCCTCGCGGCGCCAGGGCCAGCGCGACCTTCTGCGCGAGGCCCTGGCACAGCGTCGTCTTACCGGTGCCGGGCGGGCCGGAGAGCAGGATGAGCCCGTGCGGGGCGCCGTTGAGCTGCCCCAGCGCCCGTCCGTGCCGCAGGATCAGCAGCCCGGTGCCGAGCAGCCGCTCCTTCAACCCCGGTGGCGTGATGATGCTGTCCCAGGGCCCCTCGTGGTGGTCGGCCGGCAGCGTGTGCACCCCCACGATGCCCGGGGGGTAGTTCGCTGCCGGCCGGACCGAGCTCAGCGCCATCCCCTCACGGCCAGGTCGGGCGCTCGAGCGGCGGCCACTCGATCGTGGTCACGTCACCGGCCTGGGCGTCGCGGATGTGGTTCGGCGGCTCCTCGAAGAGCACCAGCGGGTCGCAGAGGACGCGCATGGTCTCCAGCAGGCTGTCGAACATGTGGATGCGGACGACCTTCGCGGTGTTGTCCGGATCGTCGTTGAAGTGCTGGTGCCACAGGAAGTGGTCGACCACGATCAGGTCGCCCTTCTTCCACTCGTGGTTCTCCCCGCCCTCGGGCTCGGTGCCCAGGTAGGAGTGGCCCCGGCCCTCCAACACGTACAGCCAGGCCTCGCCCGGGTGCCGGTGCATCGACTGGCGCCGGCCGGGCCCGATCTCGAACATCGCCATGGTGATGCCGGAGGCCTGGTAGCCGATGGCCTTGTCCAGCAGGAACGTCGTGCGGGTACCGCGGGGGCTGTTGAGCAGCTCCAGGGAGTCCCAGTCGGTGTGCAGCCGGCCGGTGCGCCGCTCGTCCTGCTGACGGGCCACGCGGCGCAGCCGGCGGGCGTAGGGGTCGTCGCCCTGGGGGCCGTCGGACACCGGTGGCCGGGGCGGGAGGGTGGCGAACTCGGCGTGACCGGCGTCTTCCAGGACGGACATGCCCATCGTCTCGAGCATCGGCTCGCTGGAGAACGTCAGGTAGCGGAGCGGTGCCGCGGCCCCACCGTCGACGCCGGTGCGGTGCCAGGCCCAGGAGGGGAGGTGGACCGAGTCACCGGGGGCGACGTCGATGCGCTCGCCGTCGATCTCGAACCAGCCGCGCCCGCCGACGACGAGGACCATCGCGTCCCACGAGTGCCGATGGACCGTGGTGGTGACGCCCGGGTCGATCTCGTGCACCAGCGCGTCCATCGTCCGCGTCTGCCGGTCGCCGTCGGCACCGACGTAGACGCCGACGCGCGAGCCGCGGGCGGTCTCCACGAGCTCCGCGTCCTCGACCGCGACGACGGTGCGCCAGTTGGCCCGCCAGTCCTCGACGAACTGCGCGCGGCGCTTCTTCTGCACGTAGTAGTGGCTGACAGCTGTCGTCGTCTTGGTGCTCATCGCGGGCATCGACCTCTGGAGTAACGGACAGACCATTAGTCCGCTGATCCTGTCAAAGCCGCGTCCGCGTGTGCAAGACCACAGCGTGATCAAACCCACCGCCCCTCGTGCCGCAATGCGCACGAGGTCACATCCGGAGGCGCATTTCCGCAGGCCAGCGAGGGGTTCAATGGAGGGGTGGCCCCATCCGGGTCGACGAAGACGGGAGGCCGATCGCACCACCGTGCGGTCGAGCCCACTCGAGATCGCGAGGAGATCTGCCATGAGCACCGGAATGCCCGCCCCCTGGTTCGTCAGCGAGGGCGTCAGCGCGGAGATGATCGGCAGCGGCGAGCCGCGCCTGCGCCGGTACCGCGGCGGGAACGGCTCGTGGTTCACCAGCGCCGCCGCGTTCCTGGGCCGCCTGCGCCCGGTGACGACCCGGGTGCCCGCGCTCGGCCGCTGATCCACCGCGGGGGCGAGCCGCTCAGTGCAGCGACTCGCCCCGCTCCAGCGCCTCGATCATCGCCACGCGGCGGGCGTGCACGTCCCCCTTGAACGGCGTCGCCAGCCAGGTGCGCAGCACGAGCTCGGCGGTGTCGGGCGGGATGACCTTGGCCCCGAGGACCAGCACGTTGGCGTCGTTGTTGCCGCGCGAGATCTCCGCGTGCCAGACGTCGGGACACAGCCCCGCGCGGATGCCGACGATCTTGTTGCAGGCGATGACCTCGCCCTGTCCGCTGCCGCCGACGACGACGCCGGCGTCGGCTCGGCCGTCGACGACGCGGCGGCAGACGTCCTCGCACAGCGGCGGGTAGTCGACCAGCTCCTCGTGCGAGGCCGCGCCGCGGTCGTCGACCTCGTGGCCGCCGGCCCGCAGCGCCTCGATCAACCGGTCCTTCAGCGCCACGCCGTTGTGGTCGGCCGCGATCGCGATCCGCACGGCCGCCGCCCTCAGCCCACGACGTCGCGGGTGTCGGCGGTGAAGACGTCCTCGAGCTTCGGCGCACGGTCGAGGATCTTCTGGTCGACGGCGCTGCGCAGCAGCTCCTCGAGCACCTGCCGGTTCGGCTCGATGCCGTAGGGCAACGGGTCGTCCCAGCCGGTCAGCTCCATCACCGTGCGGTGCATGCGGTCGGTCGCCGTCTCCTCCGGCAGCGTGCCGGCCCGCAACTGGTCGACGTAGCGCCGCTTGGACTCGGCGAAGGCGTCGAACACCCGCCGCCCCAGGTCGGGGTGCTGCTCGAGCAGCTCGTCCCGGATGACCACCAGGTGGTTGATCGGCCACAGCCCGCGCTGCTCCAGCGCTGCATGGGCAGCGTCGTCCGGCAGCAGCGGCCGCGCGTCGGGGGAGTCGATCTCCACCCCGACCACCGCGGCCAGGTCACCGCTGGCGAGCATCTCGTCCAGGGTCCGGCCCGCGTCGACGGGGACGACGTTGGCCGGCGGTCGGTAGGCGGCGACGTGCTCGTCACCGGAGAGCACCCAGGTGATCGAGTCGAGGTCGACGCCGTGCTCGTCGGCGAGGACCGACCGCGCCCACACGCCGGTGGTCACCGTGTAGCCGCGGTTGACGCCGACCTTCTTCCCCTCCAGGTCCTTGGGCGAGGTGATGCCGTGCCGGGTGTCCACCGTGATCGCGTTGTGGTGGAAGCCGCGGACGAGGAACGCCGGGACGGCGGTGAAGGCCACGCCGTGCGCCTTGGCGGTGAGGTAGGTCGTCAGCGCCATCTCGCAGACGTCGAACTCCAGGGTCCGCACCATCCGGCGGAAGCCCTGCACCAGGACCGGGACCTCCTCGAAGTCGAAGGTCGCGCCCTCCGGCGTGACGGTCCCGTCGAGAAGGGCGCGGTTGTTCCCCTGGGGGCGCGTGACGGTGCGCAGGTGCAGGTCGGTCATGGGCGCGGACGGTAGCAGGGGCTTGGTCTGACCAATAGACCTTGACTAAGGTGGGCGGGGCGCACGCCGCGAACCGTCCGGGACCTGGTGAAGGCGCTGAAGCGGAGGCAGGGTGGAGCAGTGCCAGCACCGAAGACGTGCCCCGACGAGCTGCGTGAGCGGGCGATCCGACTCGCCCTCGGCTTGGTGGACGGTCCGGTGGAGTCGAGTGTGACGCCGCCTACCGGCAAGTGGGCGAGGTGCTGGGGATCGTCCCGACGCCCTGCGGAACCAGGTGCAGCAACGCCAGTCCTCCCACCACATCAGCCAAACCGGGTGGGTTGGTGAGCCGACCTATCGCGCCCGACACCCCACACCCAACTTGACCTCGAACTCATAGATTGGTCGGTCGAGGATAACCAGTCGGGTCGCCGCAGGAGCGCCACGCGCGCGGACCGCCGAGGAACCCACCGACCAGCCGACTTCGGCCGGCTGGCGTTCATCGCCCCGCCCCGACCTCCGCAGTGAAGGTGGCGGGCAGGCTGGAGAGGCCACGGAGCACGTTATTGATCTTACGCACCGGCTCGCCCACGCTGATGGTGTCCAGCTGGCCAAGCAGGGCGTCGAGGACCGCACGCAGCTCGATCCTGGCCAGCGCCTGACCGGCGCAGGCATGCGGCCCCATCCCGAAGGTGAGGTGGCCGGCCGGGTTGCGGCGGACGTCGAATCGGTCCGGGTCCGGGTACTGCCGCTCGTCCCGGTTGGCGCTGGCGTACACCACGGCCACTCGCTGCCCCTCATCGATCTGTACGCCGGCCAGCTCCACCCGTTCCGCGGCGACCCGGGAGAACAACTGGGCCGGGGCCTCCATGCGGAACACCTCGTTGATGGCCGACGGCGCCAAGGTCGGGGCGGCCTTCAGCTCGCGCCACGCGTCCGGGTGGCTGCCCAGGAGCTGGATCATGGCGCTGAGCGCGTTGACGGTGGTGTCCATGCCGGCGGTCAGGTAGGCCGAGAGCAGGTGCAGGCAGTACTCCTCCGGAATGAGGCCGGCGTCCGCGGCCTCGTACACGGCGGCACCCATGCTGCCAGGAGTCAGCTGCTCCCGGGTGGCTACCGTGCGGATGTACTCGAATTGTTCTCCAATGGCCTCCATGCCAGCCTCGGTGCGCTCGTTGAGCGGGCCGAACGCGTTGAAGGCACCGTTGGCCCACAGCAGGAGCTGACTGCGGTGGTCCTCGGGCAGCCCGATCAGCTCACCGACGACCTGAACCGGGAAGATCTCCGCGAACTCCCGAACGGCGTCGAAGGAGTCGCGCCGGGCGACCTCGGCGACCAACTCCGCGGCCCGGGCGCGGATAGTTTTCTCGACGTCCCGCAGCGCCCGCGGGCCGAGTCGCGGCTCGAGGACCGAGCGGAGCATGCCGTGCCGCGGCTGGTCCGACGCGATAATACTGCTGGACCGGACCTCGTTGAACCCGGCGTTGAATCCGACCCCACGACCGGAGACGAAATGCTCAGCGTCGAGCAGGACCGCCCGGACCTCGGCGTAGCGCGTCACCGCGAGGAAGTCGTACTTCGGCACCCGCACGACCGGACCCATCCGCCGCATCTCTGCATACGTCGGGTAAGGATCGCGGAGCACGTCCTCGTCGAAGAGGTCGACGTCGCACTCCGGAATCGTCACTGACACCACTGGGCTACCTCCATCGTCACCCGGCGGGAAGAGGCGGACCCGATCCAACCGGCCCGTTCACTCAGAGCCGGCGCCGATGTGCGGACATGTGTAGAGCTTCGGGTGGCTCCTGCTGTGCAGAGCATCTTACCGGTACGCAGAGCTCCGATCGCCACCCCGGCGCCTAACCGCCCTCGGACGCGTTGCCCAAGGGGGTGGCGATGCCCACCACCCTGCCGGTGACAGTGACGGCCACCCGCCGGGCCGGTTCGGTCCGCTGAAGTGATCCCCGCGAGTCGAACACAGGCAGGCGGCGATGCTTGTCGTTGACGGCGGCCGTGGCGTACGAGACGTCGCCCGCCAGCTCGACGTCAACCAGGAAACGCTGCGGAGCTGGGTCGGCGCGCTCACGCGTGAGCGGGCCACGCCCGGTGGGCCGGTCAGCGGCGACGAGTGGGCCGAGCTGACCCGACGGCGCCGCCGCGTGGCCAAGCTGGAACCCGAGAAAGAGATCTAGGAAAAGCCGTGTCTTCTTCGCGCGGGAGATCGCAGAGCAGCGCGCATACGATCCACACCACCCACAGGGCGCGGCAGACGGTCGTGTCATCGTGCGCCAGCGCATCGGTCGCCCACATGACTGCCCCAGTGGTCAGCGCCGCCCCGCGGCGCGACGAGATCGGGAACGTGCCGCCAGATCCACAATCTCATGCCAGGTGATGCCATGCGGCGACCGAAGTGCTACACAGCACACCACTATGTACGGCGCACCGCGGGACATGGTGGCCGCAGCGGGACTCACCCTGCACTTCAGATGAGGGCGACTGTCGGTGCACCCCCCGGGAATGCCCTCGGTACCTCCTGCGAATGTCCGGATAATAGGTGGACCGGAGCGCCGACTGCAGCTCCGATACACGCCGGCGGCGACTCGGGCAGTACTGAAGGGCTTCCTGATGTCGTCAAGGCCGGGTCGGGCTCCCATCGGAACGCGGTGGAAGACTGCGCTGCCCCGAGTGTGTCGACATCTGAACGAACTGTGGGCCGGGACGCCAGCGCAGTCTCGACCCCGAGTGGAGGCTATGACCATGACCCAGGACCGCCGCGAGATGTTCGTCGACGGGAAGTTCCGGCCGGTAAGCACGTCAGATCACATCTCGATCATCGACCCCGCCACCGAGGTGACGATCGGGAGCATCGCTGACAGCAACGAAGCCGACGTCTCCCGGGCAGTCGCAGCGGCGCAGACGGCTCTGCCCGGGTGGAAGGAGACGTCGCCGCAGGAACGTGCGGCTTACCTGCGTGCGTTGGCGGACTGCTACGCAGAACGGGCTGAGGACATGGCCGCCCTGGTGACACATCAGAACGGAGCCGTGATCAAGCGATCCCGCCGTACCAACGGCACGCGCCCGGTGGCCATATACCGCTACAACGCCCAGCTGGCCGACACGTTCGAGCCCGAGTCGGTATTGAGCCCGGATGACCCCTCACTCGTCCGCCGGGAACCGCTCGGCGTGGTGGGTGCGATCGTTCCGTGGAACGCCCCGCAATCCCTCCTGGCATCGAAGCTGGGCCCCGCCCTCGCGGCCGGTTGCACGGTAGTGGTCAAGCCGTCGCCCGAGACCTCACTGGACACCTTCATGCTTGCCGAGATGTTGAACGAGATCGGCCTTCCGCCGGGCGTTGTCAACGTCGTGACGGGGGGCCGTGAGGCCGGTACCGCCCTCGTCCGGCATCCCGGCATCGACAAGGTCTCCTTTACGGGTTCGACAGCCGCCGGCCGGGTGATCGCGGCGACCTGCGGCGAGATGCTGAAGCATGTGACCGCTGAGCTCGGAGGGAAGTCGGCGGCCGTGGTCCTCGATGACGCCGACCTCGACGTGTTCGCGGCCAACCTGATCTCGACCTGCCTGCCCAACACTGGACAGGTCTGCTATTCCTGCACTCGAATCCTTGCGCCCCGGTCGCGATTCGCCGAGGTCGTGGACCTGGTGGTCGAGACGCTGGGCAATGCTGTCATCGGCGACCCGAAAGACCCCACGAGCGACTTCGGGCCCTTGGTATCGGAGGTCCAACGCCAGCGGGTCGAGTCATACATCCAGTCGGCGATTGCAGCCGGCGCTCGTTCGGCCCTGGGTGGCGGAAGACCTATGGGCCTTCCGAACGGGTACTACGTGGAGCCGACGGTGCTGGTGGACATCCGTAGGGAAATGCGCGTCTTCCGTGAGGAGATTTTCGGTCCGGTTCTGGTTGTCGTCCCATTCGACGACGACGCTGACGCTGTCAGGATGGCCAACGACTCGTCTTATGGCCTTGGGGGAAGCGTATTCAGCAAAGACATTTCCCGCGCCACTGCGGTGGCGCGCCAAATGGAGACCGGAAGCATTGCCATCAACGGGCACGACCGCAGTGACGCCGCCCCCGCGCATGGTTACAAGGATAGTGGCGTCGGAGGCGATCCCGGCCTCGCGGGGTACTTGCAATTGAAGAGCATCAGTCGGCCCCGCAGCTGAACGCTTGCTTGTCGTTGTCAACTTAGATTGATCGGCGTACGGGTGGCGTCGATCGGGGCATCGCCATGAACGTTGGACGATCGGCCGCCTTGTGTTCGTAGAGAGGCCCACTGATCAGCGTCCGCTCCCCGGGCTTGGTCCGGGGTTGTCGGCCTGGGGTAGCGGTGTCACTCTTCTGGTGCCGACCGACTCCTTGGGTGACCGCCTTTCCGCGTCCCCGTCTCGTCTTTCCTGCAATACGCCTCTTCTTTCCTAAAGTACGACGAGTCCGGCCCGACGCCGCATTCGTTGCAGTCGGGGTGCGCTATGCTCCCCGGCATGGATGACATGCCCGGTAAGGTCGTCATTGTGACTGGTGCGGCACGCGGCATCGGGGCCAAGTATGCCCTCGCGTTCGCCGCCCATGGCTGTCGGGTGGTGGTCGCCGATGTGGCCTCCACGGACGAAATCTCGGAAAAGGTGGGTGCCACGGGCGCGGAATGCGTGTCGGTGCACGCCGACCTGAGCTCCCGAGTTGACGCCGAAGCGATGGCGGCTGCCGCGATCGACCGGTGGGGCCGCGTCGATGTGCTCGTAAACAACGCAGCCCGATACGCCGGGTTGTATCGGGGTCCCCTCGAGGACATCCCGCCGCAGGAATGGGATGACGTCATGGCGGTGAACGTCCGAGGGGTGTGGAACGCCACGGCGGCGGTGCTTCCTCCGATGCGGGCTCAGGCATCGGGTGCCATCGTGAACATCTCTTCCGGCACCGTTCTCAAGGGCACGGCCGGGGCGCTGCACTACGTTGCGTCCAAGGGTGCGGTCCTCGCCATGACCAGGGCCGTGGCGCGAGAGGTCGGCGGCGCAGGAATTCGAGTCAACTGTGTCACCCCCGGCCTTGTGAGCAACGAGGCGAGCCGGGAAGGCAGGGAGGCGGAATTCGCGGAGCGGGTGGCTCAGCGGACACAGGAGCGCAGTCTGCCGCGCGAGATGCACGAGGAAGACCTCGCCGGGGCAGTGCTGTTTCTTGCCTCTGACGCCAGTGGGTTCATCACCGGGCAGAACCTGAACGTTGATGGCGGAACCGTATTCTACTGACTCCAGCGCCTTTCACTGCGCGAGCCCCGCTGCGGGTATCGCTCGGCGTACGCCATGCGTTCAGGGCGGTCGGCGGCAGGAGGGCACTCCCGCCCGGCAGAAAACCTGGTCTTGCCCGAGCGAGACGGGGCCGGCGGTCTGATGTGCTGATCCCCTACCGTGAAGATCTGCGTGGGGAGGGTCATGGTGAGCTTCTCGGGGTCGGGCTCGGAGGCTCGGCCTCGGTGAGGACCCCAGTGGCGTGGTCCGCACGAGTCACATCTGCCCTGATGGCGTCAGGACCCGTGTCCGTGACGGTCTGTCCGGCCGCAGTGGCGGGTGAGGCGAGGAGAGGGACCTCGCCGTGTCGGCCCGGCCCCCAGGGAACGCCCGGGACTGGAGGAGGGGGCGGGGAGGAGCGGTGCGCCCCGGTCGGCGGTCATCACCTAACTGGGAAGCGAGAGCTCGGCGATGTGGAACTCGTCGCAGCATCCGAGGAGGGTCTCTTCAACGGTCAGGTCGAACAAGTTCAGCAGGGCTCCATCGACACGCGCCGCGCCGTCGCGCAGCGGCTGGATGTGGTGCTAGACCTGAGAAGCCATGGTGGACAGTGACCGTCGCCGCAAGAGCTCCGCTCACCGGCGCGAGGCTCGTCCGGGACGCGACCCGATCAGCCGCTGGACGGCGGGAATTCCCAGATATACGGCCAGCGGGACGAGCACGGCCGTGGTGAGCACGGTCCGCGGGAGAACGGGGATCGCGGCGAGCGGCGACTCGGCGGCGACGTTGAGCAGGAGCGCGAAGGGCAAGAGGCCGGCCCAGACCACAAGCGCGGTCTTCCATCGGGCCTGCTGTGGCCCGCCAACGCCCAGCGGCGCCGCCACGATGGCTCCATCGGTGAGCTCGTCGCCGAGTGCGAGCAGGTCGGTCCGCGCAGGGCTGCTCTCCCACGCCGAGGCCGCGGCCGCACTGGCGAACGTCAGGGCCACCGTGACGAGGAACGCGCCTTTGTCGCGGCGCAGCCAGATCTTCGAGTCGACATGCCCGTGAAACGTGGCCGCCGTCGCGCTCAGGGTCGTGGCCCAGCGGTGCAGATCGTCCTCGTGGGCGGGACGGGCTTGCCGGGTCGCGGCCACCGTCACCGGGAGAGCGGTCATCACTGCTTCTCCGTTCACTGCCGGGTCCGGCGACGGGGGCAGGAAGCTGGCGCAGCCGTCCGGCGTTGACAGCCTCGGGTTCGGTGGCCTAGAACACCGTCTGTGCAGAGCAAGATTCTGCGTTGCGGAGCAAGGGGTTGCAAATCGGCCCCCGGCGCGCCTCTCCGTACAGTCGAGCGACGGGACGTTAGCCATGGACAACCAGCTGTTCTCGTACAGTCCAATCACCGAACGGCCTCCGATGACCTGGCCGGGCGGGGCGCGGGTTGCCTTCTATCTCGCGTTGAACATCGAGCACTACCAGGTCGACAAGCCGTCGACGAGCATCTTCGGAGGAACGGCCGGCCTGGCCCCCGACCCGCTCAACTACGGCTGGCGCGACTACGGCGCCCGGGTCGGGATCTGGCGCATGATCGAGAGCCTGGACCGCCACGGCGTCCGGGCCAGCGCGCTGATCAACTCCGACGTCTGCAGCCGATATCCGCAGATCGTGCGAGCCGGCCTGGACCGGGACTGGGCCTGGGTGGCGCACGGCCGGGACAACTCGACCTTCCAGGCGGGGATGGACCGGGAAGAGGAGCGGGCGTACCTCACGGAGGTGGTCGACACGATTGAGAGGGCTACCGGACGTCGTCCGCAGGGCTGGCTCGGGCCGGCCCTGACGGAGACCTTCGAGACGCCGTCCCTGCTCGCCGAGCTGGGCCTGCGCTACACGTTGGATTGGACCAACGACGACCAGCCCTACGAGCTCGACGTCCCCGGCATGTGCAGCGTCCCCTACTCAATCGAGATGAACGACGTCACGCTCTTTGTGACCAAGAGCTATACCGGCCCAGAGTTCCTGCAGGCGGTCCGCGACCAGCTGGACCAGCTGTATGCAGACTCCGCCGACTCAGGCCGAGTGATGGCCCTGTGCGTGCACCCGTTCAGCGTCAACCAGCCGTTCCGGAACAAGTACATGGACCAGGCCCTGGAGTACGTCGCCGGCCACGAGGGTGTGTGGCTCGCCACCAGTGACGAGATCGCCGAGGCCTATCGCGTGCAGCGCGGCGCCGCGGTGCAGCAGTCTGCCGGTGCGGGGACTGGGGCCGCACAGTGAGCACGGTGGTACAGGAGTACGCCCGGCTGCGCCAGGAGTTCCGTGAAAAGGGGCTTGGCCGCCGGGTTGGCTTCGGGCAGCGACCGGCGCTGCTGGCGGTGGACTTCATCACCGGCTTCACCGATCTCCGTTCGCCGCTGGCGGGCGAGCTCGATGCCCAGCTGGAGGCGACCAACGCGCTGCTGGAGCCGGCGAGGGCGGCCGGGATCCCGGTCGTCTTCTCGACGGTGGCCTACGACGCCGACCTGCAGGAGGCCGGCATCTGGCTCCGCAAGATTCCGGCGAACAGTTGGCTGGTCGAGGGCAGCGAGTGGGTCGAGGTGGACAAGCGACTCAACCAGCGGCCAGGGGAGATGACGCTGGTGAAGAAGTACGCCTCGTGCTTCTTCGGCACCGACCTGGCGGCCCGCCTGATCTCCCGCCGCATCGACACCCTGATCATCACCGGCTGCACCACCAGCGGCTGCGTGCGCGCTACTGCCGTGGACGCCTGCTCGTACGGGTTCCACACGATCGTGGTGGAGGAGGCGGTCGGTGACCGGGCGGCGCTGCCGCACGCCGCCAGCCTCTTCGACATCGATGCAAAGTACGGCGATGTCGTCGGTCTAGAAGAAGCCTGCACTTACCTCCGCGGACGGGTGCCTCCGCCGTGACGCGGCAGCCGCCCCCCGCCGAGTGAGCCGCGCGCACCTACCGAGTCGCCGATACCCAGGAGTGGTGGGGGACCGACGTGGTGACCCGCGTCGGCGGTGGGCGGTGGGCGGCGGGCGGCGGGCGCCGGCTGCGGCAGCGGCCCGGTCACCGAGCAGTTGCTCGGCCACTACCCGGACCCCCGGGTGGTGGTTCTCGACCGCTCTCCAGCCAGATGCTGAGCGCCGCACGCCAGGCGGCGGTCCAGCCACGAACCTGTAAGCGGCCACGTTGCCCGGACCGCGCCGGTCGCGGTGCGTGACGTCAGTGTCCGGTCACCATCGACGCCGGCGGTGGTCAGTGGGCGACCAGCCCCGACCAGCATGTCGGGCAGCGCCCGAGCTCTCGACCGACCACAACAAGTCTCGCAAGGTGCTGGAGAGCCCCATATGTCCAGAAGCACATTTCGCAATGCGCCGGGGATGACCGCGCTGATCGTTGTGGACGTGCAGAACGACTTCTGCGACCCGGCTGGCGTCTGCGGAGTGGCAGGCAGCGACACGTCCGGCGTGGTGGACATGGTGCCCCGTCTGGAGCGCCTCCTGAAGTCGGCGAGAGCCGCAGGCGTCTTCGTCGTATTCGTCCAGACTACGCATGACGAGACCACCGACAGCGTCGTCTGGCTCTCCCGCCGGGCGGTCGACACGGCACTGGCAGGTACACCGACATCCACATGTCGCCCCGGGTCGTGGGGAGCAGAGTTCTATAAGGTGACGCCGGCTCCAGACGAGCCGGTGGTCATCAAGCACCGGTATTCAGCGTTCACGGACACAAACTTGGACGCGGTCCTGCGCGGCGGGGGGATCACGTCCCTCTTGTTCGCCGGTGTGTCCACCGACGTGTGTGTGGAGTCCAGTTTGCGGGACGGGCTTTTCCACGACTACCACGTCACGCTGGTGGAGGACTGTTGTGCCAGCTACCACCCGGAAGGCCACGCTGCGACGATCAGGACCGTGAGTCGATACTTCGGGGCAGTCACCACAAGCGGGGAGCTGGCGCAGGCATGGACGTCCGTGTCCGGATCCGTATGAGGGGGCGGGTGTTGAGCGTCGTCTGCCTGGCCACCTCGCCTGGAGCGTCGGGGTCTGCACATCTGAGACGCCATGGGCCTACCCGACCCCGCCCCCAAGGATGAAGATCCTGGATCGTGGTGCACCAAGGATCTTGGACACGGCGCTGTCGGCGTGCCTGAGGGCGGCTGGGGTGCCGCTGCACTCGCGCTCGGAGGCCGGACCGGCCACCGCCGCCGGGTGGACAGACCCCTAAGCAGGAGCTCGCCCGGGTGTGCGCCGGGGTCGCTGAGCCAGAGGCGGCCGAGTGGAAGCTGAACAGCGAGCGGGACATCCTCCGCACGGCGGTCAAGTACTTCGCCGGGGAGAAGCGCTCGTGAGCTGCTTCCAGTTCGTCGCCGACCACCGACACGCCTTCGAGGTGCAGCGGCTGTGCCAGACCGTGGAGATCTCCCGGTCCTCGTTCTACGCCTGGGCAGCCGACACTGAGGCGCGGTCGGCCCGCGCCCAGGCCGACCAGGAGCTCGCGCAGCGGATCCGTGTCCTTGCACGCCGCCGACCGGGCCTACGGGGCGCTGCGGGTGACCGCCGAGTTCAACGACGGGGCCCCAGCCGAGGCGCGGGCGAACCACAAGGGGGTCGCCCCCGTGGTGGCCGACAACGGCATCGCCGGCATCCGGCTGCGCGCACCACCATCCCCAAGCCGGCCGACCAGGTCGTGCCTGACCTGCTCCAAGGCAACTTCGGCGCCGACGCACCCAACAGCGTCTACGTCGGGGGCGTAATCTGCCTGCTCTGCGGTGGTGGCCGGAACCTGTACCTGGCGACGGTGATCGACTGTTTCTCCCGCCGACTGGTCGGCTGGTCGATCACCGACCACATGCCCACCAAACTGGTCACCGAGGCGCTGAGCGCGGCCGCCGCCGAGCGCGGCAGCCTCACCGCCCTGTGCGCGATCTTCCACAGCGCCCAGCACACGTCTCGTGCCTACGCCGACCTGTGCACCCGCCTCGGCGTGTCCGGATCGATGGGCGCGGTGGGCTCCAGCGGGCCGGCAACGCTCCGGCGGAGTCGTGCAACGCCATCCTCAAGCGGAGACCCTCGCCGGCGCCCGCGGCTTGGACAACCCCGCAGCCGCCCGCCGCGCGGTGTGCGCCTGGATCACACGCTACGACACCCGCCGCCGGCAGTCCTGGGCCAGACCAGCCCGATCACCTACGAGAACAGCACCGCCGCTCCACGCTGCCAATCGCTGCGTAGGCACATCCCGAGCCGAGGCCAGGGGCAGTCCCGCCCGACATAACGGCTCTGCAACACAGAGCACGCCACTGGACACCGGAAATCTCATCCCTTACGGTCTAGCGGCTGTGTGTCCCTGGTCACGACATGGAAGACGTCCACCCGTGGGACACGGACTCATCCGTCTAGAGGAGCGCGCGAGTGGTGGTCAAGTCCGGAACGAAGATCCGAACAGTGGGGAGTCGCACGGGTGTGGCCGCCGCGCTGATGGCCACGGTCGTCGGTTGCTCGAGCGGTGGTGACGTCGAGGCAACAGGTGAAGGTGGCAGCCCCTTCGAGGGGGAGACGATCGACTTCGTCGTGCCCTTCGACCCGGGCGGCGGGTACGACACCTACACCCGGCTCATCGCCCCGTACCTGGGTGAGTGCCTGGGAGCCGAGGTGGTCGTGCTCAACGAGCCAGGTGCGGGCAGTCTTCTCGCCACCGGCCGGACGGCGACGTCCGCGCCGGACGGGCTGCGCATCCAGATCATGAACATGCCGGGTGTCCTCAGCTCGCAGATCGCCGAGGCCGAAGGCGTCCGTTTTGACCTCAGCGAGTTCTCCTGGATCGGCCGGATCGCCGCCCCGCCGGAGGTGGTGCTCGTCCAGCCCAGTGGCGAGTACCAGAGCTTCGAGGATCTGATGGCAGCGACCGAGGAAGTCCAGTTCGTGGCCACGGGTCCCGGCGCCAGCGACTACATCAACGCCTCGGTCCTGGCGCAAGCCTATGGCATCCCGTTCAAGCTCACCACCGGCTTCTCCGGCTCGCAAGAGGCGACCAACGCCGTGGTCGCCGGCAATGCCGACGTGCACGTCATGCCCTTCGACACGGTGCTGCCCGTGATCACCAGCGACCAGGCTAAGGCGGCCGCTGTCGTCGACGACGAGCTGCCGGAGTACATGACGGAGGCTCCGCTGATCGGTCAGTTCCCGCCGCCGGGTGACGGCGGCCAGGAGCTGCTCGACAGCCTGATGAACCTTTCGGCGGCCGGGCGGGCGGTCGCGGCGCCTCCCGGTGTCCCGGAGGAGGAGCTCACCGCACTGCGGGAGGGCTTCAGCTGTGCCATGGAGAACCAGGAGCTGCTCGACGAGCTCGCAGAGCAGGAGCGGCCGGTGAACTTTCTGGGCGGCAAGGAGACCGCCGACCTGGTCCAGCAGGTGCTCGACTCGCCCAAGGAGTTCCAGGAGGCAGTCAAGAACTCCTTCTGAGCCCAGCGCCCCGGATCGCCGCCCGGCGAGTATCGGTCGGCAGTCCGGGGCGTATGGCCGGGGCCGCCCGGCCGAAGTCGCATTCCCACGGCCGCAGCCGGACGCTGCGCCCCTCAGTCGCACCACCCGGTGCGGCGCCCGTTAGAGGTGAGCATGTTCGACGCGTTCTTCGGAAGTCTGGTCGAGGTCCTGCAACCGCAGACCATGGCCCTGCTGGTGACCGGTGTGGCGGTCGGCTTCCTGGTGGGCATCCTGCCGGGCCTGGGCGGGCCGGTCACGTTGGCCCTGATGCTGCCCTTCACGTTCAGCATGGAGCCGATCCAGGCGTTCGCCTTCCTGCTCGGCATGCTGGTGGTGACATCGACGACTGGGGACATCACCTCGGTGCTCTTCGGCATCCCCGGTGAGGCAACCGCAGCCGCCGCGGCGCTGGACGGCTATCCACTGACCCGGCGCGGTGAAGGTGGCCGCGCGTTGGGTGCCGTGCTGTTCAGCTCCCTGCTCGGGTCGCTGATCGGAGCGGCGGTGCTTGCCGCGGCCGTGCCGATCATCCGGCCGGTGGTCCTCGCCTTAGGCGCCCCAGAGTTCTTCGTCTTGACCCTCCTCGGGCTGACGTTCGTGGTGGCGCTGTCCGGCCACCAGGTGATCAAGGGTTTCTTGATGGCCGCCGCCGGCCTGCTGGTCGCGGTCGTCGGCGTCGACTCCCAGGACGGTGTCCCCCGCTACACCTTCGACCAGCTCTACCTGTTCGACGGTATCGGGCTGGTCCCGCTGGTGATCGGCCTGTTCGGCGGCGCAGAGGTCCTCCAGCTGATGCTCAGCCGGCAGAGCATCGCCGGCGGTGCGGAGGCTCCGAGCAAGGTGACCGGGGTCGGCCAGGGGATCCGCGACACCCTGAGGAACTGGTCGGTGGTGGTCCGGTCCAGCGCCATCGGCGTGACAGTCGGCATGATCCCCGGGCTGGGCGGCTCGGTCGCCCAGTTCATCGCCTACGGCTCGGCCAAGCAGTCGTCGAAGAACCCCGAGCTGTTCGGCAAGGGCGCCATTGACGGGGTCATCGCCAGTGGTGCGAACAATAACGCCCGCGACAGCGGGAGCCTGATCCCGACCATCGCCTTCGGCATCCCCGGCGGGGCGAATACCGCCGTTCTGCTCAGCGCCTTCCTCATCGTCGGGTTGAACCCCGGCCCGGAGATGCTCACCACGAACGTCGACGTCACGTTCTCGATGGTCTGGATCACGGTCATCGCCAACGCCATCGCCGTGGCCGCCGCTTTCCTGGTGCTCAAGCCACTGACCCGGCTCACCTTCATCTCCGGTCCGCTGCTGGTGCCGTTCCTGGTCCTGCTGATGGCGCTGGGCGCCTACAGTGCGACCAATTCCTACGGCGACATCCTGACCATGCTGGCCGCCGCCGCCATCGGCGTGGCGTGCATCCGGTGGAACTGGCCGCGGATCCCGTTCCTGCTCGCCGTCGTCCTCGGCGGCCTGGCCGAGCGGTACCTCTTCGTCTCCTACGGCCTGTTCGGCTGGTCCTGGCTCAGCCGGCCGGTGGTGATCGGCCTGCTGGTCGTCATGGCCCTGGTGCTGTTCGCCCCGCTGATCCGCCAAATCCGCGACAGACGCCGCGACCGCTCCCGCGATGAGGTGACCGTGCCGTGAGCACGTCCAGCAGCACTCCGCCGAACTCTTCGCCGACCCGGCGAGTCGCACTGGCCGATCTACTCCTCACCGTGGGCATGCTCGCGATCTTCGTCATCGCGTTCCTCACCGCGCTGGACTGGTCGTTCAACACCGGGGTCTTCCCGCTGCTGATTACCGGGCTGGGAATCGCCCTCGCCGTGCTTCACCTCGTCGTCCTGCTGGTCCGCCGGCCTGTTCCGGACCTGCACCCGCATGGCGAGGATGAGGAGGTCGAGGCGATGGACGTCGAGTACGCCTTCGAGCACGCCGGCCGCGCCATGTGGGCCCGCACCCTGGCATGGGTGTTCAGCTTCTTCCTCCTGCTCTACGTCGCCGGCATCTTCATCGCCGCGCCGGTCTTCACCATCGCCTACCTGCGGCTCTCGGCAAAGGCCTCCTGGCTGCTGAGCGTGGTCTATGCCGTCGTCATCGGCCTGGCCCTGTACGCCAGCTTCGTGGTCTTCCTCGGGCTTCCCACGCCGCCGGGGTTGTTCCAGTGACCGGCGCGGGCGGCAACCCCCTGGAGGCGCACGGGCGGGTCGTGCTGCGGACCGAGCGGCTGGAGATGCGCCCGCTCAGCCGGGCGTATCTCCCGCACATGCTCGCGTTGTACGAAGACCCGCGGGTGACCGAGTTCCTCGTGCCGCTGGACGAGGCCGGTCATCTGCGGCGGCTCGCCGAGGCCGAGCAGATGTGGGCGTCGAGGGGGTTCGGGCGGGTCGCGATCCACGCGCGGGACGGCGGCCGCTTTCTCGGCCGCGGCGGGCTGCACTACTGGGCGCAGTTCGACGAGGTGGAGGTCGGCTGGGCGCTGCGCACGGAGGCTTGGGGACGCGGTTTCGCCACCGAGGCCGCGCGGGCGTGGCTGGAATGGGGCCTGACGAACCTGGACGTTCCCTATCTGACCGCATGCATCGCACCGGACAACATGGCGTCCCGTTCCGTCGCGGCGCGACTCGGCATGTCGGTGCTGCGCGCGGACATCTTCCACGGACGCGAGGTCCTGGTCCACGCTCTGCACCGCGCCCAGACGGACGTGTCGCCGGGCGACGGCGACGAGCTGCCGGGCGGGGAGCGGCGATGAGCGGGCACCCTGGCCTTGCCCATCGAGTGGTATGACCGGATGCAGGCCCTGCGGGACGGAGCGGTCCCGCTGCGGGGCCCGGCCCTTGACTTCCTGCCGGTGCGGATAGAGGAGGCCTTCGACCGCATGTCGCGGTTCCGAGAGTTCGAACGTGGCCGAGCTATCGGACGTCCCGGCCAGCCACCGGGTGCGAGGCGGAGCCCGGCGGGAGGCATCGAGCACGCCGGCCGTCCACATGCGGGTCAGCCGCCCAGCTCCATGGCCGGACGGGACGTCGGGCGGGACCGGATCGCTAGCCTGGCCCCGTTGACGTTATGAGTCCTATCCGCTCTACTGTACAGAGAAGCTGTCTGCGCATCAGAACCGACCATGGCGTCCCTGTCGGGGACGTCCGAAGGGGGCGACAACGATGACCGATCAAACCGGCGTCCTGGCGGACGTGCGGCGGGGCATGATCCCGGCGCACATCTACAACGACCGCGAGCTTTTCGAACTCGAGCGGGAACGGATCTTCGGTCGGGCCTGGATCTTCGTCGCCCACGAGTCGGAGATCGCCAAGCCCGGCGACTACGTCGTCCGCCGCGTGCTGGAGGATTCCTTCATCGTCGCCCGCGACGAAAAGGGTGAGATCCGGGCACACTTCAACATGTGCCTGCACCGCGGCATGCAGGTGTGCCGGGCCGAGATCGGCAACGCCTCGCACTTCCGATGCCCCTATCACGGCTGGTCGTACCGCAACGACGGCCGCATCGTGGGGCTGCCGTTTCACCAGGACGCCTACGGCGGCGAAGCCGGGTTCAAGCGCAAGGGGCAGCGGCTCCTGCCGGCTCCCAATCTGGCGACCTACAACGGCCTGATCTTCATCTCGATGGACCCCGACGCCGAGCCGCTGGAGGACTTCCTCGGCGACTTCCGGTTCTACCTCGACTACTACACCAAGCAGAGCCCCAGCGGCATCGAGCTGCGCGGCCCCCAGCGGTGGCGGGTCAAGGCAAATTGGAAGATCGGCGCCGAGAACTTCGCCGGCGACATGTACCACACGCCGCAGACGCACACGTCCGTGGTCGAGATCGGGCTGTTCCGGGAGCCGAAGGCGGAGAAGCGCAAGGACGGCTGCACCTACTGGGCCGGCGCCGGCGGCGGAACGACGTACAAGCTCCCGGAAGGGGACCTGGACGAGCGACTGCGCTACGTCGGATACCCCCAGGAGATGGTCGACCGGATGAAGCATTCTCTGTCGGAAGACCAGCTCAAGGTGGTCGGCGACGACGGGTTCATGATCTCCGCGGCGTCGGCGTTCCCCAACCTGTCCTTCGTGCACAACTGGCCGCGGGTGGCGGAGTCCGATGACGTGCTGCCATTCATATCCATCCGGCAGTGGCAGCCGGTCAGCGAGAACGAGACCGAGGTGTTGTCCTGGTTCGCCGTGGACGCCGAGGCGCCTGAGGAATTCAAGGCGCTCTCCTACAAGGCCTACCTGATGTGCTTCGGGTCGACGGGCATGTTCGAGCAGGACGACGTGGAGAACTGGGTGTCGCTGACCAACACCGCGGCTGGGTCGATGGCCCGCCGCCTGCTGCTCAACAGCCGGATGGGAATCCTGGAGGATGGCACGGAAGTGGTTCCGGCGCTGACCCCTGAGCAGTTCCACGGCCCGGGTGTCGCGCACACCGGGTACGGGGAGTACAACCAGCGCGAGCTGCTCAACCGGTGGGCCGACCACCTGGAGCGGCCGGTGTCGACGGTGTCGACCGTAGAGGTCGGCGGCCCCGCCGCCGGCCCCGCGGCGGCGGGCACCGCGGCCGGTGCGGCGCCGGCCGGTGCTCCGCCGAACGCGGTCGCCCCGACCGCCGCCGACCAGGTCCGGGCGCAGGCATGAGCACCCCGGCTACCACGACCTCGACGACGCCCGGGACGACTGCGGCGGCGCCGGAGGCAGCGCCGGTGGAGACGCATTCGACCCGGTCGGTGCTGGGCGCGCACGCCTCGCGGCTGCAGCGGGTCGGCGCGACGCTGCCCTTCGACGACGAGCGGCACCTAGCCGCGCACCGATGGCTGGTCGACGAGGCCTGGCTGCTGGATGCCCAGGCCTACTCCGACTGGCTGGCGCTGCTCACCGAGGACATCCACTATGTGATGCCGGTGCGGGTCACCACGGCGCTGGGTGCCGGTTTCGACACCTCGCCGGGGATGGCCCACTTCGACGAGGACTGGTACTCGCTGTCCCGGCGGGTGGCCCGTTTCCTCACCGAGCACGCCTGGACCGAGGACCCGCCGTCCCGGCTGCGGCACCACCTGTCCAACGTGCGGACCTTCGCCACCGAGGACCCCGACCACCTGATCGTGGACTCCGCCACCCTGCTGTTCCGCAACCGGGGTGACGTGCACGAGGGGTCGCTGGTGTCGGCCGGCCGGGAGGACCTGCTGCGCCGCACGCCGGAGGGCTGGAAGCTCGCCCGCCGGACGATCATGGTTGACGACTCGGTGATGCGGATGCAGAACCTGGCGATCTTCCTGTGAGCGAGCAGGAGGTCGGGCTGCACTGGGAAGGGGAACAGGAGGACGCGCAGGCCGCCCGCCGGGCCGCGGCCCAGCGCGCGTCCTTGCTCGACGGTGCCCGCGGTGAGGCGATCACCATCGCCAACGAGTTCGCCGAGGTCCGGGTGGTGCGGGTCGACACCCGCAACGGCTCACGGCTGCTGATCGAGTCACCCAAGTCCGGGCAGTGGGTGGCCCTGGATCCGATCGAGATGGAAGCGCTCACCTGGCAGAACACCGCCACGTTCTCCGCGATGATCGGCAACCCCTTCGGTCCGCTGATCCCCGAGGGGACGGGGGGGATCGTGGTCGCCCGCACGGCCGACGGCGACGACGAGGCCCGAGGAGTGCCAGAGGGCGGCAACCGATGAGCGTCCGCTCGGGCGGCTGGCTCGGCGGCCGACGGGCACTGGTCGTCGGCGCCGGATCCGGCATCGGCCGGGCGGTCGTCGACGCCTTCCTCGCCGAGGGGGCCCGGGTCGCCGCGCTGGAGCGTGACCCGGACAAGTGCGCGGCGCTGGCGCAGGCGGTGCCGGAGGTTCCGGTGACCGTCGGGGACGCGACCACCCGCGGGGCCAACGAGGCGGCGGTGACCGCTGCCGTCGATGCGTTCGGCGGCCTGGACGTGCTGGTCAGCTGCGTCGGGATCTTCGACTACTACCGTAGCATCACCGACTTGGACCCCGACGTGCTGGACACCGCGTTCGACGAGATCTTCCACCCGAACGTGAAGTCGATGTTGCACTCGGTGAAGGCCGCGATCCCCGCTCTGCAGGAGTCCGGGCAGGCGTCGATCGTGCTCACCGAGTCCACCTCGGCCTACTACCCGGGCCGGGGCGGCGTGCTGTACCTGGCGTCGAAGTTCGCCGTCCGCGGGCTGGTCACCGCACTCGCCCACGACCTGGCCCCTGACGTGCGGGTCAACGGCGTTGCGCCCGGCGGCACGCTGAACACCGACCTGCGCGGGCTGCCCAGCCTTGGGCTGGCCGAACGCAGCCTGGGCAACACGCCGAACCGGGCCGAGGAAATGGCCGCCCGCGTACCGCTGCGGGTGGCGCTGTCCGCCGAGGACATGGCCTGGAGCTTCGTGTTCCTCGCCTCCGACCGGGCCCGCGGCATCACCGGGACCACCGTGCACCCCGACGGCGGGGTCGGGATCTCCGCCGCCAAGAAACGATCCTGACCGAGAGGAATGCCACCATGCCCGTCCTGAAGGCCGACTTCGCCGCGTGCCAGGGCTACGCCAACTGCGTGGACGCCGCACCGACCGTCTACGACATCGACGACGACGGCATCGTGGTCCTGCTCAGGGAGACGATCACCGACGAGGAGCGACCCCGCATCGAGGAGGCCGCCCGCAGCTGCCCGGTCAGCGCCCTCACCATCGAGGACGAATGAGCCGCACGGTCGTCGTCATCGGCTCCTCCATCGGCGGGGTCCGCACCGCCCAGGCCCTGCGCAGCGAGGGCTTCGACGGGCGGGTCGTGCTGGTCGGGGAGGAGTCGGCCATGCCGTACGACAAGCCGCCGTTGTCTAAGCAGGTACTCGCCGGCCAGTGGACACCCGACCGGACGGAGCTGCTCAGCGCCGAGGCGGCGCAGCGAGAACGCATCGAGCTTCGGCTGGGCGTGGCGGCGACCCGGCTGGACATCGCAGCCAAGCAGGTCCACCTGGCCGACGGCACCCGAATCGACTACGACAACGCGGTCATCGCGACCGGGGCGTCGGCCCGGCCCTCGCCGTGGCGGCCAGGGTCCGGCGTGCACGTCGTCCGCAGCCTCGACGACAGCCTGGCACTGCGTGCCGACCTGCTGCGCGACGGGCCGGTGGTCGTCGTGGGCGGCGGGTTCATCGGCGCGGAGGCGGCCGCCACCGCCCGGGGGCTAGGCCACGAGGTGACCGTCGTCGACCCGATGCCGACGCCGATCGGCCGGGTCGTCGGCCCGGAGATCGGGCAGTACTTCACCGAGCTGCACCACCGGCACGGCGTGACCACCCGGTTCGGTACGGGCGTCGAGGGGATCGAGGGGACCGCCGGGGACCTTCGGGTCCGGCTCACCGACGGCACCGAGCTTGCCGCAGCGACCGTCGTCGTCGGTATCGGCGCGGTGCCCAACGACGAATGGCTGGCCGACTCGGGACTTCCCATCGAGAACGGCGTCATGTGCGACGAGTTCTGCCGTGCGCTTGACGCGCACGACGTCTTCGCCATCGGCGACGTCGCCCGCTGGTACCACCCCGGCCACCGCGAGTACGTCCGCGTCGAGCACTGGACGAACGCGGTGGAGCAGGGAGTGTGCGCCGCGCACAACATCGCCCGCCCCGACGACCTGCGGTCCTACCGGCCGGTGGAGTACGTCTGGAGCGACCAGTACGACTGGAAGGTGCAGATCGTCGGCCGGCCCACCCGGGGCACCCGGCATGAGGTGGTCGGCGGGCTGACCGGCGTGAAGCCGCGCGCCGCCGTCCTCTACACCGACGAGGACGGGCACCTGCTCGGCGTGGTCACGGTGAACTGGCCCAAGGCGCTGGTGCAGTGCCGGCGGCTGGTCACCGACCACGCCTCCTTCGACGAGGCGCTGGAACGGGTCACCACGCTGGACGCCTCGTCGCCGCCCCGTCCACCTCGGCCGGCCGTGCCGGCGGCCCCCGAGGCACTCCCCGCCGCGCCTGCGGCGGGAGGTGACCACGGGTGAACCCCGCTGGGACCGACCTCGCCGACCTCCGCGCCGAAATCGCCCAGGCCTGCCGGGTGCTCGCCGTCCGCGGACTGGCCGAGGGTTACCTCGGGCACATCAGCCTGCGAATCGACGAGGACCGGCTGCTGGTCCGCTGCCGCGGGCCGCAGGAGCGCGGCCTGGCTTGGACAACGGCCGAGGACGTCCGGCTGGTCACCCTGGACGGCGGACCCGGCGCCGACGGCGAGCTGGACGGGTGGGCCGCCCCCAACGAGCTGCCGCTGCACACCGAGGTGCTGCGCCGCCGGCCCGACGTCGCCGCGGTCGTGCACGCCCATCCGCCCGCCGTCGTGGCGGCCGACCTCGCCGGCCTGGCCATCCGGCCGATCGTGGGGGCCTACGACATGCCCGGCACCAAGCTCGCTGCGGGTGGCGTCCCGGTGTACCCGCGGGGCGTCCTGGTCCGGGACCGGCGGCTGGCCGCGGAGATGGTCGAGGCCATGGGCGACCGGCCGGTGGTGCTGCTGCGCGGGCACGGGCTCACCAGCTCGGGGAGCAGCGTCGCCGAGTCGGTGCTCCGGGCCATCTCGGTGGACCAGCTGGCCCGCCTCTCGCTGACGGTCACCTCGGCCGGGGGTCAGCTGCGCGACCTACCGGCGGAAGACATGGCCGAGCTGCCCGACCTGGGTGGCGGCTTCAACCTCGGGACGGCGTGGCGGCATGAACTCGCTCGGCTCCCGTGACCGGGATGCCGGCGGCTACGGCAAAGATGGTCAGAGGCTTTCTGCATTGCAGACATCCGATACCGTCCGGACGTGACTTCGACCGAAGCGTTGCCGCTGGCGCCCACCTACGGCACCGTTCCCCAGTACCCGATCGAGTCGGTCGACAACGCCCTGCGGGTCCTCCTGCTGCTCGGCGAGGAACCGAAGCTGCGACTCACGGACGTCAGCCGTTACCTGGGGGTCGCCTCCTCCACCGCGCACCGGCTGCTGGCGATGCTGCAGTACCGCGGTTTCGTCCGGCAGGACGCCGCGACCCGCAGCTACGTCCCCGGCCCGACACTGGACGGCCTGGCCTTCGGTGTGCTCCGCCGATTGGACGTGCGTACCCGGGCGCGGCCGGTTCTCGAGCGTCTGAATGCCGACCTGCAGGAGACGATCCACCTGGGTCGGCTCGAGGGCAGCGACGTCCACTTCATAGATTCCGTCGAGAGCTCGCGCGCACTGCGGGTCGGCGGCCGCCTCGGCCTGTCGATGCCCGCCCACTGCACGTCGACGGGGAAGGCGCTGCTGTCCGAGTTGTCCACCGAAGAGCTGTACCGGCTCTACCCCGAGGAGAAGCTGGTGCCGCTCACGCGGAACTCGATCGGCACCCGCACCGCACTGACCAAGGCGCTGGCCGAGGTGCGTGCGCGTGGCTTCGCGCGCAGCCGGGAGGAGAGCGAGGAAGGGGTCGCGTCACTGGCCGTCGCGCTGCATTCCACGCGTTCCCCGCGGCTGGCGGTCAACGTGTCGGTACCGGTGAATCGGATGGGCGAGGAGGTCGAGAAGGCCGTCCTGGGGCGGCTGATGGAGGCCGCCGAGGAACTCGACCACCTGCTGCTCTGACCTCTGCTCGGTCGCGGTGCCGGACCGAGCGGTCCTGATGCTCGGCGAGCTGCTGGCCGTCGCCGCGCTGCTCCTGTTCAGCGCTAACGTGCTGATGGTGGGCACGATGACCCGGCGAGTGCCCCAGGACCTCGGGTTCCTCATCGCCCTCGTCGGCAACGTCGTCTTCGCCGCGTTGATCGTCCTCGGCCAGTACATGCTCAGCGGCGAGGAGCTGTCCCCGGAGTGGGACGCAGTCGGCCTCTTTGTGGTCGGCGGGCTGCTTACCTCCTACCTCGGCCGTTGGTTCTTCCTGCGGGCGGTGATGACCATCGGTCCCACTCGGGCCACCGCGCTGCAGATCACCAACCCGGTTTTTGCTGCGCTGGCCGCCTGGGCGTTGCTCGGCGAGGCACTGTCACCGGTGGCCATCCTGTGCGGGCTCGCCGTCCTGGCCGGCCTGTACCTGACCTCGCGGAAGACCGACCGGTTGAGCCGGGTGTCGCCACGGCCCGGGAACCAGTCGATCCCGGTCACCGAGATCGGGCTGAGTCTCCTGGGTGCCCTCGCCTACGGGCTGGGGAACGTCGCCCGAGGCGCCGGGGTCCGGGACTGGGAAGTGCCCGTGGTGGGGAGCCTCGTTGGTGCGGCCGCCGGCCTACTGCTCTACGGCCTAGTCAACACAGACCTGCGCAAGCTGGGCGCCGCCGTGCGCGGTGCCGACCCGGTCGGCCGTCGTCTGTGGCTGCTCTCCGGGGTCCTGACCATCAGTGCTCAGACCTGTCTCATCGCCGCCAGCCTGTTCATCCCGGTCGCGATCGCTGTGGTGATCTCCGCGGCGGTGCCGCTCGTAGTCCTCCCCGTCAGCGTCGTGTTTCTCCGCCGAACTGAGGCCGTCGGCCTGTCCACCGGTATTGGAGCCCTCTTCATCCTCGGTGGCGTGGCAGGTCTCGTCCTCAGCTGAGGGCCGCCCCTGCCGTGGTCTGGTTGTAGTGACCAGCTAGGTCGTTGTGCCTTGCGCCATCTCGCAGACGTCGAATTCCAGGGTCCGCACCATCCGGCGGAAGCCCTGCACCAGGACCGGGAGCTCCTCGAAGTCGAAGGTCGCGCCCTCCGGGGTGACGGTGCCGTCGATCGGGCGCGGTTGTTGCCCTGGACGCGTGACAGTGCCAGGTGCAGATCTGCCATGGCGGCGGACGCGAGCCCGACTAAGGTCAGACCAATAGACCGTCCGCTAGGGTGCTGCAGGACACACCGAGGCGAGGAGCAGGCATGGCGGAGCAGGTGCTGGCAGCGGTCCGGACAGGGCCCGGGACGACGGAACTCCGGGAGTTCCCGATGCCCGAGATCGCGGACGACGCGGCGCTGCTCAAGATCGAGGTCGCGGGCATCTGCGGCACCGACGTCAAGCTGTACCGGAAGCCGACGATCGACGCGCCGGTGATCATGGGGCACGAGAACGTCGGCATCGTGGCGAAGGCCGGCGCGAAGTGGCAGGAGATCCACGGCCTCCGGGAGGGGGACCGGATCTTCGTCGAGCACTACGTCGGCTGCATGCACTGCGAGTGGTGCCGCCTCGGCGAGTACCGGCACTGCGAGCTCACCGACTGGCGCACCAACCCCGACGCCCGCCGCTACGGCTACACGTCCTCGGACAACCCGGGCCGGCTCTGGGGCGGGTTCTCGCAGTACATGTACCTGCCGTGGAACGCCGTGACCCACAAGGTCCCCGACGGCGTCACCGCCGAGCTGGCCGGGCTGGTCACCCCGTTGTCCAACGGCATCGAGTGGGCGCTCAACGCCGGCGGGGTCGGCTACGCGAAGACCGTCCTGATCCAGGGCCCCGGCCAGCAGGGTCTGTCGCAGGTGGTGGCCTCCAGGCAGGCCGGCGCCTCGCTGATCGTCGTCACCGGCACCACCCGCGACGCCACCCGCCTCCAGTTGGCGAAGGACCTCGGCGCGGACGCGGTCGTCGACGTCCTCCAGGAGGACGCGCTGGCGACCGTTCTGGAGCTCACCGGCGGAAAGGGGGTGGACGTCGTCCTCGACTGCACCTCCGGCGCCGGCACCGCCCCGGTGCTGCTCGGCATCGACGCGCTCAAGCGCCGCGAGGGCGTCATGGTCACCCAGGGCGAGGAGGCGGCGTTCCCCGACTTCCCGCTGAAGAAGATGACCGAGAAGTGCATCACGCTGGCCAGCGCCCGCGGGCACAGCTACCGGTCGGTCGAGCTGGCGCTCGCGCAGCTGGCGTCGCACCGCTTCCCGCTGGAGCGGCTGGCCACGCACAGCTTCGGCCTCGAGGACGTCGACCACGCCATCCGCGCGCTGGCCGGCGAGACCGGCGAGGACGCGCTGCACATCTCGCTCAAGCCGTGGGGCCACGAGTGACCGCCGCGCGCGGCCACGTCGTCGTCACGGGCATCGCCCGGGCGGACCGTGCGGTCGTCGACGGGCTGGCCGAGTGCGGCGTGGCGACGGTCCACGAGGCACAGGGCCGTACGCACCTGCTCGATCCCGCCCTGCGCCCGGTCTACGCCGGGGCGCGGGTCGCGGGCACCGCGGTCACGGTCAGCCTGCCCCCGGGCGACAACTGGATGGTGCACGTGGCCGTGGAGCAGTGCACCGAGGGGGACGTCCTCGTCATCGCCCCCACGACGCCCTCCCAGGCCGCCTACATCGGCGACCTGCTGGCCACGACCCTGGCCACCCGGGGCGTGCGCGGGGTCGTCGTGGACGGGGGCGTCCGTGACGTCGCCGACCTGACGGCCATGCGCTTCCCGGCGTGGTCCCGGCACATCTCCGCCTTCGGGTGCATCAAGGAGACCCTCGGCAGCGTCAACGTCGGCGTGGTCTGCGCCGGCCAGTGGATCGAGCCGGGCGACGTGGTGGTGGCCGACGACGACGGTGTCGTCGTCGTCCCGCGCGACCGCGCCGCAGACGTGCTGGAGGCGGCCCGGGCGCGGGAGGAGCGCGAGGCGGGTATCCGCGAGCGCTACCGCGACGGCCAGTTGGGCCTGGACATGAACAGCATGCGCGAGCCGCTGGCCGCCAAGGGGCTCACCTACGTCGAGCAGGAGCCCCCGCGTTGATCATCGACATCCACGGCCACTACACGACCGCGCCGAAGCAGCTGCAGCGTTTCCGGGACGCGCAGTTGGCGGCCCGGGAGAGCGGCGGTGCCGCTCCCCGGCTGGACACCATCAGCGACGAGGAACTGCGCGAGAGCGTCGAGGACAACCAGCTGCGCATCCTGCGCGAGCGTGGCGGCGACGTCATGGTCTTCAGTCCCAAGGCGTCGGGCATGGAACACCACGTGCCCGACCCGGCCACCGCGGTCGCGTGGGCGCGGGCCAGCAACGACCTGGTCGCCCGCGTGGCCGATCTCTACCCGGACACCTTCGCCGGCGTCGGCCAGCTGCCGCAGACCCCCGGCGGCGCCCTGGACGACGTCGTCGCCGAGCTGCGCCGCTGCGTCGAGGAACTCGGCTTCGTCGGGGCGAACCTCAACCCGGACCCCTCCGGTGGCTTCTGGACGTCGCGGCCGATGACCGACCCGTACTGGTTCCCGGTCTACGAGGCCCTGGTCGAGCTCGACGTGCCGGCGATGGTGCACGTGTCGAGCTCCTGCAACCCGAACTTCCACGCGCTCGGCGCGCATTACCTCAACGCCGACACCTCGGTGTTCATGCAGCTGCTCGAGGGCGACCTCTTCGAGCGCTTCCCGACGCTGCGGCTGGTCATCCCGCACGGCGGTGGCGCGGTGCCCTACCACTGGGGTCGGTACCGGGGGCTGTCGATGCGGAACGGGTGGCAGGACCCGTCGGAGCTGCTGCGCAACGTCTTCTTCGACACCTGCGTCTACCACCAGCCCGGTATCGACCTGCTCACCCGTGTCATCCCGGCCGAGAACATCCTCTTCGCCTCCGAGATGCTCGGCGCGGTGCGCGGTGGGGACCCGGAGACCGGCATCGCCTGGGACGACACGAAGCGCTACCTGGACGCCGCGGGGCTGGGCGAGGCCCAGCAGAAGGCGGTCTTCGAGGACAACGCCCGCCGGGTCTACCCCAGGCTCGACGCCCGCCTGAGAGGGCGGTGACCTCCGTGTCCCGACTGCACCTGACCTTCGCCTGCGGGGACTACGACCGCACCCGGGCACTGGAGGAGGGCACGGTCCGCCCCGACGGCATCGACCTGACCTACCTGCGGCTGCCGGTCGAGGAAACCTTCTTCCGCATGCTGCGGCACCGGGAGTTCGACGTCGCCGAGATGTCGATGTCGTCCTACGTGAAGTCCCTCGACCTCGACGACCCGCCGTTCGTGGCGCTGCCGGTCTACACCTCCCGGCAGTTCCGGCACACCGGCATCTTCGTCAACGCGGAGTCGGGCATCGAGGCTCCTGCGGACCTGCGCGGCAAGGTCGTGGGCACGCCCGAGTGGCAGCTGACCGCGAACGTCTGGATCCGCGGCTTCCTCGCCGACCACCACGGCGTGCCGGTCGACTCGGTCGAGTACCGCACCGGCGGGCAGGAGGCGCCGGGCCGCATCGAGAAGGCCGCGGTCGATCTGGGGAACCGCATCCGCGTCTCGCCGATCGGACCCACCCAGACGCTGGCGCGGATGCTCGCCGACGGCGAGATCGACGCCTTCCAGGGCCCGCGGGTCCCGTCGTCCTTCGTCCCGGGTGGGCACGTGCGCCGCCTGTTCGCCGACCCGGTGGCCGCGGAGAAGCAGTACTTCGAAGAGACCGGGATCTTCCCGATCATGCACGTCGTCGTCCTCCGCCGGGACGTCTACGAACGGCACCCGTGGGTGGCGCAGACCCTCACCAAGGCGCTGCACCTGGCCAAGCGGAAGGCGGCGGCCGAGCTGTACGACGCCTCTGCGCTGCGCTTCATGCTGCCCTGGCTCATCCCGGGGCTGGAGGAGGCGCGGGCGCTCATGGGGGAGGACTACTGGTCCTACGGGCTGCAGGGCAACGAGCACGTGCTGACCACCTTCCTCCGCTACCACCACGAGCAGGGGCTGTCCCGTCGGCAGTACGAGCCGGCGGAGCTGTTCGCCCCCGAGTCCACCGAGACGTTCGTCATCTGATGGGCACCGTGGAGGACATCCGCACGGTCGGGGTCGTGGGCTGGGGCCGGATGGGCGCGGAGATGGGCCGCTGGCTCGTCGAACGCGGCTGGCCGGTGCTCGCGACCGATCCGGCGCCGGGGGCCGACGAGCGGATCCGGGCGGCCGGCGCGCAGTTCCGCGGCTCCGCCGCCGACGTGGCGCGGGAGGCCGACCTGCTCCTGCTGGTCGTCGTGGACGACGCGCAGGTCGAGGAGGCGATCGCCGGGCCGGGCGGCATCCGCGACGTGGCCCGCCCGGGGACCGTCGTCGCGATCTGCTCGTCGGTGCGGCCCGACACCTGCGTCCGGATGGCCGCGGCGGCCGCCGAGCGGGACGTGGCGGTCGTCGACGTCGCCCTGGTCGGCGGCGAACGGGCGGCCGAGCAGGGCAGCCTGACCCTCATGTGCGGTGGGGACGCCGCGGTGCTGGACCGGTGCGCGCAGGCCTTCGCCGCGTTCGCGACCGACGTGTGCCAGATCGGCGGCCCGGGGACCGGTCAGGTGGCCAAGAGCGCCAACAACGTGCTCATGTGGACGGCTCTGCGAGCCGACGTGGAGGTGCTGCGGCTGGCCCGCTCCCTCGGAGTGCCGCCCGGCCGGCTGCGCAGCGTGCTGGGCGCCGGTACGGGGGCCAACCAGGTGCTCGCCGACTGGGGGCTGCACCGGCTGCGCTGGCCGGCGAAGGACCTGGAGGTCGCGCTGGCCTTGGCCGAGGAGGCGGGGGTGGACGTGCCGCTGGTCCGGGCGCTGCAGCCGCTCGTGACCGAGCTGACCCGCGAGGACCTCACCGACCTGCGGTAGCGCGCCATCCGCTCCGGTGGCGATCCCTGCGGATCGCCACCGGAGCGCGCCGGATCAGGCGGTGGGCGCGGTGAGCAGGGTCTTCAGCGGCGTGCCGGCGTCGGCGACCGCCTCGGCCGGCAGCGCGATCTCCTGGGTCAGCGCCTTGCGCACGGCGAGGTAGTCGGCGGGGGCGTTGACGGCGTCGACGGCCAGCAGGGCGCCGCTCCGGTAGTAGAGGACCGAGAAGCTCTCCGTGTCCGGGTCGCCCCGGACGACGTGCTCGTCGAACCCGGTCGAGAGCCCGGCGATCTGCAGCTTCAGGTCGCCCTGGTTCGACCAGAACCACGGCACGCTGCGGGTGGTGGCCTCCCTGCCGACCAGCGTCGCGGCGGCGAGGGTGGCCTGCGCGACGGCGCTCGGCACCGACTCCAGGCGCACCCGCCCCTCTCCGGTCAGCGGGTGGGGAAGGACGGTGCAGTCCCCGGCGGCGACCACCGACGGCGCGCTGGTGCGTGCGTGCGCATCCACGACGATCCCGCCGTCGCACTCGAGCCCGAGCTGCTCGGCCAGCTCCGTGCGCGGAACGACGCCGATGCCGACCATGACCAGGTCGGCGGGCAGGGCGCGGCCGTCGGCCAGCAGGACGCCGTCGACCCGGCCGTCGGTACCGCGGAAACCGACCACGCCGGTCGACAGCAGCACGGTGCTGCCACGGCGCTCGTGGGCCTGCCGGAGGAAGTCGGAGACGACCGGTGCCACGGCACGCCCGACCAGCCGGTCGGCCGCCTCCACGACGACGACATCCTTGCCCTGCGCCCGGGCGGCGGCCGCGGCCTCCAGGCCGATGAACCCACCGCCCACGACGACGACGCGCGAGGCGTCGGTGAGCCGGTCGCGCAGCGCGACGGCGTCGTCGAGGTCGCGGAGGTAGAGGATCCCGTCGAGATCGGCGCCGGGGACGTCCAACCGGCGGGGCCGGGCCCCGACGGTGAGCGCGAGCCGGGCGAAGGGCAGCTCCCGGCCGCTCGACGTCCGGGCGAGGCCGGGGCGGTTCCCGGCGGGGAGGGCGACGTCCACGACCCGCTCACCGCACACCAGCTCGATGTCGTGGTCGGCGTAGTACGAGGTGTTGCGGAACGCCAGCCCGTCCTGCGTCGCCGTCCCCGCCAGGAACTCCTTCGACAGCGGGGGCCGCTGGTAGGGCGGGTGGGTCTCCGCACCGACCAGCGTGATGGGGGCGGTGTCGCCGAGCTGGCGCAGCGACGCGGCCAGCTGGACGCCGGCCTGGCTCGCGCCGACGACGAGCGTGCCGGCCTCTTCCAGCGCGGGCGGCATGGGATCTCCGATCATCGGCATGCAATGGTATTACCATTCTGCCATAGCACACCGAGGAGGGCGAGAGATGACCGAGGACCTGCGCCGCCTGGTCTCCCTGGGATGCCGAGTCCTCGGCGACGCGGACCAGGGAGACCTCATCTGGGGCCACGTCTCCGCCCGGGACCCGGAGGGCCGCGGCGTCTGGATGAAGGCGTCCGGCCTCGGGTTCGAGGAGGTGGGTCCGCACGACGTCCTCCTCGTGTCCTGGGACGGCGAGGTGCTCGAGGGGGCGGGTCGCCGGCACGCCGAGTACCCCATCCACACCGAGGTCGTGCGGGCGCGCCCCGACGTCGGCAGCGTCATCCACACCCACTCGCCGGCGGCGGTCGCGCTGGGCGCGCTCGGCGTTCCGCTGCGGCCGATCTCGCACGAGGCGAACCTGTTCGTCCCGCCCGACGTCGCCCGGTTCACCGGGACCGGCGACCTGGTGCTGACCGCCGAGCTCGGCCGGGAGGTCGCCGCGGCGCTGGGCGACCGCAACGCGTGCCTGCTGGTCAACCACGGCATCGTCGTCGCGGCGCCGGACGTGCAGACGGCGACCGTCACCGCCTACCTGCTCGACCGCGCCTGCCGGATGCAGCTGACCGCCATGGCCGCCGGCGGGTGGGCGACCTGGTCCTCCCCGCAGGAGTCCCTCGCCAAGCGCGAGCACTGCTACCCCGACCCGCTGCTGCAGGGGGCGTGGGAGTACCTGGTTCGCCGGCTCGACCGGGGCTGACCGGGGCTATCCGGCGGTGCCGCGCCGGCGCAGGGCCAGGGCCGGGACGGTCATCACCGCGCCGACCACGGCCATGGCCGGCGTCAGCGGCGCGACCACCACCATGCCGGCGACGGCGAGCGGCGCGGCGAACAGGGCGGCGGCACGGAAGGTGCCGCTCACCGCGATCGCCTCCCCGCGCTCTTCCGGGTGCACCGCTTCCGCGGCGATCGCCGGGCCGAGCACCTGGACCGCTCCGGCGGCGACGCCGCTGACCACGAGCACCAGGGCGGAGAGCGCGACGCTCTGCGCCACGGCCGCGGTCAGCGCCGTGGCCACGCCGGTCAGCGCGATGCCCGTGCCGAGAACCGGCGTGGTCCACCGCCCGCGGACGCGGCCGGCCACGGCCGTGCCCACGAGGGACGCGCCGTTGGCCGCCGCCACGAGGGCCCCGATGGTGGTCGCCGACTGGCGCGCCTCGGCCAGGGCCAGGGGCACGTAGGACGTGAGCAGCGCCCGCCACGCTCCGGCCGTCATCCCGGCCCAGCACGCGACGTCGACCCCCGGCCGTCGCCAGAGCCGGCCCGGCGGCCGGTCGGCCGGGGGCACGAAGGGCGGCAACCGGTCCAGCAGGGCGTTGGGCACCAGGCCGAGCAGGGCGACCGCCGCGGCGACGAGCAGCGCCAGCGCCGCGCTGCCCTCGGAGAGCACGCCGGCGATCAGGGGCCCGACCAGCAGGCCGATGGAGGCGGCGAGGTTGACCCGGGCGAGCGCGCCGGCGGCGCGCCCCGCGCCCCGGACGACGTGGGTCTGGCTGCCGGTCCAGAACAGCGCGCGGGAGGCCCCCTGCAGCAGCTGGGCGACGACGAAGGGGACCAGGGCCGCGGAGACGGCGACGACGAGGCTGCTGACGGCGAGCAGGATTCCCGCGGTGGCGATCAGCATCCAGTCCGGCCACCGGCGCATGGCCCAGCCGAGGCCGAGCCGGACCAGCATCTGCGACAGGGCCGAGGCCGCCGTCAGGGCGCCGATCTCGAAGGCCGAGTAGCCCGCCTCGATCGCCAGTAGGGGCAGGGCGACGCTCGCGGTGCTCAGCGAGAGCGAGTAGATGCCGGCGCCGGTCGCCGAGGCCGTCGCGTCGCGTCGGCTGCTCACCGGTTCCTGCTCCGGGCCGGGAGGTGCGCGGGTGTGGGTCCGCCCTCGCCCACCTGCCACCTCCGCGCCCGGTCGCCGTCCCCGGAACGGTAACAGTGGATCACGTAATGGTCTGACCTCAGCCCAGGAGCCTCCTGCCCGTGCTCCTCGCCGTAGGGTCGGCGCTCGTGTCCCCACTCGTGGCAGCCGTCAGCGGCCTCCGGTGAGCCGCCCCCGGCCGGCGCCGGGAGGTGGCCGCCAACTGGGGGTGAGCCCCGAGCGCCTCGGCCGCTGGCTGGACGGCGTCGCGACCCGGCACGGCTCCTTCAGCGAGGTGGTCCCCGACGGCGAGCGGCTGCACCTGGTCTGCGCCGACACCACCACCGTGCTCCTGCGCGCCCCCTTCGGCTGGGTACCCGCGCCGCCGCTGATCGCCGGATTCACCGCCGCCGCGGCCCGGCCGCACCGGGCCGCCGTGCTCCTGGTGCGCCGGGGCCGCTGGGCCGTCGGCGTCTTCGACGGCGACCGGCTGATGGTGTCGAAGGTCGACGCCAGGCAGGTGCAGGGCCGGACGGCGGCCGGTGGCTGGTCGCAGCAGCGGTTCGCCCGCCGCCGCGCCAACCAGACCGACGCCGTGGTCGGGCACGCGGTCGAGACCGCCGTCCGGGTGCTGCTGCCGCACGCCGAGGGGCTCGCGGCGCTGTTCACCGGCGGTGACCGCGCGCTGGTCGACGAGGTGCTGTCCGACCGCCGGCTGGCCGGTCTGGCCGCGCTGCGCCGCGAGCCGCCGCTGGGCGTGGGGGAGCCGACCAAGGCCACCCTGCTGGAGACCCCCGAGCAGTTCCGGGCCGTCGCCGTCACGATCGTGGAACCGGGCGACCGCCCCGCCTAGCGCCGCGCCAGGGATCGTCGGCGCCGTGGTCGTCTCGGCGAGCCTCGCCGTACGGCCGCCGTCCTCACTCTGCAGCGCGAGGACGGCGACCGCAGGGTGAGGACGGCGGGCTGCCACCCGCGGTGTCGCCCCTACGGCGTGATCACCAGGCGGATGGGGTTGCCCTCCTTGCTCGCCAGCCGCTGCACCCCGTCGGCCGCCTCGGTGAGCGGCAGCGTGCCGGAGATCGACCGGGACAGGTCGAGCCGGTGGTGGCGCACCAGGGCGACGAGCTCCTCGACGTGGCCGGGCTCGGAGCCGTAGTGGCCGAGGATCCGCTGCCCGAAGTAGCTGAACTGCGTACCGTTCCGGATGCTCAGCGGCTGGTCGGTCAGCCCGACGAGCACCAGGGCGCCGTCGCGCTCCAGACAGCGCACCGCCTGCTCCCGCACCGCGGCCACCCCGGCGAAGTCGAAGGCGAATGCCAGCCCGGCCCCACCGGTGAGCTCGCGGACCCGCGCGGCGATGTCGTCGGCCGGGTCCAGCGCCAGGTCGGCGCCGAACTCCAGCGCCCGCTGGCGGGCCGCCGGCACGGGGTCGACGGCGACGATCGGCGCAGCCCCGGCCAGCCCCGGCCAGCCGCAGCAGCTGCACCGCGTGCGCCCCGAGCCCGCCGATGCCCCAGACGCCCACGGGCTGCGCGGGCCGCACCTGTGCCGTCCGCACGATCGAGGCCCAGGGCGTCGAGACGGCGTCGGGGACGATGCAGGCCTGCTCGAACGGCAGCTCGTCGGGGATGGGGACGACGGTGCCGGCGGTCGCCAGCGCGTACTCCGCCCAGCCGCCGTCGTAGTCGACGCCGCGGGTGTGCACCCAGCCGTTCTTCTCCTCGCCGGCCTGCAGCAGCACCCGCCGGCCCTCGCTCCACTCCTCGACACCGGCGCCGAGGGCCGCGACCGTACCCGCCACCTCGTGCCCGAGCGTCACCTCGTCGCCGGGCAGGAACAGCGGCGACAGCTCGCCCTCGATGAGGTGCACGTCGGACAGGCAGATGCCGGCGGCGGCCACCTTGATCAGCACCTCACCGGGGCCGGGGGTCGGCTTCGGGACCTCCTTCACCGTGAACTCGCGGGTGCGGACGTCGAGCCGGCCGGCCAGCATCGATTCAGACATGGGCCCATCCAACCGTGGCCGGTCGCCCGCGGTCCGCCCCCGGTCGGCGCGCACCGCGCCCTGGACGGCCGCCGACGCGGTGCTGGCCGACGAGGTGGCCGGGTAGCAGGTGGGGCGGGCGGGTCCCGGGAGGCGGACGGGGCGGTCCCGGTTGCGCCCCTGCCGCGAGGATGCTTGTGGCGCGTGATCATTCCTGCTGAGCTGGCCGCTCGGAGCGGTAGGAGGGTCATGGAGTCGCGCACGGGCACGGGCCGAACGCTGCTCAGGCTCGCCGGTGCGATCGTGCTGGCCGGCGCGGTGCTGGCCGGGTTGCTGCTGCCCTGGGTGGGTGGCCCGGCCCTGGCCGCCCGGCAGTCCTCGGCCCTGCTCGGTGATCCGCCGCGCGAGTTCTCCGTCGACGTGCCGCCCCGCAACACGGTCATGCTCGCGGCCGACGGGGAGGTCATCACCTCCTTCTACCGGGAGAACCGTGCCCCGGTCGGGTCCCACCAGATCGCCGAGGTGATGCGCCAGGCGCTGATTGCGGTCGAGGACGCCCGGTTCTACGAGCACGGCGGCCTGGATGCGCAGGGAACCGTGCGGGCACTCCTGACGAACATCGCCGCCGGTGAGGTCGAGGAGGGTGGGTCCACCCTGACCCAGCAGCTGGTCAAGCAGACGCTGCTGCAGGCCGCCCGGACCGAGGCGGAGCGCGATGCGGCCACCGAGAAGACGTTCGGCCGCAAGCTGCGGGAGGCGCGGCTGGCGCTGGCGTTCGAGGACACCTACACCAAGGAAGAGCTGCTCACCCGCTACCTGAACATCGTGTACTTCGGGCGGAACGCCTACGGCGTCCAGCCGGCCGCGCAGGCCTTCTTCGGCGTGGACGCCGCCGCACTGACCCTGCCGCAGGCCGCTCTCCTCGCCGGCCTGGTGCAGAACCCCCTGGACCACGACCCGTTCAGCGACCCCGAAGGCGCCACGGTGCGCCGCAACCAGGTGCTGGCCCGGATGGCCGACCAGGGCTACATCACCCCGGAGCAGCAGGCCGAGGGCTCGGCCGCCCCTCTCGGGCTGTCGCCCGCCCCGGCACCGCCCCGTGGGTGCGCGGAGGCGACCGTGGGGGCCTACGTCTGCGACTTCGTGCAGCGGTACCTCATCCGGGATCTCGGCCTCACGCAGGAGGAGCTGGACGTCGGCGGCTACGTCATCCAGACGACGCTGGACCCGGAGCTGCAGCGCGCCGGGGACGCCGCGGTGGTCGCCACCGAGCCGCTGGAAAGCTCACTGGCGGCGACGTTCACCGCGGTGGAGCCGGGGACCGGACATCTGCTGGCCATGAGCGTCAACCGGATCTTCGGCCACGACGAGAGCGACCGGAGGCAGGAGTCGGTCAACCTCAACGCCGCGCCGAGCCGGGGGGCCGGGTCCACGTACAAGGTGTTCGTGGCCGCGGCCGCGCTGGCCCGGGGCTACTCGACCGAGTACACGCTCACCGCGCCCAGCCCGTACTACTCGCGCGTCTACGAGAAGGACGGCGGGCCGTACCCGGTGCGCAACGCCGGCAGCTACCGCGACACCCTCGATCTGACGACGGCGCTCTACCAGTCCTCCAACACCTACTTCCTCGCGCTCGAGGACGCCCTGGGCAGCGTGGCTGAACCGGTGCGCATGGCCGAGCGCATGGGGCTGTACGCGCACGGGCCGCAAGGGTTGGCCGAGCGGACCGTCCAGGAGAACAACGGCTCGTTCACGTTCGGTCCCGACGCCACCAGCCCGCTGGGGCTGGCCAGCGCCTACTCGACGCTGGCCGCCGGCGGCACCCGGTGCGACGTCGTCCCGGTGACCGGGTTGCTCGACCGGCACGGCGAGCCGGTCGTCGGCGACGACGGCGCGCCGCTCGTGGACGGCGACGTGTGCACGCCCGAGGCGATCCCGGCCGGGGTGGCCAACACGCTCAACCAGATGCTGCGCAAGGACGTCGAGCCCGGGTACGCCGGGCAGACCGGCCGGCGGGCGTACGTGCCCGGGCACCAGATCGCCGGCAAGACCGGGACGACGCAGGAGAACGTCTCGGTGGCGTTCGTCGGCTACACCCCGGAGATCGCCGCGAGCGTGATGGTGTTCAACCCCAAGGAGGCCGAGGACGTCGGCGGCTTCGGCGGCGGCAAGGGCGCGACGATCTGGCACGACGCCATGGCGCCGATCCTGACCGTGCGGGGGAGCAGCGACTTCCCGCCCGCCGATCCGGCCGTGGTGCGGGGCAACACGATCCGGGTGCCGCGCTGCGCGGAGCCGGACGAGTGCCAGGACGTGCTCGGCCGGGCCGGTTTCGTCGACTGGGTCGTCCGGGTGGACAGCGCCCTGCCGGCGGGGGAGCTGGTGGGCACGGGCCCGCCGGTGGGGGGTCGCGCCGTCCGTGGCCAGGTCGTCTCCGTGCTGGTCAGCAACGGCTCCCGGTACGTACCGCCGCCGCCACCCCCGGTCGTGCCGCCGCCGGACCTCCCACCGCCGCCGGCCCCACCACCGGGCGCCCCACCGCCGCCGGCCCCACCGCCGACCGGACCCGCCGCGGGCGGCCCCGCCCCGCCGCCGGCGTCCCCCGGCCTAGCCGGGATCGAGGCCTGGCTCGACCGGCGGCCGGCCGACCGCCTGCCCCCGCGCTGAGTGGCGGGCGAGTTCCTGGTCCAGGGACTGGGTGGCCAGCCAGCCGCACAGCACGACGACGTGCAGGGCGAACAGCCACAGGCCCAGCGCCACCACCCCGCCGACGAGGTCGAGCCCGCCGAAGGGTGCGCCGAGGTCGAGGGGCAGGCCCAGGAAGAGCACGAACCCCTGCAGGAAGCCCGAGAGGCAGGCGGCGGTGAAGAGCGCGCCCGCCGTCAGGGCCGGCCAGCGCACCCGGCTGCCGCCGACGACCCGGAAGCCCCAGGCTAGGGGCACGGTGAGCGCGGCGAGGACCGAGTAGTAGCCCAGCGCGACCTGACCCGCCGTGGCCGCGAGCCCGCCGCGGGCGGCGAGGTCGGCCATGAGGGACGCGGCCAGCAGCAGCGGGTACAGCAGCACCGGGGTGAGCAGGAGCAGCGGCAGGGCGGCGAGCCTTCCGCGCCAGCCGGTCATGCCCTCACGCCGTGCGCCGAAGCGCAGCAGCGCCCGCCGGAGGCCTTCGCCGTAGAGGGACATGGGCAGCAGGGCCAGCAGCGCTCCCACGAGGTCCAGCCGTGCCCCGGCGTCCACCAGCCGCGCCACCGCGTCGGGCGCGCCGAGCTGCTCCGGCAGCAGCTCGGCGACCCGCACGCCGAGCTGGTGCACCCGCTCGGCGGAGGTGAGCCAGGCGGTGAGCCCGAAGGACAGGACCAGCAGGGGCACGACGGCGATGCCGGCGTAGAAGGTGAGGCCGGCCGCGATCAGGGCCAGGTCGCGGCCCACGAGCCGGTCACGGACGCCGGGGACGACGCCGCGGAGCGCTGACCGGAGCCCCTGGCGGCGTCCGCGCCCGGCGTCCTCCCGGGGCCACTCGCCGGCCCCGGGAGGCAGCGCCCGGCTCACCTGGGCCCGGTCACTCGGCGTCGTCGCTGTCACCGGTCTCCTGGCAGCCGGCGTCCTGCCGCACCAGGGGCTCGTGGGCGTCCATGCCTCCGTACGTGTCCGCCGGTACGTCGGCGAAACCGCCGGACGGCATGGCCGATGAGTTCGCGCTGGTCGGGTGGGCAGCACGGTGACGGAGCGGAGGCCGGCGTCGGGCGCGACGTGACGAGGCGCGCAGCCGAAATGACATGAATGTCCTTCGGGGCATTGTCACGGCCGGGTCACGACGCTTACGGTGAGTGTGCCCGCCGGGGCTTTCAGTCACCGAATGAGTGACACCCGCGGGCGCCGTCGAGTCGGTCCCCCCGCACAGGCTGCGGTGGTCAGCGGGCGACGGGCCGGCTCGTGGAAGAGATCGGAGAGCCGCCGCACCATGGCGACCCCCCTGCGCACCCCCGCCCGCCGCACCGTCCGGCGGGCCGGCCTGGCCCTCGCCGGCACGGTCGGCATCCTGCTCGCCACGGTGCCCGCTTCCGCGGCGCCGGGCTCGCCGGGGACCTCCGCGGAGGCGGCCCGGCTGGTCGCCGAGCGCGGCCACGAGCTCGAGGTCGTCACCGAGCGGTTCAACGAGGCCCAGGACACCCTCGCGGCGCAGCAGGCGGCCGCGGCGGGCGCCGCCGCCGAGCTGGAGAAGGCCACGGCGGCCCTGGCCCAGGCACAGCGGTCCGTCCGCGGCATCGCGCGCAGCGCCTTCACCGGGGAGGGCCTCGGCACCTTCCAGGCACTGCTGACCAGTGGATCCGCCGACGAGTTCGTCAACCGGGTGACCATGCTGGAGACGATCGCCGGCCACCAGGGCGGCGTCCTGCAGCAGGCGGCCCAGGCCAACGTCGCTGCCGCGCAGGCCCAGGCGGCCGCTCAGCAGGCCGCCGCGGCCGCGCAGGCCACCTACGACTCCGCCCTGGCCCAGCAGGCCGAGCTGGAGAAGCAGATCGCCGACTACCGGGCGCAGTTCGACCGGCTCAGCGCCCAGGAGCGGCAGGCCGCCCTGGCCGCGCACCACCCCGCGGAGACCTCCGCCGACGAGCGCCCGGCCGAGCCGGAGCGCGCCAGCCGCGACGAGCGGGAGGCCCCGGCGGCCACGGCACCGGTGGTGGCCAGCAGCGGAGCGGTGCAGGTCGCCGTCGACACGGCGCTCGCCCAGCGCGGCAAGCCGTACGTGTGGGCGGCGTCGGGCCCCGGGTCCTTCGACTGCTCGGGCCTGGTGCAGTACGCCTTCCGTGCCGCCGGGATCAGCGTGCCGCGCGCCAGCCGCAACCAGGCCTCGATGGGCGCCCCGGTGTCCCGTGCCGAAGCCCGCCCCGGCGACCTGGTGGCCTTCTACAGCCCGGTCAGCCACATCGGGATCTACCTCGGCAACGGTCAGATGGTGCACGCCCCGACCTCGGGCGACGTCGTGAAGGTCGCCAGCGTCGACGGCATGGGTGCCACGCCGAAGTTCAACCGCATCGCCGGCTGACGCTCAGCGAGCCGGCCGGGCCACCTGCTGGAGCAGGCCCAGGCAGAACTCCCGCGGGGCCAGTCCGCGCTCCCGTCCGACCCTGCCACTGCAGCCGAGGTCACACGCCGGCCGGGGACCCTCGACGCCGCCCGGTCGTCGAGGATGAGGAGACCGCCGCCGACCCTTAGGACGTCCGTTGAACCCCCAGACCGCCGCCACCGCCTTCCGCGTCGTCGCCGTCGCCGAGGCGCTGTCCTGGATCGGCCTGCTCGCCGGCATGTTCGTGAAGCGGGTCCTCGACGCCTCGGAGATCGGTGTCCAGGTGTTCGGCCCCATCCACGGCGGCATCTTCGTCCTCTACCTGCTCGTCACCCTGGTGGCCGCCCGGGTGCTCGGCTGGTCACGCGGTACGACGCTGCTGGCCCTGGCCGCCTCGGTGCCGCCGCTGGCGACCGTCTGGTTCGAGCGGCGCGCCACCCGCACCGGTCAGCTCCCCGCACGGAAGACGCTGACCGCCTGATCCCGCGAGCCGCGCGGGTCGCTACGGTCGCCGTCATGCCCGAGCCCGTGCTGCCCTCGACCGCTCGCCTCCTGCTCGCGCGGACCGCGCGTGTCCAGCGCGACGGCCGCGCCCCCAGCCTGGTCGCCGGTGTGGTGCGCGAGGGCGGGCTCGTGTGGTCCGCCGGCCGCGGTGTGGTGCCCGAGCCCCACACCGACGTCCAGTACCGGCTGGGCTCGATCAGCAAGACGGTGACGGCGGTCGTGGTCATGCGGCTGCGCGACGAGGGGCGGCTGCACCTGGACGACCCGCTGGACCGCCACCTCCCGGGCACGCCGTTCGGCGACCGGACGGTCGGCCAGCTGCTCTCCCACCTGGCCGGCGCCTCGGCGGAGAGCCCCGGCGGCTGGTGGGAGCGGACCCCGGGCGGATCGCTCGGCGACCTCGGGCTCGGCGGGACCGACGTCGTCCTCGGGGCTGCCCGCCGGTTCCACTACTCCAACCTCGGCTTCGGCCTGCTCGGCGAGCTGGTCGCCCGCCAGCGGGGCAGCTCCTGGGACGAGGCGGTCCGCGCCGAGGTGCTCGCGCCGCTGGGGATGGACCGCACCACCCCGCGTCCGGTGGCCCCCGCGGCCGAGGGCCGGGCGGTGCACCCGTGGGCCGACGTCGTCCTGCCCGAGCCGGAGCACCACGCCGGCGTGATGGCCGCCGCCGGGCAGCTGTGGGCGACGCTGGCCGACCTCGGCCGGTTCGCCGCCTTCCTGCTCGGCGACACCGCCGACGTCCTCGACCCGGCGACGCTGGAGGAGATGATCGTGCCCGCCGGCGTGGACTCCACCGCGCCGGGCTGGTCGGCCTACGGCCTGGGGCTGCAGGTGCTGCGGGTCGACGGCCGCACGCTGGTCGGCCACGGCGGCTCCATGCCCGGGTTCCTCGCCGGGGTCTTCGTCGACCGGGACGAGCAGGCCGGCGCGGTCTCGCTGGCCAACACCACCAGCGGCCTGGACCCACTGGTCTTCGGCCTGCTGGCCGACCTGCGGGGCGCCGAGCCGCGCATCGTCGAGCCGTGGAGCCCGTCGCCGTCGCCGGTTCCGCTGGAGAGCCTGGGCGCGTGGTTCTGGGGGCCGTCGCCGTACCTGCTGCGCTCGGTGGCCGGCGGCCTGCTGCACCTCGGCCCGATGCCCGGTCGCGGCGGCCGGGCCAGCCGGTTCGCCCGTCGCGACGACGGCACGTGGAAAGGGCTGGACGGCTACTTCGCCGGCGAGACGCTGCAGATCGCCCCCGATCACCTGGACCTGGGCACGTTCGTCTTCACCCGCACGCCCTACGACCCCGCGGCCCCGGTGCCGGGCGGGGTGGACGAGCGCGGCTGGCGCTGAGACTCCGCGAGCCATGCGAACTCGTGGCCATCAGCGCTGATGGCCACGAGTTCGCATGGCTCGTGCGGTCGTGCGGTCGGAAAGAGTCGGGCGGTGTGAGGTTCCCCCGAACCCGTGAAGAGCTGGCAATGCGGCTGGTGATCTCGTCGCCCTCGGCCCCTCAGGGGCGGTCGAAGGCGTCGATCGTGTTCTTGACGACCACGCCGTACGCCAGGTGCGGCACTACGTCGCTGAGCCAGGACGATGCCGACCACTTGCGCGGATCGGTGACCCCCAGCGCCGTCATCGGGCCGTTGCTGGCGATCATCACCCCGACCGTCGTCAGCGCGATGCCGACGGGCTTCGCCGAGAGGAAGCCCGACGCGCGGGCCAGCCCGCCGAGGGTCCCCACGCCCACACCGGCGACGAGACCGATCAGCGGCCCCAGCCCCTGCTTCCGGTTCTCGCGGGTCTCCTCGTCGCCGGGGATCTGCACGTGCGCCTTCTCGGCGAGCTCCTGCACGGTCTGCTCGGGCGTGGAGCTGCTGCCCCGCCCGCGCACCGCCATGTCCAGATACGTGACGGCGTTGAGCGCGGTACTGCCCGCCGCTCCCGCGGCGGCTCCGCGTAGCGCCCAGCCCACCGTGCTGATGCCCCGCTTGCCCTTGCCTGCCACGCCGAATCGAGTTCGTTCCATGCACGCGTCCGTACCCGTCGTCGGGATCGGCACACCCGCTGGTCAGGACCCGGGCGCCGGGCGGCGCAGGTACCCGGCGACCAAGCGGGCGCACCGGTCGACCGCGTCGCGGTGCTGCACCTCGTAGCCGTGCGTGCTCAACGGGGGCAGCGTGAGCAGCCCGGCACGGGCGGCCTGCCCGCTGCTCTTGGCCCGCGATCCGTCGGAGGCGAAGGACTCGAAGACGGCCGACTGCGGATCCACGTCCAGCTCCCGGCCGAGGGCCAGGAGGTGGTCGGCGACCACCTTGTCGTAGACCACGGAGTCGTCGGCGTAGACGACCACCGGCCCGGACTCGACGGTCACCTGGTACTCCGCCTCGGCTGGGCCGACGTCGAGGGCCAGGGTGACGTCACCGGGCAACGTCCGGCCGGCGTAGCTCGCGCCGATCCCGCCCATCTCCTCACCGGTCGTGCAGACCAGGTGCACGTCGGCCGGTGGTCGACCGCCGCCCTGCAGCTGCCGGGCGGCGGCGACCAGCGCCGTGAGCGCCGAGCGGTCGTCGAGGAAGTAGCTGCCGACGAAGTCGCCGACGTCGACGAGGGTCCGGCGGCTGCGGTCCACGCACACCCGGCTGCCGGCGTGCACGCCGGCAGCCGCGAGCTCCTCGGGGGACGGCCGGTGAGGCGTAGACGTCGCTCCACTGCATCGCGCGGCCGCCGCCAGCAGGCTTGGTCTGCCACACCTGTGGCGTCTCCTGGGTGGTGTGCTCCGAGCCGAGCAGGAGAACCGGGGCCAGCGCCTCGGCGTCGCCGAGGGCGGTCAGCGGGCCGAGGCCGAAGTTCGCCGGGCACATCACCCCGAGCTGCGAGAGGTGCAGGGAGCCGTCCGGCTCGACCCGCTCGACGATCATGGACAGCTCGTCCATGTGGGCCATCACCCGTACCACCGGCGCACGTGTGGCACCGCTGCCGCGGATCAGCCCGACCAGGCTCCCGGCCGGGTCCATCTGACAGCTCGTCGACCAGCGGCGCCAGCTCGCGGTGGCAGACCTCGCGGACGGGTTCCTCCTGCCCGCCCGGCCCGTAGGCGTACAGGAGTTCCTGCAGCAGGTCACGGTCGGTGGGGGGCACGGGGCTCCTCGGAGGATGACGGCACGGCCGCGACCCCGGCTACCCGAGCGGGGGCGGCGGTCGACGGCGGCAGGGAGCCCGTCGCACGATCGTCATGCGGACGATTTTCCGCGCGGCGTCCTCCCGCTGCGGGACCGGTGCCGCCACCGGCGGCCGAGCAGCAGCGCCACCCCGACGAGCGCGAGGCCGGCGACGAGCAGCTGGATCGTGCCCGGCCCGCTGTCCGCGAGCTCGGTGCCGGCCGCGCCGGTCCGGGGAGCCGCCTCCCGGGCAGCCTCCCCCGGTGCGGCGAGCGCCCGGAGCTCGGCCTCCAGGGCCGGCGTCAGCTCGGCGGTGCCGCCGCACAGGAAGGCGGCGTACTGGCCCTCGGCCAGGGCCGTGAACGGGGTCTCGCCGAGGGTGGCGTCGCGCGTGGCGAACACGGCGAACGGCCCGTCGCCGGTCAGCTCCAGGCCGCAGCTGGCGCCGGACTCCGGGGACACGACCCCCTGTCGTTCGTGCGCAGTCCCCTTGAACACCGTGTCGACACCGAAGACGTGCAGCGCCGGATCGGTGCTGGAGCCGATCGGGCCGGGTGGCTGGTCGACGCTCCGCGAGCCCAGGGAACCGGTGAACACGGCGTCGGCCCGGGCGAAGAACTCCGCCGTCGTCCCGCCCGTGCAGCTGCAGGCCGACGCCGGTGCGGCGGCGACCACGCCCGCGACCGCGAGCAGGCAGCCGAGCAGCAGGGCGACCCGGATCCGCAGCATGCGGAGCAGCATCCACCCGGGCGCGGCGTCCCGGCTAGACCTCGTCGGACCCGGTGCCGGCGGCCCGCTCGAGCAGCGGTGCCACCCGGCGCTCGACGAAATGACGCATCGCCAGCGCGGTGTCCACCCGCTGCACCCCCGGGATGGCGAGGACGGTCTCGGTGATCCGCCACAAGTGGTCGGCATCGGTGGCGACGACGTGCACGAGCAGGTCGGTGGCGCCCGACAGGCCGGTCACCTCCAGGACCTCCGGCACGTGCTCCAGGGCGTCGCTCACCTCGGCCAGCCCCCGCTGGGCCACCTGCACCGACATGTAGGCGCCCAGCCGGTAGCCCAGGGCCTCCGGGCGCACCCGCTGGTCCAGCGGGGCGAGCACCCCGTTGCTCTCCAGCCGGCTCACCCGGGCCTGCACCGTGTTGCGGGCCAGCCCCAGCCGCTGGGACAAGGCCATCACGCTCGCGCGGGGGTCCTCGGTGAGCGCCAGCAGCAGCCGCGCGTCGGTGGCGTCGATCTCGGGCACGTTGCGCAGTCTGGCAGGACGACCGCCCCGAGGGACAGCGTTCTGCGCAACCGCAGGGGAAGCGGCTGTGCAGATCGTCGCGGAGAGGGGCTGGCCACCGACGGGCCCGGCGTGCCAGGATGTGTGAGGGCCGCCACACCCGGTGGTCCGGAACGTCCAGCACCACCGCGTCGCCGGTGACCCCGGCGGCGGTGGCAGACGGCGAGGAGCGACCCGTGACAGCGAAGACCTCGACCACGGAGATGGTCGACCCGGTCCCGGGGGCCGCCGCGCCCCATCTGCCGCAGCGCACGGAGCTGGTCCAGCTGCTCACGCCCGAGGGTGACCGGGTCGAGCACCCGGACTACTCACTGGACATCTCCGGCGACGAGCTGCGCAGCCTGTACCGCGATCTCGCGCTGGTCCGGCGGTGGGACCTCGAGGCCACGGCGCTGCAGCGCCAGGGCGAGCTCGGCATCTGGGCCTCGCTGCTGGGCCAGGAGGCCGCGCAGATCGGCGCGGGCCGGGCCATGGCCGAGTCGGACATGGCCTTCCCCACCTACCGCGAGCACGGCGTCGCCTGGACCCGCGGCGTCGACCCGCTGCACGTCATCAGCCTCTTCCGCGGCGTGGACAACGGCGGCTGGGACCCGGTGGCCACCGGTTTCAACCTCTACACCGTGGTCATCGGCGCGCAGACCCTGCACGCCACCGGTTACGCCATGGGCCTCCAGCGTGACGGCGCGGAGAGCGCGGCGCTGGCGTTCCTCGGCGACGGCGCGACCAGCCAGGGCGAGGTCAACGAGGCGATGATCTGGGCGGCGAGCTTCTCGGCCCCCGTCGTCTTCTTCTGCCAGAACAACCAGTACGCGATCAGCGTCCCGCTGGAGCGCCAGTCGCGGGTGCCGCTGTACCAGCGGGCTGCCGGCTTCGGCTTCCCGGGCGTCCGGGTCGACGGCAACGACGTCCTCGCCGTCCTCGCGGTGACCAAGGCAGCGCTCGCCGCCGCCCGCGAGGGCCAGGGCCCCACGTTCATCGAGGCGTTCACCTACCGGATGGGGGCGCACACCACCTCCGACGACCCGACCCGCTACCGGTTGGCCAGCGAGCTCGAGGAGTGGAAGCTGCGCGACCCGATCGCCCGGCTGAAGGCGCACCTGTCGCGCGGCGGCGTCGCCGACACCGCGTTCTTCACCGGGATCGAGGCCGAGGCCGACGAGCTGGCCGCCCGCATCCGCAGCGGGACGCTGGAGATGCCCGACCCGGCGCCGGCGGCGATGTTCGACTTCGTCTACGCCGAGCAGACCCCGCAGCTGGCACAGCAGCGTGCCGACTTCGTGCAGTACCACGCGTCGTTCGAGGAGGGTGAGCACTGATGGCCACCGAGACGCTCACCATCGGCAAGGCGCTCAACCTCGGCCTGCGCAAGGCCATGGAGGACGACGCGAAGGTCCTGCTCATGGGCGAGGACATCGGCAAGCTGGGCGGGGTCTTCCGGATCACCGACGGCCTGCAGAAGGACTTCGGCGAGGCCCGCGTCGTCGACACCCCCCTGGCGGAGGCCGGCATCCTCGGCACCGCGGTCGGCCTGGCCATGCGGGGCTACCGCCCGGTCTGCGAGATCCAGTTCGACGGCTTCGTCTTCCCGGCCTACAACCAGATCGTCACCCAGGTCGCCAAGATGCACGCCCGGTCCCGGGGGAAGCTGCCGATGCCGGTCGTCATCCGCATCCCCTTCGGCGGCGGCATCGGCGCGGTCGAGCACCACAGCGAGAGCCCCGAGGCGTACTTCGCGCACACCGCCGGGCTCAAGGTCGTGGCGGTCAGCAACCCGGTCGACGCCTACTGGGGCATCCAGCAGGCGATCGCCTGCCCCGATCCGATCGTCTTCCTCGAGCCCAAGCGCCGGTACTGGGAGAAGGCCGAGGTCGATCTCGACGCGACAGCCGACCCGCTGTTCGCCTCCCGCGTCGTCCGCGGTGGCGACGACGTCACGGTGCTGGCCTACGGGCCGATGGTGAAGACGGCGCTGCAGGCGGCGGAGGCCGCGGCCGAGGAGGGGCGGTCGCTGGAGGTCGTCGACCTGCGCACGGTCTCCCCGCTGGACCTGGAACCCGTCTTCGAGTCGGTGCGCCGCACCGGCCGCTGCGTCGTGGTGCACGAGGCGCCGGTGACGCTGGGCCTGGGCGCCGAGATCGCCGCCCGGGTGACCGAGACCTGCTTCCACTCGCTGGAGGCGCCGGTGCTCCGGGTCGGGGGCTACGACACCCCGTACCCCCCGTCGAAGCTCGAGGAGGAGTACCTCCCCGACCTCGACCGGGTGCTGGACGCCGTCGACCGATCGATGGGGTTCTGAAAGCCATGACCCGGACGTCCGCGCTCCGTTCGTTCAAGCTGCCCGACGTCGGTGAGGGGCTCACCGAGGGGGAGATCATCCAGTGGCTGGTCGCCGTCGGCGACACCGTCACGGTCAACCAGCCGCTCTGCGAGGTCGAGACGGCCAAGGCCGCCGTCGAGCTGCCTTCGCCGTGGGCCGGTACCGTCGTCGAGCTGCTGTTCGAGGCCGGCACGATGGTCGACGTCGGCACCCCGATCATCACCATCGACACCGGCGGAGCGGGCGGTGGCGGGCCGTCCCCCGAAGCCGAGCCGGCCGACGACGGCGAGCCCGCCGCCGGGCTGATCGGCGGCTCGGCGCCCGGTGGGCGGACAGCGGTGCTGGTCGGCTACGGCCCCCGCACCACCGAGGCACGGCGTCGGCCGCGCCGGTCGGGCACCTCCGCCGCCGCCCGGGCGACCGCCCTCCCGGGCGCCGACTACGGCTCCGGCGGCGCCGACCGCCCGCCGCTGCCCACCGACGACGGCCCGCCGCTGCTCGCCACCGCACCGGACATGCGCAGCAAGCCGGTCCGGCACGGCGGTCTGGAGGTGGGCCGGCAGGCCGAGGTCGCAGCGCTCCGCGAGGACGCCGCACCCGCCCGGGGCGTCGCGCCCGGCCGCCGCGGGCCGCGCCCGCTGGCCAAGCCCCCGGTGCGCAAGTACGCCAAGGACCTCGGCGTCGACCTGACCACCCTCACCGGGACGGGCACCGGCGGCTGCATCACCCGGGCCGACGTGGACGCCGCCGTTGCCGGGCCTACCACCCCGGACGCGGCCCCGTCGGGCCGCGGCACGGCTGGGGAGGAGCGGATCCCGGTCAAGGGGGTGCGCAAGGCCACCGCAGCGGCCATGGTGGCCAGCGCCTTCACCGCCCCGCACGTCACCGAGTTCCTGACCGTCGACGTCACGCGGATGATGAAGCTGCGTGGCCGGCTGGCCGCCCGCCCGGAGTTCGCCGGTGTCAAGGTGAGCCCGCTGCTGTTCGTCGCGAAGGCGGTGCTGCTCGCCGCGCAGCGGTACCCGATGGTCAACAGCTCCTGGGACGAGGCGGCGCAGGAGATCGTCGTCCACGGGCAGGTCAACCTGGGCATCGCCGCGGCGACCCCGCGGGGCCTGATCGTCCCGAACATCAAGGACGCGGGCCGGCTCGCCCTGCCGGAGCTGGCCGCGGCACTCGGGGAGCTGACCGAGACCGCCCGGGCGGGGCGCACCGCACCGGCCGACATGACCGGCGGCACGATCACGATCACCAACGTGGGGGTCTTCGGCGTGGACACGGGGACGCCGATCCTGAATCCGGGGGAGTCGGCGATCCTCGCCTTCGGGGCCGTGCGGGAGATGCCGTGGGTGCACAAGGGCCGGATCCGGGTGCGGCAGGTGACCCAGCTGGCTCTGTCGTTCGACCACCGGGTGGTGGACGGCGAGCTCGGGTCCCGGTTCCTGGCCGATGCCGGCGCGGTGCTGCACGATCCAGGCAGCGCACTGGCCTACTGACGCCGGACCGCCCCGCGCCCGACCTTCCGGGGGGCCGCCCGGCCGGGCGGCCGGGGAGCTGGGCGGTCCGCGCTCTAGCGTGGCCCGGTGACCGAGCTGGACGGCCTCCTGGCCTTCGCGACGCGTTCCCGGCTGGACGACGGCTTCGGCTACCTCGGCGACGACGGCGCCGTGCTGGCGGACCGGCCGCAGGAGGCGTGGATCGTCGCCCGGATGACCCACGTCTTCGGCCTCGCGACGCTGCTGGGCCGACCGGGTGCGGACGAACTGGCCCGTCACGGTGTGACGGCGCTGCGCGACGGCCCGCTGCACGACGACGAGCACGGCGGCTGGCGGTCGAGCACGGCCGACGACACCAAGGCCGCCTATGTGCACGCCTTCGTCGTCCTGGCCGGTGCCACAGCCAGCACCGCGGGCGTCGATGGCGGGCCCGCCCTGCTCGACGAGGCCCTGGACGTCTGGCAGGACCGGTTCTGGGATTCCGACGCCGGGCTCGCGGTCGAGGAGTGGGACGCCGCCTGGTCGAGGCTGTCGGACTACCGCGGCGCCAACGCCAACATGCACGGCGTCGAGGCGACACTCGCCGCAGCCGACGCGGTCGCCGATCCGGCGCGGGCGGCGCGGCTGCGCTCCCAGGCGCTGCGCAGCGTCGAGCGGGTCGTGCGCGGCTGGGCCCGGGAGCGCGACTGGCGGCTCCCGGAGCACTTCACCGCGGCGTGGGAGCCGGTGCCGGAGCTCAACCGGGACCGGCCGGCCGACCCGTTCCGGCCCTACGGTGTGACGGTGGGGCACCAGTTCGAGTGGGCGCGGCTGGCCCTGCACCTCCGGGCGGTGCTGCCCGAGCCTCCGTCCTGGCTGCTGGAGGACGCCGTCGCGTTGTTCGACGCCGCGGCGGACCGGGGCTGGGCGGCCGACGGCGCCGACGGCTTCCCGTACACCCTCGGCTGGGACGACCGCCCCGTGGTGGTCGCTCGCATGCACTGGGTGCTGTGCGAGGCGGTCGCGGCGGCGGCCGTGCTGGCCGAGGTCACCGGCGAGCCGCGCTACCGGGAGCTGGCCGCCCGCTGGCGGGCGCACGGCGAGGCCCGGTTCGCCGACCCGGGGACGGGCAGCTGGCACCACGAGCTGACCGCCGCCGGCGAGCTCGCGTCGGGCACCTGGTCGGGGCAGCCCGACGCCTACCACCTGGCGCAGATGCTGCTGCTCGACGGCCGCCCGGTGCGCGGCAGCATCGCGGCGGCGCTGCGCTGACCGGTTCCCTCGTGAGGGCCGCCTGCCGGTCCCGCTCGCCCCGGGCATCGAGCCGCCCGTACGCGTGTCCGACGGCGTGCTCGGGGGTAGGCCGACATGCAGTTACCACCGAGAGCGAGGAGGTTCCCATGGCCAGCGTGCAGGAGTCCGTCGACGTCGACGTCCCGATCCGTGTCGCCTACGACCAGTGGACGCAGTTCGAGTCCTTCCCCCAGTTCATGGGCGGCGTCGAGAGCATCAGGCAGATCGACGAGACCCACACCCACTGGGTCACGAACGTCGACGGCGTGAAGCGTGAGTTCGACGCCGAGATCACCGAGCAGCACCCCGAGGAGCGGGTGGCCTGGACCAGCACCAGCGGCGAGGCCAAGCACGCCGGTGTGGTCACGTTCCACCGCCTCGCCGACGACAAGACCCGCGTCATGATCCAGATCGACTGGGAGCCCACGGGTCTGGTCGAGAAGGCCGGCGCCGCGCTCGGCTTCGACGACCGGCAGATCAAGGCGGACGCGAAGAAGTTCAAGGAGTTCATCGAGAGCCGGGGTACCGAGACCGGTGCCTGGCGCGGGGACGTCCAGCGGCCCAGCTGAGCGAGGGCCCCGCGCCCCTTTTCGCATGCTCGGGGCGGGGCCGTGCGGCGAGGCCGTTCCAGCACGTCACGATCGGCGGCGCCCCGGACCCCCCGGGGCCCGGGGCCCCCCGCGGGCGGGGGGGGGACCCCCCCGCCCCGTGGGGGGCCCCCTGTCCCCGGGGGGCACGGGGCGCCGCCGTCGTCCGTGGCGGGAACGCCCGGGTCCGGAGAGGTCTGCAGGGCCGGCTCGTGACCACTCTCACCGCAAAGGGTGAGAAACCGTAGGTTCCACCTCAGGCTCACCGACGTTTCGTCGGATTAGAGTGGTTCGTGCCTGCGTTACTACGGCTGCAGGCGCATCACTTCGACGAAAGAGGCAGCACCATGAACAGCGTGACGACCAGCTGGCGGAACCGTCGGCAGGTGGCGCGTACGCGGCGGGCGCTGAACAAGGCGCTGTCGCGCAGCAGCAGCCCGGCCATGCGTGACGAGCTCCTGACGATGGCCAACGGCGCCCAGTTCCTCGGCCGCTGAGCCCCGGGCCGTCCGCGGCCCGCGAGATCTCGACCCCGGTCTCCATCGAGACCGGGGTCGTGTGCGTCCAGGGGCGCCTTGTCTCGGCCCTCCATCGATGGCAATCTGTAGCCGTGCGCACACGCCGGGTACCCACCCGTCGGTGCGGCGTCCCCCGAACGGGGGGACACGCTCCACCCGCCGGGTCCCCGTGCCGATCAGAGGACGTGCGCACCCAGCGGATCCTCGGCACCGGCGGCCGGCGATGAGCCAGCCCACCGCCGGGCGCGAGACCTCCGGCGCCACCACCGGGGGTCTGCTCCGCTACGTCCGCAGCCAGGCAGGTGACGACGCCGTCGCCGAGGTGCTGCGGCGGGCCGGCGTGGCCGCGTCCGCCGCTGAGCTCGAGGACCAGTCCCGCTGGTGGAGCTACGACACCCGGATCGACCTGTTCGCGGCCGCGACCGAGGTCCTCGCCGACCCGCGCACGATGTACCGGGTCGGCGCGGCGGCCCTGCAGTCCGGCCTGGCGCACTCGCTGGTCATCCTGCTGCGCGCGATGGGCGCACCTCGCCAGGTATTCGGCCAGCTGCCTCGCGCCGTACAGAAGTTCAGCACCACCTCGACCATGGAGATCCTCGAGGCGACGGCCACGACAGCCACCATCCGTTACCGGCTGCACGACGGCTTTGCGCACTCCCGGCTGGACTGCGACTACACCCAGGGACTGCTGAGCGTGGTCCCGCAGGTCTTCTCGCTGCCGCCCGCCCGGATCACGCACGAGGCGTGCCAGTCGGACGGGCACCCCGCGTGCCTCTACCACCTGACGTGGGACCGGCGGTCCCGGCTGCCCTGGCGCCGTGGCGGTTCCGCCCGGGTCGACCCCGAACTGCAGGCGCTGCGCGGTCAGCTGCAGATCCTGCAGTCGGCCGCGACCGACCTGGTGGCCAGCGACGACGTCGACACGGTCCTGGAGCGCATCGTCGCCCGGGCCGCCGAGGCGGTGCTCGCTCCGGCGTACCTGCTCGCCGTCCACGCTCCCGGTGGTGGCCCGCCGCTGGTGCACGGAGCCGGCCTGGCGCCCGAGCTGATGCCCGAACTCGCCGCGGTACTGCTCGACGGCGGTGATCTCGGGTCCGACGCCGTCGTCGTGGACGTGACCTCCGCCCGCCGGTCGCACGGCCGGCTCGCCGCCCTCTACCGGCCCGGTGGCGCCGCCATGGGGGACGAGGCCGCCATGTTGGCCGCCTACGCCGGGCACGCCGCCGCCGCCCTCGATCTGATCATCGCCCTCGAGGACGCGCGGACGGAGGCCGACCGGGCCGGTGCGCTGCTGGTCCTGGCGCACGAGCTGGCGCTCGCGACCGACATCGCCGAGGTCACCGAGCTGGTCACCTCGGCGCTGCCGCGCGTCGTCGGCTGCACCCGCGCCTGCCTGCTGCTGTGGCACCCGGGCGCCGGGGTGCTGCGGGCGTCGTCGACCGTGGGCATGTCCGACGAGCAGTCGGCGCTGCTGCAGGCGGCCGAGCTGCGTCCGGAGGACGTCCCCGAGCTGGTGGGCATGCTGACCGACCGGACCCCGCTCATCATCGACGACACCACGAGCAGCCCCCTCCTGCGATCGGTGCTGCGCGGCATCAGCAGCGTCGACGTCGTCGCCGTTCCGCTGCTGGCCGGCACGACGTTCCTCGGAGTGGCGACCGTCGGCTGGCAGGCCGGCGAGGCTCCTCCGTCCCTCGCCGGGGACGTGCTCGTCCGGCTGTGCGGCGTGGCGGACCAGGCGTCCACCGCGCTGCAGAAAGCGCGCCTGCTGCAGACCGTCCGCCACCAGGCGACCCACGACGCCCTGACCGGGTTGCCGAACCGGGTGCTGTTCCTCGACCGGCTCACCGCGGCGATCGCGGCTGCCGGCCCCCGGGCCCATCTCGGCGTGCTGTTCTGCGACCTGGACCGGTTCAAGCAGGTCAACGACACCCTCGGCCACGCGGCGGGCGACGAGCTCCTCCGCCAGGTGTCGGCCCGGCTGCGCGCTGCCGTGCGCCCCGGGGACACCGTGGGCCGGCTCAGCGGCGACGAGTTCGCGGTCATCCTGCCCGGGCTGGGCGAGCCCGGGGACGCCGACGGCCTGGCTGCCCGGGTCATCGACTCCTTCCGCGAGCCGTTCCGGCTCGACGGCGTCGAGGTGCCGGTCGGCACGAGCGTCGGAGTGGGCGTGCTCGGTGCCGACGGCGGCACCGCCGAGGAACTGCTGCGGGCAGCCGACGCGGCGATGTACCGGCACAAGCACGAGGGGCGGCCCACGTCCGCGCGCGGATGAGCGCGGACCGGATCACCCCGTCCGGTTCGGGTGGGCACGGGCGTGGGCATCGCGGTCCCGGGTGCGGGGACGAGCCGCAGGGCCGACCAGCTGATCCGTGAGGCCGACGCGGCGATATACCGGGAGAAGGCGATATACCGGGAGAAGCAGCGCCGCGGGGCGGCCCGGACCGCCCGTGCGGGGTCAGTCCCGCAGCCGGGTGCGCAGCACTGCCTGCTCGTCCGCGCCGAAGCCGTGCGCCTCCAGCCAGCCGGAGGGGCCGCCGAAGCGCTCGTCGAGCAGCGTCAGCACCCGGTCCATGGTCTGGGCCCGCGGCGTGTGGCTGCCGACGTCCCGGGTCTCCATGTCGGGGGCGTAGGTCGGGGACGTGGCGAGCTTGGCGACGAGGGCGTCGATGATCTCGGCGGTGAGCGCGTAGTCGGCGACGATCTCCTCGTGCGGCACCCCGGCGACGGCCAGGGCCAGGGCGCACACCACGCCGGTGCGGTCCTTGCCCGCCGCGCAGTGCACGAGCGAGGCGCCGTCCGGGGCTTCGGTGATCGCCCGCAACGCCGCGACGACGTTGTCCCCCCGCTGGCCGAGGTAGCCCAGGTAGGAGCGCACGGCCGGCGGTTCCTCCTCGTCGTGCGCCGCGACCTGACGGGGCAGCAGCGACTCGGCCCACCCGGCGGCCGGGAGCTCGATCCCCGGGTCGTCCTCCTCCACCGCGAACACGTCGGTGTGGTGCCCGCGCTCGGGCAGCAGGGTGAAGTGCCGGTGGGTGACGTCCGGGTGGCCCCGTAGCGGTCCCCGTCCTTCCAGCAGGATCTCCGCGGTGGTGCGCAGGTCGATCACCTGGCGCAGCCCGATCTCCCCGACCAGGCGGGCGACGTCGGCGTCGCTGAGCGTCTGCAGGTTGTCGCTGCGCAGGATCCGCCCGGGCACCGTGCGTCCGCCGTCGGTGGTGGGCAGCCCACCGAGGTCCCGGGTGTTCGTGGTGCCGTCCAGCCGGATCCAGCGGTCGGTGTTCGTCGCGGTCACGGGCCGACGGTACGGCGTGCAGCATTCGCCACGCACTCCGAGCCCGGGTCGAGGTGGCTGGTGTTCCGACCCACAGGGACCGTCATCAGTATGGGGCAGCCATACATGGGCGCATGATCAGCTTGCCCCTACGGTGTGGTCCAGACCACTCGTGCACCCCGCACACCGGAGGAGATCGCCATGTCCCGCACCCGTTTCCGGTCCCGGACCGCCAGCATCGCGGCGGCCGCAGGTGTCCTCGCGCTCGGCGCCGCGTGCGGCAGCCCCGGTGCGCCCGCCGCGAGCGGCGGTGGTGGCGGCGGTGGTGGCGGCGGTGAGGAGGCGGCGCCGGTCCAGGTGGGGCTGATCACGTCGACGTCCGGCCCGCTCGCCTCGTACGGCGCGCAGTACCTGCAGGGCTTCGAGGCGTGCCTGGACCACCTGACCGACGGCACCGGGGAGGTCGGCGGCCGCCCGGTCGAGGTCATCCAGCGTGACGACGCCGGCGACCCGGCCAAGGCCGTCGCCGAAGCCACCGACCTGATCGGCCAGGGGGTCCAGATCCTCGCCGGCTCGGCGTCCTCCGGCGTCGCCACCCAGGTGGCCCCGCTGGCCGAGCAGAACGACGTCCTGTTCATCTCCGGCCCCGCCGCCACCGACGCGCTGACCGGGATCAACGGCAACACCTTCCGCTCCGGCCGCCAGACCTACCAGGACGTCAAGACGGCGGAGTCCTTCATCGGCGACGCCGCCGGCAAGGACGTCCTCGTCTTCGCCCAGGACAGCGCGTTCGGCCAGGCCAACGTCGCCGCCGTCACCTCGATCCTCGGCGGGGCCGGCGCCACCGTGACGCCGCTGCTCGTGCCGGCCAGCGCCACCGACCTGACTCCGTTCGCCGCGCAGGCGCGCGACGCCGGCGCCGACCTGACCTTCGTCGCCTGGGCGGGGGAGACCGCCCCCGCGATGTGGCAGGCCATGGGCCAGCAGGGTGTCTTCGACGCGACCAACGTCGTCACCGGCCTGGACATGCGCGCCTCCTACCCGACCTACGGGGAGCAGGCCGCGGACCTCAACTTCCTGTCGCACTTCTTCGCCGAGGCGGTGGACAACGAGACGAGCCAGGCCATGGCCGAGGGCGTCGAGGCGGCCGGTGGCGAGGTGGACATCTTCACCCCCGACGGCTGCAACGCCGCGCAGATGATCGTGCGCGCGGTCGAGGAGAGCCCCGACGACGTCGCCGGGATGGTCTCGGCGCTCGAGGGGTGGACCTTCGACGGCGCCAAGGGCGAGATCACCATCCGCGAGGAGGACCACGCCGTGCTCCAGCCGATGTTCCAGGCCCGCCTCGAGGAGCAGGGCGGCGAGCTCGTCCCGGTGCTGGTCGACACGCTCGCCCCGGAGGACACCGCTCCTCCGGTCGCCACCTCCTGAACGCGTCCGGGGACCACGCGTGTCCACGAGTGCCTCGGCGGCGCCGGCCGCCCGCTCCACGGCGGGCGGGCCGGTGCTGCAGGTGGCGGGGCTGACCTGCGCGATCGGCGGTGCGGTGATCGTCGACGACGTCACGTTCGACGTGGCGCCGGGTGAGTTCATCGCCGTCATCGGCCCCAACGGCGCGGGCAAGACGTCGCTGTTCAACCTCCTGTCCGGGCTGCTCCCGGCGACCGGCGGGACCGTCACCCTGGCGGGGACGGACATCACCGGGGCCTCGCCGTCGGCGCGGGCGCGGCGGGGCCTGGGCCGGACCTTCCAGGCGTCCTCGGTGTTCGCCGGACTCAGCGTCCGCGAGAACGTCCGGCTGGCCGCGCAGGCCCGGCTGGGCGGCAGCATGCGCCCCTGGCAGCGGGTGCGGCCGGGGGACGCCGCGCAGGAGGTCGCCACCGGCGCGCTCGCCCGCGTGGGGCTGGCCGGCCGCGGCGACGACCTCGCCGGCGCCCTGTCGCACGGGGACAAGCGCAAGCTCGAGCTGGCCATCCTGCTGGCCACCGACCCCGCGGTCGTCCTGCTGGACGAGCCGATGGCCGGGGTCAGCATCGAGGACGTCGCCGGGCTGACCGAGGTCATCGGCTCGGTGCACCGCGAGGAGGGCAAGACCGTGCTCATGGTCGAGCACCACATGGACGTCCTGCTGGGCCTGGCCGACCGGGTAGCGGTCATGCACCACGGGAAGCTGCTGGCGTTGGACACCCCGGCCCGGGTGACCAGCGACCCGGCCGTGCAGCAGGCCTACCTGGGGGAGTCCCTGTGAGCGGCTCTGTGATCGACCGGCTCCGCCGGGCGGTAGCGAACGGGACAGCGCTGTGACGGATGCGCCGCTGCTGCGGCTGTCCGACGTGCACGTGCGGCTGACCGGCAGCCACATCCTCCAGGGAGTGGACCTGTCGGTCCGGCGGGGCGGGGTCACCGCTCTCCTCGGCCGCAACGGGGCCGGCAAGACCACCACGGTCAAGGCGGTGCTGGGCCTGGTGCCCTGCACCGGGACCATCGAGTTCGCCGGCGCCAGCGGCCGGATCGAGCGGATCGACGGCCGGCGGACCCACGAGATCGTCCGCCGCGGGATCGGCTACGCCCCGGAGGACCGCGAGGTCTTCGCCGGGCTGACCGTGGCGGAGAACCTGGCGCTGGCCGAACGGCGCAACTCCGCGCACCACCACGACCGCGTCTTCGAGCTGTTCCCCGAGCTGAAGCAGCGCAGCAGGCAGCTCGCCGGCACGCTCTCGGGCGGGCAGCAGCAGATGGTGGCGATCGCGCGGCTGCTGCTCAACGACAACCAGCTGCTGCTCATCGACGAGCCGACCAAGGGCCTGGCGCCGCTGCTGGTGGCCGAGGTCGCCGACGTGCTGGCCCGCGCGGCCGAGGAGGTGACGATCCTGCTCGTCGAGCAGAACCTGACCGTGGTGCAGCGGATGGCGCAGGACGCCGTCGTCGTCGACCAGGGGCGGGTGGCCTGGTCGGGGCCGGCCGGTGACCTGCTGGCCGACGCCGACCGGACCCGCGAGCTGCTCGGCGTCGCCACCAGCGGGGGAGGTGGGCGCCTGTGACCACGCTGGTGCTCCTCACCATCACCGGCCTGGGGCTGGCGGCGCTCTACTTCCTGGTCGCCTCCGGGCTCTCGCTGATCTTCGGCCTCATGGACGTGCTGAACTTCGCCCACGGCGCCTTCCTCACCATCGGGGCCTACGGGACGTGGTGGGCGGCCGGCAACCTGCCCGGCGCCGGTGAGTCCGGATGGGGTTTCGTCCTCGCCGTCGTCTTCGGCGTCGCGGTGGGCACACTGGTCGCCGCGCTGATCGAGCTGCTGCTGATCCGGCCGCTGTACCAGCGGCACATCGAGCAGGTCCTGGTCACCGTCGGCCTGAGCCTGGCGCTGGTGGCCCTGGTGCGGGCCGTCTGGGGCGCCGACCCGCGGCCCTTCCCCCGGCCGGGCTGGGCCCGCGGCACCACGTCGATCCTCGGCGCGAACGTGCCCAACGACCGGTTCCTCCTGATCGTCAGCGCCGTCGTGGTGCTGGTGGCGGTGCTCGCCTTCCTCCGGTTCACCCGCGTCGGGCTCATCATCCGGGCCGGGGTGGAGAACCGGACGATGGTGACGGCACTGGGCATCGACGTCCGCAAGGCCTTCACCCTCGTCTTCGCGATCGGAGGCGCTTTCGCCGCCCTGGCCGGGGCGCTGGGCGGCATCTACCTGGGCTCCATCTCGCCGGGGCAGGGCACCTCCCTGCTGATCTTCGCCTTCATCGTGGTGGTGATCGGCGGCATGAGCTCGATCACCGGCACGGCGGCGGCCGCGGTGCTGGTCGGCCTGGTGCAGCAGTTCGCGAACTACTACGCCGCGAGCGGGGTGGGTGACCTGTCGGTGGTGCTGCTGCTCGCCGTGGTGCTCCTGGCCCGGCCCAGCGGCCTGAGGGCGAGGTTGGCGTGAGAGAACAGGCCTTCGACCGGACCGGACGTCTGCGGCGGCTGGCACCGTTGGTGGTGCTGGTGGTCCTGGCGTTGCTGCCCTACTCGACGTTGAGCCTGCCGGGGCTCTTCGAGGGGGTGCTCAACAGTCCGGGCACGCTGCAGCTGCTGGCCCTGTGCCTGGTCTTCGGTGGCGTCGCGCTCTCCTTCGACCTGCTGTTCGGCTTCACCGGGCTGCTGTCGTTCGGCCACGCGCTCTACTTCGCCGCCGGCACCTACGGGGCGAACCTGCTGCTCACCGAGCTCGGCTGGGGGCTGGGCGCCGCGGTGGCGGTCACCACCATGGCCGGGGTCGTCCTCGCCCTGCTGGTCGGCAGCGTCGCGCTGCGCGTCACGGGCATCGCCTTCTCCATGGTCACCCTGGCCACCGCGCAGGCCGGCTCGATCATCGTGCTGCAGGACCCGAGCGGCCTCACCGGCGGTGAGGAGGGCCTGGCCGTGGCCCGCGCCCCGATCCCCGACGCGCTCATCGGGGTCTTCAACACCGCCAACAAGTACTGGCTGGCGCTGGCGTACCTGGTCCTGGTGTACGCCGTCGTCACCTGGGTGACCGGTTCGCGCGCAGGCAGGGTCTGGCAGGCGATCCGGGAGAACGAGCGCCGCGTCGAGGTCCTCGGGCTGCGCCCGTACCGCTTCAAGCTGCTGGTCTTCGTGCTGGCCGGCCTGCTCGCGACCCTGGGAGGGATCGTCCACCTGCTGCTGCTCGGCGGCTCCACACCCCGGGTGACCACCGCCGACTTCACGATCGGCCTGCTGGTCATGGTGGTGCTCGGCGGCGCGGGGAGCCGGTGGGGCGCGGTGCTGGGCGGCGTCCTCTACACCTACCTGGACAGCCGGCTGACCGGTCTGGCCAGCTCGGCCGCGATCCAGGACCTCCCCGCCTGGCTGCGGGTGCCGCTCTCCGAGCCGCTGTTCATCCTGGGCACCCTGTTCATCCTCGTCGTCCTCTTCGTACCCGGGGGCATCGCCGGGCTCGTCGAGCGGCTGGGCGCACGGCGTCGCGACCGGCGGCCGGAGATCGACGGCCCGCCACCCGGACGTGCGGTGGAGCGCCTGCGGGATGAGGTCGGTGCGGGCGTCGGCGCCGGTCTGGGCACTCCTCGGCGCCCGGACGGCGCCTGACTCCACCGCACCGGGAGGCAGTCGGTGATCAGGAACCCTGATCATCGAGCGTCCTCCCTCACGTTCTGCGATGAGGGAGGACGCCGGACGATCAGGTGACCTGACCCCGGCTCAACGATCAGGCGCGGGAGTCAGGCCTCGGCGAGCAGTTCGTCGCAGAGGTCGACCAGGCGCCGCCGCAGGACGGCGCCGCGGGCAGCGAACCCGCGCTGGGCGGAGACGTACTCCGCCCTGCCCTCGGGGGTCTCGATCGGCACCGGCAGGTAGCCGTGGTCCCGGAGGTCGTACGGCGAGGCCCGCATGTCCAGCTCGCGCAACTCCACCGCGAGCTCGAAGCAGTCGGCCAGCAGCTCCCCGGACGTTGCCGGACCGAGCTTGTACGCCCACTTGTAGAGGTCCATGCCCGCGTGGAGGCAGCCCGGCTGTTCCAGGTCGTGCTGGGTCTCGCGGGTGGGCCGGAGCCGGTTGTGCGTGACTGCCGGCGGGGTGAAGAAGCGGAAGGCGTCGAAGTGGCTGCACCGGACCGGGTGCGCCTCGACGACGGCGTCGGTGCCCTCGGGCCCCAGCCGTAGCGGCAGCGCGTGGCGGGTCTCCCGGTCGCGGTAGACCATCGCCCACTCGTGCAGGCCGAAGCAGCCGGTGAACGCGGGCCGGGACGCCGTCGCGACCAGCAGTCGGCGGACGAACCGGACGGTGTCCTCGCGGTCGGCCAGGAACGCGCCGGTATCCAGCCGGACGACGCCCCGGTCGTCCGTCGCGTACCAGCGCCAGGCCGAGTGCGGCGCCGGTCCGGCCGGGGAGGGCGCCAACGCGATGCTCGGGCCGGGGTGCCACCGTCGCAGCCGCCCCGGCGGCTGCGAGTAGTAGGTGAACAGGAAGTCGAGGACCGGGTGGGTCTCCCCGCGCCGGCGGCGGTCCCGGTGCGGCGTCGTCCACCGGTCGACGCGGGTCTCGTGGACGGCGACCCGCGCACGCCACTCGTCGGCCTCGAGGACCGACGGCTGGGCGAGGACCGGCTGCACCGGTCCAGGCTAGGTGCCGGCCTCCGGCGTCCCCGGACCCTGGCTCCCTCCCGGCGTCCCGGAGCGGGGGAGGCCAACGGGGCGACGGTCGGGCGTCAGTCGCTGACGGGGCGGGTGAGCCGGTGCAGGCGGAGGGCGAGCTGGACCTCCAGCGCGCGGGCCGGGGACGACCAGTCGCGGCCCAGCAGCCGGCCGATCCGGTCCAGCCGCTGCGTCACCGTGTTGACGTGGACCTGCAGCGCCTCGGCAGCCCGGGCCGGTGAACTGCCCGTGTCGAAGAACGCCCGCAGCGTGCCTTCCAGGTCCGTTCCCCGCTTGGCGTCGTACTCGAGCACCGGCGCGAGCGTGGCGCGCACGAAACCCTGCACGTCGCGTCCGTCCCCGACGAGCAGTCCGAAGAAGCCCAGCTCGTCGGCGCTCGCGGCGTCCCCCGACCGGCCCAGCGCGACCAGCGTGGCGGCGCAGCGCGCCGCCTCGGCGTGTGCCGCGGCGACGGCAGTGGCACCGCGGGCCGGCCCGGCCCCGCCGACGGTGACCGGACCGGCCCCCGCCGCGCCGAGTTCCCGGCGGATGGCGGCCGCGGCCGGCCCGGCCTCCAGCCCGGGCAGGCAGAGCACGACGGAGCCACCGTGGACGCCGGCCAGGCCGCCCCGCGTCGCGGCCAGGTGCGTCGCGGCGGCCAGCGCCCGCGGTCGGCATCGGGCCTCGACCCGGGCGACGACGACGGCGTACGGGCGGTCCAGGTCCGCGCCCAGGCGCCGGGCTCGCTCGCGCAGGCCTTCCGGGTCGCGGAGCCCGTTGCTCAGCAGCTCCTCGAGCAGCTCCCCGCGCACCCGGTTCTCCGCCTCGCCCGCCGTCCGCCGGATGAGCAGCAGCAGGGCGGTGACCAGCGCGGCCCGCTCCAGGATCCGCTGCTCGGAGTCCGAGAGTTCCTCGTCCCGGTGCAGCACCAGCCCGCCCAGCAGCTCGCTCTCCACGGTCACCGCAGCGGTCCACCAGCCGCCGTCCCGTACGGTCCGGCCGGTGGAACGGGCGAGGGTGAGGGCCCCCGCGGGATCGGGGGGCAGCTCGGATGCCCGCTCTGCGTCGGGCGGTGCGGCCCGCCCCTCTTCGTCGAGCACGGTGATGCTGCCCCCGAGGGCCTCGGTCACCGCGGTGGCCACGTCCTCGACCCCGCCGCCGCGCAGGACGACGTCGATGAACCGGTCGTGGGCGCCGGCTGCCCGCTCGACGGAGGCGGTGTGGGCGCGCAGCCGGCGGCTGGCTGCGGACAGCTCGTCCAGGGCCGACCGGGTCTCCTCCAGGAGCCGGGCGTTGTCCAGCGCGACCGCGGCGTGGGCCGCCAGGGAACCGAGCAAGGAGACCTGCGACCGGTCGAAGGTGCGCTCTCTGCGATCGGCGGCGAAGAGGACGCCGATGACCTGGGCGCCACGGATGAGCGGGACCCCCAGGATCGCGACGAGGCCCTCGTCGTGCACGCCGTCGTTGATCTCGGTGGTGTGCCGGAAACGGGGGTCGGCGAAGTAGCTGGCCGTCGCGTACGGGGCTGCGGTCTGGGCGACGAGCCCGCCGAGCCCGGCGCCCATCGGCAGGCGGAGGCCCTGGAAACGCGCCGAGACCGAACCGTCGGTGACCCGCATGTACGTGTCACCGCGCACCGCATCGTTCAGCGTCAGGTACGAGACGTCGCTACCGAGCAGCTGGCGAGCGCGCCGGACGATGGCGGTGAGCACGGAGTCGACCCCGCGCAGCGCAGCGAGGTCATTGGCGGTGTCGAAGAGGGCGGAGAGCTCGGACTCCCGGCGGCGACGGACGGCGAACGCCTCACGCACCTCCAGCGCCAGCAGCTTCACCCGCTCGAGTTCGGCCAACTCGTCGGCGTCGGCGCCGGCCGTCCGTGCGCGCACCAGCGGACGTTCGTACTCGATCGCTGCCGCGTCCCCCAGGAGCAGCTCGAAGTACTCCGCGGCGCGTCCCGCGGCCGAGCGCGGACCGTCACCGGCGGGGGGCTGGGCCGGGGAGCGGGACACGACCGGCATTCTGGCCGGTCGAGCGCTCAATGTGCGCTCCACCCGCCGTCCATCACCAGGGAGGTTCCGGTGACCGACGCCGCGGCCGGCGAGCACAGCCAGGACACCGCGTCGGCCACCTCCGCCGGCTCGATGAGCCGCTTGACCGCCGCCGGCGCAAGCATCACCTGCTCCACGACCTGGTCCTCGGACAACCCGTGCGCCTTCGCCTGGTCGGCGATCTGGCCCTCCACCAGGGGTGTCCGCACGTAGGCCGGGTTCACGCAGTTGGAGGTGACCCCCTTCCCGGCTCCCTCCAGCGCGACGACTTTCGACAGGCCCTCCAGCCCGTGCTTGGCCGTCACGTAGGCGGACTTGTAGGCCGAGGCGCGCAGCCCGTGGATCGAGCTGATGTTCACCACCCGGCCCCAGCCGCGCTGGTACATGTGCGGCAGGGCGCCCCGGACCAGCCGGAACGGCGCCTCGAGCATGAGCCGCAGGATGTAGGAGAAGCGGTCGACCGGGAACTCGTGGAGCGGGGCCACGTGCTGCAGCCCGGCGTTGTTCACCAGGATGTCCACGGCCAGGTCGAGGGCGTCCACGGCGGAGAGGTCGGACAAGTCAACCGTGACCGCCGTGCCGCCGACCTCCGTGGCCACGGCTGCAGCGGCGTCGGCGTCCCGGTCGACGACCACGACGTCGGCGCCGTCGGCGGCCAGTCGGACGGCGCAGGCGCGGCCGATGCCGGACGCGCCACCGGTGATGAGTGCCCGCCGCCCGACCAGGGGACCGTTGACCGCCATGGTGGCGACGCTAGGCCCCGGACGAGACGTGCCCCACGGGTGCCCACCACACAGCTGAGCGGCATGGGGTGGGGTTGTGCCACACGACTGCGGACGTCGTGACCGGGGGACGACACCCCTGCCGGTGCGCTCCCGTGGGCGGCGCCACCAGAGTGCCGGCCTCCCGCACGCCCCCGCGTGCCAGCGGACGCCCGGGAGGGCGCTGGGTCAGTCGGGCTCGTTCCCGGGGCGCGCCACCGAGTCGTCCTGCTGGGCGTCGGCATCGGTGGTGAGGGTCACGTCGTCATCGCGGCGGCTCTCGGTGGGGCCGTCGTCCGCGGTGTCGGGGGAATCCCGGTAGCCGGTCGGCTCGGACCCGCTCATCGGCCGTCATCTCCTGATCGGTTGGTCGGGGCCCCGACCTCGCCGGAGGCGCCGGCGCGCTTCGCCCGGGCGATGTCGCCGTCGGCTCGTGCGGGCAGGTCGTCGCCCTGGGCGGCGTCCCGCTCGATCGCCTCGTCGGCGGTGAGGGGCACGTCGTCGAACGATGAGGCGAGGTCGCTGTTGGCGCCAGTGCCCGACGCGGTCGGGACGTCCTGCTGGATGCGGTCGCTGCCCTGTGGGTCGGTCATGCCGGCCTCCTGTCCGTCGGCGTCATCCCCCGCCCATGCCCGACGGGCGGTCGCCGAAACGGCCGGCGGCCGCCTCCCGCACGGGGAGACGGCCGCCGGCCGGGCGGGCGGGATCAGCAGCGCGCGTCGATCACTTGGCCGCCGCCTGTTCCGGGGCGAAGGGCTGGTCCTCGGCCCAGTCCAGGATCTCCTCGTTCGCCTCCCGCGCCTCCTCGAGGATCATCGCGTGCGACCCGTCGTCGATGATCTCCAGGTCGGCTCCGGGAATGGCCTCGGCCATCTGCTGGGAGATGCTCACCGGGTAGATCGTGTCCTGCAGGCCGACCATGACGAGCGTCGGCACGTCGATCTCCGGCAGCAGCGGCCGGAAGTCCGGCCGCGTGGCCAGCGCCTCCGCCCCGGCGATGTACGCCTGCTTGGAGGCCTCGTCCATGAGGCCGATCACGTAGTCGACGAGCTCGGGCTTCTCCAGCCGCGCCTCGCCGGTGAGCATCTCGTCGATGATCAGCGGCGGTACCGCTTCCGTGCCCTGCTGGTTGACGACCTCGATCAGCCCGCGCCAGGTGCCCACCTCCGGCGGGGGGGCAGGGGTTGCGACCGTGTCGATGAGGATGATCCCGTCGAAACGGTCCGGCGCCTGCTGGTACATCGAGAAGACGATCGGGCCGCCCATCGACATGCCGCCGATGACCGCCGACTCCACCCCGAGCTCGTCCATGACGGCGAGCACGTCACCGGCGTAGCTCTCGATCGACCCCTCGGGCTGCTCGCCCAGCGCCTCGCTGCGGCCGTAGCCGCGCAGGTCCACGGTGATCACCCGATAGCCCGCCTGCACGAGCGCCTCCCGGTTCTCGGCGAAGAGGTCACCGGTCAGCGGATAGCCGTGGATCAGGAGGATCGGCTGGCCCTCACCCTGAGCCTGGTAGAAGATGCGTGCGCCTTCCACCTCGACGAAGCCCTCCTCGCCGGCGAACGTGCTCTCGACCGGACCCGGCCCGGCCTCGGGTGCGGGATCGGTCCCGGCTGCCGCCATTCCGAGCGGGGCCATGCAGGCAGTGGTCAGGCCGACGGCGAACAGGCTGCGGCGCAGCAGCATGAGGACTCCTGGGGGGATCGGGAAGGCCGGCGACAGGCATCGGTCACCGGATCGGATGCCTTCGGCCTACCCCTTGCCCCCGAGAGCGAATACGACGTTCCCATGACGTCGGCGCGTGCGGCGGCAGGCGGCCATCCGGAGGACGGGGAGCCGCCTGCCGCCCAGCCGAGCTCAGAAGGCGGCCTCGTCGACCTCCATGAGGGCGTTGTCGGTGTTCTCGACGACGGCCCGCTCCGAGGTCAGCCGCGGCAGCACCTGGGTGGTGAAGAAGCGCGTGGCGGCGAGCTTGCCCTCGTAGAAGTGCCGGTCCTTCTCGGAGACCGGGCCGGCCAGGGCGGCCAGGGCCACCTCCGACTGACGGACCAGCAGCCACGCGGTGACCAGGTCACCGGTGGCCAGCAGCAGCCGGCTGGTGTTCTGGGCGACCTTGTACAGGGCCGTCATGTCCTGCTGGGCCTCGGCGAGGTGGCCGAACATGGTGGTGAGCATGCCCTGGACATCGGCGAGCGCGGTCGCCAGCAGCGCCCGTTCCTGCTTGAGCCGGCCGTTGCCGGCCTCGGCGTCGATGGTGGCCTGGATCTGCGAGGCCACCCAGGTCAGCGCGACGCCGCCGTCCTTGACGATCTTCCGGAAGAAGAAGTCCTGACCCTGGATCGCGGTGGTGCCCTCGTAGAGGGTGTCGATCTTGGAATCGCGGATGTACTGCTCGATCGGGTAGTCCTGCAGATATCCCGAGCCGCCCAGGGTCTGCAGCGACTCGGCGGTGAGCAGCTGGGTGGCGCGCTCGGAGCCGAAGCCCTTCACGATCGGCAGCAGCAGGTCGTTGACCTGCTCGGCCAGCTTCGCGTCCTCGCTCTTCCCGGTCCCGGCGGCCTCGGCCTCGGTGACCTGGTCGCGGAAGCTCGCCGCGTAGAGGTACAGGGCGCGCATGCCCTCGGCGTAGGACTTCTGCAGCATCAGCGACCGGCGGACGTCCGGGTGGTGGGTGATCGTCACACGGGGGGCGTCCTTGCTCGTGGCGGTGAGGTCGGCGCCCTGGACGCGGGTCTTCGCGTAGTCCAGCGCGACCTGGTAGCCGGCCGAGAGGGTGGCGATGGCCTTCGCGCCCACGAACATGCGTGCGTGCTCGATGACCTCGAACATCTGCGCGATGCCGTCGTGCACCTCGCCGACCAGCCAGCCCTGCGCCGGCACGGGGCCGTCGCCGAAGGTCAGCTCGCAGGTCGTGGACACCTTGAGGCCCATCTTCTTCTCGACGTTGGTGACGTAGGCGCCGTTGCGCTCGCCCAGCTCGCCGGTCGCGAGGTCGACGTGGAACTTGGGGACGACGAACAGCGACAGACCCTTGGTGCCGGCCTTCGCGCCCTCGGGGCGGGCCAGGACCAGGTGGACGATGTTGTCGCTCAGGTCGTGCTCGGCGGAGGTGATGAAGCGCTTCACGCCGGAGATGTGCCAGGAGCCGTCGGGCTGCTGGACGGCCTTGGTGGTGCCGGCGCCGACGTCGGAGCCGGCGTCGGGCTCGGTGAGCACCATCGTGGCGCCCCAGCCATTCTCCAGCATCAGCTCGGCCATGCGCTTCTGGTCAGGGGTGCCCAGCTCGTCGAGGATGGCCGCGAAGGCCGCGCCCGAGCCGTACATGAACGCCGCCGGGTTGGCGCCGAGGATCATCTCGAAGGCGCCCCACGTCAGGGCGTGCGGTGCGCCGAAACCGCCCAGGTGCTCGGGTAGGTCGAGCCGGTACCACTCGCCGTCCTCGATGGCCTTGACCGACTTCTTGAACGACTCGGGGAGCATGACCGAGTTCGTCGCCGGGTCGAACACCGGGGGGTTGCGGTCGGCGTCGGCGAACGACGCGGCGACCGGCCCCTCGGCCAGCCGGCGGATCTCCCTGAGGATCCCGCGGGCGGTCTCGACGTCCATCTGCTCGAACGGCCCGGTGCCGAAGCGGTCCTTCGTGTCCTGGAACTCGAAGAGGTTGAACTCGAGGTCCCGCAGGTTGGCGGTGTAGTGCGTCATTGGGCTCAGGCTCCCGTGCTCCGTGCCGGCGTACGGCGTCGTGCTACTCGCGAGTAACAAACGCTATTACTCGCGAGTAGCAACGGCAAGCGCCGGGTTCCCCGACACGCCTGCGGCGGGGTGCCTGACCCGGACGGGTCAGCGCTTGCGGCGCCTGGCCCGGCGGACGAGGCCGGCCAGCCACACCAGGAGCCCGCCCAGGGCCGCGGCGATCAGCAGCGCCAGCACCAGCGGCCCCTGGACATCGGTGAAGACCAGGCTGATCTGCACCGTCTGGCCGTTGAACACCACGAAGAGCACCAGCAGGACGGTGACGAAGATCAGCAGCGCCAGGGCCAGCGTGCGGCCGATCGTCCGTCCGGCGTGCCGCTCCTTCTGCGGAGCCTGCGGGGCCTGCTGTGGCGGTGCGGGCGGCGGCGCCGCGGGCTCGCCGTCTGCGGGGCCGGTGGGGCCGTTCCCCAGCCCGACGTCGAGCGGGTCGCCGGGCGTGCCGGGTGTCGGCCGGCCGGGCCCGGTCATCGGGCGTCCGGCTCGGTGTCGGCCGGCGGGTACGCCGGGCCGGCGATGCCGTCGGCCGGCCCCTCGGTGGCGCCCAGGGACTCGCGGTCCTCGCCCGGCGCCTTCTGCGCGCCGAGCGGCTGGGCTTCGCGGTCGGACCCTGCGTTGTTCTCGTCGGGCATGGTCATGCCGGCAAGCTTGCCCGTGGGCAGGTGCGGGGAAACCGCTCAGTCGCTCAGCGCCGGGCCGGCCTCGTGCGCCGGGTGCCCGGCGGTCCGCTCGCGCTGCTTCATGCGGGCCTCGAAGACGTGCCGGTCCCCGCCGGCGAGCTCCTCGCGCGCGCGTTCGTCGTACGCGCGGAAGCTGCTCCAGTAGTTCTCGTCGAAATCCTCGACGATCTGGAAGGTCCACCGGTCGGCGATGACGTTCCGCCCGACGAGGTCCCGCTCCAGGTCCGCGGCCAGCCGCGCCGCGCCCGCCTCCCCGAACAGCTCGACGGACTCCTGCAGCAGGCGGTCGGCCTTGCCGGTGAGCTGGTGGAAGGCGTAGAGGAAGCCGCGAGCCTGGTCCACGGTCTCCAGGGCCTCGGACAGCTTGCCCAGCGCTGCCACGGTGGTGTCGTCGAGGTCGGGACGCGTGCGGTCGTACGTCACCGGCCCATCCTGCGGTCAGCCCTGCGCGACCGCGATCTCGATCAGCCGCTCGGCCAGTTGCCGGCCGTGCGCGGCGGGCCCGTCTGGGCCCAGCAGGCCGCCGGACAGGTACATGCCGTCGATGATCAGGTGGATCTGGGCGGCCAGGTCGTCCCCGTCGCCGGGCACGACCTCGTCGGCCAGACGCTCCAGGCGGGTGTGCAGCTCGAACTTGTAGTCGGCTGCCGCGCTGCGCGCCGGGTGCTGCGGGTCGTCGTACTCGCTGCTGACGTTGGTGAACGGGCAGCCACGGAAGCCGGTGCGGGTGACGTCCCGCTCCACGGCGTCGACCACCGACAGCAGCGCGGCCCGCGGGTCACCCTCCAGCCGGTCCAGCTCGGCGTCGATGAACGCCAGCACCGTGGCCGCCTTGCGGGTCAGGTACGCCCCGACGAGGTCGTCCTTGCTCTTGAAGAGCCGGTACACCGTCATCTTGCCCAGCCCGGTCTCGCGGACCAGCTCGTCCATCCCGACGCTGCGCGAGCTGCGGCCGGAGAAGAGGCGCTCGGCGGTGTCGAGCACGATCGCCTGCCGCTCGGCGCGGCTGCGTCGGACCGGTGCCGAGCTGTCGTCGGCGGGAGCGAGATCCAGGGCGGCGGTCACGTCAGCGAGGATGCACCAGGCCCGTGACGGAGCAGTTCACGGCACGCCGACGTGGTTGCTCTGGGTGACGAGAGGCAGCCGGGAGGGGGGTGGTAGGGGGGAGCGGTGGGATCGCTGTGGCAACCCGTGGTGACGTGTCGGAGCGGCCTTCTGCAGGGTCCGCCGCGAGCTTGCGAGCGGTGGGGGCAGGAGGCCCTTCTTCAGTCGCGGCGGGTGCGGCGCGGGTTGGCCAGCAGCCGGGCGACGGCGCGGACCGCGGCCTCGGCGGTGGGCTCCTCGCGGGACCCGTTGGACGACTCGTCGGTGGCCTGGCGCTGCTTCCCGGTCTCCTCCATGTGCCGCATCGTGCCCGATGGAGCACCCGGGGAAACGGCGCATCGCTCGCCCGGGTGAGAGGCCGATCACCTGTGGCGGCCCGGTGCGGCTCAGACGTCGGGAGCGTCCGCGCCGCCTCCGGCGGCGTCGTCCCGTCCCTCGGCCGGCTCCTCGGGGTGCGGCGTCCGGCCACTGCCGGCCTCATCGCCGGCCGGGTCGCCCTCCGCACGCTCGGCGCTGCGGGGGGTGCGGTGGGCTTCGCTCATGTCGGCTCCTCCTCGGGATGCGGGTCTCAGGCCCTGTGCCCGATCCTCCGGCCGGTGAACCGCAGCTCAGCCCACCGGGGTGGCGGCCGGGACCCGCGGCAGCAGCGCGCGGACGGCGTCGTCGTCCGGCAGTGCCCCGCGCGCCCCGGGCCCGGTGGTGGACAGCGCCGCGGCGGCGACGGCGTACCGGACGGCGTCCGTGAGCGCGGCTCCGGCGGCCAGCGCCTGACCCAGCGCACCGCTGAAGCAGTCACCCGCTCCCGTCGTGTCGACGGCGGCCACCGGCGGCGGCGGCTGCAGCAGGGCCGCGCCCCCGTCCGCCGGGACCACCAGCGCGCCGCGGGCGCCCAGCGTCACGACGACGGCTCCCCGGGTCACCCGGCGGGCCAGGTCGGTGAGCGCGGCGGGGGAGCGGTCGCCGGCGTCGGCCCCCGCCAACTGCACGAGCTCGTGCTCGTTCGGCAGCAGCACGTCCACCCGCTCGAGCAGTGCAGCCGGGAGGTCCTGGGGCGGGGCGGGGGTGAGGACGACGGTGCCGGTGGCGGCCCGTGCGGCCGCCGCCACGGAGTCGAGGGGCACCTCCAGCTGGAGGAGCACCACCTGGGCCTCGCGGACCGACGGCACGTCGACGTCGGCAGCCGTCAGCAGGGCATTGGCGCCCGGTACGACGACGATGAGGTTCTCCCCGCTGCCCTCCTCCACCGGGATCGTCGCGCTGCCCGTGGGCGCGCCTACCGTGCGGAGCACCCGGCCCACGTTCACGCGGGACGCGGCCAACGCGGCCAGCTGGCGGGCCCCCGCCGGATCCTCGCCCACCCGGCCGACCATGTGCACCCCCGGCCCCAGCAGTCCCGCGGCCGCGGCCTGGTTCGCCCCCTTCCCGCCGGGCGTGAGCGTGGCGGCGCGGCCGACGACCGTCTCCCCGCGCCCGGGCAGCCGGTCGACCGCGACCAGCACGTCCTCGTTCAGGCTGCCGACGACGGTGACGGACACGGAGACCTCCGGTGTGTGCGACGGGGCACCAGCAGTACCAGACCTGCGGTTTCCGCCGGCCGGTGCGGCGGTACGGGAGGACGACGACCGAGCGGAGGAACGATGGCGACCGATGACCCCGGCACGATCCGGCAGGAGTTCGGCGAGGCGGTGAACATGACCGCCGGCGAGCTCGAGAAGTGGCTGGAGAGCGAGGAGTCGCAGTCCGTCGGCCAGAAGGACGGGGACGCCGAATCCACCGGGCACGCCTCCGGACGGCGGATCGTCGAGCTGCTGCGCACGAAGAAGGACGACCTGACCGACGACGACCTCGCGCACATGCGCAAGGTCCACGGCTACGTCCAGCGGCACCTGGCCCAGGAGCCGAAGCAGGAGGACGTGGCGACGTCGCGGTGGCGGTACTCGCTGATGAACTGGGGCCACGACCCGTTGAAGAAGGGCTAGCCGCCGTGACCGCGACGTCCCTGGCCCGCAACGACCCGGCGCAGTACGACCAGCTGGCCGACCAGTGGTGGGAGGCGTCCGGAGGCTTCGCCGCCCTGCACTGGCTGGCCGCCTCCCGCGCCGAGCACATCCCGCCCGCGGCCACGTCGGGGGCTCTCCTGGTCGACCTCGCCTGCGGCGGCGGGCTGATGGCCCCGCACGCGGCCGGGCTCGGGTACCGGCACGTCGGCGTCGACCTCGGCATGGAAGGCCTGCGGATGGCGCGCGGGCACGGGCTCCTGCCGGTGCGAGGATCGGTGCTCGCCGTGCCGCTGGCCGACGGCTGCGCCGACGTGGTCGTGGCCGGGGAGATACTCGAGCACGTCGAGGACGACGTCGCCGTGCTCGCCGAGTGCGCCCGGCTGCTGCGGCCGGGCGGCACGCTGGTGATCGACGCGCTGGCCGCGACGCGGATCAGCCGTTTCCTCATGGTGACCGTCGCCGAGAAGCTGCCGGGCGGGCCGCCGCCGGGCATCCACGACCCGGCCCTGTTCGTCGACCGCGAGCGGCTGCTGGCCGCCGCCGACCGGCTGGGGCTGGAGCTGCGGCTGGTCGGCCTGCGGCCTTCGCTGCGGCAGGCGGTCGCCTGGGCCCTGGGGCGGCGCGAGTCGGTCCGGATGAAACCGATCCGCTCCACCGCCGTCGTGTTCGCCGGCTACGGGCGGAAAAGGTGAGCGAGCAACCCCGTCGCGGCCGACGTACCGTCGGAGGATGACCCCGACCAGGCGTTCCGTGGAGCGGCGCAGGTGAGCGCCGCCGTCGTCACCGGTGCCGGATCGGCCCTACCCGCGACGCTGGAGCAGCAGGCCGCCTGGGACGGATTCTTCGCCCGCCACTACGAGGGTGTCCGCGCGGCCGAGCGGATCTTCCTGGGCGCGGGCGTGCGCCGACGGCACGCCGTGGCCAACCCCATGGACGAGGACCTCAGCGGCTGGGGCACCGGCGCGCGGATGGTCCGCTACATCCAGGAGGCCCTGCCGCTGGGCAAGCAGGCGGTGGCCGGCGCGCTCGACGCGGCGGGGCTCGCGCCCGGCGACGTCGGGCTGTTCGCCGTCGCCACCTGCACCGGGTACGCCACCCCGGGGCTGGACATCCGGCTGGCCAGCGACCTGGGCATGCCGCCGGGGCTGCAGCGGCTGCTCGTCGGCCACATGGGCTGCTACGCGGCGATCCCCGGGCTGGCCGCCGTCGGCGACTTCGTCACGGCGCGGTCGCGCCCGGCCGTGCTGCTCTGCTGCGAGCTGACCAGCCTGCACGTGCAACCGGCCCAGTCCGACCTCGAGCAGGTCGTCGCACACGCGCTGTTCTCCGACGCGGCGGCGGCCGTCGTCGTCGAGCCCGGGGCGGCCCGCGGCCACCGGCTGGCCGGGATCGTCGCCCGCACCGACGCCTCCACCGCCGACCACATGACGTGGGACGTCACCGACCTGGGGTTCCGCATGGGGCTGTCCCCCCGGGTGCCCGACGTGCTGTCCCGGCACGTCGGCGAGGTCGTCGACGAGCTGCTCGCCGAGGCAGGGCTGCGCGTGGAGGACGTCGCCGGCTGGGCCGTGCACCCGGGTGGCCCCCGGATCATCGACGTGGTGCGCGACGAGCTCGGCCTGGCCGAGGAGCAGGTGGGCGCCTCGCGCCGGGTGCTGGCCGAGCACGGCAACTGCTCGTCGGCCACCGTGCTGCTCGTACTGCAGGAGCTCGCCGACGTCGACGGTCCGATCGTGGCCATGGCGTTCGGTCCCGGCCTGACGCTGTACGCCGCGCTGCTGCTGCCCGCCTGACTGTCGGGCCACCGCCCGCCGCCCTACGCTGAGTGACGAACGTCACAGTGCGTCAGGAGGTGGGCCCGTGGATCCCGCGCCCGCGCCCGTTCGCGTGTTCCTCGTCGACGACCACGAGGTGGTGCGCCGGGGTGTCGCCGAGGTGCTCGAGGACGATCCGGGCATCACCGTGGTCGGGGAGGCCGGGACGGTCGCCGAGGCGCGGGCGCGCGTTCCCGCCGTGCGCCCCGACGTCGTCGTCCTGGACATGCGGCTGCCGGACGGGGACGGCGCCTCGCTCTGTCGTGACCTGCGTGCGCGAGTGCCCCGACTGCGCTGCCTGGTGCTCACCAGCTACGCCGACCTGGACGCGCGGGAGGCGGCGCTGCGCGCCGGGGCGGCCGGTTTCCTGCTCAAGCAGGTGCGCGGCCCAGCGCTGGTGTCCGCGGTCCGCACCGTGGCGGCGGGGGGCGTGCTGCTGGCCGAGGGCGCACCGCCGGGGCGGGCCGTGGACGACCGGCTCTCGGTCCTCACCGACCAGGAGCGCTCCGTCCTGCGGCTGATCGGGGAAGGGCTGACCAACCGGCAGATCGGGGAGCGCATGGGACTGGCCGAGAAGACGGTCAAGAACTACACCAGCCACCTGCTGGCCAAGCTGGGCTTCGAACGCCGCACCCAGGCCGCGATCCTCGCGACGGAACTGCGCGATTCCCGGCCGCCCGGTCGCTGAGGGTCAGCTGGTTAGCGGGACCACCCATTCGACCTCGGTCCCCGACGGGCCGGCGGCGAGCGTGAGCCGGCCCCCCTGCCGCTCCGCCCGGTCGGCCAGGTTCGTCAGGCCGCTCCGGACGGTCACGGCGGGGAGGCCACGGCCGTCGTCGGTGACGACGGCGCGCAGCACGTCGGTGACGGACACGGCCACCGTCACGCGGGTGGCGCCGGCATGCCGGACCACGTTGGTCACCAGCTCGCGGACGACGGCGACCAGGTCGGCGGCCACGTCGGCGGGCAGCTCGTCGATCTCGCCGCGCACCCGCAGCGCCGGGCTCAGTCCGTGCCCTTCGGTGACCGACCGCACGACCTCGGCCAGCCGGCTGCGGACCGCGGCCGGGGAGGAACCGCCCGCCGCGTGCAGCTCGAAGATCGACGCCCGGATGCGGGCGATCGTGCCGTCCAGCTCGTCGACCCGCCGCGCGATCTGGCCGGCCGCCTCGGGCGACGTCGTCTCCAGCGAGCGGCCGACGCGGTCCAGGGCGAGCGCGGTGGCGAAGATCCGCTGCACCACGTGGTCGTGCAGGTCGCGCGCGATGCGGTCGCGGTCGGTCTGGACCTGCAGGCGCTGCTCCCGCTGCTGGCTGCGCACGAGCTCCATCGCCACCGCCGCCTGCGTGGCGAAGGCCGACGCCGGCTCCAGCACCCCGCGGTCGAAGGGCGGCCGGTCGCGGGCACGCAGCGCGACCAGCGTGCCGAGCCGGTTCGAGCCGCCGAGCGGGACCAGCAGGGTGGGCCCGTAGTCGCCGACGAGCTCGCCGATCACCGCGGCGCCGCTGGCGTTGCTGGGGACCTCGGTGGCGTCGGCCACGACCCGGGGGACGCCGGAGCGGTGCGCGGCGCCGAGGCGGGTGTCGGCCAGCGGGATCCGGACGCCCTCGACGTCGGCGGCCAGCGGTCCGACGGCCGCGGTGATCGTCAGCGTCTCCTCGTCACCGGGGACGGACGCCAGCACGGCCACGGCATCGGCGCCGGAGAGCTCCGCAACCCGTGCGGCGGCGGTGCGCAGCACCTCGTCGGCGGGCGCGCCGGACAGCAGCGCCGTGGCGATCTCGGTACCCGCCTGCGACCAGGAGAGGAGTAGCACGGCGCGCTCGAGCAGGAGGGCGTTCTCGATGGCCAGGCCGGCTCCGGACGCCAGTGCCCGGACGACCTCGGCATCGGCCGCGGTGAACTCCGCGCCGGCGCGCTTGCCGGTCAGGGAGAGGGTGCCGAACGCGGCGTCGCGCACCCGCACCGGCACGGCGATCGACGACTGCGGCGACGGCTGCCCCGTCGTGGTGTCCACCGGGTGCGGCCCGACGGTGACGAACCGGTCCACCCCGCGCCCGTCCGCGGTCAGCACGCTCAGGACGCCGGAGCTCGCGGCCACGTGGCGGACGGCCGCCGTGACCACCTCGTGGAGCGTCGTCTCCAGTGGAGCACCCCGGGCGGCCGCCGACCGCGCAGCGGCGTCGGTCACCCGGGGCGCCGTCGATCGGGCGGGGGCACGGCCTGACCGTAGGAGCGACACCTCCCCGGAGGAAGGGCTGCGCTCATCGTCGTGTGCCCGGTGACGGCGCCCCAGGGGCGAAAGGCCCGGACGCCAGCGAGGCCCCGGTCGGTGGACCGGGGCCTCGCTGGCGGATGTTCGCGTGGAGCGGGTGACGAGAATCGAACTCGCACTGTCAGCTTGGGAAGCTGATGTTCTACCATTGAACTACACCCGCGAACGGCGACGAGACTACCTGGTAGACCCGCGTCCGCGGCAGCCACCCCCGCTCAGCGGTGCATCTCCGCGAGGAGCCGGTGGCCTCCGAGCACAGGGTTCCCGGGCATCTGCGACATCCGGGTCACGCCGCCGGGTCCAGCGTTCAGCGTCGCCGCGTCGCAGGCGGTGGTCAGCTGTCGCACGAACTCGCGGCAGACCGCCGGCCCCTGGGTGTCGGTGCGCCGCCCGGCGTCGCCGCAGGGATCGCCGCGCCATCGCAGCTCTCCTCGCCGTCGATGACGCGGCGTACGTGGCCGCCGTGTTCCCGGCGGGCGCCGGGGCCACGGTGGGCGACACCGCGCCCCGTCCGTATGGGGAAGCCGGACGGGGCGCGGTGGCTCAGGGGATGCGCCAGGGCGGCGCGCTACGGCGTCAGATCGCGACGCCGGTGCAGCTGGCGGAGCAGTTCACCGACCAGATCGAGCCGAGCGGGCGGAACCGGTCGGATCGGACGAGACGCTCGCCGGCCGGGCCGGTCCGCACCACCGGCGCAGCGGCCGGCGGCGTGCCACCGCCGGAGCCGACCTCGTCGGGGGTGGATCCGTCGGGGGTGGATCCGGCCGGCGTCCCCTCCGGACCCGGGCCCACGGCGCCGGCGTGGGTGAGCGCGTTGCTCAGCACCGAGCCGCGGCCGTCGCGTGCGGAGACGGTGACGTCGTAGCTACCCGCGATCCGGGCGGGGACCCGCACGACCAGCTCCTCGGCGCTGCTGCGGACCACGGTGGCCGTCGCACTGCTGCCGATGCGCACCGTCGGATCCGCGGGCAGGGTCCGCCCGGTGATGGTCACCAGCGTGCCACTGCCTGCTGGACACGCCCGGGACCTCGTCCAGCGCCGTCAGCAGGTCGGCGGAGGCGGAGTGGGCGGTGAGCACGTACCGGGTGAGCCCGTCGCCGTCGCCGAAGCCGGTGGCCTCCTCGACGGGGGGCATCCCCCACGCCGACCAGACCGCCGCACCGGAGTACCCGGCCACGACGGCCGAGGTGAGGGCGATTCCCAGAACGCGCTTGCTCGTCATCCGCACGTCCTTCCGGCGCGGCCCGCCCGGCCGGTCCGGGAAGGGCCGGCGACCGGTCGGACCGGACGCCGGCAGGCGCTCTCCCGGCTCCCTTCGGCAGCGCGGCCGGCGCGGTTGAGGCCCGGTGCCCGCATTCACCCGGAGGGATGGCAGGCGCGTTCCCTAGACTCCGCGCCATGCTGCTGAGCGACCGGGACATCACGGCTGCGATCGCGGAGGGCCGCCTCGGCGTCGAGCCCTACGACAAGGCCCTCGTGCAGCCGTCGAGCATCGACGTCCGCCTCGACCGGTACTTCCGGGTGTTCAACAACGCGCGGTACACCCACATCGACCCGGCGGAGCAGCAGGACGACCTCACCACGCTGGTCGAGCCCGAGGGCGACGAGCCGTTCGTGCTGCACCCCGGGGAGTTCGTGCTGGGCTCCACCCTCGAAGTCGTGCGCATCCCCGACGACCTGGCAGCCAGGCTCGAGGGCAAGAGCTCGTTGGGGCGGCTAGGACTGCTCACCCACTCCACCGCCGGCTTCGTCGACCCGGGCTTCTCCGGGCACATCACGCTGGAGCTGTCCAACGTGGCGAACCTGCCGATCACGCTCTGGCCGGGCATGAAGATCGGCCAACTCTGCCTGTTCCAGCTCAGCAGTCCGGCGGAGCACCCGTACGGGTCGGCCATCTACGGCTCCCGGTACCAGGACCAGCGGGGGCCGACGCCGTCGCGGTCGTTCCGCAACTTCACCCGGGCGGAGACCCGCCGTCCCGACCGGCCGGAGAGCTGACCGGCGGCTCCGCGCCGGCGACCTCGAGGACGTCCTCGCGGGGCTGCACCGGTGACCAGCCCGGCACCTCATCGTCGACGTACCGCTGCCGGGTGACCACCCAACCGGTCACGGCCAGCCCGGCGACACTGGCGAGCGCGAGGACGAACATCCCGGTGTAGTCGCCGGTGGCGCCGCGGAGCACCCCGACCAGCAGCGGGCCGGCCGCGGAGAACAGGTACCCCCAGCTCTGGGTCACGGTGGACAGCGCGGCGGTGGTCTCCGGCGTCCGGGCGCGCAGCCCCATCAGGGTGAGCACCATCGCGAAGGTGCCCATGCCGAGGGCCAGCAGGGTCATCCACAGCCACGGCGCGGCCAGCGGGGTGAGCCAGAGCCCGAGCCAGCCGACGACGTAGCACGCCACGAACCCGCAGAGCAGCGGGCGCTGGATCCGGGGCCGGACGGTGAGCGCAGGCACGACGGCACTGAGCGGGATGCCGACGACCGAGTTGAGCCCGAGCAGCAGCCCGGCCGCCGCCGCGGAGAGTCCCGTGTCCCGCAGGTACTGCGCCGACCACCCGATGATCACGTAGGCCTGCATGGACTGGAGCCCGAAGAAGACGGCCATCGCGATGGCGAGCCGGCTGTGCACCAGCTCGCGCATCCGGACGGAGACGTGCGTCTGACGCGAGGTGCCGCCCGTCGCCCGGACCGCCAGCCAGGGCGTCGCGGCTACCAGCGCGAGCACCGCCCAGATGCCGAGGGCCCACCGCCAGCCGTTCGGTCCGGTGGCCGCCGCGATGGGGGCGGTCGACACCGCCGCGACCGCGGCGCCGACCGACATCGCGGTGCTGTAGGCGCCCACCAGCAGACCGGTCCGCCCGGGGAAGTGCCGCTTGACCAGGCTGGGCAGCAGCACGTTGCCCAGCGCTCCACCCACCATCGCCAGCGCGGTGCCGACGAGGAACAGCACGAACGCCCCGGCGGTGCTGCGCAGGACGAGCCCGGCCGACATGGCCAGCAGCGCCCCCGCCAGCACGTGTGAGTCCCGGAAGCGGGCGGACAGGGACGGGCCGGTGAAGCCGATGAGGGCGAAGCAGAGCACCGGCATGGTCGTCACCAGACCCAGCAGGCCGCTGGAGATGCCCAGCCCCTTCTGGATCTCCTCGAGGACAGGGCCGACGCTGGTGACTGCCGTCCGCAGGTTCAGCCCGGTCAGCACGATGGCGACCGCGATGAGACCGACGCCGCGCCGGGACGGTTCGTCGGCCGGCGGTGCGGGGGCGGACCGGGCGGTGCGGCTCACTCGAGAAGCGTCCTCCATGACCCGGCGCACATCCCTCCCGGGTGGGTGCGGGACGCAACCATCGAGATCAGGGCGTCCCGGGAACGGCGACGGCGCGCCTCCCGGAGGGATGCGCGCCGTCGTCGTCGTCGGACCCCGTCCCGAGGAGGGCGGGGTCCTCCTGCTACTTCGGGTCGTGGTCCGTGGCGGCGGAGTCGAGGCCGACGACGTCGTCGCCCTTCGTGCCGACGTCGGCACCCTGCTCGGCGCCCTGCGCGCCGACGGCGACCGGCTGCATCGAGCGCAGCAGGATCTGGCTGACGTCGAGCACCTCGACGTGCTCGCCGGCCTCACCGTTCTGCTTCTTGCTGGTCAGCGCGTCGCTGAGCATCGTGATGCAGAACGGGCAGGCGGTGGAGATGACGTCGGGATCGAGCTCGAGCGCCTCCTCGGTGCGCTCCATGTTGATCCGCTTGCCGATCTTCTCCTCCATCCACATGCGGGCGCCGCCGGCGCCGCAGCAGAAGCCGCGGTCCTTGCAGCGGTGCATCTCCTGCGTGGAGAGGCCCTGGACGGAGTCGAGGATCTCCCGCGGGGGCGTGTAGACCTTGTTGTGCCGGCCCAGGAAGCACGGGTCGTGGTAGGTGACCTTGCGGTCGACCGGCGTCACCGGGGTGAGCCGGCCCTCCTCCACCAGCTTGCCGAGCAACTGGGTGTGGTGCACGACCTCGTACTCCCCGCCGACCTGGGGGTACTCCCGGCCCAGCGAGTTGAAGCAGTGCGGGCAGGTCGCCACGATCTTGCGGGTGCCGGGCACCCGGCCCTCGAAGACGCCGTTGAGGGTCTCGACGTTCTCCATGGCCAGCTGCTGGAACAGGAACTCGTTGCCCATGCGGCGGGCCGGGTCGCCCGAGCAGGTCTCCCCGTTGCCGAGGACGGCGAACTCGACGCCGGCCGTGTGCAGCAGCTCGGCGACGGCCTTGGTGACCTTCTTGGCGCGGTCGTCGACGGCGCCGGCGCAGCCGACCCAGAACAGGTACTCGACCTCGTGCGACAGCGGGCCGTCGGCCACGCGGACGTCGAAGTCCAGCTCCTTGATCCAGTCCTCGCGGACGTTGCCGCCCATGCCCCACGGGTTCCCGCGCTTCTCGAGGTTGGTCATCATGACCCCGGCCTCGGACGGGAAGCTGGACTCGATCAGCACCTGGTACCGGCGCATGTCCTCGATGTGGTCGACGTGCTCGATGTCCACCGGGCACTGCTCGACGCAGGCACCGCAGTTGGTGCAGCTCCACAGGACGTCGGGGTCGATGACCCCGCCCTCCTCGAGGGTGCCGACCAGGGGGCGGTGCGCCTGCGCGTCGTTGGTGCCCTCGATGCGGGCGTAGCCCGACGCCCAGACCTGCTCGTCGCTGGGCTTGAGCACGTCGTAGTCGGGGGCGGTCTCGCTCGCGGTCTTCTCGCCCAGCAGGTACGGAGCCTTCGCGTAGAGGTGGTCGCGGAGGTCCATGATCACCATCTTCGGGCTGAGCGGCTTGCCCGTGTTCCACGCCGGGCACTGGCTCTGGCACCGCCCGCACTCGGTGCAGGTGGTGAAGTCCAGCATCCCCTTCCAGGTGAAGTCCTCGATCTTGCCGCGGCCGAAGACGTCGTCCTCGCCCGGGTCCTCGAAGTCGATGGGCTTGCCGCCGCTGGTCATGGCCAGCAGCGGGCCGAGCGCCTGGCGGCCGTCGGCCTCGCGCTTGAAGTAGATGTTGAAGAAGGCGCTGAACCGGTGCCAGGCCACGCCCATGTTCAGGATCCGGCTGATCACGACCAGCCAGGTCAGCGAGACCACGATCTTGACGAATGCGACGACGGTGAGCAGGTCGGGGCTGTCGGGGAGCACGGTGGCCAGCGCCCCGGAGACCGGGTGCGACCAGGCCGGGGCGTCGGTCAGGTCGGAGGAGACCTTGAGCGACCGGATCAGCAGGATGGCGACCCCGACGGTGAGGACGACGGCCTCGACGAAGTAGCCGCGGCCCTCGTTCGTACCGGCGAAGCGGCTCTTGCGGCCCTGCCGGCGCGGGTGGTCCTTCTGGCGCCGGTAGATCAGGTACAGGATCCCGAGGATCGTGCCGGTGCCGATGATGTCGGCGAACAGGTTCCACAGCGCCCACTCGCCGATCAGCGGCAGGTGGAACGCCGGGTTCCAGACCTCGCCGAAGGCCTCGACCAGCGTCAGGAACAGGCCGTAGAACCCGACGAACACGAACCAGTGGGCGACACCGATGCTCGACCACTTGAGCATCCGGGTGTGGCCGAGCGACTCGACCAGCAGCGTCTTCAGCCGGCTCTTGACCGGGCCGAAGCGGGTGCCGTCGGGCTGTCCGGTGCGGATGATCCGAATCATCGCGCGCACGGCCCGGTAGGCCATCACGCTCGCCACGATCAGGAACAGGATGCTGATCGTCCCCAGGACGATCTGCAGCGGGCCCGTCATCTCTTCCCCTCCCGTACGCCTGGCGGCGTCGGCTGTCCCCGGTCCGCCACGGAGGGGACCGGAGCTGTGTGTGGTGCGCGCGCCGACGGCGCCGGCCCAGGAGCCGGCGCCCGGATCGCGTGCGGGCAGGCTCGCCGCACTGTGTCGCACGATAGCTGGCGCACCAGGAGGCTACTCGTGGGTAACAGGGGCGCCGTGCCTCGATGTCGACCGGTCCGGTCGTGCGCCGCGCCCACCTGCGGATGTGTGCGGTGGCGAGGTCTCTCCTCGGTCCCGTGTGACACCGCTGTCATTTCTCGATCGCGGGGCCGCGGGGCCGAGGTCGGCTCCGGGTTCGGAGACACGCCGGTTCCACCGTCGGACACGCCGGGTAGAGGATCCGGGGCCGATGACGATAGGCGGGCACTCCACGTTGCAGCATCCCGGAGTCGTGGCTCGTCACGGGATCGTCATCCGGTGGATTGCGGACGTGACAGATCGGCGTCCTGCCGAGTTGCACCCCGGTGAGCGGGGCAGACGTCGGGGGACCGACGCTCGACCGGAGCTCGGCACTCGAGAAGAGGATGTCACTCGATGCGCACGAGATACCTGTCCGCCGCCGCACTCGCCGTTCCTTTCGCACTCTTCACGGCCGGCCCCGCCGCCGCGGCCGAGTCCGCCACCGTCCAGCTCGACCCGCTGAACGACAGCGGCGCCTCGGGTACCGCAGAACTCGTCCTCGACGAGGAGGCCAACACGCTCACCGTCAACGTCGACACCATGGGTGTCGTCCCCGGCCTGCCGCACGCCCAGCACATCCACATCGGGGGCCAGAACATCTGCCCGCCCATGTCCGCCGCGGGTGACGACGGCATCGTGAGCACCGTCGACGGTCAGCCGTCCTACGGCGCCATCCAGCTCTCGCTCACCACCGAGGGCGACTTCGGGCCGAGCAGCGCCCTGGCCGTGGACCGCTTCCCGGTCGGCAGCGAGAGTGGTGAGGTCAGCTACGAGCGCACGTTCGACCTCTCCCAGATCGACGGCGACATCAACCTCGATGAGGTCGTCGTGGTGCAGCACGGCATCGACACGATCAGCCCGAACGGCGAGTACGGCCCGATGCCGCCGGCCAGTGAGCTGGACCCGGCCCTCCCGCTCGAGGCAACCGCGCCGGCGCTGTGCGGCGCCACTGACCAGATGGGTCAGATGCCGTCCGGTGGCGTGGACGCCGGTGGCGGTGCCACCGACGGCATCGAGAACGAGGCGCTCTTCGCCCTCGGTGCGGCCGGTCTCGCCGGCGCCGGCGCGCTGGCCTACCGCCGTCGTACCGCCCGCGGGGACGTCTGACCTCCACGCATGGGACGACACGTACGCACTGATGGCCGCCCTCGCCTCGCGAGGGCGGCCATCGCCGCGCTCTCCGTCGGCGGAGCCGGGCTGATCGTCCTCGGGGTGGCCACCCAGGAGTCGATGGCCACCGTGCCGTCGTCGGCCGCCGTGTCCACGCCGTCGACCGCCGTGCCGCCCGCTGCTGCGCCGTCGCCCTCCGCACCGCCGGAAGAGTCCCCCGGGGCTGCGGTGCACGCGCCGGCCGTCGTGGGTCCGGTGCTCCCGGAGGCGGAGCCGGTCTCGGTGACCGTCCCCTCCGTGGGCATGGTGACGCCGCCGTTGGTGTCCCTCGGCCTGAATCCCGACGGTTCCCTGGAGGTGCCCGAGGACTACGACGTGGCGGGCTGGTACCGCGGCGGCCCGACCCCCGGCGAGCTGGGCCCGGCGGTCATCGCCGGACACGTGGACTCGGCGGCCGGCGGACCGGCGGTCTTCTTCCGGCTGGCCGAGCTGCAGCCGGGCGCCGAGATCCTCGTCGAGCGCGCGGACGGCACCACGGCGGTCTTCGCCGTGGACCGCGTCGCGCGGTACCCGAAGGACGCCTTCCCGACCACCGAGGTCTACGGCGACACCGACCACGCGGCGCTGCGGCTGATCACCTGTGGCGGCTCCTTCGACCGCGCCAGCGGCAGCTACCGGGACAACGTCGTCGTCTACGCGCGGCTCGCCGACGTGCGCTGAGCCCGGTGCGTCACCCGCGGCCGCCGCCACCGGCGTGCCGACGCCACCCCGTCGCCGTCGGTACCGCGCTGTGCCGAGGTGCCGACCTCCGTGCGGCGGTGTTCAGCTCGCCTGGACCCGGCCTCGTACCCGTGGGGTGGCGGTGAAGCGGCGGGCGGCCGTTCCCGGGCCGGCGATCAGTCGGCGCAGGTCCGCCTCGGTGCGCTGCCACGTATCGCCCAGGTCGGTGTCGGCGATCCGCACCACGCGGATGTCCAGCGCGCGCAATCGGTCCTCCCGACGCTTCTCCTCCCACAGCACCCGATCGGGGTCTCGCTCCCGCCATGGGTCGGTGTACTTCACCTGTCCGTCGAACTCCACGGCCACCGCGGGGCCGTCGAACCAGGCGTCGACGACGGCGACCAGCCGCCCGCTGCTGCGGATCTCCACCTGCAGCTCGGGCCGGGGCAACCCGGCACCCACGATGCGCAGCCGCCCGCGGGTCTCCAGGGGTGACTCCGCCCGTCCGTCGGCGAGCAGGAGGGCACGGTTCGCACGGCGAGCACCCGGCCAGTCGAGGACCCGCGCGACGGCGTCCCGCAGCTGCTCCGGTGACACCCGGCGAGCCAGGAGGGCCGCATCCATGGCGATCACCGCGTCCTCCAGCGGCCACTCGCGGGCGCAGTCGACCAGGGTCCGCGCCGCGCTCGTGAGGCGGAACGGACCTGAGCGGCGGATCTCCGCGTCGTCCAGCGGTGCGCGGGTCATGCGGAACCCCCGCCCGGTGCGGTTGTGCTGCGGATCGGTCAGCCGCACCGTGGGCGGCGTCGAGCGCGCACGCGGGAAGCCCCACAGCCGCGCGGCGGTCGCGTGGCTCAGGACGGCGGTGGGGCGATCCAGGGCCAGGAGCACCGCGAGGCATTCGAGCTGGTGCCGACGTCCGCGCTCGTCGGCGCGGCCGAGGTCGTCGGCCGTGATGTACACGCCCCGTCGCACACGCTGCCACTGCCCGGAGCTCAGCAGGTGCCGGATCTCCGGGTGCCCGTAGCCGGCGTGACGGGCGTCAGAGGCGGTGAACAACCCCAGCCGGCGTTCGGCCGCGGCCTTCAGCAGTGGATGCACCGCGCGAGTGTCGGGCAACCGGACCGCAGGCGGGGGTGGGCGGTGAAGAACTGTGGACGGGCTCCGCGCCGGTACCGCGGTGTCGTCGCTCTGGCCGGGGTGCAGGACGGTACTCGTGGCTGCGCGGCGGTCCCGGTCGGCCGAGGCCGGACAACCTGCGCACCCCGGGAACACGACCGGCCGGACTGCCGTTAGGGTGGGCAGGAAACTTGAGCGCACCCCGCGCAAGGCGCACGAGCACCCGCGGGTCCTCGACTCCCCACACGGACCAGTACCACCCCAGCACACGGAAGAGAGGCCATCTCCATGGCTCGAGCGGTCGGTATCGACCTCGGCACCACCAACTCCGTCGTCACCGTCCTGGAGGGCGGCGAGCCGACGGTCATCGCCAACTCCGAGGGCTCCCGCACGACTCCCTCGGTCGTCGCGTTCGCCAAGAACGGCGAGGTCCTCGTCGGCCAGTCGGCCAAGAACCAGGCGGTCACGAACGTCGACCGCACCATCCGCTCCGTCAAGCGCGAGATGGGTACGAACTGGAACTCCGACGACATCGACGGCAAGCGGTACACGCCGCAGGAGATCTCCGCCCGCGTCCTGCAGAAGCTGAAGCGGGACGCCGAGACCTACCTGGGCGAGCCGGTCACCGACGCCGTCATCACCGTCCCCGCCTACTTCGAGGACGCGCAGCGCCAGGCCACCAAGGAGGCCGGTGAGATCGCGGGCCTCAACGTCCTCCGCATCGTCAACGAGCCCACCGCGGCCGCGCTGGCCTACGGCTTGGACAAGGGCGAGACCGAGCAGACGATCCTCGTCTTCGACCTGGGTGGCGGCACCTTCGACGTCTCCCTGCTCGAGATCGGGGACGGCGTCATCGAGGTGAAGGCCACCGCCGGCGACAACCACCTCGGTGGTGACGACTGGGACGAGCGCGTGGTCAAGCACCTGGTGCAGACCTTCAACGCCTCCAACGGCATCGACCTGTCCAAGGACAAGCTGGCCATGCAGCGCCTCCGCGAGGCCGCCGAGAAGGCCAAGATCGAGCTGTCGGGCGCGCAGTCGACCAACATCAACCTGCCCTACATCACCGCCGGCGCCGACGGCCCGCTGCACCTCGACGTCACGATCACCCGTGCCGAGTTCCAGCGGCTGACCCAGGACCTGCTCGACCGCGCCCGCGCGCCGTTCAACCAGGCGATCCGGGACGCCGGCATCTCGGTGGGCCAGATCGACCACGTCGTCCTCGTCGGTGGCTCGACCCGCATGCCCGCCGTCTCCGACCTGGTCCGGGAGCTCACCGGCGGCAAGGAGCCCAACAAGGGCGTCAACCCCGACGAGGTCGTCGCCATCGGTGCGGCGCTGCAGGCCGGTGTCCTCCGTGGCGAGGTCAAGGACGTGCTGCTCCTCGACGTCACCCCGCTCTCCCTGGGGATCGAGACCAAGGGCGGGATCATGACCAAGCTGATCGAGCGCAACACCACGATCCCGACCAAGCGCTCGGAGATCTTCACGACGGCCGACGACAACCAGCCGTCCGTGCAGATCCAGGTCTTCCAGGGCGAGCGCGAGATGGCGATGTACAACAAGAAGCTCGGCATGTTCGAGCTGACCGGGCTGCCCCCGGCGCCCCGCGGCGTCCCGCAGATCGAGGTCGCCTTCGACATCGACGCCAACGGCATCGTCCACGTCCACGCCAAGGACCTCGGGACGGGCAAGGAGCAGTCGATGACCATCACCGGCGGCTCGGCCCTCCCGAAGGACGACATCGAGCGGATGATGAAGGACGCCGAGGCGCACGCCGAGGAGGACAAGCGCCGCCGCGACGAGGCCGAGACCCGCAACCTCGCCGAGTCGCTGCAGTACCAGACCGAGAAGTTCCTGGCCGAGAACGGGGACAAGATCCCGGCCGAGAAGAAGGACGAGCTCGGCGAGGCGCTGACCGAGCTCCGCTCGGCCCTCGGCGGCTCCGACATCGAGGCCATCAAGTCCGCGCAGGAGAAGGTCGCCCGCGTGTCGCAAGAGGTCGGCGGGGCGCTCTACGCCCAGCAGGCCGAGGCGGCCGGTGGCGCGCCCGGCGCGGAGACGGCCGGTGACGGCGCGACCCAGGGCGCGACGACGAACGACGACGACGTCGTGGACGCCGAGATCGTCGACGAGGACGACAACCGCCGATGACGTCGACCGACGCTTGCGGAGGACGACCATGACGCAAGCCGGGGACGAGCAGTCGCGGGTCGTCATCCGTGACAAGCGGCGGATCGACCCCATCACTGGTGCAGTACGGACGCCGGCCGGCGAGCAGCCGGCCGGCGTCCGGCCCGGTACCGAACTCCCAGGGGAGCAGATGAGCGAGCACGAGACGCCGGTGGCCGACCAGCCGGCGACGGAACCGTCCGCGGACGGCGCCGCAGAGGGCGACCTCGCCCGCCAGCTGGCCGAGCGCACCGAGGACCTGCAGCGGGTCACCGCCGAGTACGCCAACTACCGGCGGCGCATCGACCGCGACCGGTCGCTGGTCGTCGACCAGGCGGCCGAGCGGTTCGCCACGCAGCTGTTCCCGATCGTCGACGACATCGAGCGGGCGCGGGACCACGGCGACCTGACCGGGGCCTTCAAGCTCGTCGCCGACCGGATCCTGGGCCTGCTCGACGGCCTGGGCGTGGCGGCGTTCGGCGTGGCGGGCGACCCGTTCGACCCGTCGCTGCACGAGGCCGTCATGCACGACACCTCCGCCGACGTGGAGGTGCCGACGGCCACGACGGTGCTGCGCCAGGGCTATCGGCGGGGAGACCGGGTGCTGCGGACGGCGATGGTGGCCGTCACCGAGCCGGAGTCCGCGGCGCCGGCCCAGCCGCCGGCCGAGTCCACCGACCCGGCCGCCGGCTGACCGGACCGAGTGCGAGAGGGGGCGCAATGAACGCACCGAAGGTGTCGAGTTCCCCTGCGGAGCAGCGTTGTCGTGTCGGTGAGACGTCGGAGGCGTCCGGTTCCCCACCGGAGGTGTGTCGTTGAGCACCCGTGACTTCATCGAGAAGGACTACTACGGCGCGCTCGGCGTCCCGCAGGACGCCGACGCCGCGGCGATCAAGAAGGCCTACCGCAAGCTGGCCACCGAGCTGCACCCGGACAAGAACCCGGGCAACTCCGCCGCCGAGGCCCGGTTCAAGGAGGTCTCCGAGGCCTACGACGTGCTCTCCGATCCCAAGCGGCGCGGCGAGTACGACGACGCGCGGCGGCTGTTCGGCTCCGGTGGGGCCGGCGCCCGGGCCGGGTTCCCCGGTGGCTTTCCCGGCGCGGGCCCGGGCGGTCAGCCCTTCGACCTCGGCGATCTGTTCGGGGCGGCCGGGGGTGGAGCGGCCGGCCGCGGGCCCGGCGGTCTGGGGGACATCCTGGGCGGTCTGTTCGGCGGCGCGGCGGGCGGCGGCGCGCGGGCCCGCAGCCAGGCGGCCTCGGGGCCGGCACGCGGCCAGGACGTGGAGACCGAGGCGACGCTCTCCTTCGAGGAGGCGGTCCTCGGGGTGACGGTGCCGCTGCGCATGCAGAGCCCGGGCAGCTGCCCGACGTGCGCCGGTAGCGGCGCCCGCCCGGGCACCTCGCCGCACACCTGCCCGGTGTGCCAGGGGGCCGGGGTCACCAGCCGCAGCCAGGGGGCGTTCGCCTTCTCCGAGCCTTGCCGCAACTGCCGCGGCAGCGGCCAGGTGGTCGACGACCCGTGCCCCACCTGTACCGGCAGTGGCGTCACGACGCAGGCCCGCACGATCACCGTCCGGATCCCGGCCGGGGTCAGGGACGGCCAGCGCATCAGGTTGACCGGCAAGGGCGCGCCCGGACGGCGCGGCGGCCCGGCCGGCGACCTGTTCGTCGTCGTCCACGTCTCCGAGCACCCACTGCTCGGCCGCAAGGGCGACGACCTGACGCTCACCGTGCCGATCACCTTCGTCGAGGCGGCGCTGGGCACCACCCTGACGGTGCCCACGCTGGACGGCACCGTCTCGCTCAAGGTGCCCGCCGGTACCGCGAGCGGGCGCACCCTGCGGGTGCGCGGGCGCGGGGTGCCGGGCAAGGGGCGCTCGGGTGACCTGCTGGTCACCGTCGAGATCGCCGTCCCCGTCCGGCTGACCCCCGGCCAGCGGAAGGTGATCGAGACGCTGGCGGAGGAGATGGACGAGGACCCGCGTCCGCAGATCACCGCTGCTGTGCGCGGCGGAGATGAGGGGTGAACGTGCGAGCAGGAGGGCCCCTCGGTGCCGCGGGGCGGGCGGTGGCGGAGGACGCGCCGGTCTTCGTGATCTCCGTGGCGGCCGAGCTGGCCGGCATGCACGCGCAGACGCTGCGGCAGTACGACCGGCTCGGCCTGGTGAGCCCGGGCCGGACGGCGGGCGGTGGACGGCGGTACAGCCCGCGCGACGTCGCGCTGCTGCGCGAGGTGCAGCGGCTCTCGCAGGAGGACGGCGTCAACCTCGCCGGCATCAAGCGGATCATCGACCTGGAGTCCCAGGTGGAGGCGCTGCAGGCGCGGGTGCACGAGCTGCTCGAGGAGCTACAGCACTCCGAGAACCGGCGGATGGCGGCGGAGGCCGCCGTCCCGGCCGCCTACCGCGCCGATCTGGTGCTGCACCGCCGACCGAGCTCGGCGCTGGTGGTCTGGCGACCCGGGGGTGGCCGGTGACGGACGCGGGCACCGACGCGCACCCGGCCTTCGTCGCGCTCGAGCGGGAGATCGGGCTGCTGCTGCGCAGGTCGCGGGCGATATCCGCCCGGCTGGCCCGTGAGCTGCACCCAGATCTCGACGGCGCTGCGTACGGCCTGCTGGCGCTGCTCGAGGACACCGGCCCCTTGCGGGCCAGCGACCTGGTGCTCCGGCTGGGCCTGGACAAGAGCACGGTCAGCCGGCAGGTCGCCAGCCTGGTCGAGCTCGGGCTGGTCGACCGCGCCGCCGACCCCGACGACGGGCGCGCGCAGGTGCTGACGCCCTCGGCCGAGGGCTCGGCCCGGCTGTCGCGCATCCGCGCGGCCCGCCGCGCCCGGTGGGCGAGCGACCTGGCCGGATGGCCGGCCGACGACGTGGCGACGCTGGCGATCCTGCTCGAGCGGCTCAACCGCATCGGTGAGGCGCGCGAGGCCGAGGTCGGCGGCGCCGTGCCGCCTACCGAGGGCTGACTCACGCCGCTGCAGGCTGACGTGCCGCGCGTTGCGCGTTGCAACTTTTCGCGGGTATGGTTGCGGTCTGCAAGTACGTGATCGCCACAAGGACGTCGTCATGCCCCTCAGCTCCGCGACCCGTGACCGCCTGGCGGCCAGTGCCCCCGGTGCCGGCGGAGAGCTGCTGAGATCGCTCGCCGCCGTCTCGCCGTCCGGTCGTCCGGCGGCTCCCCGGTGAGCGCGGCCCCTCCGCCTGCTCCCGCCGCCGCACGGCGACCGCGCCGGCGTCCCGTGCAGGCATCCGCACCGCCGACGCCCGTCGCGCAGCCGGGGAGGATGACGCACCGCCAGGTTCTGGAGGCCATGTCCGGCCTGATGCTGGCGATGTTCGTGGCGTTCCTGTCCTCCACCGTCGTGTCCAACGCCCTGCCGACGATCATCACCGACCTCCGGGGCAGCCAGAACCAGTACACCTGGGTGGTGACGGCGACGCTGCTGTCGTCGACGGCCTCCACGCCCGTCTGGGGAAAGCTCGCCGATCTGTTCAGCAAGAAGCTGCTGATCCAGCTGTCGATCGTGGTGTTCATCGCCGGGTCGATGCTGGCCGGGCTGGCGCAGTCGGTCGAGACCCTCATCGCCTGGCGGGCGCTGCAGGGCCTGGGCCTGGGTGGCCTGCAGGCGCTGGTGCAGATCGCGATCGCGGCGATGATCAGCCCGCGCGAACGCGGGCGGTACGCCGGCCTCATGGGCTCGGTCTTCGCTGCGGCGACGGTCGGCGGTCCGCTGATCGGCGGGGTGCTCGTGGACACCAGCTGGCTCGGCTGGCGCTGGTGCTTCTACGTGGGTGTGCCCTTCGCCGCCGTCGCGCTGGTGCTGCTGCAGCGCACCCTGCACCTTCCGGTGATCCGGCGGGACGTGACCATCGACTACCTGGGGGCGGGGTTCCTCGCCGCGGGGGTCTCGGCGCTGCTCATCTGGGTCACCCTCGCCGGCCACGGATTCCCGTGGGCCTCGGTGCAGAGCGCCCTCTTCCTCGGCGGCGCCGTCCTCGCGGTCGTGGCGTTCCTCGTCACCGAGTCGCGGGCGGTCGAGCCGATCGTGCCGCTCCGGCTCTTCCGGGACCGCACCACCACCCTCGCGATCATCGCCAGCATCGCGGTGGGCGTAGCGATGTTCGGGTCCACCGTCTTCCTCGGCCAGTACCTGCAGATCTCGCGCGGCTACTCGCCCACGGAGGCCGGGCTGCTGACCATCCCGATGGTGGGTGGCCTGGTCCTGTCCTCGACGGTCTCGGGGCTGCTGATCACCCGCTTCGGCCGGTGGAAGGCTTACCTCACGGCCGGCTCGGCGCTGGTGATGGCCGGCTTCGGGCTGCTGGCCACCATCGACCACGAGACGGACATGGTGCTGCTCTGCACCAACCTGTTCATCCTGGGTGCGGGCATCGGCATGAGCATGCAGAACCTGGTGCTCGCCGTGCAGAACACGGTGGCGGCCGCCGACCTGGGCGCGGCCAGCTCCGCGGTGACCTTCTTCCGCAGCCTCGGCGGCACCGTCGGCGTCGCGGTGCTGGGGGCGGTGCTGAGCAACCACGTGGGCGACCTCATCGAGGACCGCCTGACCGGCATGCCCGGCGCTGCCCAGGCGGCCGGAGGCGGTGGCGCGGTCGGGCTGGCCGACCTGGCCGACGCGCCGGCGCCCGTCGAGGCGCTCATCCGGATGTCCTACGGCGACGCGACCGGGCGGATCTTCCTCGTCTCCGCCGTCGTGTCGGTGGTCGCCGTCCTCGCGGTCCTCTTCATCCGGGAGGTCGCGTTGCGGACCGAGTCCGGGGACGAGCGCCAGTGGGCCGAGCGCTCGGACGCCGTGCGCATCGACACCGATCGCATCGAGGGCCGGGACGCCGCCGGCGAGCGCACCGACGAGGTCGGCCACTCGCTGCAGCAGTCGGTGGTCCGCTGACCGGTGCTGCGAACACGACGGCGACCCGTCTCCCCGGGGATACGGGCCGCCGTCGCATCAGACGAGGCGGCTCCTGCAGGGTCCCGCCGGGAGCCTGTGAGCGGTGGGGGGCAGGAGGGCCCTTCTACTGCTCTAGGGCGGCGTCAAGGGTGATCTCGGTACCCGTGAGGGCCTTGCTGACGGGGCAGCCGGTCTTGGCCGCCTGTGCCGCCTTCTCGAAGCCCGCGGCATCCAGGCCGTCGACCTCGCCGCGGACCGTCAGCGCGATCCCGGTGATCGCCGGGGCGCCGTCCTGCTGGCCGAGCGTGACGTCGGCGGAGACCTCCAGCGACTGCGGCGTGCCGCCGGCCTTGCCGATCTCGTTCGAGAGGGCCATCGCGAAGCACGCCGAGTGGGCGGCGGCGATGAGCTCTTCGGGGCTGGTCGTCCCTCCGGCCTCCTCAGCGGCGCGCTTGGGGAAGGACACCTCGTAGGTGCCGACCTTGGAGCTACTGAGCTCGACCTGGCCGGAGCCCTCCTGCAGGGTGCCGTTCCAGGCGGTACGAGCGGTACGAGTGGGCATGCTGCCCCTTCCGGGCCGTGGCCGCCTCTGGCTCGGGCGGCGCCGTGAGCGCCCCCTACCCGGAGAAGGTTGTGCCCTACCGTCCGGCGGCCGGCCGGTCCCCGGCCTCGGCGGGGCCGTTGACCCGGTCGGTGAGCGTCCGCAGCCGGCTCTTGAGGTCGTCGAACTCGCGGGTGTCGAAGCCGATGGCCCCGATCATCTCCTCGGAGATGGCGGTGGCCTTGTCCTGCAGGGCGCGCCCCGCGTCGGTGAGCGCGATGGACACCGAGCGCTCGTCCTCGACCCGCCGGTTCCGGGTCACCAGGCCGGCGTTGGTCAACCGCTTGAGCAACGGGGAGAGGGTGCCGCTGTCCAGAGCGAGCCGCGAGCCGAGCTGGCCCACCGTCTGGTCGTCCGACTCCCAGAGCAGGAGCATCACCAGGTACTGCGGGTAGGTCAGGCCGATGGCGTCGAGCATGGGCCGGTACCGCGCGGTCACCGCACGCGACGCGGCGTACAGGGCGAAGCACAGCTGGTCGTCGAGCGCCACGCTCGGCGCCGGCAGGGCGGTCATGGCGACAGTCTAGGCCGATGTTGCTGTGACGCCGGGACACCGCGGTCCCTTCTCGTCCGGTCGGGTCAGGTGGCTCGCCCTCGCCACCTGCTGTGCTGCCGGCCACGGTCGTGGCAGAGTTGAGCGGAACAGACTCAACCCGTGGGTCGTTGCAGCCGGCAGATCGCGCCCCTCCACGGAGGGCGCCGGAGACCACGGAGACGAAAGGACGTGCACCCGAGCATGGAGAGCAAGCTCACGACCCGTTCGCAGGAGGCCGTCGCCGGCGCCCAGCGCCTCGCCGTCGGTCGGGGTCAGGCGGCGCTGGAGCCGCTGCACCTGCTCGCCGCCCTGCTGGAGCAGACCGACGGCATCGCCGGTCCGTTGCTGACCGCGGTCGGGGCCGACCCGGTGGACGTCCGGAGCAAGGCCGACGCCGCGCTGCGCCGCCTGCCCAGCGTCAGCGGCGCCACCGTGTCGGCGCCCTCCCCGTCCCGGGAGTTCCTCCGGGTGATCAACGCCGCCGGCGAGCAGGCCGGCGCCCTCGGGGACGAGTACGTCTCCACCGAGCACCTGCTGGTGGGCCTCGCCGGATCCGAGGGCGAGGCCGGCGCCGTCCTGACCAGCGCCGGGGCCACCCGTGACGCGCTGCTCGCCGCCTTCCGCACCGTGCGCGGCAACCGCAAGGTGACGACGGCGGACCCCGAGGGCACCTTCCAGGCGCTGGAGAAGTACGCCGTCGACCTCACCGAGCGCGCCCGCGACGGCAAGATCGACCCGGTCATCGGCCGGGACACCGAGATCCGCCGGGTGGTGCAGGTGCTCTCCCGGCGCACCAAGAACAACCCCGTCCTCATCGGTGAGCCCGGCGTCGGCAAGACGGCGATCGTCGAGGGCCTGGCCCAGCGCATCGTCGCCGGCGACGTCCCGGAGAGCCTCAAGGGCAAGCGCCTCATGGCGCTCGACCTCGGCGCGATGGTGGCCGGGGCCAAGTACCGCGGTGAGTTCGAGGAACGGCTGAAGGCCGTCCTCCAGGAGATCACCGAGGCCGAGGGGCAGGTCGTCACCTTCATCGACGAGCTGCACACCATCGTCGGTGCCGGCGCCACCGGCGACTCCGCGATGGACGCCGGGAACATGATCAAGCCGATGCTCGCCCGCGGCGAGCTGCGGATGGTCGGCGCGACCACGCTGGACGAGTACCGCGAGCACATCGAGAAGGACGCGGCGCTGGAGCGCCGCTTCCAGCAGGTCTTCGTGGGGGAGCCCTCGGTCGAGGACACGATCGGCATCCTGCGCGGGCTCAAGGAGCGCTACGAGGTGCACCACGGTGTCCGGATCACCGACACCGCGATCGTGGCGGCCGCGACGTTGTCCGACCGGTACGTCACGTCCCGGTTCCTGCCGGACAAGGCGATCGACCTGGTCGACGAGGCCGCCAGCCGGCTCCGCATGGAGATCGACAGCCGGCCGGTCGAGGTGGACGAGGTGGAGCGGGCGGTGCGCCGGCTCGAGATCGAGGAGATGGCGCTGGCCAAGGAGGACGACCCGTCGTCCGAAGAGCGACTGGTGGCTGTCCAGAAGAACCTGGCCGAGAAGCGCGAAACCCTCGACGAGCTGACGGCCCGGTGGCAGCAGGACAAGAGTGCCATCGTCCGCATCCAGCAGATCAAGGAGGAGCTGGAGCGGGCGCGCCTGGAGGCCGAGCGGGCCGAGCGGGACGGCCGGCTCGCCCAGGCCGCCGAGCTCCGCTACGGCCGGCTGCCGCAGCTGGAGAAGGCGCTCGCCGAGGCCGAGTCCTCGGTCGAGACCGGCGACTCCATGCTCAAGGAGGAGGTCGGCCCCGACGACATCGCCGAGGTCGTCCAGGCCTGGACCGGCATCCCGGCCGGCCGGCTCCTCGAGGGCGAGACGCAGAAGCTGCTGCGGATGGAGGACGGTCTCGGCGCACGGGTCGTCGGGCAACCGGATGCGGTCCGAGCTGTTTCGGATGCCGTGCGTCGTGCGCGCTCCGGCGTGGCCGACCCCGACCGTCCGACCGGCTCCTTCCTGTTCCTCGGGCCCACGGGTGTCGGCAAGACGGAGCTGGCCAAGGCGCTGGCGGAGTTCCTGTTCGACGACGAGCGCGCCATGGTGCGTATCGACATGAGCGAGTACTCCGAGAAGCACTCGGTGGCCCGGCTGGTCGGTGCTCCTCCGGGCTACGTCGGCTACGAGGCCGGCGGCCAGCTCACCGAGGCGGTCCGGCGGCGCCCGTACACGGTCGTGCTGCTCGACGAGGTGGAGAAGGCGCACCCCGACGTCTTCGACGTCCTGCTCCAGGTGCTCGACGACGGCCGGCTGACCGACGGCCAGGGGCGGACGGTGGACTTCCGGAACACCATCCTCATCCTGACGTCGAACCTGGGCTCGCAGATCATCGCCGACCAGTCGGTGCCGGAGCAGCGGCGGCGCGACGCCGTCCTGGAGGTCGTCCGGACGCACTTCAAGCCGGAGTTCCTCAACCGGCTGGACGACGTCGTGGTCTTCCGGGCGCTGGGCAGCGACGAGCTGACCGGGATCGTCGACATCCAGGTCGGCGTGCTGGCCCGCCGGCTGGCCGCCCGGCGGCTCTCGCTGACGGTGACCGACGCCGCGAAGGAGTGGCTGGCCCTGAACGGGTTCGACCCGGTCTACGGCGCCCGGCCGCTGCGCCGGCTGGTGCAGTCGGCGATCGGGGACCAGCTGGCGAAGGCGCTGCTCTCCGGCGAGATCCGGGACGGCGACGAGGTGCTCGTCGACTGGACGGCCGCCGTCGCCGGCGAGGGCGACGCGGGGCTGAGCGTCACCCGCGGCTGAGGCCGTGGACGCCCGCCGGGTCCGGTGGGCGTCCCGCCTGATCGGGTGGCGCCGCGTGCCGTGCTGGTTCCCGTCGGTGCCGTCGGTCATGATCGCGGCGACGGGGAGCGACGAGCGGAGGCGTGATGACGGCGGGTCAGGACGACCAGCACGGCCAGCAGGGGCAGCCGGACGGACAGGGCGGACAGCATCCGGACCGGCCACCGGCGTCGTCCGCGCAGGGGCAGCCCCAGTACGGGCAGCCGCCGTACGGGCAGCCGCAGTACGGTCAGCCGCCGTACGGGCAGCCGCAGTACGGGCAGCCGCCGCAGGGGCAGCCGCCGCAGGGGCAGCCCCAGTACGGGCAGCCGCAGTACGGGCAGTCCCAGCCGGGCCAGCCGCCCTACGGCCAGCCCCAGCCGGGCCAGCCGCCCTACGGCCAGCCCCAGCCGGGCCAGCCGCCCTACGGCTACGCGCCGGCGCCGAGCGCGCCCAGCGGCTGGGGGCCCGACGCCCCGGCGCCCATGGAGCGGCCGGTCACCGTCCGCGCCGGCATCGGTGCCTTCCTGGCCTCGCTGGTGCTCAGCGCCGTGGGCACGCTCGCGCTGGTGCTCAACTGGGAGCAGTTCCGCGACTGGACGCTGTCCGAGGCCGGTGCGCAGCTCGGCGAGTCGGAGCTCGAGGGGATCGACGCGGAGGCCTTCGCCGAGCTCACCCTCCAGTTGGGCGTGGCGTTCAGCGTCCTGGTCCTGCTCCTGCAGCTGCTCTTCATCTGGTTCGCCTGGAAGGGCCGCAACTGGGCCCGGATCGTCCTGTGGGTGCTCGGCGGGCTCGCTCTCCTGGCCACCCCGTTCGCGGGCACCTCCAGCGGTCCGCTGCCGTTCGTCACGGCCCTGACCTGGTTCCAGATCGCGCTCACCGCGGTCGGCGTCGTGCTCCTGGCACTGAAGCCCTCCAACGACTGGTACCGCTTCCGCAAGTGGCAGCGGGCCACCGGCCAGGGCTGACCCGGGTCCCGCCCGGGCCTCCGGGCGGGGCTCAGCCGCCGCTCGCCGCGGCCAGCCAGTCCCGCGTGGTGCCGGCCAGCAGACTGGCCGCGGCCGCGACCGACAGCACCAGCAGCAGCAGCGAGATGACCGTGACGCCTCCGGCGGTCAGCATCGTGGAGATCACCAGCAGCGCCAGCACGACGCTCCCGGCCACCCCGGTCCAGCGGGCCCACGAGCGGTGGGAGGACAACCCCCAGGCCGAGACGGCGTAGAGCAGGCCGAGGACGAGCGGCGCGGTCGAGTTGACGAGCAGGAACTGCTCGGCCTCCGCCCGGGACAGCCCCGACTCGGTCAGCGCCTCGGTCAGGCCGTCCCGGCCCAGCCACGTGATCGCCACGTAGAGCAGCAACAGCGCGGCGAGGGTTCCCAGCAGGGCGACGGCGACCCGCACCGACGGGGGTGGCTGCGGAGTCGCGCCTTCGCCGGCGTCGGTGGGGAAGGGGGAGGACGGCACCCGCCCAGCCTGGCAGACGTGGCTCGTCCCCCCGCTGCACCGCCGTCCGGGCGGTGCGCAGGAAGTTCCGTCCGGGATGAATCCGGATCGGGCCCCGGTCGCGAACACCCACCGTGACGATGACCGTGCAGGGCTCGCGGCCCACCTCCGGGGCGCCGGCGACGGCCGGGCGCCGGGGCCGCCGCCCGCTGGCCGCACTTGCCGGTCTGCTCGCGGCCGCGGTCGCCCTCGGCGTGGGCGAGCTGGTGGCCGCCACCATCGGCCCGTCCTCCTCGCCGGTGGTCGCGGTCGGCGACTCGGCCATCACGCTCACCCCCGAGGCGGTCAAGAGCTTCGCCATCAGCACCTTCGGCGAGGACGACAAGATCGCACTCGTCGTCGGCATGCTGGTCGTCATCGCCCTCTATGCCCTGGTCATCGGGCTGGTCGGGCTGCGCAGCCGCCGTCTTGGTGCGGCGGGCATCGCCCTGTTCGGCGTCGTGGGCGTGCTCGCGGCGGTGACCCGACCGACGGGCGGGATCGTCGACGGCCTGCCGTCGCTGGTCGGTGTGTTCGCCGGCATCGTCGCCCTGCTCGCGCTCCTCGCCCCGCTGCAGACGACGCCCCCGGCCCCGGCGGCTGCGCCGGCCGCCCGGCCGGCCACGCCGTCCGGCGAGGGCGCCGCCACGCGGTTGCGCGACGCGCTCGCAGCCGGTGACCGCAAGGGCGCCGGTATGGACCGCCGGCGCTTCTTCCTCACCAGCGGCGCAGCCGTCGGCGTGGCCGCAGTGGCCGGTGGCGGAGGCCGGCTGCTCCAGCAGCGCTTCGACGTCGCCGGCGACCGGCAGGACCTGGTGCTGCCCCGGCCGGCGTCACCGGCACCGGTGCTGCCCGCCGGCGCCGACCTCTCCGGCGAGGTCGAGGGTCTGACGCCGCTGTTCACACCCAACCGCGAGTTCTACCGGGTCGACACCGCGATCACCGTCCCGCAGATCCGCCCGACGGACTACCGGCTGGCGCTCACCGGCATGTTCGACTCCCCGCGGTCCTACACGCTGGCCGACCTCTTCGGCCGGGACGACCTGGTCGAGCGGGACATCACGCTCAGCTGCGTCTCCAACGAGGTCGGCGGCCGCCTCGCCGGCACCGCCCGCTGGCTGGGCGTGCCCCTGGGCGCCCTCCTCCGCGAGAACGGCGTGCGCGCCGGCAGCACCCAGCTGGTGTGCCGGTCGAAGGACGGCATGACGATCGGTGCGCCGACGCGCTCCGCGCTCGAGGTCCAGGACGCCATGCTCGCCCTCGGGATGAACGGCGAGCCGCTGCCCGTGGAGCACGGGTTCCCGGTGCGGATGCTCATCCCCGGGCTCTACGGGTACGTCTCGGCCTGCAAGTGGATCACCGGCATCGAGGCCACCACGTTCGAGGCGTTCGATCCCTACTGGGTCGAGCGCGACTGGGCCGCCGAGGCGCCGATCAAGGTCTTCTCCCGCGTCGACACCCCTGCCCCGCTGCGGGCGTTCCCCGCGGGCCGGCGGCCCATCGCCGGGGTCGCGTGGGCGCAGACCCGCGGCATCGCCCGCGTCGAGGTTCGGGTCGACGACGCCGACTGGGTCGACGCCGAGCTCTCGACGCAGGTGGACGCCGACCTGTGGCGGCAGTGGGTGCTGCCCTACGACTTCACGCCCGGTCGGCACGCGGTCACCGTCCGCGCCACCGACGGCGAGGGCCGGACCCAGACCGAGGAGCGGGCCCGCCCCTTCCCCAGCGGCGCCACCGGCTGGCACACCGTCCAGGTGGTCGCCCGGTGACGCCATCGCCCGGTCGCGGTACCGGGCCCCCCAGACCCGTCCCGGCAGCTGCCGACGACGCACCCACCGGCCGCTCCCGCGGCCGGCGCACCACCCCGACCGAACGCGACACCGTCGTCGCGCAGGACTTGACAGGAGCACACCGATCATGAAGCGCACCCTCACCCGCGGCGTCCTCCTCACCGCCGTCTCCACGCTGGCCATCACGCTCAGCGCCTGCGGCTCGGACGACGCCGCCGAGGCCCCCGCCGCCTCGGAGACGAGCACCGGCACCAGCAGCACGTCCGCAGCGCCCGAGAGCTCGGCCGTGCCGGTGTCCGACGAGCCGTTCGGCGAGGGCTGCGCGGCCGTCCCGACCGAGGGCGCCGGCAGCTTCGAGGGGATGAGCGCCGACCCCGTCGCCACCGCCGCCAGCAACAACCCGGCGCTGTCGACGCTGGTCACGGCCGTCCAGGCCGCCGGCCTGGTCGACACCCTCAACACCACCGAGGACATCACCGTGCTGGCCCCGGCCAACCCGGCGTTCGAGGCGGTGCCGGCCGACGCGCTCAACGCCCTGCTGGCCGACACCCCGCAGCTCACCGCGGTGCTCACCCACCACGTCATCCCCGGCCGCCTGGCCCCGGACGAGCTGGCCGGCACGCACACCACGCTGAACAACGACGAGGTGACCATCGAGGGCTCCGGCGAGGACTTCAGCATCGGCGCCGACGCGACCGTCCTGGGTCAGATGGAGGCCTCGGTGATCTGCGGGAACGTGCAGACCGCCAACGCCACCGTCTACATCATCGACCAGGTGCTCGCCCCCGCCGCCTGAGCAAGGATCCTGTCCTCCTCACCTCTCGCGGGTGAGGGGACCGGACGTCGCTACGCAGGGCCGCCGCCGGACACCCGTCCGACGGCGGCCCTGGGTCGGATCTAGGGTCGGGCGCATGGAAAAGGACCCGGTCCCCCCCCACTCCTCGTCCCTCGGGGCGGGCCCCTGGGACGGGGCCTCCCTGCCCGACCGTGACCGGCTGCTCCAGCTGGTCCTCGACCTGGCCGTGGTGCACGGGAAGGTCACGCTCTCCTCCGGGCGGGAGGCCGACTGGTACATCGACCTGCGCCGGCTGACGCTCCACCACGAGGGCGCGCCGCTGGTGGGCCGGGTGATGCGCCAGCTCACCGGCGACCTGCGCTACGACGTCGTCGGGGGGCTCACCCTGGGCGCCGACCCGGTGGCCACGGCCATGCTGCACGCGGCCGCCGCGGGCGAGGGGTTTCTCGACGCCTGCGTGGTCCGCAAGGCGGACAAGGCGCACGGCCTGCAGCGGCGGATCGAGGGTCCGGACGTCGCCGGCCGCGCCGTCCTGGTCGTCGAGGACGTCTCCACGACCGGCGGCAGCCCGCTCACCGCCGCGCAGGCGCTGCAGGAGGCCGGTGCCGAGGTGGTGGCGGTCGCGGTGATCGTCGACCGTGGTGGCCGTCCGGCGGTGGAAGAGGCCGGATTCGAGTACCGGGCCGCCTTCACCCTCGCCGACCTCGGCCTGGCGTGACCGCAGCGATGATCAGACGCACCTGATCGTCGAGCGTCCTCCCTCACCGTGGGACATGAGGGAGGACGCTCCACGGTCAGGGTCCCTGATCGTGGCCGCGGCGGGGTCGTACGGTGTGACGGTGACCACGACGACGGCGACGTGGCTCGCCGAGCTGACCGACGCACTGGGCGCTGACTCCGTCCTCACCGACCCGGACGTCACGGTCGGCTATGCCCGCGACCAGGCGATGCTGGCGCCCGCCGGCACGCCCGCCGCCGTGGTCTTCCCCCGGTACACCGACGACGTCGTCGCCGTGCTGCGGGTCGCGGCCCGGCACGGGCTCCCGGTGGTGCCGCGCGGCGCCGGCTCGGGGCTGGCCGGGGCCAGCAACGCCGTCGACGGCGGGATCACCGTGGTCATGACCCGGATGGACGCCGTCCTGGAGATCTCCCCGGCCGACCGGCTGGCCGTCGTCCAGCCCGGGGTGGTGAACAAGCAGCTGCGGGACGCCGTCGCCGGTGCGGGGCTGTTCTACCCACCGGACCCCTCCAGCTACGACTGGTGCACGATCGGCGGCAACCTCTCCACCAACTCCGGCGGCCTGTGCTGCGTCAAGTACGGGGTGACCACCGACTACGTCCTGGGCCTGGAGGTGGTGCTGGCCGACGGCCGGGTGCTGCGCACCGGGCGCCGCACGGTCAAGGGCGTGGCGGGCTACGACCTGGCCCGGCTGTTCGTCGGCTCGGAGGGGACGCTGGGCATCATCACCGAGGCGACCCTCGCCCTGCGGCCGGCGCCGAAGAAGCCGGTGACGCTGGCCGCCACGTTCGCGACGACCGCGCAGACCGGCCAGGTCGTCGAACGGGTGGTGACCACCGGGCTCGTGCCGAGCCTGCTGGAAGTCATGGACAACACCTGCATCCGCGCGGTCGACGACCTGCTCAAGGCCGACCTGGACCGGGAGGCGCGGGCCCTGCTGGTCGCGCAGTCCGACGCCGGGGGAGAGGCGGCTGCCCGGGAGGTCGCGGCGCTGGAGGAGCTGTGCCGGGAGGCCGGTGCGGAGTTCGTCCACTCCACCGACGACCCGGCCGACGGGGACCTGCTGCTCGCCGCCCGCCGGATGGCGCTGCCGGCGCTGGAGCAGCTGGGCAGCACGCTGATCGACGACGTCGCCGTGCCCCGTTCCCGCATCGCGCAGTTCCTCGACGGCTGCGACGCCATCGCTGCGGCCCGTGCACTCACCATCGGCGTCGTCGGGCACGCCGGCGACGGCAACATGCACCCCACCATCTGCTTCGACCCGACCGACGACGACCAGCGGGTCCGTGCCTTCGCCGCCTTCGACGACATCCTGGAGCTCGGGCTGGCCCTCGGGGGCACCATCACCGGCGAGCACGGGGTGGGGGTGCTCAAGGTGGACTGGCTGGAGCGGGAGATCGGACCGGTGGCGCTGGACGTGCACCGCTCGATCAAGTCCGCGCTCGACCCGGCCGGGCTGCTCAACCCGGGCACGGTGTTCCGCTCCGCCGCCCGGGCTGCCACGCTGGGGAGATGAGCAGGGAGCAGTTGGTCGTCGTCGGTGGTGACGCCGCCGGACTCTCGGCGGCCGCCCAGGCCCGCCGGCTGCGCGGTGCCTCCGAGCTGGAGATCGTCGTGCTCGAGCAGGGCCCGGAGATCTCCTACTCCGCCTGCGGCATCCCGTACTGGATCGGGGACCTGGTCAGCGACCGGGACAGCCTGCTGGCGCGCACCCCGCGCCAGTTCGAGGCCGAGGACATCACCGTCCACACGCACACCCGGGCCGAGGAGATCGACCTCGATGCAGGGGAGGTGCGCACCGGCGACGGACGCCGGCTGGGCTACGACACCCTCGTGGTGGCCACCGGCGGCAGGCCGCTCCGGCCACCGATCCCGGGCCTGGATGCGGTCGGCGTGCACGGGGTCCACCGGCTGGCCGACGGCGCGGATATCCGTTCCGCGATCGCCGCGGGCGCGCGGCGCGCCGTCGTCCTCGGCGGCGGTTACATCGGGCTGGAGATGGCCGAGGTGCTGCAGACCCGAGGGCTGTCGGTGACCGTGGTCCTCGCGGACCCGTTGCCCATGGGGCAACTGGACGCCGACATGGGCGAGCGGGTCTGCAAGGCCATGGGGGACATGGGCATCGACGTGCAGCCCGAGCAGCCGGTGCGTGCGATCGAGACCGATGCCGACGGCGTGGTCCGGGCGGTGCGCACCGACGCCGGCAGCTACGCGTGCGACCTCGTCGTCCTCGGGCTGGGCATGGGCCCGGAGGTGTCGCTGGCCCGGGAGGCCGGGTTGCAGACCGGCGTCACCGGGGCGATCGACGTCACCCGGAACCAGCGCAGCCGGTCGCACCCCGAGGTGTTCGCCGCCGGCGACTGCGCGGAGACCTTCCACCGGATCACCGGCGAACCGATCCACATCGCGCTGGGCACCCACGCGAACAAGCAGGGGCGGGTGGCCGGGTCGGTGATCGGCGGCCGCGCGGCCCGCTTCCCCGGTGTGCTGGGCACGGCGGTGACCAAGGTCGGCGAGCTGGAGATCGGGCGGACCGGGCTGTGCAGCACGCAGGCCGAGCAGGCCGGTTTCGACGCCCGGGTGGAGATGATCGAGGCGACGACGCGGGCCGGCTACTACCCCGGAGCCGATCCGATCGCGGTGAAGCTGGTCAGCGAGCGCGGTTCGGGGCTGCTGCTGGGCGCCCAGGTGGTCGGCGGGCCGGGCAGCGCCAAGCGCATCGACGTGCTGGCCACCGCCATCTGGGCGGGGATGACCGCCGAGGAGCTGGCCGGCACCGACCTGTCGTACGCGCCACCGTTCTCGCCCACCTACGACCCGGTCAGCGTCGTCGCGCGGATCGCGAGCCGGCTCGAGCAGGGCTGAGGCCGGTGGCTGCGCCCGGCGCACCGGCGCCCGACACCTACCTCCGGGACGCGGACTGGTACGGCGAGGACCTCTCCGGTCAGGAGCACACCGACGTGGCGTTCAGCGGGGTGGACCTGACCGAGGCCACCGGCACCGGCGTCGTCTTCACCGGCTGCAGCTTCCACGACTGCCGGTTCAACCTCGCCGGGTTCACCGGCACCGCCTTCGTGAACTGCACGTTCACCGGCTGCTCCTTCTTCTCCGCGAGCCTCGCCGACTGCAAGCTCGTCGGCGCCACGTTCGACCGCTGCTCGTTCGACCAGCTCACCGTCGACGGCGGGGACTGGTCGTTCGCGATCCTGCCCGGCGCGGACCTGGGCCGGGCGGCGTTCCGGGGCACCCGGCTGCGCGAGGCCGACCTCACCCGGGTGCGCGCCGCCGGGGCGACCCTGCGCGACGTCGACCTCTCCGGAGCGGAGTTGCACGAGGCCGACCTCACCGGCGCCGACCTGCGCGGTAGCGACCTCTCCGCGCTCGATCCCCGCGAGGCCCGGCTGGCCGGTGCCCGGATCGACCTCGCGCAGGCGGTGCAGCTCGCCGCAGCGCTGGGACTGCGGGTCGACGGAGGGGCCTAGCGGCCCGGGCGACGGAGGGGACCGGGTGGAGCGACGACGCGCAGGGCTGCTCGCCGTGCTCTGCCGCGGAACGCCGGCTGCCCGGCGGGTCGAGCGAGGGGACGTCGTCGCGGCGTTGCCGCTGCTCGTGGCGGAGCCCGCCGACTGACCGCGCTGTCGCCCGGTCGGGGGCACCGGCAACCCGTGGTGTCGCGGCCGGGGGGCGCGGCGGGATACTGAGCGCCGACGTCAGCCGTACCGCGCCGTACAGCCGTAACCGATGCGAGGAGTGCACGCTCATGCCCATCGCGACCCCTGAGGTCTACGCCGACATGATCAACCGGGCCAAGGAGGGCGGCTTCGCCTACCCGGCGATCAACTGCACCTCCTCGGAGACGGTCAACGCGGCGCTGCGCGGCTTCGCCGACGCCGGCAGCGACGGGATCATCCAGTTCTCCACCGGGGGGGCGGAGTTCGGCTCGGGCACCCGGGTCAAGGACATGGTCACCGGTGCGGTGGCGCTCGCCGAGTTCACCCACGTCGTCGCCGAGAAGTACCCGGTCAACGTCGCCCTGCACACCGACCACTGCCCCAAGGACAAGCTCGACTCCTACGTCCGCCCGCTGATCGCGCTGTCGAAGGACCGGGTCGACGCCGGTCAGGAGCCGCTGTTCCAGTCGCACATGTGGGACGGCTCGGCCATCGAGCTCACGGAGAACCTCGACATCGCCGAGGAGCTCATGGAGAAGTCCGCCGCGGCCAAGATCGTGCTCGAGCTGGAGATCGGCATCGTCGGCGGCGAGGAGGACGGCGTCGTCGCCGAGATCAACGAGAAGCTCTACACCGCCGACGGCGACTTCCTGCGCACCGCCCAGCAGCTGGGGCTGGGGGAGCGGGGGGTCTACCTGCTCGCTGCCACCTTCGGCAACGTGCACGGCGTCTACAAGCCGGGCAACGTGAAGCTCCGCCCCGACGTGCTGCAGCGCGGTCAGGCGCTGGTGGCCGAGGAATTCGACCTGGGCGAGGGCGCCAAGCCGTTCAACCTGGTCTTCCACGGCGGGTCCGGCTCGGCGGAGTCGGAGATCCGCGAGGCGCTGTCCTACGGCGTCGTGAAGATGAACGTCGACACCGACACCCAGTACGCCTTCACCCGGCCGATCGCCGGCCACATGTTGAGCAACTACGACGGCGTGCTGAAGATCGACGGCGAGGTCGGCAACAAGAAGGCCTACGACCCGCGCAGCTACCTCAAGGCCGCCGAGACGAACATGGCCGCCCGCGTCGTCGAGGCCTGCGAACACCTGCTGTCCGCCGGCCAGTCCCAGGGCGCGTGAGCGTGACCGAGCTCGCGAGGTCATCAATGAGCACAGCCCGCTGCGGAGCAGGACCGACGAGCGCCAGCGAGGAGGTCGAGTGACGCACTCCCACGGCAACCTGCTGGGCGAGCCGCCGGCCACCCTGCTGCCCCCGACGCCCGAGGCCGACGCCGAACTCGCCGAGGGCGCCACGCTGGCCGAGGCCGCCGCGCACCACCCGACGGTGAGCGCGGTCTGGGCCGGCCTGGCCGAGGAGGCGCTGAACCGCACCGAGCGGGCCCTCGGCGACACCGTCCAGGCCTACGCCTACGCGCGCACCGGCTACCACCGAGGGCTGGACGCGCTGCGTCGCAACGGCTGGAAGGGCTACGGCCCGGTGCCGTGGTCGCACGAGCCCAACCGGGGGTTCCTGCGCTGCGTCACCGTGCTGGCGACGGCGGCCGAGGCGATCGGTGAGACCGCGGAGGCCGAGCGCTGCCGGCAGCTGCTCCGGGACTGCGACCCGGCACTGGGAGCCTGACCTCACCTACGGTAACCAGGCGTCCGCTCCGAAACCTTCGCTCACCCGTATGAGCGGGGGATCGGCCGAGCAGGTTTGTCATCGGATCGTCATGGTCACCACTCTCCGTACTCGGTGCCGCTGGGCGCCTGGAACAGAGAGGGAGTCACATGGCCACGCTGCTCTGGATCCTCGCCGTCGTCCTGGTGGTCGCCGGCATCGTCGCGCTCGTCCGCAAGCAGATCGTGCCGGGGATCGTGCTGATCGTGCTCGGCCTCCTGGTCGGCCCCGGCGGCGTCAGCCTCTTCACCTGAGGCCCTGCACCCCGAGCTCCGTGACCGCCTCAGCGCTCGCCGAGTTCGGGGTGCAGGGCGGTCAGGGCGTCGGTCAGGGCGTTCAGCCGTTCGCCGCCGGCCATCAGGGCGGTGAGGACGTCGGCGTCGACGTCGTCCCGGGTGAGGTTGCCGGCCACGTGCCCGTGCGCGAGCAGCAGGAACCGGTCACCGATGAGGTGGGCGTAGCGCGGGTTGTTCGTGACGACCACGACCGCCAGCCCCTGCGCCCGTGCGGCGAGGATCGCCTGCCCGAACAGCGTCTGCCGCGCGACCGTGATGGGGGTCTCCGGCTCGTCGATGATCAGCGCCCGCGCGCCGAAGTGCAGTGCGCGGGCCACGGCCAGGCTCTGCCGCTCCCCGGCCTGCAGCGCACTCGCCGGCTGATCGGGGTCCAGCCCGGTGACGCCGACCCGGGCCATCGCGCGCACGGTGGTCTCGCGGGCCGCGTCCATGTCCAGCCGGCGCAGCGGCCACACCCCGCGGGTCGGCTCCGCGCCGAGGAAGAAGTTCCGCCAGACCGAGAGCAGCGGGGCGACCGCCAGGTCCGGCCAGACGGTGGCGATGCCGACGTCCCGCGCCTGCCGGGGCGAGCGGAACCGCACCGGCTGCCCACCGACCAGCAGTTCACCCTCGTCGTGCCGGCGCAGCCCCGAGAGCACCGAGACCACGGTGGACTTCCCCGACCCGTTCTCGCCGAGGATGCAGGTGATCTCACCCGCCATCAGGGTCGCGCTGACCCGCGCCAGGGCGGGCACGTTCCCGTGCCGGACGGTGAGCCCGCGCATCTCCAGCCCCGGGGTGGGGACGGCCGGCTCCGGTGCCGACGAGGCGGTGCTCACGACCGGGGTACCGCCTTCAGCCGGCGGCGCACCACGCCGTTGGCCACCAGTGCGATCAGGAGCAGCGCGCCCAGCAGCGCCTGGAACCACCGCGGATCCCAGCCGGCGAGCGTGATCCCCTGCCGGGCGACGGCGTACAGCAGGGCGCCGACGGCGGCGCCGATCGTCGAGCCGTAGCCACCGGTGAGCAGGCACCCCCCGATCACCGCCACGACGATGAAGTCGATGCCGCTCAGGATGCCCACCGTCCCGCCTGCCTGCACGCTCCCGAACCGCACGAGGGTGATGGTGCCGAGCAGCCAGCCCGCGGAGGCGGTGAGGCAGAACAGCGCGACGGTCGTCCGGCGCACCGGCACGCCCAGCTCGTGCGCGGCCTGACGGGCGCCGCCGCACGCGAACACCGCGTTGCCGAACTTGGTGCGCCACAGCCCCCACGCGGCCAGTGCGGTCAGCGCCAGCCACCACAGGACGGACACGCTGAACCGGCCGTTGCCCACCTGCATCGACCCGTCGAAGAGGGTGACCACCGACGACCAGCCCCGCGCCTGGTCGAGGCCGCCGACCCGGGTGGCGCCCGCGACCGCCTGCGACCCGGCCTGGGAGGTGCCCTGGAGGATCAGGAAGGTCGCCAGGGTGACCAGGAAGCTGGGCAGACCGGTGTTCACCACGAGCACGCCGTTGACCACCCCGACCGAGAGGGCGGCGAGCAGGGAGACGGCCAGCGCCGGGACGGTGCTCCAGCCGGCGACCTCGATGAGCAGCGCGGTGAGCAGCGAGCTGGCGACGGCGATCACCCCGACCGAGAGGTCGAACTGGCCGGCGACGAGCAGCAGCGCGACCGCGACCCCGCCGATCCCGAGCAGCGCGGCGGTGTCCAGCACCGTGGCCAGGCCGAACGGGCTCACCAGGCCCGGCGCGGCGAACGCGAAGAATAGGACGACCACCACCAGGCCGACCACGGCGGGCAGGCTCGGCCGAGCCAGGGCACGGGCCAGGAACGACCGTCGCTGGGGCGCCCGGGCCGGGAGGTGGCCGAACGCGGGCAGGCGGTCGCCGATCACCGGTACGGCGACCCGACGGGATGGCAGGGCGTCGGCAGCTGGTCCTCCTCGGCGGTCGGATGGCCTTCCAGTGTCCACGACGCGCCCGGCCGGCTGCAGGGCCTCACCGGGATCCGCGAGCGGTACCGGTGAGGCCGCTCCGCTCAAGGCTGCAGCCGCCACCGCACCCGGTCGTCGGCGTACCAGGTCCACCGGTGGACCGGCCGCACGTAGGGCACCCCGTCCCGCACGATCCGGGCCGGGTCGGAGGCGACCTGCAGCGCGCGCCCGCTGGTGTGCCGGGTCGGGCGGAGCGGCAGCGTCATCACGGTCACGCCGATCGTGTCGACCGCGGTCCAGTCGGGGCGGACGTCGACCCGGGTGATCTCGCCGTCGGCCACCCTGATGTCGTCGTGGTGCGCCTGGAGGCCCAGCCGCCGCGACAGCGACCGGCGGCCCTGGCCGGCGGCCTCGATGCGGCCGTGGTGCAGCAGGACTCCGCCGTGGTCGTCGCGGACGAGGGTGAGGTCCCGCGGCGCACCGCTGCCGATGCCCAGCTCACGGGCCAGGGTCACCGAGGCCCTGTCCGCGCCCGGCTCCCAGGTCACCGGCACCTCCGCCGTGCGACCGGCCTTGAGCAGGGCCGCGAGCGCCGCGGACAGCCCGGCGACCGGTCCCCGCACCACCAGCGACGCGGCGGTGGGCACCGTCTCCAGCTGGCTCGCGCGGGGCGCCTCCCCTGGCTCCAGACGGCGGAGGTCCAGCTCGACCGACGACATGCCGATACCCTGCCACCTGGCCCACCGGAAACCCCCGGGGTGGCGGGCCAGCGACCCGCGTCACCGGCACGCAACCGACCCACCCCGCAACCGACCCATCCACCACCCCGAGCACGAAGGAGAACCAGGACCCGATGCCCGCTGTCGTGCTGATCGGTGCCCAGTGGGGCGACGAAGGCAAGGGCAAGGCCACCGACCTGCTCGGCGGCCGTGTGCCCTACGTCGTCCGCTACCAGGGCGGCAACAACGCCGGCCACACGGTGATCACTCCGGACGGGGAGAAGTACGCCCTGCACCTGATCCCGTCCGGGATCCTGACCCCCGGGTGCACCCCGGTCATCGGCAACGGCGTCGTCATCGACCCCGAGGTGCTGATCGGCGAGCTGGCCGGGCTGGAGGCGCGGGGAGTGGACACCTCGCGGCTGGTCATCTCCTCCGACGCGCACTTGATCATGCCGCACCACCGGGCCCTCGACAAGGTCACCGAGCGCTTCCTGGGCAAGCGCAAGATCGGCACCACCGGCCGCGGCATCGGGCCCGCCTACGGCGACAAGGTCGCCCGCGCCGGCATCCGGGTGCAGGACCTGCTGGACCTGTCGATCCTCCGCCAGAAGCTCGAGGGGACGCTCCAGGAGAAGAACCAGATCCTGGTCAAGGTCTACAACCGGAAGGCGATCGACGTCGACGAGGTCGTCGAGGAGTACACCGGCTACGCCGAGGCGCTCAAGCACCGCATCGTCGACACCCGGCTGCTGCTGGGCAAGGCCCTCGACGCCGGCGAGTGGGTGCTGCTCGAGGGCTCCCAGGGCACGCTGCTCGACGTCGACCACGGGACCTATCCCTTCGTGACGTCGTCCAACCCGACGGCCGGCGGCGCCGCCGTCGGCGCGGGTGTGGGCCCGACCCGCATCGAGCGCGTGGTCGGGATCCTCAAGGCCTACACCACGCGGGTGGGGTCGGGGCCGTTCCCGACCGAGCTGCACGACGCCCACGGCGAGTACCTGCGCACGCAGGGCGGGGAGGTCGGCGTGACCACCGGCCGCGACCGCCGCTGCGGGTGGTTCGACGCCGTCGTCGCGCGGTACGCCGGCCGGGTCAACGGGATCACCGACTACTTCCTCACCAAGCTCGACGTGCTGTCGGGTCTGGACACGGTGCCGATCTGCGTGGCCTACGAGGTCGACGGCGTCCGGCACGAGGAGATGCCCATGACGCAGACCGACTTCCACCACGCGAAGCCGGTGTACGAGGAGATGCCAGGCTGGTTCGAGGACATCCGGCACTGCCGCACCTTCGACGAGCTGCCGGCCAACGCGCAGGCCTACGTGCGGCGGCTCGAGGAGCTCTCCGGCGCCCGGATCAGCGTCATCGGTGTAGGTCCCGGTCGCGACGAGAACGTGGTGATCCACGATTTGATCGGCTAGGTCTCTGTCGTCCTCCGGACGACACCGCGGCCATGCTGTCTGTCGTCCTGCCGGACGACACCGCGGCCAGGTGCCGTCCTTGTTGAGCTGAGCCGTTGCCGGCCCTCCTCAGGGAGGCCTTCGGCCGCCCTTCGTCAGGACCGCCTCGCGGGGCGGCCTCCGTCACGTCCCGCGACTTGGTGCCGTCCCTGCTGTTCCGCGCGGCTCCTCGCCCCTCCTCTGGAGACCCTGCGGGCCCCCGTCGTCGGGGCGATCAGACCAGCTGGGCGCTGATGGCGGTGCGGGCCCGGACGGCGTGGTCCGGGGAGTCGGTGATCAGGCCGTCGACGCCGAGGTTGAGCAGCTGCAGCGCGTCCCCGACGGCGTCGCCGAGAGCGTTCGGGGCGTCCCCGCGGCGCAGGTGAGCCGGCAGGAAGGCGTTCTCCGCCCGCAGCGTCCAGCAGAACACCGCCAGTTCGGCTGCGTGCGCCTGGTGCACGAGGTGCGGCGTGCCGGTGAGCGCGTGCTCGGCGGCGCTGGCCAGGACCCGGTCCCGGCTCGGGGCGACCGCCTGGGCGTAGGTGGAGATCTCGCGCAGGCCGGAGGGGGACACCAGGGCATCGCTCGCCGGGGCGTCGCCCACGAGCTGGGCCATCTGCGGTCCGCCGTCGCCGAGCCGGGCGCGCAGCTCGCGCAGCACCGACGCGTCGAACGCCTGGATCAGCACCGTGCCGTCGGCGGTGTCGGCGCCGAGGCGCCGCAGGTCGCCGGCGACCAGTTCGCCCATCGGCAGGCCGAGATCGGCCGCCCACTGCGGGTGCTTGAGCTCGGCGAGCACCCGCACCTGCCGCTCGGCGGTGGAGCGGCAGCGGGCCAGCTCGACGACATCGGCGAGGGTGAGGATGCCGAACCTGCCGTCGTACGCGGTGTTCGTGGGGCGCAGCGCCGGCATCCGCTCGACGGCGCGGAGGATGCGCAGCTCGGCGTAGGTGAAGTCCTCGGTGAACCAGCCGGTGCACAGCTCGCCGTCGATGACCTTGGTGGTGCGGCGGTCGGCGAACTCAGGGTGCTCGGCGACGTCCGTGGACAGCGAGAGCTCGTTCTCGTGTCGGACGACGAGCACGCCGTCGCGGCTGACCACCACGTCGGGCTCGATCAGGTCGGCTCCGAGGTCGATGGCCAGCTCGAAGCTGGCCGCGGTGTGCTCCGGCCGGTAGGCCGGGGCTCCGCGGTGTCCGATGACGACGGGCCGGGGAAGGCGTGTCACTGGCTTGCTCGCCAACGACTCGGTCGCGCGCATGACTCCCACAACACAGGAATCGGATGAATCAGGGGCGAACTGGAGGCAACCGGTCGCGCACTTTTCCGGCGGCCCCGGGGCTGACCAGCGAGCATGGGTGCCGGATGTGGTCGAAATCACCTGGTGTGTCTGTGGCTGATGGGGCGGACCGCCGGGACAGCACTTCTCCGGCGGCGGTCGGTAGGGTCGCCGCTCGTGCGCGTGCTGGTGATCGGCTCCGGTGCCCGGGAGCACGCCCTGTGCGTGGCTCTGCAGTCCGACCCTGCGGTGGGTGCGCTCGCCTGCGCGCCCGGGAACGCCGGGACGCGGGGGGTGGCTCCGCCACCGCCCGGCGGGGAGACGCTCGTGGTGGCCGACCCGGTGGCGGTGGCCGACGTCGCCCGCGGCTGGTCCGCCGATCTGGTGGTCATCGGGCCGGAGGTCCCGCTGGTGGCCGGTGCGGCCGACGCGGTCCGGGAGGCGGGCATCGCCTGCTTCGGGCCGTCGGCGCAGGCCGCGCAGCTGGAGGGCAGCAAGTCCTTCGCCAAGCACGTGATGACGGCGGCCGGCGTCCCGACGGCCCGGTCGTGGGCCGTGGGCGGGGCCCCCGAGCTGGAGACCGCTCTCGACGAGGTCGCGGCCCTCACCGGGGGCGCCCCCTACGTCGTCAAGGACGACGGGCTGGCCGCCGGAAAGGGCGTCGTCGTCACCCCCGACCGGGCGGCGGCCGCCGCCCACGGCCGCCGGGTGCTGGACGCCGGCGGCTCGGTGCTGGTGGAGGAGTACCTCGACGGGCCGGAGGTGTCGCTGTTCGCCGTCACCGACGGGACGACGGTGCTGCCGCTGCTCCCGGCCCAGGACCACAAGCGCCGCGACGACGGCGACGCCGGCCCGAACACCGGTGGCATGGGGGCGTACGCGCCCCTGCCATGGGCGCCGGCCGGCCTGGTCGAGGAGGTGTTGGCCACCGTCCTGCAGCCGACCGTCGACGAGATGGCCCGGCGTGGGGAGCCGTTCTCCGGCCTGCTCTACGCCGGGCTGGCGCTGACCTCGCGCGGCGTGCGCGTGGTGGAGTTCAACGCGCGGTTCGGCGACCCGGAGACGCAGGTCGTGCTGCCGCTGCTGGAGAACCCGCTGGCCGGGCTGCTGCACGCCGCCGCGACCGGGGAGCTCGCCGGGCACCCGCCACTGCGCTGGCGGAACGGGGCGGCGGTGACCGTCGTCGTCGCCGCGCCGGGATACCCGGAGGCGCCGCGGACCGGCGACCCGATCACCGGCGCGGACGGCGACGGCGTGCTGCACGCCGGGACCACGGTGAACCCGGAGGGCACGGTGCTCTCCGCCGGCGGCCGCGTCCTGGCGGTCACCGCGGTGGGCGCGGACCTGGCCGCGGCCCGGCAGGCCGCCTACGAACGGGTCGCCGGGGTGCGGCTCGCCGACGCGCACTGGCGCACCGACATCGCGCTGGCCGCCGTCGAGGGCCGGGTCGCCGTCGGCTGACAGCCGCGTGAGCATCGCAGGGAGCGCCAGCGACCGAGGAGCGGAGGGCGGCGCGGAAGCCGACGAATGTCACCCTGCCGACCGACCGCCGTCCCGGGGCTGTCCGGCGCCTCGTCAGCCGGCGCTGACCACCGGGCGGGCGCGTCCGGGACGAGGCTCGGGTGGGCGCGGCCCCTCGTGGCGGCGGCTCAGGTAGGTGCCGGCCACGTTTCCGCAGGCGACCACCGGCACCGCGATGAGGGCACCGAAGATGCCGGCGACCAGCAGCCCCGCAGCGATGGCGAGCACGACCGCCAGCGGGTGCACGTGCACGGCGCGCCCGAGCAGCAGCGGCTGCAGGACGTGCCCCTCCAGCTGCATCACCAGGACGACGACGGCCAGCGCGATGAGCGCCTTGATCGGGCCGACGGCGACCAGCGCCACCAGCACCGCGACCGTGCCGGCGAGGAACGACCCGATGATGGGGATGAACGCGCCGAGGAACACCAGCGCGGACAGCGGGATGACCAGCGGCACCCCGAGCACCGCCAGCCCGATGCCGATGCCGACGGCGTCGACCAGGGCCACCACCGCCGTCGCGCGCACGTAGGAGATCAACGTGCGCCACGAGCGCCGGGCCGCCTCGTCGAGGTAGGCGCGCGACCCGCCGGGGAACAGGCCCACCATCCACAGCCAGATGGTGCGGCCGTCCTTGAGGAAGAAGAAGAGGGTGAACAGCGCCAGGACGATGCCGGTGAAGACCTCGCCGACCGTCGTCGCGGTGGTGATCGCCCCGGTGGCCAGTTCCTCCTCGTTGCTGACGAGGAACTCCTGCGCCTGGCCGACCGCCTCCTCGAGCTGGTTCGCCGTGATCGGGAAGCTGCGGACCACGAAGCTCTCGACCTGCTCGAGCCCCTCGCTGACCTGGTTGGCCAGGTCGGCGAACCCCGCGATGACCCGGTTGACCACCAGCGTGATGATTCCGGCGACGACGCCCAGGCCGACGAGCAGCATCGCGAAGGCGGCCAGCGAGCTCGGCCAGCCGTGCCGCACCAGCGCCGCCGCGCCCGGTTGCAGGAGGGCGGCGAGCAGCAGCGCCACGATCACCGGCACGACGACGACGGCGACGTAGGCCATCGCGTAGAGCAGCGCGTACAGGCCGGCCAGCACGATCAGCACCCGCCACGACCACGCGGCCGCCGTGCGCAGCGCCGTCGGCACGCCGTCCTCGACGTGCCCGCGCCGGTGGGTCGGGACCAGGCCGCGGTCCCGGTCGCCGCGGCGGCGCGGCGGCCCGCCCCCGGGCGGGCCGCTGACCCCGCCGGGGCCCAGCGGGCCGTCCAGATCGGGGGCCCCCGGCTCTGGGCTGCCCAGGCGGATCCGGTCCTCGCCGTCGGCCTCGGAACCGTCGCCGGGCGGGACGTCGGTCGCCGGCCCGTCGTCGTGGTGCGGAAAGGTGTGGTCGTGGGCGAACCGGTCGTACCACGCGTGCGGATCGTGCTCCCGGGCGGCGCGGATGCGTTCCCGCGCCCGCGCGGTCAGGTCGTTGGCGCGGCGCAGCATCGCGCACCTCCGGGGCGGGCAGTAGGGACCTGGACGATCATCGAAGCCCCACAGCGGGGTCCCCGCCAGCCCTGCGGGACAATGCCCCCGTGGTGCGACGAGCTGAGCAGTGGCAGGCGGTACCCGCATGATCGAGCGCTACACGCTCCCGGAGATGGGGCGCGTCTGGAGCGACCAGCACAAGTACGAGCTGTGGTGCCGGGTCGAGACCCTGGTCCTCGAGGCCCACGCGGCAGCCGGACGGGTCCCCGCCGACGTCGTCGAACCGGTGCGCAACGCCCCGCCGCCGGCCCCGGAGCGGGTCGCGGAGATCGAGGAGACGACGCAGCACGACGTCATCGCCTTCCTCACGGCGTGGGCCGACAACACCGAACCGCGCTCGGCGGCCGCGTACGTCCACCACGGCATGACGTCGTCGGACCTGCTGGACACGGCGCTCGCGGTGCAGCTCACCGACGCCACCGACGTGCTGCTGGCCAAGGCCGACCGGCTGGTGGCGGTGCTGCGGGACCACGGGCTGGCGCACCGGGACACGATCAAGGTGGGCCGCACCCACGGCGTGCACGCCGAGCCGGACGTGTGGGGGCACCGGGTCGCCGACCTCGCCTTCGCCGCGGCTCGCTCGCGGGACCGGCTGCGGGCGGCGCGCGAGCGTGTCGGCGTCGTCGCCATCTCCGGCGCCGTCGGCACGTACTCGCTGATCGATCCGTCGGTGGAGGTCGTCGTGGCCGAGGCCCTCGGCCTGCGGCCGGCCGAGGCCTCGACCCAGGTGGTGCTGCGCGACTCGATCAGCGAGTGGGTCTCCGCGCTGGCGATCATCGCGACGGTCTGCGAGGCCGTCGCCCTGGAGGTGCGGCACGGCCAGCGCACCGAGGTGCGCGAGCTGTCGGAGGCGTTCGGGTCGGGCCAGAAGGGCTCGAGCGCGATGCCGCACAAGAAGAACCCGATCCGCTCCGAACGCATCGCCGGGCTGGCCCGCGTGGTGCGGGCGGCGATCGTGCCGGTGATGGAGGGCATCCCGCTGTGGCACGAGCGCGACATCTCGCACTCGTCCACCGAGCGGGTCTTCCTGCCCGACGCCGCGATCACCACCGACTACCTGCTGCACCTGACCACCGGGCTGGTGGAGAACCTGGTGGTGGACGACGAGCGCATGCGCGCCAACCTGGAGTCGACCGGCGGGCTGATCTACACCTCGTCGGTGCTGCTGGAGCTGGTGGAGAGCGGGTCGTCCCGCGAGGACGCCTACGCACTCGTGCAGTCAGCCGCGATGGAGACCTGGAAGAGCGGGACGCCGTTCCGCGAGACGCTGCGGGAGCGCGCCTCGTCGTCCGGCCTGACGCTGGACGAGGCGCGGCTGGACGAGATCTGCCGGCCGGAGCAGTACGTGGCCAACCTCGGTCCGCTGTTCGACCGGCTGGCCGCACTGTCGTGAGCGGTTCTGTGATCGACCGGCTCCGCCGGGCGAGGAGCGAGCCGGTGACCTCGTGATGGACCTGCCCCTCGTCGCCCGCGGCAAGGTGCGGGAGATCTACGACGCCGGATCCGACCGGCTGCTGCTCGTGGCGTCGGACCGGATCTCGGCCTACGACCACGTGCTGCCCACGCAGATCCCCGACAAGGGGCGGGTGCTCACCCAGCTGTCGGTGTGGTGGTTCGAGCAGCTGGCCCCGGTGCTGTCGTCGTTCGGGGCGTCCCACCACCTGGTGTCGGCGGCTCCGGGGGCGGACGACGGGGTGCCGACGTCGGTGGCCGGGCGGGCGATGCTCGTGCGGCGGCTGGAGATGCTGCCCGTGGAATGCGTGACCCGCGGCTACCTGTCGGGGTCGGGGACGGTGGAGTACCAGCGCACCGGATCCATCCGCGACGTGGCGCTGCCGTCCGGTCTGGTCGAGGGCTCCCGGCTGCCGTCGCCGGTGTTCACGCCGTCGACCAAGGCAGAGGTGGGGGAGCACGACGAGGCGATCGACTTCGCGGCCGTGGAGGCCGCCGTCGGCGCGGCCCGGGCCGCCGAGCTGCGCGAGCTGACGCTGGCGCTCTACCGGCGGGGTGCTGAGATCGCGGCCGGCGCGGGCATCGTGCTGGCCGACACCAAGTTCGAGTTCGGGCTGGCCCCGGACTCCGCGGACGGAAGGCAGGGCCTGGTGCTCGGCGACGAGGTGCTCACCCCCGACTCGTCGCGCTTCTGGCCGGCCGGCACGTGGGCTCCGGGCTCGGTGCAGCCCTCGTACGACAAACAGTTCGTGCGCGACTGGCTGACGTCGTCCGGCTGGGACCGCGTCTCGCCGCCGCCGGAGCTCCCCGCCGACGTCGTCGCCGCGACCCGCGAGCGCTACGTGACGGCCTACGAGCAGCTGACCGGCCGCCGCTTCGCTTGACCCGGCCCGCCGGTGCGCACGTCCCCCGCCGAGTGCGACGAACTCGTGGCCGTCAGCCGCTGATCGCCACGACTCCGTCGCACTCGCTGGGCCTGTGGACGAGCCCAGCGGGCGACGGCCGCCGCCCGGCAGGCTGCGCCCGTGCCGACCCCGCCCGTCCCGCCGCGCGTGCTGGTGCCGACCAACCGCGCCGGGGCCCGCTCGGCCGGCATCAGCGACTGGCAGCTGCGGCACGCGGGGATCGTCCGGATGTCGCGGGACACCTACCTGCCGCGAGCTGCCAGCGACGTGCTGCGGCAGCGCATCGACGCCGTCCTCCTGGGCGCACCTCCCGAGGCGGTCCTCAGCCACCTGACGGCTGCAGCGCTGTGGGGCTATGAGGTGCCGCTGGTGGCCGACGACCGGCGAGTGCACCTGTCCGTGCCCGTGGAGCGTCGCGTGCGGTCCCGCGCCGATCGCGTCGTCCACGCCGCCGCTGTGCCGGCTCCGGAGACGCGTCGCCTCAGCGGTCTCCTGGTCACCTCGCCCAGCCGGACCTGGATCGATCTCGCGGCGGTGCTGCCGCCGGGGGCGCTGCTCGCGGTGACCGACCAGATGCTGGCCGGGGGATTCCCAGCGGACGAGTTCCCGAACATCGTCCGACGGTCCCGCGGACGCCGAGGTGCCGCCCGGGCCCGGGCAGTCATGTCCATCGGCGACCCGCTGGCCGGTTCGCCGATGGAGTCGGTCCTCCGGTGGCTGATCCATGAGGCGGGGCTGCCGCGCCCGGTGCTCCAGCACGTCGTCCGGGACGACTCCGGCCGGTTCGTGGCGAGCGTGGACATGGCGTGGCCGGAGCGGCGGGTCCTCGTGGAGTTCGACGGGGACGTCCACCGCGAGCGGCGGGTCTTCGTGAACGATCTCCGCAGGCAGAACGGAATCGTGCTGGCCGGGTGGCGGGTCCTGCGGTTCAGCTCGGCCGACGTCCTCGGTCGTCAGGCCGCGGTGGTCGGGCTGCTCGCCGGCGCCCTGTCCGGCAGCTGACGGACGAGTGCGACGTACTGGTGGTCATCGAGGCCGTGATGGCCACGAGTTCGTCGCAGTCGAAGGGTGGTGCTTCTCCCGGGCCGCGCGTGCCGAGGGCCGGCCACGGCCCGGTACCCTCGTCGGCGTGTCCCGGGTGGTCGTCGACGTGGTCCTCAAGCCGGAGATCTCCGACCCGCAGGGGCAGGCGGTGCTCGGAGCGCTGGGCCGGCTCGGCCACGACAGCATCACGAGCGTCCGCCAGGGCAAGCACTTCGTGCTCGAGGTCGACGGCACCCCTGACGAGGCGGAGCTGAAGCAGATCGCCGAGACACTGCTGGCGAACCCGGTCATCGAGGACGTCGAGCTGCACCTCCCCACCGACTGAGAGAGACCGCTGTGCGCATCGGTGTCATCACCTTCCCGGGTTCCCTGGACGACGTCGACGCCGCGCGCGCGGTGCGCCTGGCCGGCGGTGACCCGATCAGCCTGTGGCATGCCGACCACGACCTGAAGGACGTCGACGCCGTCGTCCTCCCGGGCGGGTTCTCCTACGGCGACTACCTGCGCGCCGGAGCCATCGCGGCGCGCGCGCCCCTGATGCAGGACGTCGTCGACCGCGCGAAGCAGGGCATGCCGGTGCTCGGCATCTGCAACGGCTTCCAGGTGCTGTGCGAGGCGGGCCTGCTGCCGGGGGCGCTCACCCGCAACAGCCACCTGCACTTCCGCAACCGCGACCAGGTGCTGCAGGTGGAGCGGGCCGACACGTCGTGGACGCACGCCTACGAGACCGGCCAGCGCATCGTGATCCCCGTGAAGAACGGCGAGGGCCGCTACGTCGCCGCCGACGCCGACCTCGACCGCCTGGAGGGGGAGGGCCGCGTCGTGTTCCGCTACGTCGGCGGCAACCCCAACGGGTCCAGCCGCGACATCGCCGGCGTCACCGGCGCGGACGGCCGCGTGGTGGGGCTCATGCCGCACCCCGAGCACGCGATCGAGGACCTCACCGGACCGTCGACCGACGGCCTCGGCTTCTTCACCAGCGTCCTGAAGGCGGTCGTGAGCGCGTGAGCGGCGACGGAACGGCGGGTCAGGCCAGCGCCACCGCGGGCCTCTCCGAGCTCGACACCGGCCCGGGCCGGTTGGGCAACCGGCTCGATACCGTCGACCTGGCGGAAAGCACCCCCGACGACGAGCAGCCCTATGCGGAGCTGGGCCTCGAGGCCGACGAGTACGCCCGGATCAAGGAGATCCTCGGCCGCCGGCCCACCACCGCCGAGCTGGCGATGTACAGCGTCATGTGGAGCGAGCACTGCTCCTACAAGTCCAGCAAGGTGCACCTGCGGCAGTTCGGCGACCTCCCGCCCAGCGACGCCCTCCTGGTCGGCATCGGCGAGAACGCCGGCGTCGTCGACGTCGGGGACGGCTACGCGGTCACCTTCAAGGTCGAGTCGCACAACCACCCGAGCTACGTCGAGCCCTACCAGGGCGCGGCGACCGGCGTGGGCGGCATCGTCCGCGACATCCTCACCATGGGCGCGCGCCCGATCGCGGTCATGGACTCGCTGCGGTTCGGCCGGGCCGATGCCCCCGACACCGCCCGGGTGCTGCCCGGCGTCGTCGCCGGCGTGGGCGGCTACGGCAACTGCCTGGGCCTGCCCAACATCGGCGGCGAGCTGCTCTTCGACGACTGCTACGCCGGCAACCCGCTGGTCAACGCGCTGTGCGTCGGCGTCATGAAGCACGAGGACGTGCGGCTGGCCAAGGCCGAGGGCGTGGGCAGCAAGGTCATCCTGTTCGGCGCCCGCACCGGCGGCGACGGCATCGGCGGCGTCTCCGTGTTGGCGAGCGAGACGTTCGACGCCGAGGGCCCGGCCAAGCGCCCGAGCGTGCAGGTGGGCGACCCGTTCACCGAGAAGCTGCTCATCGAGGCGTGCCTGGAGATCTTCGCCGCGGACCTCGTCACGGGCATCCAGGACCTCGGCGGCGCCGGCCTGTCCTGCGCCACGTCCGAGCTGGCCAGCGCGGGCACCGGGGGCATGCACGTCGACCTCGACACCGTGCCGCTGCGGGACAGCACCCTGACGCCCGCCGAGATCCTGATGAGCGAGTCGCAGGAGCGCATGTGCGCGATCGTCGAGCCGGACAAGGTCGGCGCCTTCCTCGCCGTCTGCCGCAAGTGGGAGGTGCTGGCCACCGTCATCGGCGAGGTCACCGCCGGCGACCGGCTCACCGTCGACTGGCACGGCGAGCGGATCGTCGACGTCCCGCCGCGGACGGTCGCGCACGAGGGCCCGGTCTACCAGCGGCCGATGCAGCGCCCGGCCGACCTCGACGCGCTCCGGGCCGACGACCCCGCCCGGCTGCCGCGGCCGCAGACCGGGGCGGAGCTGCAGGCGCACTGGCTGGCCGTCGTCGGCAGCCCGGACGGCGCGGACAAGACGTGGGTGACCGAGCAGTACGACCGCTACGTCCGCGGGAACACCGTGCTCGCCCAGCCCGACGACGCGGGCGTGGTGCGGATCGACGAGCAGAGCCACCGCGGCATCGCGCTCTCCCTCGACGGCAACGGCCGCTACGCCCGTCTCGACCCGTACACCGGGACGCAGCTCAACCTCGCCGAGGCCTACCGCAACGTCGCCGTCTCCGGGGCGAAGCCGCTGGCGGTCACCAACTGCCTGAACTTCGGCTCCCCGGAGAACCCCGAGGTCATGTGGCAGTTCGCGCAGGCAGTCCGCGGTCTCGCCGACGCCTGCCGGGAGCTGGGCCTGCCGGTCACCGGCGGCAACGTCAGCCTCTACAACCAGACCGGCGACGTGGCGATCAACCCGACGCCGGTGATCGGCGTCCTGGGCGTGCACGACGACGTCCGCACCCGCGTGCCGTCCGGCTGGCGCGTGCCGGGGGAGACGGTGCTGCTGCTCGGGACCACGGCGGCCGAGCTCGGCGGATCCGCCTGGGCGAGCGTCGTGCACGGCCATCTCGGCGGGCGGCCACCGGCGGTCGACCTGGCCGCCGAGCGCGCGCTGGGCGACCTGCTGGCCGCACTCGGCCGGGAGGGCCTGGTCAGCTCCGCGCACGACCTCGCCGACGGCGGCCTGGCGCAGGCGCTGGCCGAGTCCGCACTGCGCTACGGCGTCGGCGCCCGGCTGGAGCTGGGTAACCTCCCCGCCGCCCTAGACCCGTTCACCGCCCTGTTCAGCGAGTCCACCGCCCGCGCGGTCATCACGACGTCCGACCCCGGCGGCGTGAAGACCACGGCCCGGTGGGCCGGGGTGCCGGTCACCGAACTGGGGACGACCGGTGGTGGCGCGCTGGCCGTCGGGGATCTGCTCGAGCTGCCCGTCGACGAGCTGCGGGCCGCCTGGACGGCCACGTTGCCGGCCCTGTTCGGCAGGCCGGAGGTCACGGTCGGCTCCGTCCCGGCGGGCACCGTCCCGACCTCCTGATGCCCGCGGCCGGCCCGATCCCCGCCGAGGAGCTGCGCGCCGCGGTCGACCCGGTGCGGGCCTGGCTCGCCGGGGGAGCCGAGCAGCCGCCCCGCGCGGTGGTCGGGGTGGCGGTGAAGACCAGCGCCCGCTGGCTGGCCCAGCAGGTGCCGGGGCGCTCCGTGGAGCTGCGGGTGCCCCCGCACGTCGCCGTCCAGTGCGTCCCGGGGCCGCGGCACACCCGCGGGACGCCGCCCAACGTCGTGGAGACCGACGCGGCGACCTGGCTCCGCCTGGCGACCGGTGCCCTCGACTGGGCCACCGCCGTCGCCGAAGGGAAGCTCACCGCCAGCGGCAACCGTGCCGACCTGTCCGGCCACCTCCCCCTGCGCCCGCTGCGATAGGGACTTCTGTCCAGAAGGTCCCCGGAGAAACCACGACGGCGGGGACCCCCGGAGGGATCCCCGCCGTCGCGGGTGGTCAGGTGGTTCAGCCGGTGAAGAGGGCGCTGGCCGCCTTCACCGTGTTGTAGAGGCCGTAGACCAGCGGAATGCCGACCAGGGTCCAGGCGAAGGCCACCAGGCCCTTGGAGCCCTCCTGGGGCCCGCGGTCGTCGGTGCGTGCAGTGCTCATCGGGTCAGGCTCCGGTCTCCGGTCGTGGACGCCGCCTCAGGGACGTCGGTGGGCTTGGGCTCGAAGTACTTCTCGGCGACCGGCTTGATCAGCAGGTTGGCGACGAAGCCGACGGCCAGGATGCCGACCATGATGAACAGGGCGGGTCGGTAGTCGGAGGCAACCAGATTCCCCGGCTCCCCCTGCATGTCCAGGATGCCGTTGATGATCAGGGGTCCGGCGATGCCCGCAGCCGCCCAGGCGGTCAGCAGCCGGCCGTGGATGGCGCCGACCTGGTAGGTGCCGAACAGGTCGCGCAGGTACGCCGGGACGGTCGCGAACCCACCGCCGTAGAAGCTGATGATGACCGCGGCCAGCGCGACGAACAGCCAGACGGCGCTGCTGCCGATGGTGGCCAGCCCGATGTAGAGGACGATGCCGACGCCCAGGTAGACCATGTAGATCGGCTTGCGGCCGATGTAGTCCGACGTGGAGGACCACACGAAGCGGCCGGCCATGTTGAACAGCGACAGCAACCCGACGAAGCCGGCAGCGGCGGCGGCGGCCACGGCGGACGTCCCGCCCTCGCGGAAGAAGTCCTGGATCATCGGGGCGGCCTGCTCGAGGATGCCGATGCCCGCGGTCACGTTGCAGAACAGCACCGTCCACAGCAGCCAGAACTGCGGCGTCTTGATGGCGTTGTTGGCCGACACGTTCTCGGTGGTGACCAGCGACTTCTGCTTGACGGTCGCCGGGTCGAAGCCGTGCGGCCGCCAGTCGGCGGCCGGCACCCGCACGATGAAGGCGCCGAACAGCATGAACACCAGGTAGACCAGACCGAGGGTGAGGAACAGGAAGCCGACGGAGTTGCCGCTGGCGACCTCACCGGCCGCACCGGTGTAGTCGTCGTCGTACCAGTTCATCAGCTGGCGGGACAGCGGCGAGGCCACCATGGCACCGCCACCGAAGCCCATGATGGCCATGCCGGTGGCCAGGCCCGGCCGGTCCGGGAACCACTTGATCAGCGTGGAGACCGGCGAGATGTAGCCGATACCCAGGCCGATGCCGCCGAGGACGCCGTAGCCGAGGTAGACCAGCCAGAGTTGGTTGGTGAAGATGCCGAGGGAGCCCACGATGAAGCCGGCCGACCAGAAGACGGCGGCGGTGGCCATCGCGGCACGGGGGCCGTTCTTGTCAACCCAGGTGCCGAAGAGTGCGGCCGAGACGCCGAGCATGACGATCGCCAGCGAGAAGATGATGCCGATCTCGGTGAGGCTGGCGTTGAAGTGCTCGACGAGGGCCACCTTGTAGACGCTGGTGGCGTAGGCCTGGCCGATGCTGAGGTGCACGGCGAGAGCCGCTGGTGGGATCAACCACCGGTTGAAGCCTGGCTTGGCGACGATGCGCTCGCGTGCCAGGAAGCTGGGTACTGCCACGGGGAACTACCTCCGAGGACGGGAACGACTCGCCCGGCTGGGCGAAGCCTTGATGCGACTGTGATGAACCTCGCGATCGGTGGCACGGTACGGTGTTCCGCGTTTGATCGTGCGCTCAACACTCCCCCGTGATCGGCCAGTTACCCCCCGTGCTGTAGTCGAGAGCGGACCCGCCACCTGGGAATCGTGCCCCTAGGCTCCTCCCATGGCCTACGAGGTGAAGGGCGTCGTCGCCCGCGGCAAGGGACAGCCGGTCACGGTGGAGACGATCGTGGTCCCCGATCCGGGCCCGGGTGAGGCGGTCGTCGACGTGCAGGCCTGCGGGGTCTGCCACACCGACCTGCACTACCGCGAGGGCGGCATCAACGACGACTTCCCCTTCCTGCTGGGTCACGAGGCGGCCGGCGTGGTCTCGTCCGTCGGTGAGGGCGTCACGAACGTCGCCGTCGGCGACTACGTCGTCCTGAACTGGCGGGCCGTGTGCGGGGAGTGCCGCGCCTGCCGCAAGGGGCAGCTGCAGTACTGCTTCAACACCCACAACGCCGCCCAGAAGATGACCCTCGCCGACGGCACGGAGCTCTCCCCGGCGCTGGGCATCGGCGCCTTCGCGGAGAAGACGCTCGTCCACTCCGGCCAGTGCACCAAGGTCGACCCGGCCGCGCCCCCGACGGCCGCCGGTCTGCTCGGCTGCGGCGTCATGGCCGGCGTCGGCGCGGCGATCAACACCGGTGGCGTGCAGCGCGGTGAGACGGTGGCCGTGTTCGGCTGCGGCGGCGTCGGTGACGCGGCGATCGCCGGGGCGAAGCTCGCCGGGGCGACGACGATCATCGCCGTCGACATCTCCGACCGGAAGCTGCAGTGGGCCAAGGGCTTCGGCGCCACGCACACGGTGAACTCGGAGGAGACCGACCCGGTCGAGGCCATCAAGGCGCTCACCGGCGGCTTCGGTGTCGATGTCGCCATCGATGCCGTCGGGCACCCGAAGGTGTTCGAGCAGGCCTTCTACGCCCGCGATCTCGCCGGCCGCGTCGTCATGGTGGGCGTCCCGACGCCGGGCATGGAGGTCACGCTGCCGGCCATCGAGATCTTCGGCCGCGGCGGGGCCGTCAAGTCCTCCTGGTACGGCGACTGCCTGCCCAGCCGCGACTTCCCGATGCTGGTCGACCTCTACCTGCAGGGCCGCTTCGACCTGGACGCCTTCGTCAGCGAGACGATCGGCCTGGACGACGTCGAGGCGGCGTTCGAGAAGATGCACCACGGCGAGGTGCTGCGCAGCGTGGTGGTGTTCTGATGGCGCCCCGCATCGACAAGCTCGTCGTCCCCGGCGTCTTCAGCCTCGACGGGCAGGACTTCGACGTCGAGAACAACGTGTGGCTCGTCGGGAACGACGACGAGGTGCTGGTCATCGACGCCCCGCACGACGCCGCGCCGATCGTCGAGGCGATCGGTGGCCGGAAGGTCACCGCGATCGTGCTCACCCACGGGCACAACGACCACATCACCGCGGCGCCGGCGCTGCGCGAGGCCACCGGCGCCCCGGTCTGGTTCCACAGCGCCGACCGGATGCTCTGGGACATGACCCACCCGGACGCCGGGCCCGACGAGGAGCTGCGGGCCGGCACCCGGTTCGACGTCGCCGGCACCCGGCTGGTCGCGCTGCACACCCCGGGTCACTCGCCGGGCAGCACCTGCCTGCACGCGGCGGACCTACGGACGGTCTTCACGGGCGACACGCTGTTCTGCGGCGGGCCCGGGGCGACCGGGCGGTCATTCAGCGACCACCCGACGATCGTGAACTCGATCCGGGCCGAGCTGCTGAGCCTGCACGGCGACACGGTCGTGAAGACCGGCCACGGCGAGGACACCACGATCTTCGCCGAGCTGCGCAACGTGCACTGACTCTCCGGCGCGGCCGCCCCCTCAGCATAGGAAGCAATGCCTGTGGATGGGGCCGCGAAACCGTAGGCAAAGCCTCCTGTGCCTGGGTGGGGCCGCCGAGGGCGAGCAGCCACTCCACCTGCTCGGCGGCGGGCGGAGCGGGTGGTCATGGTGGGCACGGCGGACCTCCGGGGACGGCGACGGGCGGTGCCTCGACGCGCGCGGGACCCCTGTGGTTCCTCGCCGGTCGATCTGTGCGGCGCGGAATGCCCGCCTGACCAGCGTCGACGCGCCCGCGAGGTGACGCGGTACACCTGCCGGGCTCTCGACCGGGTCGCGATCCCCGGTAACCTCGACGAGTGCCTCGCGGTGATGGACGGCTGACGCACGACCTCGATCCCCAGTTCCCCGGACCCCAGGACGCCTGTGGCGTCTTCGGTGTCTGGGCGCCGGGCGAAGAGGTCGCGAAGCTGACCTATTTCGGTCTGTACGCGCTCCAGCACCGCGGGCAGGAGGCGGCGGGTATCGCGGTGTCCGACGGCGCCTCGGTCGTCGTCTTCAAGGACCTGGGGCTGGTCAGCCAGGTGTTCGACGAGGCGACCCTCGGCAGCCTGCGCGGCCACCTCGCCGTCGGCCACACCCGGTACTCCACCACCGGCGCCTCCACGTGGGAGAACGCCCAGCCCACCTTCCGCACCACGGAGGCCGGGACCGGGCTGGCGCTCTGTCACAACGGGAACCTGGTCAACACCGCCGAGCTGGCCGGCAAGGCCGCCGACGCCGGCGTCCCGGGCGCCTTCTCCGCCACCACCGACTCCGACCTGGTGACCGCGCTGATCGCCTCCTACCAGGACATCTCGGTGGAGGCCGCAGCCATGGAGGTGCTGCCCCAGCTGCGCGGGGCCTTCTCCATCACGTTCATGGACGAGGACACCCTCTATGCCGCCCGCGACCCGCAGGGTGTCCGCCCGCTGGTGCTGGGCCGGCTGGAGCGGGGCTGGGTCGTGGCCAGCGAGACGGCGGCGCTGGACATCGTCGGCGCCTCCGTGGTGCGCGAGGTCGAGCCCGGCGAGCTGATCGCCATCGACGAGAACGGCCTGCGCAGCCAGCACTTCGCGCCCGCCGAGCCGAAGGGCTGCGTCTTCGAGTACGTCTACCTCGCCCGCCCGGACACCACGATCTCCGGCCGCAGCGTGCACGCGGCCCGCGTCGAGATCGGCCGCCGGCTGGCCAAGGAGCACCCGGCCGACGCCGACCTGGTCATCCCGGTGCCCGAGTCGGGCACGCCGGCCGCCGTCGGCTACGCGGAGGCCAGCGGCATCCCCTACGGGCTGGGGCTGGTGAAGAACTCCTACGTCGGCCGCACCTTCATCCAGCCGTCGCAGACGATCCGGCAGCTGGGCATCCGGCTGAAGCTCAATCCGCTGCGGGACGTCATCCGCGGCAAGCGGCTGGTCGTCGTCGACGACTCGATCGTCCGGGGCAACACGCAGCGCGCGCTGATCCGCATGCTGCGCGAGGCGGGGGCGCTGGAGGTGCACGTGCGCATCTCCTCCCCGCCGGTGAAGTGGCCGTGCTTCTACGGCATCGACTTCGCCAGCCGGGCCGAGCTCATCGCCAACGGGCTGGACATCGACGGCGTGCGCGCCTCGATCAACGCCGACTCCCTGGGCTACGTCTCGGAGCAGGAGCTGATCGCCGCCACCGAGCAGCCGCGGAACCGGCTGTGCACCGCGTGCTTCACCGGCGAGTACCCCATCGACCTGGGGGTGCCCGAGGTGCTGGGCAAGCACGTGCTCGAAGGCATCGAGCAGCGGGCGGTGACCGGCTGGACCGGCCAGCAGGCCGGCAGTGCGGCGGTGCCCGGTGGCGCCGAGGACGCGCTGAGGCGGCCGTGAGCGCCGCGAGGGCGACGCCCGAGCGAGCATCGCAGGGAGCGCCAGCGACCGAGGAGCGGAACGAGGGCGGAGCCGAGCAATGAGCGCCGAGTTCGCCCAGGCGGCCGGAGGCCGCGAGTTCACGTACGCCGCCTCCGGCGTCGACATCGACGCGGGAGAGCGCGCGGTCACCCTGATGCGGGCCGCCGTCGAGCGGACCAACCGGCCCGAGGTGGTGGGCGGGCTGGGCGGCTTCGCCGGGCTGTTCGCACTGGACACCGCGAAGTACCGCAAGCCCCTCCTGGCCTCCTCCACCGACGGCGTGGGCACCAAGATCGCGCTCGCCCGGCAACTGGACCGGCACGACACCGTGGGCATCGATCTCGTGGCGATGGTCGTCGACGACCTGGTCGCCTGCGGCGCCGAGCCGCTGTTCCTCCAGGACTACGTGGCCTGCGGGAAGGTCGTGCCGGAGCGGATCGCGGCGGTCGTCACCGGCATCGCCGCCGGCTGCACCCAGGCCGGTGCGGCCCTGGTGGGCGGGGAGACCGCCGAGCACGGTGACCTGATGGACGCCGACGAGTACGACCTCGCCGCGACCGCGGTGGGCGTCGTGGAGGCCGACGCCGTGCTGGGGCCGGAGCGGGTGCGGCAGGGCGACGCGGTGATCGCGATGGCGTCGTCGGGCTTCCACTCCAACGGCTACTCCCTCGTCCGCCGGGTGGTGGGCGCAGCGGGCCTCGACCTGCACGGGACGCCGGCCGGCCTCGACCGGACCCTCGGCGAGGAGCTGCTCGAGCCGACCCGCATCTACGCGCTCGACTGCCTGGCGCTGGTCGGGGAGCTGGGCGTCGAGGGCGCGCACGCCTACGCGCACATCACCGGCGGCGGGCTGGCTGGCAACACCGCGCGCGTGGTGCCCGAGGGGCTGCAGGCCGTGCTGGACCGCAGCACGTGGGCGCTACCGGCGGTCGTGCGCCTGATGGAGGAGCACGGGGTGCCGCGGGCGGAGAGCGAGCGCGCCTTCAACTGCGGTGTCGGGATGATCGCCGCCGTCGCGCCGGACCGCGCCGACGCCGCCGTCGCGCTGCTGACCGCCCGCGGGGTCCCCGCGTGGATCGCCGGGACAGTGCAGGCGCGGCCCGGCGACGCCGCCCCGGCCGCAAGGCTGGTGGGCTCCTACCGCTGAGGGCTGCCCATGGTGGCGTGGCGTTGCCTCACGCCAGGCCCGCGGTAGCCACCCGAGCGCTACGGCGCTCGGGGGGCGAGGAGGAGCCGCGCGTCACGTGAGCCGGGTAGACGTGAACCCACCGCGCGACGTCGATCCCGGCACGCGACACCACGACACCGCGGCCCCGGGAGGCCGCGGTGTCGTGGTGTCGGACGAACCGGGTGGCGACGCCGCTGGTCAGCGGCTGGCCGCCCAGTCGTCGTCGGAGTCGTCGTCCGCCCAACGATCGGCGTACGCGTCGTCCTCGTCCTCGTCGTCGTCCGCCGCGCCGGGCGGGGTGTACGTCGATGACGAACCGGCCAGCTCGCGCTGCAGCGCGGTGAGGTCGGTGTTGGGTGAGCTGTACTTGAGCTCACGGGCCACGCGTGTCTGCTTGGCCTTCGCTCGGCCGCGCCCCATCGGCTCGACCCCCTCGTTACGGAGTGCGGAAGCTCAGCCAAGCGGCTGATGCGGCCCGCGTGGCGACCCCGACTGAGTGACTATGTCTCGGACAACACTACGACACCGATCGTCGACGGGCACACGCCCTCCCCCTTCCGGTGGTGCGCGGGCCGCCGGATCAGCGCGGCAACCGGATCGTGGCCAACCGGCCGACCGAACGGATCCGCTCCTCGGCCAGCCGATCCGCGGCCACGGCGGGGGAGATGCCCTCGGCGTCGGCGAGCGCGAAGACCCGAAGCGCGACGTCGAAGATGCCAGCGGCCTTGGCCTGCGCGCGCTCGAACGAGAACCCGTGCCGCTCGTCCTCCACCTGGATGACCCCGCCGGCGTTCACCAGGTAGTCGGGCGCGTAGAGGATCCCGCGCCGGCGGAGCTGCTCGGCGACCTCCGGGGTGGCGAGCTGGTTGTTCGCCCCGCCGCAGACGAAGCGCGACGGCAGCACCGCCACGGTCTGCTCGTCCAGGGCGCCGCCGAGGGCATTGGGCGAGTAGACGTCGTGCTCGGTGCGGATCAGCGCGGCGGTGTCGGCCACGGCCCTCACCTGGGGGTGGCGGGCCCGGATGCGCTCGACCGCCGCCGGGTCGACGTCGGTCACCACGACGTCCGCGCCGTCGTCGACCAGATGGCCGATCAGGTGCGAGCCCACCTTGCCGGCGCCGGCGACGGCGGCGGTGCGACCGGCCAGGGATCGCGAGCCCCAGCAGTGCTGCGCGGCCGCCTGCATCCCGAGGAAGACGCCGTAGGCGGTGAGCACCGAGGAGTCCCCGCACCCGCCGTGGGCCTCCGACCGGCCGTGGGCGAAGCGGGTCTCCCGCGCGACCACGTCGAGATCGGCGTTGTGCGTGCCGACGTCGCAGGCGGTCAGGTACCGGCCGCCCAGCGCCTCGACGAACCGGCCGTAGGCGCGCAGCAGCGCCTCGGTCCTGTCGGTGCGCGGGTCGCCGATGATCACCGCCTTGCCGCCACCCAGGTCGAGTCCGGCGAGGCTGTTCTTGTACGACATGGCCGTCGACAACCGCAGTGCGTCGGCGACGGCGGCCCCCTCGCTCGCGTAGGGGTAGAAGCGCGTGCCACCCAGCGCCGGCCCGAGGGCCGTGGAGTGGATCGCGATCACCGCCCGCAGCCCCGACTCGGGGTCGCTGCAGAACACGACCTGCTCATGACCGGATCCCAGGACGTCCACGCCGGTCAGCCTAGATCGATCCGGGCGTGTCGCAGGGGCGGTGGACGCACCGCGCCGGGCCTCCTGCGGCACCCCCGGTCGGCAGGAAGGGCATGATCCTGGGCGAAGCGAATCGTCCGGGCCCCGGCCCGGCAGCACAGGAGGACCTCGATGGCCGCACCGAAGCGACTGCTGGCACTGGTCATGGCCGCGCCCGTCGTCCTCGCCGCCTGCACCACCGACGGTGGTGGCGGCGGCGGGGGCGGCGAGGCCGCCGGGAACGGCGCGGCGGCCGACGGGGAGCTCGCCTTCTCGGTGATCACCCACGGCTCGGCCGGGGACGCCTTCTGGGACGTCGTGCAGAACGGCGCCGAGGCGGCCGGGGAGGACCTGGGCATCGACGTCGACTACCAGAGCGACGGCGACCCCCAGCGCCAGGCGCAGCTGATCGACGCGGCGGTGAACTCCGACGTCGACGGGATCGTGGTCTCGATGGCCAACCCCGACGCGCTGCAGGAGTCGATCGAGGGCGCGGTCGAGGCCGGTATCCCGGTCGTCACCATCAACTCCGGGGGTGAGCGCTCGGCGGAGTTCGGCGCCATCGGCCACGTCGGCCAGGACGAGCGGATCGCCGGCCAGGGCGCCGGCCGCCGCCTCGCCGAGGAGGGCGCCACGAGCGTCCTCTGCGTGATCCACGAGGCCGGCAACGTGGGCCTGGACCAGCGCTGCGGCGGCGCGGAGGAGGGTTTCGGCGGCACGTTCGAGACGCTCCAGGTCGACATCAACGACCTCACCGGGGCGCAGTCGGCGATCACCTCGCAGCTGCAGAGCAACCCCGGCATCGACGGCGTCCTCACCCTGAACTCGGCCGTGGCACCCATCGCGGTCGGGTCGGCCCAGGACGCCGGCTCGGAGGCGCAGATCGCGACGTTCGACCTGAACGAGGACGTCATCAGCGGCATCCAGAGCGGCGACATCGCCTTCGCCGTCGACCAGCAGCAGTACGAGCAGGGCTACCTGCCGGTCGTGATGCTCCAGCTGTACGCCGAGAACCTGAACACCGTCGGCGGCGGCCAGCCGGTGCTGACCGGCCCCGGCTTCGTGGACGCCGGCAACGTCGACGCGATCGCCGACCTGGCCTCGGCCGGCACGCGCTGAGCGCCCGGGGGACCGTCGCGCCGGCGGAGCGCCGGGCCGACGAGCGGCTGGGTGCGGCCGGGCCGCTGCGCCGGCTGCTGGTCAAGCCCGAGCTCGGCGCGCTGATCGGCGCGGTCGCGGTCTTCACGTTCTTCGCCGTCCAGTCGGAGGTCTTCCGGACGCCGCGGGGCATCGCCAACTGGCTGGACCCGGCGTCGACGCTGGGCATCATGGCCGTGGCGGTCGCGCTGCTGATGATCGGCGGTCACTTCGACCTCTCCGCCGGTGTCATGACCGGGACGACGGCGCTGACCGTCGGCATCGTCGCCGTGGAGTTCCGGCAGAACCTGTGGGTCGCGATCGCGGCGGCGCTGGTCCTCGCCCTGGCGATCGGCTTCTGCAACGGCTGGCTGGTCACCCGCACCGGGCTGCCCAGCTTCATCATCACGCTGGGCACCTTCCTGATGCTGCAGGGCCTGAACCTGGGCCTGACCAAGCTGTTCACCGACACGGTCACGGTCGGCGGCATCGACGAGGTGCCCGGGTACGCCGCGGCCGAGTGGGTGTTCGCCTCGCGCGTGGAGGTGCTGGGGGCGGAGCTCCGGGTGGCGGTGCTCTGGTGGCTGCTGTTCACGGCCCTGGGCAGCTGGGTGCTGCTGCGCACCCGGTTCGGCAACTGGGTGTTCGCCACCGGCGGGAACGAGGTCGCCGCCCGGAACGTGGGCGTGCCGGCCCGGCGGACGACGATCGCGCTGTTCATGACGACGGCGGCCGCGGCCTGGTTCGTCGGGACGACGCTCGCCGTGCGCCTGACCTCGGTGCAGGCGAACACCGGCATCGGCCAGGAGCTGATCTACATCGTCGCGGCGGTGATCGGCGGCTGCCTCCTGACCGGCGGTTTCGGATCCGCGGTCGGCGCCTCCCTGGGGGCGCTGATCTTCGGGATGACCCTGCTGGGCATCCCCTACCTGCGCTGGGACGCCGACTGGTTCTACTTCTTCCTGGGCGCGATGCTGCTGCTGGCCGTGCTGGCCAACCGGCTGGTGCGGCGCTCCGCCGAGGCGGCCCGGCGATGAGTGGAGCGGGCGGAAGGCCGGCGGGTGGGGCGCGGCGCGCGACGCCGCTGCTCGAGCTCCGCGACGTCGGCAAGGACTACGGCTCGGTCATCGCCCTCGACGGCGTGCGCGCGACCGTGCGCGCGGGGGAGGTCACCTGCGTCCTGGGGGACAACGGCGCCGGCAAGTCGACCCTGATCAAGATCCTGTCGGGGGTGCACCGGGCCGACCGCGGCGCGGTGCTGCTCGACGGGCGGCCGGCGGAATTCGGCTCCCCGCGGGAGGCGCTGGACGCCGGCGTCGCGACCGTCTACCAGGACCTGGCGATGATCCCGCTGATGTCGATCTGGCGGAACTTCTTCCTCGGGGCGGAGCCCACCCGGGGGTGGGGACCGTTCCGCCGGTTCGACGCCGCGCGCGCCAAGGAGGTCACGCGCCGGGAGCTGGCGGCGATGGGGATCGACCTCCGGGACCCCGACCAGCCGGTGGGCACGCTCTCCGGCGGAGAGCGGCAGTCGGTGGCCATCGCCCGCGCGGTGCACTTCGGTGCGCGCGTGCTGATCCTGGACGAACCGACGTCGGCGCTGGGGGTCAAGCAGGCGGGTGTGGTGCTCCGCTACGTGGCGCAGGCGCGCGATCGCGGGGTCGGCGTCGTCCTCATCACGCACAACCCGCATCACGCACACCCCGTGGGGGACCGTTTCCTGGTGCTGAACCGGGGACGCAGCATGGGGGAGTTCGCCAAGGCCGACATCAGCCGCGAGGAGCTGACCCGGCTGATGGCCGGCGGCGCCGAGCTCGATGCGCTGAGCCACGAGCTGGAGCGGCCGGGAAGCTGACCGGCGGGGACGGCCGATGCGCCTCAACGCGCCGATGTCGACATACCGACGGCGATGGGGCGGTCACCGACCGTTCTTCTATCGGCGCGTCTTGAGTGCGGCGTGTTGCCAATGTGACTACCGGTGACGGTGGGACCGTTCGCAGGCCCTACCCCGCACACCCTCTTCCCCAGGGAGCGCACCCATGTCCCAGCGCTGTCCGTCCGGACCGGCGACTCCGCGGGTCGGCCGTCGCCGGCCCGGCGCGGGCCGTCGCGGCCGTCCGCTGCGCACCGCCGTCCTCGGCATGGTCGCCGGAGCGACGCTGCTGGTGACGGCCGCCCCGGCCGTCGCCGTCCCGCCCCCGCCGGTGAACCCGAGCGACAGCCAGCTCGGCGATGCGGCGAGCAGGCAGCAGGCCGCCGCGGCCGAGGTCGGCCGGATCGCCGCGCTGCTCGCCGCCGCGGAGTCCGAGCTCGAGCGGGTCGGCGTCGAGGCGGAGGCCGCGGGCACCGCGTACCTCATCGCCGAGGAGGAGCTGATGCTCGCCCAGGAGGCCGCGGACCGGGCGGCCGTCGAGCTGCGCGCCGCCGCCGACGCGGTCGCCGTTGCCGAGACCCGCATCGCGGCGTTCTCGCGGGACAGCTACATGAACGGGTCCTCCCTGACCAGCTCGGCCGCCCTCCTGGACTCCGCGGGACCGGGTGAGCTGATCCAGCGCGCCGCGATGCTCGACTACGTGGCCGAGACCCAGCTCGACGTCCTCGGCGGTCTCGAGGTCGCGCGCGTCCGCCAGGCGAACGCCGACTCGACCGCCCGCGCCGCCCGCGACGACCGTGCCGCCGCCGAGGACGCGGCGCAGGCGGCCAAGGAGGCGGCCGACGCCCAGCTGGCCGTGCACCAGGCCGCCTACGCCGAGGTGGCGACCCAGAAGACGCAGTACGAGCAGCAGCTGCAGGCCGCCCAGATCCACCTGCTGGAGTTGCAGGGCGCCCGCAACGCCTACCAGCAGTGGGAGGAGCAGAAGCGCGCCGAGGAGGCCGCGGCCGCGGCCGCGGCCGAGCGCGCCGCCCGGGAGGCGGCCGCCGCCGCCGAGGCCGCCCGGCGGGCCGCAGAGGAGGAGGCCGCGAACGGCGGGGCCGGGAACGGTGGGGACGACGACGGGAGCGGCGGTGGCGGCGGCGCGCACGCCGGCTACGTGAAGCCCTTCTCCGGACGGGTCACCAGCTGCTTCGGCCCGCGATGGGGCGTGTTCCACAACGGCATCGACGTCGCTTCGGCCGTCGGCACCCCGCTCTACGCACCGATCGCGGGAAGGGTGGTGCGGACGGGGCCGGCAACCGGCTTCGGGTTGGCGGTCTACCTGCGCGGTGACGACGGCGCTGTGTACGTCTACGGCCACATCAACGACTACTTCGTCCGCACCGGTGACCGCGTGGTGGCCGGCGAGCACATCGCCGAGGTCGGCAACCGAGGGAACTCGACCGGCCCGCACGTCCACTTCGAGGTGCACCCGAACGGGAGGATGTACAGCGGCGCGGTCGACCCCGCGTCCTGGCTGAACGCCCGCGGGATCAGTGTGGGTGGCTGCGGCGGTTGAGGAAGGACCCCCTGCCCCCCACCACTCGCAAGCTCGCGCCGGGCCCCTGCAGGGGGCCTTGCAGCTGCGGCCCGCCACCTCGGGGATCGGTGGCGGGCCGCAGCTGTGCGCATGGCGGGTCGAGCTCAGCTCGACGGCGCGCTCTCCTCGGCCGACCCGCCCACGCCGCACTCCTCGGCCAGGTAGTCCTGCACGCTCGTCGACGCCGCGTCCAGCTCCTGCTCGAGCGGGGCCAGCCGCTCCTGGAGGGTGGTGAGCGCCTGGGGATCGGTGAGGTCCACGTCCCCGATGGTCGTGGCGAACTGCTCGGCACCGTCGGCCAGGGCCGCCCAGTCCTGGGCGATCTCCTCGGGCGGGTCGATCGCGCGGATCTCCTCGGCGGCCGCGCGGAAGATCTGCGGCAGCTGGCCGGGGTCCCCGCCGGCGGCGCTGCCGCTGATCCGCTCCTGGATGCTGACCGCCTCCGTGCAGAACGCAGAGTCGGCCGGCTCCTCGGTGGGGGTGGCGGTGGTGGTCTCGGCGGCGGACGTCTCCTCCGACGCGGCGGTGGGTTCCTCGTCCCCGGAATCGCTGCAGCCGGCGAGCAGGACGACGGCGGCGGCCGCGGGGAGGACGGCGCGGCGGAGCACGGATCGGCGCATGCGGCTGACGGTAGCCGCCGGATGCGCATCGTGGGGAGGTCGCGGCTAGCGTGCCGGTCGTGGCCCTCCCTCTCGATCCCCGCGGCTCGTGGGCTCTGCCTGCGCCCGGCGCGCTGCCCCGCACGGCCGACCTCGAGCCACTGGTCACCCGGGTGCTGGCGCCCAATCCGTCACCGATGACCCTCGACGGCACGAACACCTACGTCGTCGGTGCACCGGGCAGCGGCCAGGCGGTGGTCGTCGATCCGGGCCCCGACGAGCCCGACCACCTGGCGGCCGTCGAGGCGGCGCTGGCCGCCCGCGACGCAGGGTGCGTCGCGGTCCTGGTCACCCACCACCACGGCGACCACGCCGACGCCGCACTCCCGTGGGGGCACCGGTTCGGGGTGCCCGTCGCCGCCGCCGCGCCGGACGTCGCCGGCTCGGGTGGGCGCCTCCTGGCGGCCGGTGAGCGGCTGCAGCTGGCCGGCACGCCGATCGACGTCGTCCCGACCCCGGGGCACACCGCCGACCACCTGGCCTTCCGGCTCGAGTCGGGGGCCGTGCTCGTGGGCGACCACGTGCTGGGCCGCGGCACCTCGGTGGTCACCCACCCCGAGGGCGACGTCGTCGCGTACCTGGAGTCGCTGCGGCGCGTGCACGCGCTGGGCCCCAGCGCCCTCTACTGCGGCCACGGGCCCGAGCTGACCGAGGACCCGGGCGCGGTGCTCGACTACTACCTCGCCCACCGGGCTGCCCGCGAGCAGGAGCTGCTCGACGCGCTGGTCGCCGGTGCGGGAACCGTCGACGAGCTGGTCGCCGTCGTCTACGCGGCGGTGCCGCGCGCCGTCTGGCCGGCGGCGGCGCAGTCGACCCGCGCCACGCTGACCAAGCTGGCCGCCGAGGGGCGGGTCGAGCTCCTCGACGACAGCCGGGTGCGACCGGTGTGACCGCCGTGCCGCTCATCACCGCCGCCGACAGCGAACGCGACCAGCGGCGCGCCGCCGCCGCGCTGGCCGCCGCGGGCCTGCGGCCCGGGAACCGCCTGCTGGTCTCCGCGGCCGCGTCGCCCGCAATGCTGGCCGTCGTCCTGGGTGCGCTGCGCACCGGGATCGTGCCGGTGGTGCTGGACCCGGCGCTCCCGGCCGGCGAGCGCGCGGAGCTGGCCGCCGACGCCGACGCCGCTCTCGACATCGGTGGGGAACCGGCCCGGTTGCTGGGCGGGGCCGAGGCGGAGCTCGCATCGGTGCCCCTGGCCCGGCCCATGCACTACACGTCGGGCACGACCGGCCGGCGCAAGGGCGTGTGGTCCGGCGTGCTCGCCGAGGGGGACGCCCTCGCCCTGGCCGGCGAGGAGATCGAGCTGTGGGGCTTCGGGCCGGAGGACCGGCACCTGGTCCTCTCTCCGCTGCACCACAGCGCGCCGCTGCGGTTCGCGGTGCACACGCTGCTCGCCGGTGGTGCGGTGTTGCTGCCGGGGCCGTTCGACGTCGCCCGAGCCGCGCAGGTCATCGCCACGCAGCGGCCGACGACGACGTTCTGCGTGCCCACGCACCTGCAGCGGCTGCTCGCGCGCGACGACGTCGACTGGTCGTCGTTCCGCCGGCTCGTGCACGCGGGCGCCCCCTGTCCCGAGCCGCTCAAGCGCGCCGTGCTGGCGGCGCTGCCGGAGGGCAGCGTCTGGGAGTTCTACGGCTCCACCGAGGCCCAGTTCACCGTCTGTTCGCCCGGGGACTGGCTGGCGCACCCCGGCAGCGTCGGCAGAGCGCGGCCGGGCCGCCGGCTGGAGACCGACGAACGCGGGCAGCTGTGGTGCGCGGTGCCCCGCTGGGCGCGGTTCGAGTACTGGCGGGCGCCGGAGAAGACGGCCGCGGCGTGGCGCGGGGACCTGGTCACCGTGGGCGACCTGGGCCGGGTCGACGACGACGGCGTGGTCTGGCTGGACGGCCGTCGGGAGGACCTGATCATCTCCGGCGGGGTCAACGTCTACCCCGCGGAGGTGGAGGCGGTCCTCGACGCCCACCCCGGGGTGGTCGAGAGCGCGGTGTTCGGCGTGCCCGACGCCGACTGGGGGCAGCGGGTGGTCGGCGCCTACGTCGGGGACGCCGACACCCAGGAGCTCGCCGCCTGGGCCCGGGACCGGCTGGCGCCGGCGAAGCGGCCGAAGTCGCTGCACCCGGTGGCGGAGCTGCCGCGCACCTCGACCGGCAAGGTGCGCCGGCTCGACCTGCCGGGGGTGCTCGGGCTCAGCGGTGGCTGAGCACTGGGACGTCGTCGTCGTCGGGGCGGGCACCGCGGGCTGCCCGCTGGCGGCACGGCTGGCCGACGCCGGCCGGCGGGTGCTGCTGCTGGAGGCCGGGGCCGCGCACCCGGCCGGTGAACTGCGGGACGCGAACAGCCTGCGGGCGGCGGTGCCCGGGCACCCCGCCAACTGGGACCTGCGCGGGCTGCTGCCCGGCGGGCGGGAGATCCGCGTGCCGCGCGGCCGGGTGGTGGGCGGCTCCAGCGCGGTGAACGCCGGCTACTTCGTCCGGCCCAGCCCCGCGGACGCCGGCGGCTGGGCCGCGGCGGGCAACGACCTGTGGTCCTACGACCGGCTGCTCCCGGCGATGCGGCGGCTGGAGAGCGACCGGGAGTTCGGCGACCGTCCCGAGCACGGGGCCGACGGGCCGATGCCGGTGCAGCGGCTCGCGGACGGGCCGCCGCTGGCCGAGGCGTTCGGCCGGGCGACGGCGGAGCTCGGGCTGCCCGCCGAACCGGACAAGAACGCCGGAGCGGCGCCGGGCTACGGTGCGTTGCCGCGCAACGTCGTCGACGGCCGGCGGATCAGCGCCGCGGACGCCTACCTCGCCCCGCGCCGCGGGCATCCCGGGCTGGCGGTGCGCGGGGGCGTGCGAGCCCTGCGCGTCCTGCTCGAATGGGGGCGTGCGGTCGGGGTGGTCACGACCGGGGGAGACGTCCGGGCCGACGAGGTGGTGCTCAGCGCCGGGGCGGTCGGCTCGGCCCACCTGCTGATGCTGTCGGGGATCGGACCCGCGGACGTGCTGCGGGCGGCCGGCATCCCGGTGCGCGTCGATGCGCCGGGGGTGGGGACGAGCGCGTCGGACCACCCCGTGGTCTACCTGCCGTTCCGCCCGGCCGGGAACGTGACGGCGGCGCCCGGGCAGGCGCCGCTGCACGGCGTCCTGCACGCGACGTTGGCCGGCGCGGAGACGCCCGGTGACCTGGAGGTGCTGCCGTGGCTGGCGCCCTTCTCCCAGGTGATGACCGGCCGGGCCGCGCCGCCCGGGGACGTCGTCGAGTTCGGGGTGGCGCTGCTGCGCACCGTGGGCCGGGGGCGTCTGGTCCTGACCGGCGGCGATCCCGCCCGGCCGCCGGTGATCGAGTACGGGCACCTGGTCGAGACCGTCGACCGGCGGCGGATGCGGGAGGGGGTCCGGCTCGCCGCCGAGCTGCTGCGCACCCGGGCGCTGGCCGCTGTGGGAGAGCCCGCGGACGACCTCTCCACGGCCGGCGGCAGAGCATTGGACGGCTGGATCCGGGAGCGGCTGACGACCGCGGTCCACCTCTCCGGCACCGCGCCGATGGGCCCCGACGGCGATCCCCTCTCGGTGGTGGACCAGCGGCTGCGGGTCCGCGGGATCGAGGGGTTACGGGTGGCGGACACCTCGGTGCTCCCGCGCGTGCCGAGCCGGGGGCCGGCCGCCACCGCGGTGCTCGTCGGCGAACGCGCCGCCGAGCTGATGACCGGCTCCGACCGCCCTCGGGTTCAGGCGCCCGGGCGGCCGCCGCTCTCGTAGTCGTCCGGCCGCAGGTCACGCATGGCCAGGTCACGCACCTGGCGACGTCGGCGTCCCGGCCGATCGGCCTCCCTCCGTGGACGGGCCGAGGGTGGAGTCGTGCACGTGCATCGCGACCAGCCCGGCCTGCAGCAGGCCCACACCGCGGGTCGTGGAGAGCTGGATCCCGGTGAGCTGGGCGATCCGGTCCAGCCGCTTGTCCAGCGTGTTCGGGTGGACGTGCAGCGTCTCGGCCGTCTCCCGCCGGCCACGGTCGTGCGCCAGCCAGGATCGGGCGGTCTCCAGCAGGTCCGGATGCGCGCGCAGCGGCTGCACCAGGGCGGCGAGCCGCTCCCGAGCCGGGCCGGGCGCCGCCAGCTGGTGCTCGAGCACCAGGTCGTCCGGCGTGTGGACGCCGGACGGGCGGCCGAGCAGGCGCACGAGATCGAGCAGGCCCCGCGCCTGCGCCGCCGCGTTCGGCAGGGCCTCCGGCGACGGAGCCGACACCATCACCGCCGTCGGCTCGGCGTCGGCCGCCCGGGCGAGCAGTTCGACCGCCCGGGTCGTCTCCGCGGACGCCGGTAGCCGGCCCTGGCAGCCGGGGAGCAGGACCAGGCCGCCGGCCGGGATCAGGGAGGCCAGGGTGGTCGCGCGCCCGGGCAGGCGGTCGATCGCCGCCTGGACCCGGCGCACCTTCCGGCGTCCGGCGACGTCCGGGTCCACGTCCGCGTCCTGCTCGTCGCCGGTCGGTCCGAGGTGCAGCGCCACGACCGTGTAGCAGTCGGCGAGCTGGGCGCCCAGACGTTCCGCCAGCTCCACCTGCGGCGTCCCCTCGAGCACGCTGCGGACGAGGTCCCGCCACGCCGAGCCGTCGTACCGCTCGATCGAGCGGCGCTCCTCCACGTAGGCGTCCGTGACCGCATGGAGCATTGCCTGCAGGTATCGCTGGAGGAACGGTGTGAACGAGACCACCTCAGACTCCTGTCCCGGCGGCATCTGCTCCCGCAGCATCTGCCACGTGACCTGGTTGCCTATCACGTAGGCCATGAGGACGGCGTCCAGCGGAACGCCCTCCTCGGCCCGGCGCGCGGCTCCGGCGCTGGCTGCGGTCAGCTCGCCGTGGGCGGGCAGCCGGTGCTCTCGGCAGCAGCGCACGAACGCCAGCACGTTGTCCCGGCAGACCTGTGCGATCTCCCCGTGGAGCTGCTCGTCCGGCAGCCGCCGGTAGAGCGGGATCTCTCGGACGAACTCGGCGACCATGCGGCGCGCCGACTCGCCCAGCCGCCGGTAGAGCCCCTCCACCAGATGCGGTGCCGGCGGCACGGGGGAGCCGGTGAGAAGGGGTGAGGGGCTGGTCATCGGTCTCCTCCAGGAGCAGGGCGGCGCGCCCGCGGTCACAGCACCGGTGTGATCTGTCACACAGATCGGCCGCCAACTGTAGGACAACGCCCTCTGCCACCCGGAGGGGGTGCTGGACAGACTTCTGCCACCGGTGGCCGCTCGTGCCCCGTCGAGGAGGAAACGTGCCCCGATCCCCACGGTCCCGTCTCGCGGCGGTGTCGGCAGCCGCGTGCCTGTCGCTCGTCGCCGCCTGCGGTGGGACCGACAGCGAGGCTGCCAGCAGTGGCGGTCCGGTCGACGACGAGCTGGTCAGCGAGGCGCAGGCCGCCGTCGAGGCGAACCGGCAGGGCACCGACCGTGCCCTCCCCGACAGTGCTCCTGCGCCGCTGCCCGACCAGAACATCTGGGTCATCTCCTGCACGGAGGCCGGGGAGGGCTGCTCCGCCCCGGCGGCCGGTGCCAAGGCCGCCGGCGAGGCGATCGGCTGGGACGTCACCGTCTTCGACGGCAAGGGCACGCCCGACGTCTTCGCCCAGGGCATCCGCACCGCCATCGCCGACCAGGCCGACGGGATCATCCTCGACGTCGTCGACTGCGTCGCCGCGAAGGCCCCGTTGGAGGAAGCCAAGGCCGCCGGGATCAAGATCTTCGCGTTCTACTCGCTCGACTGCGACGACCCGCTGCTGGGCGGCGGAGACCCGCTGTTCGACGCGGAGGTCCTCTACGAGGAGGGCCGTACCTACGCCGAGCAGGTGGAGGACGTGTACTCCAAGAGCGTCGCCGACTACGTCATCGCCGAGACCGGGGGCAACGCCAAGATCATCCAGTTCATCGAGGACGACATCCTCGTCGGCCAGCACCTCTACAAGGGCTTCCAGAAGCACATCGAGCCCTGCACCGGCTGCGAGATCGTCAAGCAGGTCCCCTTCACGCTGACCGACCTCGTCACCGGTCAGCTGCAGGGCAAGGCCACCGCGGCGCTCACCCAGCACCCCGACGCAAACGTCGTCTACGTCCCCTACGACGCGGCGCTGACGCTCGGCATCGCGCAGGCGGTGACGGCCTCCGGCCGGGACGCCGACGTGCTCGTCACCGGCGGCGAAGGGCTCTCGCCGAACATCGGCTTCGTCCAGGAGGGCAAGGGTCAGGACATGATCGCCGGCGCCCCCGCCCGGTGGGTGGGCTGGGCGGCCATCGACGGCATGAACCGGCTGCTGCAGGGCGAGGAGCAGGTCGACCCGGGCATCGGGATGCAGACCCTCGACTCCGACTCGGCCCTGCCGACGGAGACGACCTTCTACGACGGCAACGTGGACGAGCAGGGCAAGCCCAAGCAGGACTACGAGGCCAACTACCGCACGATCTGGGGCCTGTCCTGAGGAAAGCCACCGGGGGCGCGCGGGACGTCGTCCTGCGCGCCTCCGGGCTGAGCAAGACCTTCGGTCCCACCACCGTGCTGCGGCAGGCGGGGCTGACGGTCGGGCGAGGTGAGGTGCACGCGCTCCTCGGTGGCAACGGATCGGGCAAGTCGACCCTCGTGAAGCTGCTCGCCGGGGTCTACCGCGCCGACCCCGGGGGCTCGATCGCGATCGGGGACCTCGAGACGCCCGCTGATTCCTGGTCGTCGGAGGTGGCCAAGAAGCAGGGGCTGCACTTCGTGCACCAGGACCCGGCCGTCTTCCCGGCCCTCACCGTCGCGGAGAACATCGCGATCGGCCGGGGGTTCGTCACCGGGCGGTCCGGCCGGATCGACTGGCGGGCGACCCGGCGCCGAACCGCCGAGGTGCTCGACCGGTTCGCCATCCCGGCCACCCCGGACATGCCCGTCGCCGCCCTGCGCCCGGCCGACCGCGTGATGATCGCCATCGCACGGGCGCTGCAGGACCAGGAGGGCGCCCGGGACGGCGTGCTGGTGCTCGACGAGCCGACGGCGTCCCTGCCGGTCACCGAGGTGGAGGTGCTGCTCTCGGCGCTGCGCCGGTACGCGGCTGCCGGTCAGACCATCGTGTACGTCAGCCACCGGCTGGGCGAGGTGCTGGACTTCGCGGATCAGGTCACCGTCCTGCGTGACGGCGACGTCGTCGGCACCCGGCCCGTGCAGGGCATGACCGAGGACGGACTCGTCGAGCTGATCGTCGGGCGCCCGTTGGACCGGGTGTTCCCGGAACCTCGTACGGCCGAGCGGCGGAACGTGGTGCTGTCGGTGCGCGGCCTGACGACCGGTCCGCTGCGGGGGGTGGACCTCGACCTGCACCGCGGGGAGGTGCTGGGAGTCGCCGGCCTCCTCGGCTCGGGGCGCACGGAGTTGCTGCGCGCCCTGTTCGGCGACCTGCGGGTCACGGCCGGGGAGGTGGTGCTGGAGGGGAAGCCGTTGCGCCCCCGTGGACCGCGGCAGGCGATGAAGGCCGGTCTGGCGATGGTGCCGGAGGACCGCGGCTCGGAAGGACTGTTCCCCGGCATGTCGGTCCGGGAGAACCTCTCGGCCGCGGTCGTCCCGACGTACTGGCGCGGTGGGCGGCTCCGGCACCGCAGCGAGCGGGACGACGCCCAGCGGCTCGTGCAGCAGTACGCGGTGAAACCGGCCACCGATCTCCCGCCGGCGGGCACGCTCTCCGGCGGCAACCAGCAGAAGGTCGTCCTCGGGCGCTGGCTGCGGCGGGAGCCCACGGTCCTGCTCCTCGACGAACCGACCCAGGGCGTCGACGTGAACGCCCGCGTCGACATCTACGCCCACGTCCGCGCCGCGGTCGAGCGCGGCACGGCGGTCCTGCTGGTGACCTCGGACTTCGAGGAGATGGCCCACGCCGCCGACCGGGTGGTGGTGCTGCGCGACGGTGTGGTGGCCGCCGAGCTCCACGCCCCGGACATCACCGAGCAGCGCCTGACCGAACTCTCCTACCTGACCGCGGAGGTCCCCGCATGACGACCACCCCCGCCCGGACGACGACGGACCAGAGCACGCCCGATCCGGCCGGGCCGGTCCGGAACGAGACCCCGGTACAGGGGCCGGCGGCGCCCTGGACTGCCCGGTGCACGCCGTTCCTCGAGCGCTACGCCCTGCTGATCCTGTTCGTGCTGCTGTGCGTCTTCTTCAGCACCTACGGACCCACCAGCGGGACGTTCCCGAGCCTGGCCAACGTGCGCAACATCCTCGGCAACGAGGCCGTCATCGCCGTCACCGCGCTGGCGTCCATCATTCCGTTGACCTGCGGGCAGTTCGACCTGTCGGTCGGGTCGATCGTCGGCCTGTCGTCCATCGTCACAGCCAGCGCGGCCGCCGAGCACGACCTGCCCGTGGCCGCCGCGATCGGCCTCGGCGTCCTCTCCGGAAGCCTGGTCGGGCTGTTCAACGGCGTGCTGGTGGCTCGGATCGGCGTCAACCCGCTGATCGCCACGCTCGGAACGGCCACGCTGGTGGCGGGGCTGATCTCGCTCTACACCGCCAACCAGGTGATCAGCATCGGCATCCCGGAGAGCATCACCGCCATCGGGTCGGGCACCTGGCTCGGGCTGCCGCGCACGGTCTTCTGGCTGGCGCTGGTGGCCGTGGCGGTCTACTACCTGCTGACCCACACGCCGTACGGCCGCTACCTGGCGTCGGTCGGGGTGAGCCCGGGATCGGCCCGGCTGGTCGGCCTGAGGGTGGACCGGTACGTCCTGTCCAGCTTCGTGCTGTCCGGCGGCCTGGCCGGCATCGCCGGTGTCCTGCTCCTGGCCCGGGCCGGCACGGCGAACCCGGCCGTGGGCCCCGGTTTCACCCTGGCCGCCCTGTCCGCCGCGTTCCTCGGCGCAACGGCGATCAAGCCGGGCACGTTCAACGTGGTCGGCACGCTGCTCGGAGTGCTGTTCGTCGCGGTCAGCGTCAACGGCCTGGTCCTGGCCGGAGCGGCCGACTGGGTCCAGCCTACGTTCAACGGCGCGGCGCTGATCATCGCCGTCGCGCTGTCCACCGCCATCGCCCGGCGACGCGCCGGCACCTGACCCCGAGGAGAACCGCATGCCGCAGGTCCAGACAGTGAAGGGTCCCGTCGACACCGCCGAGCTCGGCCAGACGCTGATGCACGAGCACGTCTTCGTGCTCAACGCCGACGTCCAGCAGAACTACCCCGAGGAGTGGGGCAGCGAGGACGACCGCGTCGCCGACGCGGTCCAGAAGCTGAACGAGCTGGCCGCCGTCGGCGTCCGCACCATCGCCGACCCGACCGTGATCGGGCTGGGGCGCTACATCCCGCGCATCCAGCGGATCGCCGAGCAGGTCGACCTCAACATCGTCGTGGCGACCGGCTGCTACACCTACGACGACGTCCCCTTCTTCTTCCACTACCGCGGCCCGGCGCTGAACGCGGCAGTCGGCGCCGAGGTGCCCGACCCGATGGTCGACATGTTCGTGGGCGACATCGAGAACGGCATCGCCGGTACCGGCGTGCGGGCGGGCTTCCTGAAGTGCGCCATCGACCACCAGGGCATGACCCCGGGCGTCGAGCGGGTGATGCGCGCCGTCGCCAAGGCCCACCGCGCGACGGGCGCGCCGATCACGGTGCACACGCACCCGACCAGCCAGCAGGGGCTGGCGGTGCAGAAGGTGCTCGGAGACGAGGGCGTCGACCCGCGGCGGGTCGTGCTCGGGCACAGCGGTGACACCACGGACGTCGACCACCTCAGCGAGCTCGCCGACGCCGGGTTCATCCTCGGGATGGACCGGTTCGGCATCAACCTCGAGACCACGTTCGAGGCCCGCGCCGACACCGTGGTCGAGATGTGCCGCCGTGGCTACGCCGAGCAGATGGTGCTCTCGCAGGACGCCTCCTGCTACATCGACTGGCTCGCCCCGGGCGTCATGGACCTGCTGCCGCAGTGGCACTACACGCACATCCACGAGGAGGTGCTGCCCTACCTGCGCGAGCACGGGGTCACCGACGAGCAGATCGAGACGATGCTGGTGGGCAACCCGCGACGGTACTTCGAGAACGTCGGGACCTACTGATGGTGCTGCGGCCCTTCGACGAGTCCGGCGTCGAGCGCGACGCGGACGGCATCAAGCGCTACGTCGACCTCCCGGACTCCGTGGTGGCCATGCTGCGGGCCTCGGTGGACCGGGACCCCGGTGGCGAGGCCGTCGTGGAGGTCGACGGGCCGCGGCTGACCTACCAGGAGCTCTGGGCGGCGTCGGCCCGCGTGGCCGGCGGGCTGCGCGAGGCCGGCGTCGGCCGCGGTGACCGGGTGGCGATCCGGCTGGGCAACGGCGTCGACTGGGTGCTCGGCTTCCTCGGCACCCTGATGGCCGGCGGGGTCGCCGTCCCGGTGAACACCCGCTTCACCGACGACGAGGCCCGGTACGTCGTCGAGGACAGCGGATCCCGGCTGGTGCTGGCCCCGGGAGAGCCGCTGCCCCAGGGGGAGCCGTTCACGGTCGACGGCCTGCGGCGCCACGACCTCGCGGCGATCTTCTACACCTCGGGGACGACCGGGTTCCCCAAGGGGGCGATGACCAGCCACGAGAACTTCCTGACCAACATCGAGAACGCCCGCCGGGTGGTGGGACTGCCGCGAGAAGATCCCACCCTGCGCAACCTGATCTCGGTGCCGCTGTTCCACGTGACCGGTTGCAACAGCCAGTTGCTGCCCACCCTGCAGTGCGGTGCGGCGGCGGTGATCATGCCGGCGTTCGAGGTGGGCAGGTTCCTGCGGGTCATCCCCGAGGAACGGATCGCCGTCGTCACGACCGTGCCGGCGATCTTCTGGCTGGCCATCAGCCAGGAGGAGTTCGCCCGGGTCGACGTCAGCGGTGTCCGGTACGCGACCTACGGCGGCGCACCCATCGCGCCGGACCTGGTGCAGGCGATCAAGCGCAGCTTCCCGTCGGCCCGGGTGGGCAACGGCTTCGGGTTGTCGGAGACGTCGTCGATCTCCACCTTCCTGCCGCACGAGTACGCGGACACGCACGCCGACTCCGTCGGCTTTCCTGCGCCGGTGGTCGATCTCGAGCTGGCCGACATCGACCCGGAGACGGGTGTCGGGGAGCTGCTGATCCGTGGCGCCCAGGTCGTGCAGGGCTACTGGAACAAGCCAGAGGCGACGGCGGACGCCTTCACCGACGGCTGGCTGCACAGCGGCGACCTGGCCCGCATCGACGACGACGGCTTCACCTACATCGTCGACCGGGCCAAGGACATGATCAACCGTGGCGGTGAGAACGTCTACAGCGTCGAGGTGGAGAACGCACTGGCCGCGGCGCCCGGGGTCTTCGAGGTGGCAGTCGTCGGGGTGCCGGACCAGATGATGGGGGAGAAGGTCGGCGCCGTGGTGGTACCCCAGCCCGGGGTCGAGTTCGACGTCGACGAATTCCTCGCCTTCGTGCGCACGCGGCTGGCCGACTTCAAGGTGCCCCAGTACGTCGCGGTGCGGCCCGCCGCGCTGCCTCGCAACCCGGGGGGCAAGGTGCTCAAGCCGGTCCTGCGCAGGGAGACCGAGTGGGGTTCCCCGCTGCGTTGACGCCGATGTCCGGTCAGCCCCCGCCGGCGCCCGTTGTGCGCTGACGGCCGGAAGGTCCCGGCGGCGCGCCCTCGCAGCCGCCGGGACCCCGGGTCCTGGGGGTCAGCGGATCGCGGGGATCTCGCTGGTGGTGGTGGAGCTGAGCGGCGACCACGCGTCGGGGTGCGGGCGGCCGGCGTCGGCGACCCAGCCGGGAGTGCGCGCAGCTCCCTGGGCGCCGCGGCTCGTCGTCGCCGGGCGGGCACTGAGGCTCACGATCACGGCCAGGAGCACGAGAAGGCCGACCAGCACACCACCGATGACCAGGAGCGTCGAGAGCATGTGCTCACGGTAGGTGCGGGACTGCTCCGTGTCACCCGGCAGAAGTATCCGAACATCCGGCGCGACATGGACAGAGTTAGCCGCGCCACGCACCTTCCCGCCCGAACTTCCCAGCAGCTCTCGCCGGTACACGTGGCTGACGGCGGGCCACCGGCCGGCATAGCCGAGGGGCGCCCGGGTAGGGCGACGGTTCGTGAGGACGGGAGGACGCCGTGACGGAGCTCGCGCAGCTGGCGGGGCGGCTGGTGGCGGTGCCGCTCGGCGCGGTGGCGCGGTGGCGGGGTGGCAAGCCCATGCACCCGCGGGGTGTGGTGCTCGACGCGGTGCTGGAACGGCACGGGGGACGCCCGCCCTTCGGCGTCCCGTGGCTCGATGCGGTCGCCACCGGTGAGGTGGTGGTCCGGATGTCACGGGGTGCCGGCCTTCCGGCGCCCCTGCCCGACGTGCTCGGCGTGGCCATCCGGATGATCGGCGACGACGGCGCCCCGGTCGACCTCCTGCTGTCGACCACCGGGCGCGGGCCGATCACCCGCCTGATCCCGGTGCCGCGCAGCGATGCGGCGGCGACCTACAGCTCGATCATGGCCTACCGGTCGGCGGCCGGGCCGGTGCGCATCGCGGCTCTCCCGGACGCACCATCCCTGCCGTCGGACCCCGAGCCGGTCGCCCGGGAAGCGGCCGCGGGCGGGGTCGCCTTCCGTCTCGCGGCGGCCGTGGGCGCGGGGGAGTGGCGGCCGTTCGCCCGGCTGCGCGCCACGGGGGCCCGACGGCCCTTGGAGCCGGCGTTCCGCTTCGACGCCGTCCGCAACGCGCCGCCGGGTCTGACGGCGTCCGGCCCCATGGCGCGCTTCCGCGAGCCCGCCTACGCCACGGCCCGGGAGGTCGGCCGACCGACCGGGGTGTGACGCGGTGAGCTCGCCGGCTCACCCGATGGAGTCGATGACAGGTTGGTGCGGTGGTGGTTGGGTAGGGCAGTTCGTCTGATCGGCTCGGATCGTGGGCCCGGTCCTGACGCGAGCCGCACGGTGATGCCGTGGATGCGCTCGACCGTACGAGGAGCTGCACCGCCGCGTGACGCATTCAGAACCGCCGCAGCCTGGGCTGCTCCCGGCCTCGGGGGACGGCATCCGGGTGGCGTCGATCCCGTATGCCGATCCCTACGTGGACGCGGTCCTGCCGCGTGGATCGGTCCGAGTCGGGACGGCGGCCGACCCGAGCCCGTGGCTGGACGTCGGGCACCTGGCGGCGCACGTGGACCAGGTCGACGTCGTGCATCTCCACGCCGGCTACGGCCACCCGGACGCCGCGGCGCTGGAGGCGTGGGCCGAGGAGCTGCAGCGGCTGGGTGTGCCGCTGGTCGTCACCGTCCACCAGATGTGGAACCCGGCCCAGCCCTCCCCAGGTCGTCACGACGCCTCCCTGGCCGCCGTGCTCGCCACGGCGGAGGTGGTGCTCACGCTCACGCCGGGTGCGGCGGACGAGATCGCCGAGCGGTACGGGCGGACGGCGATCGTGGTGGCGCATCCGTCGATCACCGTCGCCGATCCCGAGCTGGGTGCCGAACGGGGACTCGTCGGCGTGCGCGTGGGCCCGGCGTCCGGCGCGGTGCCCGATCCGCCGGCCCTGGTACGGGCTGCTCTCTCGGGCGCCGTGTCGGGCGGGGGACGGCTGCGGATCCTCGTCGAGGACGTGGCGGCGCCGGGGCTGGATCCCGCGATCATCGCGCTCGCCGGCGAGGGGACGGTGGAGCTGCTGCCGTACCGGGCCGGCGAGTGGGCGGCTGCGCTGCAGCAGCTGCACGTGGCCGTGCTGCCCGAGCGGTACGGCACCCACTCGCGGGACGTGGAGATCTGCCGCGACGTGGGGACCCGGGTCGTGGCGCCCAGCTGGGGGTGGTTCGCCGACCAGTGGTCCGAGGTCGTCCCCTACGCCGACGACGAGCACGGTGGCGTGGACCCGGTGTCCCTCGCCGCCGCGATCGGGGCGGCACTGACCCGCCCCATGCCGCGGCCGGCGGACCAGGCCTGGCGCGAGGGGCAACGGGCGGCCGTGCAGGACGTGCACGCCGAGATCTACGCGCAGGTGGCGGCCGACCGCAGCTGGGCGTGATCCGGTCGGCTCAGGAGTTCCGGCGACGACGGCGTCATGCACGCCCACCGACGTCCTTCCCCGTCACCACCGGCCGCGACGTGCACGGCGTCGCGGTCCCACGGCCCGCGGCTCATCCGGTGATGCCCACCCGCGCCTGCACCGCCGCGGAGTTCCGGCTCGCCAGCGCGAGCGCGCTCGCCCGCAGGGTCGTGCCGGTCGTCTCGGCGTCGGTCGCCACCGTGTCCACGAGGCGGCGCATGACCGTGTCGATCTTGGCGTAGGAGGACTCGGCGGTCGGGGCGATGTCGCCGAAGACGACCCACCACCACCAGGCGTTGGTCATCACGTTGGCGAGGAAGTCCGGCAGGACCGGGATTCCCCGGGCGAGGAGGGCTGCCTCGGCGTCCGGCAGCGTCGGCATGTTCGCGCCCTCGACGACGACCCTGGCGTCGATGCGGCCGGCGTCCGCCGCCGCGATCACGTAGGACATGGCGGCCGGCACGAGCAGGTCGCACGGCACGTCGAGCCACTGCTCGGTGGGGGCGGTCGAGTCGGTGGGCCGCAGGGCGGACCGGTCGATGATGCCCAGGCCGTTGCGCGCGGCGAGCAGCGCCTCGACGTCGAGGCCCGCGTCGTTGCGGATCAGTCCTGCGCGGTCCGCGATCGCGATCACCGTCACCCCGGCCGCGGCGAGGTAGCGCGCCGCAGCGCCGCCGATGGAGCCGAAGCCCTGCACGACGGCGGTCATCTCACCGGGGGCGAGCCCGAGCCGTTCGACGTAGGTGATGCCGGCCCGCGCCACGCCGTACCCGCCGACGAGATCGCCGAGGGAGATCCCGTCGACGTCGACGGCGAACGCCGTGGCCAGCCGGTCGCGTGCCGCCGGGGCGTCGGGCAGCGTGGCGAAGACCGCCTCGACGGTGGAGGCGAGGCCGAGCTCTGCGGCGACCTTGTCCAGGGTCTCCTGACGCAGCCCGAAGTCCTCTCCGGTGTTCCACTGCTCTTTCACCACCGGCAGGACCGCGGCGAGGAAGCGTCGCAGGACGTCGACCGCCTGCGGGTCCGCGGGGTCGATGTCGATGCCGCCCTTGCCCCCGCCGAGCGGGAGGTAGTTGTCCGCCGGGTCGTAGACCAGCGACTCCTTGCGGGTCATGCCCTGGGCCAGGCCGCGGACCTCGTCGAGGGTGCAGCCCTCCCGCAGCCGCAGGCCGCCGCTGGCCAGGCCCCGGACCAGGGTGTCCAGGACGACGTAGCCCTTCCGGCCGGTGACCGGGTCGGTCCAGGTGGTCTCGAGGAAGGACGGGTTCACGGCTGGGCTCCTTGCTGGAGAGAGGTGGCGGGGTCGGAGTGGCGCAGGTGGATCACGGTCGCCCGGTCGGCGGCGAACGCCTTCCCGACCGCGGACGCGAGGTCGGCCGGGTCGTCGAGGGTGACGCCGTGGCAGCCGACGGCCCGGCCGAGGGCCGCGAAGTCGGGTGAGGAGAAGGTCACCGCGTGCACCGGGTCGTCGCGGTCGATCATCTCGTTGCGGATCTCGCCGTAGCCGGAGTTGTCGACGACGACGATCGGCAGCGGCATCCGGAGGTCGGCGGCGGTGGCCAGCTCGGCGATGGTGAACATCGCCCCGCCGTCCCCGATCAGTGCCAGGACCGGCGCTCCGGGGTTGCCGACCTTGGCGCCGACGGCGGCCGGCAGCCCGTACCCGAGGGTGCCGAAGCCCGTCGGGTAGAGGAACGAGCCTGGGCGGTGGGTGGGCAGGTTGGTCAGCGCGCCGAAGTAGCAGACCATCGCGCTGTCCCCGGCGACGACGGCGTCGCGGGGCAGGGCCTCGGTGAGGGCCGCGACGACGGGCAGCCACTCGGCGCCCTCCTTCTCGGCGTCGGCGCGCTTGCGGTCCCGCCACTGCGCCGCCCGCCGGGCCGACGACTCCACCGCCGGAGCGCCGTGGGGCACACCCGGGAGTTGGTCCAGCAGCGCCTCCAGGGTGGCTGCGGCGTCACCGACCAGGGCGACCTCGGCCACCGCGTTGGTGAGCACGCCGACCGGGTCGACGTCGATGCGGACCAGGCGGCCGTCGAGCGGCAGGGGGCCGTACCAGAGGTCCGACGGTGCCAGCTCGGTGCCGATGGCGAGGACGACGTCGGCGTCGGCCACGGCGTCCCGGACGGCGGGCAGGTGCACGCCGGCGCCGAGGGCCAGGGGGTGGTCCTCGGCGAGCACGCCCTTGCCGTTGGCCGTGGTGACGACGGGGGCGCCGAGCCGCTCGGCGACGCGGCGCACCTGCACTGCGGCGCCTCGCGCGCCGCCGCCGACCACGAGGACCGGCCGGCCGGCGTGCGCCAGCCGGGCTGCGGCCGTCGCCACCTCGTCGGCCGGAGCGGCCGCGGTGGGGACCGACGCCCGCGACGACACGCGGACCTCGTCGGTCTCCCCGAGGACGTCGAGCGGCACCTCGAGGTGGACCGGCCGGGGCCGGCCGCTGGTCATGATGGCGAACGCCTGCGCGACCGCGACCGGGATCTCCGCGACGCTCGCGGCACGGATGCTGGCCGCGGCGATCGCGGCGAGGGCGGCGCCCTGGTTCCGAGCCTCGTGGAGCAGCCCGTTGCCCAACCCCGGGTGGCGCAACGGCAGCCCGGGGGACACCACGAGCACCGGCACGGAGTCGGACCAGGCCTGGCCCACCGACGCCGCGGCGTTCAGCAGGGCCGGGCCGCTGGTGACCACCGCGACGCCGGGCCGGCCGGTCGTGCGGGCGTAGCCGTCGGCGGCGTACCCGGCACCCTGCTCGTGGCGCGGGCTGATGTGCCGCACCCCCTGCCGGGCGAGGTGCCGGTAGATCTCCAGGTTGTGCGTGCCGGGGATGCCGAACACCGTGTCGACGCCGTGCGCCGCGAGGGCGGTGACCAGGGCCTGCCCGCCGGTCATCCGGGTCACGACCGGCCTGCCTCGGCAGCGGTGTAGACGACCTTGCCCAGCCACTGGCCGCCGTCGACCGACAGGACGTCGCCGGTGACGTAGCCGGCGCGGCGGTCATCGAGCAGGAACGCCGCGGACTCGGCGACCTCCTCCGGGGTCGTGAACCGGTTCGCGGGCACGCTGCCGAGCACCCGGGCGCGGGCCTCGTCGGTGGGCCACAGTGCCGCACCGGCGCCCTCGGTCTCGGTGGGGCCGGGAGAGATGCAGTTCACCCGCACGCCGCGGCTGCCCCACTCCGCGGCCAGGGTGCGCGTCATCGCGAGGACGCCGCCCTTGGCCGCGGCGCTGTGCACGGTGCCGGGGTGGCCGTGCCAGGCGTAGCTGGCGATGACGTTGAGGATCGACCCACGACCGGCGGCCAGCATGTGCGGGGCGGTGGCACGGGTGCAGTGGAAGGTGCCGTTGAGCACGATGTCGATGACGGCCCGCCAGCCGTTGGGCGACAGCTCCTCTGCTCTGCTGATGAAGTTGCCGGCGGCGTTGTTGACCAGCGCGTCCAGCCGGCCCAGGCCGGCCACCACGCCGTCGACCGCGGCGGTCACGGCCGCCGGATCCCGGACGTCGCAGGGAACGACCAGGGTGCGCACGCCGAACTCCTCGGCCATCCGGGCGGTCTCCTCCAGCGGCTCCGGCCGCCGACCGAGGACCGCCACGTCACCGCCGCCGGCGGCGTAGCGGAGGGCGATGGCCCGGCCGATGCCGGAGCCGCCGCCGGTCACCAGCGCCACCTGGCCGCTGAACTCGGCGAGGGGAGACCTGTCGATCATCGGGATGCTCCTGTCGGCCCGGAGGCGTCGTCGTCCTGGTCCTGGTCGGTACCGCCGTCGTGGTGCGAGGACGCGATCACCAGGGCGTCGACCGCCACCGCCCCGTCGGGCCCCACCCGCAGCGGGTTCACCTCGCACTCGGCGACCTCGGGCCGCTCGGCGAGCAACCGCGAGATCGCGGCCACCACCGCGGCGGCGTCGTCCACGTCGACCGCCGGGCGGCCGCGCCAGCCGGTCAGGAGGCGGGAGGCGCGCAGCGACTCCAGCATCCGGCGCGCCTGCTCCTGGCTCACCGGCGCGAGCGCGAGTTGTACGTCCCCGAACACCTCGGCCTGCACCCCTCCGGTGCCGACCAGCACCAGCGGCCCGAAGCACGGGTCGCGACGGGCGCCCACGATGAGCTCGACGGTGTCGCCCCGGGCGTCCATCTCCTCGAGGACGTACTCCCCGTCACCGAGCCGGCCAGCCATGTTCGTGAAGGCCGCGACGGCGGCGTCCGCATCCGGCACGTCGACCACGACGCCGCCCACCTCGGTCTTGTGCGCCAGCCAGCCGGCCTTGAGCACGTACGGCGCGGTCAGCCGGCCGGCTGCCTTCCGTACCTCCGCGGCGCTCCGGACGCCTTCTGCCACGGGGTAGCGCACGCCGTGACCCGCGATGAGACGGCGGCCGGCCAGGTAGGGCAGTGAGCGTCCCGTTCCGCCCGGAGCTGCGGTCACGTGGGCCGGCTCGTCCCCGTCCTGCTCGACCAGGTCGGCGGCGTGGCCCAGCGAGCGGGCGACGGCATCGATGGTGTGCAGCGTCGGGACGGCGTTTGCTCGCATCAGCTGCACCGCGTCGGAGTCGTGGCTCATCGAGTGCACGACCACCGGACGGTCGTGCACCCGGACGGCATCGGCCAGCGTCTTGACGACCTCCAGCTCGCGCTCCACCAGCTCGGGGGTGTCGTCGCCGTAGCAGCCCAGGTATCCGGAGAGGACGACGGTGTCGATCTCCCCGCTCACCAGCAGTGTCTCCACGACCCGGGCGTAGGTGGTGAGGTCCTGCTCGCCTGCGCCGGCGAGGTCGATCGGGTTGGCGACCCCTGCGGCGGCCGGCAGCAGCACGGCCAGCTGCTGGGAGGTCGCCTGCGCCAGCCGCGGGACCTGCAGGCCTTCACGGGCGAGTGCGTCGGCAGCGATCGCACCCTGGCCGCCGCTGTCGCTCACGACGGCTACCCGGCGCCCGGACGGCAGCGGGCTGCCGAGCAGGAGGTGGGCCAGGTCGATGGCCTGGACGGGTGTCTCGACGAGGACCGCGCCGGCGGCCCGGCACGCTGCCGCGACGACGTCGATGGCCGCGGTGAGCGCTCCGGTGTGCGACCGGGCCGCCGCCCGGCTGGCCTCGCTGGCGCCCACGGTGAGCACCACGACCGGCTTGCCGGCCGCGCGGAGTCGCGCCATCGCACCGAGCAGCTCGCGGCCGCCGTCGAAGCTCTCCAGGTAGAGCACGACCGCCTTGGTCGTCTCGTGGTCGACCAGGTCGTCCAGGACGTCGGCCGCGGTGACGTCGACCTGGTTGCCGATGGACACGAACCGGGAGATCCCCAGCCCGGCGTGTGCGGCCAGGCCGGCCAGCTCCAGACCCAGCTGCCCGGACTGGGAGACGACCGCCATGCTCCCGGGGTGGAAGGCGCCCCAGGCCAGCTCGAGCTGGTGCGCGCAGTCGTAGATGCCCAGGCAGTTGGGGCCGATGATGCGCGCACCGGCGGCCCGGATCTCGGCGGAGAGCCGTCGCTCGAGCCCGGGCTCGCCGTGCGCTGCGTCGATGCCGGCGGTGATGCCGAGGAAGCCCTTGGCACCCAGGTCGAGCGCCTCCCGGACGACGGCCGGCACGCTGGCGGCGGGCGCGCACAGCACCACGAGCTCGGGCGGCTCGGGCAGGTCGCGCAGCGACGGCAGCGACCCGACCCCGTCGATGACGGCGGACTTGGCGTTGACCAGGTAGACCGACCGGCGGTGGGAGCCGCGGAGGGCGCCGCGCGCCAGCCAGTAGCCCCACTTGGCAGGGTTCGGCGAGGCGCCGACGACCGCTACCGACCGCGGATCGGTGAACGTGCTGAGGTCCGAGCTCATCCCCGTGCGGCCTGCTTCCTCGTCAGGGAGCGGGAGATGATCAGCCGCTGGATGTCCGAGGTGCCTTCCTCGAGCTCCTCCAGCTTGGCGTCGCGCAGCCACTTCTCCGGGAAGTACTCGCGCGAGTAGCCCCAGCCGCCGTGGGTCTGCAGTGCGGCGTTGGTGACCCAGGTGGTGTTCTCGCTCGCGGTGAGCTTGGCGACGGCCGACTCGGCCGCGCACGGGAGGCCGGCGTCGAACAGCCGGGCGGCGCGCATCGTCACGAGGTGGGAGACGTCCGTGCGGGCTGCCATGTCGGCGAGCCGGAAGGCGACCGCCTGGTGCTCGATGATCGGCTTGCCGAACTGGGTGCGCTCGGAGGCGTACTTCACCGTCGCGTCGAGCGCGGCGCGGGACAGCCCGGTGGCGCCTGCGCCGATGAGGATCCGGGAGCCGTCGAAGGTGCGCATCAGTCCGTAGAAACCCATGCCCTCGTCGCCGAGCCGGTTCCCCACGGGGATCCGCACGTCCTCGAGGAAGACCTCGGCGTTGACGATCGCACGCTGGCCGAGCTTCTTCATCGGCTCGCCGATGGTGACGCCCGGCATGTCGCGCTCGACGAGGAAGGCGGTGACCCCGCGCGAGCGCTTGGCGGGGTCGACGGTCGCGAAGACGACGATCCACTGCGCGTAGGGCGCGTTCGAGATCCAGGTCTTCTGCCCGTTGAGGACGTAGGCGTCGCCGTCGCGGACGGCGCGGGTCTGCAGGCTGGCGGAGTCCGACCCGACCCCGGGCTCGGTCACCGCCACCGCGGTGACCGGTGGCGCGTTCCCGGTGAGCGGGGTGATCCAGCGCTTCTTCTGCTCCTCGTTGCCCAGGGCCAGCACCGGCTCGGCGAAGAACGCGCTCGAGGTGAGGAAGTTGCCGATGCCGATGTCGCCGTAGCACAGCTCCTGCTGCACCAGGCACTGGGTGATCAGGTCGGTGACGCCGCCGCCGCCGTACTCGGCCGGCAGCATGTACGAGGCGAGCCCCACCTCGGCGGCCTTGGCCCACAGGTCCAGGGGGGACTCGGTGTCGGCCTCGTCGACCGCGCGGGCACGGGGACGGATCTCCCGTTCGGCGAAGTCCCTGGCCAGCGCGATGAAACCACGCTGCTCGTCGGTGAGCTCGATGCCGTCTCGGATGGTTCGCGACATGGGGTTCTCCTTGCAGGGTCGGGCAGGCGGCCGTCGGCGGGGACGGTCGCTGGGGAGGGGAGTCTGGGGGGCTGGGAGTCGTGTGGAGGACGGTCAGGTGGCGGGCGCCGGCCGGCGGATCAGGACGCTGAGGCAGGTGACGCAGCCCTCGAGCTTCTCGAACTCGCCGATGTCGACCACGCGGGGCGTGAAGCCCAGGTCGGCGAGCCGGTCCGCGGTCCGCGGTGCTGCACTGCTGATGAGCACCTGGTCGCCGCCCAGGGGGACGACGTGGCAGCCCGGTTCCTCGGACACGGGCCGGGCGCTCGGGAAGGCTCCGGGTTCGAGGAGATCGGGCAGCGTCAGGAAAGTGCCGTCGGGCAGGGCGGTCACCGCCGACTTGAGGTGCAGGACCGCCTGGAGCCGGACCGGGACCACGGTGCGGCCGAGCGGGGTGAGGTGGCCGCGCAGCTGCCGGATCCCGTCGGCGTTGGTGCGCCCACCACGGCCCACGTAGACGGTGTCGTCGACCTGCAGGACGTCGCCGCCGTCCAGCGTCCCGTCGCCGGTGATCCGCACGACGTCCAGACCGAGGTCGCGGACGACCTGCTCGGTGCCGGGCACCTCGGCACGGCGGGATGCCGCGCCGCTGCGGGTGAGCACCGCCGTGCCGTCCACCACCACGACCGTGTCCTCGACGAAGGTGGCGTCCGGGCAGCCGGGCGCCGGATCGACCTCTCGGACGTCCCAGCCGGCAGCCGCCAGGGCGGCTCGGTAGCCGGCGTGCTGCTCGGCGGCGAGCGCCGCGTCGACGGGCACGCGTTCCACGTGGGTGACGATGCCGGCGGCCATGTCCTCGGTGGGACGTCGGACCAACGCGATGCCTGGTGACTGCACGTCACAACCTCCCTGCGACGAGGACCCGGCTGAGGAACTGGCGGGTGCGGTCCTCCTGCGGGTCCTCGAAGATCTGCGCCGGAGTGCCGCGCTCGAGGATCCGGCCCTGGTGCAGGAAACAGACCTGTGAGGCGACCTCCCGGGCGAAGCCCATCTCGTGCGTCGCCAGCAGCATCGTCAGCCCGTCCTGGGCCAGCTCACGCACGATCGCCAGGACGTCACCGACCAGCTCGGGGTCGAGTGCGGCGGTTATCTCGTCGAGGAGCAGCACCTGCGGGCTGGACGCCAGCGCCCGGACGATGGCGACGCGCTGCTGCTGGCCGCCGGAGAGTGCGTCGGGGTAGGCCTCCGCCTTGTCCTTCATGCCCACCCGGTCCAGCAGTGCGAGGGCCAGCTCGTCAGCCTCGGCACGGGGCTTCCCGCCCACCTTGACCGGGGCGAGGGTGATGTTGCGCAGCACGCTCATGTGCGGGAACAGGTTGTAGGACTGGAAGACCATGCCGACGTTGCGACGCAGCCGGTTGACGTCGACCCCCTGGCCGCTGACCACGTCGCCGTCGACGCTGATCTCGCCGGAGTGGATGGGCTCGAGGGCGTTGATGCAGCGGAGCAGGGTGGACTTGCCGGAGCCGGACGCGCCGATCAGGCAGACCACCTCGTGCTTGGCCACATCCAGGCTCACCCCGCGCAGGACGTCGTGCTGGCCGTAGCGCTTGTGCACGTCGTTGATCTCGAGAAAGGTCATGCGGCTCGTCCCGTCCGACGCTGCTGCTTGGCGAGGAGCCGGTCGACGTAGCGCGCCTGCGGGATCGTGATGAGCACGAACAGGACGGCGACCACGATCACCGGCGTGAGGTTGAAGACGTTGGAGGCGGCGAGCCGGGACCGCGCGAACGCGTCCACCACGCCCATGACGCCGATCAGCGCGGTGTCCTTCTGCAGGCCGATGAAGTCGTTGAGCAGCGGAGGGACGATGCGCCGGACCGCCTGCGGGACGATGACCGTGCGCAGCGTCATGCCGTAGGACAGGCCGAGCGACCGCGATGCTGCCCACTGGCTGGGGTGGATCGACTCGATGCCGGCGCGGTAGACCTCGGCGACGTAGGCGGAGTACGTCAGCGTCAGCGCGATGATCGCCAGCCAGATCGGCGAGAGGTCCTCGACCAACGGCACCTCGGCCAGCTTCAGGCCGAAGCCCACCAGGTAGAGCACGATGATGCTCGGGATGGCGCGGAAGGTGTCCACGTAGCCGATCGCCATCCAGCGCAGGGGGCGCCCGGCCCGTCCGGGCAGCAGCCGCATCACGGCGACGAGCAGCCCGACGACGAGCACCAGCACCTGCGCACCGACGGCGACCTTGACGTTGACCCAGAATGCCCCCAGCACGTCGAGAAAGCTGCTCTGCAGGAACTGCCAGCGCAGGAACGTCGTGGTGATGGCGCCGTCGTTGGCCGTGGTCAACGAGATGAGCATGGCCAGGATGAGGACCGCGACCGCGTAGCCCATCGCGGTGTGCGCGTGCTCCCGCCCCGCGGCCGCCTCGTGGCGCGCGGCGGCGAGCCGGCCCTCGGCCAGCAGCCGCGCCCGGCTGCGGGCGTTGCCGAAGGCGCGGACGGCCGGGACCAGCGGGAGCAGCGCCCCGGCGCCGACGGCGACCAGCGCGGCGCCCACCGCCGCCGGGGGGCCGTCCAGCATGCGATCCACCGACCACAGCGCCAGCACCGCCGCCAGTGCGCAGAGCGCCGCGATCAGGAGAGCGACGATCGCCGTCGGCAGTACCCGCTGCGGAGGTGTCGGCGTGCCCGGCGCCTCCGCAGCGATCCGTGGATCGCTGGTCAAGGCCGGGCTCACGACAGGGACCACACCGGCACCTCTGCCGGATCGCCGCCGAGCTCGGGACCGAGCCAGCTGGCCGACAGCTTGTCCAGCGTGCCGTCCTCGCGCATCGCTTCGATGGCCTCGTTGATCGCGTCGGCATCCCCGGAGTCCGTGGGGTAGATCGCCGCGTAGTTCTCCCCGGACTGGAACTGGCCGACGACCTCGAGGGCGCCACCGGAGTTCTTGGCGAAGCCGAGCATGATCGCGGTGTCCTGGATGGCCACGTCGACGACTCCGGCGCTCACCGCGGTGACCATCGCGGTGGTGTCCGGGAACACCTGCACCTCGGTGTTCGGCTGCAGTTCCTGCTCCACCCAGTCCACCGCGGTGGTGCCCAGCTGCACCCCGATCGTCTGGTCGCGGATGTTGTCCTCGGTCACCTCGGTGTCGGCCGGGGCGAGAACCCCCAGGTTCGAGTCGAAGTAGGGCGCAGAGAAGGTGACGACCTCCTCGCGTTCCGGGGTCACCGAGATCTGCGCCATGGCCATGTCGAAGTCCTGCGTCTGCCCTGCGACCAGCGCGTCGAAGGAGACGTTGTCCACCTGCGCGGTGTCCAGACCGGCCCGGTGGGCGATGTTGGCCGCGAGGCAGTACTCGTAACCGCCGTCGATGTCCTCCGGGGTCTCGCCCTTCCACCATCCCGGCGAGGGGAGGGTGGTCTGCACGGTGAGGACGCCGTCGGTCACGGGGTCCAGCGAGATGGACCCGGCCTCTCCGTACACCTCGCACGCGCCGTAACCCGCACCGTCAGCGCTGGCCTCGCTGCCGGGATCGCCGGAGCACCCGGCCACCAGGGCGACGGTCAGAGTGGTCACGGACGCCAGGAGCGCTCTGTTGGGAGTCGGCACGGTGTCTCCTCAGTTTGACGGACGCGTCAGTTAACGACTGAACGGCAGCGTGCCGGGGATCACTATTCACTGTCAAGGGGTCATCGCCGGCGCGCTCGGCCAGCTGTCAGAGGGCCTGTGCATGCCGCTCGGCGTGCGGTAAGTTGACTGACTGATCAAGCAAAGCGCCGGGTGTGCCGACGCAGTGAGGGGATCGCATGCCCAGGCCCAGTGTGGAGGCGGCGCGGCGGGAGCAGATCCTCTCGGCGGCCTGTGACGTGGTGTCGGAGATCGGCTTCAAGTCGCTGCGGATCGCCGACGTCGCTCGCCGGGCCGGGACCAGCACCGGCACGGTGCACTACTACTTCGACACCAAGGCCGATCTCATGCGGGCCGCCTTCGAATGGAACTTCACCCGCTCGCTCGATCGCCGGCGGCCATTGCTGGAGGAGCAGTCCGACCCCCGGCGGCGGCTGCGCGCATTCGTGGAGTCGTACCTGCCCATCGACGACGTCACCGTCCGGGCCTGGCGCGTCTGGGCGGAACTGTGGGTGGAGGCGTTGCACGACCGGGATCTGCAGGAACTCAACGACCAGGTCTACGGAGAATGGCGACGCATAGTCGCCGGTGTGCTTCGTGACGGCCAGGACAGGGGCTTGTTCCGCGACGAGGACCCGGTCCTGGTCGCCAACGGACTGATCGGCATGATCGACGGACTGGCACTGCAGGCGCTGTTGGGCTCGCGGAGCATGACCGTCGAGCGGATGCGCGAGGTGTGCGAACGCGCCATCCGCGACCTGGAGCTCGCCGCCGTGTGATCCCGACGGTGTCGGGAGAGGGCCCGTGGTCCACGATTTCGAGTCGAAGCTGGACGGCCACCGCGACCGTAGCGTCTGGGTCGGGGTGTGATCGGTCCGACTCGTCTTCGCCTCGGCCGATCAGCCGCATGTCCCGACCCGTGGGCCGGAGCTCATCGGGGGTCTCTTCGCTCGTGCGGGTGGTGCGCTGTGGGCAGGGGCGGGGTCGAACCGCCGACCTCTCGCTTTTCAGGCGAGCGCTCGTACCGACTGAGCTACCTGCCCCTCCCGGCGTATCCACCGGAGAGCGACCCTGACGGGACTCGAACCCGCGACCTCCGCCGTGACAGGGCGGCGCGCTAACCAACTGCGCTACAGGGCCTTGCTGATCGTGCGTGCCCCCAACGGGGTTCGAACCCGTGCTACCGCCTTGAAAGGGCGGCGTCCTGGACCGCTAGACGATGGGGGCTCGTGTTCGCCGGGGGCAGCGAGAACAATACATGGCTGTCGTGGCTCCCCGTCACCGGGGTGTCCGGATGCGACGCTGTGCCGTGTGCGCGCCAGCTCCCGAGTCGTCCCCGTCCTCGTGATCCCGTTGATCGCCCTGTCGGGCTGTGCCCAGAGCAGCAACGTCGATCCTGCATCGGCGGGCGCGGACGGCGGCACGAGCAGCCGGCCGCCAGCGCTGTCCTCCGTGGAACCCGAACCGGACGGGGCGGTGGCCGGGACGCCGTTCGAGGCCGACACCGAGCCCGATGTCGCCCAGCCGTCCGCCGACGCCCGGCTGACCGTCAGCGACGTCCGGGTCGCGGCCCAGGACGGCTACGACCGGGTCGTATTCGAGCTGGGGGGCGACGGGACGCCCGGTTGGGACGTCCGGTACGTCGACCAGGCGTACGTGCCCGGCAGCGGCCAGGCGGTCGAGGTGGTGGGAGGCGGCGTCCTCGAGTTCCGGCTGAACGGCGCCGGTTACCCCTTCGAAACCGGGGTCGACGAGTACCCGGGCCGCGAGCCGCTCCGTGCCCCGGACACCTCGGCGGTGACCGAGGTGATCTTCCAAGCCACGTACGAAGGCACGACGACGGCCTTCATCGGTACCCGGGACCGGACGCCGTTCCGCGTCTCATTCCTGGAGAACCCGGCCCGGGTGGTGGTGGATGTCGCCCCCGCCGGCTGACGCCGGCTGTCCCTAGCCGAGGCTGGCCGTCAGCTCGACCGAGTCCTCGGTGACGCCCGAGCAGGACAGCTGCAGCGGCCCGGCGGCCACGCTCTCCCCCTCGCCGCACGAGACGCCGGCCCCGCCGACGCTCAGGGAGGCGCGCCCGTCCTGCACGCCGTCGAAGGAGAGGGTCGTGCCGAGGATCTCCGCCTCCGCCGAGTCGCCGGACAGGGTCACCGTGCAGGTGCCGGAGGAGCAGGAGACGTTCTGGGAGGAAAAGGAGCACCCGGTGAGGGTCGCGAAGGAGAGCCCGCCGGCGAGCAGGGCTCCGGCGAACCGGGGGACGCGGGTCGTCGACGACATCCCGCCAGCCTAGGCCCGGCGGCTCACCCCGGCGGCGCCACCGGGGCCTGCTCGCCCGCGTCGCCTCCGGCCGGAGCGATGGCGCCGGCTCCGGCCGGGCCGTCGGGGACGGCCGGGGAATCTGCGGCACCGCCCGGCTCGTCGGCCGACACCAGGACGCGCTGCACGGTCACCTCGGTGGCCCCGAGCCCGCCGAGGGTGATCTGGTCGTAGGCCTGCAGCGCCCCCGTCGTGGGGTCGAGGTACAGCACCGTGCAGGTCAGCGGCTCGGGATACTCGCCCTGCAGCCCGCGCAGCCCGGCGCCGCCGGTGGAGCCCTGCACCATGAGGAGGGTCTCCTCGGAGAGCTCCTCGACCGCCCGCTCGTGGGTGTGGCCCGCCAGCACCAGTGGGACGAGGCCGTCCAGCGGAGGCGCCTGCTTCGGGTCGTGCACCAGGGCGATCGCCGGCTGGTCGGCCAGCGTCTCGACGACGTCGGCCAGCTCCTCGCCGGACTCCTCGAGGACGTCGGCTCCCGCGTCGTCGTCGCCGGTGCTCTTGTCCGGGGTGAACCGCGGATCGGGGGTGCCCACGATCCGGATGCCGGCGACGGTCACGGCCGAGTCGTCCAGCACGGTGACGTTGGACTGGGCGGCGAGGATGCCGGCGGTCGTGGCGGAGTCGTGGTTGCCGCGGATGTAGACGTAGGGGACGCCGAGGTCGCCCACGGCGGTGATCAGCCGGTTCTCCGGCTCGCTGCCCCAGTCGGTGATGTCCCCGGTGTCGAGGATGCCGTCCACCCGGAACTTGTCGGCGACCTGCCGGACCAGGTCGAACCCGGCCGGGTTGAGGTGGATGTCGGAGACGTGCAGCAGCGCGACCGACTCGGTCGTGCCGCCCGGGGCGGGCAGGGTCGAGAGGGTCGCGTAGAGCGTGCCGACGTTGGCCACCAGGTCCTCCAGCGACGCCCGGTAGGCGTCGAAGCGGGCGACGATGTCCTCGGCGCTGCCGATCAGGCTGTTGGCGTTCACCAGCAGCCCGGTGTACGTGGGCTGGGACAGCGCCTCCGGGCGCCAGGTGGCGGCACCGAGCGCGCCGGTGGTGGCCAGGACCGCGGTGGTCAGGCCGAGGGCGATCAACGGTTCCCGGCGGCGGCGCAGGACGGCCCAGGAGGTGAGGGCGGCGCCGGCCAATGCGACCAGCGCGGTCACCCACACCAGCCGGACGACGGCGGACTGCAGGTTCTCCGTCACCCGGTCGACCACCCCGGCGAGCCGCACCGGGTCGGTGGCCAGCGCCCGGGCGCGCTCCTGGTCGACGCTCTCGAGCGAGATGTCCAGTCGGAGGGGACCGTCGTAGACGTCGACGGCCAGCGAACCCAGTGGTGGCAGCTCGACCTGGGCGCCGCCGGCGGCGGGCTGGAAGGCGAGCGTGGCGTCGAACGGGCCGAGCGGCGCGGAGACCCGCGCGAACAGCAGCACCGCGACGAGCGCGCCGCCGAGCGCGAGGCCGAGGCGCGCGGTCCAGCGGCCGACGACCCGGGCCCGTCCCGGCCAGGGGGACGTCGTCGGGCTCGGTCCGCTCATCTCGACGAGGCTAGCCAGGACCGGACCGTCCCCGGCGGAGGCTCGGCCGGGAACCGGTCCGCGGGCTCAGGCCGGGACGGGGCGGAAGATCCAGCGCAGGGCCAGGAACCGCATGAGCCCGATGACTGCTGTGACGGTGGCGACCGTCGCGATCTGGAGTCCGGGATGGGTCCCGCCGGTGACTGCGTCGAGCCAGCCGAGCGCGGTGCTGGTGGCCAGCAGGCCCAGGACGGTGACGCCCCCGGCCTCCCACTGGGCGGTGAACCAGTGCACCCGTTCGTCGGCGCGGAAGGTGAGCCGGCGGTGCAGCTCGTTGGCGAGCACCGTGGAGACCGCGGTGGCGACGAGGTGCGCCGGCAGGTACCCGGACGGGCGGAGCGAGACGAACAGCAGCGCGTAGACGACGGTGGTGACCGCACCGACCAGGACGAACCGGAGGAACTGGGCCGTGGTGTCGTCGGTGCGCATCCGCGTGGTCACCCGGCCGGTCGACGTGCGCGCCCACTGCGCCGTCGTCCGCGACAGATCGCCGACGGTCTCGGCGGGGCGGAGCAGCAGGGGCGGGCAGGTCACGGTGGTCCTTCGGACAGGTACGGCGGTCGTCGTCGGGGGAGCATGGTCCAGGCTCCTCTCCGCCAGAACCCTTGTCACGCCTGAACATGCCGGACGACGTCGTACGTCACCCGTGTCCTTGCTCACGGTCGCCTGGGGATCACCCGCGCACGATGTCCGGAGTGGTCGGCGGACCGGTGCGTCACCCGGTGGTCGGCCGGGTAGGGGTGCCGGCATGAGTCTCATGGGCTTCCTGGACCGGTTCGCGGACGTGTCGGCTTTCGACAAGGCGATCGAGCCCGCCCGGCGCGCCGTACAGGGCCTGCCGAGCGGGCTCAAGGACGTGCTCCACGGCACCTGGCTGGGCCATCCCCTGCACCCGGTGCTGGTGCAGGTGCCGGTGGGCAGCTGGGTCTCCGCCGGGCTGCTGGACGCGGTGCCTCCGCTGCGACCGGCCGCGACGGTGCTCATCGGCACCGGGGTGGCCACCGCCGTGCCGGCGGCGATGTCCGGCGCCGCCGACTGGTCGGAGCAGGGGGCCGGTGTGCGCCGGCTGGGCGCGGTGCACGCGGTGCTGAACACCGCGGCCCTCGGCCTGTACGTGGGGTCCCTGGTCGCCCGGTCGAAGGGCCGCGGCACGCTCGGCCGGGTGCTGGCCTACAGCGGGCTGGGCATCGCAGGGGGAGCGGCGGCGATCGGCGGGCACATGTCCTACGCGCAGTCCTCCGGCGCCTCACACGCGGCGACCGCGGTGCGGGCGCTGTCCTCCGACTGGATCGACCTCGGGCCGCTCGACGACCTGCCGGAGGGCCGGCCGACGATGCGCAGCGGGAAGGGCGGCAGCATGGCGGTGCCGCTGGCCGTCGTCCGCCGCGGGGCGCGGGTCGACGTCTTCGTGGGGGCGTGCTCGCACCTGTCCGGCCCGCTCGACGAGGGCGTCGTGGAGACGGTGCGGGGCAGCGAGTGCCTGGTCTGCCCGTGGCACGGATCGGCATTCGACCTGGACAGCGGCGAGCCGCGGCGCGGCCCGGCGGCCAACCCGCAGGAGAAGCTCGAGGTGCGCATGGAGGCCGGGCGGGTCATGGCCCGCGTGCCCAGCCGGCACCGCTGAACTGCCAGGTCAGGACCTCGGCCGGTCCGCCAGGAGAGAAGCCGGCCCGGCCGCCCCGGGGGGAACGGGTCAGCCGGGCCGGGGTCGTACCCGCCGGGCACCGGAGCGCAGGGCGGACGAGTAGGCGGACAGGAACGCGGTGACGCGCCCCCGACCGGAACGACGATGACGGTACGTAGTCGCCGTGGTGACCCGCGATCCCCTGAACGGGTGGTCCGCTGGGCGGGCGGGTGAGCCCGGGCACACCAGGTGTAGCGGAACGGCGGCTGCGGGCACCCGGTAGAGGTGCTCTTCCTCTTCTCCAGCCGTCTGGGCTGCCTCGGCTCGCTCCTGCTGTCAGCGCTCCTGACGCTGATCCTGCTGCTGGCGCTGGGCGTGCTGTGACGACGCCCGGGCGCCCGGTCCTCGGAGGGATCGAGGCCCCGGGCGTCGTCGTCAGTGCCGCGGGTCCGCACCAGCGGGCCGCGGATCCGGCCTCAGCCGTTGAGCTCCAGGGTCTGCATCGTGTCCTCCCGCACCTGCGCGAGCAGGGCCGGGTCGCCGTTCAGCGGGTGCCCGTAGGAGGGGATCGCCTCCTGCAGCAGCGGACGCCAGGCGTCGATGCGCTGCGGGAAGCACCGCTCCAGCAGGGTGAGCATCGCCGAGACGGCGGTGGAGGCACCGGGGGAAGCGCCCAGCAGGCCGGCGATGCTGCCGTCCTCGCCGACGATCAGTTCGGTGCCGAACTGCAGGACACCCTTTCCGCTCGTCGGGTCCTGCTTGATCACCTGCACCCGCTGGCCGGCGGTCACCATGTCCCAGTCGCGCTGTTCGGCCGTGGGCACGAACCCCTGCAGGGTGCGGTGCCGGGCGGAGCGTGACTGCAGCACCTCGCCCACGAGGTACTTGGTCAGCGCCAGCTCGGTGCGGGCGACGCCGAGCATGGACCCCAGATTGTTGGGCTTGACGCTCTTGGGCAGGTCGAACATCGAGCCGGCCTTGAGGAACTTGGGCGAGAAGCCCGCGTAGGGGCCGAACAGCAGCGCGTACTCGCCGTCGATGAGGCGCAGGTCCAGGTGCGGCACCGACATCGGCGGCGCCCCGACGGCGGCCTGCCCGTACACCTTGGCCTGGTGGCGGGCGACCAGTTCCGGCGATCGCGAGCGGAGGAACATCCCGCTGACCGGGAAACCGCCGAAACCACGGATCTCGGGAATGTCGGCCTTCTGCAGCAGCGGAAGGGCGCCACCGCCGGCGCCCACGAAGACGAAGCGGGTGCGCACGGTGACCCGCTCACCCGAGACGGTGTCGCGGACGGTGACCTTCCAGCGGCCGTCGGTCTCCTTCTCCAGGCTGTCCACCCGCTGGTCGAGGTACACGTTCACGCCGCGGGTCGAGACGTCGTCGAGCATCAGCCGGGTGAGGGCGCCGAAGTTGACGTCGGTACCGGCGTCGGAGCGCGTGGCGGCGACGATCTGCTCGGGCTCGCGGCCCGCCATCACCAGCGGCAGCCACTCGGCCATCCGGTCGTGGCTCTCGGTGTACTGGAGGCCCTCGAACAGCGGCTGGGCGGCGAGCGCGGCGTGCCGGTTGCGCATGTAGGCGCGCCCGTCCTCGCCCGTGACGAAGCTCAGGTGCGGCACCGGGGTGATGAAGTCCTTGGGCGAACCGGTCATCCCGCGGCGCACCAGGTGCGACCAGAACTGGCGGGAGATCTGGAACTGCTCGTTGATGGTGACGGCCTTGGCCGGGTCGACCCGACCGTCGGGGCCCGCTGGGGTGTAGTTGAGCTCGCAGAGGGCGGCGTGCCCGGTTCCGGCGTTGTTCCAGGGACCCGAGCTCTCGCCGGCGACGACGCTGCCGGACTCGAAGACGGCGACGCTCCAGTCGGGCGCGACGATCTGCAGCAGCTCGGCCAGGGTCGCGCTCATGATGCCGCCGCCGACGAGTACGACGTCGGGGTTCGCGCTGTCGGGAACGCTGCGCTCGGAAGTCACGTCTGCCTCTCTGGCGGTGCTGGTCGAGGCGCCGCGGCGCCCTTGCATCGATCGTCGGCCGAACGTGGCCGCTACATGCGGTCTCTCGGTTATGAGGTACGTCACCGCGATCGGTGTGTCACTGCCCTCAAGGTTATGACCGGCGGCGCCGGAGCGGGTCTCCGGGCGGGTGTGACCCTCCCCCCGCCCCGGTATGGCTGACGCCCAGGTCAACTCTTCGGCGGCTGCGACCAGTGCTCGTTCATCACGGCGAGGGCGTGGACCAGCGACATGGTCGCCACCTCGGCCTCGGGGACGCCGACCACGTGGATCAGCTGGTAGACGAGGCCGGCCGGCAGTGCGTTCGCCGGCGTCTCGCCGGCGGCCGATCCTCGGTCGGGCAGCTTGCGCTCGTCGACGCAGGCCCAGAACTCGGCCTCGGTCACATCGAGCTGATCGCGGAGGATGTGCGACCAGGTCCGCGCGCCGTAGGCGTCGTTGTTCACCGGGTGCGAGATCCGGGTCCGCAGGATGCGGCCATCGGGCAGCTTCAGCTCGTAGGTGTGGTGGCGACCGGTTCTGCCGCGCGCATTGCGGACCTAATCCCAGCCCTCGGTTTGGCAGAAGCGGTCGTGGTCGCGTCGGCCGGCCGCCCCGCCGCTCACGAGACGAGCGCGCGGGCAGCGTCCTTGACGGCGTCGGTGCCTCCAACCAGCCACTCGCACAGCTGGTCGTCGTCGGAGAGCTCGACGAGTTCGACGAGGCTGTGGTGGACGGCGTGGTTGGCTGCGGCCCCACCTGGGGGCACCTTCTCTGGGCGCGTTCATCGGCCGGCGGCGGAGGCAGTTGCCTACCCTCGGCTGGTGCCTGGCTGCCGGAAGATCTACTGAGATGTGGCTCCGTGAGACCGCCATTCACTGGATGGACGGTTCACCGGGCGATGACCGGCCGCGGTTTCGACGGTTGGCCAACCTGGCCACAAGCTGCTTCGACTCGTGCTTCGAGGGCCTGGAGACCGAGTACGTCGGCAAGGTCAACACGGCGCTGTGGTCCCGGCCGAGGAATCAGGCCTACACGGTCGTCCCCGAGCAGAACGACCGGGACGACACGATTGTCACGGTCGGACGGGCTCTCGACCCGACCGAACTTCTGGACCGGGGTGACGATGAGGTACTGGCGGCCCTACTGGACATCCATCTGGACGCCCTTCGACAACTCGCCCAGCAACGGGGTTGGAGCTCGGAACCGTTCTCGCGTGCCGCGGACTGCGTACGTCGCGGAGGCTGGGAGGCGCAGGCGTCGATACCTGAAAAGGTGAACCGCTTTTCCAAGGACCTGGTGGCCTGGGCCGGCGGTCTCATCGATGCCAGTGGCGGCCGCATCTACCTCGCTGTCCGCGATCAGTCGTCCGGCGTCGAGCTGCAGCGCGTCGAGCAGGACGTGCCGGCCGACTGGCATGGCCTTCGCGCCGCACTTCACAAGGTCGCCTGGATCGATGCAAGAACGGTCGAGCTGCAGCCGCGTCAGCGCGCAGGTGTCGACCTCGGGCCGCGACTCCAGATCAACCTGTTTGCCTGAACCCGCCCGCCTGGGTGTCACATTGGCCGCCTCCAGGGACACGCGCGTAAGTCGTCCGGGCGTCCATCGTCAGCGAGCTACCTGCCGCGGCGGTTGCCGGGCCGTCCCCCGCAGACCCGCTTTCAACGGATCGTGCGCAGCGCTCGGCGGTACCCTCGCACCGGGGTCGCGAGGCGGCCGGAAGTCTCACGCGTTGTCTCGTGGGTTTTCTGGAGGGCTTTCCGCACCCACCGGGCCTCTAGCTCAACTGGCAGAGCAGCGGACTTTTAATCCGCGGGTTGTGGGTTCGATCCCCACGGGGCCCACCGTGCCGACCTGCGCGTTCGCCGCGCCGGTTGGACGCAGGGACGTCATCGGCGGCCGATGTGGTCGCGGTGTGGTCTCCCGCCGCCGCGGCAGTGTCGAAGGCCTGTTCGAGGGCGGCCGCCATCGCGTCCGACGCGGTCCGGGCGGTGTCCTCCGACAGGTGGCCATAGGTCTCGACGGTGATCCCGATCGAGGAGTGCCGGAGCATCTTCGACACGATCGCCATAGGCACGCCAGCGGCCAGCATCAACGACGCGGCGCCGCCACCGACCGCGCGCCCGTCCGGTCTGCCGTCCCCCTGGGGGTGACCTCTTGGAGCCGGTGAACCTCTCGGAGGGTCAGTCGGTCTCGTCGTTCTGCACCGCGAAGTCCAAGCGGTCAGGACTGAGGTGTCGCCGAGTGGTCCGCGGCGGCGGCGTCTGCGTCATGCATGGCGGGCATGCACCGCAGGTGGCCCAGCAGCGGGAGGCGCGCGTGGTCGTGGCCGCGGCTCAGCGCATGTACTCGGAGGACTTCGCGATGCGAGAGCCGGGTGAGGTGCTGCTCGCGGCGGTGCAGGACGTCGACGCGATCGTGCAGAAGGTCAAGCAGCAGGTGGAGTGCCGCGAGGAGCTCAGCGGCACCTACCTGTTGGTGCTGGGCGACTGGCTGGATCGGGCGGCCAAGCTGTCGAAGACCGCGCTGGACGCCGGCGTGCAGGAGCGTCAGGGCGAGATGGTGGCCGGCCTACTGCGGACGATCTTCGCCGACCCGCTGCTCGCTCTCTCGCCGGCTCAGGCCGCCGCAGCCCCTGGAATCGCTGCCCGGCACCTGCGGCAGATGGCCAGCGGCGAGCACCCGGCGCTCACGGTGGGTCGCGATGAGGCTCGCGCGCGCGATGGGAGGACTCCGGAACGCCCGAAACGCCACGCCGCTGCGGGTGGTCGCCTGCGGATTAGCTCTCCGCAGGTGCAGGGTCTGACCTGCACGGATGGCCCTGGTGGTCGCGATGTGGTCGCAGCGTCCGGGGGCTGTCGGCGTAATACGCCCGGGCGCCCATCAGCTCTTGCGCCGTCGGAGCCAGTACGAGCGGTCGGTGCCGGTCAGGTCGGTGCTGACCGGGTGCCGGCCCTCCCCGCCGAGACGGTTCAGCTACTGGACAACCAGGTCCGGGGTCCACTTCCCCAGCTCCTGGCGACCGCCCTGCGGTGGGACTGCCACCAGCTGGTTCCGGGTGCTCCCCAGCCCCTCGATGGTCAGCAGCATGTGCTCCCGACTCTCCATGCCGCGGAGGGTAGCAGCGAACTAGTTCTGCCGATCGCCGCCAGAAGCGTGGGTGCTTCGCGAGATGGCCTTTACCACTTCGAGCCTGTCAACTGTGTATTAGAAGCATTAGGATGCTTCATGGGCTAGGCTGTCCTCACGGAGGTGGTCAGGATGCCGTTCGAGGTGTTCAACAAGCGCTTCGCCCCCCTGGCGAAGACTCCTAGCGTGACGATTCAGAAGCGAGGCCTCATCTCGCTCAATCGCGCGGCGTTCGCGCTGATGGGCGAGCCCGAGGCGGTGGAGCTGCTCTACGACCGCGATGAGAAGATCGTTGGCCTGCGTCCCGTCGGCGAGGTCAGCGCCCACTCGTACCCTCTGCGCCCTCAGTCCAACAAGCAAGACTCGGGACCTCTCATGGTCGCTGGTACCGCATTCACTCAGTACTACGGGATTGACACCACGGTTTCGCGCCGTTGGGTTCCTACCCTCGTCGACGGAGTGCTCTGCGTTGACCTCAAGGTGGAGGGCGCGGTCGCTACCAGCAATCGATCAAGCGATAAGAGGCGCAGCGCAGACGTCTGACGCGCGCCGAGCAACCGTTGACACGCCAGGGGGAAGCGGTGACGTTCACAGCATGGGGAGACGAGTCGGGGTCAAATCCCGCCGTTGACCCGGGCGCGTACCTCATCGCGGCTGCTGTGAGTGAGCAGATCGACTCCGAGACCCTGCGCGAAGCGATGGAGGATCTGCGGCTACCTAGCTCCGGCCCGAAGCTGCATTGGTCTGCCGAGTCGACGTCTCGTCGTATGGAGATCATTGAGACGGTAGCGGCCCTACCTCTTGAGGGCTTAATCGTTGTTCGGCAAGGGCCTACCGACGACCGCGATGAGCGGCGTCGTCGGAAGTGTTTGGAGCACTTGCTGTGCGAATTGGACGCCTGGGGCTGCGCGACCCTCACACTCGAGTCGCGCGGCCGCGCTGATGACCATCGCGACATGCAGGTACTTCAGTTCCTCAGACAGGCTCATCGGTTGCCGTCAGGGGTTCGCCTAGACCACAAGCCGGGACCAGCTGACGCGGCACTGTGGATCGCTGACGCGCTCTGTGGTGCCGTCACGCAAGAACGACAAGGCGACGGGCGGTTCCTCAAGGTGGTCGAGAAGCGAGTCTCGGTTCAACTACTCGAGGCGTAGCAGCCGGACCCAGAAAAGGCGCGAGCCCCGGGCCCTGTCATCCGGCAGGATCTCCCGAGGCTCACTTCCAGACCACACCGCAGTGGGTCTAGCGATAGCCCAAAGGTAGCCAGCTGTGCTACTTCCGTCAACTCAAGCGCGCCCTGATCGGGTGATCTCTGTTGCCTAACCTAGGCGCTTTCGGCTCGCCGGTCCCGCGCAACCTAGCAGTCGGAGGGGTTCGCGAAGCGCAACGCTTCGCGCCCCCTCCCACAGCTCGCTCCACCTCAGCCAGGGGTCAGGGAACCAGCCTGGCCCGCGGCCTGCCGCTCCAGTGCGGCGGCGAGGGCAGCGCCCGCGGCGGCGATGACCTCTTCCCTGGTCGGCCGGGGTCGGTCGTAGTACGCGGGGTGATCGGTCATGGCCGGCAACCTCCCTCACGGGGCGACAGGACGGCTCCTGTGGTCGCCGTGTGGTCGCGCACTGCTCGTCATCCGGGGATAGCTGACGGCACCGCGCAGCACCCTGCGCGGCCCTGACCAGCGCACACGGCATCATGCGGCACCGCCCGGCACGCCCTGGTCGGGATTCTTAATCCGCGGGTTGTGGGTTCGATCCCCACGGGCCCACTGGCACGCGCCAGCGGTGTGGCTGGACCGGGGCTTTCGTCCTCCGAGGGAGGCGGGCCGGAGGCGACCTGCGGCTCGACGGGCGATGTCACACGAGCCGGCGGGAACGCCGGGCCGCACCCGGTGCGTTGTCGAGGGCGTCGGTCTTCAGCGCCGGTCCCGCGCTGCCGATGTGTTCGATGACGCCCGGGCCCGGCCGAAGAACTGCTGGGTGGCCGGAGTATCGACAGTCGGTGCCCTCGCCGAGTCGCTTGCAGGACCGCACGATCGAGGAGAGACGATGGACTACCTGCGTCAGTTGCAGATGGAGCGCCCCGTGCTCTTCTGGGTGGTGCTGCTGGTGGCTTTCTTGCTCGGTTTCCAGCTCCTGCTGTTCGTCGCCGGCGTCCTCCTGGGGCCGTTCAGCCTGCCGTCGTGGGCCCCGGTCGTCCTCGTGCTGGGCGTCCTCGTGCTCATCGCCCGCCGGCAGCAGCGATAGCGGTCGACGGCCCGGTCGTTCCGTCCGGCCGGCCGGATGTGCGCAGAACGGTCCCCGGCGCCCCGGCATGCGCACGAACCGCGGTGCGGCGCCGATGAGGGGACCCCGTTGCGACGGCCCCCCGGCGATCACGGTCGTGCTCAGCTGCCGACGTAGGCCGCGAGGTGCTCGCCGGTGAGGGTCGAGCGGGCGGCGACGAGGGCGGCGGGGGTGCCCTCGAAGACGACCCGGCCGCCGTCGTGACCGGCACCGGGGCCGAGGTCGATGATCCAGTCGGCGTGCGCCATGACCGCCTGGTGGTGCTCGATGACGAGCACCGACTTGCCGGCGTCGACCAGCCGGTCGAGCAGGCCCAGCAGCTTCTCGACGTCGGCGAGGTGCAGGCCGGTGGTCGGCTCGTCGAGGACGTAGACGTCGCCGCTCTCGGCCATCTGCGTGGCCAGCTTCAGCCGCTGCCGCTCGCCCCCGGACAGGGTGGTGAGCGGCTGGCCGAGGGGGAGGTAGCCCAGCCCGACGTCAGCGAGCCGGGACAGGATCTCGTGGGCCGCGGGGATGCGCGCCTCGCCGTCGCCGAAGAACGCCTGGGCTTGCGTCACCGGCATTGCGAGCACCTCGCTGATGTCCCGGCCGCCGAGCTGGTACTCCAGCACCGACGCCGGAAACCGCTTGCCCCCGCACTCCTCGCAGGGTGACTCGACGGTCGCCATGACCCCCAGGTCGGTGAAGATGACCCCGGCGCCGTTGCAGGTGGGGCAGCCGCCCTCGGAGTTGGAGCTGAACAGCGCCGGCTTGACGCCGTTGGCCTTGGCGAACGCCTTGCGGATCGGGTCGAGCAGGCCGGTGTAGGTCGCCGGGTTGCTCCGTCGTGACCCGCGGATGGCCCCCTGGTCGATCACCACCACCCCGTCGCGGCCGGCGACCGAGCCGTTGCTGATTCTTCCCTTCGCTCCGCAAGCGTCGCGAACGAGGGAGCTCTTGCCGGAGCCGGCGACACCCGTGAGCACGCAGAGCACGCCGAGCGGGATGTCGACGTCGACGTCCTGGAGGTTGTGCGTCGACGCGCCACGGACCTCGAGCGCACCGGACGACGAACGCACCGAGTCCTTGAGGGCCACCCGGTCGTCGAGATGGCGGCCGGTGGTGGTGTCGCTGGCCCGCAGCTCCTCCACGGGGCCCTCGAACACCACCTCGCCACCGCCCGTGCCGGCGCCGGGGCCGAGATCGACGACGTGGTCGGCGATCGCGATCATCTCGGGCTTGTGCTCCACGACGAGCACCGTGTTGCCCTTGTCCCGGAGCTGGAGCAGCAGGCCGTTCATCCGCTCAAGGTCGTGCGGGTGCAGCCCGATCGACGGCTCGTCGAAGACATAGGTGACGTCGGTGAGCGACGAGCCGAGGTGGCGGATCATCTTGGTGCGCTGCGCCTCGCCGCCCGACAGGGTGCCCGCCGGCCGGTCGAGCGAGAGATAGCCCAGCCCGATTTCCGTGAAGGAGCCGAGCAGGTGCCGCAGACCGGTGAGGAGCGGGGCGACGGTCCCCCGCGCGTGGCTGACGCCACGGTACGCGCGGGTGGTGCCCCCAGGCTCGTCGAGCTCCCGCACCCAGTCGGCGAGGTCGCTGATCTGCATCGCGCAGACGTCGGCGATGTTCTTGCCCCCGATCCTCGACGACCTGGCCTCCGGGCTGAGCCGCGTGCCGTCGCACTCGGGGCAGGGCTGGAACGTGATCGCGCGCTCCACGAAGGCACGGATGTGCGGCTGCATCGCGTCGACGTCCTTGGCGAGCATCGACTTCTGGATCTTCGGGATGACGCCCTCGTAGGTGAGGTTGACGCCCTCGACCTTGATCTTGGTCGGCTCCTTGTAGAGGAGGTCGTGCATCTCCTTCTCGGTGAACGCCGCGATCGGCTTGTCCATGTCGAAGCCGGCGCCGCTGAAGATCCGGCCGTACCAGCCGTCCATGCTGTAGCCGGGGATCGTCAGCGCTCCCTCGGCCAGCGACTTGTTCTCGTCGTACAACGCCGTGAGGTCGAAGTCGGAGACCGAGCCCGTGCCCTCGCAGCGCGGGCACATGCCACCCATGTAGACCACGTCGCGCACCACGTTCTTCTCGACCCGGCCGCCGGCCTTCTCCGTGCTCATCACCCCGCTCGCCTTCCGCGTCGGGACGTTGAACGAGAACGCCGTGGGGGGACCGATGCGCGGCGTGCCCAGCCGGCTGAAGAGGATGCGGAGCATGGCGTTGGCGTCGGTGGCCGTGCCGACGGTGGAGCGCGGGTTGGCGCCCATGCGCTCCTGGTCGACGATGATCGCCGTCGTCAGGCCTTCCAGCAGGTCGACCTCGGGCCGGGCCGGCGTCGGCATGAAGCCCTGCACGAAGGCGCTGTACGTCTCGTTGATCAGCCGCTGCGACTCCGCCGCGATCGTGCCGAACACCAGCGAGCTCTTGCCAGAGCCGGAGACCCCGGTGAACACCGTCAGCCGGCGCTTCGGCAGTTCGATGCTGACGTCCTTCAGGTTGTTCTCCCGCGCGCCGTGCACCCGGATCAGGTCGTGGCTGTCGGCGACGTGCTGCGCGGGCGATCGTCCCTCCGTGCTGGTCCCGGTCACGGCCGGGACCGTAGCGGTCGGGGCCGACAGGCGGGGACCTCGCAGCGACGCTGCCCCGCCGTGCGCGACGGACGAGCCGCGGAGACCCGGCCTCCACCGCGCAGCGCCGATTCGTGTCGTCCCCGGCGGCTAGCCTGCCGCCATGGCCGAGCTGGTGCTGTTCCACCACGCGCAGGGGCTGACGGCGGGATGCCGAGCCTTCGCCGACGACCTGCGCGCGGGTGGGCACGTCGTCCACACGCCGGACCTGTACGAAGGTCGCACGTTCGCGACCCTCGACGACGGCGTGGCACACGCGGAGGCGATCGGATTCGGCACCGTCCTGCAGCGCGGCCGCGCCGCCGTCGACAACCTGCCGGAGCGGCTGGTCTACGCAGGGTTCTCCCTGGGTGTCCTGCCGGCGCAGCTGCTGGCCCAGACCCGGCCGGGTGCGGCCGGCGCCGTGCTGATGCACGCCGCCGTCCCGCTCGGGGAGCTGGGCGACGACTGGCCCGCCGGGGTGCCGGTGCAGTTCCACACGATGGACGCCGACGAGCAGGGTGACGCCGACGTCGCGCGCACCCTCGCCGGCACGATCGACGGCGCCGAGTTCTTCTCCTATCCGGGCGACCGGCACCTGTTCACCGACCGCAGCCTGCCGGACCACGTCCCGGCCGCAGCGGCTCTGCTGATGCAGCGGGTGCTCGGCTTCCTCGCCGCCGTCGGATAGCGACACGCCGGAGCGCCGGCGCCGCTCAGGCATGACCGACGCCCGGACGGCGGGCGCGCACGCTCAGGAACGGGCGCCTTGTCGACAGGTCGCCGCTGGTTGGCGCGGGTCGCCGTACGCCCCGGCGGAGCTCTGCAACGAAAGGGAAACGGGGCCGGTCCGGAAGCCGTCGCAGCGGCCGGCGCCGGCGCCGTCCGGACCTAGCCTTCGAGTCGTCCGCGGCGCTTTCCCAGCCGCGGAGCACGACCTGCGAGGAGTTCCTGTGCACGCCACCGCCGAACCGTCCGCCTCCCTCCGGGACGTCCCCGACAGCGAGGCCCTGGCCCTGCTGCTGGACCTGATGGCCGACGAGCCGGCGCAGACGCCGAGGTCCGCAGGCCTGCCGCGCCACCGGTGGGCGACCCGGGTTCTGGACCTGTCGCGCCGGGCGTCGTCCTGGGGTGCCGGGCCGCTGGGGGCCTGGCGTGCCTGGTGAGCTGCTGGCGGTCGCCGGACCGCTGCTGGGCTGCGTCGGCCTGATCGCGCTCGTCGTGGTCCTGGCCGCCGGTTCCACCGCCCGCTACGAGTTCGAGCGCAACGGCGTCCGGGCGCTGCAGGCGGCGCCCGTGCACGGCGAGGTGCGGGTGCGAGCGGGGACCGCCGCCGGCGGCGAAGCGCCCCGTGGAGCGGGGCTGCCGGCGCCGGAACGGTCCGCGGTCGGCCTGGCCACGCATCCGGCCGCGCGGCACATCGCCGAGGCACCCACCGCCACCGCGTGGTGGCTGGTCGACCAGGCGGGTGGCACGGCGGCGGCCGGTCCGTTCGCGGACCGGCTGGAGGCCGACTGGGCCCTCTGGTCGGCCGGCCTGGCCGAGACCGCCTCCGCCGTCCACGGCGTCCGGCGCGCCGACGGCGGCGTCGCCCGGAGGCAGACGCCGCAGGACCGGGAGTGGCTGGCCGAGCTCGCTCGTCAGCTCGACCGGCTCCCGGAGGACTGGGAGCCGAACATGGCCGACGACGAGGACGCGGTCACGACCGTGGCGGTCGAGTTGACCGCAGCGCTGCTGGAGGCGGGCCTGCCGCTGCACGGGTGCGAGGGGAACGCCGCGGGCGGGGTCTGCCTCACGCCGCATCCGGCGGGGCTCGGCGTGCTCGTGACCTGGCGCCAGCACGACCGGATGAGCGTGCAGCAGGTGCGGGGCGCAGCCATGGACGCGGCGGTGCAGCGGACCATGAACGCCGCCGTCGCCACCGTCCTGCGTCAGATGGGCTTTTCCGTCGAGGAGTTCGGCTCCGCCGGGGCGCACCTGGTGACTGCACACACCGGCTGAACCACCTCCTCGTCGAGCGCGGCGGGCTCCGGCCCGGGAGCAGGCCACGGGGTGCCCCGCCGGCCGATCGGGGCCGCGCAGCCCCGGACCAGCGAAGGTCCCCGCCGCCGGGAGCCGGTGGCACGACGACGCTCCGGCGGCGACGCAGCCGGGCGGGCAGGCGTGGTGCGGCCGGGGACGGGCAGGCCGTGCGCAGGGGCTCGGGACGGGCGGGCATGGAATTCACGGCGCTCCTCGGTGCTGTGGCCGGGGCCGAGCATCGCGGACGGGTCCGACAGTTCCGCCGGACGAATGCTCCTGTGCCGGGGCGAGCCGGCCGGGCAGGTCTGACCCCAGTGGACCGGCCGGTGGACACGCCCGCCGCCCGTCGGGGGGAGGACGGCTGCTCCCGACGGCCCGGCTCCGGCAGACTCGCCGGCGTGAATCCCCGTCCCGGCCTCCAGCCGTGCCCGCGATCGTCGCCCGGCCGGTGGCGCCCGGCGCCCCGCGGAACGGTGGCGGCGGATGCCTGACGGCGCGCCGGCGCAGCCGAGCGGCGCCGGACCTGCCGTGGCAGGCGCCGACGGCGACGCCGTCCTGGTGCCGGGCGAGACCTGCTGGCGGATCGAGCGGGCCGACCGGCATGCGGTGTTCGTCGACGCCGCCGACTACTTCGCCGTCCTGAAGCAGGCGGTGCTGACCGCGCAACGGAGGGTGCTGTTCATCGGCTGGGACTTCGAACCCCGGATCCGGCTCGATCCGCGCAGCCCCGGCCGGGCGCGGGACGACCGGCTCGGGCGCGTCCTCGAGGCGGCGGTCCGGAGCAATCCCCAGCTGGAGATCGGCGTCCTGCAGTGGGGCATGGGGATGCTCGAGTCGCTGCGGCGCGGGGTGCTGCCGGTGCCGCTGCTCCGCCGCCGGACGCACGAGCGCCTTCGGTTCGCAGTCGACCACCACCACCCGCTGGGTGCCGCGCACCACCAGAAGATCGTCGTGGTCGACGACTGCCTCGCCTTCGCCGGGGGCATCGACGTCACGGCCGACCGGTGGGACACCCCCGATCACCTGGACTGGCACCGGCACCGGCACCGGCCGACCTCACGGCGGCCGACCGGCCCCTGGCACGACGTCACCAGCCTGGTCTCCGGTCCCGCGGCCCGCGCTCTCGGCGACCTGGCCCGGGAACGGTGGGAGAGCGGTACCGGCATACGGCTGGAGCCGGTCGACGGCGTCGAGCCCTGCTGGCCGGAGGGGGTGGAGCCGCTGCTCACCGACGTCGACGTCGCGGTCTCGCGCACCCGTCCGGCTCACGGCGGAGAAGAGCTGGTGCACGAGGTCGAGCTGCTGTGGCTGGCCGCCATCGCGGCCGCCCGGGACACCGTCTACATCGAGAGCCAGTACTTCGCCAACCGCCGGGTCGCCGAGGCGATCGCCGAGCGGCTGGGCGAGGTGGACGGCCCGGAGTTCGTCCTCGTGAACCCGGAGTCCGCGGTGGGCTGGCTGGAGGAGAAGGCCATGGGGACCGCGCGCGCCCGGTTGCTGGGGATCGTCCGGCAGGCCGACGTCCACGGCCGGTTCCGCATCTACGTGCCGGTGACCGAGGAGGGCCGGCCGGTCTACGTGCACGCCAAGGTGCTGGTGGTCGACGACCGGCTGATGCGGATCGGCAGTTCCAACCTCAACAACCGGTCCATGGGCCTGGACACGGAGTGCGACCTCACCGTCGAAGCCCGGTCCGACGACCCGCGCCGGGCCGAGGTGGCCGGCACCCTCCTCGCGACCCGGGACCGGTTGCTCGGCGAGCACCTCGGGGTCGAGCCCGCCACGGTGGCCGCCGCGGTCGAGGCCTCCGGTGGGTCGCTCGTGCGCGCGGTCGACAGCCTGCGCACCACGACCGGCCGGTCGCTGCGGCCGTTCGAGCCGCCGCCGCAGCACGTGGTCGACCGTGTCCTGGCCGCGACCGAGCTGCTGGACGCCGAGCGCACCCCGAACCGCTGGCGCCGTGTCCAGCGGATGTTCACCCCGCGCCGGGGCGGTCGCCGGCTCCGAACTCGATCCGATCGGCTGTCGCCCTGCCGCACGCCGCCAGGTGTGTCACGATCCGGCCGGTGTCGGGACAACGGAGTCGTGGGCAGAGCTCACCGCGGTCAACAGGGTGGGTGAGCTGAGATGAGCTATCTGGCGACTCGATCGGCCGGGTCCGGGGCCGGACCGCGGCGCCGGGTCCTCTACGGGGCGATGCTCGGCGTCCTGGCCGTGGCGCTCTGGGCGATGGTGAGCCCGACGTCCGCCGCGGAGACGATCGGCTCGCTGGTGGGCTGGACCTCCGAGTGGTTCGGCTGGTTCTACATCGCCTTCGCCACCGCCGTGCTCGTGTTCGTCCTGGCCATCGCGTTCTCCCGGTACGGGCGGGTCAAGCTCGGGCCGGAGCACTCCGAACCACAGTTCGGCACCTTCGCCTGGGCGTCGATGCTCTTCGCCGCCGGGATCGGCACCGACCTGATGTTCTTCGCGGTCGCCGAGCCGGTGACCCAGTACCTCGCCCCGCCGGTCGGGGAAGGCGAGACGGTCGAGGCGGCCCGCGAGGCGACGGTGTGGACGCTGTTCCACTACGGCATCAACGGCTGGGGCATGTACGCGCTGATGGGGATGGCGCTGGCCTACTTCGCCTACCGCAGGAACATGCCGCTGGCCATCCGCTCGGCGCTCTACCCGATCTTCGGCCGGCGCGTGAACGGCGCGCTGGGCGACGGGGTGGACATCGCAGCCATCCTGGGCACGATCTTCGGCGTCGCCACGTCACTGGGCATCGGCGTCGTGCAGCTGAACTACGGGCTGTACGTGCTCTTCGGCATCCCCGAGGGCCGGGCCGCGCAGCTCGGCCTCATCCTGGTGGCCGTGGCCGTGGCGACGGTCTCCGCCGTGAGCGGTATCGACCGGGGCATCAAGCGGCTCTCCCAGCTGAACGTCATCCTGGCCCTGGGCCTGGCCGGCTTCATCCTGGTCACCGGCAACACCGCGTTCCTGCTCAACGGGCTGGTCCTCAACCTCGGGGACTTCGTGAGCAGCTTTCCCGGGCTGGCGCTGCAGACCTTCGCCTACGACCGGCCGGACGCGTGGCTGAACGGCTGGACGCTCTTCTTCTGGGCGTGGTGGATCGCCTGGGCGTCCTTCGTCGGGCTGTTCCTCGCCCGGATCTCGCGGGGGCGCACGATCCGCCAGTTCGTCGCCGGAACGTTGCTCCTGCCGTTCAGCTACATCCTCATGTGGGTGTCGATCTTCGGTAACAGCGCCATCGACCGCATCCGGCAGGGGGATGCGGCGTTCGGCGAGACGGCGATGAACATCCCGGAGCGGGGCTTCTACACGCTGCTCATGGACTACCCGGCCTTTCCGTTCATCGCCGCGATCGCGACGTTCGTCGGTCTGCTCTTCTACGTGACGTCGGCCGACTCCGGTGCCCTGGTGATGGCCAACCTCTCCTCACGGTTGCGGCGACCGCAGGACGACGCGGCAGCCACGACCCGGATCGTCTGGGCGGTCGCCACCGGTGTCCTCACGGCCGCGATGCTGGTGGTCGGCGGCGTGCCCGCGCTCCAGAACGCGACCATCATCATGGGGCTGCCGTTCGGGTTCGTGATGGTGCTGGTGATGGTCGGACTGCACCGGGCGCTGCGCCAGGAGGCCGACCGGGCCACCAGCCGGCACCGGGTCGGCCCCTCACGCCGGCCCGCCGCCCGGCGCCGCGCCCGGCTCCGGCGGCGACGCCGCGAGCCGGTCCCGACGGGGCACGAGGGAGCGGACCAGTACCTCCGCGAGACGGTCCGGCCGGCGCTGACCGAGGTGGCGGCCGAGCTCCGGGCGCGGGGGCTGCGGTCGGAGGCGCGCTGGATCAGCGATGACCTCGGTGGCACCGCCGTCGAGCTCATGGCGGAGGGGGACGGGATGGCGCCGTTCCGCTACCGCATCCAGTCCCGGGACGTGGCCCGCCAGAGCACGGGCGTCCGCGAGCCGGTGGACGCCGGGTACCCCCGGTTGGACGTGCACCTGCGGGGAACGGGGGGCCGGGGCAGTGACGTGGCCACCTACGACGTCATGAACTACACGCACGTACAGCTGATCGACGACGTCCTCGAGCAGTACGAGCGCCACGTCGGGGCATGACCGGGCCCGGAGCGGTCAACCGTCCAGGAACCCGTCGATCACCGGGGCCAGCTCGTCTGCCTCGGTGATCAGCGCGATGTGACCGCCGCGGTAGACGTGCAGCCGGGCGCGGGGGATGAGCCTGGCCATCACGCGTGCGTTCACCACCGGGATGATCGGGTCGTCGTCCCCGGCGATCACCAGGGTCGGCTGCCGGATCAGCCGGAGGAAGGGCAGGCTGCTCCAGCCGGTGCTCGCCGCCAGCTGGTAGTAGTAGCCGCGCCTGGGCCCCATCCGGGTGTGCGTGTGCAGCGCGTTCGCGGCCCGCTCGGGGTCGGCGCGCATCGTCCCGCCGTAGAGGAGGCCGGCGATCTCCCGCGCGTACTCCGGGTCGCGGTGCCGGCGCGGGGTGAGCATCCGCGCCAGCACCCGCGGGCTGGCCGGCACCATGAGCGTCCCGGTCCCCGTCGCGGCCAGCACCAGCCGCCGGCAGCGCCGCCGGTGCTGCACGGCGAACTGCTGGGCCAGCCCGCCGCCCCACGACAGGCCCAGCACGTCCACCTGCCCGGTGTGCCCGAGCCGGTCGAGCAGCCCGGCCACCACCGGCGTCAGCGTCGAGAGCACGTACGGGACGACGGGGCGGGGCGACCCACCCACGCCCGGCACGTCGAAGCGGATGACGGTCCGCCGCGGGTCGAGCGCGTCGACGAGGGGCTGCAGCACCTCCAGGCTCGCCCCGATGCCGTTCATCAGCAGCAGCGGCGGCACCTCGTCGTCGGTGCCTGCCCGGACGGCGACCCGCAGCGTCCGCCCGCCCACGGTCAGGCTGCGGACGACCCCCGCCCTACTTGTCGAAGACATACGTCCCCGGGGCCTCGGCCAGGACGGTGAGCCCGTTGCCGCCCAGCTCGCGCGGCGCGGGGATCTCCTCCCCGGAGCGGTCGCCGAGCCAGCTCATGAAGTCCGGCCACCACGAGCCCTTGACGGTCTGGGCCTGCGCCAGCCACCGGTCGGGGTCCGAGGGCGTGGACTCCGCCACCTGGAAGGTCGACTTCGGGTTGCCGGGCGGGTTCACCAGCGAGGCGATGTGGCCGTTGGTCGACAGGATGAAGCGGCTCTCCCCGCCGAGCAGCTGGGTGCTGCGGTAGCAGGCCTGCCACGGGCAGATGTGGTCGGCGATCCCCGCGGTCACGTAGCTGTCCACCGTGACCGACGACAGGTCCACCGGCGAACCCAGCATGCTCGAGGCTCCCGGCTGGGTCAGCCTGTTCTGGAGCGCCACCTCGATGAAGCTGCGATGCAGCCCGGCGGTCATCCGGGTGGTGTCGGAGTTCCAGAACAGGATGTCGAAGTTCGGCGGCGGCTTGCCCTGCAGGTAGTTGTTGACCCAGTAGTTCCACACCAGGTCGTTGGGCCGCAGCCAGGCGAACACCTCGGCCAGCTGGGCCCCGTCGAGGTAGCCCTTCTTCCGCGAGCGCTCGGTGGCGGCCTGCACCGCCTTCTCGTCCATGAGCGCCGCCATGGTTCCGGCGCGGTTCCAGTCGAGCACGGTGACCATGAAGCTGGCCGCGCGCACCCGGTCCTGCTTCCCCGTGGCGGCCAGGTGGGCCAGCACCATCGCGGTGATGATCCCGCCCGAGCAGATGGCCTGGAGCGCCACGTGCGCCTGGCCGGTGACCTGCTCGACCGCGTCCATGGCGTCGAGCACCGCCTGCCCGTAGGTGTCGAGATCCCAGTCGGCGTGCCGCTCGTCGGGGTTGCGCCACGACATCATGAACACCTGCTGGCCGCTGGCCACGTAGTGCTCGATGATGCTCCGGCCGGGGGCGAGGTCGGCGATGTAGTACTTGTTGATCGTCGGCGGCACCATCACCAGCGGCAGCGCGCGCACGGTCTCGGTCGTCGGCCGGTACTGGATCAGCTCGAAGACCTCGTTGCGGAAGACGACCGCGCCCGGGGTGACCGCGAGGTCCTCGCCGACGGTGAACGCGTCGGGCTCGACCATGGTCGGCACCCGAGGGGGGCTGGCGAGGTCCTTGGCCAATCGCCGCAAGCCCTTGACGGCACTGGCCCCACCGGTGTCGATGACGGCCTTGAGCGACACCGGGTTGAGCCCGGGGACGTTGCTGGGCGCGAGGGCGTCCACCAGGTTCGTCGCGGTGAACCGGATCCGCTCGTCGTCCTGCCAGTCGAGGTCGGCGTCCTCGATGAGTTCCCAGGCGACCCGCGCCGTCGCCAGGTGCGCCTGCATGGCCCGCCTGAGCAGCGGGTTGCCGCTCCAGGCAGGGTCGGCGAAGCGCTTGTCCTTCTTGCCCGGCGCCAGCTCCGAACGGCCGACCGCGACCTTCCCGAGTTCGCGGGCCAGCTCGCCGCCGCGGCGCGCCACCACGTCCGGCTTGCGGGCCAGCGCCGAGCCGAAGCGCAGCGCGGTGCCGGCCGGCGGCACGAGCCGGCGCAGCGGCCCGCGCGCGGCGTCGACCAGCACCATGTCGAGCCCCATCGCCGCCTCGGCCGCCTGCTCGGGGCCTCCGGCGGCGGGGGCGGCGTCGGAGGGCTGGGCAGGGGGAGCCGAGGCCGTACGGGCCGGTTCGGTCTTCGGCTGGGCCATCGATGGTCTCCTTCGGCGCGCTGCCCGGGAGGCGGCGGCGCCGCCCCGAGACGCAGTTGTGACCTGTCCCACTGAACCACACCTGTCGGGCCCCGGCACTGCGTCCGGACCGGGGTGACTGTCGCGATCGCTTGGACGCGACACGCGGCATGGAAGTCGCGGCCATCGATGACCGCCCTCTAGGTTTCCTGGCGTGACCGACCCCTACTGCGTACCCTTCACTCTCTACGAGCTCGACATCGACTCCCTGACGCTGAACCTGTCTAGCGGTCCGAGCCTCGACGTGTCTGCGACGCTCAGTAACGGTCGAGCCAGCTACATTCTTTTTCAGCACCTGGTCGCCCGGCTATCCGGTCTGCGAGAAAACAGCGAAGGCGGCTCGTCGGACTTGATCGACGACGAGGGCCGCGGCTACGAGGTGAAGTCGTACCGGGATCCCGAGCTGTGGCCCAGGCCCGCCTTCGACTTGTTCCACACGAGTGCCTCCAGCACCTTCGGGCCCAATAATCACGGCCCCCGAATCAAGCAGCTTCTTGATTTAGGCGACTACGCGCAGGCGCTGGAAATGTGCAGGCTTTCCGGGTTCGACAAGAACGACTTCTACATCTATACGAATACCAGCGGCTATGCGGCCAGTATTCCGTTCCGCTACTTCGTGATACCCACAGAGACGGTGCTTGCCAGCCTCTCGAAGATCGATCCGAGGAAGATTTCGCGGACTGCGCTGTTGGACATGCTGGCCAGCACCGTTCGGTTGTGACGCGTCAGAACAGGTGGCCCCCGTCGGCCGACCGGCCGGCGGCGGCCACCACGCCCGGATCGCCGAAAAGGAATTCGTTCAGCAGATAGTTGATTTCCTGAAACGAAAGTGCCTCGGTGTAGGCGACGTTGTTGAAGAATCGGCTGAAGTCTACGGAGTGAAGCGCCTCGAGCGCGCGAGGGTGGACCAGTCTTAGGTACATCTGGGTGGTGACTTTTCGACGCGGAAATGTGGTCTTCACGGCCCCGCAGCCGTAGCCGAAGATCGTGAGGGCGACGTCGGCGTCGACGGGGGAGCACTTCTCCACGACACCGCGGTCCTCAACCTTGACGAGTGGTCGTGCGAATTCCTCACGGCGCCAAATCTGTACGCACGTCCTCAAGTTGTTCTTGGCGTAGACGTCCTCGCCCTTGACGTTGACGTAGTTGATGTCCAGATCGGTGTCGCTGATGAGATGGAAGCGGCCATCCAATCGGTTGACCACGCTCCACTTCCGCCAGGAGCGGGGAACGATGAACGCAATGTAGTCGCAGTGCTCGGCGCACCGGTTGAAGAATGGGATCGACAGCGCATTGTTGCGTCCGAACGGGGGGTTGCTGACGGCGACTGCCCCGGTGAGATCTAGGTGCTGCACGAGGAAGTCGCCCAGGATCACCTTGGGATGATGGGGCTCGATGTCGTAGCTCAAGACCCGTTCCACGCCCACCGCCTCGGCCGCGTCGATGAACGCTCCGGTGCCCCCGGCCGGCTCCAGCCAGGGCCTTGACGTCGCATCAGGAACTTCGCGCAGGAGGACGGACACTACGTCGCGCGCGATCTGCGGCGGTGTGTAGAACTGCTCCTTCCCCGTGACCCGCGTGTTGCCCAGGGGGCGTGCCTTGTCGTCATCCAGCGCATCGAGGCTGGCCAGGGCAAGGTGCATGTCCGAGGGAACTCCTTCGCGAAACCGCTGCATCGCACAACCGGTGGAGGCCGGAGCGAACCGTTGCCCTGAGGTTAGGTGCGGGTACTGACGAATCTGGCTCGCGACGCGCGTATGCCCACGTGCAGCAGGACCGTTCAGACGATGGCGCTGGACCCGGTGACGCCGCGGCCGACGATCAGCGTGTTCACCTCACGCGTGCCCTCGTAGCTGTAGATCGCCTCGGCGTCGGCGACGTAGCGGCCGACGTGGTTCTCCAGCAGGATCCCGTTCCCGCCCATCAGCTCACGGGCCCAGCCGACGGTCTCGCGCATCCGCATGGTGCAGAAGGCCTTCGCCAGGGACGCCTGCTCGTCGGTCATCTCGCCCGCCCCCTGCAGGTGGGACAGTCGCGCGCACATCGCCGCCGAGGCGGTGATGTTCCCGAGCATGCGCACCAGCAGGTCCTGGACGAGCTGGAACTCCACGATCGGCTGGCCGAACTGCCGGCGGCCCAGGGCGTAGCGGAGTGCGTGCTCGTAGGCGCCGCGGGAGCAGCCCACCGCCGACCAGGCGACGCCGGCGCGGGTCATCCGCAGCACGTTCGCCGTCTCCCGGAAGCTGTGCGCCTCCTGCAGCCGGTTCTCCTCGGGCACGCGCACGCCCTCCAGGATGATGTGCGCGTTCTGCACCACCCGGAGCGCGATCTTGTCCTCGAGGTTCACGGCGGTGAAGCCCGGCGTGCCCTGCTCGACGACGAAACCGAGCACCCGGTCGGTCTCGACGTCCCGGGCCCAAACGATGACCAGGTCGGCGAACGTGGCGTTGCCGATCCACTTCTTCTCGCCGTCCAGCACCCAGGCGTCCCCGTCCCGCCGGCACGTCGTCTGCAGGCCGCGGGCGACGTCGGAGCCGTGGTCGGGCTCGGTCAGGGCGAACGCGCCGATCAGTTCCATGCGGGCCATGGCCGGCAGCCAGCGTTCCTTCTGCTCCTCGGAGCCGCACAGGTAGATCGAACCCATGGCCAGGCCGCCGTGGACGCCCATGAACGTGGAGATGGACGGGTCACCCTTGGAGAGCTCCATGGAGATCATCCCGTCGAGCAGCGGCGAGCGGCCGCGGCAGCCGTACCCCTGGATCGAGGTGCCGGCGATGCCCAGCTCGGCCATGGCCGGGATGAGGTGGTGCGGGAACTCCGCGCGCGTCCAGTGCTCGTTGATGATCGGCTCGACCTGCTCGCCCATGAACGTGCGGACGCGGTACAGCAGCGTCCGGTCGTCGTCGTCGAGCAGAGCCTCGAGGTCGTAGAAATCCGACGTGATCGCCGACCGGTCGCTCATCGGGGGTGCCGCCTCTGTGCCGGGGGACTGGGCCCGGCACCTACCCGGGCGGTGGCCGGGCAACCTGGGCATGTCGGACCGGCGCTCCTGGCAGGACGGGCCGATTTCCGGTTGGCTCCGGCGGGTCCGGCCGGTCGGCCAGCGGCTGGCCGCCGTCGCCGGCGTGGTGGAGCGGGTGCCGCTGTCCCGCCGCGGCGACAGGCCACCGACCAGCCGCTGACCGAACGACGCAGAACGGCCCCCTCCCGGATCCGAGAGGGGGCCGTTCTTGCGTCGTGCCGACGGCTCAGGTCGTCTGCTGCGGCTTCGGGTCGTCGCGGGCGTCGAGCTGGATCTCCTTGTCCGCCCTCGGGACGCCCTCCTTCAGCTCCTTCGTCCGCTCCAGCTCGGCGTCGAGCTCGATGCCGAAGAGCAGCGCCAGGTTGATCAGCCAGAACCAGATCAGGAAGATCACCACACCGGCCAGCGCGCCGTAGGTGGCGTTGTAGCTGCCGAAGTTGGCCACGTAGAAGGCGAACAGCGCCGAGGCGACGACCGCCACCAGGATCGCGACGCCCGCGCCGGGGCTGACCCACTTGAACCCGCGCAGCTTCACGTTCGGCGTCGAGTAGTACAGGACGGCGATCATCAGCGCCAGGATCACCAGGAGCACCGGCCACTTGGCCCAGGTCCAGATTGTCAGGACGGTGTCACCGAGCCCGATGGCCTGGCCGATGGCGTCGACCACCGGGCCGCTGAGCACGATCATCGCGACGATGAGCGCGGCGAACAGGATGCCGATCAGGGTGACCAGCAGCTGCAGCGGCTTGAGCTTCCAGATCTTGCGGCCTTCCGGCGTCTCGTAGACGACGTTCGCCGCGCGGGTGAAGGCGCCGACGTAGCCGGACGCCGTCCACAGGGCGCCGACGAGGCCGAGGACGAGAGCCCACCCGAGGGGCGCCTGCTGACCGGCGATCTGCTGGATGACCGGGTTGAGGGTCTCCGCCGCCGACTGGGGCACCACCGCGGTCAACGCGTCGGTGAGCTGCTGCGGGGTGGTGAAGAGGCCCACGACGGCCGCCAGGGCGGTCAGGGCGGGGAACAGCGCGAGCACGCCGTAGTAGGTCAGCGACGCCGCCCAGTCGGTGAGGCCGTCCTCGCCGAACTCCTTGGCGGCGCGCTTGAGCGTGGCACCCGTGCCGGTGCCGGCGTCCGCGCCCGTGGGGGCCTTGTCGGCCCGCGTTCCGTTGACGACGTCGTCGTGCGGCGCGGGATCGCCCTCGGCGCGGTTGTCGGCGAATCGCGTGTCCGCTGTGGTGTGGCCGGACGAGCCGGTGGGTCGGGCCATGAGAAGTCCTCCGGAAAGCGGGAACGGTCGGATCTCCGATGCCCCGGACGGTCCCGTTCCATGCCGGACCCGCCGGTAACGGTTCGGGCGCCACCGGCGCCGGCGGTCAGCGGATGCCGGACACCGGTGACCACTCGCCGGCGCCGGCGGTGGCCCGCTCCACGTCGGCGAGCGGGTCTGCCCGTCGATCGCGGCCGGCGCGCCGGTCGCCGCGCATCCCGAGCGCCACCACCACGACGACGACCGCGGAGGCCCCCGCACCGATCAGGGCGACCTGCGTGAAGGCGACGGCCCGCGGGAGCCCGGTGGCCGGGTCGAGGCTGCCGGCGATGATCGTGACGGCCAGCGTGCTGCCCAGCGCCTGGCCCACCGAGCGGGCGATGGAGTTCACCGCGTTGGCCACGCCGGTCTCCTCCTCCTCGACGGCATCGACGACGAGGGCCGGCAGCGCGGCGTAGGCCACCGTCACTGCCAGCTGCGTCAGCACACCGGCGAGGACGACCAGCCACGGCTCCTCCCGGAGGCCGGCCAGCACGCCGAACCCGGCGATCCCGGAGAGCGCCCCGGCGGCGAGGGTCGGCAACGCCCCGAAGCGGCCGACCACCCGCCCGGCGAAGGGTGCCACGACGATGCCGACGACGCCGCCGGGGAGCAGGTAGACGACCGCGGCCTCCAGCACCCCGGCCCCGAAGCCGTACCCGGTGACCCCGGGGGGTGACTGCACGTACTGGAGGATCGCGAGGAAGGAGGCGAACAGGGCGATGCCGGTCATGAACCCGGCCAGGTTCGGCACCACCGTCCGCCGGTCGGCGAGCATCGCCGGCCGCACGAGGGGATGGGTGCTCCGCCGCTGCAGTAGCACCCATCCGGTCAGCACGACGACGGCTGCGGCCAGGCAGCCGACGGTGGCCGGCGAGGCCCAGCCCCACGCGGGGCCCTGGGAGAGCGGCAGCAGCAGCAGGACCAGCCCGGCCCCGAGCACGATCGCCCCCCACCAGTCGACCCGCCCGCTCCCGGTGACCCGGCGCGCGGGCAGCAGCCAGGCGGCCAGCGCCAGGGAGAGCAGCGCGACCGCGAGGCCGATCCAGAACGGGTGCCGGTAGTCGCCGCCGTCGCCGGTGAGCAGGCCGGTGGCGACCAGGCCGGCCACCCCGCCGACGGCCAGCGTGCTGCTGACCACCGACATCGCCACGCTCAGCCGGTTGTCCGGGAGCTCGCGGCGGAGCACGCTCATCGAGAGGGGGAAGAGCCCGTACGACGCCCCCTGGAGCACGCGGGCGACGAGCAGCAGCGGCAGGGACGTCGTCACGATGGCCAGCAGGGTGCCGAGCGAGACCACGGCGAGGATCCCCAGGATGACGGGGCGCTCACCCCGCAGGTCGCCGAGCCGGCCCAGGACCGGGGTGAGGACGGCGGCGGCGAGGAGGTTCGCCGTCAGCACCCACCCGGCCGCCCCGGCCGAGATGTCGAGCTGGTCCTCGATCCGCCCGAGCGAGGGGACGACCAGGCTCTGCAGCAGCGACAGCGTGGTGACGCCCAGGGAGAGGGCCAGGACGAGCACCGCCGGCCGGGTGTCCGCGCCCGGCCGGGCCGTCGGCGCGGCTGTGGGGTCGGACACCCCGAGATCAGACCACGGCGCCCTGGCGCCGGGACGGCGCGGTTCCGGCACCCGGGAGTGTGTCCTCGCTCACACGCCGTCAGGTGATGTGCCCGATCGGACGATTGAGACGGGGTGGTTCGGGGGACACAGTGCTCCGACGACGTGTTGCCCGCCCCTGACCCGGCGGCGATACCCGATGTACCGAGGAGAGCGACTTGATGATGGTGTGGCCGGCTGTGACCCTGCTGGGGTTCCTGCTCCTGACGGCCCTGGTCATCGCGATGGGCACGCAGTCCACCGCCCGTTACGAGCAGGAGCAGCGCGCGGCGAAGCGCGCCTCGAGCGGCCGGCACACCGCCTCGGAGGCCGTCAGGGCCTGACTTCCGCACCACGCACGACGGCGCCCCGCCATTCCCTCCGGAGTGGCGGGGCGCCGTGCTGTCCGGCCCCCTCCCGAGGCTCGACCCGAGCCTGCGAGGGATGAGGAGGAGCGGGTCCGCTTCAGAGCCAGGCGTCCCCGGTGTCGAGGACCGTGCGGTCCAGCGACTCCAGGAGGTCGAACTGGGCCCGTGTGCGGGGAAGCTCCCAGCGCCAGAAGTAGCGGGCCGCGGCCCGCTTGCCCTCGTGGAAGTCGCTGGTCCCGCTCTCGGCTGCCAGGGCCTGCTCCAGCCACAGCCAGCCGACGACCAGGTGGCCGGTCGCCTCCAGGTAGACGTGCGAGTTGGCCAGCGTGACGTCGGGGTCGCCGGCGCCCCACAGCGTCGCGGTCACCGAACCCAGCCGGGCCACGGCGGCGTCGAGGTCGGCGGCGAAGCCGGCCCACTCGGTACCGGCCGCCCGTGCGGTGGTCGCGGCGATCGTCTCGCCGAGCAGCGCCAGCCCGGCCCCGCCCTTCATCGCCACCTTGCGGCCGAGCAGGTCGAGCGACTGGATGCCCTGGGTGCCCTCGTGGATCGGGTTGAGCCGGTTGTCCCGGTAGAACTGCTCCACCGGGTAGTCGCGGGTGTAGCCGTAACCGCCGTGCACCTGGATGGCGAGATCGTTCGCCGCCAGGCCCCACTGCGAGGGCCAGGCCTTCGCGATCGGCGTCAGCACCTCCAGGAGCAGCGAGGCCCGGGCGCGCTCCGTCTCGGTCTCCGCGGTCTGCTCCTCGTCGACCAGGCGCGCGCAGTACAGCCCGAGCGCCAGCCCACCCTCCGCGTACGACTTGGCGGCCAGCAGCATCCGCCGGACGTCGGTGTGCTCGATGATCGGCACCATCGGGGTGGACACGCCCTTGGACGTCATGGCCTTCCCGGCCGGCGGGCGCCCCTGCGTGCGGGTGCGCGCGTACTCCAGCGCGTGGAGGTAGCCGGTGTAGCCCAGCACGGTCGCGCCCATCCCGACGCCGATCCGCGCCTCGTTCATCATGTGGAACATGTAGGTGAGGCCGCGGTGCTGCTCGCCCACGAGGTAGCCGACCGCGCCGGCCTGCCCGCCGGGGGTGTGCACGCCCTCACCGAAGTTGAGCAGGGTGTTCGTCGTCCCGCGGTAGCCCATCTTGTGGTTGAGCCCGGCCAGCACGACGTCGTTGCGCTCACCCAGCGAGCCGTCGTCGTCCACCAGGAACTTGGGCACGATGAACAGCGAGATGCCCTTCACCCCGGGCGGCCCGCCAGGGATCTTGGCCAGCACCAGGTGGACGATGTTCTCCGTCAGCTCGTGGTCGCCGCCGGAGATCCACATCTTGTTGCCGGTGAGCCGGTAGGTGCCGTCGTCCTGGGGAACGGCCTTGGTGGTGATGTCGGCCAGCGAGGACCCCGCCTGCGGCTCGGACAGCGCCATGGTGCCGAACCAGCGGCCCTCGATCTCCGGCGCCACGTAGGTGTCGATCTGCTCGCGGCTGCCGTGGGCGAGCAGCAGGCGGGCGTTGCCCATGGTCAGGAACGGATAGGCCGAGGTGCCGACGTTGGCCGCCTTGAACCAGGCGAACACGGCCTGGCCGACGACGTGCGGCAGCTGCATGCCGCCGAATTCCTCGTCGAACTCACCGGCCATCAGACCGGCCTCGGCGAAGACCTCCAGCGCCTTCGCCACCTCGGGTATGAGCTGCACCTTGCCGTCGACCATCCGCGGCTCGTTCTCGTCGGCCGTGCGGTTGTGCGGCGCGAAGTGCTCGGTGGCGATCTGCTCGGCCAGGTCGAGGACGGCGTCGAACGTCTCGCGCGAGTGCTCGGTGAACCGGGCCCGCTTGGTCAGGGACTCGACGTCCAGCCACTCGTTGAGCAGGAAGTCCAGGTCACGGCGGGACAGGATCAGAGACGACGACGGCACGGTGCACATTGTCGTCCTCCGGACGACACCGCGGCCAGGCGGGTCCTCTGACGCGATGAGCCGCTGCGTCGCGCCTGCGCGGACCCCTCCGGGGCAACCTCCGGGGCCCACTCGGCACGACTGGGCACTCGCGTGGGTGTAGAGCGATGGAGGGGTCAGCGGGGGGTGTCGCCCGGGCGGCCCACCGGCGGCGGGACCGAGGTCGGCGCGGCGGCCCCGACGGCCTCGACGGCCTCCTCCGCCGGGTCGTACGGGTCGCTGGTCGCCGTCCCGGCCGCCTTCCCCTGCCGGGCCTGGATGCCCGACTTGGTGCTCAGCGGCAGCTGGGGCAGGAACAGCAGGACGAAGAAGCCGATGGCCACGATGCCGGCGGCGATGAGGAACACCAGGTCGATCGAATCGGAGAACCCGACCTTGAACGGCTGCGCCAGGACGGCGGGCAGCTCCTGGATGAACGACGTGTCGTCCAGGCTGCCGCCGCTGCCGGCACCGAGCTGCTCGAACCGCGGGGCGAGCTCCGGGTTCGCGCGCACGGCCTCCTCGACGGCGTCCCCGATGTCCTGCGGCAGCCGGGTGAACAGGATGGACAGGAACGCTGCCGCCCCGATCGTCCCGCCCATCTGGCGGAAGAAGGTGACCGACGACGTCGCCACGCCCATCTCCCGCGGGGAGACGGCGTTCTGCACGGCGAGGATCACCGGCTGGAAGTTGAAGCCCAGCCCCAGGCCCAGCAGCACCATGAAGGGCACCAGCGCCCACACCGAGGTGTCCGCGCCGACGACGAACGACATCGAGGCCAGTGCCACCACCATGAACGCGATGCCGACCAGGGGGAAGACCTTGTACCGGCCGGTCCTGGAGATGGCGATGCCCGAGCCCATCGCGCCGGTCATGATGCCGGCGACCAGCGGGATCATCTGCAGGCCCGCGACGGTCGCGCTGGAGCCCTGGACGATCTGCAGGTACTGCGGCAGGAGGAGCAGGCCGCCGAACATCCCGGCGCCCATGACGACGCTGCCGATCGCGCTGACGGTGAAGGTGCGGTTGCCGAACATCCGCAGCGGGAGCAGGGCGTCGTCGCGGTACGCCCGCTCGGCGAGGACGAACAGGGCGAAGCCGACGGCGCCGACGGCATAGCAGGCCAGTGCCCGCCCCGACGTCCAGCCCCAGGTGCGGCCCTGCTCGGCGATGATCAGCAGCGGCACGAGGAAGGTGATCAGGGCGAGCGCCCCGGGCCAGTCGATCCGGTGCTCGCGTCGTTCGTGCGGCAGGTGCAGCACGCGGGAGACCGCGATGAAGGCCAGGATGCCGAGCGGCACGTTGATCCAGAAGATCCAGCGCCAGCCGTCCAGGCCGAGGATGGACGACTGCCCGGCCAGGAATCCGCCGATGACCGGTCCCAGCACGCTCGAGGTGCCGAACACGGCCATGAAGTAGCCCTGGTACCGCGAGCGCTCCCGCGGCGGGACGATGTCGCCGATGATCGCCAGCGCCAGCGACATGAGCCCGCCGGCGCCGATGCCCTGGACCGCCCGGAAGGCCGCCAGCTGGTACATCGAGTCGGCGATGCCGCACAGCGCCGAGCCGACCACGAAGATGGTGATCGCGAACAGGTAGAACGGCCGGCGGCCGTAGATGTCGGAGAGCTTGCCGTACAGCGGGGTGGCGATCGTCGAGGTGATCAGGAACGCCGTCGTCGCCCAGGCCTGCAGGTCGTAGCCCTGCAGGTCGTCGGCGATGATGCGGATCGCCGTCGACACGACGGTCTGGTCGAGGGCCGCCAGGAACATCGCGACCATGAGGCCGGCCAGGATCGTGACGATCTGCCGGTGGGAGAAGCCCCCTTCGGCGTCCGGGGCAGCGGCGGCAGCCCGGGCGTCGCGGCGCCCGGCCGCGGTGGTGCGGGTGGACCGGCTCATCGGTGCTCTCCGACTGGGTGGGGAAGGGTGCGTTCGGCGGGGCAGGGGTCGGTGCTCCTCGGCAGACCGGCCGCGAGGTCGTCGAGCAGGCGGCCGAAGAGGGTGGTGAGCGTGGCGAGCTCGGCCAGGTCCCAATCCGCGGTCACCTGCTCCAGGTGTGCGGTGCGCTCGGCGCGGAGCGCGTCGAGGGCGGCATGGCCGGCATCGGTCACCACCAGGCGGCTCGCCCGGCCGTCGGACTCGTCGGCGACCCGTCGCACCAGACCTCGCTCCACCAGTGCCGCGACGTGCCGGCTGACGGTCGAGGGGTCGGCGTGCACCAGCTCGGCGAGCGTGCCCTGCCGGATCGGCCCCTGCCGCACCAGCGGGTAGAGCAGGACGAGCGCGGCGCGGTCCCGGACGTCGGGGCCGCTCGGCTGGCTCTTCATGGCATGGACCAGGCGCATGAACCGGGGCAGCTGCTCGGAGAGCATGGCGACCTCGGCGAGCCGGTCGGCCCCGGGGTGGCGGTGCATGGAACTCCAAGGACGCGGGAACGGGTGCACGCTACAACCCGTTGCAGTTGCCAAGCAATACGTTGCGGCTGCACCGGCTGTGATCCCGCCCATGCCTGCCCGGGAGGCGGCCCGGCAGTGCGATCCTTGGGCGTGGCCCCGGCGCGCAGCCGGACGACGCGCACCCGATACCCGTGTCCGCCGAGAGGAACGCGAGCCCGCCCGTGAGTGCACCGCCGGAAATCCTCCGGGCGCGCGACGACCTCCGGGAGCGCCTCGCCGGGCTGACCCTCGCCGACGAGCACCGCCTCCGCCGGCGCCTCGACGGCCTGCGACGGACCCGCGACCCGCAGGCACGAGAGCGTCAGCGGGAGCGCCTGGCAGCCGACGTCGACGCCGCGGAGGCCCGCATGGCGCGCCGCCGCGCCGCCGTCCCGGTGATCAGCTACCCCGCGGAGTTGCCGGTCAGCGCCCGGCGGGACGACATCGCCGCCGCGCTGCGCGACGCCCAGGTGGTCGTCGTGGCCGGCGAGACGGGGTCGGGCAAGACGACGCAGCTGCCGAAGATCGCCCTCGAGCTCGGTCGCGGTGTGCGCGGTCGCATCGGGCACACCCAGCCGCGCCGGATCGCCGCGCGCAGCGTCGCCGAGCGGATCGCCGAGGAGCTGGAGACCCCGCTGGGCGAGGCCGTCGGCTACAAGATGCGCTTCAACGACCAGGTGTCGGACTCGACGCTGGTCAAGCTCATGACCGACGGCGTGCTGCTGGCCGAGATCGCGCACGACCGCCTGCTGCGCCAGTACGACACGATCATCCTCGACGAGGCGCACGAGCGGAGCCTCAACATCGACTTCCTGCTGGGCTACCTCGCCCAGCTGCTGCCGAGGCGGCCCGACCTGAAGCTGGTCATCACCTCGGCGACGATCGACGTGGAGCGGGTGGCCGCACACTTCTCGGGCGCCCCGGTCGTGGAGGTGAGCGGGCGGACGTACCCGGTCGAGGTCCGCTACCGCCCGGTGGTCGACCCCGACGACGAGGACGCCGACCCCGATCGCGACCAGGTCAGCGCGATCCTCGACGCGGTAGACGAGCTCGTCGCCGAAGGGCCCGGCGACATCCTGGTGTTCCTCGCCGGCGAGCGCGAGATCCGCGACACCGCCGACGCGCTGGGCGAACGTGCGCCGGCGGGCACCGAGGTCGTCCCGCTCTACTCCCGGCTGTCGGCGGCCGACCAGCACAAGGTCTTCGCCCCGCACTCCGGACGCCGGATCGTGCTGGCCACCAACGTCGCCGAGACCTCGCTGACCGTGCCCGGCATCCGGTACGTCATCGACCCCGGCGCCGCCCGCATCTCCCGGTACAGCCATCGGACGAAGGTCCAGCGGCTGCCGATCGAGCCGGTCAGCCAGGCCTCGGCCCGGCAGCGCTCCGGGCGCTGCGGACGGCTGGGACCGGGGATCGCGATCCGGCTCTACACCGAAGCCGACTTCGACAGCCGGCCGGAGTTCACCGACCCGGAGATCCTGCGGACCAACCTCGCGTCGGTGCTGCTGCAGATGGCGTCGCTCGACCTGGGCGACGTCGCCGACTTCCCGTTCGTCGACCCGCCGGACCGCCGTGCGGTCGCCGACGGGCTGGCGCTGCTCGAGGAGCTGCACGCGCTCGACGAGGACGGGAAGCTCACCGCGACCGGCCGGTCGCTGGCCGCCCTCCCGCTCGACCCGCGGATGGCCCGGATGGTGGTCGAGGCCGACACCCGCGGGGTGCTGGACGAGGTGCTGGTCATCGCCGCCGGGCTCACCATCCAGGACCCGCGCGAGCGGCCGACGGAGCACCAGCAGGCCGCCGACCAGATGCACGCCCGGTTCACCGACGAGAACTCCGATTTCCTCGCGCTGCTCAACCTCTGGCGCTACCTGGGCGAGCAGCAGGATGTGCTCAGCGGGAACCAGTTCCGCCGCACGGTGAAGCGGGAGTTCCTGCACTACCTGCGCATCCGGGAGTGGCAGGACCTGCACGGTCAGCTGCGCGGCACCGCCCGGCGACTCGGGATGGCGGTGGGGGAGCCCGCCGCCGAGCCCGACGAGAAGGGGATCCACGCCGCTCTCCTGGCGGGGCTGCTGTCGCACGTCGGCATGCAGACGGAGCTCGGCCAGGGGCGGCGGGGCGGGCAGGAAGCACAGCGCGACAAGCGGCCGGGCCGCGAGTACCTGGGCACGCGCAACACCCGGTTCGTGATCGCCCCCGGGACGCCGCTGGCGAAGAAGCCGCCGCGCTGGGTGGTGGCCGCCGAGCTGGTCGAGACCAGCCGGCTGTTCGCCCGCACGGTGGCGCGCATCGACCCGGAGGAGGTGGAGGAGCTCGCGGCTCACCTGGTCAAGCGCCAGTACAGCGAGCCGCGGTGGGACGCCAAGCGCGGTTCCGTCGTCGCCACCGAGCGGGTCACCCTCTACGGGCTCCCGCTCGTCGTCGGCCGGCGGGTCCAGTACGGCTCGATCGACCCGGTCGTCTCCCGGGAGCTGTTCATCCGGCACGCGCTCGTGCAGGGGGAGTGGACCACGCACCACCGGTTCTGGACCGAGAACCAGCGGGCGATCGAGCAGGTGGCCGCACTCGAGGAACGCGCCCGCCGCCGGGACATCGCCGTCGACGACGAGACGGTGTTCGAGCTCTACGACGCGCGCATCCCCGCCGACGTCGTCTCCACCCGGCACTTCGACCGCTGGTGGAAGCGGGCCCGGCACGAGCAGCCCGCCCTGCTCACATTCACCCCCGAGATGCTGACCAACGCCGCCGTGGCGGCCGGGGTGCGCGTCGAGGACTATCCCGACGAGGTACCGCTGGATGCCGGGGCGGGGGGCGGGACGGGCAGTCGCCTCACCCTGCCGCTGTCCTACGCGTTCTCCCCGGGCGCGCCGGAGGACGGTGTCACCGTCGACGTCCCCCTCGGCGTGCTGGACACCGTGGTGGGCGCGACGTCCGGGGAGTCGCTGGCGTTCACCGTCCCCGGGCTGCGGGAGGAGCTGGTGACGGCGCTGCTGCGCACGCTGCCCAAGCAGCTGCGCCGTGCGCTCGTCCCCATCCCGGACCGGGTGCGCGAGGTCCTGCCGCGGATCGACGCGGGTGAGCCGCTGCTGCCGGCGCTGGATCGGGAGCTGCGCCGGGCGGCCGGCGTGGTCATCCCGCTGGACGCCTGGCAGCCCGGGCAGGTGCCCGACCACCTGCGGGCGACCTTCCGCGTGCTCGACGACCAGCAGCGGACGCTGGCCAGCGGGAAGGACCTGGCGGCGCTCAAGGCGCAGGTCGCGCCCCAGGCGCGGGCGAGCCTGGCCCGGGCCGCCTCCGAGCTGGAGCGCACCGGCCTGACCAGCTGGGACGTCGGGACGCTGCCCCGCACCGTGGAGGTGCGCCGCGGCGCGCACGCGGTGACCGCCTACCCGGCGCTGGTCGACGAGGGGGCGACCGTCGGCGTCCGCATCGTGCCGACCGAGGCCGAGGCGACCCGGCTGTCCTGGCGGGGGTCCCGGCGGTTGCTGGTGCTGGTCGCCGGTTCGCCGGCCAAGCAGGTGGTCAAGGGGCTCGGGCCGGCCACCCGCCTGGCGCTGCAGTTCAACCCGGACGGCGAGATCCCCGACCTGGTCGCCGACTGCGTCGATGCGGCCGCCGACGAGCTGATCGCCGCCGCCGGTGGGCCGCCGCGCGACCCGGACGCGTTCGCCGCGCTGGTGGCGACGGCGAAGCAGCAGCTGTCCCCGCTCACCGCCGACACCGTGCGCCGCGTCGAGGCAGTGCTCACCCAGGCGCGGGAGGTGGCGGTCGCGATCGGTGCCGCACCGGCCCGCCGGGTGCCGGAGGCCGCCGTCGCGGACCTGCGCCGGCAGATGGCCGGGCTGCTGCACCGCGGCTTCGTGGCCGCCACCGGGCGACGGCGGCTGCCCGACGTCGTCCGGTACCTCCGGGCGATGGTCCACCGGCTGGGAAAGCTCCCGGCGAACACCGCCCGCGACGAACTCTGGACGCAGCAGGTCGCGGCGGTGACCGCCGAGTACGAGCAGCTGCGCCGTCAGGTGCCCTCGACCGGGGCGCCCGAGGACCCGGTGACCCGGGTGCGCTGGATGATCGAGGAGCTCCGGGTCGGGCTGTTCGCCCAGAGCGTGGGCACCCCGCGGCCGGTGTCGGAGCAGCGGATCCACAAGGCGATCGACGCCCTGCTGGCGTGAGCCAGGGCGAGGCTCACTCGGCCGGGGGGCTCCCGTTCTCCTTCAGCAGGGCGGAGATCCGCTGACGGGTCACGCCGAAGAGCGCGGCGATCCGGTTGATGCTGATCTGCTCCCGCTGCAGCGCGGCCGCCTCTTCACGGCGCCAGGTGTGCCCGGCGCCGGCCAGGGATGCCAGCACGGTGGAGATGCTCTCGACCACCAGGGGGCGGGACTCCTCGGTGACCAGCTCCAGCCAGGCCTTTCCAGCGCGCCGCTCGACCAGGAGCTGCTCGGCCCGGACGCGTGCCCGCCGCAACTCGTCCGCGGACTCGTCGATGCAGCTGATCAGCTGCTCGAGGGCGCGGACGGCGGCATCGCCCTCCTCGGGCACCCGGGCGGTCATGGTGCTCCCTCCGGCGGTCGGTGAGCGGACCGCCGCACTGTAACGCAACGTCCATTGCGTGCAATAGCCGTGTCATGCAATGGGGGTTGCGCTCGCTGGGATCCCGTTGGATAGTTGCGCGCAACGCATCCAGTCCCGCGCCCTTCCTGCCGATGACGGAAGTACCGGGCATCCACATCTCCTCCCGCGCAGCCGGCAGAAGGGAACACCCCATGTCCACCCTCACCGCGAGCATGGACCTGCCGCCGGTTCCAGCCAGCGTCCCGGTGGCCCGCCGGCTGGTGCACCAGCTGCTCCAGGTGTGGGGCGCCCGGCAGGACCGTGACGACGCGGCCCTGCTGGTGACCGAGCTGGTGGCCAACGTGGTGGACCACGTGGGGGGCAGCACCTGCCTGACCTTGGAGGCGACGTTCTCCGACGAGTGGCTGCGGCTGGCCGTCGTCGACTGTTCCGCCACCCGTCCCTCCGTGCAGGAACTGGACGCCGAGCGGCCGCGCGGCCGGGGGATGCTGATGGTCGAGCTGCTCGCCGACCGCTGGGGGTGCGAGGACCACCGCGGTGGCAAGCGGGTCTGGTTCGAGCTGCGGCCGCCCCGGCTGTGACGCAGCGGCTGGTTTGCGCCGGTCCCCGACCGGGGACCGCCGAGGAGGAAGCCAGCCGAACGAAGGGACTGCGCGATGAGCGAACCGAACACCCACGCAGCCGGTGAGGACGTCTCCGACGAGGAGATGGTCGAGACCGTTGCCGGCCAGACCGACAGCGCCTCGGAGAACGCCGACGTCGCCGGCCGGGACTGGGACGGCGATCCGAGTGCCGCCCCCGCCCCCAGCGACGAGGCCTGAGCGCTCCAGCAGTCGATGCACCGCCCCCGACCCGTCCCGGGTCGGGGGCGGCGCCATGCCGAGGGGCTGATCAGGGCTGACAGACTGCGGTGATGAGCGCCACAGCGCAGAGCAGGCAGAACGTCGCCGCCGTGGCGCTGACGCCGCTGGCCCGGCCGGCGCGGACCGCCGTGCGCTGGGCGGTCCGGCACGGGCTACCGGCGGTCTACCTCTCCCGTAGCGCCCGGCGGGGCGACCTGGTCGGCCGGTTGATGCGGGACCGGGCAGTGCGCGAGCATCCCTACGAGCTCTACGAGGAGCTGCGCGCCCGCGGAGCGCTCTCGGGCAGCAGCCTGGGTCTGGTCACGACGTCGCACCCGATTGCCCAGGAGATCCTGCGCAGCGACCGCTTCGGTGTCGGCTGGGACCGGGCCGGCGCCCCTCGGCTGATCCGCTGGGCGCTCGCGTTCGGCGACGACCAGTCCGCGGCCGGCGTCGCGGAGCCGCCGTCCATGCTCGTCGTCGACCCGCCGGACCACACCCGCTTCCGCCGGCTGGTCAGCCGGGCGTTCACCCCGCGGGCGACGGCAGCGTTCGAGCCGGCCATCCGGAGCACCGCTGAGCGGCTGCTCGACGATCTGGAGCGCCGCGGCGGCACGGTCGACCTCGTGGATTCCTACGCCGCCCAGCTGCCCGTGCTGGTCATCGCCGAGCTGCTCGGGGTGCCGACGGAACGCCGGGAGGACTTCCTGCGCTGGGGCGCGGCAGCGGCGGCCACGCTCGACCCGGGGCTGCCCTTGCGCCGCTACCTCGTCGCGGAGAAGGCGCTGCGGGCCATGCACGCGTTCCTCGGCGAGCACTTCCACCGGCTGCGCCGGGAGCCGGGCGACGACCTGGTCAGCCGGCTCGTCACGCTGCCGCCGGACGAGGCGCTCACCGAGCGGGAGCTGCACGCCACGGTGCTGCTCCTGCTCGGCGCCGGCTTCGAGACGACGGTGAACCTGCTGGGCAACGCCGTCGTCCTCCTCGACGCACACCGCGACCAGTGGGAGGTCCTGCGTGCCGACCCCGCCGGCTGGGACACCGCCGTCGAGGAGGTGCTGCGGCTGGACAGCCCGGTGCAGCTGACCGGCCGGTCCGCCCGGGCCGAGGTCGAACTGGCCGGGCGCCCCGTGGCCGCGGGTACCCGGGTCACCCTGCTGCTGGGCGCGGCCAACCGCGACCCCGACGTCTTCGCCGAGCCGGCGCGGTTCGACGTCACCCGGGCGAACGCCCGCGAGCACCTGGCCTTCTCCGGCGGCATCCACTACTGCGTCGGCGCCGGCCTGGCCCGCCTGGAGGCGGCGGTGGGCCTGCGGGCGCTGAGCGAGCGCTTCCCGGGGCTGCGGGTGGCCGGGGCCCCGCAGCGCCGCGACCTGCAGACCCTCCGCGGCTTCGAGCGCCTCCCGGTGCGGCTGCGTTAGCTCCCGGGGACGAGCATCCCGGCGCCGACGGTGGCGTTGGTCGCCTCGTCGACGAGGATGAACCGGCCGGTCACCCGGTTGCGGGAGTACTCGTCGACGAACAGCGGCTGGGTGGCGCGCAACCGCACCCGGCCGATGTCGTTGAGCCCGAGCTCGCCGGCCTCCGGCTCGCGGTGCAGCGTGTTGACGTCGAGCCGGTACTGCACGTCCTTGACCACCGCGCGCACCGAGCGCGTCGTGTGCTTGACCGCCAGCCGCTGCCGGGGGCGCAGCGGCTCGTCGGTCATCCAGCACACCAGCGCGTCGAGCTCCTGCGTCACGTGCGGCGCGTTCGACGGCCGGCAGATCAGGTCACCGCGCGAGACGTCGAGGTCGTCGGCCAGCCGCACGGTCACCGCCATCGGGGCGAAGGCCTCGTCGACCGGGCCACGCGGGCCGTCGATGCCGGCGATCGTCGTCGTCAGCCCGCTGGGCAGCACCTGCACCTCGTCGCCGGTGCGCAGGACGCCGCTGGCGACCGTCCCGGCATAACCCCGGAAGTCGTGGTGTGCGTCGGATTGCGGCCGGATCACGTACTGCACCGGGAAGCGCACGTCGACCAGGTTGCGGTCGCTGGCCACGTGCACGTGCTCCAGGTGGTGCAGCAGCGACGGCCCCTCGTACCAGGGGGTGCGCTCCGACCGGCGGACGACGTTGTCGCCGTTCAGCGCCGAGATGGGCACGACGGTGAGGTCGGGGACGTCCAGTTTCGCGGCGAAGGCGGTGAACTCGTCGCGGATCGCCTCGAAGGTCTGCTCCGACCAGTCGACGAGGTCCATCTTGTTCACCGCGACGACCAGGTGGGGCACCCGCAGCAGCGAGGCGAGGAACGCGTGCCGGCGGCTCTGCTCGAGCATGCCCTTGCGGGCGTCGACCAGCACGATCGCCAGATCCGCGGTGGAGGCGCCGGTGACCATGTTGCGGGTGTACTGCACGTGGCCCGGCGTGTCGGCCAGGATGAACGTGCGCCGCGGGGTGGCGAAGTAGCGGTAGGCGACGTCGATGGTGATGCCCTGCTCGCGCTCGGCCCGCAGCCCGTCGGTGAGCAGCGCCAGGTTCACGTAGTCGCCGCCGGCGCTGGCGCGCTCGACGGCCTCGTACTGGTCCTCGAACACCGCCTTGCTGTCGTAGAGGAGCCGGCCGATCAGGGTGCTCTTGCCGTCGTCGACCGAGCCGGCGGTGGCGATCCGCAGGATGTCCTTGCGGGCGACGGCGATCTCGCGTGCCTGCTCCGCGGCGGCGGAGTGCACATCGACGGGCTGGTCGATGCGCGGCTGGGGGGTGCTGTCGGCCATCAGAAGTAGCCCTCCTTCTTCCGGTCCTCCATGGCGGCGTCGCTGACCTTGTCGTCGCCCCGGGTCGCGCCCCGCTCGGTCATCCGGGTCACCGCGATCTCGGCGATGACCTCGTCGACCGTGGTGGCGGTGGACGGCACGGCCGCGGTCAGGTTCGCGTCGCCGACGGTGCGGTAGCGGACGCTCTCCCGGCGGACCTGCTCGCCCTCGCGCGCCCGGATGAACTCGTTGACCGCGTAGAGCATCCCCTGGCGCTCCACGACCTCCCGCTCCTGCGCGAGGTACAGCGGGGGGATGGCGATCTGCTCGTGGGCGATGTACTGCCAGATGTCGAGCTCGGTCCAGTTCGACAGCGGGAACACCCGGATGGACTCACCCAGGTGGATCCGCCCGTTGTAGAGGTCCCAGAGCTCCGGGCGCTGGCTCTTCGGATCCCACTGGCCGAACTCGTCGCGGAAGGAGAAGGCCCGTTCCTTGGCCCGGGCCTTGTCCTCGTCGCGCCGGGCGCCGCCGAACAGTGCCGTGAAGCCGTGCTCCTCGACGGCGTCCAGCAGGACCGGGGTCTGGATGCGGTTGCGGGAGCCGTTGGGCTCCTCCTTCACCGTGCCCGCGGCGATGGCGTCCGGCACGGAGGCCACCACCAACTGCACGCCGAGCTCGGCCACCCGCTTGTCGCGGAACTCCAGGACCTCGGGGAAGTTCAGGCCGGTATCGACGTGCATCACCGGGAAGGGGATGCGGGCCGGCGCGAAAGCCTTGCGGGCCAGCTCCAGCATCACGATGGAGTCCTTGCCGCCGGAGAAGAGCAGCACCGGGCGTTCCAGTTCCGCGACGACCTCACGAATCATGTGGATGGACTCGGCCTCCAGCGTCTCCAGCTGGGTGAGCCGGTAGTCGGGCGTGGTCACGCGGCCTCCTCGCCGGCGCTCGGAAGCCTCGTTCCGGACGGTGCTCTGTTCGTGGATGAGCTCGCAGGCTCGCTCATTGGCGCTGGCTCCGGGGATTCGACATCAGGGCGACCAACCGCACCGATCCGGTGCGAATTCCCGCCCAGTGTCCGCTATCGCGCCGAGCGGACCGCAGCCAGCACCCGGTCGGCCTGCCCCGGCCGGGTGACCACGAGGTCGGAAAGGGAGGGATCGGGCCGGTTGTAGACCAGCGGCGATCCGTCCAGCCGGCCGGTGCGCCCCGAGGAACGCAGGGGCACCAGGGCGTCCGCGGCGGGCCGAGCGGCCAGTGCCGCGACCGCGGTGTCGTCCATGCGCATGTGCGGCGGCTCCTGGTCAGGGGGTTGGCACCTCCGGGTAGGCGAGCGGGCAGCTGGGCGCCAGCGCCTCCTGCGTCTCCGGGTCGACCTCGGTGAGGAAGGTGGCGTGGAAACGGTTGATCATGTTGGACAACCCGACGGTGAAGCAGATCTCGATGATCTGCTCGGGGGTGAAGTGCTCGGCCAGGTCGCCGTAGGTCCGGTCGTCGATGGTCGCCATCCGCGTGGACCGCTGCGCGTAGCGGACGATCGCCGCCTCGTCGGCCTCGTAGAGGCCGTCGGGCAGCGGGTCGTCGCCCAGGTGCGCGAGCTTCTCTTCGGTCAGTCCTGCTGCTCGACCGAGCAGCACGTGGGTGGGGATCTAGTAGTGGCACTCGTTGGTGACCGAGGCGGTGAGGTACGCCAGTTCCCGCTGGGCCGGTGTCATCGAGTTCTGGAAGTAGACGACGGTGCCGAACTCGACCATCTTCTGCAGCGCGCGGGGGTGGTTGGCCACGGCGCGGTAGACGTTCGGATCGACGCTGCGCCCGCGCGCCGCCGCGACGGCCTTCAGCACCTCCCGGGCGAGAGGGTCGGCGTTCTCGTCGTCGGAACTCACCAGCGGCAGGCGTGACATGCGTCTCACCGTAGTGCTGTCAGCCCGGATCGACGGCGGCGGCGTCCCCGGCGTTGCCCGGTGGGCGGTGCACTCCGGAGGCGTCGGTGACCGAACCGAAGTAGGACGCCAGCTTCTCCGGACGAGGCTTGACGAAGGTCCCGCGCGCCTCGACCAGCGGCTGGTCCGGCGCCTCGGCGAGCGCGATCGATCCGGCGATGACCGACTTGCGGCCCGAGCTCTCCTCGAGCCAGCCGCGGAACGCCAGCGGGCGACCGAGCGGAACGGGACCGCGGTAGTCCAGCTCCAGGTGCGCGGTCATCCCCCAGAGACCGTTGGCGGCGGCGGTGTCGCCCAGCACCTGGTCCATGAACAGCGCGCTCATGCCGCCGTGCAGGAAGGTGGGCGGGCCCTCGTAGGCCGCGCCGAGCGTGGCCTCCGCGGTCACCACGCCGTCCGCCACGCGGAAGCGCAGCGGCGGCGCCATGCCGTTGGCCACGCCGCTGACCGGGTTGAACGTCCGGCGACGGGCGGCAGGGTCGTCCAGGCGCGGGAGCTGGGACAGCGGACGGCGCGGCCCCAGGAGCTGCTCGGTGGCGGTGCGCACCAGCTCGGCGGCGGAGCGCACCGCCGCAGCGTCGGCCGTGGTGGTCGCCGAGAGCTCGATCAGCTGCCGGAGCGCGACGGCCAGATCGACCGACGCGGCCATGAGCTCGGCGTCGGAGGAGGTGCCCGGATCCGGGGAGCCGTCGGTCGTCGTCACCGGCAGATCGTCGCAAGAGTGCTCAGGCCCCGGGAGCGCCGCCCCCGGGGGGACCGCTGCGCGGCAGCCGCACCGTGACGGCCAGCCCCGCGCCGGGCGCCGTCTCCAGCGCGGCGGAGCCGCCGTGGGCCGCGGCCAGCGAGGAGACGATGGCCAGCCCGAGGCCCGTGCCGCCGGCATCCCGCGTGCGGGAGGTGTCGGCCCGGTAGAACCGCTCGAAGGCCCGCGCCGCGTCGTCGGCGGCCATGCCCGGACCGTCGTCCGCGACGCGCAGCAGCAGCACGTCGGCATGGGCCGGTTCCTGTGCCACCGAGACCTGCACGCGGGTGCCCGGCGGTGTGTGCGTCAGGGCGTTCGTCACCAGGTTGACCACCACCTGGCGCAGCCGGCTCTCGTCGCCGAGCACCACGGGGACGTCCGTGAGCGACTCGTCCAGGTGCAGGCTGATCGGCCGGTCGGGCTGCACGGCACGTGCGTCGTGCACGGCGTCCCCGGCGACCGCGGCGAGGTCCACCGGACGGACGGCCAGCGGTCGCTGCTGGTCCACCCGGGCCAGCAGCAGCAGGTCCTCGACCAGCAGCCCCATCCGGCCGCCCTCGGCCTCGATCCGCTGCATCAGCCGGGCGACGTCCTGCTCGGTGCGGACCGCGCCCTGGCGGTACAGCTCGGCGAAGCCGCGGATGGAGGTCAGCGGGGTGCGCAGCTCGTGGCTGGCGTCCGCCACGAACCGGCGCATCCGGTGCTCGGAACTCCGCGCCTGCTCCTCGGAGGCCTGCTGGGCGCGGAAGGCGCTCTCGATGCGGGCAAGCATCCCGTTCAGCGCGTTGGACAACCGGCCGACCTCGGTGCGCTCGTCGCCGATCGGGACGCGGCGGGACAGGTCGCCGTCGGCGATGGCCCGCGCCGTGCGCTCCACGTCGGCCAGCGGCCGGAGGCTGTTGCGCACGAGGACGTACCCGGCGGCGGCCAGGAGGGTGAGCACGATCAGCCCGACGACGACCTCGATCCGGACCAGCCGGCCGATGGCCGCCTCGTCACCCCGCACATCGCTACCCACGAGGACCGTGTAGCCGCCGGGCAGCTCGCCCGACGCCATCCGCCACTCGATGCGTCCGCCGTCGCGCACGCTCGTCGGCCCGCCGCCCTCCCGCAGCCGGTCGACGTCGCCGTCGTCGAGGCCGGGCATCGCGCCGTCCCGCCCGCGCGGCCCGCCGAGCACGATCGGTCGGTCGTCGTCGGGGGCCAGGCAGGCGACGTAGGTGGGGCTCGGTTGCGGCCACGCCGGGGGGTTGAGGCAGGCCTGCAGCAGGCCGGGCTGCCGCTCGTAGGCCTGCACGGTCACCCGTAGTTCGGCGTCCCGCTGCTCCTGCAGGTACTGCTTGAGCAGCGACGTGGCGGCGAATCCGGTCGCCGCCAGCGCGACCGCTACGAGAACCACCAGCAGGGCCACCAGGGTCACCCGCAGCGGGATGCGGCTGCCCAGGCTCCTCGCGGGTGGCTCGTCGCTCCCGCCGGTCGGCTGCGATGTCACCGATTCGCTACCGCGGGGCGCTCCGCTCCTCGCTCGTTCCTCGCTGCGATGCTCACGCCCCTGTCCGCTCACGATGTCACCGGTTCGCTACCGCGGGGCGCTCCGCTCCTCGCTCGTTCCTCGCTGCGATGCTCACGCCCCTGTCCGCTCACGATGTCACCGGTTCGCTCCCGCGGGGCGCTCCGCTCCTCGCTCGTTCCTCGCTGCGATGCTCACGCCCCTGTCCGCTCACGACCCACGCGGCAGCCGGAGGGTGTAGCCGACGCCGCGGATGGTCTGCAGCAGGCGGGGTTCGGTGGTGTCGACCTTGCGCCGGAGGTAGGAGATGTAGGACTCCACGACGTTGGCCTCGCCGTTGAAGTCGTAGTTCCACACGTGGTCGAGGATCTGCGCCTTCGACAGCACCCGGCCGGCGTTGGCCATGAGGTAGCGCAGCAGTTTGAACTCCGTCGGCGAGAGGCTGATGACCTCGCCGGCCTTGATGACCTCGTGGGTCTCCTCGTCCAGCTCGATGTCGGCGAAGGTGAGCCGCGGCGCCTCCGGGGCGCGCTGTGCGCCGGTCGTCCGGCGGAGCACCGCCCGGATGCGGGCCACGACCTCGTCGAGGCTGAACGGCTTGGTCACGTAGTCGTCGCCGCCGAGCGTCAGGCCGGAGATCTTGTCCTCGGGTGCGTCCCGTGCCGTCAGGAAGAGCACCGGGGTGTGCCGCCCGGTCTCCCGCAGCCGCCGCACCACGCCGAAGCCGTCGAGCCCGGGCATCATCACGTCCAGGACCAGCAGGTCCGGCCGGAACGACGCCGCGAGCGCCAGCGCCTGCTGCCCGTCGGCGGCGGTGGCGACCTCGAAGCCGGCGTAGCGGAGGCTCGCCGACAGCAGCTCGCGGATGTTCGGCTCGTCGTCCACCACGAGGAGGCGGGCTTCCGGGGCCGGGCGGCCCGCGGGCTGGTTGCCGGACACTGCTCCTCCGGTCGGGTGCGCCGATACGGTCGTCATGCTCCCGAGGATCGGGGGAGCGGCTGCGCAGGACCTGGACGCTACCTGGGAAGTTCCTGGACGAGCGACCCATACCGGCAGACGAGCGGCCCTCAGCCGGCGGGGGACATGGCGCGGCCCCGGCGCCAGTAGCCGATCGCGTGGTGCTGGCTCCGGCCCAGTCCCCACCGCCCCCGCAGGTCGGCGCGGATCGCCCGCACGGTGGCCGACTCGGCGCCCACCCAGGCGAAGACGTCGTCCCCCTCCGGGCGGTCCAGCGCCGCGACGGCGCCGACCAGCAGGGTGCTCTCGCCCGGTGCCGTCGCGCCGCGGTGCAGCCAGTGCAGGGCGATGCCCGGGGGTGCCACGAGCGGCTGCTCCTCCTCCGGCCCGGCCACCTCGAGGTAGGCGGCGCCCAGCGTCTCCGGTGGCGCGGCCGCCAGGAGCCGGCTGATCGCGGGCAGCGCCGTCTCGTCCCCGATCAGCAGCAGCCAGCGGGCGGACCGCTCGGCGAGCGAGGCGGCCCCGGCGATGCCGAGCAGGGCGCCCGGCTGCGCGGCGGCGGCCCAGGAGGCGGCCGGACCGTCCCCGTGGAGGACGAAGTCGATGTCCACCTCACCGGCGGCGGAGTCCTGGCGGCGTGCCGTGTAGCTGCGCAGCGCGATCCCGTGGCTGCCCTGCGGCCACACGATCCGGCCGTCGCGCTGGATGCGCGGCCAGCGTGGCTCGGCGTCGTCCACCTGCGGCACGAGCAGGTTCACGGTGGGGCCGGCCGCCGCCACGGCGGTGGGCTCCCCGGACAGCGTCACCCGGCGTACCGAGGGAGTCACGTCGGTGACCGCCACGACCGTGAGGACGTCGACCGGTCGCAGGCCGTCGATGAACACGGCGCCGTCAGGAGAGCTCACGTCGTCCCAGCGTAGGTGTGCGGTGCATCCGGGGCGCCGATGTGTGCCCGGGGCCCGCCGGGGGCACCGGCAGAGGCAGCACCGTCCACGAGCGGGGAGAGAGATGGCCGACGACTTCGACAAGGGTGACCACGTCACCTGGAACAGCCACGGGAGCACCGCCGAGGGCACCGTGGAACGAAAGATCACCTCCGACACCGAGGCGTCCGGTCGCACCGTGCGGGCGAGCAAGGACGACCCGCAGTACGAGGTCCGCAGCGACAAGAGCGGGCGCACCGCGGTGCACAAGCCCGGCGCGCTCGACGAGGCCTGAGCTCCCGCGGACGGATCCATGCCCGGCGGCGCCGGGCCCGAGCAACTGGAGGCACACGTGACCGAGTCCGCAGGCGACTTCGCCGGCGCGTCCTCGCGCAGCACCAAGCACAACCCGCGGCTCGACGAGGAGCTCGAGCACGAGACCCAGGGGATGATGAAGGCCGAACGGGCCACGCGAGCGCACGAGTGGCGCGAGGTCGAGCCGGTCGCCGAGGGCCAGCCCGACATCGATACCGACCCCGCCGGCACGCTGGTCGGTGGCACGCCGGTCGGCATGACCGAGTCCGCGGTCGTCGCCCGGGCGGAACTGGCCCGCTGGCTGACCCGCCAGCCGTTCCCCGGAACCCGCGAGGACCTCGTCGAGGCGGCCCGTGATCACCGCGCCCCCGACGCGGTGGTGGCGGAGCTCGAGCGGCTGCCCGAGGGGGAGACCTTCGAGCGGATCGGCGACGTGACCCGCGCCCTCGGGTACCCGACCGAGACCGGGCCCGGACCGGGGGCCGACGGCCCCTGAGCCCAGGCCTCGGAGGGCGCCGGCTCAGGAGCCGGCGCCCTCCCGCGCCTCGGCGTCGGCGATCTCCTCCGCGCCGCGGCGGCGGAACAGCTTCGAACCCGGAAAGCCCTTCACGATCTGGCGCATGTCCTGGACGGTGTCGACCAGGTCGTGGACGTCGGTGCCGACGGTCCCCAGAGTCTCCAGGACCGGCAGGATGTCCTCGTCCAGGTGCACCACCAGCTGGGGCAGTCGGTCGATCAGCGTGATCAGCGCGTCGACCTCGGACGGGTCGAACGAGGCAGCCAGCCGCCGCATCGACGGCGCGAGCGCGGTCAGCGCGGGCTCGTAGTCGGTCAGCAGCGGGGCGACCCGGCCGACCATCCCCTCGGCCTGCCCCAGCACGCCCCCAGCCTCCCCGAGCAGCCCCTCGGCGCGTCCGACGACGGCCGCTCCACGACCCGTCGCCCCCTCGACCTGCGCGATGGCGTCGTCGGCGCGTGCGCGGGTGGCGGCCATGTCGGTGATGGCGTCGTCGGCCCGTGCGCGGGTGGTGGCCATGTCGGTGATGGCCTGGTCGGCGCGTGCGCGGGTGGTGGCCATGTCGGTGATGGCCTGGTCGGCGCGTGCGCGGGTGGTGGCCATGTCGGTGATGGCGTCGTCGGCCCGGCCCCGCGTCGCCTCCAGGTCGGTGATGGCGTCGTCGGCGCGTGCGCGGGTGCCTTCGAGGTCGGTGATCGCCTTGTCCGCGCGGGCACGGGCGGTGTCGAGGTCGGTGATGGCCTGGTCGGCGCGAGCGCGGGTGGTGTCGAGGCCGGTGATGGCCTGGTCGGCCCGGCTCAGCGCGCCCTCCACCCGGTCGACCACCGATTCGACCCGCCCCACCACGCCGTCCACGCGACCGAGCAGCTCCTCCAACCGGCCGAGCGCGGCGGCCGCCCGGGGGACGAGCGCCAATGCGTCCCCGACACCGTCGCGCACGCCGTCGACCATGGCGAGGACGTCGGAGGGCCCGGGCACGGAGGGCAGTCGCACCGCGAAGACGCTACGCACTGCCTGGGTGGGACACCATTTGGTTGCCCGCTTCCGTCACTCGCCCCTGCCGCGCGTCGGCGTGGTGAACGCCTGCGCCCCCGTATCGTGGGACGACGGGACACGGACGTGCGAACGACGAGAAGGTGTCGACACCTGTGGGGGATGAGCCGACGCGCGGCGGAGCGGGCGACCGCGACGTCCCCGGGCGCACCCGCCGCGGGCGGAGCACCGGGGCCGGCGCCGACCCGGTGACCGTCGAGCAGGTGCTGGCCCGCCAGGGGAGCGCGGTCGGTGGCCGGCGGGCCGCCCGCCGCGGTACGGACGATCCGGCGCCGGGCACGGGGCCTCGGCGCGAGGCGGCTGCCGCGGCCGCTGACCGGCCGGAGCGGAACCGGCGCCCGGATCGGCGGACGGGCGGGTCCGACGCGGTCACCGGTTCCGGGAGCGCCGACGGCCCGGCGATCCGGGCGGGACTGCCGCCGGTTCCCGGCGCCGCCCCCGCGGGACCCGCAGGGTCGGTGACACCGCGGTCCGGTCTCCCTCCGGTACCTGCGGTGCAGCCGGGCCTTCCCCCGGTTCCGCAGATCCAGCCGGCCCCTGTGCTGACCCCGCAGTCTGGCCTGCCGCCGGTCCCGGGGGGGCGCGAGGTCCCTCCGCAGGGTCCCGCCGCCTGGGCTCCGGACGAGCGGCCCTCCCGGCGCAGCGGTCCCATCCCCCCGCTGCCCGGACTTCCCGCGCCGGCCGGTGCCACCCGTCGCCGGCCCGCCGCCGGTCGTCCGCCGCAGAGCCCCGGCCGCCGCGGGTTGGTGCGCGCGGCCATCGCCCTGGCCGGGGTCGTCGGCGTCGTCGTCCTCTACCACCTCGCCCTGTACTTCTACGTCGACCAGCGGATCGCCCGGGTGGACGCGCTCACCCTCGACGGTCCCGAGGTGCTCGCCCCAGAGCTGCAGGAGGCCGCACAGACGTATCTCGTCGTCGGCACGGGCGTGCCGGGCCAGGACGGCGTGGCATCGGTGGCCACTCTGGTGGTGTCGGTCTCTGCCGAGGGCGACCGTGCGGTGCTGGTCAGCGTGCCGCCCACCGCGCTGGTGGACACCCCGATCTGCCGTACCGCGGACGGCGACCTGCGCAACCCGGTCACGGAGGCGTTCGCCAGCTCCCTGCTCGACGGCGGCCCCGCGTGCATGGTGCGCGCTGTCCAGCAGCTGTCGGGCCTGCGGATCAACCACTACCTCGGCGTCGACCTGGCAGACGTCCCCGGCCTGGTGGACGCTCTCGGCGGGATCCCGGTCTGCGTGGTTCCCTCCGAGGCGATCGCCGCCGCGGCCACGCCGCCGCCGGCCGGCCCGTCCGAGCTGTCGGGTGCCGGCGCCGCGGGCTTCCTGCAGCCCGGCGACCAGGCGACCGACGGCACCGGCGCGGCGGCCGCGGAGCGGGCCCAGCGACTCCTCACCTCGACGCTCCGGGCGGCGATGTCGGCGGAGAACCTGCTGAACCCGGTGACGCTCACCCGCTTCGTGACCCGCGCGTCGGACGCTCTCACGCTCGACGAGCAGACCACGCTGGGCGACCTGCGCGTGCTCGCGGGGACGCTGGGGGACCTCTCCGGCGACGCGGTGCAGCGGGCCGGGTTGCCGGTCGAGCAGGTCGGCTACGTCCCGGCCGGCACGGATCAGGCCTACGTCCTCCTCGACGGGATGGCGACGCGGGCGCTGTTCGACGAGGTCATCGACGGTGCCCGGCTCCCCGCCGAGGTGCTCGAGGCGCAGCGTGCGGCCCAGACGGCCGCTCCCGAGGCCGCCGTCGTCCCCGAGGCCGCTCCCGAGCCCCCACCGGGGCCCGAGCCGCTCACCGCCCCGCCCGCCGGCATCACCGTCGATGTGCTGAACGGCACCGGCACCACCGGCCTGGCGGCGACCGTCGCCGATGCCCTCCGCGGAGCGGGATTCGGCGTGGGCACCGTGGGCAACGAGCCGGGCGCGGTCACCGGGAGCGTGGTGCGCTACGGTGCCGGGGCGCTCGAGCAGGCCCGCACCGTGGCTGCTGCCGTCCCGGGTGCGGTCCTCCAGCCCGACGATTCCCTCGGGACGACCGTGCAGCTGGTGATCGGCCCCGGCTACACCAGCGTCGTCCCGGTGGAGATCGGGGTCCCCGCCGCCGCCGAGCAGCCGGCCGTGGAGACGGCGGCGGCCGCCCCGGAACCCGAGGCGGCCGCCGTTCGCTGCTGATGGCCCCGTCCAGAGGCTCGCGCCGAGCGGAGCGAGGTGTGAGGAGGACGGGGTCCTTTCTCAGCCGAAGCGGCCGGAGATGTAGTCCTCGGTCGCCTTCTCGTCGGGGTTGCTGAAGATCTTCTCGGTCGGGTTGAACTCGATCAGCCGGCCGGGCTGGCCCACGCCGTTGAGGTTGAAGAACCCGGTGGACTCGCTCACCCGCGCGGCCTGCTGCATGTTGTGCGTGACGATGACGATGGTGAACCGCTCCTTGAGCTCGGTCATCAGGTCCTCGATCGCCAGGGTCGAGATGGGGTCGAGTGCGGAGCACGGCTCGTCCATCAGGAGGACGTCGGGCTCGACGGCGATCGCGCGGGCGATGCACAGGCGCTGCTGCTGACCGCCGGAGAGGCTCGACCCCGGCCGGTCGAGTCGGTCCTTGACCTCGTTCCAGAGGTTGGCCCCCCGCAGGGACCGCTCCACGAGATCGTCGAGATCGGCCTTCTTCGTCTGCTTGTTGTTCAGCCGCAGGCCCGCCGCGACGTTGTCGTAGATCGACATGGTCGGGAACGGGTTGGGCCGCTGGAAGACCATGCCGATCTGCCGCCGGACGTCGACCGGGTCGACGTCGGCGCTGTAGAGGTCCTGGCCGTCCATGACGACCTTGCCCTCCACGCGTGCTCCGGGCAGCACCTCGTGCATCCGGTTGATCGAGCGCAGGAAGGTCGACTTCCCGCAGCCCGACGGCCCGATCAGTGCGGTCACGCTACGTGGTTCGATGGAGACGGTGACGCCCTGTACGGCCAGGAACTTGCCGTAGTAGATGTCGAGGTCGGAGACGTCGATGCGCTTGGCCACGAGGGTTCCTCCGGATCGTCCGGTCAGCGACCGGTCTTGGGGGCGAAGAAGCGACTGATCACGCGGGCGACGACGTTGAGACCCATGACCAGGATGATGAGGATGAGCGCCGCCGTCCAGGCCCGGTCGATCGCGAACTCCGGCGGCACGCCCGGCTGGGTCAGCTGGTAGTAGGCGTAGACCGGCAGCGTGGCCATGCGCCCGTCGAACGGGTTGAAGTTCGTGGCGTTGGTGATGCCGACCGTGATCAGGAGCGGGGCCGTCTCCCCGACGACGCGTGCGATCGCCAGGGTCACGCCGGTGCCCAGACCGGCGATCGCCGTCGGCAGAACGACCTTGACGATCGTCCGCCACTTCGGCACGCCGAGGGCGTAGCTGGCCTCCCGGAGCTCGTTCGGTACGAGCTTGAGCACCTCTTCGGCCGACCGCACGACCACCGGGATCATGAGGACCGACAGCGCGACAGCACCCATGATGCCCAGCCGGATGCCCGGTCCGAACAGCAGCACGAACAGCGCATAGGCGAAGAGGCCGGCGACGATCGACGGGATGCCGGTCATGACGTCGACGAAGAAGGTGATCGCGCGCTTGAGCCGGCCTTGGGCGTACTCGACCAGGTAGATGGCGGTCATGAGGCCGACCGGCACGGAGATGAGCGCTGTCAGCCCGGTGATGATCAACGTGCCCATGAGGGCGTGGTAAGCGCCGCCGCCCTCGCCGACGATTCCCTGCAGGGACGCGCTGAAGAACTCGGCGTCCAGCCGCTCGATACCGCGCCCGACCACCTCCCACACGAGAGCGGCCAGCGGCACCATGGCGATACCGAAGGCGCTGGTGACGATCGCGGTGACCAGTCGGTCGGTGGCCTGACGCCGACCCTCGGCCCGCCGGGAAGCCACGTACAGGACGAGCGTGCCGAGCACGGCGGCGTAGATCACGAACAGGACAACGGTGGAGTCGGTCAGCCAGCTGAGCAGCGCGGCGATCGCCGTCCCGCAAGCGAAGGCAGCCAGCTGCCCCCAGCGAGGGAGCCTGCCTGCCACCCGATCCTGCGGCGGGGTGACGGCGGAGGCCCCGGAGGTGGGGATGGGTGTCTGGACGCTCATCAGTTGGCTCCGGAGAAGTCGGCCCGGCGGTTGACCACCCAGCGCGCCAGCATGTTGACCGCGAGCGTGATCACGAACAGTGCGAGACCGCTGGCGATGAGGGTGTTGACGTCGAGGCCGGTGGACTCGGGGAACTCCAGGGCGACGTTGGCCGCGATGGTCCCCGGGTTGGCGCTGCTGATCAGGTTGAGAGTGATGCCGCCGGAGACGGACAGGACCAGGGCGACCGCCATGGTCTCGCCCAGGGCTCGGCCGAGACCCAGCATCGAACCGCCGATGATGCCGCTCTTGCCGTAGGGGATGACGGCCATCCTGATCATCTCCCACCGGGTGGCTCCGAGAGCGAGCGCGGCCTCCTTGTGCAACGTCGGCACCTGGAGGAAGACCTCGCGAGAGATGGCGCTGATGATCGGCAGGATCATGATCGCCAGGACGAGGCCGACGGTGAGCATCGTGCGGCCGGTCGAGGACGTCGGGCCGGCGAAGAACGGGATGAACCCGAGGTTTTCCTCGAGCCACCGGAACAACGGGACGAGCTTGGGCGCCAGCCAGTAGACGCCCCAGAAGCCGTACACGATGCTGGGGATCGCGGCGAGCAGGTCCACCACGTAGCCGAGGCCCGCCGCCACCCGGCGGGGTGCGTAGTGGGTGATGAACAGCGCGATCGCCACGGCCAGCGGGGTGGCGACCACCAGCGCTATCGCGGCTGAGAGCAGGGTGCCGAACAGCAGTGGCGCGATGTAGCCGACCAGTCCCTCACCACCGGGAATCTCCCCGCTGGGAGCGGTCACGGCGGGAACCGCTTCCACGACCAGGAAGGCGGCCACCCCGGCGAGGACGACCAGGATGGAGATGCCGGCGGCCTTGGCGGTGCCGGCGAAGATGCGGTCTCCGGGCCGGCGAAGTGGCCTGCTGGTGCTCTGGTCGGACGGCGTCCGGGTGGCTGTCACCGCTGCTCCGTGGGGTCTGGTCCGGGGTTGCTGGGGCACTTCCTACCCGTCGCCGGGCGGCGCAGCGGCCCGGGGCGTCGGATGACGTCCCGGGCCGCTGCCCAGTGGTGCACGATCACACCGGAGGAAATCAGATCACTCCGCGCCGGAAATCGCCTCGATGGCCGACAGGGACTGCTCGCGCAGGGCGTCGGAGATCGGCGCGGAGCCGGCCGCCTCCGCCGCCGCCTGCTGGCCCTCCTCGCTCACGACGAAGGACATGAAGTCCTTCGCCAGGTCAGCCGTCTCCTGGCTGTCGTAGGTCAGGCAACCGACGAGGTAGCTGACCTGGACGATCGGGTAGTTGCCCGACTCGGTGGTGTCGCGGCGGATGTCCAGGGCGAAGTCGTACTCGCCCCGGCCCTCCACCTGCTGGGAGTTGTCGACAACCGCGGCCGCGGCCTCCGGCGTCGGGGCGACGTACTCCCCGCCGACACCGATGTTGGCCAGGCCGAGGTCGCCGGCCTGGCTCGGGTCGGCGTAGCCGATGGCGCCCTCACCAGCGCCGACCGCGTTGACCACGCCCGACGTGCCCTGAGCGGCCTCGCCACCGGGCACGGGCCAGTCACCGCTGACCTCGTAGGTCCAGACATCCGGCGCGACCGCGGCCAGGTACTCGACGAAGTTCTCCGTGGTACCCGACTCGTCGGAGCGGTTCACCGGGGTGATCGGCAGGTCGGGCAGCGTGGTGCCCGGGTTGTCCGCGGCGATCGCCGGATCGTTCCAGTTGGTGATCTGCTGGCTGAAGATGCGCGCGAGCGTTTCGGGCGACAGGTTCAGCTCGTCGACGCCCGGCAGGTTGTAGACGACCCCGATCGGGGCGATGTAGTTCACCAGTTCGACGATCTCGCCGTCGCCGGCGCACTGCTGCTGGGCCGCGGCCAGTTCTTCCTCGTCCAGGTAGGCATCGGTGCCGGCGAAGTCGGTGCCGCCTGCGACGAACTGCTCGCGGCCGCCACCGGACCCGACCGGGTCGTAGTTCACCGTCACGTCCGGCTGCAGCGAGTTGTACTGCGCGGCCCATGCCTGCATGGCCGCCTGCTGAGCGCTGGATCCTGCGCCGACGAGAGTGCCGCTGAGCTGGTCCTCCGCGGCACCCGCGGCGTTGCCGGAGTCGGACTCGTTGGAGGCGCCGCACGCGCTGAGCGCGAGGGTGCCGGCGAGCGCCACGGACAGCGTGGTGGCGCGGCTCTTGGTGCTGAGCTTCAACACAGTGCCTCTCGACAGTGCCCGGACCAGTTCCGGGCCTTCTTTGGACCGACGAGAGCGAAACTAGAGAGCGCGAGTGGCCGATCGCCCGATGCCCGGTGAACGGACGGTGAACGCGCGCTGAGGGCTTGCGCACAGGGGTGGGACGCGTCACATCCTGCCCGTGGACGTCGGCCTGCCAATCCTCCGTAACGGTCGGGTAACGGTCAAGCTGGTTGTTGTCCCTGCGGGCGGCGTTCTGCTCGGAGGCGGTCTGGGTGAACGCGTCGGCGGCGGCCCACCGAGGATCCCGTTCCCGTCACCTTCCGCGCCCCGGACGGAATCGCCGGGGAGCTGCAGGTGCCGGCCGGGGGCACCGTGACCACGGCCGGCTGAGCGGTGCCGGAGGTACCCGGCGTCGGTGAACGACGGGTGCACGAGGGGTCGCCGAGCGTTCCCTCTCCCGTCGCCGGGGAGTCGATTCGTCGACCTAGCGTCACTGGCGCCACCGTTCTCCCAGCAAGGAGCATTGATGTCCCTGTCGGTCCCCCCCGCTGTCCAGGACGACGAGTTCGATCCGGACGACTACTCGTCCAACCCCTCCGGCGCCACGACGTTCGCCGAGATCGTCCAGGCCCGGTTCTCCCGCCGGTCCGCGCTGGCCGGCGGCATGCTGGCGGCCGCCGGGTTCCTGACCACCAGCGTCCTCGGCGCTCCGCCCGCCCTGGCGGAGGGCCCGCGCGGGCGCGGGCCCTCCGCCGGTGCCGCGCCCCTGCTGGGCTTCGAGCCGGTCCCGCTCGGCTTCGGCGACGACGTCGTCGTTCCGTGCGGCTACACGGCCAAGCCCTTCATCCCCTGGGGCACCCCCATCCTCGGCAGCTACCCCGAGTTCCGGCCGGGTGGCAACACCGCCGAGGAGCAGGAGCAGCAGATCGGCATGCACCACGACGGGATGTCGTTCTACCCCGTCGGCCCGCCGCGCGTCGCCAACGACCACGGCGTCCTCGTGCTCAACCACGAGTACACCGACGAGCAGTACCTGCACGATGCCAGCGGGGTGCGCCCGGTCCCGGAGTCCTACACCCTGGAGATGGTGCGCAGGTCACAGGCCGCGCACGGGGTCAGCGTCGTGGAGATCCAGCGCGGCGCGGACGGGCAGTGGACGGTCGTGAAGTCCTCACGCAACCGGCGGATCACCGCGAACACCCCGATGCGGTTCGCCGGTCCGGCCGCCGGTGACGAATTGGTGCGGACGCAGGCCGACCCGGCCGGCGCCGACCCGATCGGCACGATCAACAACTGCGGCAACGGCGACACCTTCTGGAACACCTACCTCACCTGCGAGGAGAACTTCAACGGCTACTTCCGGGTCGACGAGGGCCAGTACCGGCCCGAGGACGACGAGCTGCTGAAGCGCTACGGAGTCGGCGGCGACCGCTACAACTGGGCGCGCCAGGACGAGCGGTTCGTGGTCACGCCGGAGGACGCCAACGAGCCGAACCGGTTCGGCTGGGTCGTCGAGATCGACCCGTTCAGCCCGGCGGCGGCGCCGGTCAAGCGGACCGCGCTCGGCCGGTTCAAGCACGAGGACTGCACCGTCCACGAGACCAAGGGCGGCCGGCTCGCCGTCTACATGGGCGACGACCAGCGCTTCGAGTACGTCTACAAGTTCGTCAGCGCCGACAACTGGCGGTCCATGCTGGCCCGCGGGCGCAGCCCCCTCGACGAGGGCACCCTCTACGTCGCGAGGTACCACGCCGACGGCTCCGGCGAGTGGCTGCCGCTGGTCCACGGGCACGGCCCCCTCACCGAGGACAACGGCTTCGCCGACCAGGGCGAGGTCCTGGTGAAGACCCGCCTGGCCGCCGACGCCCTCGGTGCCACCCCGATGGACCGGCCGGAGTGGACGGCGGTCGACCCGCGCACCGGGACGGTCTACCTGACCCTCACCAACAACACCGAGCGGCTGGACCCGAACGCGGCCAACCCCCGGATCACCAACAAGTGGGGGCACATCGTCCGCTGGGACGAGGAGGGTGGCGACCACGCCGCCACCCGGTTCACCTGGGACATCTTCCTGCTGGCCGGGCCCGGTGACGGCGTCGACGGGTCGACGATCGAGTCCGAGGACGCCTTCGGCTCCCCGGACGGGCTCTTCATCGACCCCGACAGCCGGGTCTGGATCCAGACCGACGGCAGCCAGCCGCTCAAGGCCAACAACCAGATGCTGGCCGCGGACACCGACCGGGTGGACGCGAACGGCTACCCGGAGCTCCGGCGTTTCCTCACCGGAGTGCTGGGCTGCGAGGTCACGGGCAACGTGCTGACCGACGACCAGCGCACGCTGTTCGTCAACATCCAGCACCCCGGCAACGGCAGCACCTGGCCTCGCACGGATGACTTCACGGTGCCGCGGTCGGCGACCGTCGTCGTCACCAAGGACGACGGCGGGGTCATCGGCAGCTGATCGGAGCTACCGACCACTACGGCGCCGTGGCCCCTTTCCGGGGGTCACGGCGCCGCTGTGCGTGGGGACCGGTCCTGCGGTGGCAGCTGCTCCGGCCATCTCGCGTCGGGCGAGCCGTCACCCCGACGTCGGCTTCCGGCCCGCGGGGCGTCGTCGGCGGTGGGTGGGAACCAGGGACGGGCCGACGGCGAAGGTCGCCGTCCGAGCCCGGAGGAGACCACCGTGAAGAAATCCTTTCGAGGTCGCACGCTCGGGCTCGCGGCGGCGCTCGTCGCACCCGCGGTGCTGATCGCGCCGGCGTCGGCTGCTCCCCCCGAGCGGGAACCCGTGCCCGGCGAGGCGCTCGCGGAGGACCTGCTCGTCATCGGGCACCGCGGCGCCTCCGGCTACCGACCCGAGCACACGCTGGCCTCATACGAGCTGGCCGCCCGCATGGGTGCCGACTACCTCGAGCCGGACGTGGTCAGCACCAAGGACGGCGTTCTCGTGGCCCGGCACGAGAACGAGATCGCCGGGACCACGGACGTCGAGCACCGGACCGAGTTCGCCGACCGGAAGGCCACCAAGACCATCGACGGCCAGCAGATCACCGGCTGGTTCACCGAGGACTTCACCCTCGCCGAGCTGCGGACGCTGGAGGCCGAGGAGCGGCTGCCCGAGCTGCGGGAGGAGAACACCCTCTACGACGGCCTGTACCGGGTGCCGACGCTCGACGAGGTGCTCGAGCTGCGGGACCGCCTGTCGAAGGAACTGGGCAGGGAGATCGGGGTCTACGTCGAGACCAAGCACCCGACCTACTTCGAGGAGATCGGCCTGTCGCTCGAGGAGCCGCTGCTGGCCGACCTGCGGGAGGCGAAGCTGGACCGGAAGAAGTCCCCGGTGTTCATCCAGTCGTTCGAGATCGCCAACCTGCGTGCGCTGGACGAGGCCGGCGTGCAGGTCCCGCTGGTCCAGCTGATGTGGATCGAGGGTGCCCCCTACGACCAGCAGGTCTCCGGCGGCACCACGTACCAGGAGATGGCCACCGCCGAGGGGCTCGCGGAGATCGCGGAGTACGCCGACGGGGTGGGGCCGGAGAAGAGCTTCGTGATCCCGCGGAACGAGGAAGGCGGCCTCGGCGAACCGACGTCGTTCGTGGACGACGCGCACGCGGAAGGGCTGCTGGTGCATCCGTACACGTTCCGCAACGAGAACGCCTTCCTCCCATCGGCGCTGCGGGAGGGGACGGCGCCCGACGACTACGGGCAGGCCATCCAGGAGCAGACGGCGTTCTGGGAGGCCGGCATCGACGGCATGTTCACCGACAACCCTGACACCGGAGTGGTCTCGCGCGACCTGTTCGAGGGCTGACGGGACGAGAGCGGCCCGGTCGGCGTCATCCGGCCGGTCCGGCCGTCCCAGTGGGTTCGCCCGGCTGAACGCAGGGTGGACGGCGGGTTCACCGGCAGTCCGGTCGCAGGCCACCTGTCCGTCGATCGGGTTCCCTAGCGTTCCATGCGCCGCCCCACCACCGCTCCGCGGCTGGGCGCACCGCCTCCGCCCCGACGACATCCCCGACGAGGAGCCTCCGATGAACCTCGGACCCATTGAGATCGGCCTGATCCTCCTGGCCGTCCTGCTGCTGTTCGGCTACAAGAAGCTGCCGGACGCGTCGCGCTCGCTGGGCCGCTCGCTGCGCATCTTCAAGGGCGAGATGAAGGGCATGAAGGACGACGACGCCGCCGGGCAGGCGCCGAACGGCGCTCCGGCGCGGGCCGAGATCCTGCCCGCGACCGACCCCCGCTCGTACGGGGCCCCTGGTGAGGTGACCCGGACGCCGTCGGCCGGGGCCGACGGCGCTCGCTGAGGCCACGGACCTGTCGTGGCCATCGGCCCCCGGCGACCGCGTCGCCCCCCGACCGCCCGGGACGGCGCAGCCGCGATGACCCTCGTCGCGCACCTCGCCGAGCTGCGCACGCGGGTGGGCAGGTCGCTGCTGGCCGTGCTGCTGGCCACCGCGGTGGCGTTCTGGTGGTACGAGCACGGACTGGGCGACTTCATCCGCGCCCCGTACTGCGGCCTGCCCGACGAGCTCCGCTACAGCGATGCCGACGGTGGGTGCGGGCTCCTGATCACCGATGTCTTCGGTGGCGCCCTGATCCGTCTGAAGATCAGCTTCATCGTCGGGATCGTGCTGTCGGCCCCGGCCTGGTTGTTCCAGCTGTGGCGCTTCGTCACGCCCGGCCTCGAGCGGGACGAGAAGCTCTACGGGATCGGCTTCGCCGCCGCGTCCTCGGGATTGTTCGCCCTCGGATCCGCGCTGGCCTACGTCTCGCTGGCCGCGGGGCTCCGGCTGCTGCTGGGCCTGGCCGGCGACGGCGTGGTGGTCGCCCTCACCGCGCAGGACTACATCGGCTTCGTCATCTCGCTGCTCCTGGCCTTCGGGGTCTCCTTCGAGTTGCCGTTGGTCGCGGTCATGCTCAACCTGGCCGGCGTCCTCAGCTACGCGGCGCTGTCGGGGGCCCGTCGCTGGATCTTCTTCCTGACCATCGTCTTCGCCGCCTTCGTCACGCCGACCCAGGACCCGTTCACCATGCTGGTGATGGCCGCGCCGATGGTGCTGCTGTTCGAGACGGCCATCCAGATCGCCCGGCTGGTGGACCGGCGGCGCGCCCGACGCGCGGCGACCGAGGGGTTCTCCGACCTGGCGGACGACGAGGCCTCGCCACTGGACACCGCACCGTCGGCGCTCGACGACCTGCTCGTACCGACCGGACGGCGCGCCGAACTGCACCCGCCGGCCGGTCCGGCCGACCTGGAGAGGCGTACCCGATGACCGTTCACGAGGGTCCCCGCGTGCTGGTGGCCTTCGCCAGCCGGCACGGGGCGACCAGGGAGATCGCCGCCGCCGTGGTGCGTGGCCTGCTGCGCAGTGACGCCGGGCGGCGCGCGGGACTGTCCGCCGTCCTCGCGCCGGTGCAGCAGCGACCCGACCCGGCCGGCTTCGACGCGGTCGTGCTGGGCAGCGCCGTCTACGCCGGCCGCTGGCTGGAACCGGCCTGGCGCTACGTGGGCGCCGTCGCGCCGGAGCTGCGGAGCCGTCCGACGTGGCTGTTCTCCAGCGGGCTGGACGTCGGGCCGGCGGGGACCCGCCACGACGTCGACGACGTGCGATGGATCCGCGAGGCGATCGGCGCCCGGGATCACCGGGTGTTCGGGGGCCGGCTGGATCGCCGACTGCTGTCGGCCGCCGAGCGGCAGGTCTGGAGCCGTCCGGCGGGGGACTTCCGGGACTGGGAGTCCGTCCGCAGCTCGTCCGAGGGGATCGCTGCCCACCTCGCCGGCCCGCCGCCCGTCCCCGTGGGGGGCGCGCGGGCGGACGTCGTGCTGACCGGCCGGTAGGAGGTGCCGGGTGTTCAGCTCGATCGGCTGGAGCGAGATCATCGTGCTCGCCCTGGCAGCGCTGTTCATCTTCGGCCCCGAGCGGTTGCCGGACCTGGCGAAGGACGCCGCGGGGGGTCTCAAGCGGGTCCGGACGGCGTGGACCGGCGTGCGCGGTCACGTCCACGACAGCCTCGGGGACGACCTCGCCCACCTGCGCGACGTCGATCTGCGCAGGTACCACCCGAAGACCTTCCTGCGGGAGCACCTGCTGGAAGAGGACGCCGGCCCGCCGGCGCCCCGCGCAGCGGGGGCGAACGGCAGTTCCGGCGCCGGCGCGACCGCGAGCCGCCGGGTGCCGCCCGCCGGCCGTGACCGGTCGGTGCCCGCGCCCATCGACGCCGACGCCACCTGAACCGGGGTCAGGCCTCAGGAACTCGGTGCCAGGAGACGTCGACGGCGAACCGCCGGAAGCCACGGCCCTCGTACAGCCGCACGGCCGCCTCGTTGTCCTCCTCGACGTAGAGCAGGACCTGCCGCAGGCCGCGGCCGCGGAGGTGCGCCAGCCCCAGGTCGGTGAGCACCCGGCCGAGGCCCAGGCCCTGCGCGCCGGGGTCGATGCCGAGCACGTAGATCTCGCCCACCGCCTCCTCGGCGGCGGCGCCGGGCGGGTGGACCTTGGTCCAGTGCGAGCCGAGCAGCTCCCCGCCGGCGTCCGGATCGCCGCGCCAGGCCATCAGGAAGCCGTCGGGGTCGAACCACGGCTCGGCCTCCCGCAACTCGAGGTCGGCGCGCGTCATCCGGCCCTGCTCGGGGTGCCAGTCGAAGGCGCGTGCGTTGACCGCCAACCACGCCTCCTCGTCCCGCCCCGGGCGGAACGGCACGACGCGCACGTCGTCGGGCAGCCCGGGCCGGGGCGCCCGGTCGACGGCGTCCAACGGCATGCGCAGCTGGAGCAGCACGCGGACTCGCTCGAAGCCGTGCGGGGCGACCAGCTCGGCGGATCCGGGGAGGTCGCCGTGCGCCCAGACGCTCAGCGGCCGGTCGCCCGCGAGGTCGAGGAGCTGTCGCAGCAGGGCGGTGCCGAACCCCCGCCGGCGGTGGGCCGGGTGGACCACCAGCTCGGCGACGCCGTCGTCGAACCGCGCGTAGCCGGTGGGCGCGCTGCCGTTGCGGACGACGAGGTCGGACCCGCCGGGGGAGCCGTGCTGCAGCCGCAGTTCGGTCTCCTCGGAGACCGGCCGCACGCCGTCGGCGGCAGCCGCGGCGCGCAGCAGCGCCAGCACCTCGGGGACGGGGACCTCGGTGACGTCGACTCCGGTGTTCACCCCGCCATCAGACCAGCTCGGCGTCGGCCCTGTCGTCCGAGGTGGCGGCGCGGGCGGCCTTGGCCGTGGCATCGGCGACCTGCCGGTCGAGCTTGTAGCCGACGTTGCGGACCGTGCCGATCAGCGCCTCGTGCTCGGTGCCGAGCTTGGCGCGCAGCCGGCGGACGTGGACGTCGACGGTGCGGGTCCCGCCGAAGTAGTCGTAGCCCCAGATCTCCTGGAGCAGCTGCGCGCGGGAGAAGACCCGGCCCGGGTGCTGGGCCAGGTACTTGAGCAGCTCGAACTCCTTGTACGTAAGGTCCAGCGCGCGGCCGCGCAGCTTCGCCGAGTAGCTGTGCTCGTCGATGACCAGCTCGCCGGCCTCGGTGACGCCGCCGTCGGCGTCCGGTGCCGGGGCCGTGGCGGCCAGCCGGCGGGTCGTGGCCCACTTGAGCCGGGCATCGACCTCCGCGGGACCGGCGGTGTCGAGCAGGACGTCGTCGACCCCCCAGCCGGCGGACAGCGCGACCAGGCCACCCTCGGACAGCACGGCGACCAGGGCCGCGGCGACGCCGGTGGAGGAGAGCATCCCGCACAGGGTCCGCGCCCCGATGAGGTCGTGGCGGGCGTCGACCAGCACGACGTCGCCGGCGTCGCCGTCCAGGAGGCTGGAGAGCTCGGGCGCGACGACGCGCACCTGGTGGCCCAGCAGGCCCAGGGCGGGCAGCACCTCGGTCGTCGCCTGGCGGGCGGCGGTCATGAGCACCAGTCGCACGGTCGTCTCCTCGAGGGGCCCGGGGCCGGTGGCCACCGACCGGACACACGACGACGCTGTCGAGCGGGAGAGGGCAGGATAGCCGATGCGTCCGGCCCCCAGCCCGTCCTCGCCGGGACACGGTACGGCGAGGACGGCGTCCGCCGGTCGGGCATCGTCGTCCCGGCGGTACCGCCCGGCCCGGCCTCGGCCGCCTGGGTCATGCCGACGGTCCGGACACGCCGAGAGCGGCGCGGCGGCTCCGTCGAGCGGATCGGGCGCCGGGCTTCTGAGACGATCGGACCGTGAGCTCCACCGCCGTCCCGTCCACGATGCCGGCCCGGCCGCACCACGTGCCGGCCGCCGGTCTCGCGGTCGTCGCCGCCGGTCTGGTGGCCGGTCTGCCGGCGGCGCTGGGGGACGTCGGCGCGCTGGCGGCGGTGCTGGTGCTGCAGCTGGCGCTGGTGCTCTCGTGGGTGCTGGCCACCGGCATGCAGGGATTCGCCGCGTCGCTGGCCGTCGGCACCGCCGCCGCCGTCGCCGCGGACCTGGCGCTCGTCCTGCCCGAGCGCCCGCTCCTGGGCGGGCTGCTGGCCGTCCTCGGCGTCGGCTTCCTGGCGGCCGTGCTCCAGCAGATGCTGCGCTCCCCGCGGCACGACCTGGTCGACTCCCTCGCGGGCTCGGCGGTGCTGCTCACCGCCGTCGCCGCGCTGGCGGCGCTGCTGCTGCTCGGCCGGCCCGGGGCGGGCCCCCTCGTGCTCACCGGCCTCGTCGCCGGCACCGCGCTCCTGGTCGGTTCCCTCACCGACCAGGTGCTGCCGCGGCCGCAACTGGCGCCCGGCGTTCCGCGCGGGCTCACCGGTGCCGTGCTCGCCGTGCTGGCCGGCGCCGCGGTGGGGTGGGCCGCCCGTGACGTCGCCGACCTCGGCATGCTGCGGGCGCTGCTGGTCGGCGCGGTCCTCGCCGGCGTGGTCGCGCTGGTGGCAGTGGCGGGCAGCTTCCTCGCCGTGGCGACGACGGCCGAGGGCGTGGGCGACGCGCTGTCGCCGTGGGCGCCGACCGTCGTGCAGGTCGTGCTGCCGTTCGCCGCGTGCGCCCCGGTCGCGCTCGGACTGCTGACCCTGCTGTGAAGGTCGTCGCCGTCCTCGTCGTCCTCCTGGTCGCTCTGGGGGTGCTGCTCGATCGCGTGGCGGCGTCCGTCGCCGAGGGGCAGGTCGCCGCGCAGATCGCCGCGCAGGCCGGCCTGGCGGGCGAGCCGGCGGTGGACATCCGCAATTTTCCCTTCCTCACCCAGGCGCTCGGCGGCCGCTACGACGAGGTGCGGATCTCGCTGACCGGCGCGCAGCTCGGCCGGCCCGAGGGCACGCACGCCGATGTCGTCCTGCGCGGGGTGCACCTGCCCCTGGCGGCGGTGCTCGCCGGAGACGTGCGGGAGGTGCCCGTCGACCGCATCGAGGGCGTGGCGACCCTGTCCTACGACCTGCTCGCCCAGGAGATCGGCGGCGACACCACGCTGGAACCGGAGGGCGACCGGCTGCGCATCACCCGGACCGTGGATCTCCCCGGCGGCGCGCTCCCGCTGACCGCGGTGGGCACGGTCGTGCTCGACGGTCAGGCGCTGGTCATCGACGTCGAACGGGCGACCGGCGCCGGGGTGGACCTCCCCGGCTTCCTCGTCGGCCGGGCGAGCGACCTGCTCGATCTCCGCTATCCGGTCCAGCTGCCCTTCGGCCTCCGGCTGACCGGCGTAGCAGCGGCCGGCGACGGGGTCGAGGTGCGGGTCGAGGCCGACGACGCGGTCATCGGCGCGGAATAGTCCACCCGAGCCGCCCGGTTCCCCCTCCGGACGGGGTCGGCGGCGAAGGGGACGGGATGGGTGCGGCGGAGGTGCTCGAACGGCTGGGTGCGCGCCCGGCCGGCGCGGCCCTGACCGTCGTGCAGTTCTCCACCGCGTTCTGCGGTCCGTGCCGGGCGACCAAGGCGCGCCTGGCGCGGCTGCAGGCCACCCGGCCCGGGCTGGCGACGGTCCACGTCGATGCGGAGAGCCACCTGGAGGTGGTGCGCGAGCTCGACGTCCGCCGGACCCCCAAGCTGTTCTACCTCGACCGCGACGGTCGCGTGATCGGCCGCAGCAGCGGCGCGCCGCCCCCGCAGGAGCTGACCGCCCTGGTCGACGCGCACGTGGCGGCCCGCTCATGATCGGCTACCCTCGCGCCGTGGGCATCCTGCTGACCTCGCGCCGCGCAGTGGACCTGTGCCGCGTCGGCAGCTGCCTGTGTCCGACCCCCTGAGGGCGGCACCGCACCGTCCGGACGCGCGCTCCGCGCCGTCGGGATGCCCTTCCTCCCGTGACTTCCGCGCTCGAGCGGTCCACGTCGCCCAGACATTCCCGCACCACCTGCGATCGATCCCCTGCACACCGACCAACGGAGGAAACCCATGAGCCGCAACGACGTGCTCGTCACCGTCGACTGGGCCCAGGAGCACCTGGGCCGGCCCGGCATCGTCTTCGTCGAGGTCGACGAGGACACCAGCGCCTACGACGGCGGCCACATCGAGGGCGCTGTCAAGCTGGACTGGAAGAAGGACCTGCAGGACCCGTTGCGCCGCGACTTCCTCGACAAGAGCGCCTTCGAGCAGCTCCTGTCGTCGAGGGGCATCGGCAACGACGACACCGTGGTGCTCTACGGCGGCAACAACAACTGGTTCGCCGCCTACGCCTACTGGTACTTCAAGATCTACGGCCACTCCGACGTGAAGCTCATGGACGGCGGCCGCAAGAAGTGGGAGCTCGACGGCCGCCCGCTGTCGAAGGACGCTCCGGAGCGCCCGGCGACGCAGTACCGGGCGTCCGAGCCGGACCTCTCGATCCGCGCGTTCCGCGACGAGGTCGTCGCCGCCATCGGCAGCAAGAACCTCGTCGACGTGCGTTCGCCCGACGAGTTCTCCGGCAAGATCCTCGCCCCCGCGCACCTGCCCCAGGAGCAGTCGCAGAAGGCCGGCCACGTGCCAGGCGCGATCAACATCCCGTGGAGCAAGGCGGCCAACGAGGACGGCACCTTCAAGTCCGACGCCGACCTCGCCAAGCTCTACGCCGAGCAGGGCTACGACGAGAGCAAGCCGACCATCGCCTACTGCCGGATCGGCGAGCGCTCGAGCCACACCTGGTTCGTGCTGCGCGAGCTGCTCGGCAGGACCGACGTCAAGAACTACGACGGCAGCTGGGTGGAGTACGGCTCGCTCGTCGGCGTCCCGATCGAGAAGTGAGCTGACATGTGCGCAGCCCCGAAGCAGGGCGGTCCCCTCGCGGGCATCGACCTCAGCACGCAGACGGTCATCCAGGGTTCGGTGTGGTACGACGGCGCCCCCGTGGCCGGAGCCTACGTCCGGCTGCTGGACTCGACGGACGAGTTCACCGCCGAGGTGGTCACCAGCCCCGAGGGTGAGTTCCGGTTCTTCGCCGCTCCGGGTGAGTGGAAGATCCGTTCCCTGGCCTCCGTCGGCAAGGGCGAGCGGGTCCTCTCCGCCGAGGTCGGCCTGAACGAGACCACCGTCGTCATCGACTGATGATCAGGTGACTCGGGCTCAGGGGGTGGTCGCAACACCCTGACTGAGCCGGGGGTCAGGGGTCCTGGCTCACCTTCGACCGTGAGCCAGGACCTCATCAGGTGAGCCAGGACGTCCGCCTGTCGCCACAGGCGTCCAGGTGGCTATTCCACGCCGGGAAGCTGCCGGTTGGGTCCGGCCTCGGCCGGCCGGGGGCGGTCCTCGGGGAAGGTGCGGACCGCGACGATGGCGACGTCGTCGGCGCCGGCCTGGGGCACCAGCCGGGCCAGCACCGTGTCGAGCAGCTCTTCCAGCGGGGTCTCGCCCAGGTCGCGCAGGGCCTCCCGCAGCCGCTCGATCCCCCGGTCCAGGTCGATGTCCCGCCGTTCGACCAGCCCGTCGGTGACCAGGAGCAGGGTGTGGGAGTCGGGCAGGTCGACGGTGTGGTCGCTGCGCGGCGCGTCGGGGTCGATCCCGAGCATCAGCTCCGGCGGCGTGGTGAGCAGCGTGCTGGTGCCGTCGGGCGCGAGCAGGACCGGTGGGAGGTGCCCGGCGTTGCTCCAGCGGAGCAGCCGCCGGCCGGCCACCGCTACGTCCGGGTGCCGCTCGATCCGTGCGAGGACGGCGGTGGCCAGCGTGGAGACGGCCAGCCCGACGGCGGTGTGCTCGACGCGGGTGATGGTCGCCGCCGGCCCCTGGTCGTCGTCGTAGGCCAGCGCCCGCAGCAGCCCGCGCACCTGTCCCATCGCCGCGGCCGCGCTGCTGTCGTGGCCGACGACGTCGCCGATGACCAGCATCGTGGCGCCGTCGGGCTGCAGGAATGCGTCGTACCAGTCCCCGCCCACCTGAGCCTCGTGCGCCGCGGGGCTGTACCGGACGGCGATCTGCAGGTGGTCGGGCTCCGGCGGCGGGGTGAGCAGCGACTGCTGCAGCCGGTCGGAGAGGGCGCGGTCGGCGGCGGAGCGAGCGGCGAGCGCCTCCAGTTCCGCGGCCTGGCGCTGGGCGGCGAGCCGGTCGGTGAGGTCGCGGAAGGAGACGACCACGCCGGTGAGCACCCCGTCCTCGACGGTCGGTACGACGACCATCTCGACCGGCATGGGCGTGCCGTCCCGGCGCCAGAACGTCTCGTCGTCGGCGACGACGGTGCGGCCGGTCCGGAGCGCCCGCCACACCGGGCACTCCTCGCGGGGGTAGGGCGAGCCGTCCGGTCGGTGGGCGTGGATGAGGGCGTGCTGGTCCTGGCCGAGCTGCTCGGCGGTGCCGTAGCCGGTCAGCCGGGCGGCCGCCGGGTTGAGGAACTCCACCCGGCCCTCGGTGTCGAGGCCGTAGATCCCGTCGGCGACGTTGGCCAGCACCCGCTCGGTGATGGTGAGCGCGCGGGACAGCTTGGCTTCGGTCTCGCGGAGGACCTCCAGGTCGCGGGCCCGCGCCGTGGCGATCTGGCGCAGCGTGGAGGCCTCGGCGCCGGCCGCTCGGGCCTCGGCGGAAACCCGCTCGGCCTGCTGCCGATCGGTGATGTCCATCCCGGTGACCAGGAGGTACTCCAGCTGGTCACCCTCGCTGACCAGCTGCAGCGTGAGGTCGGCGGTGCGCTGCCGACCGTCGGCCAGGAAGAAGTCGGTGACCACGCGCAGCGGTTCCCCGCCGGTGGTGACCTGCAGGCACCACCCCCGCACGGTCGCCCCCAGCTCCGGGTCACCGGCCCACCAGCCGGCGCGCCAGAAGGGGCGGCCCAGCTGCTGGTGGCGGTCGAAGCCACAGCCCTCCACCGACAGCGTGTTGGCGGTGAGGAGGGTCCCGGCGGTGTCGCAGACCGCGGCGAACATGAATGAGGAGTCGTGCAGCACCGAGTACCACGACGGTGTCCCGGGGAGCGCCTCGTCCCCCGGGGTCGACGTCGCCCCCCGGCCGGCCTCGGCCATGTCGATGACTGCTCCTCCCGGTCCGTCCCACCTCTGCGGGCCCGGTCCAGCCTGCCGCATGCCCGTCCCGGCCACCAACGCCCGCCTCGTCCGGGATGTCGGAGCGCCGGGCCCAGAGCCCGATCAGGTCGGCCAGTCCACCGGCGGCACGGTGGAACCAGGCACGGTGTCGCGGACCGAGCCGGCGAGGTGCCGAACAGCGCCGAGTTCACCGTGCCCGACAGGGTGCTCCACGCCGGCAGGGCCCGCACGCGCACCGTCTCGTGGCCGGCAGAGGCCGACGGGCTCGGGCGTCACTACGGTGGTTCCCATGGTTTCTGCCTGGGTCCTGGTCGTCCTGACGGGGGCGTCGGCACTGGCGCTGGGCTACGGTGCCGTCCGGCTGTCCCGCCGTCCGAAGGTGGGTCGGCGATGAGCGGCCCGACCGAGCTGCCGGTGCCCGACACCGCCGACGTCCGCACCGGTCCGGAGGTCTCCGAGGCGCTGCTGTCGGTGCTGCCGCTGCTCGGCGAGTGGCACGGCGAGGGACAGGCGGCGGGCGCGGGCGGTGACCACCGCTTCGGCCAGTGGATCCGGTTCAGCCACGACGGGCGCGGCTTCCTCGCCTACGAGTCCCGCACCTGGCGGCTCACCGACGACGGGACGATCGTCGGGCCGGACGTGCGCGAGTCCGGGTTCTGGCGCCCACGCGGCCAGGATGACGTCGAGCTCCTGGTGGCCAGCCCCGACGGGCTCGTGGAGATCTACGTGGGGACGGCGCGGACGACGACCAGCTGGGAGCTCACCAGCGACGTGCTGGCCCGGACACCGGACGCTCCCGAGGTGACCCGCGCGGTGCGGCTGTACGGCATCGTCGACGGGGCGCTGATGTACGCGATCGACCGGGCCGCGGGCGACGCGCCGCTGCGCCCGACGATGTCGGCCCGCCTGGAGCGCATCCGGTGACCACCGTCCCCGCTCGGCCCCCGTCGTCGTCCACCCGCCCCACCACCCCGCGCAGGGTCGCCGACCGCTACGTCGACGCCGTCTGCGACCTCGACCCGATCGTGGCCACGTCGCTGGGTACCCGCCCCGGTGAGGACGGGCTGCCCGATCCGAGCCCGGCCGGGCTGGCGGCGGAGGCGGAGCTCGCCCGCGCCACGCTCGCCGAGCTGGACCGCGCGCTCGCCGCCGACCCGGCGCTGGACGACGACCCGGTGGAGCGCCGGTGCGCCCGGCTGCTGCGCGAGCGCCTGGGTGCCGAGCTGGCCGGCCACGTGGCGGGGGAGGGGTTCCGGTCGCTGAACAACCTGTTCAGCCCGCTGCACTCGATCCGCCAGGTCTTCATGCTCATGCCGTCGGCCACCGAGGCGGACTGGTCCGTCCTCGCGCGCCGGCTGTCCCGGGTGCCGGAGGCCTACCGCGGCTACCGGCAGATCCTCGCCGACGGCGCGCGGCGCGGCCTGCTGGTGGCGCCGCGGCAGGTGCACACCGTCGTCGCCCAGCTGGACGAGTGGCTGGCCGGGCCGTTCTTCGGCCGGTTCGTGGCCGCCGGGCCGGAGGTCCTGCGCGCCGAGCTCGACGCCGCCGCGTGCGCCGCGGACGGCGCGGTGGCGGAGATCCGCGACTTCCTGCGCGACGAGTACGGCCCGCGCACCGAGGGAACCCCGGACGCCGTCGGCCGGGAGCGGTACGCCCTGGCCGCGCGTCGCTGGACCGGCTCCGACCTCGGTGCCGGCCCGGCGTCCGGAGGCGAGCTCTCCACGTACCAGACCTCGCTCGGGTCGGTCGGGGCCGACGTGGAAGGCTGGGCCCTCTACGCCGAGCGGCTGATGGACGAGCTGGGATACTTCGCCGATCCGGGCGAGCGGCTGGGGTTCCTCGACGCCCAGCAGCTGCGCGCCGTGCGGGTGGTCATCGACATCGGCATGCACCTGGAGCTCCCGGTGCCCGACGACGCCGAAGGCGCGCTCGCCGAGCACCGTGGCCGGCCGTGGACGCCGGAGCTGGCGCGGGCCTTCCTCGGGAACAACTCCGGCGCCGCCCCGGCCTTCCTGGACAGCGAGCTGGAGCGGTACCTCGGCATGCCGGGGCAGGCGATCAGCTACAAGTTGGGAGAGCGGGCCTGGCGCGAGGGGCGGGACGCCGCTCGCCGGGCCCGGGGGTCCGACTTCGACCTCAAGGCATGGCACATGGCGGCCCTCTCCCAGGGATCGCTCGGTCTGGACGACCTCGCGGCGGAGCTGGCCCGGCTCTGACGCCGGCGGGGCTCTGCTGCCGGGGCGTCAGTCCGGCGGGGGGCTCGTCGGGGAGGCCGTCGAAGGTGCCGCGGGGGAGTCCGGCGGCTCCTCGGAAGAGGGTAGCGGCGACAGGTCGCCGGGCAGGGTGGTGTCGGTCTCGCAGCCGTCCAGGTCGTCCCGCAGGCGGCTCTCCAGCGGCTGCAGCCGCCGGATCGCCTCGTCCAGTCCGCTGATGTCCAGGTCGGCTGCGGCGTTGCCCAGGTCGCCGACGACGTCGACGAGGTCCTGGGTCCCGTTCACCACGCGCAGGCACGCCTCGTTCACGGTGAACTCCGCGCGGGCCCCGGGCGCGGGGGTGCCGCCGTCCGACGGGGACTCGTCCGAGCCGGCCGGCGACTCGGTGGCGGTCGCGGGCACGGGCGGCGGGTCCTCGCGGAGCAGCCCCAGCGTCACGGCCCCGGCGAACAACCCCAGCACGAATGCCGGCGCCACGAGCCACCAGCTCCGGGGGCCCCTCGTCCGGCCCGGGCGCCCGGCGCCGTCGCCGGCGGGCGCGGCCTCGGCCGCATCGGCCACCGGGGCCGCGGTCGCGCCGGCCGTCGTCTCGGGACGGTTCTCGGGCATCGGAGTCCTTCCGCCTGCGGGTTCTGGCTGATCGACCTACCCTTCCCCCACCAGTGGTACTCGGTTGCCGACCACAGGCTTGGAGGCCGTGTTGAGGGCACGGTCCGCCGCGCGGGTACCGGCCAGAGCACTGTCCGCCGCCGGGCGCGGCTTCCGCTCGGCCGTCGTCGCCGGCCGGTGGCTGGTCATGGCGGTCTGGCTGGCCGCCGCCGTGGCGGCGGTGATGCTGCCGACCCCGTCGGGTGGCGGGGGCAGCAACAACTTCGGCGGCCTGCTCCCACCCGACAGCGAGGCCGTGCGGGTGCAGGAACGGTCCCTGGAGCAGTTCCGGGTCCCGGTGCTGTCCCAGACCGCGGTGGTCGTCCACGACCCCGGGGGGCTCAGCGCGCTGACCCGCGCCGACATCGCCCTGTGGGCCCTCCAGCACACCCAGGCGACGCTCCGCGGTGAGGCTCCCACCGCCGACGGCAGGATCGTGGCCGCCGTGCCGCTGCCCACCGCCACGCTCGAGACGGCGGTGACCTACCTCTACACGACCGGCGGCACGTCCCTGGCCGACGCCACCGCGCTGGCCCGCCAGTACGCGGCGCACTTCGAGAACCAGCCGGACGTGGACGCCTACGTCACCGGGATCACGCCGGCACGGGTCCAGCAGGCCGAGCACCTCGAGGCTCGGCTGCACCTGTTCGAGGTGGCCACCCTGGTGCTGATCGCCGCCGTCGTCGGGCTGACCTTCCGGTCGGTCGTGGCGCCCCTGGTGGTGCTGGCCGCCGCCGGGATCGGCTACCTGGTGGCGGTGTACGTGCTGGCCTTGGCGGCCGCGGCGCTCGGGTTCGCGCTGCCCGATCAGCTGCAGCCGCTCACCGCAGCCCTGCTCATCGGTGTGGTCACCGACTACTGCGTGCTGTTCTTCTCCGGCATGCGCCGGCAACTGGACGCCGGCGTGCCCCCGCACGAGGCCGCCCGGCGCACGGTCACCACCGACGGCCCCATCGTCGCCGTCGCGGGCATCACCGTGGCGGCCGGGACGGCGGCGCTGCTGGTCGCGGACTTCGAGCTGTTCCGGGCCTTCGGGCCGGCGCTGTCGCTCACCGTCGTGGTGGGGGTGGTCCTCTCCCTGACCCTCGTCCCCGCGCTGATCGCCGTTCTGGGGCCGCGGCTGTTCTTCCCCTCGGGCGTCGGCGGGAGCGGAGCCATCGACCGCCGGGCGGGGCGGGGCGCCCGGTGGATCGCCCGCGCCACCTCCTCCTCCCGCCGCGGCGCGCTGGTCGCCGTCCTCCTGGGCCTGGGCATCCTGGTGCCGGCCGCGCTGCCGGTGACCGATCTGCGGTTGGACCTGTCCTTCAGCTCCGGCCTGCCCGCCGGCGACCCGGTCCGGCAGGGGGCGGAGATCCTCGACGAGGCGGGGGTGCGCGGCGTGGTCGCGCCGACCGAGGTCCTGGTGGAAGGCCCCGGCGTCACCGAGCAGCGCGCCGCGCTGTCGGCGTTCCAGGGCCTGCTCAGCCGGCAGCCCGGCGTGGCACAGGTGCTCGGCGCGGAGCAGAACCCGCTGCCCGAGGAGTACGGGATCGTCTTCTCCGCCGACGGCGACGCCGCCCGGTTCGTCGTGATCCTGGACAGCGATCCGCTCGGGGCCACCGGCATCGCAGACCTGCGGCGGCTGGAGGACCGGATCCCGCAGCTGCTGGACGAGGCGGGGGTGGCGGGCGCGACGGTGGGCATCGCCGGTCAGACGGCGGTCGCCTCGGAGTTGGCGCTGATCACCCAGGACGAGCTCCGGCGCACGATGCTCGCGGTGCTGGCCGTGGAGTTCGTGATCCTGGCGCTCTACCTGCGCGCGCTGCTCGCCCCGTTGTTGCTGATCGTGACGAGCGCCCTAGGGGTGGCGGCCGCTCTCGGGGTGACGGTGCTGGTGTTCCAGGGATGGCTGGACGACCCCGGGTTGACCTTCTACGTGCCGTTCACCACGGCAGTGCTGCTGCTGGCGCTGGGGTCGGACTACAACGTGTTCGCCGTCGGCTCGATCTGGGAGGAGGCGGGCCGGCGCCCGTTGCGCGAGGCGATCGCCGTCGCGATGCCGGCCACGGCCCGCGCGATCAGCGCGGCGGGGATCATCCTCGCCACCACCTTCGCCATGGTGGCGATCATCCCGCTCGACAGCTTCCGCCAGGTCGCGTTCATCATGGCCCTGGGCCTGCTGATCGACACGTTCCTGATCCGACCGGTCCTGACCCCGGCCGTGCTCACGCTGCTCGGTCGCGCGGCGGGATGGCCCAGCCGGCGGATCCGGACGGCGGGGGTACCCATGGATGCCGCCAGGCAGGAGGCCCTGCTGGACGAGCGGGCGGCCGAGGCCGGCCGGGACCCGGTGGCCGCGGCCGCCGGCCCGTCGAAGGTCGGCATGTGAGCGAGCGTGCGAGCTCACCAGGGGGCACAGCAGCGCCGCGAACGCGGCCGACGAGCGCCAGCGAGGAGGACCCGTGAGCGAGCGTGCGAGCTCACCAGGGAGCACAGCAGCGCCGCGAACGCGGCCGACGAGCGCTAGCGAGGAGGACCCGTGAGCGAGCGTGCGAGCTCACCAGGGGGCACAGCAGCGCCGCGAACGCGGCCGACGAGCGCCAGCGAGGAGGACCCGTGAGCGAGCGAGCGGGCACGGACCCGCGGTCACCCCGACGGCCGAGCCGTCGGACGGTCGGCATCGCGCTCGGCGTGCTCCTCGGCACGGTGCTCCTGCTGTGGGGCTCCGACCTCCTCGCGCGGCGCGCCGCGGAGGGCGTGGTCGCGCAGGCCCTGCAGGAGCGGACGGGCACCGTGGAGGAGCCTTCCGTGAAGGTGCGTGGCCTCTTCTTCCTCCCGCAGGTCCTCCGGGGTCGCTACGACGAGGTGGAGATCGCGATGGAGGGCGTGGTCTCCGGGCCGCTGCGGATCGACGCCGTCGACGCGCGGCTGGAGGACGTGTACCTGTCCTTCCACGACCTGCTGCTCGGGGACACCGACCGGCTGCTGGTGGTCGACACCGAGGCGGACGTCTTCCTCTCCTACGAGGACCTGAACCGGTACCTGGAGCTCACCGGCCGGCCGCTCACGCTCGAGGCGGCCGACCCGGGGGAACTGCGGGTGATCGGCGCCGTCGAGGTGCTCGGCGCCACCGTCGAGGCCTCCGCGGACGTCGCACTGGGCGCGGACGGCGGCTCGCTGGTCGTGGAGCCGACCCGGTTCGGGGGCGTGCGCGGCCTGAGCGGGGTGAGCGAACTGCTGCTCGGTCAGCGGTTCACCTTCCGGGTGCCGCTTGATCCGCTGCCCTTCGCCCAGGAGATCACCGGCGTGGAGGCGACCGATTCCGGAGTGGTCGTCGATGTGACCGGCGACTGGGTGGTCATCGAGCCCTGAGCGGCCGGGTGCTCAGCCCCGCGCCGGGACCGGGTTGACCGGGTCGTCGCCGTGGCCCACCCGGTCGTCCGGGGAGGCCGGGACGACCTCCAGCCCCGGCGTGGCGAGCAGCTCGGCGATGCACGCCGCGCTGCCGGCGACGTGGGTGCTCATCAGGTCGATGTCGGTGGCCACGCACCAGGCACGGTCGGCCGGCCACCACAGGTTGGCGCTCTGCTCGGAGGGCTCCGGCGCGAGGTTGCGGACGGCGTCGGTGACCCGGCCCCGCACGAGGACGACGTCGCGCCCCCGTGGCAGCGACAGCCGCGGGGCCGTCCGGAGCTCGCCGGCGTCGGAACCGGATCCTGCCCACCGCCCGAAGAGGCAGTGCTCCGGGGTGGTCGTGTGCCGGCCCAGGACGGCGGCCATCCGCGCGGCGAGGGTGCACGGCAGGTGACCCTCGGCCGGGACGCCGTCCCAGGTGGGCGGCTGGCTGTCCTCGGTGAGGTACTCCCAGCCGCCGGTGATCGCGGGCCACTGCATGCGGGGGTGGTGGACGGTGCCGTTCAGGTGGGCGACGTCGCCCCAGTGGATCTCGGCGTCGTCGTCGCCGTCGTAGCGGTACGCGGGGTGCAGCACCCGCGCGTACGCGGGGAAGATCGGCGGGACGAGGGAGCCCACGGTGCTCCAGTGCGACCGGGCGACCGCCTCGGCGATCCAGGCGCCGGCGGAGACGTCCGCCTCGACCGGCAGGCCGCCGAGCTGCACGCGCACTCCCCCCGGGACACGGACAACCCCCGGGCTGCTCCGCGGCGCTGACCTCCGGAGAGGGAGCTGCACGCGGGCCGACTGGACAACTGTCGGCGGCCCGGGGGTCGGGTGACTGTCCGGTTCTCGCTCGCCGCCGTACGACGGACGGGCGATCTGCCGTCGCTCAGACATGAGTCTGAACGGGCGGCCCATCTGGACGGCGGCTAGCGGACAGCCACCTCACGAGTCCTGTAGCTCAGCAAAGTTACGGACCACCTCCTCTCTCGTGTGCCACGACGGTACGACCGGGAGATCCGGGCCTGCAAGCGGATTGCTCCGCTCACAGCGAACGCGCTGGTCGCGGCGTGCGCAGCGGCCCCGCCCGGCGTGTCGGCGCGGGTCAGCTGCCGTTCGGGCCCAGCGTGCGCCCCGGCGGGCGGGTGCCCTTCCAGTCCGGGTCGTGCTCGGCCTCGTCGTCGACGGTCTCGTAGGAGGCCGGAGGAGCCGCATCGGGGTCGGCGTCGTCGACCTCGGTGTCGGCCAGGGTCCGTCCCGGGGGCAGGGCGCCGTCCCAGTCGGGGTCGTGCTCCGCCCGGTCGTCCACGGTGTCCCAGGCGTCCGGGATCCCGTCCCGGTCGACGTCGCGGGTCTCCGCCGCGTACGTCTGCTTGTAGCGCCGGTTCCGCAGCCGCAGGATGACTGCGGCGAGCACGGCGGCGAGGAAGGTCCCCGCCAGGATGCCGACCTTCGCGTGCTCGTAGGCCTCGCTCTCGGCGCCGTACGCGAGTTCGGTGATCAGCAGGGAGACGGTGAACCCCATCCCGCCGAGCAGGGACAGCCCCAGGACGTCGGGCCAGCCCAGGCTCTCGTCGAGCTGACCCCGGGTGAAGCGCTGGATCAGCCAGGTGGCGCCGGTGATGCCGATCGCCTTGCCCGCCACCAGGCCGACCATGATCCCGATGGCGATGCTGTCGCCGAGCGACTCGCCCAGGCCGGAGAGCCCACCGACGGCCACGCCCGCGGAGAAGAACGCGAAGACCGGGACGGCGACCCCCGCCGACAGCGGCCGGATGCGGTGCTCGAAGTGCTCGGCCAGGCCCGGTCCGGCGTCCGGTCCACCGGCGGCCTCGCTGCGGACGACCGGCACGGTGAAGGCGAGCAGCACCCCGGCGACGGTGGCGTGCACCCCCGACTCGTGCATGAAGACCCAGGTGAGCAGGGCCAGCGGGAGCAGCAGCCACCAGGACCGGATCCGCTTCTGCACCAGGAACCCGAAGAGCGCCAGCGGCAGCAGCGACAGCGCGAGGAACGGGACCGAGAGCTGCTCGGTGTAGAAGATCGCGATGACGACGATGGCCAGGAGGTCGTCGACGACGGCGAGGGTGAGCAGGAACGTGCGCAGCGCGCTGGGCAGGTGGGTGCTGATCACCGCCAGGACGGCGAGCGCGAAGGCGATGTCGGTGGCCGACGGGATCGCCCAGCCCCGCAGTGCGCCTTCGGCCCCGCCCAGGTTGAGCAGCACGAAGAACAGGGCGGGTACCGCCATCCCACCGACGGCCGCGGCGATCGGCAGCGCCGCGCGGCGTGGCTCGCGCAGGTCACCGGCCACGAACTCGCGCTTGAGTTCCAGGCCGGCGACGAAGAAGAAGATCGCCAGCAGGCCGTCGGCGGCCCACGTGCCCAGCGTCAGGTCCAGGTGCAGGGCGGACGGCCCGACACGCGCGTCGCGCAGCGCCTCGTAGGACTCCCCCCAGGGCGAGTTGGCCCAGATCAGCGCGATCGCCGCGCCGATCAGCAGCAGGGCGCCGCCGACGGTCTCCTTGCGGAGGACCGAGGCGACCCGCTGCGCTTCGGCCCAGGAGCCGCGACCGAAGAGGCGGGCGGGGGCGGGAGGGGTCACAGTGCGGCTCCGGTGATAGGGGTCGGCGAAAAGACTGCCGACCAGACTTCCCGGCTCACCTGGTTCCCAAAGCTACCGGGCCAGCAGCTCCCGGACCCGTCGGGACAGGCCACCCTCCCCGCGGCGGACGCCGTCGACGGTGTGCACGACGGCCACACCGCGCACCCCGGAGAGCAGCCAGACGGCGTCCGCGGCGTGCAGGTCGCCGACCGTGCCGGGCGTGACCGACGTCGACCAGCCGTCGTCCTCGGCCTGCGCGAACAGCCGTGCCTGCGTGGTACCGGGGAGGATCCCGGATTCGACCGGGGGAGTGTGCAGCGTGCCGCCGGCCGCCCAGACCACCGTGGAGGTCGGGCCCTCCAGCAGGCGCCCCTCCAGGCTGGTGAAGACGACGTCGTCGGCGCCGAGGTCGTGCGCGTGCCGCTGGGCCGCCATGTTCACCGCGTACGAGAGGGTCTTCGCGCCCCCGAGCAGCCAGGGCGCGCCGGCCCGGAAGTCGGCGGGCACACCGAGGCCCAGGGTGACCACCGAGATCCCCTCGGCGCGCTGGCGGAGCGTGTCGGCGGGGACGGGGGCGAGCAGCGCGAGCGCGGTCGGCGGCGTCCCGTCCCCCAGCCCGCGGGTGAGGAAGAGCCGGCAGACCCCCTCGAGCGCGGCCGGCCAGTCGGCGAGGACCGCCGCCACCATCTCCATCCAGGCCTGGTCGCCGGGAGCGGGCAGCCCGAGCAGGGCCGCCGAGCGGGTGAGCCGGGTCAGGTGGGCCGCCAGGTGCGGTGTGCGGCCGGCGACGACGGCGACGGACTCGAAGACGCCGTCGCCGCGCCCCAGACCGAGGTCGAAGGCGGTCACCACCGGCTGGTCGGCAGGGACGATCACGGCCGCCCCGTCCCGCCAGATGGCCACGCTGCGCTGCTCGCTCACGGATCCTCCTCGCTGTCCCCCGCAAGCGGGAGGTGCCCCAGCTGGTCGTCCGCGTTCGCGGCGCTGCTGTGCTCCTGGTGAGCTCGCGAGCTCGCTGACGGGCCCAGCCTGCCGCACGCCCGGCATAGGCTCCTCCCATGGGCCCCCACGACATCGCGGCGCCGCTCGCCGAGCAGTTGCGGGCCCGCGGTCTCCGGCTGACACCGCAGCGGGCCCGGGTGCTGGCCGCGGTCGCTGCGCTGGCCCACGCGACGCCGGAGGCGATCGGTGCGCGGCTGCGCGAGGAGGCCGGGCCCGGCGGCAGCGCGCCTGACACCTCGACCGTCTACCGCACGCTGGAGCTGCTGGAACGGCTCGGGCTCGTCTGGCACACCCACCTGGACCGCGGCGCGCCGGTCTACCACGCCGCCGAGCGGCCGCACCTGCACGTCGTCTGCGCGTCCTGCGGGCAGATCTCCTCCGTGGCGCCGGACCTCCTCGACCAGGCGGCGGAACGTCTGGCGGCGGATCTGGGTTTCACCGTCGACGTCGGTCACGTCGCCCTCTCCGGCACGTGCCGCGCCTGCCGAGAACGCGCCGGAACGGAGTCCTCATGACCACGCCCTCGCCCCTCCTCTCCCGTCCGGGGGCGGTGCCCGTCGAGGTCGCGCCGGACGTCGTGCGCGTCGTGGCCGCCCACTACGGCGATCCGCTGCGCGAGCAGCGGGCGCTCGCCGAGGGCGCCGGTCTGGTCGACCGCAGCGACCGCGACGTCCTCGCAGTGCCTGGTGCCGACCGGCTGTCGTGGTTGCACAGCATCACCAGCCAGCACTTCGAGCGGCTGGGCGACGGCTCCGGCAGCGAGGCCCTGGTGCTCAGCCCGAACGGCCACGTCGAGCACCACCTGGTCGTGACCGAACTGGGCGGCACCACGTGGGCCGACGTCGAGCCGGGCACCGGCGCGGCGCTGCACGCGTTCCTCGAGCAGATGCGCTTCATGCTCCGGGTGGCGCCTGAGCTGTCGACCGGCACCTGGGCGGTGCTCACCCTCGCCGGGCCGCAGGCTCCCGGGGTGCTCGCGAGCGCCGGCCTGCCGGTGCCCGGCAGCCCCTACGCCGTCGCGGCCGCCGACGGCGGTTGGGTGCGGCGGATGCCGCCGATCGGGGACGGCGGTGCCGCCGTGTTCGATCTCCTGGTTGCGCGCGCTGGGATCGCGGCCACCGCCGACCGCCTGCTGGCGGCGGGTGCGAGCCCGAGCGGCTTCTCGGCGTACGAGGCGTTGCGCGTGGAGGCCCGGCGTCCGCGGATCGGCGTGGACAGCGACCACCGCACGATCCCGAACGAGCTGGAGTGGCTGCGCACCGCCGTGCACCTGGAGAAGGGGTGCTACCGCGGTCAGGAGACCGTGGCCCGGGTGCACAACCTCGGCCGTCCGCCGCGGCGGCTGGTGCTGCTGCACCTCGACGGCGTCAGCGAGGACCTGCCCGCTCCCGGCGAGCCGGTCCTGGTCGGGACCCGCACGGTCGGCCGGGTGGGCAGCGTCGTCCGGCACCACGAGCTGGGTGTGGTCGCGCTGGCGCTGGTCAAGCAGTCCGTGGCGCCGGACGCGGCGCTGACCGTGGGGGGCTCGACGGCCGCGATCGATACCGACGACGCCCCCGCCGGGCCGGACGACACCCAGGCCGCGGTGCGCGACCGGGTCCGGGCGGTCCGGTCTGCGACGATCGGGTGAGCACGCCGGTCACCCGGCTCCGGCTGGGCAGGCCGGACCTGCTGACCTACGCTCCGCCCAGCGCCCGTCGATGACCACCGCCGATGCCCGGATGCCGGGCGTCCCGCACCTGGAGGCCACTTTCGTGAGTACCCAGCCGTCCCCCGCCGGGGGTGCCGCCGTCGATGCGCTGCTGGACCCGTCCTTCCTCGAGGACGCCGTGCGGCGGCCCATGGCCGACGTGCGGCGGCTGCGTCGTGAGGCGGAGCAGGAGGAGGTCAACCTCTCCTACACCCGCCGGCTGCTGCAGGGGCGGCTGGACATCGTGAAGCGGGAGCTGCAGCGGCGGGCCGAGCACGACGGGCGGTCGCTGGTCGACCTGCTGCCGGAGATCCTGGCGGAGAAGGGGCGCGGGCCGGCGCACGGCCTCGGTCGGCACCAGACGGTGCAGCCCGCGCGCCCGGAGGAGTACGAGTCCTGGGTGAACTCACTGACCCGTGGGGCAGACCTGTCGGCCATCACCGAGCTGTCGGACGAGCTGCTGGAGAGCGCCGCGCGGTCGCTGGCCGAGGCCGAGAAGGGCCTGTCGGAGCGGCGGCGGGGCGTGCAGCAGGTGATGGACGGGCTGGCCGCGGAGCTCGGCCGGCGCTACCGCGACGGCGAGGCCGACGTGGCCGCGCTCCTGGCGGACGAGGGACGATGACGGGAGAAGGACCCCGTCCTCCTCACCACTCGCAGGCTCGTGGCGAGCCTCGGGACGGGGCCCTCGAGCACTCGCAGGCTCGCGGTGGGGCCCTGCAAGGGGGCCGTTCCAGTGCGTCACCATGGCCGGACAACCCCGTCCTGGTCGAGGTCTGGCGGTCGGGGTTCCTGGAGTCGGTGCACCGGGGCGCGCTCGTGGTCCTCGGCGCCGACGGCGCGGTGCAGTTCGCCCTGGGCGACGTCGATCGGCCGGTGCTGCCGCGCTCGGCGAACAAGCCGGTGCAGGCCACCGCCATGCTGGCGGCGGGCTGGGAACCCCGGTCGGGTGCGGAGCTGGCCATCGGTGCCGGCTCGCACAGCGGTGAGGACGGCCACCGCGAACTGGTCGCGGGGATGCTCGCGGCCGTCGGCCTCGGCCCGGACGACCTGGGCTGCCCGGCGGCGCTCCCGCAGCACGAGGCCACCCGGGCCAGCTGGCTCGCGGGCGCCCGGGCGGCCGAGCGGCTGGCGATGAACTGCTCCGGCAAGCACGCCGCGATGCTGTCGGCCTGCGTGGCGGCGGGCTGGCCGACTTCGGGGTACCTGGACCGGCAGCACCCCCTCCAGCAGGCGGTCGAGACCCGGCTGGCAGAGGCGGCGGGGGAGCCGGTGCGCGCCGTCGTCGTCGACGGGTGCGGCGCGCCGCAGCACGCGCTGTCGCTGACCGGGCTGGCGCGCGGTGTCCTCTCCCTGGTCGAGGCGCCCGAGGGGTCCCGCGAGCGGGCCGTCGCCGATGCCGCGCGCGCCCATCCCTGGTTCGTCGCCGGCACCGGCCGCGAGGACACCGACCTCATGGGCGCGGTGCCCGGGCTGCTGGTGAAGGCCGGGGCCGACGGCGTGCACGTGGCGGCGCTCCCGGGCGCCGGGGCCGTGGCGCTGAAGCTCGACGACGGCGGGGACCGGGGCCGGACCCCGGCGCTCAGCGCCGGGCTGCGCCGGCTCGCTGTTCCGGCCGAGGTGCTTGCTCCGTGGGCGCGTCCGGGGGTGCCCGGCGGTGACGGCGTCGTGGGTGAGGTCCGGGAAGCAGCAGCGCTAAACCTCTGAGCTGCATCTACGCACTGTGAGGGGGTTCACGCCCGGGTGCTAACCGATCCGCTTGCAACAGCTAGCACCCAGGGTTAGCGTCGTACCCGTGCAGACCCCTGGTGAGTTCGTCCGCGAGCAGGTGACCACGGTCCGGGAAACGGTGGACCGGGTCGCCGGCAGCGTGGCGGAGTCGGTCGCCGAGGCGCCCCGCGTCTCGTCGGTCGGCTCCTCGGTGGGCGACTTCATCCGCGAGCAGCGCAGCGCCGCGCGTGTCTCGCTGCGCGAGCTGGCCCGCACGGCCGGCGTCAGCAACCCCTACCTGTCCCAGGTGGAGCGGGGCCTCCGCAAGCCGTCGGCGGAGATTCTCGCGTCGATCGCCCGGGGCCTGAAGATCTCGGCCGAGACGCTCTACGAGCAGGCAGGGATCCTCGAGCGGCGTACCGGGAACCCGGACACCGTGGCGGCGATCCGCAACGACGACGCACTGTCCGAGCGGCACAAGGCCGTCCTGCTCGAGCTCTACGAGACCTACGTCCGTGAGCACCGGACCGCTCCCCCGGCCGCCAGCTGAACCTCCCCCCACCCCCCACCCCCCACTCCGAAGGAGTCGGCATGACCCCCACCCAGACCGTGAAGCAGTACGGCGAGTTCGCCGTGGCCCAGGGCCGCACGTTCGCCGAGCAGGCCCGCACCCCTCTGCTGGCCTTCGTCGGCGCCGGTGACCTGGCCGTCGAGCGGACCCGCACCGCCGTCGCCTCGTTCCGCTCCAAGGCCGAGGCGCTGCCGGGCGAGGCGACCGTGCAGGCCGATCTGGCCGTCAAGGAGGCCCGGACCCGGGCCACCGAGGCCGCCGGCGCCGCGCGCACCGCGGCCCAGCAGCTCTCGACCGTCGTCCGCCCCGAGACGCTGCGCAGCACCGTGACCGGGCTGGTCGGGACCGCCCGCACCCAGGCGGCCACCACCGTGGAGACCCTCGCCGGTCGCGGCGCGGAGGTCGTCGAGGAGCTGCGTCGCCAGCCGGGCTTCCGGCGGGTCGCGCGGCGCGCCGAGCAGGCCGTCGACACCGTCGAGGAGACGCTCGAGGAGGCCATCGAGGACGCTGCCGGAGCCGTCTCCGAGGCGTCGGACGAGGTCACCTCGGTGGCGCAGAAGACCGCGGCCAAGGCCGGCAAGGCTGCCGCCAAGGCCGAGGAGACCGTGCGGGAGACCGCCGACTCCACCAAGGCCACCGTGGGCGAGGTCGCCGAGCAGCCGGCGCCGGCCCCCAAGGCCAAGTCGGCGGCCAAGAAGAACAGCGCCGCCGCCAAGAAGTCCCCGACGACCTCGGTGCGGGTCACCCGCGCCCGCACCGCCCGCCGGTCGGACCCCACCGCTGTGCCGGCGAAGAAGAACTGACGGCACAGCCTTCGACCAGGGCCCCGGAGCTGCGACCAGCGCTCCGGGGCCCTGTCGCGTCCGGGCAGCTGCCCCGTCCGGGCGAGTCGGCCGGCGAGCGGGTCGGTGTGCCGCCCGGCGCGGGTAGGCTGGCCCCATGGGCGTGTTCGACGGGTGGCTGCTGTTCATCCTGTACGTGGCGTCCCAGGCGTTGACCGTCTGGGCGTTCGCGGACGCCCTCATCCGGCCCGCCGCCGGGTACGTGGCGGCGGGCAAGCTGACCAAGCCCGGCTGGGCGGCCATCACCGGACTGGCCGTGCTGATCATCTTCTGGATGAGGACCCCGATGTCGCTGCTGGGCCTGCCCGCGGTGATCGCCGCGACCGTCTACCTGGTCGATGTGCGCCCCGCCGTCCGCGGCCTGCCCCGCGGCAACAGCTGGTAGCCAGGCGTCCCACACGTCCGAGCCGCCCGGCGCCGACCGGGTCAGCGGCTGAAGACGCCCTCGGGAGGCTCGGGCGAGGGCGTTGCCTCGGCATCGTGCACCGGCTGCGCCGTGCCGGTGAAGCGGTCGAGCTCCGCCCCGTCGACGACCCGCGAGGGCATCGGGTCGCGGGCGCATGCGCGGCTGAGCGCGGCCAGCGGCAGCTCGGCGTCGGAGGCGACCGCCACCAGGTTGCCGAAGCGGCGGCCGCGCAGGATGCCCGGCTCCGCGAGCAGGCAGACGTGCCGGAACGCCGTCCGCAACGTGGCGGCCTGCGCACGGGCGAAGCGCAGCGGCGGGCCGTCGGCGACGTTGGCGGCGTAGACACCGCCCGGTCGCAGCACGTGCGCGACTTCGGCGGCGAACTCGACGGTCGTCAGGTGGCCGGGCGTGCGGGCGCCGGCGAAGACGTCGGTGACGACGGCGTCCGCGCTCGCCCCGCGCATCGACTCCAGCGCCTCGCGGGCGTCGGCGGCCCGTACCCGGATGCGGGCGTTGCGGGGCAGCGGCAGGTGGTCGCGGACCAGGTCGGTGAGCGGCTGGTCGATCTCGACGACCCGCTGACGTGATCCGGGCCGGGTGGTGGCCACGTAGCGGGGCAGGGTCAGCGCGCCGCCGCCGAGGTGGACGACGTCGAGCGGGATGCCCGGCTCGGCGGCGAGGTCGAGCACGTGACCCATCCGGCGGACGTACTCGAACTCCAGGTGCGCCGGGTCCTCGAGATCGACGTGCGACTGCGGGGTGTCGTTCACCAGGAGCACCCAGGAGCCGTCGCGGTCGGCGTCGGCGAGCAGCTCGGCGGTGCCGCCGGCGACGGGTACCGGCCCGGGCGGCGTCCTCATCGCTGCACCGGCGCGACCGCCGACCAGCGCACCGTGACCTCCCCGTGCCGCCACCGTCGGCTCGACCCGACCAGCGGCCAGCCCTGCTCGCCGAGGGATCCCACCGCCGCGGTCCACCGCTGGCGCGGTCCGAAGGCGCTCATCCCGGCCGCGGCGGCCCACGCGGCGTCGAAGGCGCGCAGGAACTCGTGCACCGGCTGGCCGGGGACGTTGTGGTGGATCAGCGCCTTCGGCAGGCGCTCGGCCAGGTCCGACGGCGTCGCGATGTCGGAGACCCGCGCGGCGAGCGTGAGGGTGAGCGGGCCGCCCGCGTCCAGAGCCACCCACGCCGAGCGCCGTCCCCACTCGTCGCAGGTGCCCTCGACGATCAGCCCGCCGGGCGCCAGCGCCGCGCGCATGGTGTCCCAGGCCCGGGCGGCGGACTCCTCGTCGTACTGGCGCAGCACGTTGAAGGCGCGCACCAGCACCGGCCGGAGATCGGCCAGCTCGAAACCGCCCACCCGGAAGTCCACGCGGGGCGGATCGCGGTCGGCCTCGACCGCCGTCACCCGCTCGGGGTCGATCTCGAGCCCGACCACCTCGAGCCCGTTCACCTCCGGGCCCAGGCGGCCCACCAGCTCCAGCGTGGTCACCGCCGAGGAGCCGTAGCCGAGGTCGACGACCAGCGGGCGCGCGGCGTCCCGCAGCCGCGGCACCTGGGTGGCCAGCAGCCAGCGGTCCACCCGGCGCAGGCGGTTGGCGTTCGTGGTGCCCCGGGTGGGCAGGCCCAGCGCCCGGGCCCGTCCGGCGGCCAGCCGGGGTGCCTTGCGCTGCGGCTGGGGGGACAGCGACGCCCGCCGCTTGTGCTCGCTGCCAGGCTCGCTCACCGGGGCGAAGCGTAGTCCCGGCTACCGTCGACCCGTGCAGCTGCGATCCGACGTCCCGCTCGCGGAGCTCACCACCCTCGCCGTCGGCGGGCCGGCCGAGCGGCTGATCGAGGTGGAGACCGCCGCGGAGCTGGTGGCGGCGGTCCGCGACGCCGACGAGGCCGGCCGCCCGCTCCTGCTCCTCGGCGGGGGGTCCAACCTGATCGCCCCGGACGGGGGCTGGCCCGGTGACGTGGTCGCCGTCCGCAGTCGCGGCATCGAGCGGCACGGCGACGCCGAGCTGACCGTGCAGGCAGGGGAGAACTGGGACGAGCTGGTCGCCTACACGGTCGCGAACCGGCTGGCCGGCATGGAGGCGCTGTCGGGCATCCCCGGCTCGACCGGAGCCACACCCGTGCAGAACGTCGGCGCGTACGGGCAGGAGGTCGCCCAGACGATCACCGCCGTCCGCGTGTACGACCGCGCGGAGAAGGCCGAGCGCACCCTGACGCCCGACGAATGCGGGTTCGCGTACCGCGACAGCCGGCTCAAGCGCGAACCCGGCCGCTTCGTCGTCCTCGAGGTGGGCTTCGCGCTGCACCCGGGGCGGCTGTCCCGGCCGGTGGGTTACGCCGAGCTGGCGCGCTCGCTGGGCGTGGAGGTCGGCGGGACGGCGCCGCTGACGGCGGTCCGCGAGGCCGTGCTGGCGCTGCGCCGCGGCAAGGGCATGGTCTGGGGCCCGGCCGACCCCGATTCCCGCAGCGCCGGGTCCTTCTTCACCAACCCCATCGTGCCGGCCGGGCGTGCCGTCGAGGGCTGTCCCAGCTGGCCGGCCGGTGAGGGGCGGGTCAAGCTCAGCGCCGCCTGGCTGGTGCAGCACGCCGGTTTCGGCCGCGGCACCCGCGAGGGGCGCGTCGGGACGTCGTCGCGGCACAGCCTCGCCCTCACCACCGAGGACGGCGCCACCGCGGCCGAACTGCTGGCCTTCGCCGAGAAGGTCGTCGCCACCGTGCAGGAGAAGTTCGGCGTCACCCTCGACCCGGAGCCGACAACACCGTCGCCCTACCGGGCGACACCGCCTCCAGCTGCCGTCCCCCCATTGCCCTGAGCCGCTGAGTCGCGCTTGCCCGGGACCCTCCGGGCCCCACTCGGCGCGACCGCGCGGTCAGCCGGTGCGCAGGTCCAGGTACATGACGTGCAGCCCGACGAAGTCGTGCTCGGGGTCGGCCACCGATGGACCCGGCGAGATCCTCGAGACGGTCGAGCGCCGCGCGCCGATCACGACGTCGAAGCCCTCGGCCGCGAGGCGGGCCGCCGTGGCGGCGCCGATCCCGCTCGAGGCCCCCGTGACGACGGCGGTGCGACCGGCACCGGGCAACGGGCGGGAGCCGGTCTGGGCAGGGTCGGGCATGCGGGCCAGCCTCGCGCTGTTGCAGGATGATGACCAGACGGGGGTGCCGGTCCGCACCCAGCCAGTGCAGCGCAGAGCGGAGGTTCACGTGCCCGCTCGTCGCTTCCCGAGCTCCGGGCTGCCCTCCCGGGTGGCCACGCTCTCGGTGCACACCAGCCCGCTGGACCAGCCCGGGGCCGGTGACGCCGGGGGCATGAACGTCTACGTCGTCGAGGTCTCCCGCCGGCTGGCCGCCCGTGGCATCGCCGTCGACGTCTTCACCCGCGCGACCTCCAGCGATCTGCCGCCGGTGGTCGAGATGAGCCCGGGGGTCACCGTCCGACACGTCAGCGCCGGCCCGTTCGAGGGCCTGGGCAAGGAGGAGCTGCCCGCGCAGCTGTGCGCCTTCACCGCCGCGGTGCTGCGCGAGGAGGCCCAGCACGAGCCCGGTTACTACGACGTCGTCCATTCGCACTACTGGCTCTCCGGCCAGGTGGGGTACCTCGCCCGCGACCGGTGGAGCGTGCCGCTGGTGCACACCGCGCACACCCTCGCGAAGGTCAAGAACGAGGCGCTGGCCGCCGGTGACCGCCCCGAGCCCCGGTCCCGCGTGATCGGCGAGGAGCAGGTGGTCGCGGAGGCCGACCGGCTGATCGCCAACACCGACGAGGAGGCGCGCCAGCTGGTGCGCCTCTACGGCGCCGACCCGGCCCGCACGCTCGTCGTCCCGCCCGGTGTCGACCTGGACCGGTTCACCCCCGGCAGCCGGGGCGCGGCCCGTCGCGCGGTCGGGGTGCCCGACGACGCCGTCGTCCTGCTGTTCGTCGGACGGATCCAGCCGCTCAAGGCGCCCGACGTCCTGCTGGGGACCGCTGCGCGGATGGTCGCCGACGATCCGGCGTTGCGCGCTCGCTTGCAGGTGCACGTCGTCGGCGCCCCCAGCGGCACCGGTCTGGACGCGCCCCGTCAGCTCGAGCAGCTGGCGGCCACCCTGGGCATCGCCGAGCTCGTCCGGTTCCACCCGCCGCAGCCGCCCGACCGGCTGGCCGACTTCTACCGGGCCGCCGACGTCACCGTGGTGCCCAGCCACAACGAGTCCTTCGGACTGGTCGCGCTCGAGTCGCAGGCCTGCGGGACCCCCGTGGTGGCGGCGGCCGTGGGCGGGCTGCCGACGGCGGTGCGCGACGGCGTCTCCGGCGTCCTGGTGGACGGTCACGGCCCGGCGGACTACGCGGCCGCGGTGCGTGCCGTCCTCGCCCGTCGGGAACTGCTCGCCGCCGGCGCACGCCGGCACGCCGCCCGGTTCTCCTGGGACCGGACCGCCGACGCCCTGGTCGATGCCTACGTCGCCGCCGCGGGGGAGATGGCGGCCGCACCGCCTCGGCCGGCCCGCGAGCGCCGGGGAGGCCCGCTGCGTGCTCTCCCCGGGATCTCGGTGGCCCGATGAGCCGACCGGACGGGGCCAGGGCGACGGCGGAGCTCGACGCGGTCATCGAGCAGACGCTGCGCGACAGCGAGCTGGTGCACGAGCACCCGCGGCCGGGCACCTGGGTGGTGGACCTGCCGGGCACCAAGAAGCTCAAGACGGTGTGCGGGTTGATCGTCGGTGAGCACTCGCTGCGCGTGGAGGCCTTCGTCTGCCGCCAGCCGGACGAGAACCGCGAGCAGCTGTGGACCTACCTGCTGCAGCACAACGCCCGCATGTACGGCGTCGCCTACTCCGTCGACGGCGTCGGCGACGTCTACCTGACCGGTCGGCTGCCGCACGCCGCCGTCACCCCCGAGGAGCTCGACCGGATCCTCGGTGCGGTGCTCACCTACGCCGACGACCACTTCAACACCATGCTCGAGATCGGGTTCGGGACGTCGATCCGCCGCGAGTGGGACTGGCGGGTCAAGCGGGGGGAGTCCCTGCGCAACCTGGAGGCCTTCGCCGCCTTCGCCGACCCCACCCGCCGCCCCGGCACCGATCCCAACCCCAGGGCGTGACGGCGACCGACAAGTCCCGGCCGGGCGCGGTGCCGCCCGGCGACGAGCTGCCCCCCGGCTACGCCCGCCGCTGGTGGGTGCTGGCCACCATGACGGTCTGCCTGCTCGTGGTGATCATGGGGAACACGATCCTCAACGTCGCCATCCCGACGTTGCAACGGGAGCTCGGGGCCAGCCAGGGCGAGCTGCAGTGGGTGGTGGACGCCTACATCCTGGTCTTCGCCGGGCTGCTGTTCTCCTGGGGCGTCGTCGGTGACCGGATCGGCCGCCGGCGGGTGCTGCTGATCGGGCTGGGCATCTTCGCCGTCGGGTCGGTGTTCGCCGCGTTGAGCGACAGCCCCCTGGAGCTCATCGCCTGGCGGGCGGTGATGGGCATCGGTGGCGCGGCGGTCCAGCCGACGACGCTCGCGGTCATCACCAACGTCTTCCCGCCCCGCGAGCGCGGGCGGGCCATCGGCGTCTGGGCGGGGACGGCGGGGATCGCGGTGGCGGGCGGCCCGCTGGCCGGGGGCGCGGTCCTGGAGCACTTCTGGTGGGGCGCGGTCTTCCTCGTCGGCGTCCCCGTGGCGTTGCTCGGCATCGTTGCCGTGCTGGCCTTCGTACCGGACTCGAAGGACCCTCACCCGGGGCGGCTGGACCTGCCCGGCGTGCTGCTGTCGATCGTCGCCCTCGCCGGCCTCGTCTACGGGATCATCCACGGCGGCAGCGGCGCCGGGTGGACGACGCCCGGCGTACTCGTGCCCCTGCTGGGCGGCGTCGTCCTGCTGGCCCTGTTCGTCTGGCTGCAGCGCCGGTCGGCCCATCCGGCTCTCGACGTCTCGCTGTTCCGCAATCCGGCGTTCTCCGCGGCCGCGGGCGCGCTCGGGTTGAACTTCTTCGCCCTTCTCGGCGCCACGTTCTACCTGGTCTTCTACCTGCAGGGCGTCCGCCACTACTCGCCGCTGCAGAGCGGCGCGGCGCTGATCCCCGTCGCCCTCGGCATGGCGTTCACGGCGCCCCGGAGCTCCGGCCTGGCCGAGCGGTTCGGGGCCAAGGCCGTCTGCGCGACCGGCTTCTTGCTGATCACCCTGTCCTTCCTGGGCGTGCAGTTGCTCGACCTCACCTCGCCGGTGTGGCTGCTGCTCGCGGTGCTGTCGGTCCAGGGCGTGGGCATGGGCATGGTGATGGCGCCGGCGACCGAATCGATCATGTCCGTCGTCCCGCGGGAGAAGGCGGGTGCGGGCGCGGCGGTGAACAACTCGGTGCGCCAGGTGGGCGGGGCGCTCGGCGTCGCGATCCTCGGCTCCCTGCTCGCCGGCACCTACGCGGCCTACCTGGGTGCGGGGGTCGACGGGCTGCCCGCCGGGGCCCGGGGCGAGGCCAGCCAGTCGATCGTCGCGACGCTGGAGGCGGTGCGGCAGGTGGAGGCCGACGGGACGCCCGAGGAGGTCCGGATGGCCGCCGACGTGGTGCAGCCGGCGCGGGAGGCGTTCGTCTCGGCCATGCACACGACGGCGATCGGCACCGCGGCCGCCACCCTCGTCGCGGCCGGCGTGGTGCTGGCGTGGCTGCCCGGCCGACGCCGCGAGGCGTCCTCCGTCCCCGGGTGACCCATGGGAGCACGGAGCCGGGCCCGTGGGCACCGGCCGACGGGCGGCGCTGCCCGCGAGGGTGCCGTCGGGCAGGATGATCGCCGTGACGACCTCCCCGGGAACCCTGGTGCTGCTCCGCCACGGCGAGAGCGAGTGGAACATGGCCAACCTCTTCACCGGCTGGGTGGACGTCCCGCTCACGGAGAAGGGGCGCGAGGAGGCCGCCCGCGGCGGCCGGCTGATGGCCGAGCACGGGCTGCTGCCCGACGTCTCGCACACCTCGCTGCTGCGCCGGGCGATCATGACCGCCGAGCTGGCGCTGCACGAGGCCGACCGGCAGTGGATCCCGGTGCTGCGCTCGTGGCGGCTCAACGAGCGGCACTACGGCGCGCTGCAGGGCAAGGACAAGGCCGCCACGCTCGCCGAGTACGGCGAGGAGCAGTTCATGACCTGGCGCCGGTCCTACGACACCCCGCCGCCGCCGATCGAGCCCGGCAGCGAGTTCTCCCAGGACGGCGACGCGCGCTACTCGTTCCTGCCGCCGGAGGCCCGCCCGACGACCGAGTGCCTCAAGGACGTGGTCGTCCGGATGCTGCCGTACTGGTACGACGCGATCGTCCCCGACCTGCGGCAGGGGCGGACGGTGCTCGTCGCCGCGCACGGCAACAGCCTCCGCGCCCTGGTCAAGCACCTCGACGGCATGGGTGAGGACGAGGTCGTGGGGCTGAACATCCCCACGGGTATCCCGCTGCGCTACGACCTGGACGCCGACCTGCGACCGGTGACGCCGGGCGGGCAGTACCTCGACCCCGACGCCGCCGCAGCTGCCATCGAGGCGGTCAAGAACCAGGGGAAGAAGTAGTCACACGGTCCGGTGGGGAGCCGGAGCCTGCGGCGCGACCCCGGCGGCAGTCACACCGGGGCTGATGGTGAGCCGTGCCACGGCACGGCTCACCATCGGGTGACGCGGCGTCCCTCTACCACTCGAGCGGCTCAGCCGACCGGGGGACGGCACCTGGAGGCGGTTGGAGCCCGGAGGGCGACATCAGGCGGGGTAGCGCTCGCCGGTGACCAGGTAGACCACCCGCCGGGCGACGCTGACCGCGTGGTCGGCGAAGCGCTCGTAGTAGCGGCCGAGCAGGGTGACGTCGATGGCGGTCTCGATGCCGTGCGGCCAGTCGTCGCTCAGCAGCTGCCGGAACAGCCCGCGGTGCAACTTGTCCATGGCGTCGTCGTCGGTCTCGAGCTCCCGTGCCGCGTCCAGGTCCCGCTTGGCGATGACCGTGGCGGCTTTCGTGATCAGCAGCTCGGCGACCTGCCCGGCCTCCAGGAAGGCCGGGCGGACGTCCTGGGGTACGGCGTGGTCCGGGAACCGCATCCGCGCCACCTTGGCGATGTGCTCGGCCAGGTCCCCCATGCGCTCGAGGTCGCTGACGATCCGCATCGCGGTGGTGATGACGCGCAGGTCGCCGGCGACCGGCTGCTGGCGGGCCAGCACGGTGAAGCAGCGCTGCTCGATGCTCTCCCGGGTGGCGTCGATCTCCTCGTCCCCGGCGATCACCAGGTCGGCCAGGGAGACGTCGGCGTCGAGGAGGGCCGTCGTCGCAGTGCTCATCGCCGACCCCACCGAGTTGGCCATGGCCACCAGGCAGTCGTTGATGTCGTCGAGCTCCTCGCGGTAGCTGTCCCGCACGGTCGTCCTCTCGTCGTGATCCAGGTCGACAGTAGGCCCGTCGGGGACCGGGCCGGTCGCCACGAGGTGAACGTCGGCCCACCCGACGGTGAACACTGCCCCGTACGGGCGGTGAACCTCTCGCCGATAGCTGTTCAGGGTGGCCTGCGGACCTAGCATCTGAGCCGTGAGTCCACTGGTCGCCCTGGTGGTCGGCCTCCTCCTGGGTGGGGTGGTGGTCGCCACTGTCATCATCCGCTTCCGCTCCATGTTCGGGGAGGCCCCCGACGGGGTCGTCGCCGGGCCGCCCGAGGCTGCGCTGGCGCGGCGGCTGGTGGACCTGATGGATCCGGCGATCGTGGTGGTCGGCGTCGACGACGCGGTCATCCTGGCCAACCCGGCGGCACGGGCGCTGGGCATCGTGCGCGGCACCCGGCTGCTCGTCCCCGACCTGCTGGCCCTGGCACGCGCGTCGCGGACCGGCGGTAGCCGGCGCGGCGACATCCGCCTCCCCGGCGACCTGGTCGGCGCCGGTCCCCGGCTGGTCGGGGTCCACGCCGTCCGGCTGGAGAGCGGCACGGTCCGGCCGCCCGGTCCGGTGGCGCTCGTCCTGCAGGACATCACCGAGGCCCGGCGGGTGGAGGCGGTGCGCCGGGACTTCGTCGCCAACGTCGGCCACGAGCTGAAGACGCCGGTCGGTGCGCTCACCCTCCTCGCCGAGGCCATCGAGGGCGCGGCCGACGATCCGGAGGCGGTGCAGCGGTTCGCCGGGCGGATCGCGGTCGAGGCCGACCGGCTGGCCCGGTTGGTCCGCGAGCTGATCGACCTCTCCCGGCTGCAGGGTGGGGAGCCGCTGCCCGAGCTGGTGCCCGTGGAGGTGGACCGGGTGCTCGGCGAGGCGGTCGACCGGACGCGCACGGCGGCCCGCGCCAAGCAGCTGGAGATCGTGCTGGGTGGCCAGCACGGACTGGTCGTGCGCGGGGTGGAGAGCCAGCTGGTCACCGCCGTCACCAACCTGCTGGCCAACGCGGTGGCCTACAGCACCGGGAGCAGCCGGGTGGCCGTGGGTGCCCGCGCGCGCTCCGGCTTCGCCGAGATCGCCGTCACCGACAGCGGCATCGGCATCCCGCGCGCCGACCGGCACCGGGTCTTCGAGCGGTTCTACCGGGTGGACCAGTCGCGGGCCAGCAGCACCGGCGGCACCGGGCTGGGGCTGGCCATCGTCAAGCACGTCGCAAGCAACCACGGCGGTTCGGTGGCCGTCTGGAGCGAGGAGGGGCTGGGGTCGACGTTCACCCTCCGCATCCCGCTCGCCGGGACCGGCGGACAGCCGGTGGCCGATCCGTCCGCCGTCCCCCAGGAGAAAGTGGAGATCGAGCGCTCATGACTCGTGTGCTGGTCGTGGAGGACGAGGAGTCCTTCTCCGATGCGCTGTCCTACATGCTGCGGCGGGAGGGGTTCGACACCGTCGTGGCCGCGACCGGGCACGACGCCCTGGCGGAGTACGACCGCGGCGGGGCCGACATCGTGCTGCTCGACCTCATGCTCCCCGGCCTGCCGGGCACCGAGGTCTGCCGGGCACTGCGGTCCCGCGGCAACGTACCGATCATCATGCTCACGGCCAAGGAGGCCGAGATCGACAAGGTGGTCGGGCTGGAGCTCGGCGCCGACGACTACGTCACCAAGCCGTACTCGGCGCGCGAACTCGTCGCCCGCATCCGCGCGGTCCTGCGCCGGCGTGGCGAGGTGGCCGACGCAGCCCCGGACGACGGCGGCGTGCTGGCAGCCGGGCCGGTCCGGATGGACGTCGAGCGGCACATCGTCGCCGTCGACGGCGCTCAGGTGGCGCTTCCGCTCAAGGAGTTCGATCTCCTGGAGTTCCTGCTGCGCAATGCGGGCCGGGTGCTCACCCGGGCACAGTTGATCGACCGGGTGTGGGGTTCCGACTACGTGGGCGACACGAAGACCCTCGACGTCCACGTCAAGCGGCTGCGCGCCAAGCTCGAGCCCGACCCCGCGAACCCGAAGTACCTGCTGACGGTGCGGGGTCTGGGCTACAAGCTGGAGGCTTAGGCCCCGTTCCGGGTCCCGCCCTGGGCCTGCGAGCGGTGAGTGGGACGGGGCCCTTTCTCAGCCGTCGTTCTTGAGGTCGTCGATCTTCTTCGACGCGTCGGCCTTCGAGATGTCCTCGGAAACCTCCTCGTCCGTGCCACGTGCCAGGGTCTCCAGGTAGCTCTTCTGCGCCCCCGTGGCCGGCTCGTCGCCGGTGACCCAGTCGTCGGGATTCTTCTCGGTGGTCTGCTCGGGGGAGTTCGACTCGCTCATGTGTTCGATCCTAGGCGCGGGTGAGCTCCCGCGCCTCCGGAACGGCCGGCTGCGTGCGCGCCGCGCGCGCAGCCTCCCAGCTGCGCCCGGTGCGGTAGACGTGGACGCCTGCGCAGGCGGGGCACGCCACGTGCAGGGCGATGTGGGTCGGGTGGTTGACGACCGACCGGATCCGCCGGTCGGCGACCAGCTCCTCGGACCGGGTGACGGGGCAGGTGATCAGCAGCATGGCTGCAGCCTGCGTCCGCGGGATCGCGCAGACGAGTGGCAGGAGTGACCAGCAGCGCAGCATTTCTGCCATAGTTCCGGCATGACCGTCGCGCCCGACCCCGTCGTCGTCAGCATCGTGGTCGCCGACGGGCTGGTCGGGAGCTTCGGCCTCGGGGTGGCTGCCGAGGTCTTCGGCTACGACCGCCGGTCGATCGGGCTGCCGGCCTTCGACTTCGCCCTGGTCACCGAGCGGCCGGGCGTCCTGCGCACCGACACCGGCATCCCGATCACCGTGGAGCACGGGCTGGACCGGCTCGATCGCTCGGACATCGTGCTGATCACCGCCTGGGAGGTGTTCCACGAGCTCCCGTCCGAGGCGCTGCTCGGCGCCCTCCGGGCGGCCGCCGCGCGCGGGGCGATCCTGGTCAGCCACTGCACCGGAGCCTTCGTGCTCGCCGCCGCCGGGCTGCTCGACGGCAAGCGGGTGACGACGCACTGGAAGTACGCCGGCGAGCTCGCTGCGCGCTATCCGGAGCTGGACGTCGACCCGTCGGTCCTCTACGTCGACAACGGCCCGATCATCACCGGCGCGGGCACCGCGGCCGGCGTCGACGCGCTGCTGCACCTCCTCCGGCGGGAGTGGGGCGCCGCGGCAGCCAACGCCCTGGCCCGGGAGATGGTCGTGCCCCCGCACCGCGACGGCGGGCAGGCGCAGTTCATCGACGCACCCGTACCGGCCTGCCGGGACGACCTGCTGGGCGTCGCCCTCGACTGGGCCGCCGGTCACCTCGCCGAGGACATCAGCGTCGACGACCTGGCCCGGCGGGCCCTGATGAGCCCGCGCAGCTTCGCCCGCCGTTTCAAGGCCACCACCGGCACGACGCCGCACGCCTGGCTGCTCGCCCAGCGCCTGGCCGCGGCCGAGGAGCTGCTCGAGAGCAGCGACGCATCGATCGAGGAGGTCGCCCGCTTGGTGGGCTTCGGGACGGCGGCCGGTCTGCGCGAGCAGTTCACCCGCCGGCGGGGCGTCTCCCCCCGCACCTACCGGCAGACCTTCCGGGCCGCCGGGGGAGCGCAGCCTGCCGGGACCTCACCCGCCGGGGCGGCGCCGGTGCAGCTCGACGGGCACCGGCCGGCCGGGCAGCGGGGGACTGGCGGGATGGGGCGCGACCAGACCCTGGTCGAGGCGGGCCTCGGTCAGCCGGCGTAGCTCTGCGTACGCCGCGGCGCCCAGCAGCGCGGTCAGCTCCGCGGCGTAGGTGAGCACCAGGGGCTCGGGCGAGACGTGCGCCGTCGGCGATCCGGTGCACCACCAGTGCAGGTCGGCGCCTCCGGGGCCCCAGCCGCGCCGGTCGAACTCCCCGATGCTCGAGACCAGCACGCGGCTGCCGTCGGGGCGCTCCTCGTGCTCTTGTTCGCGCCGCACCGGGAGCTGCCAGCAGACGTCGGGCTTGGCGGTGAGCGGGTGCAGCCCGGTGCGCACCGCCATCCGGTGCAGCGCGCAGCCGCTGCCGCCGGCGAAGCCCGGCCGGTTGAGGAAGACGCAGGCGCCGTCGACGACCCGCGTGCGCAGCGACCGGACGGCGTCGGGCTCGTCGGGGGCCACCCCGTCATCTGCCCGATCCTCCTCCGTCCAGGCCGCGCGCCCCACCGGGGCCAGCTGCCAGTCCTCGTCGGTCAGGTCGGCGACCGCCGCGGTGACCCGGTGCAGGTCGTCCTCGTCGGTGAAGAAGGCCCCGTGGCTGCAGCACCCGTCGTCCGGACGCGCCTCGACGACGCCGGCGCAGCCACGCCCGAAGACGCACGTCCAGGCCGACGTCAGCCATGTCAGGTCCGCCCGGACCAGGTGCTCGGGATCGGCGGGGTCGGGGAACTCCACCCACTCCCGCGGGAAGTCCAGGCCGACCTCCTCGGGGGGCTCGTTCCGCACCGGGCCAGCCTAGTGAAAGAACCCCTGCCCGCCTCCGCTCGCAAGCTCGCGGTGGGACCCTGCAGGGGGCCGTCCGGCAGAATCGGCGCATTCACCTGGGGCTGCTGGACGTCGGCTCCCCCTCCGCTCGCAAGCTCGCGGTGGGACCCTGCAGGCGGCCGTCCGGCAGACTGACGGCATGCGACTCGGGGTGCTGGACGTCGGCTCGAACACGGTGCACCTGCTGGTCGTGGAAGCGCACCGCGGCGCGCACCCCACCCCGATGCACGACGACAGGTCCGTCCTGCGCCTGGCCGAGCACGTCGGAGCCGACGACATGCTGTCCAAGGCGGGGGAGAAGGCCCTGCTGAACGCGGTGCACGACGCCCGCAAGCAAGCCGAGAAGCGGGGCTGCGACGAGTTCATGGCCCTGGTCACCTCGGCGATCCGGGACGCGGTCAACGGCCTGGAGGTGCTCGAGCGGGTCCAGGACAAGACCGGGGTCGAGCTCCAGGTGCTCAGCGGGGAGGACGAGGCCCGGCTGACCTTCCTCGCCGTGCGTCGCTGGTTCGGCTGGAGCGCGGGCCGACTGCTCGTGCTCGACATCGGGGGTGGTTCCCTCGAGCTCGCCGCCGGCATCGACGAGGACCCCGAGGTCGCGCTCTCCCTGCCGCTCGGCGCGGGCCGGATGACGCGGCGGTTCCTCCCGGCGGCGACCGGGGGCGGGCGCCCCGACCTCGCCGCGCTGGACGACCTGGCCGCGCACGCGAGCGACCTGCTGGCGCCGGCTGCGGAGAAGATCGCGGCCGCCGGACCGCCCGACCTGGTCGCCGCCACGAGCAAGACCTTCCGCACCCTCGCCCGGCTGGCCGGCGCCGCGCCGTCGTCCGCCGGACTCCGCGTGCCGCGCGAGCTGAGCGCCACGGGGCTGGGCCAGCTGGTGGGCTTCGTCTCCCGCATCGGGTCCTCGGCGCTGGCCGAACTACCGGGCGTCTCGGCCGACCGGGCGCACCAGGTTCCCGCGGGCGCCGTGGTGGCTGCCGCAACTCTGCGTGCGCTGGACGTACCGTGCGTGCGGATGTGCCCGTGGGCGCTGCGCGAGGGAGTCATCCTCCGCAGGCTGGACTCGTTGGGAGGGGCGTGATGGCCGAGCCGGACTGGAACCCGGACACGGGAGGACGATCCCTCGCCGAGATCCTGCGCGAGGCCGGCGTCGAGTCCGCTGCCCGCACCGCCCGCCGCCGCCGTCCCGACGACGACACCGGCATCCGTCAGCGGCGGGCCGACGACGACACCGGCATCCGTCAGCGGCGGGTCGACGACGCCGCGGCCGCCGATCGCGCCGGCTTCAGCCGGCGCCGCAGCGATCAGGAGCCGGCCGTCGCCGCGCCGGTCCGCGAGCGACGCGCCCCCCGGCGCCCGGCGCCGGACCCGGTCACCGCCGCCATCCCGGGGCTGCGGCCGGACCGCAAGCCGGGGGTTCCGCACCCCTCCGCGCCGGTGCCGCCGCTGCGGCGCCCGGCCGACGCCGCCGGAGCGCAGCGCACGGCCGATCGCACCGCCGGCCGCGCCGGTGACCGCGCGGCAGCCCGGACGGCCGACCGCCCGGAGGCGCGCACCGCGACCTCCCGTACCGGCCACGCCTCCACCGGCCCGATCCCGGTGGTCCGGGCCGACGATCTCGGCGACAGCGATCTCGATGCCACTCCCCGGGAGAGCGCGCTGGCCTGGCTGCGCTTCGCCGGCGAGCTGGTCATCGCGCTCGTGGCCGGGGTCGGCATCTACTTCGCTGCCACCGTGCTGTGGGAGATGCTGCCGCACCTGGCGGTCTTCCTCGCCCCGCTGGCGGTCACCGGCCTGGTCGGCGGGGTGAACCTCTGGCGGCAGCGGCAGGGCGCCGAGCCGGCCGGGGCGCGACTGCTCGCCGTCCTCGTCTTCGCCGGCACCCTGCTGACCATCGCGCCGGCCGCCGGGCTGCTCGCCACGTCCTGACCACCGGGGTCAGGCGTCCACGGACTCCTCGTCGCGCGAGGCGGCGAACTCCTCCACGACCGTCGATCCGAAGGCGTCCAGGTCGTCGGGCTTGCGGCTGGTGATCAGGTTCCCGTCCACCACGACCTCCTCGTCGACCCACGTGGCGCCGGCGTTGCGCAGATCCGTCTGCAGCGACGGCCACGACGTCATGCGCCGGCCGCGGACCACGCCGGCCTCGATGAGCACCCACGGTGCGTGGCAGATGGCGGCCACCGGCTTGCCGGCGTCGAAGAACGCCTTGACGAAGGTCACCGCGTCGGCGTCCGCGCGGACGAAGTCTCCGTTGATGACCCCGCCGGGCAGCAGGAGGGCCGCGTAGTCGTCGGGGTCGGCAGATCCCAGGTCGGTGTCGACCGTGCGCCGATCCCCCTTGTCGATGTGGTCGTAGGCGGTGATCGTGCCCGTGCTGAACGAGACCAGCTCCGGCTCGGCGCCGGCCTCCTCGAGGGCCTGCCACGGCCGGTCCAGCTCGACCTGCTCCACTCCGTCGGTGGCCAGCACGGCCACCCTCATCCCGTCCAGTTCTCCTGCCATGAAGCGGCGCTACCCGGCCCCCGGAGCGCACACACCCGGGAGCACTACGGTTTCGGACGTGCCCGTCGGTCCGCGCTCCCGCCGCCTCCTCGGCCGGCTCGCGCGCCGCGCGCTGGGGGCGGAGGACGCCGTCCGTGCCGCCGGCGACCTCGCCGCCGCCGGGTGGCAGGTGTGCCTGGAGGTCCACGGACCGGCCGGCCGGCGGCATGTCGCCGAGCTGGCCGGCCGGGTGGCCGACGCGGGGCTGGCCGCCCGGTGCGAGGTCACGGTGCCGGTGGGGCGGGGGGACGGCGCCCTGGTCGGGGTCCTCAGCGATCTGCCCGTCGAGGTGGCCCTGGCCGGCGCGCCCGGCGACGTCGACCCGCTGGCCCGCGCGCTGCCGCGGGCGCGGGTGGTGGTCGGTGCGGGGGAGCCGTGGGCCGAGGAACGCTGCCGGGCCTCCGCCGGGCGGCGGGTACGGCTGGTCGCTGCCCGGGGTCCGGCTGCGGAGCTGGCTTTCGTGCGGTGCCTGAACGTCCTGATGGCCGGCGAGGGGCGACCCGCCGTCGCGACCGTGGATCCACGACTGATCGCCATCACCGGTGAGCGTGCGGCCTGGAACGGCCGCACGACCGAGAGCTGGGAGTACGTCATGCCCTGGGGAGAACCGACCGAGGACCAGCGCCACCTGCTGGCCGCCGGCCATGCCGTGCGCGTGCTCGTGCCCGTCGCGGGGGAGCGGGCGTGACCGCCACCGGGCGGCGCGGCCTGGCGATCATCGGCGGGGGGAAGATCGGCGAGGCGCTGTTGTCGGGCCTGATCCGGCGCGGGGGAGCCGACGGCATCCTGGTCGTCGAGCGCAGCCCCGAGCGGGCGGCGCAGCTCACCGAGCGCTACGGCGTCCCGGCGGTGGAGCTGGCCGACGCCGCCGCCCGGGCCCGTGTCCTGCTCTTCGCGGTCAAACCGCAGGACATCGACACGCTCCTCGGGCTGGTCGCCGGGCACGTGGACGACGGCCACCTGGTCGTCTCCGTCGCCGCCGGGGTGCCGACGAAGCGGATCGAGGCGGCCCTGCCGACCGGCGTGCCGGTGGTGCGGGTCATGCCGAACACCCCGGCCCTGGTGGACGAGGGGATGAGCGTGCTCTCGGCCGGGGCGCACGCCGGTGAGCAGCACCTCGACGAGGCGGAGGCGCTGCTGGCCGCGGTCGGGCAGGTCCGCCGCGTGCCCGAGGCCCAGCAGGACGCGGTCACGGCGCTGTCCGGCAGCGGCCCGGCCTACTTCTTCTACCTCGTGGAGGCGATGGTCGACGCCGGCATCCTGCTCGGCCTGCCCCGGGCGCTGGCCGCCGACCTGATCGTGCAGACCGCGCTCGGCGCGGCGGTCATGATGCGGGACACCGGCGAGCACCCCGTCCAGCTGCGCGAGGCGGTGACGAGTCCGGGAGGGACGACGATCGCCGCCATCCGGGAGCTGGAGCGGCACGGGGTGCGGGCGGCGCTGATCGCGGCGATCGAGGCGGCGCACAGCCGCTCGGTCGAGCTCGGGGGCGACGCAGCCTGACGACAGCCGAGGGAGCATCGCAGCGAGGGACGAGCGAGGAGCGGACCGAGGCGCGGAGTCGGGCCCGTGGACACAGCCTGACGTCGACACGTCGACCGCACGGACCGTGAATGGGCGAACACGCTAGCGCATTGATGGCCGAAAGTCCGCGACACAGCGTCATCGGGCGTGCACCGGGTCGCGAAACGCGCCGGGACGGATGTGCACCGTGTTGCATAGGTGTAGTTCTGCCTAGGACGGACCGGTCCGCCTGTTTGTTTCACCCATCGCTTCAGTCACGCCCGTCCCCTTACTCTCAGTACCAGCGCGTGCGTGTTCAGTTGCCGGTGGGGAAGCCGGCGCCACGACGCGCGCTAGGTACCGGAGACGAAGACATGACCATGCCCCAGCGCCACGCTGCCGCCACCGTCGTCCGTCCGGGGATGCCCATCCCCCGCCCGATGGGTCGCCCGATGAACGCCGCCGCCATGGCTCGCCCGGTGCCGGCCCAGCACCCCGCAGCCATGCCGATCGGCCGCCCGGCCGTCCCGGCCCCCCGCGCCGCCGTCACCTTCCTGACCGTCGCCGAGGTCGCCTCGATGATGCGCGTGTCGAAGATGACCGTGTACCGCCTCGTGCACGCCGGCGAGCTCGCCGCCGTCCGCGTCGGCCGCTCGTTCCGCGTGCCGGAGCGTGCCGTGCAGGACTACCTGCGCGACGCCTACACCGATATCGCCTGAGAAAGGACCCCGTCCTCCTCACCCCTCGCAGGCTCGGGGCGAGCCTCTGGACGGGGCCGACGGCCGGCTCCACCTGGCGGAGGCGGCACCTGGCCGCGGTGTCGCCCGGAGGGCGACGGTGTCATGGCCCGCGGTGTCGCCCGGAGGGCGACGGTGTCGTAGCGGCAACGTCGCCGCGGGGTGGCTCGGGTACGCTCGGTCGCCGAGCGACACCCGGGGAGATCCCCGCTGTCGCGCTCGAGCTGACATTCGTGACGACGTCGGGAGCAACACGTGGGTTCGGTCATCAAGAAGCGACGCAAGCGGATGGCGAAGAAGAAGCACCGCAAGCTGCTGAAGAAGACGCGCGTCCAGCGCCGCAACAAGAAGTGAGCTGACGCTCGTGCCGCCCGCGGTCGTCCTCGTCACCGGCGTGAGCCGGTGGCTGGGTGGTGCGCTGGCGGCCGAGCTCGCAGCAGACCGGGGCATCGGGCGGGTCATCGGGGTGGACACCGTTCCGCCGTCGCCGGAGATGCTGCGCCGGCTCGGCCGCACGGAGTTCGTGCGGGCCGACATCCGCAACCCGCTGATCGGCAAGGTCATCGCCGCGGCGTCGGTGGACACCGTCGTCCACATGAACATCAGCTCCACCCCCGCCGGGGCCGGCGGTCGGGTGCCGATGAAGGAACTCAACGTCATCGGCACCATGCAGCTGCTCGCCGCCTGCCAGCGGGCGCCGTCCGTGCGCCGGTTCGTGCTCAAGTCCACCAGCGCCGTCTACGGCGCCTCCTCCCGCGACCCTGCCGTCTTCACCGAGGCGATGCAGGCGCGGCAGGTCCCCTCCGGTGGGTTCGCGAAGGACAGCGTCGACATCGAGGGCTACGTGCGCTCGTTCGGCCGTCGGCGTCCTGATGTGGACGTCGCCGTGCTGCGCTTCACCAATTTCATCGGTCCCCGGATCGACTCGCTGCTCACCGGGTTCCTGCGCATGCCGCTGGTGCCCACCGCGCTGGGTTACGACGCCCGGGTGCAGCTGCTCCACGAGGACGACGCGCTCGCCGTGCTCAGCCGTGCCACCACCGGCGGGTTCGCCGGGACCGTCAACGTGGGCGGGGACGGGACCCTCCTGCTCTCCCAGGCCATCCGCCGGCTGGGCCGGGTCGAGGTGCCACTTCCGTCACCGACGCTGGGTTCGGTCGGGCGGCTCTCCCGCCGGTTCGGGTTCGTCGACTACTCGCCGGAGCAGATGCGCTTCCTGAACTTCGGGCGGGTCGTGGACACCACGGTCCTGCGCACCGAGTTCGGCTACACCCCCCGCTACAGCACGGAGGCGGCGCTGGCCGACTACGCCCGCACCGTGGCCCCGGTCGTCGCGCCGGAAGCGGTGCACACGGTCGCCGGGGGGCTGCGCTCCCTGCTCGGCCGGGTCGGCGACACTGCTGCGGCGGTGGAGCAGCGGTTCCGGCCGGCGCCCCCAGTCCCCGGGCTCCGGGCGGTGCGTGATGCCTGAAGCGCGTGTGATTCCCCTCCGCCCGGACGACGACGAGCCGTTCGTCTCCCCGGCGCCCGCACCGGGATGGGAGGAGCAGCTCGCCGGCGGGCTGGAATTCGTGGAACGCCGATTGACCGGCGCGTACGAGACCGACGAGTTCGGCTTCGACGCCGACCTGACCGACCACCTGCTGCTCCCCGCCCTGCGTCCTCTCTTCCAGAAGTGGTTCCGCGTGGAGACGATCGGCCTGGAGAACGTGCCGGGCGACAGCGGGGCCCTCGTGGTGGCCAACCACTCCGGCACCGTGCCGATCGACGCGCTGATGACCACGGTCGCGCTGCACGACGAGCACCCCGCGTCGCGGCGTCTCCGGCTGCTCGGGGCCGACCTGGTGTTCGACCTCCCCGTGGTCGGTGCGATGGCCCGCAAGCTGGGCGCGACCCTGGCCTGCAACGAGGACGCCGAGCGGCTGCTCACCGAGGGGGAGCTGGTCGGCGTCTTCCCGGAGGGGTTCAAGGGCATCGGCAAGCCGTTCCGCGAGCGTTACACCCTGCAGCGCTTCGGCCGGGGTGGCTTCGTGTCCGCCGCGCTGCGCACCGGGGTGCCCATCATCCCGTGCGCCATCGTCGGTGCCGAGGAGATCTACCCGATGATCGGCAACGTCAGGACGGCGGCCCGCCTGCTCGGGTTGCCGTACTTCCCGATCACCCCGACGTTTCCGCTGCTGGGTCCGCTGGGGCTGGTCCCGCTGCCGTCGAAGTGGCTGATCGCGTTCGGTACGCCGATCGAGACGGTCTCCTACGGGCCGGCGGCGGCGGAGGACCCGATGCTGGTCTTCAACCTCACCGACCAGGTCCGGGAGACGATCCAGCACTCGCTCTACCAGCTGCTGCTGCGCCGGACCGGCGTCTTCGGGCGGTGACGCAGCCGTGACCCGCCCGGCCGAGCAGTGGCGCACCGACGAGGAGCTCGCGGCAGCCGTCGCGGACTTCACCCCCCGGACGACCGGGTACGTCGTGCCCGCCGCGTACGGCGTGGCCCGGCTGGACGGAGGGACGCTGACCTTCGGCGAGGTCAACGACGTCGGGCACACCCGTCGGCTGCCCGCCGTGGTGCTGGGTCACGTCTGCGGGTACCGGGGACGGACGTCGACCTACCGGCTGAGCGCGCCCGAGTTCGAGCGCGCCGTCGAGCTGCTGGCGCCTGCCGCCGCGGCGGTCCACCTGGACCACCCGAACCTGTGGTCGTGGCGGCATCTGCTCGAGCAGGCCTCGCCGGCGAGCGCCTTCCTCGCCTTCTTCGTCGCCGATCCCCGGGACGAGCCGGTGGGCCCGCACGACGCCGTCTTCCGCACCCGTCTCTCCGGTTAGCTCAGACCGGCAGCTTGTTGCGGCGGCGCAGCGCGACGGCGCCGCCGACCAGCCCGCCGGACAGCGCCGCGGCGGCGACCGTCGGGACGCCGACCTTCGCCGCCTTCCGGCCGGTGCGGAAGTCGCGGATCGTCCAGCCGCGGGCCCGCGCGATGGCGCGCAGCTCGGTGTCGGGGTTGACCGCCACCGCCGTCCCGGTGAGCGAGAGCATCGGCAGGTCGTTGGCCGAGTCGCTGTAGGCGGTGCAGCGGGAGAGGTCGAGACCCTCGCGCTCGGCGAGGGCGAGCACCGCCTCCGCCTTGGCCGGGCCGTGCATGAGCTCGCCGACGAGCCGGCCGGTGTACCGGCCGTCGACGATCTCCGAGACGGTGCCGAGGGCTCCGGTCAACCCCAGTCGGTGGGCGATGATCGACGCCAGCTCGACCGGGGTGGCGGTCACCAGCCACACCCGCTGACCGGCGTCCAGGTGTTTCTGGGCCAGGCTGCGGGTGCCCGACCAGATCCGGTCGGCCATCAGCTCGTCGTAGATCTCCTCGCCGGCCTGCGCGATCTCCGCGACTTCGCGGCCGGCGACGAACGCCAGCGCGTTCTCCCGGATGGTGTGCATGTCGTCGGCGCTCTCGTTGCCGGCGATGCGGAACTTCGCCTGCTGCCAGGCGAAGCGGGCGATGTCGCGGCTGGAGAGGTACTTGCGGGCTGCCAGGCCACGGGCAAACCAGAAGAGCGAGGCGCCCATCATCATCGTGTTGTCCACGTCGAAGAAAGCTGCCGCGGTGAGATCGGGCCGGACCGCCGGCGGCGCCGCGACCTCGGCGGCCGCGGCCGATGCGGCTCCGGCGACGTGCGCGCGGGTGCTCTCGTCGGGCGGAACCCCGCCCGCGGCCCGGCGGCCGCGCACCGACAGTCGGGGCACAGCGACCTCCCTGCAGTCGATCGTCTCGATCCGTCGGCGATGCCGGCGACTCCGGTGGCCGGCACGAGCCACCGGAGACGTCCCCGACCCTAGCCGGACGCAGGGCCGCGCTCAGGTCGGATCAGCAGTCGCCGATGGTGGCCAGCGGCGGCAGGCAGACGTCCAGCGGAGCGGGCTCCGGGACATCGGCCACGGGCGACTCGCTCGGTGGGCTCGTCCCGGCGCTCGACCCGTCCAGCAGCGGCAGGTCGGGCAGCGGCAGGTCGGGCAGCGGGGTGAGGACGCCACCGCCGGGGGGCGGCGGCGCCATCTCGGTCGACGTACTGGGCTGCCCGGGGACCGTCGGGACGCCCACCGGGCCTCTCGTCGAGGTCGGCGGCGGCGCCGGCGTGCCCGGGCCGGCTGCCGGCGGGGTGCCGGGGGCGGTCGTCGTAGAGGGGACGGCTGGCTCGGGTGCGGGCGCCGGCGACTCCCCGGCCACCGGCGGGGCGTCGGCCAGGCAGCGCCCCGGTATCGGGCCGAGTTGGTCGCCGCCCACGGTCGCCGGTCCGGTGGCGCACTCCAGGGCGGTCCGCAGCCCGGCGGCTCGTGCGGTCAGCGCGTCGAGCAGCGCCGCGGAGCCGGCGTAGTCCTGCGCGGCGGCCTCCGGGACCTCGCCGCCGAGCGCGCCGAGGCCGGCGGACTGCTCCGCGGTCCAACCGGCGAGCGCGTCGAGGGTCTCCGTGTCGCCGGTGCGCACCGCGTCGCCGGTCAGCAACGCGGCTCCCTCGACGGTCTGGGCGTCCATCGTCTGCAGCGTCTGCCGGAACAGTGCGGCGTCCTCGTCGTCGCCGAGCGCCTCGAGCTCATCGAGCCGGGTGCCGGCCAGCTCCAGCAGGGTCTGACCGCGGCTGTCCCCGGCCAGCGCCAACTGCGTCTGCTCGGTGCCGCGCTTGAGGCCGTAGAGGGGATCGCCCGGCCCGGCCCCGGCGGCCACGGCGACCAGGGCGGCCAGGCCGGTCACCCCGACGGCCGCGCCGGCCAGCCCGGCGGTGATCCGGCCGCGCCAGCGCGACGGCGGCCGGTCGACGGCCCGGGCGGTGAGCAGGCGGTCGCGTACGGGGTGCCGGGCAGGTTCCGGCGTGCGGACGGCCGCCATGGCCACCAGGCGCGCGCGGGCGCGTGCCCGGTAGGCGGGGTCCGGCTCGCCGTCGAGCTGGGTGGAGAGGGCCTGCAGACGGGCGACGACCGCGACCTCGGGGTCGCGGACGGCGGTGGGACCGGCGGGTGTGGGGTCGTCGTCGTGTCGGATCACCTGCCACCTCCCGTCGTCGCGTCAGCGCGCGGCGCGCCGCTGCCCGGCACCCGCTGCGACCTGTGCAACGACGTGGGCGCCCGGTCGGTTACGCACCCGCACCGAGGTGCGCTCATCGCAGCCCCTCGGGCAGCAGCCCCGCCAGCCGCCGGACCGCCCGGTGCTGGAGCGCCTTGATGGCGCCTTCCTTCTTCCCCATGATCTCGGCAGTCTCGGACACCGACAGCCCGTGCATGAAGCGCAACACGATGCACTCCTGCTGCTCGCTCCCCAACTGCCGCACGCAGGCCAGCAGCTGCTCGTTGGTGAGGTGCTGGAGCACCGCGTCCTCGGGCCCGTCGGTGGCGCGGTCGGCGTCCCGCATGTCCGCGGTGCTCACCTCGAGCCGGAAGCGGCTGCTCTTCACCTGGTCGCGGATGATGTTGCGGGCGATCGTCACCAGCCAGGCCCCGACGTCGCGGCCCTGGAAGGACAGCGAGTCGATCCGCCGCAGCGCCCGCACGAAGGTCTCGCTGGTCACGTCCTCGGCCGTCGCCCGGTCACCCACCCGGTGGTAGACGTAGCGGTGCACCAGCGTCACGTAGTGGTCGTAGAGGCGGCCGAACGACTCCGCGTCACCGCCCTGCGCCCGGCGGACGAGTTCCCACACGTCGACGTCGCCGGCCGCCACCGCCCCGGGGTCGACGTCGGCCAGCTCGGCGACGACCTCGGTCGGCAGTTCGGTGGGCTCGTCAGCCCGCTCGGCCCGGACCGGCTCGGGGGTGGCGCCCGGCGTGCGGACGGGCAGCGCCTCCGAGCTGGGCCGGGGGAACGGCGTCGGGCGCGGACCCGGTCGGGGCCGGGCGGCCGCGCCGGTGGAGCGCTCGGCGTCCAACGGGTGCGGCATGCGGGCGTTCGACCTCCTCGTCGGCCCGCTGTGTGCCTGGACCGTCCTGTTTCGATCGCGCACCGGTACGGCGCGCGGGCTGCGGCGCGGCCCCCATGGTGACAACATCGCCCCAGCTCGTCCATGGCAGCATGCCCGGGCGCGTCCCACAGCGCGCGCCGGAGGCCGGTCCTGACCGCTCCGACGACAGGAGATGAAGTGTCCGAGGCAGGCACCTCGCTGGCCGCGCTGGTCCGTGCCGCCGCAGAGCGGGACCCCGGCTCCCCGGCGGTGGTGGCCGGCGACCGGCGGCTGACCTGGGGGGAGCTGGACGCGGCGGCCGACCGCGTGGCCGCCGGCTACGCCGGTCGCGGCCTGGCACCGGGGGAGCGGATCGCCGTCCAGCTGCCGAACGGGGTGGACTGGCTGCGCGCCGTGCTGGGTGCGCTGCGGGCCGGGCTGGTGGTGGTGCCGGTGAACACCGCCTACACCGACCCGGAGCTCGAGCACGTCCTCACCGACTCGGGCGCGGCGCTGCTGGTGGCCACCTCGGACCGCGACGAGCTCGCCGGGGTGCCGGTCTGCCCCGGACCGCCGGAGGCAGAGGGTCCGCCGGCCGCGGTGGCCGACGACTCCGAGGCCCTGGCCTTCCTGTGCTACACCAGCGGAACCACCGGCCGCCCGCGCGGGGCGATGCTCACCTCCGGTGCCCTGCGGGCCAACCACGAGCAGTGCCTGGCCATGACCCCGCCGCCGGTCCGGGCCGACGACCGGGTGCTGCTGGTGCTGCCGCTCTTCCACGTCTACGGCCTCAACGCCGGGTTCGGGCTGGTCGCCGCCACGGGCGCCTGCGCCGTCCTGCAGGAGAGCTTCGATCCCCGGCGGTCGCTGGCAGTCATGGCCGAGGAGCAGGTGACCGCGGTGCCCGGGGCGCCGCCGATGTACCAGGCCTGGCTCGCCGCCGCCGACGCGATCAACCTCGAAGACCCCGCCCACCCCGATGCCGAGCTGCGCCGGGGGTTCGCCGCCGTCCGGATCGCGTCGGCCGGCGCCGCCCCGCTGCCCGAGGAGGTGTGGACGGCGATGCGCGAGCGCGCCGCCGTCACGGTGTGGGAGGGCTACGGGCTGACCGAGGCGGCGCCGGTGGTGGCCAGCACGCTGGCCACCGGGCGGCCCAAGCCGGCGTGCATCGGCGGGCCGGTGCCGGGGCTCGAGCTCTCCCTGCGGGACACCGCCACGATCGGGACCGGTTCCGTCGGCCCACCCGCCACCGGCGGCGACGGCCCCGCCGTCGCGGGGCACGACGAGGACCCCGGTGACGCCGACGAGGGGCCTGGCGAGATCTGGGTGCGCGGCCCCAACCTGTTCTCCGGCTACTGGCCCGACGGTGCCGACGGGCCCGGCGCCGACGGCTGGCTGCGGACCGGCGACCTCGCCTACCGGGACGCCGACGGCGACCTGCACCTGGTCGACCGGCGCAGCGACCTGATCCTCGTGAGCGGGTTCAACGTCTACCCGGCCGAGGTGGAGCGGGTGCTCGACCAGCACCCGGCCGTCGTGGAGAGCGCGGTCATCGGCGTCCCGGACCCGCGCACGGGCGCAGCGGTGCGCGCCGTCGTCGTCCTGACGCCGGGCACACACTTGACGATCGACGAGCTGCAGGAGCACGCCGCGGAGTCGCTGGCCCGGTACAAGGTGCCGTCGACGGTGCACTTCCTGCCCTCGCTGCCGCACTCGCTGACCGGCAAGGTCAGCCGGTCCCGGCTGCGCGAGCTCGGGCTGACCGGTGCCGATGCCGCGGCGGTCCCGGCCGCGGCCGGAGGGCCGGCGGATGGCTGAGCCGCGGCTGCAGCTGCTGGGTCGCGACGGTTGCCACCTGTGCCTGACCGCCGCCGAGCAGCTCGCCCCGATCGCCGCGCAGGCCGGCCTCGACGTCCACGACGTCGACGTCGACACCGATCCGGAGCTGCAGGCCGAGTACGGTGACCGCGTGCCGGTGCTGCTCCTCGACGGCCGCGAGCACTCCTACTTCACCCTGGACGTCCCCCGCCTGCGCCGGGACCTCGGCCTGTAGAAGGACCCCGTCCCCCCTCACCGCTCGCGAGCTCGCGGCGAGCCTCTGGACGGGGCCGGGGGGCCGGGCCCCCCGGCCGGGTGGCCGGGGGCGGGCGGTTGCGGTGGTCTCTGCCACAACCGCCCGGATCCGGCCTGGTCAGCGGCGCCATGCCCTCCCGGCGACTTTGTTCCTGCGTTCACAAGCGGCTACCGTGGCGGGGGCGAGCGTCCCTGCTCGCGTTCCGATGTCGCAGGTCCGCCCCGGCGCCCGCCGGGTCCTGGGCGCGACCGCTGTGGAGAGCCCCGTGATCCAGCCGCGGCTCCGGACCATCCCGGAAGCCACCGTCGCTCGTCTGGCCGTGTACCTGCGGGTGCTCGCCGGCTTCGCCGACGGCGGCCGGACGACCGTCTCCTCCGGCGAGCTCGCCTCGGCCGCCGGCGTGAACCCCGCCGGGCTGCGCAAGGACCTGTCCCACCTCGGCTCCTGCGGGGTGCGTGGGGTGGGCTACGACGTGCGTGCGCTGCGCGAGCGGATCGCCCGGGTGCTCGGCGCCGAGCAGTCCCGCGCCTGCGTGCTGGTCGGCCTCGGCAACCTCGGCACCGCGCTCGCCGACTACGCGGGCTTCGGCAGCCGGGGCTTCCGGTTCACCGGACTGTTCGACGCCGCCCCCGACCGCGTCGGCCAGCGCATCGGTGGCCTTCCCGTGCAACCCATGACCGAGCTGGAGGCGACCGTGACCGGCACGGGGGTCTCCATCGGGGTCATCGCGACCCCGGCGGAGGTCGCGCAGCAGATCTGCGACCGGCTGACCGCGGCCGGGGTGCGCAGCATCCTCAACTTCGCGCCGATGACGCTGACCGCGCCGGCGGGGGTCGACGTCCGGCAGGTCGACCTCTCCGTCGAGCTGCAGGTGCTGGCCTTCCTCGGCCAGCAGCGAGCCGTGCCCGCCGGGGAAGTGCCGGCATGAGTCTCCTCGCGGTGGGCGTGAGCCACCAGACCGCCCCCGTGGCGCTGCTCGAGCAGTTCGCCATGGACGCCGACGACCGGGTCAAGGCGCTGCACGAGCTGCTCGAGAGCGACCACGTCACCGAGGCGCTCGTGCTCGCGACCTGCAACCGGGTCGAGGTCTTCGCCGAGGTCGAGCGCTTCCACGGCGGTGTCACCGACGTCAGCCGGGTGCTCGCCCGGCAGGCCGGCGCCACGGTCGAGGAGCTGTCCCCGTACGTCACGGTGCACTACGAGGACCAGGCCGTCGCGCACCTGTTCACGGTGGCCGCCGGGCTGGACTCGATGGTCGTCGGCGAGACGCAGGTGCTGGGCCAGCTGCGTGCGGCCTACGCGCTCGCCCGCGACGAGGGCACGGTCGGGCGCACCCTCCACCCGGTCGCCCAGCGGGCGCTGCGGGTGGGGAAGCGGGTCCACTCCGAGACGGGCATCGACCGGGCCGGGGCCTCGCTCGTCTCGGTCGCCCTCGACCGCGCCGAGTCGCGGATCGGCGCCCTCGCCGGTCGCCCGGTGCTGGTGATCGGGGCCGGCTCCATGGGGGCGCTGGCCGCCACCACGCTGGCCCGCCGCGGCGCCGACGTGGTCGTGAGCAGCCGCACCGAGGCGTCGGCGGAGCGGCTCGCCGAGGCGGTCGGGGGTCGCCCCGCACCCATGGACCGCACGGGAGCTGAGCTCGCCGCCGCCGACATCCTGCTCACCTGCACCGGCGCCTCTGGCCTGGTGATCGGCACCGACACGGTCGCCGCAGCCATGGCCGGTCGCGTCCACCGGCCGCTCGTGGTCATCGACCTGGCGCTGCCCCGGGACGTCGACCCGGGGGTCGCTGCGCTGCCGGGCGTGCACGTGGTCGACTTGGCCCTGCTGCAGGGCGAGAGGAACACGGACCTCCTGCACGGCGAGCGCGGGGACGGCGGCGCCCCGGCGAGCCCGGTCGCCGCCGACGACATCGCCGCCGCGCGCGCCATGATCGAGGCCGAGACGGCGCTGCTGCGCGCCGAGCGGCGGGCGGCCGAGGTGGCGCCGACCGTCTCCGCGCTGCGCAGCCAGGCCGCCGAGGTCGTCGACGCCGAACTGCTGCGCCTGGCCGGCCGGCTTCCCGACCTCGACGCCCGGGCGCGCGCGGAGATCGCCCGCACCGTGCGCCGGGTCGTCGACAAGCTGCTGCACGAGCCGACGGTGCGGGTGAAGGAACTGGCCGCCACCCCGGGCGGCACCGACTACGCCGGAGCGCTGCGGGCGCTGTTCGGCCTGGGCATCGACGCCGACGTCACCCCGGGGGCCGGCCGGCTGGCCGACGCCGTCACCGTCGACCCCGACCGGCCGGGAGGTACGGCATGACCGCCACCGACGTGCAGACCACCACCGCCGCCACCGCGGGCAGCTCCGCCCCGCTGCGGCTGGGCACCCGCGCCAGCGTGCTCGCCCGTACCCAGTCCCAGGCCGTCGCCGACGCGGTCACCGCGGCGACCGGGGTGCCGGTCGAGCTCGTGCTGATCAGCACCGAGGGTGACCGCTCGTCCGCCTCGATCGCCCAGCTAGGCAGCACCGGCGTCTTCGTGGCGGCCATCCGCCGGGCCCTCCTCGACGGTGAGGTCGACCTCGCCGTGCACAGCTACAAGGATCTGCCGACCGCGCCGGAGCCGGGGCTCAGCCTGGCGGCGGTGCCGGCGCGCGAGGACCCGCGCGACGCCCTCGTGGCCCGGGACGGGCTCACGCTCGGCGAGCTGCCGCCGGGGTCGCGGATCGGCACCGGCGCCCCCCGCCGCGTCGCCCAGCTGCGCGCCCTCGGGCTCGGCCTGGAGATCGTGCCGATCCGGGGCAACGTCGACACCCGGCTCGGCCGGGTGGCCGGCTCGGCCGGCGGGCCGGGCGACCTGGACGCCGTGGTCCTGGCGCGCGCCGGTCTCAGCCGCATCGACCGGGCGCACCTGATCACCGAGACCCTCGACCCGCTCCAGGTGCTGCCCGCGCCCGCGCAGGGCGCGCTGGCCGTGGAGTGCCGGAGCAGCGATGCCCGCACCCGCGAGCTGCTGGGCCGGCTCGAGGACACCGCGGTCCGCGCCTGCGTGGTGGCCGAGCGCGCCACGCTGGCCACGCTCGAGGCCGGCTGCAGCGCACCGGTCGCCGCCTACGCCGAGATCGCCGAGGGCGAGACCGGCCCGGAGCTGTTCCTCCGGGCCTCGGTGACGGCTCTCGACGGCAGCGACGCCGTCCGCGGCTCGCTCACCGGTGCGCCGGCCGACGCCGCGGCGCTCGGCCGCACCCTGGCCGCCGACCTGCTCGACCGTGGCGCGGCGTCCCTCATGGCCGTGGGTCGATGAGCGCCGCCCCTTCCCAGACCCCCGCAGACGCCCGGACGATCCGGGCCATACCAGAAGCCCGACGGAGTCGGGCCAGGATCAGGAGCACGCGATGACGCGCTTCCGCAAGACCGCAGGCCAGTCGGGCCGGGTCGTGTTCGTGGGCGCCGGACCCGGTGACCCGGGCATGCTCACCGCCCGGGCGACCGCGGCGCTCGCCGAGGCGGCGGTGATCCTCGTCGACCCCGACGTGGCCGCTGCCCTCCAGGACGCCGTGCGCGAGGCCAAGCCCGGGGTCGAGCTCACGCCGGTCTCCGGGGAGCCGGCCGACGTCGCCAAGGGAGCCGTCGCCGCCGCCAAGAACGGCTCGGTCGTGGTGCGCCTCGTGACCGGTGACCCCTACACCTCCGACGCCGTGGTCAAGGAGGTGCTGGCCGTGGGCCGCACCTCGGTGCCCTTCGACGTCGTTCCCGGTGTCGCCACCGCCACCGCGGTCCCCGCCTTCGCGGGCGTCGCCATGGGGAGCGCCGCGGTCACCGCCGACCTGCGCAGCGGCGTCGACGTCGCCGCGTTGGCGGGCGTCGCTGCCGGCATCGGCGGCACGCTGGTCCTGCAGGGCACGGCCGACGAGCTGCCCGACGCCGCGGTGCGGCTGGTCGAGGGCGGCCTCTCCGGCAGCACCCCCGTCGTGGTCACCACCGGTGGCTCCGGCACCGGCCAGAAGAGCATCGTCACCAAGCTGGCGGCCGTGGCGGAGAAGACCGCCGGCCTCGACCCGCTCAGCGGCGCGGTGGTGGCCACCGTGGGGGCCGCCGTGGACAAGCGCGCCCGCACGTCGTGGTGGGAGAGCCGCCCGCTGTTCGGCTGGCGGGTGCTGGTGCCGCGGACCAAGGACCAGGCCGGCGAGATGAGCGACCGGCTGCGGGCCTACGGCGCCGTGCCGGTCGAGGTGCCGACGATCGCCGTGGAGCCCCCGCGCAGCCCGGCCCAGATGGACCGCGCCGTCAAGGGCCTGGTCACCGGCCGCTACGGCTGGATCGTGTTCACCTCGGTCAACGCGGTGAAGGCGGTGCGGGAGAAGTTCGTCGAGCTGGGTCTGGACGCCCGCGCGTTCGCCGGGGTGAAGGTCGCCTGCGTCGGCGAGCAGACCGCCGAGGCGGTGCGCGCCTTCGGCATCCAGCCGGAGCTGGTGCCTGCCGGTGAGCAGTCCAGCCAGGGCCTGCTGGCCGACTTCCCGCCCTACGACGACGTCTTCGACCCGATCGACCGGGTGCTCCTGCCGCGGGCCGACATCGCCACCGAGACGCTCGCCGCCGGTCTGGTCGAGCGGGGCTGGGAGATCGACGACGTCACCGCCTACCGCACCGTGCGCGCCGCGCCGCCGGCCGCGTCGGTCCGCGAGGCGATCAAGGGCGGTGGTTTCGACGCCGTCTGCTTCACCTCCTCCAGCACGGTGCGCAACCTGGTCGGCATCGCCGGCAAGCCGCACGCCAAGACCGTCGTCGCGGTGATCGGCCCGGCCACGGCGGCCAGCGCCCAGGAGTTCGGCCTGCGGGTGGACGTGCAACCGGAGACCGCGGCGGTCGCACCGCTGGTCGACGCGCTCGCCGAGTACGCCCTGTCGCTGCGCGAGGCGGAGGACGGCGAGGGGAAGTGAGCGTGGACCCGGGCTTTGCGCGCGGGCGGCGGCTGCGGTCGACGCCGGCGCTGCGCCGGCTGACCGCGCAGACCCGGGTGGCCCCGGCCGACCTGGTGCTGCCGGTCTTCGTCAAGCAGGGCATCGACGAGCCGTTGCCGATCAGCTCGATGCCCGGGGTCGTGCAGCACACCCTGGACTCGCTGCGGAAGGCCGCGCACGAGGCGGCCGAGGCGGGACTCGGCGGGATGATGCTGTTCGGCATCCCGGCCGAGAAGGACCCCGTGGGCTCCCAGGCCGACGCCGCCGACGGCATCGTCAACGTGGCGCTGCAGCAGCTGCGCGCCGATCTCGGCGACGAGCTGGTGCTCATGGCCGATCTGTGCCTGTGCGAGTACACCGACCACGGACACTGCGGCGTGGTCGCCCCGGCCAGGGGCGGGGTCCGGGGGCAGGGCGGGGAATCCGTGGTCGACAACGACCCGACGCTGGACCGGTACGCCGCCGTGGCCATCGCCCAGGCCCAGGCCGGGGCCCACCTGGTCGCGCCCAGCGGGATGATGGACGGCCAGGTGGCGGCGATCCGCGCCGGGCTGGACAGCGCCGCCTTCACGGAAGTGCCGATCCTGGCCTACGCCGCCAAGTACGCCTCGGGCTTCTACGGCCCGTTCCGCGAGGCGGCCGAGGGGGCGCCGCAGTTCGGCGACCGCTCGACCTACCAGATGGACCCGCCGAACGCCGACGAGGCGCTGCGCGAGGTGGCGCAGGACCTCGCCGAGGGCGCCGACGCCGTCATGGTCAAGCCGGCGCTGCCCTACCTGGACATCGTGACCCGCGTCGCCGAGGCGGTGCAGGTGCCGGTGAGCGCCTACCAGGTGAGCGGCGAGTACGCGATGGTCGAGGCGGCCGCCGCCAACGGCTGGGTGGACCGCGAGCGGGCGATCCTCGAGACGCTGGTCGCCATCCGGCGGGCCGGGGCCGGCCAGGTGCTCACCTACTGGGCGGTCGAGGCCGCGCGCCTGGTCACTCGCTAGGGCCGGTCAGGGACACGGTGGACCCGTACGTCGAGCCGGGGGGCTCCTGGCGGCCGTTCTGGATGGTCGCCGGGGCCGTCGGGATCTTCCTCGTGTGGGACCTGGCGCTGCCGGGCCCCGACGTGCCGCCGCTGCTCTGGGCGATCGTGATCGTCGCCGTCCTCGGCGTCGTCGGGATCGGTTGCCTCTCCGCGCGGCGGGTGTGGACGGTGCGCGTCGACGCCGACGGCCTCGCGGTGGGGCGGGAGCAGGTCCCGCTCCGCGACGTCGACGCGGCCGGCCTGCGCGAGGTCGAGGCCGGTGTGGACGCCGGGGCGCCGGTGCTCGGCGGTGGCTGGTCGCTGCCCCGCGGCCGTACGGGTCTGCCGCTGCGATTCGTCGACGGCCGGACGGTCCTGGTGCCCACGCGCGATCCCGCGGCGCTGCGGGCCGCCCTCCTGGCGGGTGTGTGCGATGCCTCCGGCCGGTCTCCGGGGACAGAGGGGACACTGGGTCCGTGACCTCGCTGGACAGCCCTCTCCACCCCTACGAGGCGCCGGCCTCGGCCGGCCTCTTCGCCCGCGGCCAGCAGATCACCCCCGGCGGGGTGAACTCGCCCGTGCGCGCGTTCCGCGCCGTCGGTGGCACCCCGCGGTTCATGGTCGAGAGCTCCGGCCCCTGGATCACCGACGCCGACGGGCGGCGCTACGTCGACCTGGTGAGCTCGTGGGGTCCGATGATCCTGGGTCATGCGCACCCCGCGGTCGTCGAGGCGGTCAGCGCCGCCGCGCGCCGCGGGCTGTCCTTCGGTGCACCCACGGAGGGCGAGCTGGAGCTGGGCGAGGAGATCCGGCGACGGGTCGCGCCGGTGGAGCGGGTCCGGCTGGTCAACTCCGGCACCGAGGCAGTGCTCTCGGCGGTCCGGCTGGCCCGCGGCGCGACCGGCCGCCCGCTGCTGGTGAAGTTCGCCGGCAACTACCACGGCCACGTCGACGCGCTGCTGGCGTCGGCCGGCTCCGGCGTCGCCACCCTGGGGCTCCCGGACACACCCGGCGTCACCACCGGCGCCGCGGCCGACACGATCGTGCTGCCCTACAACGACGTCGCCGCCGTCGAGGCCGTCTTCGCCGAGCGCGGCGCGCAGATCGCCGCCGTCATCAGCGAGGCGGCCGCCGGCAACATGGGCGTCATCCCCCCGCTGGACGGGTTCAACGCGCACCTGCGCCGGATCACCGCCGAGCACGGCGCGCTGCTGGTCCTCGACGAGGTCATGACCGGCTTCCGCGTCTCCCCGTCGGGCTGGTACGGCCTGGACCCGGTCGACGCCGACCTGTTCACCTTCGGCAAGGTCATGGGCGGTGGGCTCCCCGCCGCCGCGTTCGGCGGCCGGGCCGACCTGATGGACCACCTGGCCCCCAGCGGCCCGGTGTACCAGGCCGGCACGCTGTCGGGGAACCCGGTGGCCGTGGCGGCGGGCCTGACGACGCTGCGGCACTGCACCGACGAGGTCTACGCGCACTGCGACGAGGTGTCCGCGGTCCTGCGCGGCGCCGCCAGCGCGGCGCTGTTCGCCGAGGGGGTGCCGCACCGGGTGCAGCAGGCCGGCAACATGTTCTCGGTCTTCTTCGTGCCCGACGAACGCCAGGTGCGCGACTACGACGACGCCCGCACCCAGGACGTCGCCCGCTACACGGCTTTCTTCCACGCGCTGCTGGCCCGCGGCGTCTACCTGCCGCCGTCGGCGTTCGAGGCGTGGTTCGTCAACGCCCAGCTGGCCGGGGAGGCGCTCGAGCGGGTGCTGGAGGCGCTGCCGGCGGCCGCCCGCGCCGCGGCCGAGGTCGAGCGCCACCGCACGGGTGCCCTCGAGAGCGAGCGGTCCTCGTGAGCGAGCCTGCGAGCTCACCGACGAGCACAGCACCGCCGGCAATGCGGCTGACGAGCTGGGGGCACCTCCCGCTTGCGGGGGACAGCGAGGAGGACGGATGACCGGGACGACCGTCGTCCACCTGCTGCGCCACGGCGAGGTGCACAACCCCCGGGGAGTGCTCTACGGGCGGCTGCCCGAGTACCGGCTGTCCGACGCCGGCGAGCAGATGGCGGTGCGCGCCGCCGACTGGTTCGCCGGCCGGGACGTCGTCCACCTGGTCTCCAGCCCGCTGGAGCGGGCGCAGCAGACCGCCCGCCCGCTGGCCGAGGCGTTCGGGCTCGACGTCGCCACCGACGAGCGGATCATCGAGGCCGGCAACGCCTTCGAGGGCATGGTCGTGGGCGGCGGGGGCGGCGTCTTCCGGGCCCCACGGAACTGGTGGCGGCTGCGCAACCCGTTCCAGCCGTCCTGGGGCGAGCCCTACGTCGAGATCGCCGCGCGCATGGTCGCCGCGGTGGAGGCCGCGCGCGACGCCGCCCGGGGGCACGAGGCCGTGCTGGTCAGCCACCAGCTGCCCATCTGGACGACCCGGCTGCACGTGGAGGGGCGCCGGTTCGCCCACGATCCCCGGCGCCGGCAGTGCTCGCTGGCCAGCGTCACCTCGCTCGCCTACGACAGCGACCGGTTCGTGGGAGTCACCTACGCCGAGCCGGCCGGTGCCACCGATCCGGACGCGGTGCCGGGCGCATGAGGCGGACCGTCCTGGCCCTGCTCGCGGGGGCCGCGCTGGTCTCCGGCTGCAGCACCGGCTCCGACCAGGTGCAGGCGAACAACGGCGGGGAGTTCCGCTTCGTCGCGGCCACCCCCGTCGGTGAGGTGATCCCGGAAGGCGAGCGTGCGGTGGCGCCCGAGTTCTCCGGCACGCTGCTGGGCGGCGGGGAGTTCTCGTCCGAGGAGCTGGCCGGTGACGTCGCCGTCCTGAACTTCTGGGGTTCCTGGTGCGCGCCGTGCCGGGTCGAGACGCCGGAGTTCCAGGAGGTCTACGCCGAGGTGCGGGACGAGGGCGTGGAGTTCGTGGGGCTGAACGTGAAGGAGACCAGCGAGCAGTTCGCACTCGCCTTCGTCGAGCGCTTCGGCGTCGAGTTCCCTTCCGTCTACGACCCCCGCGGTGAGGTGGCGCTGGCCTTCCGCGACTATCCGGCCAACGCCATCCCCTCCACCATCGTGCTGGACCGGCAGGGCCGGGTGGCCGCGGTGTACACCGGGGCGGTGACGCAGGAGGACCTGCGCGCGGTGCTGGACCGGCTGCTGGCGGAGGAGGTCTGACGGTGGGGGAGACCTTCGCCGGCCTGGTCACCGACGGGCCGCTGCTCGTCGCGGCCGCGGTGGCGGCCCTGGTCGGGCTGATCAGCTTCGCGTCGCCCTGCGTGCTGCCGCTGGTGCCCGGCTACCTGTCCTACGTCACCGGGCTGGTCGGCAGCGGCACGCGGACGGCGGCACCTGCGCCCGCGCCGGCCCGCGACGGACGGGGTACCGCCACGGCGGTGCTGACGGCGACCGACGAGCGGGCTCCCCGGCGCCGCATGGTCCTCGGGGCGCTGCTGTTCGTCCTGGGGTTCACCGTCGTCTTCGTGACCATCAGCACCGCGTTCGGCGGGCTGGGCCGGCTGCTCCTGGTGCACAACGAGGTCATCACCCGGGTCATGGGCGTGGTCACCGTCCTCGTCGGCCTGGCGTTCCTGGGCTGGTTGCCGATGCTGCAGCGGACCAAACGCCTCACCGTGCGGCCTGCGATGGGGCTGACCGGGGCGCCGCTCCTCGGGATGGTCTTCGGCCTCGGCTGGACGCCGTGCCTCGGGCCGACCCTCGCCGCCGTGCAGAACCTGGCGTTCGCCGAGGCCACCGCGGGCCGCGGAGCGTTGCTGGGGCTGGCCTACTGCCTGGGGCTCGGGGTGCCGTTCGTGCTGGTGGCGCTGGGCGCCCGCTGGGCCGTGGGCGCCACGACCTTCCTCCGCCGGCACGCGCGCGCGGTCACCCGGTTCGGCGGTGCGGTGCTCGTGCTCGTCGGACTGCTGCTGGTCACCGGCGCGTGGACCGAGATGATGGGCTGGCTGCGCTCCTGGCTGGCCGCCACCGGTTTCGCGGACTCGGCACTGTGACCGAGCTTGCGAGCTCGCACATGGGCAGAGCGACGACCGGAACGCTACCGACGAGCGCCGGCGGGGAGGCGCTGTGACCACCACGGCTCCGCGGCAGTCGGTCGCCGCACCGCCTCCGCCTCCACCCCCGTCGGCCGGACGGCGGCTCGGCGGTCTGCTGCTCCACTGGTGGCGGCGGCTGACCGCGATGCGCACGGCGATCATCCTGCTCTTCCTCCTGGCGCTGGCGGCGGTGCCCGGGTCGCTGCTCCCGCAGCGCTCGCTGTCGCAGAACAACGTCAACCAGTACTTCGCCGACCATCCCGACCTGGCTCCGGTGCTCGACCGGCTGTACCTGTTCGACGTCTTCAGCTCGCCGTGGTTCGCCGCGGTCTACCTGCTGCTGTTCGTCTCCCTGATCGGCTGCGTGGTGCCGCGAGCCGCGGAGCACGCCCGCGCGCTGCGGACCCCGCCGCCCCCGGCACCGCGCAACCTGCTCCGGCTGCCCGACTCCGCCGAGCTGAGCGTGCCGGTGCCCCCGGCGGCCGCCGTCGACGCCGTCGAGGAGGAGCTGCGCGTGCGCCGGTTCCGCGTCGTCCGCCGCGACGGCGGCTCCGCCGGGTCCAGCGGCACCGCGCACTCCGCCGGGTCCAGCGGCACCGGCCCCGAGCTGTCCGCCGAGAAGGGGCACCTCAAGGAGACCGGGAACCTGGTGTTCCACCTCTCGCTGCTCGCTCTGCTGCTCGGCCTGGCCGGCGGCAAGCTGTGGGGCTACGAGGGCAGCATCCTGGTGACCGAGGGGCAGGGGTTCTGCAACTCGTTCCAGCAGTACGACACCTACTCCGCCGGGCCGCTCGTGGACAGCGGCGACCTCAGCCCGCTGTGCGTGGACCTGGAGCAGTTCACCGCCGAGTACGAGGAGAACCTGACCGCCGCCTCGTTCACCGCCGACATCCGCTACGGGGCCCCGTCGGCGGAAGGGCGCCCGACCACGATCGGGGTCAACGACCCGCTGCGGATCGACGGTGACCGGGTCTACGTGACCGGGCACGGCTTCAGCCCGACGTTCTCCGTCACCCTTCCCGACGGGACGGCGTTCTCCGACCTCACCGTCCCGTTCCTGCCCAGCGACCAGCAGACGATGGCCAGCGAGGGGGCGCTCAAGCTGCCCGACCTCCCCGGCCAGGAGGAACAGCTGGCCCTCGAGGGCTTCTTCGCACCCACCGGGCTGCTGCAGGGCGGGGTGCTCACCTCGGTCGACCCCCGGCCGCTGGCCCCGCAGGTCGCGGTCGTGGCGTACCAGGGCTACCTCGGCCTGGACTCCGGCCTGCCGCAGTCGGTCTACTCCCTCGACGCCAGCCAGATCGAGCGCGGCCGGCTCAGCGAGGTCGGCTCCGCCAACCTCTCGGTGGGGGAGTCGCTGGAGCTGCCCGACGGCACCCGGATCACCTTCAGCGGGGTCAAGGAGTTCGCGGCGCTGCAGTACTCGCACGACCCCGGCCAGCTGTGGGTGCTGGCCGCGGCGATCGCGCTCCTCGCCGGGCTGCTCGGGATGCTGCTGCTCCGCCGGGAGCGGGTCTTCGCCCGGGCACGGCCCGGCGGTGAGGGCGGCGGTACCGTGCTCACGCTGGCCTCGCTGACGCGGGGCGGTGGCGAGAGCGGCACGCGGTCCACCGCACTGTTCGACGACCTGCGGGGTGCGCTGGCCACCGCCGCTCCCGCCCGCACCGCATCCGAACCGGAGGTCCCCCCGCGTGACTGACTCCTCGCTGGCCGAGCTGTCGGACAGCCTCTTCTCCGTGAGCGTCGCGCTCTACTCGGTCGCGCTGCTCGCCTTCTGCGCGCAGCTGGCCTTCGGCCGGCGGACCACCCGGGCCCGAGAGCTGGTCGGCGCCGGCGGTGCCTCCGTCGTCGAGGAGATCCCGGCACCGGACGCCGTCCGGGGCAACCGCTGGGGGATCGCCGCGGTCGGGCTGACGGTGCTGGGTGCGCTGACGCACACCGGTGTCCTGGTGACCCGGGGGATGGCCACCGATCGGCTGCCCTGGGGCAACATGTACGAGTTCGCCACGGCGGTCGTCCTCGTCGCGGTGGTCGCCTACGTGGTCCTCGCGGTCCGCTCGCCGAACCTGCGGCACATCGGCGTCTTCGTCCTCGGCCCGGCGGTCCTGGCGCTGGTCGCCATCGGCCTGGGCCTCTACACCGAGGCCGGCCCCGTCGTGGCGGCGCTCCGCTCGTCGTGGCTGGCCATCCACGTCTCCACGGCCATCCTCGGATTCGGCATCTTCATGGTCAGCGGCATCGCCAGCGTCCTGTACCTCGTGCGGTCCCGCCCCGGCGCCGACGAGGGCTCGGGCATCGTGGCGCGCCTTCCCTCGGCCGCGGCGCTGGACCGGGTCGCACACCGCACGGCGGTGCTCGGCTTCCCGATCTGGACGTTCGCGGTCATCGCCGGCGCCATCTGGGCCGAGGCGGCGTGGGGGCGCTTCTGGGGCTGGGACCCCAAGGAGACCTGGTCGTTCGTGGCGTGGGTCGTCTACGCGGCCTACCTGCACGCGCGGACGACGGCGGGCTGGCGGGGCCGCCCCGCGGCGTGGGTGAACGTCGTCGGCATGGCGGTGATGATCTTCAACCTGACGTTCGTCAACCTGGTCTCCAGCGGGCTGCACAGCTACGCCGGCGTGGAGTGACCCCGCGGCCGTACCCCGTGCGGGCGGGATCGGGTGCCGGGACGGTGACCGACGTCGGAGCCGCGTGCTTCCATGCCCCCATGGAACTGACGAGCAGGGCGCGCATCCGCCGGGAGGCGCGACGTGGGTAGGCACTCGGCCGCCGACGGGGAGTCGTCGCATCCGCTGGTCGTGGCGGCGCTCGCCGGCCGCGCGGGGGATGGCGACGGCGCCCACCGCGGCGACGTGCGGGCCGCGGGCGAGGAAGGCGAGGTCGGCTGGCCCGGGCCCCCCGCCCGCGAGGGCGGCGGCCTGGGCTGGCCCGGCGGCGACCAGACGCAGACCCAGGACCGGGCCGCGGCCGCGCCGCCGCGCCGCGGCTGGCGACGGCTGTTCGGCGCCGCACCCGCCGCCTGAGCTCAGACCGGCGTCAGGCGGGGGACCCGTCGTCCCGCCGAGCCCGGCGCTCGAGCTCCCGGAGGAACTCCGGGTCGTCGTCGGGCGCGACGAAGCGCACCGGTCCACGCGGCCGCTGCGGGCGCCGGTCGGGGCGGGTGCGCCCCTCCGGCCCGGAGTTCGCCGCGGCGCGGACCACCAGGGCCACCACCACGACCGCCATCACGAGCACCACCAGGAACACCACGCGCCCACCCCCTCGTCGGCCACCAGCGTACGTCCGCGGCGATACTCGGTGCCGAGGGTCGGACGAGCCCCCCTCGGGGACAGGACGGAGAACTCCCATCGACGCCGTGGACCGGCAGCTGATCGACCTGCTGCGCGCCAACGGCCGCGCCAGCTACGCCGAGCTCGCCCGGCAGGTCGGTCTCTCCTCACCCGCCGTCCACGAGCGTGTCGGGAAGCTGGAGGCGGCGGGGGTCATCACCGGCTACCGCGCCGTCGTCGACCCGGCGGCGGTGGGGCTGATGGTCACCGCTCTGGTGAGCGTCATCGAGAGCGACGCGGTCGACGATCCCGACGTCCAGGAGGAGCTGCGGGCGCTGCCCGTCGTCGAGGACTGCTGGCGGGTGGCCGGGAGCGAGGGCTACGTGCTCAAGGTGCGGGTGACCGACATCCCGGCACTGGAACGCACCATCGACGCGTTGAACCGGATCAGAGGGGTTGCACGCACGAGGACGACGGTCGTTCTCTCGACCAAGTGGGAGGGCCGTCATGGCTGAGCAGGACCAGACCGCCGCCGGAGCACCGGTGGGACCTGCGGGCGGCGCACCGACGCCGCCCCGGATCGCTCCCTGGGTGGTGATCTACACGGTCGGCCGGTTCGCGATCGCGGCCGCGCTGGTCCTCATCCTGTGGTGGGCCGGCCTCCCCGGGTTCCCGGGGCTGCTCTTCGGACTGCTGCTGTCGATCCCCGTGTCCTACCTGCTGCTGCGGCCCTCGCGCGACCGGCTGACCGAGGCGCTCGCCGCCCGGAGCACGGCGCGCCGCGCCGCGAAGGAGGACCTGCGCAACCGGCTCAGCGGCGACGCGACGCCGTAGCCGCGCTCAGCTCAACGCCAGCCCCAGGCCGAGCAGTACGCCGCTGACCAGCGTCAGCAGGCCGGTGGACGCCAGCACCCCGATCAGCGCCGGGCCGCGGCCGCCGGAGAGCACGGTCCGGACCGGCGCCAGTGCCAGCGGCGCCGCGGCCAGGCCCAGCAGCGCCCACGGCCGGGAGACGCCGACCGCCGCGATCACCAGGAAGGGCACCGCCAGCAGCGCCGCGAACGCCACCCGGGTGGCGCGGTCGCCCAGCAGCACGGCCAGCGTGCGCTTGCCCACCCGGCCGTCGCCCTCGATGTCGCGCAGGTTGTTCACGACCAGGATCGCCACGATGAGCAGCCCGATCGGCACCGAGACCGCGAACGCCAGGCCCGGCAGGGTGCCGGTCTGCACGAACGTCGTCCCGACGACGGCCACCGGGCCGAAGAAGACGAAGACGAAGACCTCGCCGAGTGCCCGGTAGCCGTAGGGGAGCGGCCCGCCGGTGTAGGTCCACGCCGCGGCCATGCAGACCGCCCCGACGGCGACCAGCCACCAGCTGGACAGCGCGGCCAGCGCCAGCCCGGCCACCCCGGCGACGGCGAAGGACGCGAGCGCGGCGACGAGCACCTGCCGCGGGGGAGCGGCGCCGGAGCCGACCAGCCGCATCGGGCCGACCCGGTCGGCGTCGGTGCCGCGCTTGCCGTCGGAGTGGTCGTTGGCGTAGTTCACCGCCACCTGCAGCGCCAGCGCGACGAGCAGGGCCAGCAGCGCGGGAACCAGCCGGAAGCCGTCGAGCGCGACGGCCGCACCGGTGCCCACGAGCACCGGCGCCAGGGCGGCGGGGAGCGTGCGCGGGCGGGCGCCGGCCAGCCACTGGGCGGGGGTGGCCATGGTCAGGAGGCTCCCGGGGAGATCGATGCGGCGACCGCGCGGCGATCGGGCTTGCCGGTGTGCAGGGTCGGGACGGCGGGGACCGTGTGCAGCTCCCGGGGCGCGGCCGGCGCACCCAGGCGTTCGGTGACCCACGGGCGGAGGACGGCGAGCCGCGGCGTCGCCCCGGGTGCCGGGACGACGGCGGCCACGACGCGCTGCCCCCACTCGGCGTCGGGGCGGCCGAAGACCACGGCGTCGGACACGTCGGGGTGCTCGCGGAGCGCGGCCTCGACGGCGGCGGGAGCCACGTTCACCCCGCCGCTGATCACGACGTCGTCGAGCCGGCCGTACACGGTGAGCCGGCCGTCGGCGTCGAGCGCGCCGGCGTCCCGGGTCCGGAACCAGCCGTCGGCGAACGCCGCCGCGGTGGCGACCGGATCGCCGCGGTAGCCCAGCGCCAGCGTCGGTCCGGAGAGCTCGATCTCCCCACCGCCGGGTCCTGCGGGCTCCCCACCGCCGGGTCCTGCGGGCTCCCCACCGCCGGGTCCTGCGGGCTCCCCACCGCCGGGTCCTGCGGGGCCGTCCTTCCCCACCCGGACGCCCACGCCCTCCAGCGGCCGGCCGTCGTAGACGCAGCCACCTGCGGTCTCGGTCATCCCGTAGGTGGTCACGACGGCGACCCCCTCGGCGCGGGCGCGGGCCAGCAGCGCCGGGTCGGTCGCCGCACCCCCGACGAGGATCGCGTCGAAGGCGCACAGCGCCTCGGGCTCCACGCCGAGGTAGCGGCGCAGCTGCGTGGGCACCATCGCGGTGTAGCGGCGGTCGCCGGCCGGCATGCGCGCCACTGCCTCGGTCAGGGTGCCGTCCGTCGCCAGCCGGGTGACCGGCCGGCCGGCGACCGCGCTGCGGCACACCACCTGGAGGCCGGCGATCGCGGACACCGGCAGCGCGAGCAGCCAGCTGCCGGGGCCGCCGAGGTGGTGGTGCGTCGCGGTCGCCGAGGCGCGCAGGGCTCCGGCCGACAGCAGCACGCCGTGGCCGCCGCCCGTGGAACCGGAGGTGACGACGACCAGGTCGGCGCCCGGTTCCAGCGGCTCGCCCGGCCGGAGCGCGGCGCGGGCGGTGCCGGCCACGGCCGCGGGGCCGGAGGGGAGGACGGCGAGGGGCCGCACGCCGTCGAGTGCGGCGTGGACGTCGTCGTCGGCGAGCTCGGCCGCGGGCACGAGGGTGAGGTACCGGGCCACGGCGCGCCAGCCTACGTCGGCCCTGCTGCAGGGGCCTGTCGCGAGCGTGCGAGCGGCGGAGGGCAGCGGGGTCCTTCACCTAGGCTGATCACCGTGACCGCCGCCCCCGCCGCCGCCCTGCCGGCGGGGATCAGCGAGCTCGCGGTCTACGAGGTGCCGTTGCGGGCCCGCTTCCGGGGCATCGACGTCCGCGACGGGGTGCTGCTGCGCGGCCCGGCGGGCTGGGGCGAGTTCTCCCCGTTCTGGGACTACGACGCGGCGGAGAGCCGCCGCTGGTGGGCGGCGGCGGTGGAGTCCGCCGTCGACGGCTGGCCCGCGCCGGTGCGCGACCGCGTGCCGGTCAACGTGACCGTGCCCGCCGTGGGCCCCGAGCGGGCACATGCGATCGTCGCCGCCTCGGGCTGCCGGACGGCGAAGGTGAAGGTCGCCGAGCCCGGCCAGTCGCCGGCCGACGACCTGGCCCGCGTGGAGGCGGTGCGCGACGCGCTGGGTCCGTCGGGCGCGATCCGCGTGGACGCCAACGCCGCCTGGGACGTCGACACGGCGGCCACCCGCATCGGGGAGCTGGACCGGTTCGGCCTGGAGTACGTCGAGCAGCCGTGCGCGACCCTCGGCGAGCTGGTCGCGCTGCGGCGGCGGGTCGACGTGCGGATCGCGGCCGACGAGGTGGTGCGCCGCTCGCACGACCCGCTGCGGGTGGACCTGCGCGAGGCCTGCGACGTCGTCGTCCTCAAGGTGCAGCCGCTGGGCGGGGTGCGTGCGGCGCTGCGGGTCGCCGAGGCGCACGGCCTGCCCTGCGTCGTCTCCTCGGCGCTGGAGTCCTCGGTCGGCATCGCCGCCGGCGTCGCGCTGGCCGCCGCGCTGCCCGAGCTGCCGTTCGCCTGTGGCCTGGCCACCGTGGCGTTGTTCACCCACGACGTGAGCAGCGCCCCGCTGCTGCCGGTCGACGGCGCGCTGCCGGTCGGCCGGCCCGACCCCGACCGGATCGCCGCGGTGACCGCCGGCGAGCAGACCGCCGCCCGGTGGCGGACCCGGATCGACGAGGTGCTCAGCGCGTGAACCCCGCCACCGCCTTCGCGCGGGTGCTGGTGGACGAGCTGGTCCGCGGCGGGGTCACCGACGCCGTCCTCTCGCCCGGCTCCCGGTCCGCGCCGGTCGCGCTGGCCCTGGCCGCCGCCGAGCGCGACGGCCGGCTGCGGCTCCACGTGCGGATCGACGAGCGCACCGCGGCCTTCCTCGCGCTCGGGCTGGCGAAGGCGTCGGGCCGGCCGGTGCCCGTGCTCACCACCTCGGGCACGGCGACCGCCCACCTGCACGCGGCCGTCCTGGAGGCCGACGCGAGCGGGGTGCCGCTGCTGGCGCTCACCGCCGACCGGCCCCCCGAACTGCGCGCCACCGGCGCCAACCAGACGATCGAGCAGGCCGGCCTCTACGGCGCCGCGGTGCGCTGGGCGGCCGACGTCGGCGTCCCCGAGACCGGGCGCCCGGCCGAGCAGAACCGGTACTGGCGTTCGCTGGTCGCCAAGGCGCTCACCCTGGCCACCGGGGCGCTGTCCGGGGACCCGGGCCCCGTCCAGCTGAACCTCGCGCTGCGCGAACCGCTGCTGCCCGACGACGAGGCGGGGCTCGCCGGCCCCTGGACCGGGCGGGCGGACGGCGGGCCGTGGACCGCGGCCGTGCGCCCTCCTACACCGACGCCCGGCTCCGCCGGTGTACCGCGCACGCTGGTGGTGGCCGGTGACGCGCCTCCCGCGCTCGGCCGGGCAGCCGCGGAGCTCGCCACCGCGGCGGGCTGGCCCGTGGTCGCCGAGCCCTCCAGCGGCGCCTGGTCGGCCGCCCTCCGCGGCGGGGTGCTCCTGCTCGGGGCCCCGGACTGGCTGGGCGCGCACCGGCCCGAGCGGGTGCTGGTGGTGGGCCGCCCGACGCTGTCCCGGCCGGTCAACGCGCTGCTCGCCCACCCCGCGGTGCGCGTGGAGACCGTGGCCGCCTCGCCCCGGTGGGCCGACGCCGTCCGCAGCAGCGGGCTCGTCTCGCTGGGGCTTCCCGCGGCGGCTGAGCCGGACCCTGGATGGGCCGGGGCCTGGTGGGCGGCGTCCACGGCGGTCGGCTCGGCGGTCGACGCGCTGCTCGACAGCGCGCCCGTGCTGACCGCCGCCCGGCTGGCCCGTGACGTGGTGGCCGCCCTGCCCACCGGGGCACTGTTCGTGCTCGGCTCGTCCACGCCGGTGCGCGACGTCGACCGGCTGGCCGTGCCGCGCGGCGACGTGGCGGTGCTGGCCAACCGGGGAGTGGCGGGCATCGACGGCACGATCTCGACGGCGGTCGGTGCGGCCCTGGTGCACGAGGGGCCGGCGTTCGCGCTGATGGGCGACCTGACGCTCCTGCACGACCTCACCGGTCTGCTGCTCGGTGCCGGGGAGGCGCAGCCGGACCTCACCGTCGTCGTGCCCGACAACGACGGCGGCGGGATCTTCGCCCAGCTCGAGCCGGGTCAGGACCGCTACGCCGCGGACTACCGGCGGGTCTTCGGCACCCCGCACGGGCGGGACCTGGTGGCCGTGGCGCAGTCGCTCGGCTGGGCGGCGTCCCGGGTCACGGCGGCCGACGAGCTGCCGGCCGCGCTCGCCCTCGGTGGGCCGCGGGTCGTGGTGGTCGGCACCGACCAGCGCGCCGAGGCGGCACTGGCCGGCCGGATCCGCGACGCCGCGATCGGCGCTCTCGCCGCCGGTTAGGTTCGGCAGCAAGGGGCGATCCGGTGGGTAATTCTCAACCCGGAACATGCTCCCGGAGCGGCCGCCCTGGGCCTGCGGTGGCCCTGATCCGCAGGCTGGCGCCGGTCTCTCCGCTGTGAAGCGCCCGCTCGAGACGACGCCTGGGCGGGTTGAGCCGGACTACCGGATGTGGAGCCGGGCCAGGACGCGGCTCCACATCCGGTGGACCGGCCTGACCTCTCGCCAGAGCGGGCCGGCAACGAACAACCGGGCCGCTGTCCCGGTCGAGCGGGCATCCGTGGGCGGTGGGTTGCTTCTCGCCCGTTTCACCCCTTGCTGCCGAACTCGCCTCCGGTTGAGGTCGGCCTCCTGACCGCGCCACCGCACGATGCGAGGACCCGGACGGGTGGTGCACGGCCCGGCCGGGTTGCCGTCGTCCGGTGTCCGGGGCCAGCGTCCTGACCCGTGGTGGACGAATTCCGAATCGGCCGGCCGCCGCGCCTCAGCCGGCCCGTCGCGGTTGCATACCTGACACTCGTGGGCCTGATGTACGGCAGTTGCGCCGCCGGCGTGGTCCTCGCCCTGCTGACCGGCCGGACCTCGTGGCGGACCGGCAACCCGTGGCTGGCGCTCCCCGTCCTCGGGGTGATCGCCCTGGTGTGGACCGTCCTCGTGCTCGTCGATTCTCAGCTGCATCCTGGGCGGAGCCTCGCGTCCAGGCCGCTGCGCCCGCTCGTCCTGCTCTATGGCGGCGAGGTGCCGACCGCCTGGCGTTCGGTACGTCGCTGAGCGCCGTGCATCAGCCCTCGAGGGCCGCCTGGAACGCGGCGAACTTCGACTGGGTCTCGGCCAGCTCCGCGGCCGGATCGGAGCCGGCGACGATCCCGCATCCGGCGAACAGCCGGGCGCCGTCGTCGCCGACGAGCTCCGCGCAGCGCAGCGCGAGCCCGAACTCGCCGTCACCGGCCGCGTCCAGCCAGCCGACCGGTCCGGCGTACCGGCCGCGGTCCATGCCCTCGAGCTCGCCGATCAGCGCGGCGGCGTCCGGCGTCGGCGTGCCGCACACGGCGGCCGTCGGGTGCACCGCGCCCACCAGATCGAGCAGCCCGGCGCTCGCGGCGCGGCCGGTGCGGGCCTGGGTGCCGACGACGTCGGTGGCCAGGTGCCGCACGTTCGCCAGCGTCAGCAGCTGGGGCTCGGCGGGCGCGTCGAGGCCGTCGCAGTAGGGCTCCAGCGCCTGCACCAGCGAGTCGACGGCGAGGGCGTGCTCGGCGCGGTCCTTGGCGGAGGTGAGCAGCGCCCGGGCCAGCCGGTCGTCCTCGGCGCCGGCGCCACGCGGGGCGGTGCCGGCCAGCACCCGGGCCGACAGCTGCCGGCCGGTGCGGCGGAGCAGGAGCTCCGGGGTGGCGCCGAGCAGCCCGTCGACGGCGAAGGTCCAGCAGTCGGGGAACCGCGCGGCCAGCCGGCGCAGCATGCGGCGCGGGTCCAGCGGCACGTCGGAGGAGACCAGCAGGTCGCGGGCGAGCACCACCTTGGCCAGCTCGCCGGCGTCGATCCGGGTCACCGCGGCGGCGACGGCGGCGCACCAGCTCGCCGGGTCCAGCGCGCCGTCGGCGTAGCGCAGCCGGGGCGCGGGACCGTCGTCGTGCGCGAGCGGCTCCGGGAGCACCGGCGCCGTTCCCAGGGCGGTCACCCAGCCGACGCCGTCCCGCCGCCCGACGACGACCTCGGGGACGACGAAGACCGACGTCCCGGCGACGGGGTCGAAGGCGATGCTGGCGAACAGCACCGGGCCCGAGCCCGGTACCCCGAGCTCGTCGGCGACGTCCAGGCCGGCCGTGTACTCGTCCCACCAGCGCGCTGCGTCGGCGAGTGCCGACGGCCCGGAGACCTCCAGGCGGCCCGCCTCGCCCCAGCCGACCAGGCCCTCGCCACGGCGCACCCAGGACAGGCCGCCGGTAGCGGGCAGCAGGTCCAGCAGATCGCCGGCGGGGTCGTGCCGGACCGTGGTGACGACGCGTGCGGCCGCTGCCGGGGAGGTCAGGGCCGCCATGGTCACGTCTCCAGAGTAGGAGGCCTTGTAGCGTCGCTGCCGTGGCAGACCGGCGAGAGACCCCGCTCAGGCCCCCTTCCGGGTCCCGCCCCGAGCCTGGGAGGGACGGGGAGAAGGGGGTCCTTCCACTGCGGGCCGGGCTGGACAAGCGACCGGCCGAGGTCGCGGCCATGTTCGACCGCGTCGCGAAGCGCTACGACGTCACCAACACGGTGCTGTCGGGCGGTCTGGACGCCTCCTGGCGGCGGGCCACCCGCGAAGCACTCGGTGCCCGCCCGGGGCAGACGGTGCTCGACGTCGCCGCCGGGACTGCGGTCTCCACCGTGGAGCTGGCCGCCGGGGGCGTGGCGGCGATCGCCTGCGACTTCTCCCAGGGGATGCTGCGCGCCGGGGCGGCCCGCACGGTGCCCAAGGTGGCCGGCGACGCGATGGCGCTGCCGTTGGCCGACGAGAGCGTCGACGGCGTCGTCATCTCCTTCGGCCTGCGCAACGTGGCCGACCCCGACGCCGCGCTGCGCGAGTTCTCCCGGGTCACGAAGCCGGGTGGCACGCTGATCGTCTGCGAGTTCTCCAGCCCCACCTGGGCGCCGTTCCGCACCGTCTACACCGAGTACCTGATGAAGGCGCTGCCGCGGATCGCCCGTGCGGTGAGCAGCAACCCCGAGGCCTACGTGTACCTGGCGGAGTCGATCCGCGCGTGGCCCGACCAGGCTTCGCTCGCAGGTCGGATCCAGGACGCCGGCTGGTCCGACGTCGCCTGGCAGAACCTCACCGGCGGGATCGTCGCGCTCCACCGCAGCCGCAAGAAGTGACCCGTCCGGCGCGGGTGATCCGCGGGGACCGGTCGCTGCCACCCGGCTACGCCCACCCCACGCGTCGGAGGAAGCCAGGCGGATCGCCGAGTGGGGCACGGTGCTGCGCGGGGCACGACCCGTCCGCGGCGCAGGAGCGGTTCCTCCGGCTACGGGACCGCACCTGCCGGCACCCGGGCTGCGCCCAGCCGGCCGGGCGCACCGACGCCCACCACGTGGTGCCCTACGACTGCGGTGGGCGCACCGGGTGCGAGAACCTCACCAACTGCCAGGCACACCCCTAGGTCGCATCACCGCGCGAGCGACGGTAGTAGTTAGGTCATGACGCTTCGCTACCGACTGTCCGCGTTGGCATCCAACGGCGGTGACCAAGTAACGGTCCCCAGCGTGGGGGTGACCTGCATCGTCGGTGGCAACAACGCGGGCAAATCCCAAGCTTTGCGCGACATTGTCCAAATCATCAGCGACCGGAGCGCGCGACCGGTCGCCGTCACGGCGATCGCGGCGGCACTCACCGGTGACCTTTCACAATCCGAAGAATGGCTGGAGACAACAGCGGTGCGCCAGCCAGCTCCTCCGGGATATCCCCCTAGCTACACTCCGACGCATGGTGGAAACCAGCTAACCCTTGAGCAATTCAATACATGGATACGCGGAGCTAGTGATGGACTCTTAAGTCACGCCGCAACCTTCTTCTACTGGCACGCCACAGCGGGTGCCCTTGTTGGCTATGCCACAGGCGGCATGGGAACTCCCGGCATGGGTCCAGCCGCATCGCCGCTGGGTGCTCTATTTCGGGACGGAGATCTCGAAGAGAGGTTGTCGGTTCTCTCACGTGAGGTCTTCGGTCAGCCACTGACCCTTGATCGGGTAAATGGAGATGTTCGCCTTCGGGTGGGCGACCCGGGGCTGCCCGCACCCCCATTGAATCGGCCGACTTTGCAGTACGCGGACGCCGTACGCCGACTCGCCAGCTTGGAGCACCAGGGGGACGGCATGAGAGCCTTCATGGGCTTAGCGCTGTATGTCGTCGCGGGTGGCGCCCAAGTGCTGCTCGTTGACGAGCCGGAGGCCTTCCTGCACCCTGCACAGGCGCGCGCGCTAGGACGCTGGCTCGCCACCGAGGCGCAAGCGCAGGATCGACAGATAATCCTTGCCACGCATGATCGCGACCTTGTCCTAGGCCTCTTGGACGCGGAGGCGCCCGTGAAGATGATTCGCATCAGTCGAAACAGCGACCGGACGTCACTTCACGAACTGTCCGAGGCGGAACTTTCCGACATTTGGGCCGACCCCGTCCTGAGGTACTCAAATGTCCTGCAGGGACTTTTTCACGAGCAAGTGGTGGTATGCGAGGCGGACGCCGACTGTCGCTTCTATGGCGCCGTGCTGGATGCGCTCGCCACAGAGAGCGGTAGTCGCTCACTGGCGGATGCCACCCTGTTCGTTCCCAGCGGTGGTAAGCAGCGGGCACCCGTTCTTGCGGGTGCGCTAAGTAGACTTGGCGTTTCTGCGTACGTGATAGCCGACTTTGATCTACTGAATGATCGCGATCAATTGAAGGCTGCACTGGTGTCCGTAAACGGTGTGTGGGACCAAGATCTGGACCGCCTATATCTTGCAGTGGCAGGCTGGGCGAATCAAACCTCCGCATGGCCCTCGCTGAAGACGCAAGGCCTGAGTGGACTCAAGGCTGGCACTGTCTATAGCGCCGGCAAAGACCTTCTCGACCGGTTAGCGTCTATGCGACTGCTGCTCGTCCCCGTAGGAGAAATGGAGAGCTTCGACAAGAGCGTCGACGGCCACGGCTCACCGTGGGTTAGCGCCATGCTCGAAAAGGGTGGTCACAAGTCGTCAGCTGAGGCTCGCCAGCTGGTGGGGCCGCTGGCCGCGCGAAGCGCGGCCACTTGACTTGAAGAAGCACCATAACTCGGGTGAATTGCTAGCCCGCTGCCAGCGTGCCGCTCCGCTAAGGCTCGCCCCGAAGGTGGCTTCAGGGGCACCCAAGGGGGTAGTCGTACTGGTCAACTGAAGTGACTGCAGACCACCTCGGGGTCACGGTTTGCGACGGCTCGACCAGTACCAAGCCAGTCCAGCGATCCCGAGGCCCAGGACGAGGCAGATGACGACCCAGAAGGCCGGACCCGGCAGTGGCTGGCCGAGTCCGTGCGCGTGGTTCGGGATGGCAAGGAGCGAGAATCCCGTCCAGATGAGCACCAGCGGGCCTCTCGCCCGCTTTGCGTCCTCGCGATCCTCGCGCTCAAGGCGAGCCCAGACCGACTCCTAGCCCTCTGGGTCGTCCGGCCTGCTCACGCTCGGACGCTAACCGGCTCTTCGCGACCTCGCCGACCAACCGGCCCTGCCGGCACCCCCTCCACCGTCAGACCTGAGTTCGGTCATTTCGTTAGTGCGTGAGATTCCGAGCCGGCGAGGGCGTCGATGATGGTCTGGCGGGCGGGGTCGATCTGGGGCGGCAGCGTGACGGTGGTGCCGTTGATGGCGATGATCGCTGAGCGCAGCGGCCGGAGCTGACGGATCACGTTGCGGACCGCCAGGCCGCTGCGGTTCTGCACGGTGCGGGCGACGGCCAGGGCGGTGAACACGATGGTCAGGTGCGCCTCGATCGCATCGCGGGTGCGCACGAACATGGGCCGGGCGGCCAGGTCGGTCTTGCTCATCCGGAAGGACCGCTCCACGTGCCACAGGTCGTGGTAGGAGCTGATGACCTCGCCCGGGGGCATGACGGAGACGGGGATGTTGGTGACGTACCCCTTGAGGCCGACGAGCCGGCGAGCCCGTGCGAGGGCTTTGTCGTCCAGGGTGCGGGCGTCGCCCTTGATCGTGACGAACCTGGGGGTGCGGGCGGCCTTCTCGCCGGCCACCACGTCCCGGGCGCGGTTCTCCTGAGCGGTCAGGGTCCTGTTGTCCCGGGCGGCGCGCTTGGCCGAGTATGCCCACACTGCCCGCCACGAGCCCGGGTGCTGACCGGGTTCTCAGAGCGGTTCGGCCTTCAGGGCCGGGTCGTTCTCGTGGTTGGGTCCGGTTCGGGGGGTGAGGGTGTCGATGACCTGTCCGTCGGTGAACGCGTCTCCGTGCCAGCGGAAGTGGGATTCCAGGTCGATCGGGGCCTTGGTCACCCGGGACCCAACGATGAAGCGCAGGTTCGCCTCGTCCAGCTCGCGCAGGTTCTTCGCCGAGAGCATGCCGGCGTCGGCGACGATGACCATGTCGGCCAGGCCGTGACGGTTCTGGAACTGCTTGACGATCGGGACGGTGGTGGCCGTTTCGGCCTTGCTTCCTTCGAAGCAGCCGATCTCCAGCGGGAACCCGCCACGGTCGACGAGCAGGCCGACGACGATCTGTGGGTCGACCCGGCGTTCCTTGGAGTAGCCGACCTTGCGTAGGTCGTCTTCCTTTTCGGCCTCGAAGTACAACGTGGTCACGTCGTAGAGCACCAGGGAGACGTCTCCTCTGCTCGACGCGTGGTCGAAGCACAGGGCGGCGACCCTGTCGCGGTAGGTGTCCTGGTGCGCGCGGGTCAGGGTGCGGCGCATCGTCTTCTCACTCGCCGGCTTGCGCCCCAGCTCGGCGAGCACCCTGCCGGTGTCCAGGATCGAGGTCGGCTCCACCAGCCGGGCGATCACCAGGTCCCGGAACACCTCGTCGCCGACCGCGTCGAAGCCCAGGCTGGTGAACACCCCGGCCAGGGCCTCGAACAGCGCCCGTGAATCGGTCGACACGACCCGGCCGGGGCCATCCCGGCCGCGACCCGGAGCTGTCTGCGGCGCGTCGAACAACCCGGGCCCGCGGGAAGGGCGGACCAGCGACGCTACCGGCGGTGTGGGCTCGACGCCGATGTCGAGAACGCCCTGGGCGGGATCTTCCAGCAGCTCACGGGCGCGCTGCAGCAGCACTCCCAGCTCCGCCTCGGTGTGCGCGGAACCGACATGCTTCACGATCCGCTGCCGCCCGCCGACGTACTGCGCGATCTGCACCGCCGTCGCTCCAGAAGCGGTCCGCACCCGCCGGATGAACGCCACATCCGCGACCCTAGGCAAACCGCTTAGTGCGTGAAAACGCCCCTACCGCAGCACATCACCGCCGGTCAGCGCGCTGCCGCTCGCCGATCCACGAGCCAGTGACCGAACTCAGGCCAGACGTACCGGAGGAACCGCCGCCGTTCTGACGGGGCCGGCGGCACCTGCGTCGGCCAAGCAGGAAGGATCACGCGCATGAGCCAGACCGTGCTGCCGACGGGGGAGCCCCTGATCGGACAGTTCGTCCGACTGGACGTGCTGACCGTGGCCGACCTGGCCGAGCTGTCGTCGCTGCTGGCCGATCCGGAGATCTACCGGAGCGGGTACGTGATGCACCGTCAGCCGGCGTCGGCCGAGGATGGTGTCGCACTGGCGCGTGAGCGGTTCCTGCGGCCGGGCTTCCCCGACGGCCGAGGGGGTGGCGGTCGCACGACCTATGCGGTCCGACTCGTGGCCGACACCGAGCTCGGCCCGGCCGGCACGCTGGTCGGCACGTCGGCGCTGGCCGAGGCGGACCTGCACGACGAGCGGATCCACCTCGGCTCGACGCTCTACGGCCGACCGTGGTGGGGGACGCGAGTCAATCCGGAGACCAAGCTGCTCCTGCTGGCCCACTGCTTCGAGGAGTGCGGGTACGGCCGGGTGAAGATCCAGACCGATGCCCTCAACACCCGGTCGCAGGCCGCCATCGCCAAGCTGGGGGCGCAGCGGGAGGGCCTGATCCGGCGGGACATGAAGCGGGAGGACGGCACTTTCCGCGACTCGGTCGTCTTCAGCATCCTGATCGAGGAGTGGCCGGCGGTGAGGGCAGGGCTCCAGCGCCGTCTGGAGGCTAACGTCGACGCATGACGACACCAGCCTCGCCGCAGCCCCAGGATCCCGACTCCTCGCCGACGGATCCGGTGCCGCCACTGCCGGACCCCATTCCGAAGCCCGATCCCGACGACCCGGGTACACCGCGTCCGGAATCGGACCCGGTGCCGGTGGTGTAGCGGCGTCGTGCAGCGCGCCCGATACGCCGATCGGCACGACGCCGGGCGCGTGCTCGCGGGCGCGCTCGCCGGACGGGCGGACGGCGGCACCCTGGTGCTGGGTCTCCCGCGCGGCGGGGTCGTCGTCGCCGCAGAGGTGGCCGCGACCCTCGGCGCGGAGCTGGACGTGCTCGTCGTCCGCAAACTGGGGGTGCCGGGGCACCCGGAGCTGGCGATGGGCGCGATCGCGGCCGTCGGGAACGCCGTCGAGACGGTGTGGGTCCGCCGCGTCCTCGACCGCCTCGAACCGGACGAGGCCGACATCGACGCCGTACGCGACCGCGAGACGGCCGAGCTGCGTCGCCGCACGGCCGCCTACCGCGGCGCCCGGCCGGCACCGGCACCGGCCGGGCGGCACGTCGTGCTCGTGGACGACGGTCTCGCGACCGGTGCCACCATGCGGGTCGCCGTCCACGCGGTCATGGCGAGCCGGCCGGCCCGCCTGACGGTCGCCGTCCCGGTCGGCCCGCCGGAGGTCGTCGCCGAGCTCGCCGCGGTGGTCGACGCCCTGGTCTGCCCCGTGGTGCCGGGGGACTTCCGGTCCGTCGGCCAGGCGTACGCCGACTTCGCCGAGACCACCGACGGCGAGGTCGCCGACGCGCTGCGCCGAGGGGGGACTGTCGGCTAGATCACAGGGCGGCCTAGACTCGGGACCACGGGTTTGTGAACGTTTTCACAAGCGACCGGACTCGAGGGCGGACCGGAGGTGGCGGGCATGACGCAGCCGAGCGTCGAACACCGGGCCGACGTCGTCGTGGTCGGGGCCGGCCCAGCCGGGTCCAGCGCCGCCTGGCACCTCGCGCACAGCGGGCTGGACGTCGCGGTGCTCGAGAAGGCCGAGTTCCCCCGGGAGAAGGTCTGCGGGGACGGGCTGACCCCGCGCGGGGTGAAGGCGCTCCACGACATGGGGATCGACACCTCGTCCTCCGGGTGGGTGCGCCGGCGCGGCCTGCGGGTGCACGGTGGCGGTCGGGTGGCCGAGGTGGACTGGCCGCGGCTGGACTCCTGGCCCGACCACGGGCTGGTCCGCACCCGCCGGGAGCTCGACGCCCAGCTGGCCGGCCACGCCGAGGCCGCCGGCGCGCGGTTGATCACCGGCGCCACCGTCACCGAGCCGCTGCTGGACGACGCCGGACGCGTGGTCGGGGTCCGCGGTGAGGTCGGTGACGACCGCCAGCCGGTCGTCTGGCAGGCACGGCTGGTCGTCTCGGCCGAAGGTCTCTCCGGCCGGCTGGCCAAGAGCCTGGGCCTGCTGCGCCGCACCGACCGGCCGCTGGGCGTCGCCGTCCGCCGGTACGTCCGCAGCCGGCGCAGTGACGACGACTACCTCGACATCGCCTTCGACCTGACCGCCGACGGTCCCACCCGTGACTGCATGCCCGGCTACGGCTGGATCTTCGGCATGGGCGACGGGACGGCGAACGTCGGGTACGGCCTGCTCGACACCCGCCGTGGCACCGGCGCCGACCGGAAGGCGATCCTCCGGCGCTGGCTGGACACCTTCCCGGCCGAGGACGGGCTGGGCGAGGACGACGCGGTGAGCCCGCTGCGCGGCGCGGGCCTCCCCATGGCGCTGAGCCGTGGCCCGGCCTACACCCGCGGCCTGCTGCTGGCCGGTGACGCCGCGGGGACGGTGAACCCCTGCAACGGTGAGGGGATCAGCTATGCGATCGAGAGCGGTCGCATGGCGGCCGAGGCCGTCGCTGCCGCCCTGGCGGTCCCGGAGGGGGCGCGCCGGGAGGCGCTGCTGCAGCGCTACCCCGAGCGGCTGCGCGCCGAGCTGGGGCGTCATCACCGGCTCGGCCTCGGTCTGCTGGCTCTGCTGGCCCGGCCGGCTGTCGTCCGGCTGGCGACCGCACGGGGCCTGCGCCGCCCGGCACGTGCCGATGCCGCCCTGCGGCTGATGGGCAATCTCAGCGACGGTCGCGACGGCGATGCGGTCGACCGTGCCCTCGCCGTCCTCCTGCGCCTGACGCCGGCGACGTGAGGTGGCCGACATGACGACGAGTCGACGACACGACACGCACGCTCGGTGCACGTCCCATCACCTGTCCGTGACCCCCATCACCCTAGGGTGCAGCTGATGCTCTCGACCTACGTCCCGATCGTCGGGCTTTTCGTGCTCGCCGCGGGGTTCGCGTTGTTCTCCGTCGCCGTCGCCCCCTACGTCGGACCGCGCCGGTACAACCGGGCCAAGCTGGCGGCCTACGAGTGCGGCATCGAACCGGTGGACCAGCCGCTCACCGGCGGCCGTTTCCCGGTGAAGTACTACCTGACGGCGATGTTGTTCATCGTCTTCGACATCGAGATCGTCTTCCTCTACCCGTGGGCCGTCGCCAACGACGCGCTGGGCGTGTGGGGCCTGGTCGCGATGGTCGTGTTCATCGGCACCGTCTTCCTCGCCTTCGCCTACGAGTGGCGGCGCGGCGGGCTCGAGTGGGACTGAGGGGAGTCTGACCATGGGCCTCGAGGAGAAGATCCCCAGCGGGGTGCTGCTGACCAGCGTCGAGAAGCTGGTCAACTGGACCCGCAAGTCGTCGCTGTGGCCCGCGACGTTCGGGCTGGCCTGCTGCGCGATCGAGATGATGGCCTCCGGCGCTGGTCGCTACGACCTCGCCCGGTTCGGCATGGAGGTGTTCCGGGCCTCGCCGCGCCAGGCCGACCTGATGATCGTCGCCGGGCGGGTGAGCCAGAAGATGGCCCCGGTCCTCCGGCAGATCTACGACCAGATGCCCGAGCCGCGCTGGGTGCTCGCGATGGGCGTCTGCGCCAGCTCCGGCGGCATGTTCAACAACTACGCGATCGTCCAGGGCGTCGACCACGTCGTCCCGGTGGACATGTACCTGCCCGGCTGCCCGCCGCGGCCGGAGATGCTCATGGACGCGATCCTCAAGCTGCACCACAAGATCCAGCACGAGCCGCTGGGCGAGAAGCGCGCACGGCAGCTGGAGCAGGCGCGCGCCGAGGGGACGGCGAAGGACCTGCACGTGGAGATGCCGTCGACCGTGCGCGTCGACAAGGGCGCCCGACGCGCCTACGAGGCCGCCGCCGCGGAAGGGCGCACCGGCCAGTTCCTGATCGAGCAGCGCGGTGGCAACGCGGTGCTGCTGCCGGGCGAGCGGGGTGGGCGGCGATGAGCGGGCCGAAGGTCACCGGTTCCGCACCGGAGGTAGGTCGATGAGCAATGACGGTGGCGCGGTCGTCCCCGGCCGCGAGGAGGCCGGCTACGACGCGAGCACCGCGCCGTCGGGTGGTTTCCGCAAAGGCGCGTTCGGGGTCAGCGGTAGCGGCGACACCTCCGGTTTCGGTGGGCTGGTCCGGGTCGAGCCCGGCGGTGCGGTGGCGCTGCACTCCACCGAGCGTCCCTACGGGGGTTACTTCGACGAGGTCACCGACGCCCTGATCGAGGCGGTGGGCGAGGCCACCTACGCGGCCGCCGTCTCCCGGGTGCTGGTCGACCGCGGCGAGATCACCTACTTCGTGGCGCGCGAGCACCTGCTGACGCTGGTGCAGGCGCTGCGCGACGACGAGGCGCTGCGCTTCGAGCTGTGCAGCAGCGTCTCCGGCGTGGACTACCTCGACAGCGGCGGCCCCGCCGTCGACCCCGGCCGCCCGCGGCTGCACGTCGTCTACCACCTGACCTCGATGACCTACCGGCGCCGTGTCCGGCTGGAGGTGGCGGTGACCGCGGAGGACCCGCACGTCCCGTCGGTGACCGGGATCTACCCGACGGCGGACTGGCACGAGCGCGAGACCTGGGACATGTTCGGCATCGTCTTCGACGGCCACCCGGCGCTCACGCGGATCCTCATGCCCGACGACTGGGACGGCTTCCCGCAGCGCAAGGACTACCCGCTCGGCGGGATCCCCGTCGAGTACCACGACGCCACCATCCCGCCCCCGGACACGCGGCGGGCGTACCGGTGAGCGGGGAGAGCAGATGAGCACCACGTACAACCCGAACGACCCCTACGCCGGCTCCCGCGAGACAACCGAGGGCCGCGTCTACACCGTGACCGGCGGGGACTGGGACCTGACGCTGGGGGCCGATCCGCACGGCGAGGAGCGCCTCGTCGTCAACATGGGCCCGCAGCACCCCTCCACCCACGGCGTGCTGCGACTGGTCCTCGACCTCGAGGGCGAGACGGTCACCAAGGCGCGGGTGGTCATCGGCTACCTGCACACCGGCATCGAGAAGAACACCGAGTACCGCAACTGGGTGCAGGGCACGACCTTCGTGACGCGGATGGACTACCTGGCCCCGCTGTTCAACGAGGCCGGCTACTGCATGGCGGTCGAGAAGCTGCTCGGCGTCCAGATCCCGCAGCGCGCCGCGACCATCCGCGTGCTGGTCATGGAGCTCAACCGGATCGCCTCCCACCTGGTCGCGCTCGCCACGTTCGGCATGGAGATGGGTGCCCTCACGGGCATGACCAACGGCTTCCGCGAGCGCGAGATGGTCCTCGACCTGCTCGAGGAGATCACCGGCCTCCGGATGAACCACGCCTACATCCGGCCCGGCGGCCTGGCGCAGGACCTGCCCGAGGGGGCGGTCGAGCACATCCGCGAGTTCCTCGAGGTCATGCCGAAGCGGGTGGCCGACTTCCACCGGCTGCTCACCGGCCAGCCGATCTGGCAGAACCGCCTCAAGGACGCCGGCTACCTCGACCTGACCGGTTGCGTCGCGCTCGGCGTCACCGGGCCGATCCTGCGTGCCACCGGCCTGGCCTGGGACCTGCGCAAGGTCGAGCCCTACCTCGGCTACGAGACCTACGACTTCGAGGTGCCGACCGCCGACACCTGCGACGCCTGGGGCCGCTACCTGGTGCGCATGGCAGAGGTGAACGAGTCGCTCAAGCTCATCGCCCAGGCGCTCGACCGGCTCGAGCCCGGCCCGGTCATGGTCGAGGACAAGAAGATCGCCTGGCCGGCGCAGCTGTCGCTGGGGCCGGACGGCATGGGCAACTCGCTGGACCACGTGCGGCACATCATGGGCCAGTCGATGGAGGCCCTGATCCACCATTTCAAGCTGGTGACCGAGGGCTTCCGGGTGCCCGCCGGGCAGGTGTACGTGCCGATCGAGTCGCCCCGTGGAGAACTCGGCTACCACGTGGTGAGCGATGGCAGCACCCGGCCGTGGCGCGTGCACGTGCGCGACCCCAGCTTCGTCAACCTGCAGGCCACGGCGGTGATGAGCGAGGGCGGCATGATCGCCGACGTCATCGCGGCGATCGCTTCGATCGACCCGGTGATGGGGGGAGTGGACCGATGAGTGCACTGCCAGGCAGCCCCGAGGGGACGGCGATCACCGGGCTGGACTCGAGCCCGGTCGACGCCGCGGCCCTCGCCGAGCTGCCGCCGCTGACCGAGCAGACCCGGGTGGAGGCGCGGGAGATCATCGGCCGCTACCCGGTGGCGCGCTCCGCCCTGCTGCCGATGCTGCACCTGGTGCAGAGCTACCAGGGCTTCGTCACGCCGGAGGGCGTCGCGCTGTGCGCCGAGGAACTCGGTCTGACCAAGGCCGAGGTGGGCGCGGTCGCGACGTTCTACACGATGTACAAGCGCCGTCCCACCGGCCGGCACCTGGTCAGCGTCTGCACCAACACGCTGTGCGCCGTGCTCGGCGGGCAGCGGATCATGGACGCGCTCAGCGCCGACCTCGGCGTCCACCACGACGAGACCACCGCCGACGGCTCGATCACCCTCGAGCACGCCGAGTGCCTGGCCGCCTGCGACTACGCGCCCGTGGTCACCGTGGACTACGAGTTCTACGACCAGCAGGACGTCGACAGCGCCCGCGAGCTGGTCGCGGCCCTGCGCCGCGGTGAGAAGCCGACGCCGACCCGCGGGGCACCGCTCACCGACTTCCGGGGCATCTCCCGCCAGCTCGCCGGCTTCTCCCAGCACCCCGACGCCGCGGCTGCCGCGGCCGCCGTGGACGCACCGGGCAACTACGAGCCCACCCTGCGCGGGTTGCGCCTGGCCGCCGAACGCGGCGAGTCCGCCCCGCCGATGCGCGGCCCGGAGCGCGAGCCCGCCGATGCCGGTGAGCCGAGGGAGACCGTGCGGCCCTCCGGCGGGACAGGGGAGAGCCCTGGCCAGGAGGCGGCCGACGCGCGGGTCGCCGCAGCGGACACCCCGGCGGAGAAGGCCGGCGCGGCCGGTTCGCACCCGGACGCCCCGGAACCCGCCGGCCGGCGGCTTCCCGACGGCCGGAAAGGCACCGACACCCCGGCCGGGCAGGAGCCCGGCACGAGTGGTCAGGGACCCGGCGGCTCCGCCAGGACCATCGAGGGCCGTGGCCCGAAGCGGAGGAAGTGAGTCATGCCCCTCACCCCCGTCCTCACCACCCGCTGGGCCGCCGACCAGTCGTGGCGGCTGTCCACCTACGAGCGGCTCGACGGCTACGCCGCGCTGCGCACCGCGCTCTCCATGGCCCCGGGCGAGCTGGTGACCATGGTCAAGGACTCCGGGCTGCGCGGCCGCGGCGGCGCCGGCTTCCCCACCGGGATGAAGTGGAGCTTCATCCCGCAGCCCAAGCCGGGAGAGGAGCCCACCGGCCCGGCGGCGATGCCCAAGTACCTCGTCGTCAATGCCGACGAGGGCGAGCCGGGCACCTGCAAGGACCTCCCGCTGATGATGGCCGACCCGCACTCGCTCATCGAGGGTGTGATCATCTCGGCGTACGCCATCCGGTCGCACCTGGCGGTGATCTACGTGCGCGGCGAGGCGGTGCACGCCCACCGGCGGCTGATGAACGCGGTGGGGGAGGCCTACGCCGCCGGCTACCTCGGCACCGACATCCTCGGCTCGGGCTACGACCTCGAGCTGATCGTGCACGCGGGTGCCGGCGCCTACATCTGCGGTGAGGAGACCGCGCTGCTGGACTCGCTGGAGGGCTACCGCGGCCAACCCCGGCTCAAGCCCCCGTTCCCCGCGGTCGCGGGGCTGTACGGAGCCCCGACGGTCATCAACAACGTGGAGACCCTGGCCAGCGTCCCGTTCGTCGTGCGCGGCGGAGCGCAGTGGTTCAAGGACTTCGGACCGGAGAAGTCACCCGGCCCGAAGATCTACTCGCTGTCGGGCCGCGTGGTGCGGCCCGGCCAGTACGAGGCACCCATGGGCACCACGATGCGGGAGCTGCTCGAGATGGCCGGTGGTGTCCGCCCCGGGCACCAGTTGAAGTTCTGGACCCCGGGCGGGTCGTCGACGCCGTACTTCACCGACGAGCACCTCGACGTCCCGCTGGACTTCGACTCGGTGGCCGCGGCCGGCTCGATGCTCGGTACGACCGCGCTGATGGTGTTCGACGAGACCGACTCGATCGTCGAGGCCACTCTGCGCTTCACCGAGTTCTACGCGCACGAGAGCTGCGGCAAGTGCACCCCCTGCCGGGAGGGCACCTACTGGCTGGTGCAGATCCTCGAGCGGATCGCGCACGGCCGGGGTACCGCCCAGGACCTCGACATCCTGGTCGACACCTGCGACAACATCCTGGGCCGGTCGTTCTGCGCCCTCGGTGACGGCGCCACGAGCTGCATCACCAGCTCGCTCAAGTACTTCAAGGACGACTACGTCGCCCTGCTGCCGCCCGAGGAGCAGTCCCGCCTGGGCCGGTCCCTCCACATCGAGCCCGTGGGAGTGGCGTCATGACGCTCACGCCGACCAATCCGCCACCGGCCCCGGCCGTGCCGCCGGGCGCTCCGGGGCCGCACACCCCGCCGGACGCCGTCCACTGCACGATCGACGGCTTCGACGTCGCGGTGCCCAAGGGGACGCTGATCATCCGTGCGGCCGAACAGGTCGGCGTCTTCATCCCGCGGTTCTGCGACCACCCGCTGCTCGAGCCGGTCGGTGCCTGCCGGCAGTGTCTGGTCGAGGTGGAGGGTCAGCGCAAGCCGGTTGCTTCCTGCACCATGCCCGTCACCGACGGCATGGCGGTCAGGACGCAGCTCACCAGCCCGGTGGCCGACAAAGCGCAGCAGGGCACCATGGAGCTGCTGCTGATCAACCACCCGCTGGACTGCCCCACCTGCGACAAGGGCGGCGAGTGCCCCCTGCAGAACCAGGCGATGGGCCACGGCCGCACCGAGAGCCGGTTCGTCGACGAGAAGCGCACCTACCCCAAGCCGCTGCCCATCTCGTCGCAGGTCCTCCTCGACCGCGAGCGGTGCGTCCTGTGCGCCCGGTGCACGCGCTTCTCCCAGCAGGTGGCCGGCGACCCGTTCATCGAGCTGTTCGAGCGCGGGGCGCTGGAGCAGGTCGCCATCTACGAGGACGAGCCGTTCGAGTCCTACTTCTCCGGCAACACCACCCAGATCTGCCCGGTCGGCGCCCTCACCAGCGCGCAGTACCGCTTCCGCGCGCGCCCCTTCGACCTGCGCAGCGAGGCCAGCGTCTGCGAGCACTGCGCGTCCGGTTGCGCAATGCGCACCGACTACCGGCGCGGCAAGGTCACCCGTCGGCAGGCCGCCGACGACCCGGCGGTCAACGAGGAGTGGACCTGCGACAAGGGCCGCTACGCGTTCCGCTACGCCACCTCGAACGAGCGGCTGACCACTCCGCTGGTGCGGGGGGCGGACGGGACCCTGCAGCCGGCGTCCTGGCCCGAGGCGTGGGCCGCGGCCGCCACCGGCCTGCTCCGGGCCCGTGCCGAGGGCGGCGTCGGCGTGCTACCGGGTGGCCGGCTCACCTTCGAGGACGCCTACGCGTGGGCATCCTTCGCGAGGGTGGCCCTGGGGACCAACGACGTCGACGCCCGAGCACGGGCCCACTCGGCCGAGGAACTGGAGTTCCTGGCGGCCGCCGTCGCCGGCACCGGACCCGCCACCGGCGCGGTCACCTACGACGACCTGGGCAGCGCCCCCGCCGTGCTGCTCGCCGGCCTGGAGCCGGAGGAGGAGTCGCCGATCCTGTTCCTGCGGCTGCGCCGCGCCGTGCGCTCCAGCAAGCTGCCGGTCTTCGACCTGGCGCCCTTCGCCACCCGCGCGGCGGAGAAGCTGCAGGCCACGGTGCTCACCACGCTCCCCGGCGCAGAGGCACGGTCGCTGCACGCGCTCGCCGAGGGCACCTGGGGCGGCCCCGCGGTGGAGGCGCTCCGCCGGCCCGGCGCCGTCGTCCTCGCCGGCGAGCGGCTGGCCGAGGTCCCCGGCGCGTTCTCCGCCCTGCTGGACCTGTCCCGGGCGACCGGCGCCCGGCTGGCCTGGGTGCCCCGCCGGGCCGGCGAGCGCGGCGCCGTCGAGGCCGGTGCGCTGCCGAACCTGCTCCCCGGCGGCCGGAGCGTCGAGGACGACGACGCCCGCGCCGAGGTGGCCGCCGCCTGGGGCATCGACCCCGCGGCCGTCCCGGCGGTCCCCGGCCGCGACACCACCGGGATTCTCACCGCGGCGCGCAGCGGCCGGCTGCCCGGATTGCTCATCGGCGGCGTCGACCCGGCGGACCTGCCCGACCCGGCGCTGGCCCTCGCGGCGCTGGACGCGGCGGCGTTCGTCGTCAGCCTGGAGATGTTCCCCAGCGCGGTGACCGAGCGCGCCGATGTCGTGCTGCCGGTGGCGGCCGCACCCGAGAAGGCGGGCAGCTACCTGGACTGGGAGGGCCGGCTGCGGAGCTTCGACGCGACGCTGCACGGCACCGGGCGGCTGACCGACGGGCGGGTGCTGCACGGCCTGGCCGACGAGATGGACGTCGACCTGCGGCTGCCCGGCCACGAGGCCGCGCGGGCCACGCTGTCCGCGCTCGGCGCCCGCCGGTCGGAGCGGCCCGGTCTCGTCGTCGCCCCGCCGGCCGCCCCGGTGCTCCGCGACGACGAGGCGGTCCTGGCCTCCTGGCGCCAGCTGCTCGACGTGGGCGCGCTGCAGCGCGACGAGCCGGAGCTGGCCGGCACCGCCCGGCGTCCGGTGGTCCGTATCGGCCCGGGGACGGCCGCTCGGCTCGGGCTCGCCGACGGCGAGCGGCTCACGGTCAGCGGGGCCACCGGCTCGGTCAGCCTGCCGGTGGAGATCACCGCGATGCCGGAGCAGGTGGTGTGGCTGCCGATGCGTTCGCCCGGCAGCGAGATCCGGACCGACCTGGGTGCCGGGCCGGGGGCGGTCGTGCGGCTGGTCCGCGCGGCAGCCGTCGTCGGAGAGGGCGTGCGATGAACCTCTGGGCCGCGGCCGACCAGCCGACGCTGGCGGACTTCGGGCACGACGTCTGGTGGATCGTCCTCATCAAGATCGTCGGTGTCTTCGCCGTGCTGGTGCTGATGACGCTGTTCGCGATCGTGTTCGAACGCAAGGTCGTCGCCCGCATGCAGCAGCGGATCGGCCCCAACCGGGTCGGCCCGCGCGGCTCCCTGCAGAGCCTCGCCGACGGCCTGAAGCTGGCGTTCAAGGAAGACATCATGCCGGCGATGGCCGACAAGCCGGTGTACTTCCTGGCGCCGATCATCGCGACCATCCCGGCGTTCGTCGCGTTCTCCGTCATCCCCCTGGGGCCGGTCGTCAGCATCTTCGGCCAGCAGACGCCGCTGCAGCTCACCGATGCACCGATCGGCGTGCTGGTCATCCTGGCGATGTCGGCGATGGGCATCTACGGGATCGTGCTGGGCGGCTGGGCGTCCGGTTCCACGTACCCACTGCTGGGCAGCCTGCGCAGCGCGGCCCAGATGATCAGCTACGAGATTGCGATGGGGCTGTCGCTGGTCGCGGTCTTCCTCTACGCCGGGACGATGTCGACGTCGGAGATCGTCGCCGCCCAGGCCGACGGCAACGAGGTCTCCTTCTTCGGCTGGGAGTTCACCGGGCCCAGCTGGTACGTGGTCCTGCTCCCGGTCTCCTTCGTCATCTACGCGATCGCCGTCGTGGGGGAGACCAACCGTGCGCCGTTCGACCTGCCCGAGGCAGAGAGCGAGCTGGTCGGGGGCTTCCACACCGAGTACTCGTCGCTGAAGTTCGCGCTGTTCTTCCTGGCCGAGTACATCAACATGGTCACCGTCTCCGCCCTGGCCGCCACGCTCTTCCTCGGCGGCTGGCGGGCGCCGTGGCCGATCTCGATCTGGGACGGCGCGAACACCGGCTGGTGGCCGCTGTTGTGGTTCTTCCTGAAGGTCGTCGTCGCGTTGTTCGTCTTCATCTGGCTGCGCGGCACGCTGCCTCGGCTGCGGTACGACCAGTTCATGCGCTTCGGCTGGAAGGTGCTGGTCCCGGTCTCGCTGGTGTGGATCCTCATCGTCGCCACGATGCGCACCGTGTCCCGGGAGACCGACCTGTCCGCCGGTGAGGTCGCCCTCTACGTGGGTGTGCCGGTGGCGCTCGTCCTGCTGGTCGGCCTCTGGCTCGGCGGCCGGGCCAGCCACCGCGACACCCGGCTGGACGCCGTCGAGGCGGCCGCCGGCTCCAACCACCCGACGCAGATCCAGCCCGAGGTCCTGCCACCGGCCGGTGCACGCCGGCGGGCGACCGGAGGCCCGAGCCGGGCCGAGGGCGGTTTTCCGGTTCCGCCGATGGACCTGACGGTTCCGCCGTCGCCGCGGCTGCGCCGGCAGCCGGTGAGCACCGGCGGGGAGCCGGTCCCCGGAGCGGTCGTCGGCACCGGACGGCGCGGCGCCACCACATCCGAGGAGGACGGCGATGCCTGAGCAGAGCAAGCCCGGCGAGCAGGACGTGGTGCGCCGCTCCCGCGGGGAGGTCGAACCCTCCACCGGGGGCGACCGGAAGCGCCCGGCGGTACGCGACCGCCTGATGCCCGCCGCGGTCCAGGGCTTCGGCGTCACCTTCGCGCAGATGTTCCGGACGGTGACCACCGAGCAGTACCCGTTCGAGCCGAAGGTGACAAAGGCCCGCTACCACGGGCGGCACGTGCTCAACCGGCACCCCGACGGGCTGGAGAAGTGCGTCGGCTGCGAGCTGTGCGCCTGGGCCTGCCCGGCCGACGCCATCTACGTCGAGGGCGGCGACAACACCGAGGACGAGCGGTACAGCCCCGGTGAGCGGTACGGCGCGGTCTACCAGATCAACTACCTGCGCTGCATCTTCTGCGGGTTGTGCATCGAGGCCTGCCCGACCCGCTCGCTGACGATGAGCAACGACTTCGAGCTGGCCGACGACAACCGGCGCGACTTGATCTACACCAAGGAACAGCTCATGGCCCCGCTGCTGCCCGGCATGGAGGCCACCCCGCACCCGATGCGGCTCGGGGACGACGAGAAGGACTACTACGTGCGCGAACCGGAGGCCCGGTCGTGACGCCGGAGACCGCGGGCGTCGTCATCGGCACCGGCGAGGCCGTCGTCTTCTGGGTCCTCGGCCCGCTCGCCCTGGCCGGAGCGCTGGGCATGGTGCTCAGCCGCAACGCGGTGCACTCGGCGCTGTGGCTGGTGCTGACCATGCTGTCCCTGGGCGCCTTCTACGTCGTCCAGGAGGCGCCCTTCCTCGGCGTGGTGCAGGTGATCGTCTACACCGGGGCGATCATGATCCTCTTTCTGTTCGTGCTCATGCTCGTCGGGCGGGACTCCTCCGACTCGGTGGTCGAGACGTTGCGGGGGCAGCGGATCGCGGCGCTGCTGCTGGGGGCCGGCTTCGCCGCACTGGTCGGCGCCGGCATCGCCCGCGCCACCCAGGACCTGCCCGTCGCCGGCCTCGAGGCGGTGCAGGGTGGGGTGGGCGGCCCGGCATCGGGCAACGTGGAAGCGATCGCCGGGCTGCTCTACACCCGCTACCTGCTGGCCTTCGAGGTCACCGGCGCGCTGCTCATCGTCGCCGCGGTCGGTGCGCTGCTGCTCACCCACGTCGAGCGGGAACCGGGCAGCCGGCAGACCCAGAAGGAGATGTCGCGGGCCCGGTTCCTCACCGGCCGCCCGCAGACCTTCCCCGGGCCGGGTGTCCACGCCCGCGCCACCTCGGTGGCCGCGCCGGCGCTGCTGCCCGACGGCAGCCTCGCCGAGGACAGCTTCGCCACCGGGATCGAGCCGGAGCAGGTCGAGCAGATGCCCCGACCGGCCGGCCGGGAGCAGCTCGGCTCCCCGGACGCCGCGCTCGGCTCTCTCGACCCCACGCTCAGCGACACCCCGGGCGGCCGGACCGGAGGGGAGCACAGGTGAGCGAGCGTGCGAGCTCACCGATGAGCAGAGCACCCCGCGGCACGAAGCCGGCGAGCGCCGGGCAGGAGGAGTCGTGACGCTGTCCTACTACCTGGTGCTCGCGGCGATGCTGTTCACGATCGGCGCCGTCGGCGTGCTGGTGCGGCGCAACGCGATCGTGGTCTTCATGTGCATCGAGCTGATGCTCAACGCGGTGAACCTGACGCTGATCACCTTCGCCCGCTCCACCGGGACCGTCGACGGCCAGATCATCGCGCTGTTCGTGATGGTCGTCGCCGCGGCCGAGGTGGTCGTGGGGCTCGCCATCATCATGTCGATCTACCGGACCCGCCGGTCCGCCTCGGTCGACGACGCCAACCTGCTGAAGTACTGACCGGGACGGGGTTGCAGTGCCTGCTGAAGGGCTCCTTGCCGCCTCCTGGCTGCTGATCGCGCTGCCGCTCGCCGGCGCCGCGGTGCTGCTGCTGGGTGGCCGGCGCACCGACCGCTGGGGTCACCTGCTGGGGACGGCGACGGTGGTGGCGGCCTTCGTCCTCGCCGTGGCGTGCACCGTGCAGCTGGCCGGCCTGGCCGAGCGCTCGGCCGACGTCGAGCTGTTCACGTTCATCGCCACCGGCGATCTCGACGTCACCGCCGGGCTGCTGTTCGACCCGCTGTCGGCGCTGTTCGCCCTGCTGATCACCGGCGTCGGCTCGCTGATCCACGTGTACTCGATCGGCTACATGGCGCACGACCCCGCGCGCCGCCGGTTCTTCGCCTACCTGAATCTCTTCGTCGCGGCGATGCTGCTGCTGGTCCTCGGCAACAGCTTCGTGGCGCTCTACGTGGGCTGGGAGGGCGTGGGTCTCGCGTCCTACCTGCTGATCGCCTTCTGGTACACCCGCCCGGCCGCGGCCACGGCGGCGAAGAAGGCGTTCATCATGAACCGCGTCGGCGACGTCGGCCTGGCCCTGGCCATCTTCATCATGTTCGCCCAGCTCGGGACGACCTCCTACGCCGGCGTCTTCGGATCGATCGGCACCCTGGCGGGCGGCACGATCACCGCGATCGGCCTGCTCCTCCTGCTGGGCGCGTGCGGCAAGTCCGGTCAGTTCCCCCTGCAGGCGTGGCTGCCCGACGCCATGGAGGGCCCGACCCCGGTCTCGGCCCTGATCCACGCCGCCACCATGGTCACCGCCGGCGTCTACCTGATCGCGCGGTCGGCGCCCATCTACGACCTGACCGAGACCGCCCGCACCGTCGTCCTCGCGATCGGCGCCCTCACCCTCCTCATCGGGGCGATAGCCGGCTGCGCCTACGACGACATCAAGAAGGTCCTGGCCTACTCCACGGTCAGCCAGATCGGCTACATGTTCCTCGCCGTGGGCCTCGGTCCGGCCGGCTACGTCGCGGGCCTGGCGCACCTGCTGGCGCACGGGTTCTTCAAGGCCGGCCTCTTCCTCGGCGCCGGGTCGGTGATGCACGCGATGAACGACTCGGTGGACATGCGCCGGTTCGGCGCGCTCTGGAAGAAGCTGCCGGTCACCTTCGGAACCTTCGGGCTGGGCTACCTGGCGCTGATCGGTTTCCCGTTCCTGTCCGGCTACTTCACCAAGGACGCGATCATCGAGGTGGCGCTGGACCGGGACGACGTCTGGGGCTGGGTGCTCGGCGGCATCGCCGTCATCGGTGCCGGGTTGACCGCCTTCTACATGACGCGGCTGATGCTCATGACGTTCTTCGGCCGCGCCCGGTGGGAGGACGGCGTCCACCCGCACGAGGCGCCGTCGGTCATGACCGCGCCGATGATCGTGCTGGCGTTAGGCTCGGTGTTCGCCGGCGCCCTGCTGGTGGCGGTCTTCCCGCTCTCGGGCTGGCTCGAGCCGGTGTTCGGCGAGCCCGAGGAGGCCGCGCACGTGGTGGCCCCGGCGGTCATCGGCCTGGTCGTGACCGTCGTGATGGCGTTCGGCGTGCTGGCGGCGTGGCTGTTCGTCGGTCGCCGCGAGGTGCCGGTCACCGCCCCGGTGCGGGTCTCGCCGGTCACGCGGGCCGCCCGGCACGCCCTCTACGCCGACGCGGTCAACGAGTCGCTGTTCATGCGCCCCGGCCAGTGGCTCACCCGTGCCCTGGTCTGGGTGGACAACCGTGGTGTCGACGGCGCGGTGAACGGTCTGGCCGCCGGGCTCGGCGGCTCCTCGGCCCGGCTCGGCCGGGCACAGAACGGCTTCGTGCGCACCTACGCGCTCGGGATGCTCGGCGGCGCGGTCGTGGTCGCGGGCGCACTGCTGGCGGTGACGGGCGGATGAGCGGGCCCATGGCGAGCACCGCCTCCACGGATCGAAAGGCGCCCCGACGGTGACCGATATCCCCTGGCTCGTGCTCATGATCGCCGTGCCGGCGGTGGGCGCGGCCGTCGTCGCGGCGCTGCCCCGCGCGCGGGACCTGCTCGCCAAGCAGGTGACCCTCGGGGTCAGCCTGCTGGTGCTGCTGCTGGCGGTCCTCGCGACGGTCGCCTTCGACCCTGACGGCGACCGGTTCCAGCTGACGACGTCGGTGTCCTGGATCCCCGACTTCGGCGCCGAGTTCGCCCTGGGCGCCGACGGCATCGCCCTGGTGATGCTGCTGCTGATCGGGGTGCTGGTCCCGCTGGTGGTGACCGCGTCCTGGCACGAGGCCGATGCGAGCCCCCGCCCGCCGCGGGTCTTCTTCGCCTGGCTGCTGCTGCTCGAGGCGATGATGGTCGGGGTCTTCGCCGCCACCGACATCCTGCTGTTCTACGTGTTCTTCGAGGCGATGCTCGTCCCGATGTACTTCCTGATCGGCAGCTTCGGTGGCCCGCGCCGGCAGTACGCGGCGGTGAAGTTCTTCGTCTACAGCCTGGTCGGCGGGCTGATCATGCTGGCCGCGGTCATCGGGCTTTACGTGGTGAGCACCAGCCAGCTCGGCGAGGGCACGTTCGCCTTCGACGCGCTGCGCCAGCTGGACATCGACCCCGACGTCCAGAAGCTGCTGTTCCTCGGCTTCTTCATCGCCTTCGCCATCAAGGCGCCCCTGGTGCCGTTCCACACCTGGCTGCCCGACTCCGGTGCCGAGGCGCCGATCGGCGGCTCGGTGCTGCTGGTCGGCGTGCTCGACAAGGTGGGCACCTTCGGCTTCCTGCGGTACTGCCTGCCGCTGTTCCCCGACGCCTCCCGCTTCTTCGCGCCGTTCGTGCTGGTGCTGGCCGTGGCGGGCATCCTCTACGCCGCCCTGCTGGCCATGGGCCAGAGCGACATGAAGCGGCTGGTTTCCTACACGTCGATCTCGCACTTCGGCTTCATCGCGCTGGGGATCTTCGCCTTCACCACCGAGGCCGCCACCGGCGCGGTGCTCTACATGGTCAACCACGGCATCGCGACCGGTCTGCTGTTCCTCGTCGTCGGCATGCTGATCGCCCGCGGTGGTTCCCGGCAGATCGGCGACTACGGCGGTGTCGCGGCCACCGCGCCCAAGCTGGCCGGGGCCTTCCTGATCGCCGGGCTCGCCTCCCTGGCGCTGCCGGGCACCAACAGCTTCGTCAGCGAGTTCCTCGTGCTGATCGGCTCGTTCCCCGAGCGGCCGGTCTTCACGATCCTGGCGACCCTCGGCATCATCCTGGCCGCTCTCTACGTGCTGCTGATGTACCAGCGCACCATGCACGGGCCGCCGCGGGGGATGCCGCTCGCCGACGTGCACGGCGGCGATCCCACCCCCGAGGCCGATCCCGCCCGCGGCGGCGCGTCCGCCGCGACGGCAACGGTCACCGCCCCCGCCCCGGTGCGCGATGGCTCGCGGTTCGCCGATCTCAGCCGTCGCGAGCTGGCCGTCGTCGCCCCGCTGATCGCGTTGATCATCGGGCTGGGCGTCTACCCGCAGCCGCTGCTCGAGCTGATCGAACCCGCCGTCGTCGCCACCCTCGGCGACATGGGCGTCTCCGGAGGAACCGACCGATGATCGAGACGCCCGACCTCTCCTGGGCGGCTCTCGCGCCCATGCTGTTCGTCTTCGTCGCGGCCTCCGTCGGCGTCCTGGTGGAGGCGTTCGCGCCGCGCGACGCGCGGCACCCGGCGCAGGTGGGGCTGGCCCTGGCCGGCACCGTCGGCGCGTTCGTCGCCACGTTGTTCCTCGCCGGCACCCCGGACGAAGTGACCGCGGTGGGAGCGCTCGCCGTCGACGGCCCGGCGCTGTTCCTGCAGGCCATGATCGCCGGGTTCGGCGCCCTGTCGGTCCTGCTGTTCGCCGAGCGGTCGCTGGACCCGGCGCGGTCGGCGTTCGTGGTCAGCGCCGCCGTCCCGGCGGGCAGCCCGCGCGACCGCGAGCTGACGACGGTTCCCCGGGTGCAGACCGAGGTCTACCCGCTGGCGTTGTTCGCCATCGGCGGCATGATGCTGTTCGTCGCCGCCAACGACCTGCTGGTCATGTTCGTGGCGCTGGAGGTGCTGAGCCTCCCGCTGTACCTGCTCAGCGGGATGGCCCGGCGGCGCCGGCTGCTGTCGCAGGAGGCGGCGGTCAAGTACTTCCTGCTGGGCGCCTTCGCCTCGGCGTTCTTCCTCTACGGGCTCGCGCTGGTCTACGGGGCCACCGGGAGCGTCCGGCTGAGCGTCGTCCGCGAGGCCGTGACGGCCGACGGGGGCGGCGTCCTGCTGGTCCTCGGGCTGGGCCTGCTGATCGTCGGACTCCTGTTCAAGGCCAGCGTGGCGCCCTTCCACTCCTGGACGCCCGACGTCTACCAGGGGGCACCCACCCCGGTCACCGCCTTCATGGCCGCCTGCACCAAGGTCGCCGCATTCGGTGCGATCCTCCGGCTGCTCTACGTCGCCTTCGGCGCCGCCGAGTGGACCTGGCGACCGCTGATCTACGCGGCGGCCATCGCCTCGATGGTCGTGGGTGCGGTCCTGGGGCTGACCCAGACCGACCTCAAGCGCATGCTCGCCTACTCCTCGGTGGCGCACGCCGGGTTCCTGCTCACCGGAGTGATCGGCCTCGGGGCGGGCGGCGAGGGCTCGGGCCTGTCGGCCACGATGTTCTACCTGCTCACCTACGGGCTGACCACGCTGGGCGCCTTCGCCGTGCTCACCCTGGTGCGCGACGGGGACGGCGAGGCGAGCCACCTGTCGCAGTGGGCGGGCCTGGCCGCGCGGTCGCCGCTCACCGCGGCGGTGATGACCCTCTTCATGCTGGCGTTGGCGGGCATCCCGCTCACGGCCGGCTTCACCGGCAAGTTCGCCGTCTTCCGGGCGGCGATCGAGGAGGGCGCCTGGCCGCTGGTCCTCGTCGCCCTGCTGGCCAGCGCAGTGGCGGCGTTCTTCTACCTGCGGGTGATCGTGCTCATGTACTTCTCCGAGCCGGTCGCCGGCGGCCCGACGGTCGGTGTGCCCGGTCTGCCGACGACCCTGGTGCTGGCCGTGACCGCTACGGCGACCCTGGCGCTGGGCATCCTTCCCGGGGCGGTGCTCGACCTCGCCGAGCAGGCGGCTATCTTCGTCGGTTGATGACCGGAGCCCGTGCCGCAGTCGACGGCACTCCCCCCGAGGCCGCGTCAGAGGCATGGCACCGGATCTCCACCCCGGCGTCGACCATCGGCCTCTGGCTCCCCGAGGGTGCCCTCGGGGAGGCGCTGGCCGACGGGCTGGCCCGGGTGGAGGCCGAGCTCGCCGTCTCGGTCGGGAGCGAGCACCCGTTCGTGCGGGAGGCGGCCGGTCACCTGATGGCCGCGGGGGGCAAGCGCTTCCGGCCGATGCTGGCGCTGCTCGCCGCCCAGCTCGGGAACCCGACCGCCCCGCAGGTGACCCAGGGAGCCGTGGTCTGCGAGCTGACCCACCTGGCGACGCTCTACCACGACGACGTCATGGACGAGGCCGCCGTCCGGCGCGGAGCGCCGAGCGCCAACAGCCGGTGGAGCAACAGCGTCGCGATCCTCACCGGTGACCTGCTCTTCGCCCGCGCGTCGGACATCCTCGCCGATCTGGGTCCCGAGGCCGTGCGCATCCAGGCGCGCACCTTCGAGCGGCTGGTCACCGGCCAGATCCGCGAGACCGTCGGCGCGCAGCCGGGCGACGACCCGATCGCCCACTACCTCGACGTGCTGGCCGACAAGACCGGTTCGCTGGTCGCGACGTCGGCCCGGTTCGGGGCCTCCTTCGCCGGCGTCGAGCCCGGGCTGGTGGCTGCCCTGACCGAGTTCGCCGAGGAGGTCGGCGTCGCCTTCCAGATCTCCGACGACCTCATCGACATCGTGAGCACCGGCGGCGGATCGGGGAAGTCGCCCGGGACCGATCTCCGCGAGGGGATCGCCACGTTGCCGGTGCTGTTCGCGCTGGCCGGCGACGACCCCGCCGAGGCGCGGCTGCGCGAGCTCGTCGCGGCCCCGGTGACCGGCGACGCCGAGCACGCCGAGGCGCTGACCCTGCTGCGGTCCTCGCGGTCGCTGGAACGCGCTACCGGCGTGCTGCGCGAGTACGCCGACCGGGCGCGGGGCCGGCTGGACGTGGTCCCGCCCGGCGACGTCCGCGACGCACTGTCGGCGCTGTGCGACTACGTCGTGACCCGCACCAGCTGAGCAGAAGGACCCCATGCCCCCCACCGCCCGGAGAAGGACCCCGTCCTCCTCACCGTTCGCAGGCTCACGGTGAGCCTCTGGACGAGGCCGGGCCTGTGCGTGGGAGCCGCGCTGTTGCTCACCGGGTGCAGCGGCACGTCGAGCGAGCCAGGACTCCGCCCCGCACAGCCACCCTCGACCGATCCGTCCGCGGATGCTCCGGCGCTGGACGTCGAAGTGCTCGTCGAGGGCCTGGACCACCCCTGGGACGTCGTCCAGGCCCAGGACGGGACGCTCCTCGTGGACGAGCGGTCGGGCGGGGTTCACCGCTGTCCTTCCCGACGGCACGGTGCAGGAGGTGCGGGCCGACTTCGGCGACCTGTTCGCAGACGGGGAGACCGGCCTGATGGGGCTGGCGCTGGACCCGGAGTTCGCGGAGAACCGCCGGCTCTACAGCTGCCAGGGCGACCAGGACGGCGACATCGACGTCGTCGCCTGGACCGTGGCGTCCGACTGGTCCTCGGCGACCCGGGTCGCCGACCCGCTGGTCGGCGGGCTGCCGATCAACGAGGGCAGCGGGCGGCACGGCGGCTGCCGGTTGGAGTTCGCGCCCGACGGCGCGCTGCTGGTCGGCACCGGCGACACGGCCACCGGCACGGTGCCCCAGGACCCGGACTCCCTGGGCGGCAAGGTGCTGCGGACCGACCCGGCGACCGGCGAGGTCGCCGTCTGGACCAGCGGGCACCGCAACGTGCAGGGCCTGGCGGTGCGGCCGGGAAGGGGGCAGGTGTTCTCGGTCGAGCACGGCCCCGACCGCGACGACGAGGTGAACCTGCTGCGCGAGGGGGGCAACTACGGCTGGGACCCCGACGGCGGTGGGTCCTACGACGAGAGCGTGCCGATGACCGACCCGTCCATCCCCGGTGCGGTCGCGGCCGTGTGGTCCTCCGGCGATCCAACCTTGGCCACCAGCGGCGCCACGTTCGTCGGCGGTGAGGAATGGGGCGACTACGACGGGCAGCTGCTGGTGGCCCTGCTCAAGGACCAGGGCGTGCTGGCGCTGCGGCTGGACGACGCCGGCGCCGTCGTCGGGCAGTCCCGGGTACCCGAGCTCGACGACGCGTACGGCCGGATCCGGACGGTGCAGCAGAGCGGGGACGGCGCGCTCTACGTCATCACCGACAACGGCGGCGGCTCCGACCGATTACTCCAGGTCACGCCAGGCTGACCCGTCATCCGGCCGGCCGTGAAGCGGCACCGGGCGGCAGCGAGTGCCTTGCGGCGCGTTGGTGCGCGCGGTATCCAGGGGCGCTCCGCTCGGAGCGGCCCGGCATCTCTCGGGAGGCCACCGTGCACAACGCATTCCGGGTCGGCGCGGCCGGCCTCGCCGTCACCTTCTTCGCAGCCGGTTGCGCCGAGGCACCCCGGAGTGTGGCGGCTCCTCCGCCCGGCAGCGGAGCGCCGTCATCCACCGGTACCGCTGCGACCTTCCCGGAGCCGGAGGTCACCGCGCAGGAGGCACAGACCACCGCTCTGGATGTGGTCGGCGGAGGATGGATCGCGGAGACCACGATCGAGGAGGGGGACCGCGGCGGCGGCGACTGGGACGACGACGACTGGGACGACGACTTCGAGGCACCCGTGGATGTGTGGGAGGTCCGGGTCGTGCTGCCGGACGCCGACGGCACCAGGTCAGCGTCGACATGGTGAGCGGGAGCGTCCTGGACAACAGGCTGGACGACTGAGTCGCGCGTGTCGGCTCGGCGCCCGAGGAGTGCCCATGCGCCTGCTGGTGGTCGAGGACCAGCCGAAGATGCAGCAACTCCTGTGTCGAGGGCTGCGGGAGGGCGGCTATGCCGTCGACGCCGTCTCGGACGGTCCGTCGGCCCTCCACCAGGCGACGGAAGCCGTCTACGACGCCATTCTCCTCGACGTCATGCTGCCCGGCATGGACGGCTTCGACGTGCTCCGCCGGCTGCGGGAGGGGGAGGTCTGGACCCCGGTCCTCATGCTCACCGCCCGGGACGCGGTGCCCGACCGGGTGCGGGGACTCGACGAGGGGGCCGACGACTACCTCGTGAAGCCCTTCGCCTTCAGCGAACTGCTCAGCCGGGTGCGCGCAGTCATCCGGAGGGGACGTCCGGCCCGCCCGGTCGTCCTGCGCTGCGGCGCGCTGGCCCTGGACCCGGCGACTCGTACGACCAGGGTCGGCGACACCGACGTGTCCCTGTCGCCCCGGGAGTTCTCGCTGCTGGAGATGCTGATCGACCGGCGTGGTGCCGTGGTCACGAGGACGGAGTTGCTCGACCACGTCTGGGACTCCTCGTACGACGGCGTCTCGAACGTCGTGGACGTCTACGTGCGCAACCTGCGCGACAAGATCGACCGTCGGTTCGGCATCCAGCTGATCCACACGGTGCGCGGCGCGGGCTACCGGGTCGCGGACTCGTCGTGATCTCGCGTGACCGGGTGCGCGCGGCGGTCCGGCGCCTGCCCCTGAGCGTGCGGTTGGGCACCGCCTTCGCCTTCGTGTTCCTCGGGGTGCTGAGCGTGCTCGTCGCCCTGGCGTACTGGGGTCTCGGGATGACGTTGCGCGCCGAGCTCGACCGAGCACTCGTGGATGCGCTGTCGCAGGTCGAGGAGCAGCGGCTCTCGGTGACGGAGATCGACGAGCGCGAGCTGGGCGGAGTCGAGTCCTCGGAGATCGAGATCCAGCTCGTGGACCGCTCGCGGATCGTGCTCGCCGCCACGGACGACGACCTGCACGTGCCCCTGCTCAGCCCGGCGCGCCTGGCCGGCGTCCTGGAGGACGGTGTCCTCTTCGTCGACGCGCACGACGGGGAGGAGCCGGTGCGCGTTCTCGCCCGGCCGCTGTCGGGCAGCGACGGTCAGGTCCAGGTCCTCGCGGTCGAGATGGACAATCTCGTGGAGAGCCAGGCCGCGCTCCTCGGTCTCGCCGGGCCACTGGCCGCACTCGCAGGTCTGCTGGCGGGGATGACCGGGTGGCTCGTCGCCCGACGCGGTCTGGCGCCCGTGACCGAGCTGGCCGCTCAGGCACGGGACCTGAACGCGCGGGACCTCTCGCGCCGACTGGAGTTGCGCCGGTCGGAGAGCGAGATCGCCCGCCTGGGGCAGACCCTGAACGAGATGCTGGGCCGGATCGAGGATGCGCGGCTGCGGGAACGCCAATTCACCGCCGACGCCAGTCACGAGCTGAGGACCCCGTTGGCGATACTCCGCGCCGAGGTGGAGCTGGCCCGTGGGCGGGTCGGCGGCGACGCTCGGCTCCGGGAGTCCCTGGACAGCGCGCTCGAGGAGTGCGACCGGCTCACCGATCTCGTGGACGACCTGCTGCAGGTGGCCCGCGCCGAGGCCGATCGGATGGACCGGACCGCGCTGGTGGACGTCGCGGAGGTCGTGGACGGGTTGCTGCCGCGCTTCGCGGTTCTCGCCGGGCGCCGGCACGTGACCCTGACGCGGCGTGGCGACGCCGCGGTCCATGCCGATCGGCGCGCGCTCGGCCGGGCGCTCTCCAACCTCGTGGACAACGCGATCCGGCACGCCCGCCCGGGTGGCCACGTCGAACTGGCGATCGCGCAGAGCCGGACGAGTGTCAGGGTCACGGTCACCGACGACGGTCCGGGGGTCGACTACGCGGCTCGCGGGTTCGCGACCGAACGCTTCATCCAGCTGGACCCCAGCCGATCCGATGCGGGCGGAGCCGGGCTCGGGCTCGCAATGGTGGCCTCGATCGCCGCCGCACACCAGGGGGCGCTGGAACTCGCCACGCCGCCCACGGGCAACGGCCTGGCCGCCACGCTGCGGCTCCCGGCACCGACGGACGCCGACCCGGCGAGGTAGCCGGCGTCCGTGACGTGCTCATGGCTCGTGGGCCTGCGTCTTCATCGAATGCTCATCTTCTGTTCACCCTCCGTGACGCCGCAGGCGAGTAGACTCGCTCGACCGTCTCTCTGCTCCGAACCCCATTGTCAGCGGCAGGCGCCGTCCTTAGAGTCCCCGATCGCCGCACGAGAACTCCGTCCACGGAGGGACAGCGGTCGAGCTCTCCCGGGGGCGGATGTGGGTTGCGTACTACTGACCGGTATCGCGGACTTCATCGATCCCGACGCGCTGGTCCACTCCTCGGCCGGTACCCGGACCGGACTGCTGCTGGCTGCCGACGGGGTCGGCAGCCGGGCCGGGGTCGGCCGCGACCAGCTCCTGCGGGGCATGTCGTGAGCGACGCACACGAGCCGCGGCTGCTCATCTATTCGCAGGACGGATTGGGCCTGGGCCACCAGCGACGCACCACCCTGCTGGCGAACGAGTTCCTGAACCGGTGCCCCGGTGCGAGCGCCCTCACCGTCTCGGACTCGCCCCTCGGGAAGTTCTTCGCGTCGGCGACGGGACACGACTACTGCAAGCTCCCGTCGGTGCAGAAGGTCGGCCCCGGGAACTGGCGGCCGGTCTCGCTGGCCTCCTCGTTCGCCGACGTCCTCGACGTGCGGCGGGCGATCCTGCGGTCCACGGTCCAGGCCTTCCGTCCCGACGTGCTCCTCGTGGACCACATGCCGCACGGCGCCATGGGCGAGCTCGTGCCGACGCTCGAGCTGCTGAGAGACGAGTCGACCGTCGTCGTCCTCGGCCTGCGCGACATCCTCGACGCGCCCTCGGTCGTACGGGAACGGTGGCAACTGGAAGGTGCGTTCGAAGCTGTCGAACGCTACTACGACCGGGTGCTGGTGTACGGCTCGTCGGACGTCTTCGACGTCGCCGCCGAGTACGGCTGGCCCGATGCCGCGAGGTCGAAGATCCGGTACTGCGGTTACGTCTGCTCCCCACCGCCGGTCGTGCCCGAGTCCGTACGGTCCCGGTATCTCGACGACGGGGGCGAGGGCTCCCTCGTCGTCGCCATGGCCGGGGGTGGCGCCGACGCCTATCCGCTGTTCGACGCACTCCTCGCCGCCGTGCCGGCCATGCAGGCGGCCGGCCGCTGCCACGTCGTCCTGGTCACCGGCCCGTTCCTGCCCGCCGAGCGGCAACTGGACCTGGTCCGGCGCGCCGAGGACCTCCCCGTCACCGTCCTCGCGTCGGTGTCGGACGCCGTGGCCTACGCCGCGTCGGCCGATCTGGTCGTGGCGATGGCGGGGTACAACACCACGGCGGAGATCCTCTCGGTCGGAACGCCGGCGCTGCTGGTCCCTCGTCCGGGGCCGAGCGCCGAGCAGCAGATGCGTGCCCGGTTGTTCGCCGAGCGCGGGTGGGTCGACTGGCTGCGTCCGGCGGATCTGGATGCGGAGTCCCTGGGCTGCGCGGTCATCGACGCCCTGCACACCCGGTCGGCCATGAGGCCGGTACGTCCCCCGGACCTGTCGGGGCGCACTACGGGTACCGAGTGGCTGATCGAGTCGCTCGACCCGACGTCGAGCCGCATGTCCTCGGTCGCGGACGTGCCCGACGGCGACTACCTGCTGGCATGACGATGGCCGCCCGGTCCGCAGTCTCCGGATGCTCCTCCGCACTCGACCGCGCGCTCGCCGCCGGCGGGGGGCACCGGCCGGTCGCCGAGTTCCTCGGCCTGGTCGCGCCGGGCGAGGTCCGCGACGCCGTGCGGCGCTGCCTGCCGGTCGGCACCGATGCGGAGCTGCACCTGGTCCGTGCGAAGCTCAAGCCGGGACGCAAGCTGACGGCCGAGTACGGCGTGGTGCTGTCCCCCGGCGGGCTCGAGCGCCGCATCTTGGTCACCTGGGTGGCGTCGGGCCTCCCGGCGCCCGGCCGGCATGCCAGCAGCGAGGCCGAGGCGCGACGGCGGGGGGTGCTCGCGCCGTTCCGCCGGTCGTGGGCCACCACGGGCGACGGCAGGATGACCGTCTCCGTGGCGCCGGTCGACGAGGCCTTCCCCCAGTTGGTGCGGCTGCACGACCCGGCACATCTGCACGACCTCCTCGCGAGGGCGTTCCCCGCCGGGCCCTTCGGCGAGGTGGCGACCGGAGACGTCACCGTCGAGACCGTCCGCTACCGGCCGGGACATCGCCACGTCCTGCGGGTGGGCGCCGGCGTGGACGGCTCCGCAGTGTTCGCCAAGGTCTACCGCGACGACACCGGACGGCGGACGGTGGGGGCGGCCGCGCGGGCCGCCGCGGCCTTCGCCGCTGCCGGAGGCGAGGCGGTCGTGACCCCTCCGGGTCCCGGTGCCTACTCGCCGGCGGAGCGCGCCGCTCTCTGGCCCGAGGTGCCCGGCACGCCGCTGTCCGAGGTGATCACCCTGTCCGGCCGGGGCGCCGTCGACGTCGTGCAGGCGGCCGGTTCGACCCTGCGGGTGCTGCACGACGCCGGGTCCGCCGACGGATCGGCCGAGGAGCCGCGGAGTTGCCCCGACGCCTTCGGGCAGGCCGCTGAGACGCTCCGGACGGCCGAGGTCGTCGACGTCCTGGCGCCGGCCGTGGGGGCACGGTTGCGCCGCACGGTCGGCCGGGTGCTGGAGTCGATCGCCGCGCTTCCCGTCGAGGCGCCGACGCTGGTGCACGGCGACTTCAAGTGCGACAACCTCGTCGTCAGCGGTTCCCGGGTGCACCTGCTGGACTTCGACCGGTGCGGACGCGGGGATCCCGCCGCCGACGTGGGCAAGTTCTTCGCGGACCTGCGCTGGTGGTCGGCGGGGGACGCCGCTGTGCGGGCGCGGCTGCACGCGGCCTTCCTCGACGGGTACGGCGCGGTGGACCCGGCGCGCGCGGCCCGGGCACGGGCGTTCGACACCCTGCTGCAGTTGCGGATCGCCGCGCGACGCGTGCCGATCCAGGATCCCGGCTGGGAGGAGCGCGCCACCCGCCTGGTGGACGCGGCCGTGATCACGCTGGCCGAGGAGCCGGGCCCGTGACGGCCGTGGTCGCTCCGGCTCCCGCGCTGGACCCGGCACTGCCCGACCTGTCCCGAGCCCTGTCGGCGCATCCACCCGGCACGGCCCCCGAGGACGACTGCCGTGTCCTCCACGTCGAGTGGCTGCCCCGGCGCCGATGCCGTGTGGTCCACGAGGTCCGGGCCCCCGGGCGGAGGACGACGCTGATCGCATACGTCATCACGCCCTCGGGAACCACGGTCGAGGCCCCGGCGGACGATCCCGGGCTCCCCGGCCTGGCCGCCGCGCTGAACCCGGCTCACGTGAGCGACCGCCTGGCCGTGCTGCTCGGGACCCGGATCCGTGCCTGCGCGATCACGCCGATCGCCTACCGTCCCGCAACCCGGGCGGTCGTGGCGTACGACGTCGAGGCGGCACCCGGCCGGACGAGGCTCTACGCCAAGGTCCTGGCCGAGGGCTGCGAGCGCTACGCGGCGGCGGCCGCGGCCATCTCCGCATGGGCGCGCGGACGGGGAGCGCCCGCTCCCGTGCCCGACGTCGTGGCCGTGTGGCGCGATCTCGGCGCGGTCGTCCAGCAGGCAGCACCCGGACGCGACCTCTCCGGCGTGCTCAGGGACGACGCGCTTCCCGAGCGGGAACGTCTCGGCTACGCCGAACTCCTCGGGCAACTGCTCGCCCGGATCCACGCGACGCCGTGGGCGACCGGACCGCGGTGGAGCGCGGAGGACGAGCTGAGCGCCCTGGAGCTCCTGCTGCCCGCCACGTGCCATGCCGATCCCGCGGTCGGGCGCCGGCTCGCCACGCTGCTGGACCGCCTCGCCGACGTGCTGCCGGCCGAGGAGCAGCCGGTGTTCTCCCACGGCGCCTTCCGCAGCGGCCAGGTGCTGCTGGCCGACGGCGTCCTCTCCCTCCTCGACCTGGACACGGTGAGCAGTTCTGACCCGGCGCGGGATGCCGGGAACGCGTTCGCCTACCTGTCGTGGGCAGCCGTTCGCGGCGCGCTGGAACCGGGCCTGGCCGCTGCGCTGCAGGAGGTGTTCCTCGCCGGGTACGCCGACGGCCGGGCGAGGCTGGACACCGAGGCCGTCGTGTGGTGGACCGCGGCGGCGATGGCGAAGATCGCGGGCCGTCGCTTCCGGGGCCTCGCCACCACGGAGTGGGGCTCCGTCCCCGAACTCCTGGGCCGCGCCGGCATGCTCGTGGCCCCGGTGGCCGCCGTCGGGATACCCGGCCAGGGAGCACAGCCGGGCTCGCCGCCGTCAGTGGACCCCCTCGACGCCGACCGGATGACCGACGTCCTGCGCCGCGTGCCCGCCCTGCGGGCCGCCGACGGCCTCCGCGTGGTCCATGCCCGGCCCCTCGCCGTCGCGGCGGGCCGACGACGGGTCGTGCGGTACGAGGTCGAGGGTCTCGTCGGCGGCCCCGTGGCGCTGGTCGGGAAGAGCTACGCCGATCGGCACCGGTCCTCCATCGCCTACGACAACCTCCGGCTGCTCCACGGCGAGGTCTTCGCGGGGACGCCGACGTGCACCGTCCCCGCACCGGTCTGCCACCTCCCCGCGCAGCGCATGGTGCTGTACCGGGAGGTGGCCGGTACCGCGCTCGACCAGCCGGCCGCCGGGAACGGCGTACCCGCAGCCGGCCTGGCCGCCCGATGGCTGGCCACGCTGCACGGCTCCGCAGCCGTGCTCGCCCGCCGCCTGGACCTCACCCACGAGCTGGTCGACGTCGGGACGTGGGCGGCGTGCGTGGGGGACAGGGCGCCAGAGGCCCGGGCAGCGGCCCATCTCCTGGCCGAACGGCTGGCCGCCGCTGCCGCGGAGCTGCCGGCCCTGCCGGAGGTGCCGATCCACAAGGACTTCCACGCCGGTCATGTACTCGTCGTGCCCGACGGCGTCGCCGTCATCGACCTCGACGAGGCCCGCATGGGCGATCCCGCTCTCGACGTCGCGCACCTCACCGCCTGTCTCGACGCCTTCCCGTCGCCCCGAGCGGTCGAGATCCGGGCCGCCTTCCTCGATGCCTACGGCGCGCTCCCCGGCCCCGCGCCGGAGGTGCGCGTGGCCTTCTTCGGCGCCTACACGAACCTGAAGATCGCCAAGCAGCTCGTCACGGAACGGGGCCCGGTGCGCCCGGCGCCCGGTCAGGAGCGGGCGACGGCTCTGACGTCGGCGCTCCGGAGGGGAGTGGCGTGCCTCGACATGTGATGTACCTCGTGCGCAGCTGGCCCCGGCTGTCGCAGACCTTCGTCGTCGACGAGGTGATCGCCCAGGAGAAGCTGGGGACCCGGCTCGAGCTCTACAGCCTGACGCGCTCGGGGGAGCCGCTCGTGCAGCCGCAGGTCGGGTCCGTGACCGCGCCGGTCCACTACCTCGACCAGCGTCGTCCGCGTCCCTGGCGCGCCGCGATGCGTGATCATGCCCTCGTGGCGCGCTCGGCGCCCCGTGCCTATGCGGCGACGACGGTGTTCGCGGCGCTCCGGCCGCACCTGACCCGCGGCTACGCGACGCTGTCGACCCTCGGCTGCTTCGCCGCCGCGGTGCGACTCGGCGCGGAGGTCCACCGGGCCCGCCTGCGCGGTACGCCGTTCGACCACCTGCACGCGCACTTCGCGCACGACCCGGCCCTCACGGTGCTGTTCACCAGCCGGCTGACCCGCGTGCCGTACAGCGTCACCGCCCACGCGCGCGACCTCTACCAGACCCGGGCCGGCAACCTGCGCACCCGCGTCCGCGGCGCGACGGCAGTGGTGACCTGCTGCGCCGCCAACGTCGACTACCTGCACTCGGTGCTGCCGGCGTCGCTCCATCCCCGCGTGCACCTCGTCCACCACGGCGTCGAGGTCGACCGCTTCGTCCCCGCACCGCGGACCGGCGCCGGTTCCCCGGTCGAGATCGTCTCCGTCGGACGGCTGGTCGAGAAGAAGGGGTTCGCCGATCTGTTGCACGCCTGCCTGCGGGTGAAGGAGACGACGACCGCGCCCTTCCGGCTGCGCATCTACGGGGACGGACCGATGCGGGCCGATCTCGTCGACCTCCGCGACCGGCTCGGGCTGCACGACGAGGTCGAGCTGGTGGGGGAGCGCGACGCGGAGGAGATCCTGCGCGCCTATCAGCGGGCCGACATCTTCGCGCTCACTCCCTGCGTGACGGCCGACGGCGACCGGGATGGTGTGCCGAACGTCATCGTCGAGGCGATGGCGTGCGGCCTGCCGGTCGTCACCACCGACGCGGGCGGGATACCGGAGGCGGTGCGGCACCGCGTGAACGGCCTGGTCGCCTCCCCGCGCGACGTCGGGACACTGGCCCGTCACCTCACCGCGCTGGTCGCCGACGAGGCCTGCCGCTGGAGGCTGGGCGACGCCGGACGCCGCATGGTCGAGCAGCGTTTCGACGTCCGCTCGGCCGCCTGCCGGCTGTCCGCCGTGTTCGCCGGAGCGACGGCGCCATGACTCCTCTGCGGCTGCCCGGCGCCGCGACGCCCCCGGTCCCGCTGCGTCGCGTCGAGGAGATGATGGATGCCCACGTCATGGGTCCCCGCCTCAGCGCGGCGATCGGCGCGGGGGGACACGGCCGATGCCACGTCCTGGACGCCAAGTTCGAGCCCGGCGTGCGGTGCACCGTCCTCTACCGTGCCGGTGACCGGCTCGTGCGTGGTGATCTGCTGGCCGATGTCACGGGGGACGAGGGCTTCTCGCGGGCCGTCGTGGCCCCCGGGGTGCGGCTGTCCGTCTACCCGCACGATCCGGATCTGCCCGGGCTGGCCGACGTGGCGGACCCGGCGAGGCTGCGCCGCGCGCTCGGTGCGGCGCTGGGGGACGCCCTGCACGGTGGGGGCCCGATCGTCCGGTGCCGCGTGGACCTCGTGCGCTACCGGCCCGGCAAGCGGGCGACCCTGGCGGTGCAGGTCCGTGGTCGGTCGGGGACGTCGGCCGCCCGCGCGCAGCGGTTCGTCGTCAAGAGCTATCACGACGGCGGGAAGGCGGCGGCGGTCGCGGCGGAGGCGGTGCTGCTCGACGCCACTGCCGATCCGGCCGCACCGCTGCGCTTCGCAGCCGTGCGCGCCCACCTGCCCGATCTGTCGCTGGTCGTCCAGGAGCACGTCGCCGGCGTCCGCCTCGACGAGGTGCTCCGCCGTCCGGGCACCGCGCCGGGGCGCGCGCTCGAGCGGGCCGCCGCGGCGCTCGCCGCGTTCCACGCTCAGCCCGTCGTCAGCGGCCGCACCCGCGTCATCGACGCCGAGCTGGCCCGCTTCGTCACCCGCGGACGCCGGGTGGCGCAGGTCGACCGTGGGACCGGTGCCGCTCTCGTGGATCTCGCCAACCGGCTCACCGCGACGAGGGACGACGTCCCGGGAGGGGTCGTCGGGCTCGTGCACGGGGACTGCAAGCCCAGCCAGTTCCTCCTGCGCGGGGAGCGGGAGGTCGTGCTGCTGGACCTCGACTCGTGCGGACGGGCCGACCCCGCCGGCGACGTGGGGATCTTCCTGGCCACGCTGCGCCAGCACGGGATCCGGGACGCGCTGGCGCGCCGGACCACACCGCCGGCCGCGGCGGTGCAGGGCGCTCTCGCGGAGGTGTTCCTCGCCGGGTACCTGACCGCAGCGGGAGGAGCGTCGGACGACGACCTGCGGCGGCGGATCGCGTGGTACGAAGCGGTCGCCCTGGAGCGCAAGGCGCTCCGGTGCTTCGCCCGGGCACCGAGGTCGCCGCTGACCCGGGCGCTCGTGGAGCACGCGCACGCCCGTCTGGACCGGTCGGGCGCAAACCGATGAGTGCGATCCGCTCGGCGACGGCGGGAGTGCCGTCCGACACGAGGGTTCCCGAGAAGCCCTCGTCGCCCCAGCGGGTGCGGCTCTCGGACTACCGCCGCGGGTTCGCGCTCCTCCGCCGCTTCCACGGTGGACGGCGGCCGTTCGCCCTGGGATCGCTGCTGCTCCTCGTGGAGGCCCTCGCCGCGGTCGTCGAGCCCATTCCCATCGCCTACCTCATCGACTACCTGCAGGGCAGCGCCGCGGCGCTCCGGGAGCTCGGTTGGCCGGGCTTCGGGCGGTCGGAGCGAGCCGAGACGATCGCCCTGCTGATCGTGGGCATCGTGCTGCTCGCCGCGGTCAACAGCGCGGCCGACTCGCTCGCCGAGGTGTGCCTGGCGCGCGGCGGCCGGATGCTCGGCTACAACATCCGCGTCGCGATGTACTCGCACCTCCAGCGGCTCTCGCTGGCCTACCACGACAGGCGCCGCACCGGTGACGTCCTGACCCGCGTGACGGGCGACGTCCTCGTGGTGGAGGACTTCGTCGTCAAGTCCCTGAGCAACCTGCTCGGCAGCTTCCTGGTGCTCGTGGGCACGGTCGGGGTCCTCCTGTGGAAGGAGTGGACCGTCGCGCTCATCGCCGTGGTGGTCATCCCCACGCTGGCGCTCGTCTCCGACTACTTCTCACGGCGGATGAAGGCGCTGTCGAAGACGCAGCGCGCCCGGGAGGGCGAGCTGGCGTCCACCACCCAGGAGATGCTGACCTCGATCCGGCTGGTGCAGAGCTACGGCCGAGGCAGCGTGGACCTGGAGCGCTTCTCGGAGCAGACGGACAAGAGCATGCGCGCTGCCGTGGGAGTGGCGACGGTCCAGGCGCAGTTCAGCTTCGTCATCGCGCTGCTCGAAGCCTTCACGATCTCCGCGATCGTGTGGATCGGGGTGCTGCTGGTCGACAGTGCGGCCATCTCCGTCGGCACCCTGGTCTTCTTCGTGCTGGTCGCGCAGAACATGTTCAAGCCGTCCCGCAAGATCGTCAGCGAGTGGTACAAGGTCGGCAAGGTCCTCGCGAGCGTCGACCGCATCAGCGACCTGCTCGACCTGGTGCCGGCAGTGGAGGACCGACCCGACGCCCGGCCGGCTCCGGCCTTCCGCGGACAGGTGGCCTTCCGCAGCGTGACCTTCGCCTACCACGCCGAGCCGGATGACTCCGCCCCGCCGGTCCTCCGCGACGTCGACCTCGAGATCCGGCCGGGGGAGGTCGTGGCGCTCGTCGGGCGCAGCGGTGCGGGCAAGAGCACGATCGCCCAGCTCATCCCGCGGCTCTACGACCCCGACGACGGCGCGGTGTGCATCGACGGCGAGGACGTCCGCGAGTACACCCTCGAGTCGCTCCGCTCGCAGGTGAGCCTCGTCTTCCAGGACACCGTGCTGCTCAGCGGCTCGATCGCCGACAACATCGGCTACGGGATCGAGAGAGCGACTCGCGAGCGGATCGAGCAGGCGGCCCGTCTCGCGAACGCCCACGACTTCGTCGTCGCATTGCCCGACGGCTACGACTCGGAGGTCGGGGAACGGGGGGCGACGCTCTCCGGAGGACAGCGCCAGCGCCTCGCCATCGCCCGCGCCTTCATCCGGCAGGCGCCGATCCTGGTGCTCGACGAACCGACGACCGGCCTCGACGCCGACTCCACCCGCCTGGTCGTCGGAGCCCTGCGGACGCTCATGCGTCGGACGACCACGATCATCATCTCGCACGACCCCGACCTCGTCCGGTGCGCCGACCGGGTCCTCGTCGTGGAGAACGGCGGCATCGCGGAGGAGGGCAGCCCGGCGCAGCTCGCCCGTGCCGGCGGGCGCTACGCGGAACTGATGCGGCGCTGGTCCGCCGGGAACGCCGGCGGCCGCGCGGACGACGGGCGAGGACCCGAGGACCGCGCCACCGTCGAGGAGATCATCCGGCGCCTGCAGGCCGACGGGACACCGGTGCCGGACGGCGGCCGGCCCCACCGGCACGCGCTGCCCGTCAACGGGCGGACGCCCCCGCAGCAGGACGGCTCGGGGTCGACCGCCGCGCCCGCGCTGGAACGGCCCCCCGCATGACTACGGCCACCGCCCTCGCCACTCCCCCCGGGGAGGCGCTGCGTGCGGCGGTCGCCCGCCGTTCACCGCGGGTCGTCGAGGCACTGGATCCCGGCCATGCCCTGGCCCGCGCCCGCGCGTGGGCGGCGCGGTCGGTCCCCGACGCCACGGTCGAGGCGGTGCGGGTGCGGTCGGTGCGCTACCACCCGGACGGCGGCTGCACGCTGCGCTACCTCGTCCAGCTCTCCTCCGCGGGGCCGGAGCGGCTCCTGCTCGTGCGGGTGCCGGCGTCGGGGACCGGCATCGCCGTCCGGCCCTTTCCGGCGGACCCGGACCTGCCGACCCTGCGCCACGCACTCGACCCCCTGCTCATGCGCGAGGTCCTGGGCCGGGTCGTCCCGGGGACCGGTGGCGCGCGCGCGATCGGACGCTGCGAGGTGGACGTCGTCCGCTATCCGCGCGAGGAACGGTGCGTCCTGCGGTACCGGCTCTCACCCGGTGCCGGTGGAGCGGGGGAGCTGCACCATCCCGTCGTGTTCGGGAAGGTGTACGGCGACTCCTCCGCCGCCACCACGGCCGCGGGGCTGCGGGTCCTGCGCGCCGGGCTCCGGGTCCTGCCCGGGCCGCTGCGCGTCGTGGTCCCGCAGCCGCTCGCCGTGGTGCCGTCGCTGCGGTTGGGCCTGACCGAGGCGATTCCCGGACGTCCGGTGCTGCCCGACCTGCTGAGGCGTGCGTGCGAGGCCGGTCCCGGGGCCGATCGGCGACTGCAGGAGGCGGTCGCGGCGGCGGCCCGCGCCGCTGCCGCCGTCCATGCCTGCGACTCCTGGGGCACCCGGCTGCCCGTACGCGACCTCGCCGTGGAGCGGGCGCTGGCCGAGCGGGACCTGACCGCGCTGGACCCGGTGTGGCCGGGGGTCGCCGCATACCTGCGCCGTCGGGTCGTGGGCGCGCTCGAGGCGGTCGCGGGGAACGGGTCCGCGACCGGATGGCCGGTCGTGCCGGTACTCGCCCACGGTGATCTCACACCGGGCCAGGTGCTGCTCGACGACTCCGGCCGGGCGGGGATCGTCGACGTCGACACCCTGTGCGTCGCGGAGCCCGCGCTGGACCTCGGTCGGTTCCTGGCCTACCTGCACGTCGCCGGCATCCGCCGGTCCCCGGCGGCGTGGCCGTTGCTGGCCGACCTGACCGGGATCTTCCTCACGACTTATCTCGACGTGCAGGCGCCCTCCGCCGGGGCGGGGAACGTGGCCGTGGACGCGCGCCGGTTGCTGCTGGCACGCACGGCCGCGTACCGCGTCCTGGCGCTCGCCCGCCTGGGCGCCAGCGCCTGCCGGCAGTTGAAGGACGACCGGCTGGGCGCGGCCACCGATGTGCTCGACGCGGGGAACGACTGGATGAGGAGCGTGGCGGTATGACGCCAGGTCTCGAGGACAGGGACGTGGTTGCGGCGCTCGAGGAGTTCGCCGGCCTTCCCGACTGGCTGGCGGGGGTCATGGCACCGGGACGCGTCGCCGGGGCCCTGCGAGGCGTGGTCGCGGAGATGCCCGGACCGCGGATCGAGGTGACCGGCGCGGATATCGACCGGTTGCGCGCGAAGGGCGACACCTGGCAGGTCCACTGCCGGGTGTCGGTGGTCCGGGACGGGCGGCCGGAGGACCTCGTCCTCGTCGGGCAACTCCTCCCACCGGGCTCCCCGTCGCCGCCGGAGGGCGTGGCCGCTCCCTTGGGAGAAGCCGGCTGGAGCTGCTACCTCGCCGACCTGCGACTGCACCTGGCGGTGGAGGTGGCCGACGCCGCGCTCCCGGCCCTGCCCTCGCTCGTCGAGGCGGACAGGGCCGTCGAGGTGCTGCAGCGGAGCCTGCGCGAGGCGGGCCACGACGCCGAAGTCGTCGGCTGCGTTCCCGACGTCGTCCGGTACAAGCCCGGCAGCCGCTGCACCATCGTCTACCGCATGCAGTACCGGGACGGCGTCCCGGGGCCGGATCCGCTCGTCGCCAAGACGCACCAGGGCGACAAGGGGCGGACGGCCTGGGAGGCGATGCGTGCGCTGTGGGCGGCGCCCGTCGCGCGGAGCGGCGTCGTGACCCTGGCCGAGCCGCTCGCCTATCTACCGGAGGAGCGGGTGCTCATCCAGGGGCCCGTGCCGGAGGAACGCACGCTGAGGGACCTCGCCCGGGACGCACTGACCGACGTGCTGACCACGGGGTCGTCCGGCTCACTGGCGGAACTGCGCGAGATGCTCGCCCGCACGGCGGTCGCGCTGGCCGCGCTGCACGGCAGCGGGGCGCAGTACGGACGGGTCGCGACGTGGGACGAGGAGCTGGCGGAGCTCCGGGGGGTCGTCGCCCGGCTGGCCACCACCGTGCCCCGGGTCGGCTCGGCGGCCGATCCCCTACTGGGCCGCCTGGCGGACGTGCACTCGTCGGTTCCGCCGGACCTGCTGGTCAGCGCGCATCACGACTTCCGTCCGGCCCAGGTCCTGCTGCACGGTGGCCAGGTCGGTTTCATCGACTTCGACGGGTCCTGCCGGGCGGAGCCGGCGCTGGACCTGGGGCGTTTTCGCGCGAAGCTGCGCGACATCGGCATCAGCGCTTTCTCCGAGGCCGCGCGGTCGGGGGCCGGGGTGCTCGCGCTCGAGGACCACCTCGGCCTGCTCGACGAGTTGTGCGACGACTTCCTCGCCGAGTACCAGAACCATGCGTCGGTCACCGCGCCGCGCGTCGTGCTCTGGGAGACGACGGATCTGCTCACCGCCCTGCTGCACGCGTGGACGAAGGTCCGGACCGCGCGCGTGGCACCGCGGCTGGCCGTGCTCCGCCACACGCTCCGCACCGCTCCGGTGTTCGCCATGGACTGACCCGGCCACGCCACCGGGGCTCGGGGCGCTCCTCCTCACCCGGCCCGCCGGAGCGAACGGTCCCGGACCCGAGGCGGCACCGCGGTGCCCGGTGTCAGCGGAGGGCAGGCCTGCGGCTCCCGAGCACCGTGCGGATCGGTAGCACGCCGCCCACACCGGGTCCGGGTCGTCCGCGCCGGCGAGGGTCGGCCGGCACCACCAGGCCGGACCGGGCCGGGCCGGGCTGGTGGTGGGGTCGCCGCGCCGACGCGGCGAGAACTGCGCGAGGCGCTGCCGGTCCTCACGGCGGTGCTGCGGGAGTTCAGGCGGTGACGGTCCAGGTGTCCCCACCGGCGAGCAGGGCGTCCAGCTCGCCGGGGCCCTGCAGCTGTGCCTCGTGCAGCTGCTCGGCCATCATCGCGTCGTACGACGGCTTCTGGACCGACCGGAAGACGCCCATCGGCGTGTAGCGGAGGTCCTGCGAGGACAGCCGGGACAGCGCGAACGCGTAGGACGGGTCCTCGCGGGTGGCGTCGTGCACCACGATCCCGCTCGCGTCGACCTGGTTGGTCTCGGCGATCCGCAACCCACCGAAGTCGTCGCGGACCACGCAGGAGGCGCCGTCCGGGCCGAACACCAGCGGCTTGCCGTGCTCGAGCGGGATCGTCCACATCGGGCCCGTGGCCGGGTCCTTGAGCAGCTCGAACGCCCCGTCGTTGAAGATGTTGCAGTTCTGGTAGATCTCCACCAGCGACGTGCCCTGGTGCTCGGCGGCCTGCCGCAGCACCTCGGTCAGCCCCTTGCGGTCGGAGTCCATCGCCCGGCCGACGAAGGTGGCATCGGCGCCGAGAGCCAGCGACACCGGGTTGAACGGGTGGTCCAGCGAGCCCATCGGCGTGGACTTGGTGACCTTCCCGATCTCGGAGGTGGGGGAGTACTGGCCCTTGGTGAGCCCGTAGATCCGGTTGTTGAACAGCAGGATCGTCATGTTGACGTTGCGCCGCAGGGCGTGGATCAGGTGATTGCCGCCGATGGACAGCGCGTCGCCGTCGCCGGTGACGACCCAGACCGACAGGTCGGGGCGGGAGGCGGCCAGCCCGGTGGCGATCGCCGGGGCGCGGCCGTGGATCGAGTGCATCCCGTAGGTGTTCATGTAGTACGGGAAGCGCGACGAGCACCCGATGCCCGAGACGATCACCATGTCCTCGCGGGCGATGCCGAGGCTGGGCAGGAAGCTCTGGACCGCGTTGAGGATGACGTAGTCACCGCACCCGGGGCACCAGCGCACCTCCTGGTCGGTCTTGAGGTCCTTGCCCTTGAGCGCCGTCTGCTTCTCGCCCTGGCTCTCGACCGAGGCGGTGATGGCGTCCGCGATGGGACCGGGCGGGGTCGACGACCCAGCCGGCATGCCGAGATCGATGGTGCTCACTGGAGTGCTCCGTTCGCGGCGGCGGGGTTTCCGGTGTCGATGGCGTCCTGGATGACGGCGGCCAGCTCGGCGGAGCGGAACGGCATCCCGCGCACCTGGGTGTGGCTCTGGACGTCGACCAGGTACTTGGCGCGCAGCAGCAGGGCCAGCTGCCCGAGGTTCATCTCCGGGCAGATCACCCGGTCGTACCGGCCCAGGACCTCGCCGAGGTCGGCCGGGAACGGGTTGATGTGCCGCAGGTGGATCTGGGCGACCTTGCGGCCGGAGGTGCGGATCCGCCGGCAGGCGGCGCCGATGGGGCCGTAGGTGGAACCCCACCCGATGACGGCGACGCGGGCGTCACCGTCGGGGTCCTCGACGTCGGTCGGCGGGATCGACGCGGCGATGCCGTCGATCTTGGCCTGACGCGTGCGGGTCATGAAGTCGTGGTTGGCCGGGTCGTAGGAGATGTTGCCGGTCCGGTCGGCCTTCTCCAGCCCGCCGATCCGGTGCTGCATGCCCGCGGTGCCCGGGATGGCCCAGGCGCGGGCGAGGGTATCCGGATCCCGCAGGTAAGGGAGGAACTCGCCGTCCTCGCCGTTCGGCTCGGTGGCGAAGTCGACGGCCGGCTTCAGGTCGGGGAGGGAGTCGGCGTCCGGGATGGCCCACGGCTCCGCGCCGTTGGCCAGGTAGCCGTCCGACAGCAGCATGACCGGCGTCCGGTAGGCCAGTGCGATCCGCGCGGCCTCGACGGCGGCGTCGAAGCAGTCGCCGGGGGAGCGCGGCGCGATCACCGGCACCGGGGCCTCGCCGTTGCGGCCGAACATCGCCTGCAGCAGGTCCGACTGCTCGGTCTTGGTGGGCAGGCCGGTCGAGGGCCCGCCGCGCTGCACGTCGATGATGACCAGCGGCAGCTCGGTCATGACCGCCAGGCCGATCGTCTCGCCCTTGAGCGCCACGCCGGGGCCCGACGTCGTGGTGATCCCGAGCGCGCCGCCGAACGAGGCGCCGAGGGCCGCGCCGATGCCGGCGATCTCGTCCTCGGCCTGGAAGGTGCGCACGCCGAAGGACTTGTGCCGGGAGAGCTCGTGCAGGATGTCCGACGCCGGGGTGATCGGGTAGGCGCCGAGGAACACCGGCAGGCCCGAGCGCTGACCGGCGGCCACGAGCCCGAGGGCGAGCGCCTGGTTGCCGGAGATGTTCCGGTAGCGGCCCGGCTTCATCGGGGCCGGCTTGATCTCGTAGGAGACGGCGAACGCCTCGGTGGTGTCCCCGTAGTTGTAGCCGGCCCGGAACGCGGCGATGTTGGCCGCGGCGATCTCCGGCTTCCGGCGGAACGTGCGCTCGAGGAAGCGGATCGTGCCCTCGGTCGGGCGGTGGTACATCCACGACAGCAGGCCGAGCGTGAACATGTTCTTGCTCCGCTCGGCCTCCTTCTTGCCCAGGCCCGAGTCGGCGAGCGCGTCGAGGGTCATCGAGGTCAGCGGCACGCTGACCGTCTGCCACCCCTCGAGGGAGCCGTCCTCCAGCGGGTTGGTCGCGTAGCCGACCTTCGCCAGGTTCCGCGGCGTGAACTCGTCGGCGTCGACGATGAGCAGACCGCCGCCGGGCAGCTCCGCGAGGTTGGCCTTGAGGGCCGCGGGATTCATGGCGACCAGGACGTCCGGCGCGTCGCCCGGCGTCATGACGTCGTGGTCGGCGAACTGCAGCTGGAAGGAGCTGACGCCCGGGAGAGTCCCCGTCGGCGCCCGGATCTCGGCGGGGAAGTTCGGCAGCGTCTTCAGGTCGTTGCCGAAGGACGCCGTCTCACTGGTGAAGCGGTTGCCCGTGAGCTGCATGCCGTCGCCGGAGTCACCGGCCAGCCGGATGACGACGCGGTCGAGTTCGACGACGCTCTTCACCAGCCCGCCGGGTGCGGAGCTGGACACCGGGGTGGCCACGTCGTCCGTCGAGGCCGACGGCGCGACGGTCGGGTTGGTGCCAGTCATCAGCGGTTCTACCTCCACCGGGCGAGGTTACGTGCGTGTGTCGGCGCCGGGAATGTGCAACCGGACACGCTGGAGCAGCGAGGGATCCCACCGCGTTCGCACCTGCCAACCGCGCCGGGGGCCCCGGCATTCCGCGCCGTCCCGCGCGGGAACGGGCGGTCGGGGGACGGCGTTGGAGCGGACGTGCAACGCTGGAACAACGGACTGAAGACCGCCGTCCTCCTCGGGCTGATGGGCGGGCTCATCCTGATGGCGGGCGCGCTCATCGGTGGCCGTGGTGGGCTCTTCATCGCGCTGCTGATCGCCCTCGGCGTCAACGGGTACGCGTACTTCAACTCCGACAAGCTGGCCTTGCGGTCGATGCGGGCCTTCCCGGTCACCGAGACGCAGGCCCCGCAGTTGTACGCGATCGTCCGGGAGCTGGCCACCGAGGCGCGGCAGCCGATGCCCCGCCTCTACGTCAGCCCGACCAACCAGCCGAACGCCTTCGCCACCGGCCGCAACCCCCGCAACGCCGCCGTGTGCGTGACCCAGGGCATCCTCGAGCTGCTCGACCGGCGGCAGCTGCGCGGTGTGCTGGCCCACGAGCTCTCGCACGTCTACAACCGCGACATCCTGATCAGCTCCGTCGCCGGTGCGATGGCCACGGTGATCACCTACCTGGCGCACATGGCGATGTTCGCGTCGCTGTTCGGCGGCCGGTCCGACGAGGACCGCGGCGGCGGCAACGCCCTCGGGGGGCTCCTGCTCATGCTGCTCGGCCCGATCGCCGCGGGCCTGGTCCAGATGGCGGTCAGCCGCAGCCGGGAGTTCCAGGCCGACGCGTCGGGGGCCGCGTTGTCCCAGGATCCGCTGGCCCTGGCCGACGCGCTGCGGGTCATCGAGCGGGGCACCGCTGCCCGCCCGCTGCCGCAGGAGGAACGGCTGGTTGCGCAGAGCCACCTGATGATCGCCAACCCCTTCCGCGGGCAGGGCCTGGCGTCGATGTTCGCCAGCCACCCACCCATGCCCGAGCGGATCGCCCGGCTGGAGCAGATGGCCCGCGAGGGCTGACCGGCATGCGGACCATCTCCGAGCTCGGGCTCGGGCCAGGCCTCGGCTCCGCCGAGCACCCCCCTGCCCGGTAGAACCAGCGAGCGGGATGCTCCGCATGCCGCTCGGGTCCTACCGGTAGTTGTCGAACAGCATCTCGACGCTTTGCTGTTGACGGTGATCGACGGAACTCGGGCCTGACCTGCGTTTTTCTGGTTTGGCACCGTTGGCTGATCATGGCGTCAGTTGGACGTCTTGCGGACTTCCTGCGGACTCGTTGCGGACCACGATCAGAATTCCTGCCGACCAGCTCTCGGCCCGGGACGGCCAATCGGGATGCGTGCTGCCTGCTACCGGGAGACCACGGCTGTCGCAGCGCCTTCCCCGGGGCGCAGACTCACGACATCGCGAAACGGATTGGCGGCACCAACCCGCAACTCACGCCAGCGCCCGCCACGCTCGATGGGGCTACACGCAGGGGTCAGCGTCGGCCGAGGAGCACTGAGGGGGAAGCGTGGCTCGTGCCGGGTTGACCAGGACCGGCCAGAGACAGTCGTCGGGGAGGGGACCGGCGCTCAGCTGTCTCGCGCTCGGCGTCGCGTCGATGACCTCAGAGAGGCCCGCGGTCGAGCTGCCCATGGCGCACGCGTGGCGGGGCCGGCCGGCCGGCCGGACCTTTCCATCGATCAACGTTGGAGTCGGCCAAGCGACCCTCTACCGCATCCTGCGGATGAGCGAACGCAGGAAGGGCCTGTCGACGACGCCTGAACTGCCCTGATCGTGGATGCCACTATCGATGGTCCGCCCTGCAGCCGTTGGCCAGGGCGGTCAGAGCAGCTCGGCGTCGGTGAGGACCGGTTTGCCGCCCCGCCGGTGGCCTTTGAGGCCTGCCCAACGCGGTCAAGATCCCGAGGGCGGCGCGCCCTGGGGATGACGTTGTGCACAAGCGGTGGACACTGGCAGGGAACGTGCTGTACACGACACCACCGACATTCGTGACAACTCACCCATTTCAGTGCAAACTCAGACCCAGCCCGTTCGAGGGCCAATCGCGGGTGGCCCCCGCAGACCATGTCGAAGAAGGCCCCGGGACACCCCGGGGTCTTCTTCGACGTGCCTGCCCGGCGTGTCGTGTCGACATGTAAGCGGATCACCCCCGGCGTGTGACATCGTCAGTGCCGATAGAGATCGAACTCGCCCCTCGATCTGCCGCCCTCGAACGATGAGCGAAGGACTCCGTGCCCGGATACCATCCCGGGCGCCTCGATGCTCGACCGCAGCGGTCAGGCCATCATTGGTGGCCGGCCGCAGGCCCCGCACCGGGCGACGCCCGCGCACCCGCCGTGACCGCATTGTGAAGGCCAGCAAGCGACGCTGGGCTCTGACGTGGCGAGTTGCCCTCGCCATCTTCGGGTTCGCCGTCGGTGTCCTGAACCTGCTTGCCGCCCGGAAGCTCGTTCCACTGTCCCCGATGTGGCAGGTCATCATCATCGTGGCGCTCGGTGCGGTGACCTTCGGCGACAACATCCGGCTGGCCTACCGGCGCTTCAACTCTCCCCGCCGGATGGCCGTCCAGCACCGGGCCCAGAAGACGCTGGCGGGCCTGCTGTACGCCCTGTCGGTGTCGAAGAGTGTCGATCTGCCGTACCTGGGAGCCAGCATCTTCCGAGTGAACAGATCGCGGATAACGCGGCGGCAGACACTCGAGCGCGTCCTGCGCTTCCGGATCAACGACCATCCGCAGCCCACAGACGTCAAGTGGACCAAGGGCAAGGGCGTCATCGGTGAGGCCTGGGACACGAAGCGCAGCGCCTACAAGTACAGGCGGAGCATCGCCAAGGCGTGGGCCGGCAAGCAGGTCGACGAGAAGCAGTTCGCGTCGATGCCGAAGGACACGAAGGGGCGGTTCACCCGAGAGGAGTTCGTCGCAATCGTGGAGAAGTACGGCGAGGTGCGCGCCGTCCCGATCCTCGGGGACGACGGCGCGGTTCTCGGCGTTCTCTCGGTCGACGTCGCGATGGATGCACCGCAGGGGAAGTACCTCGACGACAAGCAGGTCGACACGGCGATCTCAGCGGCGTGCGCCCTGGTGCGCGGAGACGTAGGTCGCTTGTAGAGTCCGGGCACCGGACACCGGAGGCGAACATGGCTCGGAAGTCGCGTCCCAGCGTCAAGGACCCCGTGACTCTCTATCTTCAGATCCTGCGGTCCACTGATCCTGACGAGGTGTTGAGCCTTCGCATCGCGGAAGTCGAAGCCGCCCTCGTCACATCGACCGATACGGGGAGTCGCGGCAACGCACCGGAGTCCGTCGACGCGTGATCTGTTCCGGCGGGTGATCCCCGACATGATTTGAGGGTGAACTGCTGGCCTGACGATATCCGCATAACATGCCGTTTTACCTGCGTGTATAGGCATGGGACGCCGTCGTCAGGCGACGACCGGTTGTGGACGTCCTGCGGACCTGTCGCGGACTCAAGGGGGCTACTGCCCGCAGCACGCACCCTCTCGCCGCTCAGCTGGCTCTGCGTGTCCATCCCGGCGAGGAAGCGGATGGTCATGCACTTAGTCCGTGACGCCTCGACCCTGGTCCGGTCAGTGTCAGTGTGAACTGCCTCACAGTCCTGGTAACCGGGAGCGGTACCCCGGGGTAGCCCCTACGTTCACGTGGGGCGACGCCGCCTCCAGGGGCAGTGGAGACGGCGCCGCCTAACAGATGTACTCCGAACTTGAAGCATAAGTGCTGACTCTCGCCATGGGGTGTCCAACACGTTCCGTCCCCGGCGCTGCCCGCGAGCAGCCAGGGGGACCATGCCATGCCGAGCTACAGACTGCTGGCCGGCCGTATCACCGTCCTGGAGACCTTCGACGCTGAAGACGATGATGAGGCAATCAACTGCGCGCACAAGCTGTCCTTGGACTTCCCGTCCGAGGCGCAGACCTTTGTGGCCCGCTGGGGCTACTTTCTGTTGGAACGCCAGGATGGCTACCTGTGGCGGTTTCTCTTCGCCTGGGTGCCTCAGGACTGAACGTAGAAGGCGCCTCGAGCGGACTCTGCGAATGTTCTGAGGGAGTCCTTGTCCGGTGGCGATGAGGGCGTATCTCTTACCGAGTGGCGAGTTGCGCTCACCACTTGTCGAACGCGCCCGCCGGCGATGCGGACCGGTCCTCGCCTTCGTCGGCACCTCGACCGGCCAGCCGATTATCTCCATCGCCGAGTGCCGGCGATGGTTCATTGCACGTCGTTGTATTGCAGCACATCGGTTTGCCGGCGAGGTCGACATTGCCATATCGGCGGGCGCCACGGCTGATGTGGCGCCGTTGAAACCCGATGTCGCCCACCCACGACTGCCCGAACCCCCGAATCTATAAAGGTTCCGGGCTGGCCAGCGTCCGCAGCGCATGCAGTTGCTCTTCCAGCAGCCAGTGGGTGGAGCGGGCGACATAATCGTCCAGCGTCATCCAGATGAGCCGGAACGGCTGCTCCATTGCTGTGGCGAACCCGGGATTGGCGGCTCTTCGCAGTTGAGGGTGTAGGTAGGGCTGGCGCGTCGGTCCCGGGATAGAGGTCGAGGCCTCCCGAGGATGGAAGTTCTCACACTGCCCATCCGGAAGACCTCGACGTGCCTGACGCTACCTT
>NZ_JASNNW010000038.1 GCF_030165005.1 Blastococcus capsensis
CCGAGGCCCTCGGCGACCCGGGCGACGGTCAGGTGCTGGCAGACGATGCCTTCCAACGCCCACCGCAGACCTCGGCGGGACAGCTTCGCCCGCGGCTCGGCCGCCTTGCTGGTGTCTTGGCGCCACACGTGCCCACAACCCGAGCATCGGTAGCGGCGGACCGTGATCAGCAGCGTGGTGGGTCGCCAGCCCAGCGGTGCGTGGGCCAGCGACCGGGTCACGGTGTCCCGCGGCGCGCCTTCGCACCCGCAGCGACGGCACCACCGGTCGGGTTCGACGACCCGGCAGGCCAGGACCGCACGGTCAGGAGCCAGCCGCTGCCCGACGACCTCCAGACCCAGCTCATCCACGCCGGCGAACGTGGTCAGGTCAGGGCAGCCGAAGGTAGCGTCAGGCACGTCGAGGTCTTCCGGATGGGCAGTGTGAGAACTTCCATCCTCGGGAGGCCTCGACCTCTATCCCGGGACCGACGCGCCAGCCCTACCTACACCCTCAACTGCGAAGAGCCCGATTACCCACCGCGTTGTCGACCGGCTCGACCTCTGCGACGGTCACGCCATCGACGCCCGCACCCGCATCATCGGCGCCACGGTGACCCCGCTGTCTTGATCGACTGGTCGGGCTACTCACTTTTCGTACCTAATAAGGTATGGTCACGGGTTATGGCCGTCAGAGGACCGAAGCGGACTCGGGATGCGCAGGCGTTCGCCGGGAACCTGCTCAAGCTCGCCCGGACCAAGACCGGCGTGAGCCAGGCGGAGCTGGCCCGCCGGGCCGGCGTGCCCGCGTCCACGGTCTCGAAGATTGAGAACGGTCAGCGACAACCGAGCTTTCCGCTGCTTGACCGGCTACTCGCCGCCGTCGACCTGGAGATGCGCACGCGGCTGGAGGCCTACGACGACCACGACGACGTCCTCGACGCCCGCTACGCCGCCGCCGGTCCCGAGCAGCGCGCTCGCATCGACGCTCAGCATGACGCCATGGTGCAGGCATTCACTGACGCCCAACCCGTCTAGCGTCGCCGGTCATGGTCGCGGGGCAGCCGTTCGACGCCGAGCCGGTGCTGGCCGTGCTCGAGCGGCACAACGTCGAGTTCGTCGTCGTCGGCGGCTACGCTGCCAGGCTGCACGGGGCGGCCCGACCCACCAGCGACGTCGACGTCACGCCGCGCACCACCCGAGACAACCTTGACCGGCTGGCGTCCGCACTCCGCGAGCTGGGCGCGCGCATCCGCTCGGACGCCAACCCGGAGGGCTTTCGCTTCGACGTTTCCGGCGAGTCGCTGGCCGGTGTCCGGATGCTCAATCTGCAGACCGACCACGGTGACCTTGATCTGGCCATCCGGCCGGCGGCCTTCGAGAACGGCTACGACGACCTGATCGACCGGTCGACGGAGCACACCGTCGGCCGGTTGCAGGTGCGGATCGCTGCACTCGATGACGTCATCAAGTCCAAGGAGACCGCGGCGCGCCTCAAGGACCTCCAGGCTCTCCCCGAGCTCTACCGGCTGGCCGGCAACCCGGCTCCGGTCGGCCTTCCGACGCCGGTCCAGAAGGCCGCCGCCACGCCGCCGAGCAAGCCGACCGCCGCCGAGCGCATCGCCGCGGCCCGCGCCCAAGCGCAGCGCCGCCGGGACATCGACGGCGAACCGGGTGTCGAGCGCGACTGATGGACGCCTTCGACTCCGCCGTCATCGCCCGCCGACGTGCACCAGGCAGCCGCCGAGTTCGCTACGCGTGCCCGAACGGGCAGGGTGGACGAGGAGACCATCGGCCTCCGTTCAGCGCTCGTCGCCCGTGCGCTCCTGACGCCGGTCACGATTCGGCCGGTCCGACAGGACCCGAAGATCTCGCCTCTGTCTGCAGGTCGGCATCAGCCGCAGCGTGTCCCGGTGGAGGCACCTGCACCGGACCGGCCACCGGGCGGGTCCTCCGGGACGGCGCCCGGGAAATACATACCCCGTCCGGCGATGCTCTCGCTTGAGGCGCATCGGGGGCTGGGAGTTAGCTTTGCCCGGCCGTCAGTGGCGTGTGCGCCCCTGGGCGCGCCTGTCCGGGCACTGCGAGTTCACCCGGCAGGCACATGGCGGGGAACTCTTCCTCATACGCGGTGGCGAGCGAGCGCAGAGTGCGCTCTCCGTCGCGCGCGCTGCCGCCGTGCATGACGGCCAGGACCTCAGGATGCAGGTCGGCGAGCCGGCGCAGAGTCTGCGGCACCGCACTGCTCAGGCTGCTGGCGCGGAAGACGTGCTCGGTCTCGATGGCGGCGGTCACAAGGTCGCCCTGCGCGAAGGGCCCTGGGTCGCCCAGCTGGCTGCCGAGGTCGCCGCACAGCAGGGTGCGGGTGGTTTCCTCGAAGAGCACCTGGGATTCCCAGTTGTGCGGGACATGCGGGGTATCGACTTGGCGGACGGCGCGGGCGGCGAGCTCCTTGCCGCCGAGGTCGAGCACCTGGCCGGGCGTCAGCGCCACCGGGGGGCGGCTCAGCATGTCGTCGAGGCTGAGTTGGCAGCCCAGCGCGCCGTGCGCGACTGACGCGTGCGGGGCGGCCGTGAGGAACTGTTCGACGGCACCGCACTCGTCGGCCTCGACGTGACTGAAGGCGATCCAGCGCAGTCGCTCGAGCGGCAGCACGGACGCGACCGCCTCGCTCACGACGGGGAACAGTGAGCGCATCCCGGTGTGGTAGAGCAGCGGCTCCTCGGCGTCGAGCAGGAACTGGTTGAAGGTGAACCCGCGCGGGGCCACCTCGGGAACGAACGTGGCGATGCGGTAGACGCCGTCCGCCACCTCGTCGACCGTGGTCCTCACGCGGTCACCTCGGCGGTCTCGACGATCGCGGCCACGCGGGCCAGGCTCCGCTCCATGTTGTCACGCAGGCCGGCGCGCCGGTCCTTGTGGCCGTAGAGGGTGCCGATGACGAACCACCCCAGGCGCGAGACCGGCTCGAGCACCTCGTAGGACTGCCGCACGAGCGTGCCCTCGGGCTGCGGCTGGAGGTCGTAGCGCCACACGATCGTGCCTGCGGCCTTCTCCGTGCGTGACACCGCGAACGCCCGACCAGGCTCGGCGACGGTGACGACGGGATGATTTTTCCAGGCCGGGCCGCGGCCCGCCTTGTTGACCGCCTCGAAGCGGGCACCGACGACCGGGCCGGTCGCCCCGTCCTCCCACGTGCAGCGCAGGATCTCGGGGCTGTGCTCGGGTGTCCTCGTCACGTCGGAGACGAGGCGGTAGACGGCGTCGGGCGGGGCGTGCACGAGGCGCACGACCTCGTCACGGTCCAGGGTCTGCATGAGTTCCTCCTCAATGGGTGCCGTAGCGCTCGAACCACAGGTCGAGCACGGGATCGGTCAGCCGTGTAAAGCGGCCTTCGTCGAAGGGGGCGCCGGGCTCGTTCGCCATCTGCTGGGTCATGAGTCCTGACAGCAGCACCGTCCATGTGTCGATCGCCTCCTCGTCGTTGGCCTCGGCGCGCAGCTCGCCCGCGTCGACGGCGGCCTGCAGCTCGTCGGCCAGGAGCTGTTGGCCGGCGTGGGACAGCGCCATCACGCCGGGCGAAGGCTCGAAGCCGGGTACGGCCCGCCAGTGCAGGAGCTGCGCCAGCCCGGGGTTCTCCACCGCCCAGCGCACGTAGCCGCGGCCCGCCGCGCGCAGCCGGGCCGCCCCCGGAGCCAGTCCCGCAACGGCACGTTCGGTAGCGGCCTTGGCCTCCTCCATGCCGCGGGCGAACAGTGCGTCGTAGAGGGCGTGCAGCCCTGAGGGGAAGTACTTGTAGAGCGAGGGTGCGCGCATGCCGAGTCGCCGCGCCACCTCGCTGATCGTCAGAGCCCCGACGCCCTGCTCGGTGATCACCTGGACGCCGTGGTGGAGCGCCTCCTCGATGGTGTCCTGCCGGCGCCGGGACCGGCGGTCGGGCATCGGCACCCCGAATGAGGAAGACGCCATAGTCACGGCTAAGGTGTATAGCCCTAAACCCGCGGGAAGGCAAGTGCCGCCTGACCGCGCCGCGGACCGAGTGTCCGGCGCTTGCCTCGGCTCCGTGTCCAATCCCGCTGGCACTGACCCTGATACGCGCCGGCGTCCCCGACGACCCATCGAACTGCGGAGGGCAACGCGGACACGACGCGTCCCTCCACAACGAACGACGACCTGTCATGAGACCCGAAAGGGTCGGTGCCGCTCCAGGACGTCCCAGCGGAGGTTCGCCCACTGGCACCGCCGCTCGCTGACCATCACACGATGGCCCCCTTGCACGTGGATCACCCAAGCGGGTCAATGGCCCTGACTTCTACCACCTGGCGGGACGTCATCCGGCTTGCTCTCGACGTCAGCGAGCGGGACCGTCGGAGCGCCGTCCGTACCGGGCCGTTATAAAGCCCGTGTGAGCGTCGAACTGGTTGACCGGGACTGGAACACCGCGATACACGCCGGGCTCGCCCGTTAACCCGACCAGTACTGCACCTTGCAGCACATGACCACAACACCAAGTCCGACCTGCCCTCGTCACGGGGACCGCTTCCTCGTGCTTCGCCTACCAGATCCCGCCTCGCCGGTTCGGTCTCACCAGTCGACGGGGCCGACGCGGTGGACGTCGTCGCCGGCCGGCGGGGACGGGCAGCTGCAGTGCACGAGGTGTCCCTGGATGGAGGACCTCGACGAGCAGGCGTGATGCCACCGAGGGTTCGGCTTCCGGGACGTCGGTGGCAGTAGCCGTTGGCCGCGTCGATGGCGGTGCCGGGCAGGATGCCGGGCATGCCGTCGGCGGCGACGTGGGTGAAGGTCTGCCGGTCGCCGTCAAGGTGGGACAGCACCGCCAGGTCCATGCCGAGCACCTGCCGGGCCGCCTCGACCAGCGGCTGCACGTCGTCCCGGTCGGCGAGCCGTGATCCGGGTGCAGGCCGAGGCCGAGGCCGGCCAGTCCGTCGAGCAGCCGCCGTTTGCCGGCCAGTCGAGCGCGCACCGACAGGATGAGTGCGGCCAGCTCGGCCAGCGGGGTGACCGCCGCCTGGTCGGCCTCGCCGATCACGGCCCGCCCGGCCGTGCCGGACAGGTACAGCGCGCTGCTGACCGCGTCGCCGGCCCGCAGCGGCACAGCGAGCACCGGGCCGCCGGCCGAGCAGTCGCCATGCGGGTGGGTACCCGGCTGCAGCAGGGGGCGACTGCGCAACGTCTGCCCCGGCTAGCACAGGCGCGAGCAGACCCGGGGGCGGGCCATGAAGGGTGCGCGCCGAGGGCGGGCATCCGTCGGTGCACGAGTTCGCCGTCGGCCTGCCCTCGGCGTCCACCAGCAGCGCGCACCCGCTGTCGGCCGTGACGAGTTCGCAGGCGGCGTCGACCAGCTGATCGGGTACCGCCTGATCACCCGGCGCGGGGACCAGCGCCCGCGCGGCCTGCAGCGCCTCGGCGACGTCCATGGCACAGGCCATCGTCAGCCGGAGGGCGAAACTGTGCCGCGTCGGCGGCGCTCACTCCGACGGGGTGGAGGAGTCGGTCACCGCCGGGGGGAAGGAAGCGCTCGAGGGTCGCAGGCATGCCCGGGCGGGCCGGCACCTGCCGGTGTCGGCCCACGGGTCAGTCGATGACCTCGACGGTGTCCTTCTGGATGTTGCCCGCGGACTTGCGGACCTCGTCGAAGGAGTTGGGTTCCTTGGTGCCGTCCCCGTCGTCGTCGGGGGCGACCACCGTGCCCTGCATCACGATGCCGCCGACCGCGTCGCGGGCGCTCACCCCCTGGGGCAGGTCGAACTTGGTGACCAGCACGTCCTCGCGGTTGGTGGGCAGGACCCGGGAGGCGGTGTAGACGTCGCCCTCTTCGGTGTAGAAGCGCAGCCCGGCGGTGTCCTGAACGACGTCCTCCTGGTCGAGGTCCTCGTCGAACTCGAAGTACAGCTGGTTGTCGCTGCGCTCGGAGATCGTCTCCAGGTCGGGATCGTCGGTGTTGCCGGCGTTGCAGATCGCGTCGGCCTGGGCGACGTTGTACGGGCCGTCGCCGTCGGCCTGGCTGGTCACCACGTTGGCGTCGACGTACCCGCGGGCGAACTCCGCCTCGTCCAGGAGCCCGAGGTACTGCACGACGACCTTGTCGTCACCCTCGACGTCGTCCTCGGGCTGCATGCCGGTCGCATCGAGGACCGGGCCGCCGTCGATCGGCACGAGGTGGAAGCTGGTCCGGTTGCCACCGGCGAGGTAGGCGGGCTGGTCGAAGTCGTAGTCGACGCAGGTGGTCGGCTCCAGCTCGGCGGTGAAGGGGCCCTGCCGGAAGTTGCCGACGAACTGCAGGTCGGGCGCGACGGTCCAGCCGGCGGGTAGCCCCGTCTCGTCGACGGTCGACGGCGGGCAGGTGGTGAAGCCGGAGTTGAGCGGTTCGCCGACCAGCGTCTCGTCAAGCTCGTTGGGCTCGAAGGTGCCGTCGCCGTCGATGTCGGCGCCGACCACCGTGCCCTGTGTGACGTAGCCGCCCACGGCGTCGGCCACGGTGGTGCCCTGCGGCAGGTCGAACACGGCGCGCAGCGTGGTCTCGTCGACCTGCTCCACGGCCTGGGCGCCGTAGTCGACCGCGTCGTGGGTGTAGAAGCGCAACCCCGAGGTGTTCTGGGCGAGAGGCGATCGGGGGACCGCCCCGCCGGTCGGTCGGTCGGTCGGTGACTACCCCGCCCCATTACCGATCCGGCTGGAGGGAAACCTGCGCGCTGCCGGGAACCTCGGATCTCCGGGGGTCCGTGGTCTGCGCACCCGACCACCGTAGGCGGCGCGCGGGTCGGGGCACCGGGGCGCGGAACGCCGTGGGGCAGGATGGCGGACGGCGAGGAGAGGGGGCCCGCCGAGTATGGAGAGGATGGACGGTGGTGCACCGCTGTGGGCGGCACCTCCGATCCCGGGCGCATGCTATAAGCATTATCAGGAATGAGCTGGTAATGCTTATACCTACGGACGCTTGGGCGGCGCTGCTCGGGTCCGGGGTCACCGTACGGCCCACGGGGCCGGCCGAGGTGGAACTCGTGGCCGCCGAGGGGGATGCGGTGGCCGTCACCGCGGTCGTGGAACGCCGGCCCACGGCGCTCTCGCCCAGCCATGTCCGCAGCCATCTCCTGCACGGTTCGCCGGCGCGAGGGGAACTGCTGCTGGTGGTCCCCTCGGCCAGTCCGGCCGCCCTGGACGCGGCCGCCGCAGCTGGCATCTCGGTACTCGTGGGTACTCGTGGCCGACCCGACCGGTCCGTCTGCGGTCACCGGGCGGATCGTGCTGCCCGACCGGACCATCGAACTGAGCGCCGACCTACCCCGCCCGGACGCAGGGCAGCCGCCGAGCCGACCCGGCAGGCGACCGTGGGGAGCGCTCACCGTCGTCCGCCGGCTGCTCACCACCGGCCCGGCCAGTCAGGTCGACCTGGGACGGTCCGCCGCGGTGTCCCAGGCACGGGTGTCCCAGGCGCTGTCCGGGCTTGTCGCCGACGGACTCGTGCGGCGCACGGCCCACGCCGGCCGGCCCCGCTGGGCCCCCGCGGACTGGGACGCGCTGGTCGACTGGTGGCTGGCGCACTATCCGGGCCCCGGCGGCATCACCACCTACTGGTACGGACTGGCGGGCGTAACCGAGCAGGCCCGGGCGGCCGTTGCCGCACTACGCGATGCCGGCATGCCGGCCGCGGTGTCCGGCGATGTCGCCGCCGACCTGCTCGCGCCCTGGCGGCGGCCCGGCCGGGCTGTCGTCTACGCCGACCCGTCCGGCCGACCCATGCACGACGAGCTGACCGCGGCCGGGCTGACGCCGTCGGGTGCCGGAGAGGCCACTCTCGAGCTGATCGTGCCGGCCGATCCCGGCGTACGGCCGGCGCCGGGCACGACCGCCGCCGAGGCCGACCTGCCACTGGCCGACCCCCTCCAGCTGCTCTGGGACGTGGCCCGCGCCCCGGGTGCCGACGTCGACCAGGCCGTCGCCGCGCTGCGGCCGGTGCTGAAGGCTCGGGCGGCGGCCGCCGCGTCGCGGTAAGCGCCGCACACCGCCGGTCCTGGTGTCGGCCAGCGCGCGCCGCGATCCGGGAGCGGATCTCGGGAGCCGGGTAGCACTACTGCTACCATCGTGCCGTGGATACGATCCCGCAGAAGCAGCTGCGCAACGAGGTGGGCGATGTGCTGCGTCGCGTCGAAGCCGGTGAAACGTTCACCGTCACCGTCGCCGGCCGCCCCGTGGCCGAGCTGGGACCGGCGCACCGGCGCCGTTGGGTCGGCGGACCTGCGCTCGCCGAGATCTGGCAGGGCCCGCCGCCGCGGCGCCTGGATGACGACCTGGCTCGGCTCGGCGCCGAGCTGAGCGACCCGTTCACCCGATGAGAGCTGTGCTCGACACCTCGGTCCTCATCGGCGCGGAGGCACCGGGCGACGTCGAGGCGGCGATCAGCGTCGCATCGATCACCGAATTGCACTTCGGCGTTCTGGTGGCTGAGGACGACGACGAGCGGGCCCGTCGCACGGACCGTTTGGCGGCGATCGAGGCGGCGTTCGACCCGCTTCCGATCAGCGTCGAGGTGGCGCGGGCATGGGGTCGGCTCGCGGCCGCAGTCACCCTACGGGGCGGCAACCCACGGCGCCGGCAGATCGACCTCGCGATAGCGGCAACGGCGACCATCGAGAAGGTTCCCCTGCTCACCTACAACCTTGCCGACTTCGAGATCATCAAGGACCTGGTCGACGCTCGGCAGCCCTGAGCAACCCTCGGGGAGGACGCGGCTCAGACGAGCTCAGCCAGCAGGGTCGCGCCGGGCAGCAGGGAGCGGGCCGACGGGCCGGCGGTCCACGCCGGCGAGATGGTCGCCAGCATGTCCAACGCCGCGAGCTGGTGCGCCAGGCGGTACAGCTCTCGTTCGACGTCCGCGATCGTGATCGGATCGCTCCCGCGACGCCAGCCGTGGCCGAGCAACGGAAGGACCTCGGCGGCCAGCTCTCGGGTGTTCAGCGGTCCGCGCGCGGCGACGATGGCGACCGCGCGCTCGGCGACGAAGGTGGAGAATTCCCGGGGCGGGAACCAGGTGCGCAGCCGGCGGACGGTATCGACCTCGTCGCCGGCGGCCTTGGTCGGGCGGAGCACCCCCTTGGCCAGCCGCAGCAGGCCGACGTGGCGAAGGATGTCGTGCAGCGCGGCCAGCGGGAGCAGGTCCTCCTCGATCGACGCCGGGCGGCCGAGCGGATACCAGTCGGGGCGCTGCTGCTGGACGGCGCGCACGACCACGCGCGGCAGCCGCCCACCCGGGGTCAGCTTGACGCCGTCGGCCAGCAGGCCGAGCAGCAGCCGGACGCTCTCCGGGACCTGGCCGACCGCGTTCGGCACCCTGCGGTCGGTCGCCTGCTGGTCGAAGGGGCGCAGCCGGTCGCCGACCCACTCCCGCATCGCCTGGTGCTCGAGGTGCCGTGGGTTGGCCAGCGCCACCAGCAGCTCGGCGTAGCCGCCCGGGCCGCCGCAGTCCTCCGGCGGGCAGGCGCCCTGGCCGTCGACGCAGCCGGAAGCGTCGCCGCCGGGGCCGAGCACCTCGACGTCGTGGGTCCAGCCGTCCCCGAAGTCGTAGAGATAAGCGAACCGAGACGACAGCGCGGACAGCCGCACCCCCCGCTCGTCCGTCTCCCCCTCGTCGTCCCAATCGTCGACCGGTACCGAGTAGACAGCCGAGTCGGTGCGGTACTGGTGCAGGTGCGAGTCGGTCCAGCCGAGCGCGACCTGCAGCACCTCGTGCAGCTCGTCCAGGGTGATCGCGGCCGGGACGTCGATCAGCCGCTGCACCGCGGGCGTGACCTCGCGCAGGGTCACCCGCAGCCGGGTCGTCTTCACAGCGCCGCGCCCGGGCCGGGCGCGGCGCAGCACTTCTTGTACTTGCGCCCGGAGCCGCACCAACACGGCTCGTTGCGGCCGGGCGGCCAAGTCATCACCCGCGTCGGGTCGCTGCACAGGTCGGCGGCGTACCGAGCGCGCAGCCGCGCCGGAGCGCCCTCCTCCTGGTTCTCCTCCCGCCACGCCGTGTACTCCGCCCACCGCAACGGCGCGATGCGGATCGCGGTCATGCCAGCATCCGATGCCGCGCGCAGTCGCCCCTCCATCCAGCGGCAGTAGCTCGCATGGTCGACGAGGCCGCCAGCCTCGTCGCGGACGGTCGAAGCGTCGGCGATGTCGGGCCAGTGCTGTTCCAGATGTAGGTACTCGTCGGCGGGCAGCCACGCCCAGGCCGCCGGCGGCTGCTCGACCCGGCCGCGCGTGACTTGCGCCGGCGCGTTGGCCGGCCACGGTCGGGGTGCCGGCGTGCGCGCCACCGGCCGGGGCTCGGCGGTCTGCAGCCGGTCCGGCTCCCGCCCCAGCGCGGCCAGGCTCTCCGCGCGCAGGTCCTGCAGTTGACCCACCAGCCGCTCCGGGTCACCGGTGCGGACGGCCAGCTCGAGGCCCTTCGTCAACCAGCCCAGCGCGATCTCGTGCTCGCCGATCGCGCCGTACTCGAGGCCGGCGTTGTTGTAGAGCCACACGTCGTCCGGCGTGTCGCGGGCGACCTCCTCCCAGACCGCCGCCGCCTCCTCCGCCCTGCCGTGGCGGGTCAGGATCTCCGCGCGCCGGCAGCGCGGGTCCGGCTCACACTCGTAGCCCTGCTCAACCAGGACGTCCGCGTGCCGCAGCGCATCCTCCACCCGGCCCAGCCGGTCGTAGGCCTCGGCGAGCTCGGCATGCAGCTCCAGCACGTCGAGGTACTCATCCGCGGCCGGGTTGGCCTCGCAGGCGGCGAGCGCCCGCTCCAGTATCCGCGCGTACGTCTCCGGCGGGCCGGCTGCCGCCTCTCTGATTTCGCGATAGACACGGTCGGCCTCGTTCACATGCACGGCGCCATCATGGCTGACCCGTGCTACGAGCAGCCGCAGCTTTGAACGGGGGCCCACCTGTCCTGGGGCGGCGCAGGGCTGCCAGACGGTTGGCCCAACAGGGGTGTCCAAGTTCCCCTCCAGTGGGCCTGCAGTTCTGCAGGTGTAGTCGACCCGTCGGTGGCCTCGACTCCGATGACCAATGGGCCGGCCGCAGCTCGGGTCCACCGCGCAGCGGCGAGGGCCCGCCTCCGTACCTTCGCGATCGAGGTCCCCGAGCAGCTACTCGGGGACGCCGATCATGTAGTGAAAGTTGCCCGGACCCGCCGCGCGCTCGAGTTGCTGGAGGATGCGGCTCGGGTTGTCGTTCGGGCCGGAAATGAAGAACGGCTGGCCATCCCGGCCGAACCGGATCGCGCTGGGCCCCTCCCAGGGGCCGAGGTGGCCGCGGGTGTCGGCGAAGTCGGCCTCCGCGGCGGGTTCGAAGCCCAGGCTGCGGGCGTAGTCCACGGCCCCGAGCACCAGGTGCTGCGCCAGCTCCAGCGGCGCCGCCAGCGGCCGTGTCCCGAACACGGCAAAGAAGTTGCGGACGGTCATCGGCAGGTCGGCACGGTAGGTCCGCGTGGGGCCCAGGTCGTTCTTGACCCCGAGGCAGTAGACGTCGACCAGCCAGGCGCAGACGCTCACCCGGCTGCGGCCGGCCTCGCGGGCCAGCAGTACCCCGACCAGCCCGGACGAGGCGTTGTCGTCCCCCGGCTCGTCGAGCCACTCGGGGTGGTGGCCGGTGACGGTGAGCCCGGCGCTCCAGCCCGAGCTAACCCAGCACTCCACGACCGGACTCCGGGTCGGGTCGACGGCCTCCGCCGCGGCCATCGCCTTGATCAGCTGCGTGACCCGTGCCGGCGGCAGCCCGACCGCGCGGGCTATCTCCTTGGGGGTCAACCCACGCTGCCGCAGCTCACGGACCCGATCCAGCTCTACTCCTCCGCCTTGCACCATGCCGCCAGTCTGGCCATCTCCCAGCCAGCTCGACACCTCGGCCCGCCTCCCGTGCCGGGGGGCCGCTGCGTCCTCCACCCCCGACCCGGCAAGATCATCCGGCGCTCCGCATCGACGTGCGGTGCCCCGCAGCACGGTCAACGAGCCGCCAAAGCCGCTGAGCTCTTTCCAGGAATAAACCAGCCAACCATTTCCAAGCACCTTCGACGACTCAAGCTCAATGCTTCGCATATATTGACCGTCAATCGATGCACTCTGGTCCCTCGAAGACCCTTCCTCAGCGACGGCGCGCATGCTATCAAGATAGGCAGATCGGGCCCCGCTTCGCGGGGCCAACGTCGTTTCTAGGGGTGACGCGTTGGACGTTATTGGGTGGCGTTGATAAATGCAGGGCGGACTGAAGGTGTACTCCGGCGCGCCGGCGGCCGCCCGGTGCTACGTGGAAGCCGACCGGGGCCGGGCGGACGACTACTACCTCACCGAGGGAACCGGGCTCGCCCGCCGGTTCACCGCCACCGACGGGCGAGTGACCGAGCTGGCGCCGCTGACCGGCGAGGCCTACGAGACGTGGGTGGCCGGCCACGACCCAGCCACTGGGGAGCCGCGCGGGCGGCTGCGCACCGACGCGCACGCCGTCCGCTTCGTGGAGGTAGTGGTCAACGGGCCGAAGACCTGGTCGCTGGCGGCCGCTCTGCATCCGGACATTGCCGCGGCGTACGAGGCGGCGCAGGACCGGGCCGCCGAGCAGATCATCGCCTGGCTGTCCGAGCACGCCACCACCCGGGTCGGGCCGGCCGGGGGGCAGGTGCAGGTGCCGGTTCAGGTGCTGGAGGCGGCCACGGTGCGGCACTTCACCAGCCGCGCGAACGACCCGCACTGGCATTTGCACCTCCAGTTCCTCTCCAGGGTCTACGGGCTCTTCGTACCTGCGGTGGGTGTGAGGGACTCGCGCGTGTGAGCTGAGGCGGGAGAGGGGTCGAGGCCTTCCAAGATCGGGAGCGACCAAGCTGCCCGACCGGAAGGCCTCGACGGTGTCCGAGCCTACGGCGTGCGCTCGCGCGCGCTCACGTCCTGATTCCTCCTTCGCTCACTCCTACTGCGATCGCTGTGATCTCCTCGTCGGCCTGGACGGTTTCCACGTCATCGAGGTCGTCGAGCGTCACGGCCGAGTGCAGGTCGTGGTGGAGTCGGCGCCCGAGCCGATGGGCTGTCTGGCCTGTGGCGTCATCGTCGGCAGCCACGGTCGCCGCGACGTTGTCCTGGTCGACGTGCCCTGCTTCGGGCGCCCGGTCCAGTTGGTGTGGCGCAAGCGGACCTGGCGCTGCGTGGAGGTCGAGTGCACCGGCAAGGCGTTCACCGAGCAGCACGAGGCTCTCGCTCGGCCACGGGCGCTGCTGACCACGCGGGCGTGCTGGTGGGCCATCGGGCAGTTGCGCCGCGAGCACGCCTCGGTCGCCGGGATCGCCCGGCAGCTGGGCACGACCTGGCGCACGGTGTGGCGCTCGATCAAGCCGCTACTGGAGGCGATGGCCGCCGACGAGGCCCGCTTCGCCGACGTCACCGCCCTGGGCGTGGATGAGCACATCTGGCACCACGTCTCGACCAAGCCGATCGCCGACGGTGGTCGCGGCCCCAAGGAGCTCACCGGGATGGTCGATCTGACCCGTGACCAGGCAGGACGCGTCCGCGCACGCTTGCTGGACCTGGTGCCCGGCCGGTCGGGGAAGGTCTACGCCGACTGGCTCGAGCAGCGTGGCGAAGCGTTCCGCAAGCAGGTCAAGATCGCCACGTTAGACCCCTTCCACGGCTACAAGAACGCCATCGATGACCAGCTGGAGGATGCCGTCGCCGTTCTTGACGCCTTCCACGTCGTCAAGCTCGGCACCGCTGCGGTGGACGAGTGCCGGCGCCGAGTCCAGCAGGAGACCCTCGGGCACCGTGGCCGCAAGGGCGACCCCCTGTACGGAATCCGCACCATGCTGCGCGCCGGCGCGGAGAAGCTCACCGACCGCCAGTGGACACGTTTGCGCGCAGCCTTCGACGCCGACGAGCGACACCTGCCCGTGTGGCTGGCCTGGTCATGTGCCCAGCAGCTGAGGGACGCCTACCGGCATCCCAAGCCGGCCGAGGGCCGCAAGATCGCCGAACAGGTCCTCACCTCGTTCTCGACCTGCCCGGTGCCCGAGATCGCCCGCCTCGGCCGCACCTTGAAGCAGTGGCGGGAGGCGTTCCTCGCCTACTTCGACACCGGCCGATCCAACAACGGCGGCACCGAAGCCGTCAACGGCCTCATCGAGCTCCACCGGCGGATCGCCCGCGGCTTCCGCAACCGCGACAACTACCGACTCCGCATGCTCCTGATCGGCGGCGGACTGTCCAGCCCCCACCTCAAGTAAGAAGAGCC
>NZ_JASNNW010000039.1 GCF_030165005.1 Blastococcus capsensis
GGAACTGCCCGAGGCGGTCGCGGTCATGGACCCCTTCCACGTGGTCCGCCTGGCCGGCGATGCCCTGGACCGCTGCCGGCGCCGGGTGCAGCAGGACCTGCACGGGCACCGCGGCCGCAAGGATGACCCCCTCTACCGCGCTCGGCGAACTCTGCACACCGGCTCCGACCTGCTCACCGACAAGCAGCGCCAGCGGCTGACCGCGCTGTTCGCCGCCGACGAGCACGTGCAGGTCGAGGCCACCTGGGGCATCTATCAGCGGATGATCGGCGCCTACCGCGAGCCCGACCGGGCGAAGGGCCGACGGCTGATGAGCAACCTGATCGATGCGCTCGGCCGCGGCATCCCGGCCGCGCTGACCGAACTCATCACGCTGGGGCGCACGCTGACCAAGCGCGCTGCCGACGTGCTGGCCTACTTCGACCGGCCCGGTACCTCCAACGGACCGACCGAGGCGATCAACGGACGACTCGAGCACCTCCGAGGCTCCGCTCTCGGCTTCCGCAACCTCACCAACTACATCGCCCGAAGCCTGCTCGAGACCGGCGGGTTCAGGCCGCGACTACACCCTCGATCGTGAAGAGCCCGGTTACCGCAGTGCGTGACCGGTTCCGGGCGCCGATTGGCCTCCGCCTCATGACCCACAGGCACAGCTGCTCGGACATCTGGGCCAGACTCGACCGTCTCGGCCAGGAGTGGACCTGCCCGGAGTGCGGCAGCGGCTACGTCAGCACGCGGGCGAAGTACCTGCGTGGGTCAAAATTGCGCCCGGACGTCGGATACGAGGATCCGGAAATACTCGGCTGGCGCGGCGGGAGCCCGCATCCGGAGTAGCTAAGCGGCCGACTGTCAACGGCGGGCAAATGGTGCTTCCGCCGACCCAAGTGGCCCTTCAGGCATCGTGCGGAACGGCCGACGTCAGAGGCAGGTGGATCCCCGCCGGCCCGGAAGCCGGGGGGCTACCCACCACCCCGTATCTCTGCCCCGAACGGAGGCCGGTCAGGTGATGTGGGTGAGGAAGTCCCGCGCCTCACCCCGGACCAGCATGTGGTGGTACTTCTGGTTCCGGAAGGTCCGCAGGCACTGGTTGCAGGAGGTTTCCTCGCCACACTCGCAGTTCGACACCAGGGCGTGCGCCACGGCCAGGATTTCATCCATCCGGCCCGGAATCCGGGTAACCAGACCCGCACCCCCGGGAGTGGTGTCGAACAGGAACAGCCGGGAGAACGAGGACGCGGCGGCCTTGCGGTTGATCAGCGAGCCGTCCACGTCTTCGCGGGCGGTGTCCAGCACCGTCGCCGTCGCTCCTAGCAGGGCGTACAGAACCGAGTAGACGGTCGTGTAGGGGAGTGGGGCGAGGACGTCGAGGTCCAACTCCAGCAGGTCGGTCTGGTAGGGGTGGGCCAGCGCCCGCACTGTGTACGCCGTGGACTTGCAGTCCTTGGACTGATCCAGCAGCGTCTTGTGCGCGCTCATGCCACCGGCGCCGGTGTTGGGTTCACCGTGCCCGCACCAGGAGCAGAGGATGTAGCCGCGGTTGAACGCGCCGTTGTTGACCGCGATCAGTTCGCCGCGGGCCGTGGTCCGCCACCGCAGCGTGGTCTTTCCGTCGGCCAAGCTGCGCGCGGACCAGTCGGTCGCCTCGCCGCTGGACACCACGTGCACGTCGGCGCGGGGTACCCGCAGCGGTGGTTCCTGGCCGGGGCGGCGCAGGTCGGCGCGGGCGGCGACGAACCCATAGGTGGGGATGACGTAGGACTTGCGGAACGGAGCGCGCAGCGTGCCGCACTGCTCGCAGGCGTCGGTCAGCCCCTCGCGGGATTCGGCGTAGGAGTGGCAGGACTCGCAGACGTCCCAGTACTTGCCGTCCAGGCCGCGGTCGGGCAGCCGTCGCACGCCACCGGAGCGCCACACGTAGCCCCCGGCGACGATCTCCGCGCTGGGCGCGTACTCGGTGATGGCCACCGACAGGTCTCGGGCCAACTTCAGGTTGCCGCCCTCGCCGGTGCGGTTGCGGCCGAACGCGGTCGCCAACTCCACAGTGTCCACCGGGAACCCGTACTTGGGCAGGATCCCGCGAGAGGCGAAGTGGGCGATCAGCCCGACCTCGGTGATGGTGCGTAGGACGTCGCCGTAGCGGGCGGCCAACTTGTAGTTGGTCTTCTTGCTGGCCTCCAACTGCCGGTCCCGGAAGAACGTGATGTCCCCGCCCATCAGGTCCGCCGCTCCGTCCAGCAGCTCGACCAGCCGGGTAGCCCACTCGCCGGTGTCCACCCCGACCGCGGCGTGCACCCCGGCGGGCAGCGCCCGCCCGATCGCCTCCACCACCTGTGGCGGAGGTGTGGTGAGCCAATCCCGCAACCGGTCCACCTCAGCAGTCACGCCGGTGGTGCGGTCCAGGAACGGCCCGGAGTAGGGCAGGTTCTGCCCGGCGAAGGTGGTGTGGAAGTAGGCGGCCAGCGCCATCGCGTAGGCGTGCCGTTCTGCGATCCGCACGTTCTCGATCGGCACCCGTGGAGTGGCCGAGACGCCGCCGACGAACCGTTCCGGGGCGTCGTAGACGGCCAGGTCGTGCGGGCCGGTGCGGGCGTAGGTGAGCACGAACGCCGCCGATCCCAGCCGTCGCCCGGCCCGGCCGGCGCGCTGCTGATAGTTGGCGATCGTCGGCGGCACATTGCGCATCAGCACCGACTGCAACTCGCCGACGTCCACACCCAACTCGAACGTTGTCGAGCACGACAGCGCGTTGACGGTGCCGGAGATGAACTCCTGCTGGATGCGGGCGGCCTCCTTGCTGGTCCACTGCGCGGTGTGCTCGGACACCGACAGCGGAATCGGGTGCTGCTCGCGGTACAGGACGCGGTGGTAGTCGGCGTCATCGACCGGTGGCACGAACACGGTGAGGGTGCCGTCGCAGTGCATCGTGGTGCAGACACCGCGGACGCTGAACGCGCTGATCCGCTTGCACTGGGAGCACCGGTAGGCGGGGCGTCGTGGAGTGACGAGGTGCCAGCGGTACATCTCGTGGTTGATCCGGGACGCGGATCCGGCGCCGTCCACGTGCCCGGTCACCAGCCAGTCCACGCTGGAGGTGGTCAGGTAGGTCCAGATGCCGCGCAGAATCTCCCGCGCCTGGGCCGGGTCGGCACCCATGGCGATGAGCAGGCGGCGCACGTAGTCGATCCGCTTGTTCGGCTGCGTGGTCGGCAGCCAGCCCATGATCCGCTTGAACCGGTCCGGTCCGGACTCCCGCACGTAGATCGGGCCGCGGCGGGGATCGAAGTCCTCACTGTCGGGCTGCACGTTCTCCGGAAAGGTGACCGCGCCCTGCTGGCGGACGGTGCCCAGCAGCGTCTCGATCAGCGCCCACCCCTCCTCGGCGGTGAACCCGTAGTCGGCCAACTTGGACGGCAGCACCCAGGCGGGGTCGCGATCCAGGTGCAGAGTGGCCAGCCCGACGCCTTCCAGGCTGAACCGCTCGTCCAAGGACAGCAGTTCCTGCTGCACCCACAGCGACGTCTGCAGCAGCCGCTGTCCGGCGGTCTGGGCGCGGGTGAACAGGCCGGTGCCGTCGTCGCGACGGCGGGCGATGTGCTCGGCCAGGTCGTAGCCGCCGGGCGGCTCCTCGACGTCGTCCTTGGCCAGCAGCGCCTGATAGACCCGGTTACGGCGCAGGTTGCGCATGTAGGTGTCTTGCAGGAACGGCGCGAAGAACGCCGCGGACTGCCGGGAGTCACCGAACAGCAGCATCTTGCGGCCCTGCCCGGGCTTGCCCGTCACCTTCGGATCCGGCGGCAGCATCTGGTAGAGCGTGGTTGCCAGCGCCGCGACACCGGGGTCGGAGGTGGACAGGCGGCGGACCGCCGCCCGGGAGCGGGTGCCGCAGGAGATGCACTGCGGCAGCGACCGGTGCCGGGTCTTGATCTTCCACACCTTGATCTGCGGGCCCGGACAGCCGATCGGACACGGGCGGTCCCCGTGCCGGATGCAGCCGCAGGTGCCGCACAAGGTGTGCGGGTCGGCGCCGTTGGGGCCGGTCGTGGTCGTCTCATCCAGCGTCGCGTCGTCCTCATCCAGCACGTCGCGGGAGGCGAGGGCGAACCAGCCGTGCTTACGGTCGGCGTCGTCATCCATCGACCGGTCCAACGACGAGGGCACGAGCCGGTGCATCCGCCGCACGTCATCACGCAACACATCCCCGAGCAGGTAGACCGCGCCGCAGCGGCGGCAGCCGGTGAACTCCGCGACCGCTGCCCCGCAGCCGGGTTCGGGGCAGTGCTCGGCCGGATGAAGCCGCACATGCGTCGTCTCACCGAAGCACCGGTAGGCGCCCTGCAGTCCGCGAACGAAGAAGTGGTATCGCGCCGAGAGTCCCGGATGACCGTCGGCGCCATGAACGCTCGCCCCGACGGCGACCAGGCTGGTCAGCACCGCCTCACCGTCCGGCACGCTGGGAAGCAGCCGCTCGGCCAGGGTGCGCAGCGAGGCCGGGCCGTCGGCGTCGATCGCGGACCGCAGCCCCCGCACCAGTGACTCCCGGTTGAACAACGCCCCCGGATCTGGATCCGTCACACCCAGTTCGCCTGCGGATGCGATCAGCGCGGCCTGCGGGTCGTCGGCCAGCGCCAGCGCAGGCCACACACTCGCCGGCAGCGCCCAGCGCTCACCGCCGAACATGTTGCGGCGCTGCGCGCGGATGATGTCCTGCCGGTCCGGCTCCCCGTCCACATACTCGAACGGCTCGTCGAACAGAGCGGTGGCGAACTCCGCCACCTGCGCGAGGCTGTCACCGACCGACGCCGACGTGGCGATGCACTGCATCGGCCGTGACGGGGCCACCCGGTCCTTCAGGCGGCGCAGCAGGAGTCCGATTTCCGCGCCCTTCGCCCCGTCGTACACGTGGGCCTCGTCCAGCACGATAAAGCGCCAGTGCTGGGCGGTGGATCCGGCGAACAGGTCGATGTCCTTGGGGCGCAGGAGCAGGTACTCGAGCATCGCGTAGTTGGTCATCAGCACGTGCGGCGGCGTGGCACGCATCTGCCGCCTGGAGATCAACTCGTTCGGCAACGGGTCGGCGGCGTTCTGCTCCCGGTACAGGCCCAGCGCGGCGTCGTCGGTCTCCTCGGTCTCTCCGATGTACCGGCCGAACCTAATCTCCGGATACGCGCGCAGCAGCCCACGTAGCCGCTTCACCTGGTCATTGGCCAGCGCATTCATCGGATACAGCAGGATCGCCCGCACGCCGGGCTGGCCGATCGTGCCCGCGTCGTACTCGCTTAGCAGCGAGTTGATGATGGGCAGCCCGAACGTCTCAGTCTTTCCCGAGTTCGTGCCGGTCACCGGTGCCACGTTCCGGCCGGCCTCAGCCTTGCGGATCGCAGCTTCCTGGTGGGCGTACAGCGGACGATCCGATGGCAGCGCCTCCTGATCGGCGTCCAGGAACCGCTTGTTCAGCACCCCCTCGAAGACCAGATCAGCGATCGACGCACCGGGCGCGTACGGCGCGGCCACCTCTAGCAGCGGCCCCTTGGTGATCGCCCCCGGGTCGGCGAGCGCGGCGGTCAGCCCGTCCGCGAGCACCGCGTCACTGACCGGTGCCAGCGACTCCAGATAACGGCGGTAGTCGGCGGTGATCGTCGAAGCGGCGAGAATCGGATCCAAGCCGGCGGAAGAAGACATCAGTGTCCGTGTCCAATCAAAAGGGCCTCAGCAAGCAGCAGATCAGTGGCGACCGCCGAGGGAGCAACCGCAGCGAGCGCGGCGAAGTCCTCGGCATAGGACTCGAAGGCGTCCCGGGCGTACCGGTTACCGCGGGCAGCCAGCCGCGCGATCACCGCCAACCCCAGACACAGCGCGGGTAACGCCCGCCACCCATGCGCGGCGTGGGCGCGAGCGCGCAGGACCGGACCGATCTTCGACCCGAGCCGAGCCCGGATCAGCACCCGCTCCATCTCCGTGCCCAGAGTGGTGCGTGCCAGCAGCGGTCCTAGCCGCTGCTCAGCGGCGACCGCGTACAGGTCACAGGAAGCCGCGATCCGCGCGTCGTCGTCGAGCAACCGGGTCAGCCCCGGCCGGACCACGACCGAGGCGTGGAGGTCCGCGACACCGCGAATGTGCCAGCCCTTGTGGTCTTGACACCAGGCACCGGCCGCAGATGGATACTGCGGCTCCTTTCCGGCCAGCTGCTTCCAGGTCGGCCCGCAATGGGCAACCGCCTGCTTGACGTAGCGCTTGTCCCGAATACGTAACGACTCCGACGAGGCCAGCATCGCCGCAACCGGATACTGCGGCCACAACCGCTCCACATCCTTGTAGTGCAGCGCCACCAGGGGCTCGGCGACCAGCCGCGATTCCACCAGCGCCCGGGTCGCCAACTCGGCAGGGACGTCCAGGCTCAGCAGAGCATGCAGGGTGAACCGGGACCCCTGCCGCAGTGCGCCCAGGACGTCGTCGCGGCGGGACTCGTCGGCGAACTCCGACGGTGGCAGGTGCTCCCAGCGGTCGCCGACCAGCAGCGCGAACAGCCGCCGGGTCGCCTCGACCGTGCGCGGCATCGGCGCCTCGGAGTTCAGTCCGGCCACGAACGCTGCCTCCTCGGCGGTGAGCCGGGGCGCCAGACCGTCCGGATCGGCCAGGATTTCGAACACGCTGTCTGCGTCTGCCTCGGGCCACGGCGGGGGCGTTGCGCTTGAACCCCAGCCGTCATCGACGCGCAGGCTGACCAGCAGCCGCCCCCGCGGGTCGGCGAGAGGTGCAGGCATATGCACTCGCCCCTCAGCGTCGACCTTGCAGGTCACCGCCCCCCGCCACGGGAACGAGCAGAAGTACACGTCAGCGACCAGCGAACCGCGGACCGCCGCCCCCTCCACCCACAGCATGCCGTCCTCGCGCACCACATCGGCGGCCAGCACCGACGGAAGCAACCGCATCATCGGCAGACCGCCATCAAGCACGAGATCCCCGCACGGCCGGGACCGCAGCGTGTCGGTCAGCCCATGCAGCCCGAACCGCACCACCCCTGGCAGCGGAGTGCGCTGCGCCCGGATTGTCTGAATCCGCATCCCATCCACCGTGTAGTGCAGATCCGAGAACGCAGACACCCCCTCGGCACAGACGAGCAGATGGCCGGGGTCGTCGTGCACCGCATCTGACACCGCTTCGATCGGGCGGGTCTGCCGAGAGCCAGCCCCGGCCGCCGGAATCCACTGCACCCAGCCGTGGGGCATGCGCACCCGCAAGGCCACCGTCTGCGCGGTCCGGCCGATCTGCACCGTCCGCTCCACCTGACCCTCATCCAGGGCCACGGTGATGTTCTGGCCCAGCCAGCGCGGCACCCGCACCTGCACCACTCCGGGGGCCAGCCCCGCCGGGCCCATCGACCGGAACCCCGGCGACCCGGCCGTCGCCAGACCCTCCACCACGCACACGATCTGCCGTGACATCCGCCGGCCCAACGGCCCCCGCACACTGATCGTGAACGTGCCGCAGACAGGACCGTCGGGCCACGGATCCACGAGCGCGCCGCCGGTGTCGAACACCGCCACCCGCTCCGGTGTCGCCTCGCCCAGCCGCGTGATCGTCACCGTCCACGCCGCAGCCCCCTTGGGCAGCCGCAGCCGCGGACGCTCCCCGAGCACCGGCCGCCCGCCCACATCCACGAACGGCACCGGCTCACCGCACACCACCTGCGGCACCGGCCGCTGCTCGATCAGATATTCGGCGCCGGATCCGTAGCGCAGGCTGCGGACGTCGGTGAGGTCGACCTCGTGGAACGCCCAGTCATCCCAGCCGTACGGGGGCTCGCGGTGGGACCGGTTCCAGCCGGCGCCCTCGACCACCAGCCCCGCACCGTCGGCGTCAGACCCGTCGTCCAGGCCAGCATCGGTGGTGGGGGAGGGGTAAATCAGCCACGCCGGACCCTTCGGCACCGGCGTCCCCGCCACCATCAACCGGCCCGACCCGTCGAACACGAGCAGCGGATCGGCCTGCTCGATCAGCGACACCGTCTGCGCCGCCACCCAGTTCGAGTCCACGCTCACGTGTACCGACGGCGCCGGACGCGGCACCGGCACCAGCACCTCACCGCCGACCGGGGACCGGCGGACCCGCTCCTGCCACACCAGCCCAGGCAGGCTGAGCCGCCAGGTGTCCACGTCGAACTCGTCACCGGCCTGCACCGGCAACGACAGGCACAGCCCCCGGTCCCACGGCTCCAGCACCAGCCGCACCTTCGCCGTCACCCGGGCTCGCGCCCGCGCGCCCGGCGGCGGCGGCTCCACCAGCCCGTCGGTGATCAGCGTTCGATACCAGGCGATCACCCGTTCCGGCAGCCCGACCCCGTCGAACGCCTCATCCCCGGCGGCCGGGTCCCGAGTGAGCAGATCCAGGCACCGGTCGGCGAAGTCCCGCGCGAACTCCCCGCCCTCCAGCAGAAATACCCGCGCCGGGGTGTCCAGGCTCCGCTGCCGCGTCTCGTCTTCCGCCAGCCACGCCAACAGCCCCGCCGCCGACAGGTCCGGATCGGCGGCCAGCCGCTTGGCGAACAGGTCGAACACGTCCTTCAGGCAGAACGTGGGGATGGCCGCATGCGAGGTGATCGGTCCGACGTGCTTGAGGGGCAGATGCCCGAACGTCGGCATCCCGAGTCCGGTCACGCCCTCGACGAACAAGTTCCCGAGCAGGTCCCGCTCCGCCGCCGACAAGCCGTCCACGCCCCACCGCGCGGCCACCTGCGGCCAGTACCGCCCGGCCGCGTACTCCTCCGACGCGACCGCCACCAGCGCCACCATCAGGCAGGCCAGGTACTTGTCGCGCAGCCGCGGCCCCGACGAGCGGCCACCGGCCATCCGCCACCACAGGCCGAGGTGGTCCAGCAGGTCCCGCGTCTCGGCGGAGCCGACGTCCAGTTCGCCTACCAGGGACACCCCGGCCAGCCGCTGCGCCCACGCCTCGTTGCGGTTCTCCAGCCACCTGGTCGCCTCCAGCAACGGATGCGCACCCGTCGACGGGGCCGCCGGTGGGACGGTGGCCCCGGCCAGCGCCCGCACCGCTGCCTCAATACGGGCCTTCTCGGCTGGAGTCGGGGCCCGAGCGGTCCACCGACCCTCCAAGGCCTCCAGTCCGAACTCCTTGGCGACCGCCCACGTCTCCGGCAACACCCGATGACCGCGCGCGACCATCTCCTTGGCGAGCATCCGGTACCGGCTTGCCGGCGGCACGGCTGTACCAGACGCCACGAACACCCCGTTCCCGACACGTGACCAGAGGACCCGAATGGCGCCCTGGGCCTCGATGGAACACCATTCGACCGTTTCTGACAAGGCCGACACGGCCGGACCGGACCGGACCAGTCAGACAAATAAGCAAATAAACTAGGACGCCCGAAGGCCAGGGGTGGGCGAAGCTGTTCAGGATCCAGTGTCAAGTCCAAAGAATCCTGCGAAGGCCGGATCGGGACGGAGGCGTCACAGGCGATTAGCAGCGGGCGAGACTAAGTCCCGCATCGTTTCTCGCGACTCAATCGAAAACAGAACGGTATTGTCGAGAATCCCGACCTACCCTGGTGCACCACTTACCCGTAGTTGGTACTTCCGCAGGCGCTTTCGCAACTCATGCTTAAGCTCTCGCGTCCGCTCGTGAGACACCCTCCAACCGTCGAGGGTGGAAATCGTCTTTGACGAGGCCGTTCGGGAGGACGCCGGTCGGGGCAAAGCGAGCCTCTGATGCGGGCCCGCCGGGGGAGGCCTGGTTCTAGCCCGCTTGCGCGTCGCTCGAGCAGGCCAGGGTCATCGTGGCGTGCCTCCAAGGTCCCTGGGGAGTGCCCCCGCTGCGACTCACGGAACGGCTCGCCGCTGCGCATCCCCAAGCATCCCGCGCAGTAGTAGACGTCGCCGTAGTCGGGGTCTAGGTCGCCGTCCCCGTCCTTGTCTTCGAACGGTATCCACTCACCATCTTGGAGGCGGCCCGTCGGTTTCTGACACCAGGTGGACCACCGGTCCCATTCCGGGCTGAGGAACTCCTCGGGTTCACCTAGCGTGCAGTCGTACCGCGACGATGGCGCCACTTGGTCAGAATCATCCATAGCATCGAGGACCATGCCGAATGCGATCATCCCAATAATGAGAACGACTACGGCGGCCACAAGCCACTCGCTGAACGAAGACTTGACTGAGGGCTGACCGTCCACAGAGCTGATGGCCTTCCCTTCTAGCTTCGACGCCGAAGGCATCATGCTGCCGCCTGCTGCGGCCAATCTGGCAGTCGCCACCCCGAAGGGATGATGAGCCGCTACAAGCCGCGTGCCCTCCGGGTGCGTTCGATCGCGGCGGTGTAGTCCGGCTCCTTGGCAACGTGGGCGTACACGGCGTCCGTGAATGCGATGGATTGGTGGCCCAGCCACCGGCTCACGCTGAACATGTCGTGCCCATCTGCGAGCCACTGGCTGCCGCAGGTGCCGCAGATCGTGAAACCGGACGCCGCTGTGCGGGTCGGCGGGTAGCCCAACGGCGGCCACCGCAGGCACGAAGACGTGCTTGTAGAAGCTGCCCGCGTTCCACAGTTCGTCGCCCCGTGTAGTTCAGCGGGCCGCTGCGGTACTTGGCGGGCCACAGCGGCGCGTCGAAATCGTGACGGCGTGGGTGGGCGGCCAGGTAGACGCCGAGGTCGTGCAGCAGTTCGTCATCGAGGATGGGTACACGTCGCCGGCTCCTGGCACTCTTCGGTTCCTGAATCACCCAGACACCGCCCGGATAGGTGCGTTCGGCCATGCGCTCGACGTGCGTTTCTCGGCGGGCCAGCCGCAGATCCCGCACCCTTAGCCCGGCGATCTCACTCCGGCGGAGGCCCGTGCCAGCGGCGAAGCGCACGAGTAGCCCGTAGACGGGTTCCGTCTCCGCGACATTGGCTGAAACGGCGGCGACCTGGGCGCGGCTGAGGAAGATGCCTGCGCGCTTGTCCCGGCCGGTAGGCAGCCGCTTGGGCCGGTCCACGACCTCGCAGGGGTTCGACTGGATGAGGCCGTGCTTCCGCGCGTAGTTCAGAGTCGCGGAGAGCGGGAAGATCGCGTGCTTGACGGTGCTCGGCATCACCGAGCCCAGATCCGCGATCCACCGCTCCACGTCCCGGCTCGTGAGGCTGTCGATGCGTCGGGCTCCAAACGTGGGCAGCACTCGCAGGCGTAGCCCGCGCTCGTACTTCTCCAGAGTGCGCGGTCGGACCTGTGTCGCGGCGACCGCCAACCATTGCTCCGCGATCTCGCGAACCGTCGCCTTTCCGACGTTGGGCGGCACGTAGGTCCCGGTGGCCTGGGCGTGGACGACGCTGGTCCGGTACTGGCGCGCGGCAGCTTCGGTGGGCAGCGTCTTGGAACGGACGCGGGCCTTGCCGGTTATCGGATCGACCTCGCGCCAGCGGGCGACGAAGACCGTGCCCTTGCCCCGGTGCAGCTTGTAGACGCCAGGGGTTCGTGTCTTGATTAGTTCGGCCATCTCAGGCCACCTCCAGAGCCGAAAGGGTCGTTTCGACTCCGCCTAAGCTAAGGCCTCCTATAACCGGAAAGCCAATGCGCCTTGCTATCGCGACGTGCGGAAAGCCTGGACCCGTCGCAACTGCCGCGCCCCAAGTGCTTCACGTTTCGTGACTTGTCGCGTGCTCGATGCGAAGTCTGCGGACCGCCTGTGCGGCTCTCGGAGAAGACGACTGGAAGAATTCCAGGTGAGTCGATCAGTCGGCGCAGACATCTGCCGATACCGGAGCCGCCCCACCTGTGAAGACTATTGGAGTAACCATGCTAGACCTCGCCGCCTTGGCTGAGCGCCTCATCGCAACCCACGCTCTTAGGATGCTGCACCGGGACGATCACGAGGATTGGTGGAAGCGTGACGATGTTCTAGAGGACGCTGGGGAGGCTTGGGCTGACGTCAGCGCGCTGGAGCGGCCAGACCTGTTCGAACTTCTTGCGTACGTCGCCGACATCACAGGGCATCTCGCGCACGTCGCCGGCTGTCTCACGAATGCAGACGTGCTTTCGACAGTCCTGCGTGTCCCCGAAGAGAGGGGGTGGATTCCGATAACGAGGCGGACGAACCGACTTTCCGACCCGCGCGAGTCCCTGCGAGCGGCCGCGTTGGCCAGCGAGGCGTTTGCTTCGCGATCGCCCGGCGGGCCACTCGCGAACTCGCCAGGTAGCGGGGAAGGACCGCCGGGCAGCGAGACAGGGACCTGCGGCTGATTCCCAGCCAAGAGCCGCCGTTCTGACGTTGCGCCAAGTTGGTTCAGCGGCAGCCTTGCGTCCGAAATTGTCGGAGCCTTGCTTCACCGTCCGGCCATGCCCAAGCACGCAGCCCTCCCCACCGGAGACGTCTTGGTGCTGTGGGACCTGGACAACCTCTCAACCTCGGCGAGCAGCATCCAAGGCTTGGCGACATTGATTGGGCGCCTGGGAGACTCAGACACGGAGCGGATCGCGGCTGGTCACCAGGTCATCTGTCGCGCGCACGGGGCCGTCGCTCAAGAAGCAGGTTTCGAGGTCAGGTCCGCTGGTCGGCGGCGGCAAGGTGCCGATCGGATCCTGCTCCGGCATGCAAGGCGCCAGGCTGACCATGGGACGAAGTACTTCTGGGTGGGCAGCAGCGACGGGGCCTTCGCGCCGATCGGCGATCTTGGTCATCTCATCGTGGTAACGCTGGACGCGTCGCGAGTGAGCCGGCGACTGATCGCTGCGGCCGATGCCATGCTGGAGATCGCTAGAGACCCGTCGGGGTGGCGTATCCGCTATGTCAGCGGCACGTCTGTGCCTCGATCCATCGGCGAGTTGTCTCCAGAGGGATGTCTCTGACGCTGACGCGCGTCCCACTCTGACCGGCGGTCGACGCTCCGAAGCCAGACTCGCTCGCGCATCACCACGGCCCCCAGCCGTACCCGGCGCGCGGAACAGCTGGTCCCCAACCCGAGGGGGTGTGGATCTACCGGCCCCGTTCCGCTGACGTGTCGTTTGATTCAGCAGTGGCAGGCGGGGCTACCGGACGACCCCATAGTCGTTGACGGGAGACTCAGCGCGACGTCGGCTGCTTCTACGGCGTAGCGGTCGCTCGTCGGCGTCGGGAGCACCGGTTCGCCGTGAAGGGCCGCAAGGACGCTGAGATCGTGCAGGCGCTGCGCCTCCGGCATCGCCATAACGGGCTCTTCACGATCGAGGGTGTAGTCGCGGCCTGAACCCGCCGGTCTCGAGCAGGCTTCGGGCGATGTAGTTGGTGAGGTTGCGGAAGCCGAGAGCGGAGCCTCGGAGGTGCTCGAGTCGTCCGTTGATCGCCTCGGTCGGTCCGTTGGAGGTACCGGGCCGGTCGAAGTAGGCCAGCACGTCGGCAGCGCGCTTGGTCAGCGTGCGCCCCAGCGTGATGAGTTCGGTCAGCGCGGCCGGGATGCCGCGGCCGAGCGCATCGATCAGGTTGCTCATCAGCCGTCGGCCCTTCGCCCGGTCGGGCTCGCGGTAGGCGCCGATCATCCGCTGATAGATGCCCCAGGTGGCCTCGACCTGCACGTGCTCGTCGGCGGCGAACAGCGCGGTCAGCCGCTGGCGCTGCTTGTCGGTGAGCAGGTCGGAGCCGGTGTGCAGAGTTCGCCGAGCGCGGTAGAGGGGGTCATCCTTGCGGCCGCGGTGCCCGTGCAGGTCCTGCTGCACCCGGCGCCGGCAGCGGTCCAGGGCATCGCCGGCCAGGCGGACCACGTGGAAGGGGTCCATGACCGCGACCGCCTCGGGCAGTTCC
>NZ_JASNNW010000040.1 GCF_030165005.1 Blastococcus capsensis
GGAACTGCCCGAGGCGGTCGCGGTCATGGACCCCTTCCACGTGGTCCGCCTGGCCGGCGATGCCCTGGACCGCTGCCGGCGCCGGGTGCAGCAGGACCTGCACGGGCACCGCGGCCGCAAGGATGACCCCCTCTACCGCGCTCGGCGAACTCTGCACACCGGCTCCGACCTGCTCACCGACAAGCAGCGCCAGCGGCTGACCGCGCTGTTCGCCGCCGACGAGCACGTGCAGGTCGAGGCCACCTGGGGCATCTATCAGCGGATGATCGGCGCCTACCGCGAGCCCGACCGGGCGAAGGGCCGACGGCTGATGAGCAACCTGATCGATGCGCTCGGCCGCGGCATCCCGGCCGCGCTGACCGAACTCATCACGCTGGGGCGCACGCTGACCAAGCGCGCTGCCGACGTGCTGGCCTACTTCGACCGGCCCGGTACCTCCAACGGACCGACCGAGGCGATCAACGGACGACTCGAGCACCTCCGAGGCTCCGCTCTCGGCTTCCGCAACCTCACCAACTACATCGCCCGAAGCCTGCTCGAGACCGGCGGGTTCAGGCCGCGACTACACCCTCGATCGTGAAGAGCCGGATTGGCCGGTCCCTCTATGCCGACAGTCGCGTGACCCGATAGTTCAAGTCGTCGGCGGGCGTCGTCCACATCACTTCGACTGTTGGCGGCGATCACGAAGGCCAATTCCTTGAGCGAGGGGAGGTCGCGCTGCCACCATGACCAAACTCTTAGCCGCCCTGGGCCCGCTGAAGTTGTAGTCGGTTGTCCGTCGCCGGGCGCCAAGGTGTGCCGGGAGAGCGTTCGGGATGGTCGGGACGTCGGTGGTGCGCTGTCGGCTCTGGGGGGCGCCCAGATCTGGGGCCTATCGGGAGGAGAGCTTCGCGATGGACTATTCCTGCGGCCCCTTGACGCGTCGGCGGGCGGGGTGACTCCAGGTGGCCGGTCGGCGCTCTGATGCCCGAATGCTGCTGTGCGTCCTGTGTCTTCGATGGGTCGGTCGTGTGCTTGCTGTCTCACGTGGGACGTTTCGGCGCTACGTCGCTCTATCACAATGTTCATGTCGGTCGGAGGCGGTTTTTCCTGAAGCGCCGGGTCGCCCTCTTACCCCCATGGGGACTCGGCGGAATCTTGTGTGCAAGACTTATCTGCTCGCTCGCGCCCCGCGGATGGCCGCAAGGCCTAACCCTCGAAGCGACTTGGCGGATATGGATGCACTAGTGGCCATGGTCGATCGGCTTGGTGTGCGGATGCGAGCGAATTTCCGCGCAAGCTAGTTCGGCTACTTGTGAGAGCGCTAATCGTGATCGATGATGACTCCCCCTAGAGAGGGAGGAGTGCTATCGCTTCCTAAATGAGGAGCCATTCCGGCCGATGACAACGGTGAGTCATTTGAGCTCCGGGCGGCTGGGGCGGTGGCATGTAACCGGGGAGTTGACATGGAGTCTGGGTACGCGGGGGGCGGAACTTCCACGCTGAGCACTCGCCTGATCTTGCGGACTGTGGCCGAGGAGGGCGGCGAGCAGGCGGTAGACCAGGTGCTCGACCGGGCTGGGCTACTTGCGGAGAAGGCGCACCTGCAGAGCACTCATGGTCGGGTGCCGTACTCGGTGATGCTCCAGCTCTTCGACGCGGTCGCCCGTGAGCTCGATAACCCGCGCCTCGGGCTGAAACTGGGGGCAGTCGCCCTGGAGGATCCGGCGCTGGCGCCCATTCGGGCGTTGACGCGGGTGGTCGGCTCTCCTGCTGCCGTATTTCGGCATGTATCACGGGTGTCGACTCGGCTGGACAGCACGGCGGTTACCCGCTGTGTCGCTGCGCGGGCCGGGGAGGCGGAGCTGGCATGGCGCGTCCTGCCGCCGCGGCGACCCACCCGTCTGGACTGTGACTACAGCATCGGCATGATCGAGCAGGTCCCTGTGCTCTTCGGTCTGCCGCCGGCGCGCGTCGCGCAGAAGGCTTGCCAGGTGGATGGTGCACCCGAATGCGAATACACGGTGACCTGGCGGGAGCATCGTGCCGGAGCATTGTGGCGTCGTTGGCGTGGGCTATCGGTGGCTGCCGCGAGTCGCCAGGACGCCATCGCGCACGCCGAGGAGCGGCTGCGCGGGCTCCGTTCGGCTGCAAGCGACTTGGTCAGCGGTGGCTCCCTGGAGGAGACGTTGGACCGGGTCGCCGAGCGTGCCGATGGTGCCGTCCACGCCCGCGGGCACCTGCTCGATCTCCAGTTGCCGAAAGGCGTGCGCCATGTGCGGTCCCGCGGTCTCGACCAATCAGTGCTGGAAATCTTCAGGGAAAGGCCGCTGGAGCCAGGAATCCGATCCGTCGAAGGCGCGGAGGTCCTGGCAGTGGAGGTGGCTTCGGCGACCCGTCACTATGGAGTTCTGGCTGCGGTGGCCAGCCCTGGGCAGGCGTTCTTTCCGGAGGACGAGGGCCTCCTCGCGGCATACGCCCAGCACGCGGCGGTCGGCATCGAGAACTCGGTGCTGCTGACTGAGGTTCGAGAGCAGGAGGAGACCGCTCGGCTGCTCCTCACGGTCGCCCGCTCACTGGCTGGGCGCCGCACAGTCAGCGCGGTCGCGCAGTCGGTGGCCGAGGCCGTCCCGGTGCTGTCCGGCGCTGACCGCTCCGCAGTCGCGCTGTGGGAACCCGGTGTGGGCAGGATCTGGGTACCGGGGTCGAGCGGATGGCCGGCGGACCTCGCGGAGCGGCTGGCGCAGTACGTGGCTACCCCTGAGGAGAGCCCCGAACTGCGCGAGATGGTGGCCGCCGGTCTTCCGATGCTCATCGACCGCGGCGGCTCGACATGGGCGCGCGACATGCTCGATGAGTTCGGTGTCGAGGCGATCGGTGCGGTTCCCATCAAGGTCGACGACCAACTCGTGGGCATCGTTCTCGCTCACTGGGTGGAGACCACGCCCCCGCCCATTCTCGGAGAGGCGCTCACCGAGCGCCTCTGGGGACTCGCTGGCCTGGCCGGGGTGGCCCTGGACAACAGTCGGCTCCTGGACGAGATCCGGCGGCAAGACTCCCACGACGCGCTCACCGGCCTGCCCAACCGTGCGTTGTTCGAAGCCCGGTTGGAGTCTGCGCTCGGTGAGGTCGACCGGGAAGGCACCCAGGCCGCCGTCCTCTTCTGCAACGTCAGCCGGCTCAAGCGGATCAACGACAGCCTCGGGCACGAGGCTGGGGACGAGCTGCTGCGGCAGGTCGCTGGCCGCCTGAGCGCCGCGGTGGTACGGGAAGGGGACACCGTGGCTCGCTACAGCGGCGACGAGTTCGTCGTGCTCCTTCCCGGCGTCGGGGACTCGGATGCTGAGGACGTGGCTGTCAGGGTCCGGACCAGCCTGACCGCGCCGATGCGCGTCGGTGGCGAAGAGGTGTTCGTCGACCTTGCCATCGGCTTCGCCGTCGCGGACGCGGCGCCCCTTGCCGGACCACAAGACCGCCGCGGGCTCAGCCAACGACTGATCGAGCGCGCGTACGAAGACATGCACCGGGTCAGGGCCGAGGCCCGCGGACTGGTGCACCTGGAGCAGTCCCCGGAGCGGTTGCGGGTGGAAACGGAGCTGCGCGGCGCGGTCGGCCGCGGTGAGTTCCGGGTCCATCTCCAGCCGCAGATCGATCTGGCCAGCGGCCGGGTTGTGGCGGTGGAAGCCCTCGCGCGCTGGTATCACCCGGAGATGGGACTGGTGTCTCCAGGCCTCTTCGTGCCCATCGCCGAAGACAGCGGAATGATCGAGGAGATCGGGGAGTACATCCTTCGCGAGGCCTGCCGCGTCGTCGCGGGCTGGCGTGAGCAGGGGATCGATCTGGAGTTGGCGGTCAACGTCTCGGCCGTCCAGCTGAACAAGCCCGACTTCGCCGAGCTGGTGCACCAGGTCCTGATGGAGTCCGGGCTGCCCTCTGACCGGTTGGTCGTAGAGGTCACCGAGAGCCAGGTGATGTCGCACGTTGCGGCCGGCAACGACAACCTGCACCGGCTGCGGGAGCTGGGTGTGGGCATCTCCGTGGACGACTTCGGAACCGGCTACTCGTCCTTGGCGCAGCTGCGTCGCCTGCCGGTGACCGAGGTGAAGGTCGATCAGGCCTTCACCGCGCAGCTCACCGACGAGGACTCCTCCGCCTTCGTAGCCGGCATCGTGGGCCTCGGACAGGGGCTCGGGCTCCGCGTTGTAGCCGAAGGAGTCGAAACCCCGGCCCAGCTGGATGCGCTGCAAGGCATGGGGTGCCACCGTGCGCAGGGTTACCTTCTTGGTCGGCCGGCTGATCCGGCTGCCGTGCTCGACGCCCTCCTCGCCGGAACGCTGGTTCCGACCCTGGTCGCCGTGTAGCCGTCCGACATCCAAGCTGGTGACGGCATGTCCTGTTCAGCCACCCGAATTGGCGGCGGTGCCAGGGCGTCTCGTCAGGTAGAGCTGTGCCTCCACAGCACTGCGCCGACCACGCAGACGGCGTGGTCGGCGCTGGCCCACTCGAGGCGGGGGATCCCACCCTGTCGGGTGGCGTGGTGGTGGGATCGTTCATCCGTGCCTCCTGGCTGTTGCCGCAGCGGGGAAGCAGCCGGTGGTCTCGGACGTGCACGCCGGTCGCTCACGGATCGGCGCTGGGAGGCGCTCAGCCTTGTCGCCAGTCGGTACGTCCCGGGCGGACCGGGATCCTGCATTACCCGGTCTGGCTGTGACCCCCGGCGAGCAAGCGCGGCAGTGATCCGCGACGCGGGGTGCGTCAGTGATCTTGTCAGTCAATCACCGGCCCCTCGAGGGTCCTCCGGTGAGGTAGCCCATGTCTCCGGCGGCGCTCGAGGGCTGGCTCGCTCGCCGCGCGGTCTGTCGAGCTGGTCTCCCGAGCGGCGCAGACCTCCTGACACCTTCCGTCCCGGTCGTGGGAAAAGAAGACGGCCCTTCTCCTTGAGTTCGGCGGCGCCGGTGCCGAAGAAGACCTCACGACGTTACGTCGCCGACCGCAATGCCATGGTCCTCCAGGAGCCCCCGTTGTCCCTTTCTGCGCAGTTGCTGTCCCGGCCGGCGGCTGATGCCGCGCCGATCTTGTTGGTGGACGACGAGGTGGCGATCCTCGACGGGCTGCGGCGCCAGCTGCGGAAGCGGTTCACCGTGCACACCGCCAACGGCGGTGCAGAAGCACTCGAGCTGATGAAGTCCGAGCCGGTCTCCGTCGTCGTCTCCGACATGCGAATGCCGCAGATGAACGGGGCGACATTCCTGTCCCACGTGCGGTCGCGCTACCCGAACGTCGTGCGAATCCTGCTGACCGGGCAGGCCGACACGCAGGCCGCCATCACCGCGGTCAACGAGGGGCAGATCTACCGCTTCCTCACCAAGCCGTGTCCTCCCGAGGTGCTGCTGGAGGAGATCGGCAGCGCTGTCGAGCTCAACCGGCTCGTGACCGCGGAGAAGGAACTCCTGGGCACGACCCTGCGCCGGACGGTGGAGGCGCTCACGGCCACGCTGTCCCTGGCGCAGCCGGCCGCCTTCGGCCGGGCCGTGCGCATCACCCGCACCGTCACCGAGCTCGCCGAGGCCCTCGGAATCGAGGAGCCCTGGGAACTTGAGGTGACGGCGATGCTGTCCCACCTCGGCGCGGTCACCCTGCCGCCGAACGTCCTGGAGAAGCTCGACACCGGCCGACCACTCGATGAGGACGAGGCCGAGATGGCCGACCGGGTACCGGAGGTCAGCCGCAAACTGGTCGACGCCATCCCCCGACTGGAAGGCGTGGCCGAGGCCATCGCCTGGCAGCGGGTCCGCTTCGACGGCCGGATGGCACCGCCGGCCGCTCCTCGGGGAGCCGATCTCCCCCTGGCGGCGCGAATTCTGCGGGCGGCGACGGACTTCGATCTGGGCACGTCCCAGCGCCCCTCCGTGCAGGACACGCTGACCGCGATGAGCGGCGACGCGGGCGCCTACGACCCGCGCGTCCTGGAGGCCCTCATCGGCCTCCATGGCGCCGAGGAGCTCCCTGGCGAACCACGGGAGATCCACATCGACGACCTGGAGCCGGACATGGTGATCTTCGATGACATCCTCACCACCGACGGCGTGATGCTCATCAGCCGCGGCACGGTCGTTACCGACCCGCTGATCCTGCGCCTGGAGAACTACATCAGCCAGAACCGGGTCGGTAGTCGGATGCGCGTCCAGGGATAGCCCGTCCCACCGCCGTCTGCGCCGGGCGCTGCTCCGGCGGGCCCGGCAGCGACAGACATCGCTCCGCCGTTCTCACCCCTGACCGACCGGGACGCCCCCTGGCAGGACGGCCAACCACAACCAAGCGGGGACCCATGCACGCGCCGGATCGCCACACGCCCCCCACTTCCCAGGACGAAGAGCTTCTGGCGCGGCTGCTCGCGCGAGATGCCGAGCTGGCCCGCTGTAAGGCGGTGCTCGCGGCCGGCGACGACTCGATCATCACGATGTCGCCGGACGGCCGGATCACCGACTGGAACACCGCGGCGGAGCAGCTGTACGGGTGCCCCCGGGAGGAAGTGCTGGGTCAGCAGCTCGACGCCCTCGTCACGACCGGCGATGCCGGCGTGCGCGAGGCGCTGGCCACGGTGCTGGCGGGAAACAAGACAACCGTCGAGACGGTGCACGTCGGTCCCGACGGCTCGATGAGGCACACATCTGTGAGTCTCGCGGCCATCGTGGGTGCCGACGGCCAGATCATCGGCATCGCGGGCGTCGCCCGAGACGTCACCGACTACAAAGTGCGCCAAGCGGAGCTCCACCAAGAGTCCAAGCTGGAATCGCTGGGCCGGCTGTCCGCCGGGCTGGCACACGAGATCAACACGCCGATCCAATACGTCGGCGACAACGCCCGTTTCCTGGAGGAGGCCTACCAGGAACTCATCCGGGTGGTGGAGGTCTACCGCGGGCTGTTGGACACCTCCAACCCGATCGGCTGGGTCGAGCGGCAGGAGAGGGTGCGCGAGGCGGAGGCCGGCATCGACTTCGATTACCTGGAGAAGGAGATTCCCAGCGCCGTGGAGCAGACGCTCGAGGGGATCGAGCGGGTATCGCGCATCGTGCGGGCGATGAAGACCTTCAGCCACCCGGGGCATCAGGAACAGGTGCCGGCCGACCTCAACGAGGCCCTCGAGGCCACGGTCACGGTGACGCGCCACCAAGTCAGCGACGTCGCCGACCTGACCGTGGAGCTGGCCGACCTGCCTCCAGTGCTGTGCAACATCGCGGATCTGAACCAGGTGTTCCTCAACCTGATCGTGAACGCCGCGGACGCCATCGAGGAGACCGGGCGGCGCGGTGCGATCACCGTTACGACGACGGTCGACAGTGACCACGTGATCGTCCGGATCGGTGACACCGGCGGCGGGATCCCGGACGACGTACGGGACAAAATCTTCGACCCGTTCTTCACCACGAAGGACGTCGGTCGCGGCAGCGGGCAGGGCCTGCCGCTTGCTCGGGGCGTCGTGCAGGAGGGGCACGGCGGAACGCTGACGCTGGAATCCGTCCTCGGGCAGGGCACTGTTTTCAGCGTGCGGCTGCCCATTGGCGGACGAACGACGGCTGTGCCGGCGGAGCGCGGCGCCTGAGCTCGTCGCCTTGATGGGTCACGGTGAGCTGACGGTGTCCCGGGCGACTGCCGAAAGCTAGTGCCGCACCCGGGACGCTGTCAGGCGATGGCGAGTTCTGCGGTCGACGATCCTGCAGCGGGGCCAGTCGTCGACGCCTCGGCATCCACCCCGGCCATGAGGGCGAGGACCGTCTCCGCGTCGACCGGGCGGGAGAAAAGGTAGCCCTGGGCGAGGTCGCAGCCCAGTTCGGCCAACTGCTGGTGTTGCTCGTCGGTCTCCACGCCCTCGGCGACGGTGCGCAGTCCCAGGGCTCCGGCCAGTTCCACGATGGCGCGGGTGACGACGTCGGCGTTGGGATCCCGGCCGAGGCCGTCGACGAACTCGCGGGCTACCTTGAGCATGTCGAGGGGGAACCGGCACAGGTAGGCCAGCGACGAGTAGCCGGTGCCGAAGTCATCGATCGCGATGCGGACCCCGAGAGCCTTGAGCCGGTCGAGGTTGGTGGCGGCGGCGTCGCGGTCCTGCATGAGAACGGTCTCGGTGATCTCCAGGACGAGCCGGTGCGGTTCGAGGCCCGTGTCGGCCAGGGCTGCCTGGACAGCCTCGACGGTGCGCGCGTCGGTCACCTGGCGTGCGGACAGGTTCACCGTGACGAGGAGATCGGCGGGATCGCTGGAGGACTGCACCCAGCGCACGGCCTGCCGGCAGGCGTCGCGCAACACGAACTCGCCGATCTCCATGATCAGACCGGTCTCCTCGGCCAGGGGGATGAACGTGTCCGGCGGCCGATTGCCGTCGACCGGGTGCTGCCAGCGGACCAGCGCCTCCGCTCCGATGGCGCGGCCGGCGCGCAGGTCCACCAGCGGCTGGTAGGCGACCGTGAGCTCGCCGCGGTCCAGGGCGGCGGCCAGCTCGGCGGCCGGGTCCGGCCGTTCCGGGGCGGCATCGCCGAGACCGGCCTCGTAGAAGACGGAGCGGTGGCGACCGTTGCGTTTGGCCGTGTACATCGCGACGTCCGCGTGACCGATAAGAGTGGCGACGTCGGTCCCGGCGTCGGCGAAGGCCACGCCGATGCTCGCGCCGATGGTGGCCTCTCGCCCGGCGCCGAGATCGATCGGGCGGTCCAACTGGGTCCGGATGCGGTCGAGTACCCGCTCAACACCGGAACGATCGATCGGCCCGTGCAGGAGGACGGCGAACTCGTCGCCTCCCAAGCGGGCGGCGGTGTCGGCCGACCGCAGGCAACCGTCGAGCCGCTCGGAGAAGGCCTGGAGCAGGACGTCGCCGGCCTCGTGCCCGTAGGTGTCGTTCACGGGCTTGAAGCCGTCGAGGTCGATGTAGAGGACGGCGGGCCAGAGGCCGTTGCGGGCGGCGAGGTGGACGGCGTGCTGCGTGCGGTCGAGGAAAAGGGTGCGGTTGGGCAATCCGGTGAGGGCGTCATGCATGGCCTGGTGGCGGAGCTTCTCCTTGAGTTCGGTCACCTGCCGCAGGTCGCTCTCCAGCCGGCCACGCTCCAGCGACGTGGCCAGGTGCCGCGCGAAGGGCTCGAGCAGGGCCAGGTCACTGCTGGCAAAGGTGGCGACGTCGCCCAGCCGGTCGGCGACCAGCAGCACGCCGTGCACCCGGTTCTCCGTCCGGAGTACCGACACCATGGCGTCCTTGAAGCCTCGCTGGCCGGCGTACTGGTCCAGCCCTGACCCGCGGACCTGGCCGGTCCGCGCGGTGAGCACACCGGTCGCCGTCGCCGATTCGATCAGCTGCTCGACGTCGGCGCTGTGCGGCAGGGGCAGCAGGGCCGTCGGCTCCTGCCCGTCGCGGCTGCGGCTCACCGTGGTGACGCCGTCCTCGCCGAGCAGGACGAGCTCGCCGACTCCGGCGCGGAAGGCGCCGCGCACCGAGGTGAGGAAGTTGGTCAGCGCGAGGGAGGCGTCGTCGCTGTTGTAGAGCAGCGAGGTGGTCTCGTGCAGCAGCCGGAGGTTGTTCTGCTGCTCGCGGGCCTTGGTGTAGGCGCGGTAGGCGCTGAACAGCAGCACGGAGGGCAGCACGAGCAGCAGCAGCCCCGTCGGGTTCTGCAGGGCGATGTACGCGGCGAGCAGGCCGATAGCGGCCACTCCGACGGCGAACGGCAGGGAGAGCATGAGCATGTGCGGCAGCTCGCGGACGTGAAGCGTGCCCTCCGAGATGCTGAGCGCGGCGAACAAGCAGAGGTCAGCGACGAGCGTGGTGACCGCCACGGCGACCAGGGCGGCCGTCCAGCGCCACGGGCTGTCCCAGTCGGTGTTCCCGGCCAGCACGGTGAACGCGACCACCGCCACGGAACCGGTGAGTCCGTACTGCGCAAGGTTGAACGCGAGCTTGAGGCCGGACTGACGCTGGTGCAGCACGAGCGCCAGGCCGGTACCGAGGAGCTGGGTCAGGACGACCACGGCCGGTTCGGCGAGGTAGAGCCCGGCGACGAGCACAAGGTCGGTGAGGGAGAAGCCGTGCGAGTCCCGCTTCAGCTGGACGTGCACCACGAGGATCTCGCCGGCGGCGAAGGCCGCGACCCACGCCCACCAGGGGAGGCCAAACGGTGCGTCGAGTCCCGGCAGATCACGGACGACGATGACGAACACTGCCACTGCGGCCATCGACATCGCGGCCACGAGTAGCGCGATGCGCCGGGAGGTGGTCAGCCATGACCACCTCCGCAGGCTGGCAGGGCAGGTGTCCGTCATCGTCGTCCTCATGTGATCAGCTCCAGTCCGTGCCGGACCAGACGACGCCCGCCCACGTGCGGCCCGCCCAGGTGCGGCCGGCCCAGGTGCGGCCGGTCCACTCGACGCCGGCCCACGTGCGGCCGGTCCAAGAGTCACCGGCCCAGGTGCGGCCGGCCCAGGTGCGGCCGGCCCAGGTGCGGCCGGCCCACGTCAGGCTCGCCCAGGTGCGGCCGGCCCACGTGCGGCCCGACCAGGTGAGGCTCGCCAGCTCGCCATCGCGGCTGCTGACGTACCACTCCTGACCGTTCCAGGCCGAGTCACCGCTCCAGGTGGTGCCAGCAGCGGCGCCGCGGGACCACGACTGTGCATCCCAGGCGGTGCCCCGGACATCGAACTCGCCCTCGAGCAGGGTGCCCTCGAGCTCCGCGTGAGCCGAGCCGCGCGCAGCGTCCAGGGAGCCGACGCCGGTGGCCCGCGGCCACGTCTGGACCGCCGCAGGCGTCTTGGCCTGGCGTGCCCTCTTGAGGTCGACCAGCCCGTGCCCCTGGGCGACCGCATCGGCCTTGGGCAGTTCCTTGGCGGTCCCGACCAGCAGAGCCTTCACCTGGTCCGGGGTGATGCCGGGCCGCTGCTGGATCAGCAGGGCCGCGGCGCCGGAAACGACCGCGGCGGCCTGCGAGGTTCCGCTGCCGCGGAAGAACCGCTCCCCGGTCCGTGCGTTCGGGTAGCTGTCGTCCAGGTAGGACCCCGGGCTCCGCAAACTCGCGACCGAGGCGCCGGGGGCGACCAGGTCGGGGTTGCGCCCGCCGTCACCGGTGCTCGACCACGTCGGGATGATGTCGTCGCCGACGCCGTGCGTGCCCTTGCCGTCGACGCCGCCCACGGCGATCACGTACGGGTCGTAGGCGGGGTTGTTCAGCTTCTCGGTCCCGTATCCACCGTTTCCGGCGGCGACGACGACCACGATCCCGCTGTGCCAGGCGACCTCGGCCGCGTAGGTGAGTGGGTCGAGCTGGTAGTCCTGCACGCCGTCGGTCCCGAAGGACAGGTTCAGCACGCCGATGTTCAGCCCGTCCCGATTGCGGTTCTGCACGACCCAGTCGATCGCCGCGATCACCTGGGACACGTCGGTCATGCCGAAGGCGTCGGCGACCTTGACGCTCACGATGCGCGCGTCGGGGGCCACGCCCTTGAAGTTCGACGTGTCCCCGCTGGTCACCGGACTGGCCGTGGCATCGTCCCGGCCGGCGATGATGCCGGCCATGTGCGTGCCGTGCCCGTAGGTGTCGAGATCGCGCACCGGGCTGTCATCGCACCCGGTCTCGTCACAGAGTTGCGCCTCGAAGGAGAGGTCCGGGCCGTGGACAACCTTGCCTGACCCGCGGAGCCCGTCGACCGGCACAACGCCGGAGTCGATGAGCGCCACGTCGACGCCGCGGCCGGTGAATCCCTTGTCCCACATCCCCGACGCGCCGATGATCTCGTGGTTGATCGAGTACATCGAGGTGGGAAGGCTGTTGACCGCCTCCGTCTCGGCGTCGAGCAACTCCACCGCGGCGTCCTCGGTGACCGACCGCACACCGACCGCCGCGCGCAACACGCCCAGCCGGTCAGCCGGCACCGTCGCGCTGAAGCCGTTGATGATCCCCAGCGGCTCCTCCACTGTGCCGCCGAGGGCGGCCACGGCGCGCTCAGGAGCGTTCCCGGCACCCGGGAACTCCTGGACGATGACCGACACCGGCGCGGCGGAGGCGCCAGCCGACGCCTGCGCCACACCAGGGCCGGCCATACCGACGGCCAACGCAGCAGCGGTCGCGACCGTCATGATCGGACGCGTCCGCAGAACCGGCGCTCCCCACGTCCAGGCGAACGCGGGTGGAGCAGTTGGGGCCCGACCCCTTTCGGTCCTATCCATATCGATTCCCCTCTATACGTCATCTGCACTGGCTTCACGAACTAGTTCGGCACGCAACGTGAGCTGCTGTATGCAGCCAGGCCAGAAATGGCGAGGTTCACCCGTGCGTGGGGGATCCATGAATCAGCGCAGTTCAGCTACGGCTGCCCGTGACAGGGCCGAATCCGCAGGGCCAGAAGTCATAGTGCGGTCAACTGGCGCCAGCTGAATCGCAGCAAGCCGTTCGGGCACACCCGATGGACGCGCGCCCGAAACAGAAGGGACAAAGTCCGTCGCCTCGCAGGGAGCGCTTGAGCGGCGTTCTTCAGAACGAGTTTGCGGGCCGCCGTCGAGGCGGCGGACGCAGCACATCAGCGGCGCAACGACATCTCCATCAGGACTGGAAGACTGGCAGCGGTGCGCCGCCGCACTGACGGCTCCGGTGCGTGGAGGCCACGCGGTCCTTCATGGCCGCGCCCATGTTGGGCGCTCACCAATCTGGCCCGCGGTGACGACGTCCATGACATCGTGGCCGCCGTGCCCCGCCACGATGTCCGGGGCAGTTCACGTCGGACGTCGCGATGCTGGATCCCGCCGTCACGGCGCCTGACGTCGCTTGCCCGCCTGCTGCCAAGCCGTTGAAGTACGAAGCCTTGCGCGAGAGATATCTGTCGAGGTGACCTTCCGCGGAGGCGCCGAGCACCGCCACAGCCAGTACGCCCTCTACGCCGCTGTCTGCCTGCGCGGCGGCCCCCAACCTGCTGAGCGACGTCGGCTGGTGGCAGTCACCGCTGTGGAGGTCTGCCGATTCGCGGTCCCCCTCTACGCCGGGTGGCCGCCGAGCGTCTCGGATGACCCCGGATGAGGGTTGCTCAGCAGATCGCAGCCCGGCAGCACCTGGGGCTGCCGGGCTGCCGGGCTGAGCGTCGTTGCTAGGCCGGCGATGTTCCTTACGCGGTGGGCGTCGTCATACGAGGGGTCGGACGGATCGGCGAGATGTTCGTCCCCGCATGACCAGCGTTCTCGCCTCGGCGCGCGGTCACGGCATCGCAGCGCCTGACTTTGATCAGGGTTGCATGATCATTTCTGCTGCGGCTCGCTGAGCTGCGGGAACGCTCTGGACTCGGCGTGGTTTCACGCACTAACGGGCTCGGCCTAGGGTCGGGGTGTGGCGTTCATCCGGCGGGTGCGGACCGCCTCGGGGGCCACGGCCGTGCAGATCGCGGCGTACCGGGCCGGGCGGCAGGAGATCGTCAAGCACGTGGGGTCGGCGCAC
>NZ_JASNNW010000041.1 GCF_030165005.1 Blastococcus capsensis
CCGAGGCCCTCGGCGACCCGGGCGACGGTCAGGTGCTGGCAGACGATGCCTTCCAACGCCCACCGCAGACCTCGGCGGGACAGCTTCGCCCGCGGCTCGGCCGCCTTGCTGGTGTCTTGGCGCCACACGTGCCCACAACCCGAGCATCGGTAGCGGCGGACCGTGATCAGCAGCGTGGTGGGTCGCCAGCCCAGCGGTGCGTGGGCCAGCGACCGGGTCACGGTGTCCCGCGGCGCGCCTTCGCACCCGCAGCGACGGCACCACCGGTCGGGTTCGACGACCCGGCAGGCCAGGACCGCACGGTCAGGAGCCAGCCGCTGCCCGACGACCTCCAGACCCAGCTCATCCACGCCGGCGAACGTGGTCAGGTCAGGGCAGCCGAAGGTAGCGTCAGGCACGTCGAGGTCTTCCGGATGGGCAGTGTGAGAACTTCCATCCTCGGGAGGCCTCGACCTCTATCCCGGGACCGACGCGCCAGCCCTACCTACACCCTCAACTGCGAAGAGCCCCATAACGGCAGCCACGTCAGGAGGCGTGATACCTGCCGCGACCATCAGGGACAGGTGCGAGTGAGGTGCTGCGCCTGCCATCCAGAGCGCTCGCGCCAGCGAGAGCCTCTGTACGTCGGTGCACCTGAGGGTGACCTCGGCGCGCTCGTCGACCGTGGAGGCGGGCGTCAAGGCATCCAGAGGGAGCCCAAGGACGAACGTGCCCTCGCCGGCGAGATGATCGAGAGTCAGGCGTTCAGCCGTCCTGGTGTAGTCACCGCTCGCCGCGACTTTCGCCTTCACCGCAGTCTCCCACGAGATGTCGGCGCCGGCGACGCTCTGATCGATGGCCTCGTCGAAGTCATCCTCAGCCTCGAACCCAAGATCGATCGTGAGGCGCACGAACACTCCACATCCCGCGTCTGGCCGATGTCTGCGTCCGAAAGGCTCCAGCACGTTGGCCGCCTGAATGCGCAGCCCGCAGTTGGTGCCAGTGAAGGTGACGCGGCTGTTTGGCGCCCGAAAGGACTGAAGGCGAGAGGGGATGGAGATGCTCACCCACCTCTCATCGGCTACTGCACACGCTGACTGGACAAGTTTCCCGTGCGCTTTCGCTCGCCGTTCCTCCGGTAGGTGAGGTGGCCGGCAAGGCGGCCGACTTGAGTGACCCGCCCCCATCCGCTGTCAGCAACCGTCTGGCGAGCATGCGGTAGCGCGGAGCCGCCGGGCGCTTGGAAGGCGAGTTGGTGCTCACCGGGCCGTCTTGTCGCCTCGCCCGTCCGACCTGCCGATTGCTGGCGAGCGTCCGGAGGGTCCGGACCGGAAGGGTCCCATGAGCGAGAACGACACTCGGCCTGCTTTGGTGCGAGTACTGCCCGGCCCTAGTGGCCGACCAAATCGCCGTCTCCACGCACGGCATCCACGAGACGCGGTGCGACCTGTTGCACTCGTCCGTCAGAGCCTGGAGCGGCAGCGCCCCTTGTGGCTGTCCGATGACGCGGCCATGCCGTCACAGCGCGTCTGGCACCTCCTGACAGAAGGGCCTCCCGAGGGTGTCTCCTCGAAGCCTTGGGCCGACTTCCAGTCGGTGCTGACCGGGCTCGCCAACGCAGGCTGGGGGAGCGTTCATGTTGAGCGGGCTCTCAGGACATGGCAGGGGGGAGGGACGCCTGGGCGGTGGTGGGTCGTGGATCGACGCGGGCGTCCCCGCGAGTTCGAGCGCGCTTGGCGCAAGGCGATATCTCAAGTACGCCGATGCCCGTCCGACCCGGGACGAAGTCGGAACGTCGACCAGAGCCACGACGAGATGGTGTTTCGCTTGCTCGACGCGTTTCAACACCGTGTTGTTCACGACGGCTTCCTGCCTGAGGGCCACCAGATCCTCTCGAGAGGGAAAGCGGCAGCCGAAGAACGCGTGACTCTGTTCGCCCTCCTTGCACTGGCGCGGGAGCACGTTGCCGCGTTGCCCCTGACAACGAGCGGCGATGGGCTTTACCTCTCTGCGGCTTCTCGAAGTCTCGCCCTCTTGGCCAACGCATCCCAACCCCGAATCTCGCGTCGACTGCGCCAGATCTCCGGGCAGGGCAGCGCACGCTCGGATGGCCACCGGACGCTCGTGGCGTTGGAACGGCAGGGCACGCGCGGGGATGCCTCGACCTACGTGCTTCGCCCGGACGGGCAGATCATCACATGTTCACAGGTCTCTTCCTTGCAGGAGAGATCTATGAACAAAGTCGCCGTAGTCCGTCCGGTGAATGCTCCGGACATGGATGTGCTCCGCCACGACGCATTCGCTACCGACATCCCGTCCGACTTCCCGACTCGCCCGAGACGCCGGGGTCTGGGCTTCGAGGCCGCCTTGATCATGGCCACTCTCGCCGCCAATCCGGGCGGCCTGGACGTGACCACGTTGTCGGCGGTAACTGGCTCGACCGACGAAACGATGGAAGCCGCCGTCTCCAATTTGCTCGCCATCGGACGCAGCGATCATGAGATGGGCCCCGTCCTCATCGACAAGGAGGGGGAACAAGTCGTGATGGCCGCCATGCAACCTGACACGCTGCTGGAGGCCCTCGACGTCTGGGCTCAAGCGACAGGGTTGGCAGGGATCTCGCGCGCCAGGCATCTGCAGATCGACCGGGAGCGCCGCACCTTTCACCCGCCTACGGCAAAGGCTGGGAAGCCAGCCCGGGCCGGAGAGGTCAAGGTCGAGACCGTCGTGTCGGGGAGAACCCAGATCTCAGGCGTCGCTTGACTCCGCCGGCCCTGGCGCGCTGACCGCCGAACATGACCTTGCGCTCTCTCACGAACGGGCTGGTGATCGCTCGCATTGCCCTGTCGTTCGCATCGGTCCGCGCGCGCCTATCACCGCAACCGACGGACCCTGCCGTAACTGGCCAACCAGTGAACGAAAAAAGATCTCATGAATGACCCAGTCCGTCAGATCGTCTGCCGATTGCAGGCCCGTGACTGAGCCAATCATTATCGAAACAGGGGGACCAATCGTCTTCCGCGTTCCCACGCCCAGCCCTGTTATGACGCCCGCCCTCGCACGCCTGCTGCTCCAGGTCATACAACCTGTCGGACCCGACCGGGATGATCAGGAGAAAGCAGAGGAGGGCGCAGCGTGACGAGCCAGGGAACGAATGACGAAGGTATCCGGTTCGTGTTCTACGGACGGGTGTCGACCGAAGACAGGCAGGACCCAGAAGTGAGCCGCGGGTGGCAACTTCAGTCCGCCATGCGATTGATCGAGGGACACGGCACGATCGTGCGGGAGTACTTCGACGTTGGGCAGAGTCGCTCCGTGGTCTGGAAGCGCAGGCCCCAGGCCTCAGCGTTGCTGGCCGACGTCGCTAACCCGCGGCGCGACTTCGACGCGATCGTCATCAGCGAGCCTCAGCGCGCCTTCTCGGGGCCGCAGTTCTCCAACATCTATCCCACCCTCCAGCACTACGGAGTTGACGTCTGGCTCCCCGAGGTCGGAGGGCGGTTCGACGCCAAGTCCGACGTTCACGACCTGCTGATGATGATCTTCGGCGGCCTTGGCGCTGCGGAACGCCGGGTCGTCCAGCGTCGCGTCATCGGTGCCATGGAGGCAGCGACGATCAACGCCGGCCGCTTCCTCGGTGGGCGCCCACCGTATGGGTACGTCATCGGCGACGCCGGCCCGCATCCGCATCCCGCCAAAGCCGCTGACGGGATCAGGGAGCATCAACTCGATGTCGACCCCGCCGCGGCGTCCGTCGTGCAGCGGATCTTCCAGATGCGGCTCGATGGCGCCGGTTTCCGGACGATCGCCAGCCGCCTCAACGCCGAAGGCATCCCGTGCCCGTCAGCGCACGACCGGCGCCGGAATCCACACCGCAGAGCAGACGGTTGGCAGGCAGCCACGATCCGGGCGATCCTCGAGAACGCTCGGTACACAGGCCACCAGGTCTGGGGCCGATTCCAACGCTTCGACAGGCTCGTCGACCCGACTGACGCGAGCGCAGGCACCCTCGTCCGCTTCCGGCGCAGTGAGCCGGAGCGGGTGGTCTCCAGCACCAACCCTTCGCACGAGGCGCTGATCTCGGTCGAGGACTTCGAGCGGGTGCAGGCGACTCTCAAGCGTTCGACTGCTTCGTCACGGTCAGCGCCTCGCTCGCCTCGAACGACGACGACGCCCTACCTCCTGCGGGGGCTCCTCCACTGCGGCATTTGTGGTCGGAAGATGGAGGGCAGCCGCACCCGTTCGACCGACATCTACTACCGCTGCCGTGTCAGGGACACCGTGCCCGGGGCTACCAGTGATCACCCCTCCAACGTGATGTTCCGAGAGGACTGGCTCATCCACGGACTCGACAACTGGCTCCGTGCCGTGTTCTCGCCCGAGAACATCGAGGAGACGGTCGAGGCGATGTTCAGCGCAACTGAGCCCTCCATGGCTGACGTCGCGCGGAGGGAGGCCGTCGATCGGCGCCTGAGGGAGGCGGAGAGCAAACTGTCGCGCTTCAAGGAGGCCTTGGCCGCGGGCGTGGACCCTCACCTCGCAGCAGCCTGGATAAATGACGCACAGAAAGAGGTCGTCGAGGCGCGGGCTGAGCAGACGACGCTGACGACCTCCGCGGCGGCAACTCTGACGCGCGAGGAGTTGCGCGCCATCGTCACCGACTTCAGCCTTCTGACGACCCGCCTGGGTCAGGTCGCGAGCACGGTCCGGGCTGAGATCTACGCGACCCTGGGCGTCCGGATCACCTACGACCCCTCAACCAGTTCAGTGGAGGCCGAGGTGAGCCCAACCCACGAGATGTTGGGCAAAACGAGTGTCCGAGGGGGGACTTGAACCCCCACGCCCGATAAAGGGCACTAGCACCTCAAGCTAGCGCGTCTGCCATTCCGCCACCCGGACGAGTGCGAGCTGAAGACTACCCGACTACCCCGGCCGGATCACGCACCCCCCGCGGTGCCGGCGCGGGTCAGGCAAGGGCCAGCGCCACCCGTCCACGGCCGGCGCGCTTGGCGTCGTAGAGGGCGGTGTCGGCCGCCGAGTACAGCGCTCGCAGGTCGCCGACCTCCCCGGGCAGGTGGGCGACGCCGACGCTGACCGACAGCTGCAGGTGGCCTCCGCCGGAGAGAGGAACCGTGGAGCCGCGGACGGCGTCGAGGAGCACCTCGGCGCGCCGCGCCGCGACCTCGCCGGTGCACCCGGGCAGGAGGACGGCCAGTTCGTCGCCGCCCAGCCGGAACACCACGGCGTCGTCGGAGCGGACCTGTTCCCGCAATACCGCCGCCAGGTGGACCAGCACCTCATCGCCCGCCGGGTGCCCGTGGGCGTCGTTGATCATCTTGAACCCGTCGACGTCGATCAGCACCAGCGCGGCCCCGTTCCGATGCGCGGACCGGCGCAGGGCCCGGCCGAACACCCGCCGGTTGACCAGCCCGGTCAGCGAGTCGACGTCGGCCTGCTCCTGCAGGGCCTGGACCAGTCCTGCCTGGGCCGTCGCGGCCCGGTGCAGCACGAAGGCGACCACCACGAGCACCGCGCCGGAGAAGAAGAAGTCGGCCAGCGCCGTCTCGACCGGCAGGAGCAGCGACAACGTGAGCGCGTCGGCGACCAGGGCGGTCGCCGTCACCAGGACGACGCCGCCCCGCTGCAGGTGGTTGGCCGCCCAGAGCACCGGGAGGGTCAGGAACGCGTGGGCGCCGATGGAGCTGTCGTCGGTCACCACGCGCAGCGCGCAGATCAGCAGGATGCCGAGCAGCGCGGTGTGCGTGTAGGCGCCCGTGCGGTCGAGCCGGTCGGCCGGCACGGCGTGATACATCCAGGCGGCCACGACCAGCACGGGGACGACCGACCACGAGGAGACCGTGGCCTGATGGCTCACCCGGGCCAAGTCGACCACCGTCCACGCGGCGAGGGCGACCGCGGAAACCAGGAACATGAGCACCACTGCGCGCGGCGGTCTCCGGCTCGCGCGCGTTCGTGATCGACAGCAGGCCCACCTCCGCGGCGTCGGCGGGCGCGAGCGGAACCCGGATCGCCACCCTCGGCGGGACGATACCGAGGTGAAGAGGAGGCACAAGGGTTTCTGCGGCAGCTGTGCCGGGCGCCCTACTCTCGGCCGGTGGACACCCCCCGCCTGCACCGCGCCGAGTCCGAGGTCGCCGAGCTCCTGTCCGACCTGATCCGGATCGACACCACGAACACCGGCGACACGTCGACCAGCGCGGGGGAGCGGGCGGCCGCGGAGTGGGTCGCCGGCAAGCTCGACGAGGTGGGCATCTCCTCGGTCATCCACGAGTCGGAGCGCGGGAGGGCCAGCCTGGTCGCCCGCATCCCGGGTGCCGACCGCAGCCGCCCGGCGCTGCTCGTACACGGGCACCTCGACGTCGTCCCCGCCGACCCGGCCGAGTGGAGCGTGCACCCGTTCTCCGGTGAGGAGCGCGACGGCTACATCTGGGGCCGGGGCGCGGTGGACATGAAGGACATGGACGCCATGGTGCTGGCGCTGGCCCGCGACTGGGCCCGCACCGGCGTCCAGCCGCCGCGGGACATCGTGCTCGCCTACGTCGCCGACGAGGAGGCCGGCGGCAAGCTAGGGGCGCACTTCCTGGTCGACGAGCACCCCGACCTGTTCGAGGGCTGCACGGAGGCGATCAGCGAGGTCGGCGGCTTCAGCATCACCGTCCGGGACGACCTGCGCCTCTACCTCGTGCAGACCGCCGAGAAGGGCCTGGCCTGGATGCGGCTGACCGCCGCAGGCAAACCCGGTCACGGCTCGATGCTGCACGACGACAACGCCGTCACCCGGCTCTGCGAGGCCGTCGCCCGCGTCGGTGCCCACCGCTTCCCGCTGACGCTCACCCCGCCGATGCGCTCGTTCATCGAGGCGGTCGAGGATGCCTACGGCGTCGAGATCGACCCCGCCGAACCCGAGGTGGCCCTCGCCCGCCTGGGCAGCATCAGCCGGATGATCGGCGCGGCGCTGCGCAACACCGCCAATCCCACGATGCTCGACGCCGGCTACAAGGCCAACGTCATCCCCGGCACCGCGAGCGCCACGGTCGACGGCCGCTTCCTCTACGGCCAGGAGGAGGAGTTCGAGCGCCAGTTGGCGGCGCTGATCGGCGAGGGCGTGCAGCGCGAGTGGCTGGTGCACGACCAGGCCGTGGAGACGACGTTCGACGGCCCGCTGGTCGACTCGATGGTCGCCGCGCTCAGGGCCGAGGACGGCGGCGCCCGCCCGGTGCCGTTCACGATGAGCGGCGGCACCGACGCCAAGAGCTTCCAGACCCTCGGCATGCGCTGCTTCGGCTTCTCGCCGCTGCGGCTGCCGCCGGAACTGGATTTCGCCTCGCTGTTCCACGGCATCGACGAGCGGGTGCCGGTCGAGTCGCTGCAGTTCGGCATCCGGGTGCTCGACCGGTTCCTCCGCCACTCCTGAGCCCATTCGTGCGGCGGGTCGCATGCGGCATGCTGGGCCCCCGCTCCGGCCCACGAGGTGCGCGATGGCCCTGCTCAGCGCCGTCCCCGCCCTGGCCACCCGCGACGTCCGCCGGGCGGTCGAGCACTTCGCGACCCGGTTGGGGTCCCACCGGCGGCTACGTCGACGTGGACTACGGCGCGTCCCTGCCCTGGCTGACCCTCGCGGCCTCCGGGGCGGCCGGGCGTGGTGTGATGCGGGGGTGACCGACACCACTCCCGCCCCTGGTTCCGTCGCCCTCATCACCGGAGGGGCCGGTGGCTTCGGCCGCGCACTGGCCACCAAGCTGCGCGAGCGCGAGGTCACCGTCGTCCTGGCCGACCTCGACGGCGAGCGCAACCGGTCGGTCGCCGCTGACCTCGGCTGCGAGTTCGCCGTCCTCGACGTCACCGACCGGGCGGCCAACGAGGCGCTGGTCGCCCGGATCGAGGCCGACCACGGCCGGCTCGACGCCGCCTACCTCAACGCCGGCATCTCCGCCGCCAAGAGCGACGACGCCCTCGACCTCGACGAGTTCATGCGCGTGGTGGACATCGACCTCTTCGGCGTGGTCTACGGCGTCCAGGCGGCCCGTCCGGCGATCAAGCGGGCCGGTGGCGGCGCTCTGGTGGTGACGGCGTCGCTGGCGGGGCTCTCCCCGATGGCCGGTGATCCCGGTTACAGCGTGGCCAAGGGCGGCGCCATCGCGTTCGTCCGGTCGATGGCGCCCCGTCTCCAGCGCGAGGGCATCACCATCTCGGCCATCTGCCCGGGCTTCGCCGACACCGCGATCATCGACCGGATCCGCGACCAGTTCACCGCGGCCGGCTTCCCGGTGCTCTCCGCCGAGGAGGTCGCCGATGCGATGGTCATGGCCTGGGCCGCGGGGGAGCCCGGTGCGGCCTACGTCGTCCAGCCCGGCGTCGGCACGGTGCCCTACAAGTTCAAGGGCGTGCCGAGCGCCAGGACGGCGGCCGGCGAGACCGCCGTCGTCCCGGAGGCGCTGCGCCCGCCGTCGATGCGCTGATCCTCCCGCACCGCACGGCGTCCTCCCGCACCGCCGACCGTGAGGGAGGACCACTGGTGATCAGGCCACCTGATCATCGGCACGGGGCCCGGTGACGGCGGTCACGGCGCGTCTGGCAAGGTCGGGCTCATGCGTGCATGGCGGGTCCACGAACTCGGTGATCCCTCGGAGGTCATGAGCCTCGACGAGGTCGACCAGCCCACCCCGGGGGAGGGGCAGGTGCTGGTCAAGGTGAAGGCCGCGGCCCTGAACTTCCCCGACGTGCTGATGGCTCAGGGCAAGTACCAGCAGAAGCCGCCGCTGCCCTACACACCCGGGGTGGAGCTGTGCGGGGAGATCGTCGGCACCGGCCGGCGGGTCATCGGCTCGCCGGCCGGCGGCCCCGGCGCCTTCGCCGAGTACGCGCTCATGGACGCCGCGGCCGCATTCCCCGCGCCGGAGGGGCTCTCCGACGAGAAGGCCGCCTCGCTGTACCTGACCTACCAGACCGGCTACGTCGGGCTGCACCGCCGGGCGAACATCGCGGCCGGGGACTGGGTACTGGTGCACGCCGGTGCCGGTGGCGTCGGAACCGCGGCAATCCAGCTGGCCAAGGCCGCCGGAGCGCAGGTGATCGCCACGGCCGGCGGTGCCCGCAAGACCGAGATCTGCCGCCAGCTGGGTGCCGACCACGTCATCGACTACACGAGCGAGGACTTCGTCCCGATCGTCAAGGAGGTCACCGGCGGGCACGGCGCGGACATCGTCTACGACCCGGTCGGTGGCGACGTCTTCGACAAGTCCCGCAAGTGCGTCGCGTTCGAAGGCCGCATCGTCGTCGTCGGATTCACCAGCGGCCGCATCCCCGACGCCCCGGCCAACCACGTGCTGGTGAAGAACTACAGCGTCGTCGGCCTGCACTGGGGCCTGTACCGCCAGTACGACCCGGCGGTCTTCGGCATGGTCCACGAGCAGCTGACCCGGCTGGTCGCCGACGGCCACGTCGACCCGCTGGTCGGGGCAGTGCATCCGCTGGAAGAGGCCCCCGAGGCCCTGGCGCGGCTGGCCTCCCGCGACACGGTCGGCAAGGTCGTCCTCGTCCCCTGACGCCGGGTCGGCGGGGGACCCGGGCCGGCCCCGGTTCCTGCCGTGCCTGTCGAGGGGCGGCGGGGTCTAGATGACCGGCTTGGGCAGGTAGGACAGCCGTGCACGACGGCGGAGGACGACCTTGCGGGTGCCGTCGGCGTGCAGCTGGAGGCGGGCGAGCTCCCAGCCGCCGACGTCGGACTGCAGACTCAACATGGTGGCCGCCGCGGACCGGGACGTACCCGGCGGGATCCGCAGCGGCGCGAACTCGTAGTCCCCGGCGGTATCCATCGCCCCCGATTGTGCCTGCGGTTTCCGGTCCGGTCACCAGTTCGTCGCCTCGGTCACACCTGCTCACCCTGCCGGGACGCCGGGTCAGCGGCAGGATGGGGCAGAACCGCATCCGCCAGCCAGGGAGGACGACGTGACCAAGCCCGGTTCCTCGAGCCACGCGACCGACGCCGACCGCGCGGAGCAGGACGCGCTCCTCGACCCGCCCGCGCCTGCGACCGCCGCGGAGGCCACCCCACCGGTCGGCGACGTGCCGGAGGCCGACGCGCTGGAGCAGCAGCTGGCCGCCCGTCCTGGCGAGGCCGGCACCCCGCGCGGCCCGATCGGTGACCGGGACGCCAACGAGGCCGACGTCCTCGAGCAGCAGGCCGACGTCCCGTTCGACGACGAGCACGCCGGCGAGTGACCCCGCCGTAACCGCCGCCCGGCCATCCATCCACCGAGGCGGAGCGGTTCGGTGTGCTCGACACCACAGAAAATCACTCGTCCGAGACGCCGGACATGACGGTCGTATGACGAAGCCACCGGTTTGACGGTTCTGTGACCGTTTCGTTTCCCGGCTCTTCGTACCTGCGGTGGGTGTGAGGGACTCGCGCGTGTGAGCTGAGGCGGGAGAGGGGTCGAGGCCTTCCAAGATCGGGAGCGACCAAGCTGCCCGACCGGAAGGCCTCGACGGTGTCCGAGCCTACGGCGTGCGCTCGCGCGCGCTCACGTCCTGATTCCTCCTTCGCTCACTCCTACTGCGATCGCTGTGATCTCCTCGTCGGCCTGGACGGTTTCCACGTCATCGAGGTCGTCGAGCGTCACGGCCGAGTGCAGGTCGTGGTGGAGTCGGCGCCCGAGCCGATGGGCTGTCTGGCCTGTGGCGTCATCGTCGGCAGCCACGGTCGCCGCGACGTTGTCCTGGTCGACGTGCCCTGCTTCGGGCGCCCGGTCCAGTTGGTGTGGCGCAAGCGGACCTGGCGCTGCGTGGAGGTCGAGTGCACCGGCAAGGCGTTCACCGAGCAGCACGAGGCTCTCGCTCGGCCACGGGCGCTGCTGACCACGCGGGCGTGCTGGTGGGCCATCGGGCAGTTGCGCCGCGAGCACGCCTCGGTCGCCGGGATCGCCCGGCAGCTGGGCACGACCTGGCGCACGGTGTGGCGCTCGATCAAGCCGCTACTGGAGGCGATGGCCGCCGACGAGGCCCGCTTCGCCGACGTCACCGCCCTGGGCGTGGATGAGCACATCTGGCACCACGTCTCGACCAAGCCGATCGCCGACGGTGGTCGCGGCCCCAAGGAGCTCACCGGGATGGTCGATCTGACCCGTGACCAGGCAGGACGCGTCCGCGCACGCTTGCTGGACCTGGTGCCCGGCCGGTCGGGGAAGGTCTACGCCGACTGGCTCGAGCAGCGTGGCGAAGCGTTCCGCAAGCAGGTCAAGATCGCCACGTTAGACCCCTTCCACGGCTACAAGAACGCCATCGATGACCAGCTGGAGGATGCCGTCGCCGTTCTTGACGCCTTCCACGTCGTCAAGCTCGGCACCGCTGCGGTGGACGAGTGCCGGCGCCGAGTCCAGCAGGAGACCCTCGGGCACCGTGGCCGCAAGGGCGACCCCCTGTACGGAATCCGCACCATGCTGCGCGCCGGCGCGGAGAAGCTCACCGACCGCCAGTGGACACGTTTGCGCGCAGCCTTCGACGCCGACGAGCGACACCTGCCCGTGTGGCTGGCCTGGTCATGTGCCCAGCAGCTGAGGGACGCCTACCGGCATCCCAAGCCGGCCGAGGGCCGCAAGATCGCCGAACAGGTCCTCACCTCGTTCTCGACCTGCCCGGTGCCCGAGATCGCCCGCCTCGGCCGCACCTTGAAGCAGTGGCGGGAGGCGTTCCTCGCCTACTTCGACACCGGCCGATCCAACAACGGCGGCACCGAAGCCGTCAACGGCCTCATCGAGCTCCACCGGCGGATCGCCCGCGGCTTCCGCAACCGCGACAACTACCGACTCCGCATGCTCCTGATCGGCGGCGGACTGTCCAGCCCCCACCTCAAGTAAGAAGAGCC
>NZ_JASNNW010000042.1 GCF_030165005.1 Blastococcus capsensis
CCGAGGCCCTCGGCGACCCGGGCGACGGTCAGGTGCTGGCAGACGATGCCTTCCAACGCCCACCGCAGACCTCGGCGGGACAGCTTCGCCCGCGGCTCGGCCGCCTTGCTGGTGTCTTGGCGCCACACGTGCCCACAACCCGAGCATCGGTAGCGGCGGACCGTGATCAGCAGCGTGGTGGGTCGCCAGCCCAGCGGTGCGTGGGCCAGCGACCGGGTCACGGTGTCCCGCGGCGCGCCTTCGCACCCGCAGCGACGGCACCACCGGTCGGGTTCGACGACCCGGCAGGCCAGGACCGCACGGTCAGGAGCCAGCCGCTGCCCGACGACCTCCAGACCCAGCTCATCCACGCCGGCGAACGTGGTCAGGTCAGGGCAGCCGAAGGTAGCGTCAGGCACGTCGAGGTCTTCCGGATGGGCAGTGTGAGAACTTCCATCCTCGGGAGGCCTCGACCTCTATCCCGGGACCGACGCGCCAGCCCTACCTACACCCTCAACTGCGAAGAGCCCGTATACCGGTGCATGTAGATGAGCGCGTTGAACGAGCCTTTGGGGCTGGAGAACAGCCAGTAGATCGGGCGCCTCTTGTACCTCTGAACATGATCCTTGTAGAAGGACTTCGCAAAGTAGTCGCGGACGTCCTTCACGCCGAGGGACTCGGTGACGAAGCGCAGGTTCTCCTCGAAGTGCTGCTCCCCGAACGCCGCTCGGAGAAACTGGCGAAAGCGTGCAACGATATCGTCCTCGAACCAGTCGCCATCTACGATAGGGATGACGTTGTCCATATCTGGTGCGAACGTCGGGCTCGGCACCTTGGCCAGGTAGTCCTGCACCGTCGAGCCCTCATTGGCCAGCACGAGCCCCGGCGTATCCAGACTAAAACGACCGAACATACATCCCACGGCGTAAGAGATAAGGTCGTCGACTTTTGCCCTCACATCCAGTTTGACCCGGAGACTGCGGTCGAACTTGCGGAACTCGAAGTCGGGATTGTTTCGTAACGTTACATCTTCAGCTTCAGGTGCCAGTGACATTCTAGGTGGCAGCGACTCGCGTTTCGCAATCGCCTCATTGTTCTTCTGTTCAAGCTCTGAAGCTCGCTCAATCTCCTGCGCCCAACCTCCCTGAACGCATGCAATCGACTCCGAGATGCTGCCGCGCAAGCGCGCCACTTGGTCGCGCATAAAGGTTCGGTCGAGTTCATACGTCCTGAGGTCCGCGTCGGATATCCTCACAAGCTGCGCAACATCGTCGAACAGGTCCGCGTCCGATCGAAGCATGGCTGGAAGCGCCTCGAAGTTCCCGATCTTGAAGTGAGTTCCGGGGTTGAGGAGGAGCGAGATTTCGGCGACCGCGCGAGAGTTGAGTAACGACAGAATCGCATAGCTATCTCGCTCATCCTCAGGAAACACCGAGTTGGCCGAGGCGTCAAACGCATACTCGGCGCCGTAGACCCGCCCAACCACCGAGCCGATCGACACATCCGACCAACTGATCGACGCCCTGAAGAACTTGTCAACATTCCTCATGGTTGCGATCGGTCGCAGGTCAAATAGCTTCTTTCCGTCATCCCGCCAGTCAAGGACGTACTCTCGGTTTCCGGACCACTTTCGGTAGGGGCCGCCCTTGTTGATTGGGATCCAGTGCCCGCTCGCGGGGTCGCCGGCGGGGTTAGACCGCACACTCGCGACCGAGACCTCCCACCAGTAGCGGAGGAAACGACTGTTGTCAGATGTTGTGATGCCGTTGCCCGACGGGTATCGCTTGCCAATCGGACCACAACGCCGAAACGCCTCGGCAACCTCCCAGTCCACCCAATACGCGAGCACTCCTCCCGGCAAGGATTCTAGCGCCCGTTGCTCCACAACGTATGAGGCGTGGGCATGGTCTAGAAACAGATCACGGATTTCATCGGGCGTTCTAACTGCTGAGAACACGTTATATAGTTTGCGATAGATGCCCACGCTTCGCTCATCATGCCCGAGCGTCGCCGAAAAGGCGACCGTTCCGTAGTCCACGCCGAATATCCCTCGGCCAAGGTGCAAGAGAGACGAGATTGAGGCGCGCCCGAGAAGCGCCTTTCGGAAGGCCGCAGTGTCTTGGTTGAACATCCAAGCTGAGAGTGTGATCATCGCGAACACTCCCCCGGACCGCACGAGAGCCGCGGCCCGGTCGATGAACATCGTCATCAGATCGGATTTTGATTCCGGATATTGACTCTTTGCGAACCCAGAAAGTATCGAACCCATATTTCCACTACCCATATACGGTGGGTTCGCGACCACGACGGAGTAGCGCTGCGAGAGGTACTCGGCCTGGAGCAGAACACGCTCAGCCCGATCGAGCAGGTTCGCCAGGAGGATGTCTCCGCCGTTGTCGTGCTGAGCTATGTGCTGCTTGAGCCGAGCCATCAGACTTGCGTCCGGCCCGATCAGTGATCCGAAGACGTCCGCGTGCTTAAATTGGTACCAGAAGGCCGACTCGGCATGCTTGTCGCCACCGCGCGTCAACAGGACATCGATCTCGTCCGGCGTGAACGTAATCGGTTCGAGGACGCAGACCTTCGGCTCGACCTGCTTGTTGAAGAACGTCCTCTGCTTGGCACGGGCCTTCATCGTTAGAGCGAAGGCAGCTAGCGCCCCAGCTCGGGGGTCGATCTCCACACCGTGAAGATTATTGGTCAAGATTAGGCGGGGGATCTCCGCCGGGGCGTAGCCCTCTTCCTCGTAGATGGCATAGAGCAGGTCGAAGGCGTAGGTCAGCATGTGGCCCGAGCCGCACGCCGGGTCGACGACCTTGAGCTCCTCAGGGCCGTTGATCTTGAGATAGTCCCTCTCCTCGTCGACCGGAGCGATGTAGTACTCCATCTGGTCGACAAGCTGCGAGGACGGGCGATTCAGCATCCACAGGCGGCCGAGGGAGTTCTCGACCAGGTAGCGGACGATCCAGTGTGGCGTAAAAAGCTGGGTTGCTGCGGGAATCTCATCAGCCCCCGCCTTCTTGTTCTTCTTGAAGCCTGCGAAGACTTCGTCTTTACGCTCCGAAATATAGAACTGATAGAGCCAACCGATGACCTCGACATCCCGGCAGACCTCAGTCGTGAGCACCTTGACGGCCCGGTTGAGCACGGAGTCGTCCGCCAGCACGTTCGCGGGGATGAGCAGCTCGGTGTAGTCGCCTTCCCGCTCAAACATGAACGGCATGGCGCGGTTCCGGTAGCGGCAGTTCTCCGCAAGCAGCAGTGCGTAGGCCTCGCCTTGGGGGTCTTCGCTACGCCGAGTCCCATTTAGGAGCGCCGCAATCGCCTCCCGAGTCTTGGTACCTACAACATTGGGATCGATGTTGCCGCGCTTTGCCTCTGCAAGGACCTCGGGCTGACCGAGTTCGACGCCGGCCTGTGGGGAAACAACGCCAATGCCGGTAAAACCGTTGATGTCCAGGAACCGCAGGGCCACGATCCGGTTGAACCAGGTGTAGGCAACACGTCTCGGTGGAGTTCGGCGGAGTTGGCCGCTCAGGCGGTGGCCGAGGGTCTGGTGGAGGCGGTGTCGGCGTCCACGGTGCGCCGCTGGCTGCACGAGGACGCGATCAAGCCCTGGCAGCACGAGTCGTGGATCTTTCCGCGGGATCCGGACTTCGCGCCCAAGGCCGGCGGGGTGCTCGATCTCTACGAGAGGCGCTGGGACGGGGTCGAGCTCGGCGCGGACGAGTACGTGATCAGCGCCGATGAGAAGTCCCAGCTGCAGGCGCTGCGCCGCCGCCATCCGGAGCTGCCGCCGGGGCCGGGCCGCACCCGGCGGGTGGAGTTCGAGTACACCCGCGGCGGCACGCTGGCCTACTTCGGCGCCTACGACGTGCACCGTGCCCGGCTGATCGGGATGACCGCCCCGACCACCGGGATCGTCCCGTTCGGGCAGTTGGTGGAGAAGGTGATGAGCGTCGAGCCCTACGCCTCCGCCGCGCGGGTGTTCTGGATCGTGGACAACGGCTCCTCGCACAACGGTGCCCGCGCGGTCGAGCGGATGCGCGCGGCCTGGCCCACCTGCGAGTTGGTGCACCTGCCGATCCACGCCTCGTGGCTGAACCAGATCGAGATCGTGTTCTCGATCCTTCAACGGAAGGTGATCAAACCGGCTGACTTCGCCGATCTGGCCGCCCTCGCCGCCCGGTTGACCGCCTTCGAGCCGCGCTTCAACGCCACCGCCACGCCGTTTGACTGGCGCTTCGGGCGGCGCGAACTCGATGACCTGCTGCACCGCATCGACGCTCGCCAGAGCGGCGAGCAGACTTCGCTGGCGGCCTGATGCGGGCAGGATGAGCCGATGCCGACCCCGCCGGCCTCCACCAAGACCAGCCTCGGCCAGCGACTGAACGCCCGCGCCCGGGAACGCTGGCCCGCCCTCGCCCGCGTGGACGTGCGCTTCCGCGGCCAGTTCGCCTACATCGACGGCCAGCTCCCCGACGGCGAGGTACTGCCACTCTGCCGGCTGCGCTACGGCGGCTCGGCCAGCCGCTGGGGCTTCGCGATCTACCGCGCCAGCCACGATGACTACCGGGACAACTACCTGCCCAGCGGTGACACCGCAGGCAGCCCCGAGGAGGCACTCGACTGCGCCTGCGGCCTCTACCTCAATGACCCGACCGCCTGGCGACCCGATACGACGCCGTAACTGCAGGCAGGACCACTAGTCATGCTCCGCCTTCCCGGACCCCTAATGCTGCAGCTGCAGCGCCACTGCCTTCCCTCACGCTCCGCCGCAGCCGCTCGCGCGCACCACCTGCCGGGCCACCGCCGCAGGGAGGGGTCCCACTGGGTGGCGGCACCTCCTCGAGCTGATCACTGGGGCGGTGGGCAGAACTTCCCATCTGACGCCTGCATCACGCCTCGTCGGCCAACAGCGTCCCGTCCCCTCGCTTCTCGGGTAGCTGGACGAAGGCTTGGACGCCCGGGGTGCAGCTCATCGAGTCAGCGGCCTTTCGGCGTCCTTCCTGCGAACCTCCAGTGTCAACTGATCCGCGGCTGCGAACTCACGAACGCGGAGCTGGACCGTCCGCTTTCGGATTAGATCCTCGTTCTCAGACGACGCGAGAGTGCCGAAGGGGTCTCGCACTGTGCGGACGAATGGGGAAGCGTTCTCCAGGTCTGCTCGAAGATTTCCCACCAAGTAGAGCCAGAAGTGGGTACGAAGATGCCCTTGGGCGGTCTTCCATTCATTCCAGCTCATGGCTTGCACGTGAGCGTCCACTCCGGATGATTTCAGTTCGATCATCCTGTCGATCTCACCGCCCTTGATGGTCAGGATGTCAAAGCCTGGGTGAAGCGGACTGACGCCCCGCTGGGCCATCTCCTCGAACACGGCCTTCACGTCCTTGGACTGTTCCACCGCTGCCGCGATCATCTTCGGTGAGCTCACGTCGACGATGAACACGTCCGCGTCCTCCGTAACCTCATCACCCGGCAGGTCGACGACCTTCAGCCAGTTGAACCGCCTGCGCTCGAAAGCGAAGGTGATTCGCATTCCGAGGCGGTCAAGTTCAGCGAGGTCGGTTCCGGCAGCAGCGCGCGGCGTACCACCGGGTGACCCAACCTGGCCCCCGGAGCCGACTCCGGACCCTCCGCCGTCCTCTTCGCCATCGGTCGCACTCGCTGATGCTGCGCCTCCGACTCGGATGACTTCTCCGTCGAGGAGCAGGTCCTCGAACCGGTGCAATGGCACCCGGGCCGCGGCGTGTGCCGCGGTGTTCGGACGTGAGTAAGGGGTGCGTTCTCCCTCGGACTCCGTTGACTCCCCGTCGGTAGGCGCTGGGTGTTCAGCGTCGCCGGTTCCACTTCCTGCGGTGCTGGCCTCAGGCTCTGCCGCGGCGCCAGCGAGTTCCTGCATGACTTCGTCGAGCCGCTCGCCTGCGCCTGCCAGGTCGAGCAGTTGTTGCCGCTGGGACGGTGTGGCGTTGATGAAGGACAGGAAAGTCTCGACCGTGTTGACCTCGAGCGTCTCAGCTAAGGCCATGGCCAGGGTCTGTGCGTCCTCGGCGATGGGCGGCCACGCCGGTCCCGTCCAGACGGCAAACCCCTGGAAGCCCGCCTCCTCGGTGCGACGCACGTAGTAGCTCCGCGGAGGGATCTCCCCCAAATCGTCGCCGCGGAAGTTGCAGCCGAGCGTCAGTGCCTGGACAGGCTCAATCTTCTGGACGAACTCCAGAATCATTCTCCGGTCTGCCGCGCTGCGTTCGGCCCGATCCGCGCCCAGGCGTGCCAACAACGGCGGCACCAGGTCACTGAGTCCACGTCGGAGCTCTCCGAGGTCCGCGTCATCGAGCGCGGTCTCGCCCGGCCTGACCGACCACTCCAGGGTGCTCTCAAGCAGTGGAGTGCCGAAGATGTTCCGGAGAGGTGCCAGCGCCCCGGGCTCGGCTTCGAGCACGAATAGCGGCACCTTGCCCTGGACTCCGCTGCGCTCGCGGCTACCCGAGACAGACGCGTACACGACGTCGCGCGCGGGCAGAAACTCGATGCCGTCTGCGGTCCGGGCTGCGAGTGGCGCCTCCGACAGCGGTGCGTCTTGCGTCGTCACGCTTCCAACCAGGAGCTCGAACATCTGACGGTAGATCGGCCGCAGGTCGGAGCGAAGAACCTGGCCGGTCACAGCGCCCGCGTGACATATGCGCGATACGGACGCAAAGGTCGTGGGCGTCCTGGGTAGTGAAGGCCGAAGGAACAAGTTCACCACGGACTTGGAGCTCGTCGAGGCAGGCGCGGAGCGCTGAGGACGACACGTCGGCCGGCTGCTTGAGCACTGGCAGAAAAGCGTCCGCTGCTCGGCCGCCCCGGCCGAGCCGTCGCAGCAGCTCTTCGGAGCGACGCCAAGTCTGACCCGGGCGTCGAGGTCCATGGCTCGTAGGGCAGATCACGTTATGCCGGAGTCGGAACAGCCAGAGGTTCGGGCCTCCTGTCGCGAGTTCTTCCGAAGTCGCCCGCGGCGGAGAGGTGCGACTCGACGGCCACTTGCCTGCGCCCACGAGCGCCAACGTGGCCTGCGTGTACCGCGCGTACGTCGCCCAGTTGCGAACGAGGTGGGTAAGCATCCTTTCGGCGACGTCGTTGTCCTTGAGTCGCGCAACGGGCGCAATCTCGTCGAGCTTGTCGAGGTTATGGACCTCGTACAGATAGTGGTCGGTAGAACTCCATCGAGGATCTCCGATCAGGTGGCGCTCGACCTCCTGACGGTATTCGCTCCAGGTCTCACCCAGTCCGGCGAAAGCCCACCCGCCGGGCTTGCCAAGCCCCTTTGTGTTGGTCCATCCCGTGCCGGAGTCGACGACGTCGTGGAAGTGGACGAGTCGTAGTCCGCGGCTCACACCCAGCCATGCGAAGAAGTTCCGCCAGCGATCGTCTGCCGTCGTCTCCAGGACTTCGTCTGTGTCGTCTTCCAGGTCGACCTCGCCGTCGTCCACGGCGGTCGAGGGCCCGACGTCGTCGCGGTCAACGTGAACACCTATCGCCGAGAAGTAGGCGTCGAACACCCTGGGGGACGCAAGGAAGTGGATATCCACCGGTTTGCCCGCCGCTGCCATGGCATCGACAATCTCTTCGACGGAGTCCGCACCGACCCAGTCGCGTCCGAAGTAGACCTCGTGTGCCGGTGCCCACACAGGTTCGCCGCCGGAATGGGACCTGCAGGGGACCTCGAGGCGGCTGAGGTTGAAGAAGGCGCGGTCGGAACCGAGGCGTCCCAACGGCAGCGGCTGGTCGGGCTTAGTGGTCTTGCCAGCGAGCCGGCAGATGGCGGCCAGTGCTTCGATGGTCCGGTTCGCGTCCCGGAGTTTGGGGTCGACGGAGCCCGTTCGCGTCAGACTTGGAAGCACTGCTGCGCGCATGACCTCTTCGAACCGGAACTCCTTGATGTCGAAGAGCGCGTCCCATGCCCTCATTCGGTGCCCGAGGACAGCGCGCTGCTCAGTCCGCCCGAGGGTGCCCCAGCACACGGCGTGCGCCAGGAAGCGAAGCCGGCGGAGGGGCAGATCCTCAGCCGACGAGCGCGGTGGGTAGAGGGCGCTCTCGTCGCCGAGCGGAATGCGGTTGACCGTCCCCTCCGCGTTTTCACCGATGGGGAAGACGGCCACCCGACGCGCGGTCGCTTCCAGCTGCTGGCGATCGTCCGCGTCGGCGCTCTCCCAGAGCGTCGCGCACAGCTCCAACACAGGGTCGACGCGAAAGCGCCCCGCCGGTTCCGGTCGGAGGACGGCCTCAGAGGGGTCGACGCACTCCGCGAGCGCCCTGAGCGTCCCGACGGGGGTAAGCGCGACCGCTCCGTAGGTTGCGCACACGGCTGCCAGCTCGCCTTCGCAGTACCGGGGGTCCGGAAAGCGCCGCCCGTCGATGGAGCTGTCGGGATGAAGCAGCGCGGCGAGCTCGTGGCCGTGCGCACCGAGGACGGGCGTGGGCAAGATGGACTCGACGAGGCTCAGCCACGATTCCCCGGCGGGGAGAAGGGGCGTGTCGGCCAGCACCTCGGTGAGGGCTGTGCGCATCAGGAAGGCGGCCTCGCCGGTGATGCCTGCCTCCTGCTCAAGCGCGCGGAGGACACAGACCGGACCGCGCTCGCTGAGCAGGTGAGGGACGAGCGTCTCCACAAACGTCTTGGCTGCCTGCCGGAGCAGATGGGCGTTGTAGTTCGAGGCGGAGTCGGAGACCTGTACATGCTTGCGGGAGAGGTCGGTGGTGAAGGCGCCGTTGACAAGGACAGAGCAACCGGAGGGTTCTTGCGTGGGGAGGAATACGTGGAAGCGGCGACTCTCGGGATCAATCCTCGGTTCTTCGGCATCCCGCACGGCAACCGAGACTTCGGAGATGTCGACGCCTTCCCACGCCGGACCTGCGAGGCCGTCGCGGTGGTCCCCAATCAGTACATCGGCATTGTGTGCCACCCAGTAGCGTTCACCGACGTCGCTGTGGTTCACCAAGTCGACCCGGAAGAGACCCGACTCGGTCATTCCTTCGCACGGTTCCACTCCTCCACTCGTCACCCGGTGGCGTTCCAGGAGCCACTGGCGCCCTCCCTGCCCCGCGGACGTCTGGACGTCGATAACCACCTCCTCCAGGTGCTTGAGGAACAGGACGCTCGTCATGGGCAGCGTCAGGAGCTGGTGGGCCAGTGCCGCGCGCTGGTCCGCGGTCACCTTCGCGTGGAAGGAAAACCGGAAGGCGCTGTGGAAGCCATCCTCCCGGAACTCCCTCCAGACCGGATGGTCCACAGTGACGGTGGACGGGAAGCGCATGACCGGAACGCCTCGCACATTGCCTCGGTCCAGTTGAGCCCATAGCGCGCTGACTTGCTCCAGTGCCTGCCCACGGCCGAGTCGAAAGCACACCGTCTCCGAATAGGCTTCGGGCGCATCGGTGATCTCAAGAATGGACTTGAAGCCAAGGCCCTTGTGACCAATGCTGGCCCGTTTTGGGCCGTCGGCTTGAGTCTTCGAGCTTGCGCCCAAGCCACAGAGTCCGCGCACGTCGGCCTCGGTGAAGGGGCGACCGGTGTTCGCAACCCACAGCTCGTCCTCCGTCAGTCGGAAGAGCGCTCGGTTCTCGGTGGTCATCACTCCCACGAGCGCGTCATCTGCGTTCTGCAGAAGCTCGTAGACCAATCGGCCCCGGTAGTCGTGGCCGACCTGCGACTCCTGACTGACGTCCTCCTGCAGACGGGCCTGCGACTCGCGGTAGACAGCGAGATTCTCTTGACAGATGCGCTGCAGGATGTCGTCGGGCGCGGCGGCCGGCACAGTCACGGGAACAATTGGACCCTATGGGGGCTCTTCGTACCTGCGGTGGGTGTGAGGGACTCGCGCGTGTGAGCTGAGGCGGGAGAGGGGTCGAGGCCTTCCAAGATCGGGAGCGACCAAGCTGCCCGACCGGAAGGCCTCGACGGTGTCCGAGCCTACGGCGTGCGCTCGCGCGCGCTCACGTCCTGATTCCTCCTTCGCTCACTCCTACTGCGATCGCTGTGATCTCCTCGTCGGCCTGGACGGTTTCCACGTCATCGAGGTCGTCGAGCGTCACGGCCGAGTGCAGGTCGTGGTGGAGTCGGCGCCCGAGCCGATGGGCTGTCTGGCCTGTGGCGTCATCGTCGGCAGCCACGGTCGCCGCGACGTTGTCCTGGTCGACGTGCCCTGCTTCGGGCGCCCGGTCCAGTTGGTGTGGCGCAAGCGGACCTGGCGCTGCGTGGAGGTCGAGTGCACCGGCAAGGCGTTCACCGAGCAGCACGAGGCTCTCGCTCGGCCACGGGCGCTGCTGACCACGCGGGCGTGCTGGTGGGCCATCGGGCAGTTGCGCCGCGAGCACGCCTCGGTCGCCGGGATCGCCCGGCAGCTGGGCACGACCTGGCGCACGGTGTGGCGCTCGATCAAGCCGCTACTGGAGGCGATGGCCGCCGACGAGGCCCGCTTCGCCGACGTCACCGCCCTGGGCGTGGATGAGCACATCTGGCACCACGTCTCGACCAAGCCGATCGCCGACGGTGGTCGCGGCCCCAAGGAGCTCACCGGGATGGTCGATCTGACCCGTGACCAGGCAGGACGCGTCCGCGCACGCTTGCTGGACCTGGTGCCCGGCCGGTCGGGGAAGGTCTACGCCGACTGGCTCGAGCAGCGTGGCGAAGCGTTCCGCAAGCAGGTCAAGATCGCCACGTTAGACCCCTTCCACGGCTACAAGAACGCCATCGATGACCAGCTGGAGGATGCCGTCGCCGTTCTTGACGCCTTCCACGTCGTCAAGCTCGGCACCGCTGCGGTGGACGAGTGCCGGCGCCGAGTCCAGCAGGAGACCCTCGGGCACCGTGGCCGCAAGGGCGACCCCCTGTACGGAATCCGCACCATGCTGCGCGCCGGCGCGGAGAAGCTCACCGACCGCCAGTGGACACGTTTGCGCGCAGCCTTCGACGCCGACGAGCGACACCTGCCCGTGTGGCTGGCCTGGTCATGTGCCCAGCAGCTGAGGGACGCCTACCGGCATCCCAAGCCGGCCGAGGGCCGCAAGATCGCCGAACAGGTCCTCACCTCGTTCTCGACCTGCCCGGTGCCCGAGATCGCCCGCCTCGGCCGCACCTTGAAGCAGTGGCGGGAGGCGTTCCTCGCCTACTTCGACACCGGCCGATCCAACAACGGCGGCACCGAAGCCGTCAACGGCCTCATCGAGCTCCACCGGCGGATCGCCCGCGGCTTCCGCAACCGCGACAACTACCGACTCCGCATGCTCCTGATCGGCGGCGGACTGTCCAGCCCCCACCTCAAGTAAGAAGAGCC
>NZ_JASNNW010000043.1 GCF_030165005.1 Blastococcus capsensis
CGGATGAACGCCACACCCCGACCCTAGGCCGAGCCCGTTAGTGCGTGAAACCACGCCGAGTCCAGAGCGTTCCCGCAGCTCAGCGAGCCGCAGCAGAAATGATCATGCAACCCTGATCAAAGTCAGGAGGGCTGCTGTGCCCCGGCTCGGCCCGGCGTCGGCGGTCTGCCGGCGGAGGACGGCTGCAGCTGTGCCGACGGATGCACCGACGCCTGCTGCGCGCATGATGCGCCCGCACCGCAGACCCTGACCCTCACGCCCCGGGAACCGCTCCGATGACTACCGCCGCCCTCATTCTGTACGCCGTCGCCCTCGTCGTGCTAGAAGGGGATGCTGTTCGTCGCCGCACTACTGCTCGTCGTCGCCGCGCTGCTGCTAGGCCTGGCCGGTCCGCTGATTCCCGATACCGGCGCGGTCACCGCCGGCCGGCCAGGCCACGGAGCCCGCGGTCGGCAAGGAGCTCAGCGTCGACGGGCCACCGCCGATCCGGCACCTCCCAGCGGCGGGGAGCCGGAGACAGAAGGTTGGCACCCGTATCCGCATCCGCCAGCGGGACGCAGGCCTATTGCTCCTATGGCTAGCCAGGAGAGTTACATGTAACATCGTTCCATGGCGAGCACGCGAGATCGGGTACGTGAACATCGACAGCGTTTGCGTGAGCAGGGCCTCAGGCCTGTTCAGATCTGGGTGCCCGACGTACGGGCTCCGGAGTTCGTCGCGGAATCTCACCGTCAGTCAGCTGCCGTCGCGGTCAGCGAGCATGAGCCCGACGAGCAGGCGTTTGTCGATGCCATTTCCGTCGATTGGGACGATGAGGCGGAGCCCGCCGAGTGAGGCGAGGCGACATCTGCATCGCTGCTGCGCGTGGTGTCTACACCGGCAAGCCGAGGCCCGTTGTCATCGTCCAGGACGACCGGTTCGATGCCACCGCCTCCGTTACGGTCTGTCCGCTGACCACCAATCTGGTCGAGGCGCCATTGATTCGGATCGCTGTGGAGCCGACGGACGCCACCGGGATCGAGCAAGCAAGTCACATCATGGTGGACAAGGTTGTGACGATGCCGCGCGCAAATGTGCGTAGTCACCTCGGTCGACTCGCCGATTCAGATACTGTGCGGCTTAACCGCGCACTTCTGGTGTTTCTCGGGCTTGCCGAGTGACGAGCTCACCCCGCACGCGGTGACGCACAATCGCATCCGCTATGGAGGAGCGGCGAAAGCCACTTGGGGCCCATATGCCATGACATGGGGTCCGCCGCTGCGAACAGCGACGACCGGGGGTCCATAGGGCTGGTGGGCGTCACCCGCTGCGACTGGTTCGCCCGGCCCCGCGAGCGCCGGACCGGACTCCGAGGTCGTCCAGTTTTCTTTGGCGGCAGTCCAGCAGTCTTCGGCGCTCGAAGCGTTCTCGCCGGTGCGCTCCACCCCTGCTTCTGACGGTTCACTGGAGGTGGGGCTGGGGCCAGGGGACCAGCGGCGGCAGCCGGTCACCCGGGTGAGGGACGCCGTCAGGGGCGTGGGTGTTGCTGCGGGGTTCGTGGCTGCCGGCGGCGTGGGCGATCGCGGCGAGGACGAGGGTGAGGGCGTGGCGGTCGAGGCCGACGGCGAGGTCGCCGAGGTCGACGGGATGCCCGTCGGCGATGCTGGCGGCTGCCCGCAGGACCTGATGGTCACTGCTCCTGCCGATGATCGTGCCGATGCGCAGGGCCTGGTCGAGGTCTGGCCAGTAGATGTGGGCCCACAGTCCCTCCCCTTCCACGTCTCCGTCGACGGTGATCAGCCCGGCGTGCTGCAGTTGCGGTAGCCAGTGGCCGGAGGTGATCAGCAGGAGAATTGCGGCTTCGTCGGAGTAGTCGCCCAGGGCGGCGCGCAGCAGGGCATTCTCGACGTCGACCGGGTCGAGGTCGGCGGCTCTGGGTTCGAAGATCACTGGGTTTCTCCTGTCCTCCGGCCTCCAGGCTCGGATTGCAGTGTGCCGTTGGGGTCTGACAGGCGCGGCCGGTGACGGGTGTCGGGCGGCGGTCGCGGGACCGGTGAGCGCGTCGGGCCGCAGGCCCGCCGGCAGCTTGCTGACGGTTGGCCTCGACGCGCCAGCGGCGGGGCCTCGCGCGACCCCCGCCGTCGGCCGGCCACCCCAACCGCCACCCCGCCTCGACGTGGCCGCCCCGCAGGGGTGCGGGGACGGCCGGACGCCGGTCAAGTTGCGTCGGAGGAGGGATCGGCGGTGGGTTGCCCAGTGGCGTCGATGATCTGTTGCTCGATGTCGGCGAGGGTGTAGCCGCAGGAGACCAGGAACCGCAGCCAGCGAGCGTCGCCGGCGCCGGGGTTGCGCCAGGACTGGCGGTGCATGCCCGATTCGATAGCCCCGGCGCCGTGCGCCAGCAGCGCCACGCCCAGCCGGGCGTCGGGCACCTGTTCACCGCTGGTCAGCGTCGGTGCCGGCTTGTCCCGGGTGGTCCACCACTGGCCGGGGGCGTCGATGCCGAGGTCGGCGGCGGCGTCCTGGGCGCGGTTGGGCTGTCCGGACAGCCACCGGGACAGCGGCCGGGGGCCGGTGGCCATGGTTTCGACGGCGAAGCGCAGCGCCGCCTTGGGTGCGGTCTTGCGCTGCAGCAGGCCCTTGATCCACTCGCGGCGGGTCTCGTTGGCCGCAGCCATCGCCTTGTTGTTCTCGATGGTGGCCCGCCGCTCGGCCGAGGCGGCCTCCCGCTCGGCCTCGCTCGGCTCCTCGCCTGCTGCGTTCGCGGGCAGGGCGGTGGCCGTCCAGCGGTCACGGTGCCCGTTGCCGGCCGGGTCGGTACACACCTCGACCGCCCGTGGCCCCTGCCAGCCGGTGGTGGCGATGTAGACCGCCGAGCCGGGGCAGCCGGCGTGGGCGTCGGCAGTTAGCGGCCGGCCGTCGTGGGCCAGGTCGGCCAGTCGGTTGGCGGCGCGGCCGGTGTCCTCGCCCAGGACGGTGCGCCCGTCGGCGGTCAGCTCCGCCAGCAGAACTGCGGCCTGCTCCGCTTCCTGTTTCGCCTGCTTGGCGCGGGTCAGCGCGTGGGCGAACTGCCCCGGCCCCTCCCCCGCTGCCGCGATCAGGGCGGCGGTGGTGTCGGGGTCATCGGCGTAGACGGCGACGGCGGCGGCCTGGTCCAGGGTCAGCCCCGCACCGGCAACCGCGGCGGCAGTGTCGGCGTCCAGCCGAGCGACGCCGGCGGCCTTGGCGACCCGCTTGCGGCCCAGCCCGGTGGATTTGGCCACCTTGGTGAGGGGCACGCCGAGGTCGAGCATCGCCTGCACGCCGCGCGCCTCCTCCACTGCGGACAGGCCCTGGCGGTGCAGGTTCTCGGCCAGCATCGCCCCGACGTGCCCGGCCTGGGCGGCCCGGTCACCGTCGGCGGCGGTCCCGTCGAGGGCGAGGTCGGGGCGCAGCACGCACGGCACCGCGGTGAGGCCGGCGAGGATCGCGGCGGCCGCCCGGCGGTGCCCGGCCACCAGCTGGTGGCCAGGCGTGCCGTCGGCGGCGGCGTGCCGTATCACGGTGAGGGCCTCCAGCACGCCCTGGGCGGCGATGGAGGCGGCCAGCCCGGACAGGTCGCCGAGGTCGTCGCGGATGTTGCGGGGATGCACGGCCAGCTCCCGCGGGTCCAGCCACACCAGCCGGTGTGCCCGGCCGCTGTCCTCGGCCGTGTCGGCGGGTGCGCTGCCGATGCGGGTCGGGTCGACGTGCTCGGTCTCGCGCTGCTCGATCCCGGCACTTCGGGCGTTTTCGGTCGCGGAGGGCTCGTCGGGCGTGCTCTCCCGGCCGGTGTGCAGGGCGGTGACCGTCGTGGTCGTGGTCATGGCGGGTTCTCCTTCGATGCTCTGCGGGGTGGCGGTGCTCTCGGTGCGGGTGCTGTCGCCGGGGCTGCTGGTGGCGGACATGTCGCGTTCTCCCCGTTCACCCGGTGGCGAGGACGCGGGCGCCCCCGGGCTGCGCGACCGGTCCGGCGGGCGAGGCGCTGTGCCCATCCCCCGGCGGGGTCTCGGTGGCCTCGGCGCGGTCGAGGTGGTCGAGGATGCGGCGGGCGGCGGCGGTCACCGTGGCCGCGGCGGCGCGGACGACATCGGTGTCCCCGGCCGACCAGGCGGCGACGTAGGGGACGGTGTAGGCGCCGGCGTCCAGCCCGGCCCAGGCGGTGACGATGTAGGCGACGGACTCGGCTTCGGCCTCGGCCCGCCCGCGGCAGCCCCGGTAGTCGTATCCGTCGGCGGTGTGCCCGCACTCGATGTGCGCGAGTTCGTGGGCGAGGGTCTTGACCGCCTGGGCGTCGGCGATGTCCGGGCGGACCCGTACGGTGCGGGCGGCCGGGTCGGTGAGGCCGTTGGCCTGCCCGCAGTGCTCGCGGGTGAGCGTGTAGCCGTGCGTGGCGACCTGGGCGGCCAGGGCGTCCCACAGGGCGGCGGGGGCGTCACCGGTCAGCAGCTCCGGCCGGACGTCGGGCAGCGGGTCGCCATCGGTCTGGGAGATGTCGAAGACGTGCGCGACCCGGAACCCGCGCAGCACCCGCCCCCGGGCCGACTGGTCGGCGTCCCCGCCGGCCGGCTCCCCCGCTATCCCCGCCGCCGTCGTGGCGGCGGGTGCGGCCCGACGGGTGTCCTGCCCTGTGCCGGTGTCGGCGGGGGTGTCCTTGGGGGTGTAGGTGCACGGCGCCAGGACGGCGAGCCCCGTGGATCCTTTGAGCACGCTGCGGCCCAGCGCCTTCCAGGTGGTGAACCCGGCGACCCGGGTCGGGTTGATGCCCCGCCCGGCGGCCTGCAGCTCGATCAGCAGCTGGTTGTTGAGGCTGTAGGTGTGGAACTTCGCGGCGGCATCGAGCATCGCCCGCCACTGCGGATCGGCGGTCAGCTGCTCGACCTGCTCGCCGATCCGCTCGTGCAGGGCGGCGATCTTCGCCGCCCGCGCGGCGTCGGCGGCCTCCCGCTGCGCCGGACTCAGCTGCGGCCGCCGACTCCGGCTCCCCCTGCCGGTCCGATTGCTGCTCGTGCCGCTTGCCGGGCTGCTGATTGTGGTGCTGGTGCTGGTCATCTGGACCCTCCCGGAACTGGAGCCGAAACCGGGACGGGAGGGACTACGGAACGGGTGTCCTGCCACCCATTCCCCCGGCCCGTCCGGCACAGAGCTCTGCTCAGGGGCCGGGAGCGGCGGCGGGGGACGACCGGACCAAGACTGCTTCCGCAGCGGAGCGCCCGAAGGGCGGAAGGATCTTGGTCCGGTCGGGAGGAGACGGCGTGGGAGGCCCCTACGCTGAGCTGCCGGACGGGTCGGGGGGTCAGCAAGGACAGCCCGCCGCAGGCGGACCTTGACGACGGCGCAGCCGGCGCCACGCGCAGCGTGGCCCGAAGGGTGCTCCTGGCCTGCCCCAACGGCCGCGGCGCGACCATGTCGACGGTGGACCCACCGGTCAGGACGCTCCGGTCACCCGACACGTCCCGGAGGTGCCTGGCGGACCGGTCACAGGCCCCGCGGTCCTGCCGTGCACCGGGTGCGGTGTCGTGCGCCATGGGTCGAGCGTGGCCAGGCCGGCGGTTGCCCGAGGGCGTCGGTCCGGATGTTGTGGACAGGAGCCGTTGTCCACAGCGACCTATTGCGCAGGAGCGCCCCGATCCTCACGGTCTGCACCGGCTGACTGGAGGACAACTGGAGGAACCCCGGGTCAGCAGCGGACCTCCTGTAGTCCTCCTGTCCGTAGCGGGGCTGGTCGGGCCGGCTGCCGTCGGCTTACCGGAGAACGTGCTGCAGACGTGCGGGCCGCACGGGTCGGCCAGGGACAGCGCCGCGGAGTGACACTCGGGCATCGGCCCGGGACGAACGAGGCAGTCCGGGAGACCCTTACCGGGACGGGGCCGAACCCAGCCGCATCACCCGGGGGGTGCACCGGCTGTCTCGGCGCCGCCCCCTTGCGTCGGCAGTTGCAGGGTCTCCGTCGCCGGCAGGTGACGCGCCACCGGTAGCCGCGACAGGAGAACAACCGGAGACAGTCAGACAAGGCTGACGGTGAAGTGTCACCACTGGGGCCGAAATGGCGCCTTCTGTGGTGACGGCACAACCCACCACCGACGACCCCCGGGGAGCCAGCCATGCCCGACCCCACCGACGACCACGAGCCCGAGCTGCTCACCATCACCGAGGCCGCGGACGTGCTCCGCGCCCCCGTCGCCACCCTCCGGTACTGGCGACACCTCGGCACCGGCCCGAACAGCTTCCGACTCGGCCGGCGCGTCCTCTACCGCCGCGCCGACCTGCGCACCTGGATCGACGCACAAGCAGACCAGTCCCCGCACCGATAGCCCCGCCTCCAGAGAGCGGCTGGACCGGCACGGGGCCGCTTCCGACTTCGGGCACACCGTGCGGTCCGTGGCCAGCCCCGTCGGTGGACAACGACGGCCATCCACAGAAGCCGGCCGGGACAGGCCCGGCCAGGCGCCGGAACGGCGACCGTGGCACAAGCATCGAGAGGAGAAGCGATGGGATGGATGGGCCCGGTCGTGGACGACCAGGAGCACGAGGGCTGGGCGGTGCCACTGTTCGCCGACGGCGCGCAAGGCGCCGGCACCACCAGCGCCCGCGGGATCCTGATAGCCCGCCGGCCCGACGACGGGCCGTGCAACGGCGACCGGGTGCGGCTGACCTACCGCGACGGCTCCACCGCCGAAGGCCTCTGGCAGGACGGCACACTTCTCCGCGGCGACCGGATCGTGCACCCCCACACCAGCGGTCAGGTTCGCCATGAGGTGATCGAGCAGGCCGAGGAGTGGCGCCCCGATGCCGCGGTCGTCGGCTGGATCGCCGGCTGCACCTGCGGCTGGCGCGGAACCCCCTGGACCCGCGTACCACCGGAGCTGGCCGACCCCGCGGCGCGGCCGCTCGCCGTCACCGGCCCGTGGGCCGATCTGGAGGTCGCCGAGGAGAACCGGGTGCGACAGGAATGGCGCCGCCACATCGCCGGCTGGCAAGCCCTCGAGGACGTTGAGGCGGCCGCCGCCCGGCAGGCCGCCGCCGCCCGCGCGCTGGACCAGGCAGTGCGCACCGCCCTCACGGCCGGAGCCTCATGGGCCGACATCAGCCGAGCCACCGGCAGAACCGGCCGGTCGGCCACCGAACGGTGGTCCGCCCGTGACTGAAAAGCCGACCGGCCACCCCGGACCGAGCGACGAAACCCCGCGAAGGCAGCGCACCGTGCTCGTCATCGACCTCGACGGCGAGCCGCTCGCGCCGCTGCGCGACCTGGAGGAGATCCTGCTGTGCCTGGGCACGTGGGAGGACGACGACCGGCGGGGTCCGAGCACCGAGACGCAGCCGCTGCGGTTGCCGGCGCCACTGGCCGACCGGGTCGCCCTCGCCGCCGTGCAGCGCCTGCTCACCGCCCTGGCACCCACCCAGTCCCGGGGACCCGGATGCGGCCGGCTGCTCGCCCCGGACGGCCGCTACGAGCACGCGCCGCTGACCGTGCTCACCCTGCCCGCCGCCGACATCCACCTCCTCTCCGCCACCGCCGCCGCCCTCGGCCACCCCCGGCTGAACGCCGACATCGCCGAGCTGGTCGACGCCCACGCCGAGCAGCTCGCCGGCGGCTACCGCCGGATCGACCGCACTGAACTGGTCTCGCTCCTTGCACGGCTGGCCGGCCTGCTCGACCTCTCCCCCACCTACGACACCCGACTACTCACCACCCGGCTGCGGGCCACCCCGCCCGGCACCGACTGCGTGCTCCGCGACGCCGAGGAAGCCGCCCACGCCCGGACCGCCGACCGCATGAACCGCCTGTGGGCGCACGGCTCCGGCATCGACCGCTACCTCTACTGAACCACGGCCACCCGGGCCCGGAGTAGTTCGTTCACACCGACGCGCGGATCCGTCGCCCAGCACCTCGGCTTCAGGGCGAGCACCGGCTTCTGGGTGCTCGTAAGGCCGGTCTCGCATGCCGGGGTCGCGTGAAGAGGCGTCGGCTGGTTCCCTGGCCTGCGAACGCAGCGTCCTTCCCCGACGGCGCGCAGGCTGGACTGAGGCTATGGACAAGACCTGGACCCAGCAAACGCCCCCATGGCTCGGTGGCCGGAGCTGGGAGTGGGAATTGTCGACGACTGCCGACCTGCATTTCGTGCGAGCAGACGTACGCCGGCTCGTCGATGCGGAATCGGTCGTAATGGATGACGCTCGGTGCGAGAGATTCCTCCTGGCCGTCGAGGAACTGGCTTCGAACGGACTCCGCCATGGTGGGCCTCCGGTGCGAGCGCGTGTCGTTGCAGCCCCCGAGGGGCTCTTGATCGAGGTCAGTGACTCGGAACCCGAGCGTGCTCCGGAGCTAGTGCCGGGTCAGGCAACCTTCGCCCTCTTGATGGTCTCGGCTCGACGGATGACCTTGCGGAGCTTGGGATCGGTGACGTGCCGGTTCCGCCAGGCGATGTAGCGGCGGATCATGCTCGCCTGCTCCTTGTGGGACTCGTGGTCGGTGCCGTCGAGAGCGAAGTAGCGCAGCGCGGTGAATTGCGCCTCGATCCGGTTGAGCCAGGAGCCGTAGAACGGCACGTAGGCCAGCTCGACGTTGTTCGTTGCCGCCCACTCACCGACCCGGGAGTCGGTTTTGGTCGACAGGTGCGGGCTGAAGTTGTCCAGCACGATCGCGATCCGCACGTCGGGCGGGTACAGCGAGCGTAGGTAGCGGCAGAAGGCCAGGAACTCGGTGCGGCCCTTGCGGACCTTGACGTGGCCGTAGAGCCGGTCGGTGGACAGGTCGTAGCCGGCCAGTAGGTGCCGCACGCCGTGCGGGCGCTTGTAGGTCGCCCGCCGGCGCCGTCGCCGCGGCCGGTCCTGGTCACCCTTGCCGGAGGCGGCTGGCGCCCACTGCTTGCCCGGGTGGGGCTGCAGGTTCAGCGGCCCGAACTCGTCCATGCAGAGCACCACCGTCGGGTCGCCGGGACCGGGAGCGGTGCGGCCGTCGGCGATGGCGTAGAGCTCCAGCACCCGGTTCTTCTTGGCCTCGTAGTCAGGGTCGGTGCTGGTCTTCCAGGTCTTGACGGCTTGGAAAGGAGACGCCCTCCTCGCGGAGCAGGGTGCGCAGGCCCTCGTGGGAGATGTCGTCGACCACCCCCTCAGCGACCAGGAAGTCGGCCAGCTTCGACAGGCTCCAGGTGGAGAACGGCAGCCCATGATCGGTCGGCCGAGCCAGTGCCGCCTTCTTGATGGCTGCTCGCTGCTCGAGGTCGAACTTCGCTGGTCGCCCGCCGGCGTACTTCGGCTTGAGGGAGTCGAAGCCGTCGGCGTTGAAGTTGTGCAGCACGTCCCGCACCCGGTCAGGACTGGTGAACGTCACCTCGGCGATCTGCGGCACGGCCATGCCTTGGGCGGACAGCAGCACCATCTGCGATCTTCGCCAGGTCACCACCGACCCGCTGCTACGGCGCACGATCCGCAGCAGCTTGTTGCCCTCGTCGTTGCTGATCGGGCGGACTTGCACGCGATGGACCATCTCGCATCTCCTGCGGGGAAGACAGGATCAGACGAACCCCACGGTCGACCCGCCGAGGCCCTCAGCCAAGGACCCCGGCGGGCGTGTCACCGAAGAGAGGCGAACGTTGGCAGCCGCGGCACTAGCCCGGGGCTTTCACGGGAAGGCGCCGCGACCGGGTGTTGATCAACTGAAAAGTGCTCCTGACCAGCAAGGATGGGTCTTGTCGAGGGACCTGTCCGAGCCGTTCAAGGAGCACCTTCCAGGTG
>NZ_JASNNW010000044.1 GCF_030165005.1 Blastococcus capsensis
GCGGCGGGGGAGGGGGCGTTGCGGACGGCGACGACGGCGCCGGTGCGGGTGATGCGGAAGTCGTCGACGAGGCTGCCGTCGGATTCCAGCGCCTGGGCGCGGATGCCTGCGGTGGCGGGGACCAGGTCGGCGGCGGTGAGTTCGGGGACGTAGCGCTGGGCGGCGGCGGTGAAGGTGCGCTTGCTGAGCGACCCGCGCATCTCGGCGATACCGGTCTTCCAGTGCTGGGCGGCGAACTTGCGGAACCCGGCGTAGCGGACGATCTCGGCCAGCTCCCGGGGGCTGACGTCGCGCCGGCGGTAGCCCTCCCGGGCCATGGCGAGCACGGCGTTGGGGCCGACGAGCACCTCGCCGTCGAACCGGGGGGTGAGGTGGACGCCGAGGAACGGGTAGCGCGGGTCGGGTACCGGGTAGACGAGGCCGTTGACCAGGGAGCGTTTCTCGGGGACCAGGGCGAAGTACTCGCCGCGGAAGGGCACGATGCGGGGGGCGGAACCGTCGCCGGCGAGTTCGGCGAGCCGGTCGACCTGCAGGCCGGCGCAGAGCACGACCTGGTCGACGGCGAGCTCCTCGCCGTTGGCTCCCTGCACGACGACCTCCTCGGCCGGCCCGCCGGTGGTGTGCCGCAGTCCGGTGACGGCGAAGCCGGTGCGGACCGAGGCCCCAGATGCCTGCGCGTCGGCGGCCAGCTGCCGGGTGATCCCGGCGTAGTCGACGATCGCGGTGGTGGGGGAGTGCAGGCCGGCGACGCCGGTGACGTGCGGCTCGAGCTCGGCCAGCTGGGCGCGGTCGATGATCCGGATGCCGGGGACCCCGTTGGCGCGGGCCCGCTCGGCGATGGCGTCCAGCCGGGACTGCTCGGCGGCGTCGAGGGCGACCAGCACCTTGCCGATCTCGGAGTAGCCCAGGCCCTTCTCGGCGCAGAACTCCTTCAGCAGGCCGACCCCGCGGCGGCAGAGCAGGGCCTTGAGCGAACCCGGCTCGTAGTACAGGCCGGCGTGCACCACGCCGCTGTTGCGGCCGGTCTGGTGGGCGGCGAGCCGGTCCTCCTTCTCCAGCAGGGTGACCTGGGCATCGGGCCGGAGCTGGAGCAGCCGGCGCGCCACCGCGGCACCGATGATGCCGCCGCCGACGACGGCGAAGCGAGAGACTGTCATCGTTCTCCGATCGAGGTCTCCCCGCGGTCACGCCCGGACCTGGGGGTCGGTCGCGGCAGCCGCTACGGTGTGCCTGTGATCACAGTGACCGAGTGTGGCAGCCGGGCCGTTCGGCCGTTCGCGCGGGGTGCCCGGCGGTGAGCGCCCTCCGGGGCGTGCTCCCCATCACGCTGACGCCCTTCACCGACGACGGGGCGGTCGACGAGGGGAGCATCGACACCCTCGTCGAGGACTACCTGGGCGCGGGGGCGCACGGCCTCACCATCCTCGGCATCATGGGGGAGGCTGCCAAGCTCCTCGACGAGGAGCGCGAGCGGGTGCTGCGGCGCTACGTGCAGGCGACCGCGGGGCGCGCGCCGGTCGTGGCCGGGATCTCGGCCCGTGCGACCCGGATGGCCCTGGACTACGCCCGCCGGGCGGAGGACGCCGGCGCCGCCGCCGTCATGCTGGCGCCGCCGGACAACACAAAGAACCTCGACCTGGTCTTCGAACACTTCCGGCGGGTGGCCGAGGCGGTGTCGGTGCCGGTGGTCGTGCAGGACGAGCCGGTCAACACCGGCGTGACCATGCCCGCCCCCTTCCTGGTCCGGCTGCTCGACGAGATCGAGGGCTGCCGGTACCTCAAGCTCGAGGAGACCCCGACCCTGCCGAAGATCACCGCGGTACGGAAGGCGGTGCGCTCGCCGGTGGGCATCTTCGGCGGGCTCGGCGGGGTGTACCTGTACGAGGAGCTGCTGCGCGGCGCCGACGGGATCATGACCGGGTTCGGCTTCCCGCAGGTCCTCGTCGGCACCTACGAGAAGTTCGTGGCCGGGCAGCGCGCGGAGGCGCAGGAGTACTTCTTCCGGCACCTGCCGCTGATCCGCTACGAGGCGCAGCTCGGCGTCGGCGGGGTAACCATCCGCAAGCAGGTGTTCGCCCGGCGGGGAGCGATCAGCTCACCGCACGCCCGGTTCCCGGCCCCGCCGGTCGACGACATCACCCTCGCCGAGCTCGACGACCTGATCGCCGCTGTCGGCCTCTGAGCGGCTGTTTCCCACGAGAGCTAGGAGCCTCCTGTGCGACTGACGTCCCTGCGGATCGACGGTGCCGAACCGGCGGCGCTGGTCCGGCCATCCGGTGCCGTCCTGCTCACGGCGGTGAACGAGGCCCTGGGGACCACCTGGTCCGGCACGGTGCAGGAGCTGCTGGAGAAGGGTGAGCTGGAGGCGCTGCGCCAGTGGGTGGGCGGCGCCCCGGCCGGGCTGCTCGACGACCTCGCCGTCCCGCAGGACCAGCTGGAGTACGCGCCGCTCTACCGGCGTCCCCGCAAGATCTGGGGCATCGGGCTCAACTACGTCGAGCACGCGGCCGACCTGAAGGAGATGGCGCCCTCGACCGAGCCGGCCAGCTTCCTGAAGCCCGACACCGCGATCATCGGGCCCGGTGACCCGATCCGGATCCCGCCGCAGTCGCAGCGGACGACGGCCGAGGGCGAGCTCGGCGTCATCATCGGCAAGGAGTGCAAGGACGTCGACGAGGCCGACGCCGCCTCCGTCGTCGCCGGGTTCACCACGATCGTCGACATGACGGCCGAGGACATCCTCGAGAAGAACCCGCGGTACCTCACCCGGTCGAAGAGCTTCGACACGTTCTTCAGCTTCGGCCCCGAGCTGGTCACCGTGGACGAGGTGCCCGACGTCGACGCGCTCGAGGTCTCGACCGTCCACAACGGTGGGGTGCACCGGCGCAATGTCGTCTCGAACATGACCTTCCGCCCGTGGTGGCTGGTGGCCTTCCACTCGCGGGTCATGACCCTCCTGCCCGGCGACATCATCTCGACCGGTACCCCCGGCGCCGTCCACATCCGGCCCGGTGACACCGCCGGCGTCTCGATCGTCGGCTTCCGCGACCTCTCGAACCCCGTGGAGTGAACTGATGGATCTCGAACTGACCGGCAAGGTCGCGCTCGTCACCGCGGCCAGCAAGGGCCTGGGCCGGGCGACCGCCACGCAGCTGGCCGCCGAGGGCGCCCGGGTGATGATCTCCAGCCGCGGTGAGGAGCAGTTGGCGAAGACGGCGGCGGAGATCGCCGAGGCCACCGGTGCGCAGGTGGAGCACTGCGCGGCCGACGTCGCCGACCCCGCCGACGTGTCCCGCCTGCTGGAGGAGACCCAGCGCCGCCTGGGTGGTGTCGACGTGCTCGTCGCCAACGCCGGTGGCCCGCCCCCCGGGGGCTTCCTGGCGGCCGACGACGACGCCACGTGGTACCAGGCCCACGACCTGAACCTGATGAGCACGGTCCGCCTGATCCGGGGCGTGCTGCCGCACATGCGCGAGCAGCAGTGGGGCCGGATCGCCGTCGTCACCTCGTCGTCGGTCAAGCAGCCCATCGAGAACCTGCTGCTGTCCAACACCTACCGGATCGCCGTCGTCGGCCTGGCCAAGTCGCTCGCGACCGAGTTCGCCCCCGACGGCGTGCTGGTCAACACGGTGGGCCCGGGCCGGATCGCGACCGACCGCGTGGCCAGCCTCGACGCCAACCGGGCGAAGCAGACCGGCCTCTCGGTCGAGGACGTACGGGCGCAGTCGGAGAAGGGGATCCCGATCAGGCGCTACGGCGAAGCAGACGAGTTCGGCCGGGTGGCGGCATTCCTGGTCTCGGGCGCCAACACGTACATGACGGGGCAGAACCTGCTCGTCGACGGCGGCATGGTCCAGGCGATCTGATGCGTCTCGCCCGCTACACCACCGCCGGCAGCAGCACGTCCTCCTACGGCCTGGTCGAGGGCGACGGCGACGACGCCGTCGTCGTCCGGCTCGAGGGCCCGCCGTTCGACGGCGTCCGGCGCACCGAGGAGCGCACCCCGCTGGCAGAGGTCACCCTGCTGGCTCCGGTCGAGCCGAGCAAGGTCGTCGCCCTCGGGCGCAACTACGCCGAGCACGCGAAGGAGCTCGGCAACGAGGTGCCCGAGATCCCGATCGTGTTCCTCAAGCCCTCCACCGCCGTGGTGGGGCCGGACGCCGAGGTCCCGTATCCGGCGCTGACCTCCGACCTGCACTACGAGGGCGAGCTGGCCGTCGTCATCGGGCGGCGGTGCGTGGCCGTCGCGGCAGAGGACGTCGCCGGCGTCGTCCTCGGCTACACCGTGGCCAACGACCTGACCATGCGGGACATCCAGAAGTCCGAGGGGCAGTGGACCCGCGGCAAGGGCTTCGACGGCTCCTGCCCGCTGGGCCCGTGGGTGGAGACCGAGCTCGACCCCTCGGCGCTGTCGCTGCGGTCGACGGTCAACGGCGAGCTGCGCCAGGACGGCACGACCGCCGACATGCTGCGCGACGTGGCGGCGTGCGTCTCCTGGGTCAGCCAGGCGATGACCCTGCTCCCGGGCGACGTGGTGCTCACCGGCACCCCGGCCGGGGTGGGCTCGCTGCAGCGCGGCGACGAGATCACGGTGACCATCGCGGGCATCGGCACGCTGAGCACCCGCATCACCGGCTGAGCCGGTCCCGCCGTCCCGCCCGCCGGCTTTGCTCAGGGCCGGTCGGCGGGAACGGGCAGCCCCAGCGACTGCGCCCAGAGTCGGGTCATCGTCTCCACCAGCCGGTCCTGGTCGAAGTCGCGGCCGAGCACCAGCCAGTAGTGCACGAGGCCGTTGACCATGGCGACCAGCGCGTGCGCGCTGTACTCGGCGTCCAGGTCGGCGGCGACGAGACCGTCGGCCTGGAACCGCTCGATGCTGTGCCGCACCCGGGCCACCATTCGCTCGCGGACGGCCTGCCGGACGGCGCGCACCTCGGGGTCGAACGTGGTCACCTGCTCGAACAGCGCCATGAGCGCGGTGTTCTCCCGGTACATCGCCACGAACCGGCGGTTGGCCCGGTCGATGCCGCTCAGCGGGTCGGTCGGCCGGTCACCGTGGCCGCCGTCGGCCTCCTGGCCACCGCCGAGGGAGGCGTAGAGCTCTTCCATGCTGGCGGCCACGAGAGCCCGGAAGATGTCGGTCTTCGAGCGGTAGTACGTGTAGAAGCTGCCGTGGGCGACCCCGGCCGCCGCCGAGATGTCGGTGACGCGGGCGTCGAGGAAACCGTCCCGCTCGAAGACCTCGCGCGCTGCGGCAAGCAGTCGGGCGCGCATGCGTCGCTTCCGCAGCGTCGTCGGCACCGGCGGAGCGTCGGTCACCGCGCGTTCATCACAGTCTCGCCGGTGTGCACTGCCCGCTCCCGTCTTCGTCTGGGCACCTAGCATGGGTCGGCGCCGACATCGGTGTCAACCAGGCCGCACGGAGGGCTGGCTCGGTCGCCGGGCGCCGCCGGGACGGTCCGTCCGGGCGGGCACGGCGGCCCGGAGCCGGTGGAGTCGTGGGGCGCTTACAGCCGGTCCTGCTGTCACGCTCCTGTCCGGTCCGGGCATGGCGTTCCCCCGGATCGGTCAGTGTGCCGTCCCGGAGGGGCTGATCGAAGGGGTGCGGTTCAGCGCCCTTCGAACGCGGCCGGTCGCTTCTCGAGGAATGCTGTGCGTGCCTCCTGGCCGTCCCGCGTCCCCAGGTTGATCACCTGGGCCTCCGCCTCGTCGTCGAGCGCCTGCTGGAGGGTGACGTCAAAGGCGTTGTTCAGCAGAGCCTTGGTGGCCCCCAGCGCCACGGGTGGCCCGGCGCGGAGTCGTGCCACCAGTGCCGCAGTTGCCTCGTCCAACTCCGCCGGGTCGACCAGTCGGTGCAACAGACCCAGCGCCTCAGCGCTCTGCGCATCGACGATCTCACCCAGCAAGGCGAGCTCCTTCGCTCGACGCAATCCGATCAGCCGGGGCAGGAACCAGGAACTGCCGAAGTCCGGGGACAGCCCCCGCTTGACGAAGATCTGGGAGAAGCGGGAGCGGGTGGTGGCGATCACCAGGTCGCAAGCCAGAGCAAGACTCATCCCGGCTCCCACGGCCACGCCATCCACCTTGGCGACGGTGGGAACCGGAAGCCGGTGCAGCGCGAGGCAGGCATCGCCCACCACCCGCATCAGCTGGCGATGGTCGGCCAGGTCCTTGTGGCCGGCGCTCGGGTCTGCGCCTAGGTCCGCGCCGGCACAGAAATCCTCTGCGGCTCCCTGGAGGACCACGACCCGATCAGCCGGCACGGCAATCTGCCGGAATGCGGTCAGCAGCTCGTGCCACCCGTCGCGCGTGATCGCATTCTTCCGGTGCGGGCGGTTCAACGTCACGGTGACGACGCCATCAGTCCGCGAAATGCGTAGATCGTCGCTCATGTGTTCGGCGGGCATGTGAAACCTCTGAGCGGGTCATCTGCCATGGCCACCTCTTCCGGAAGTGTGATCCGACAGCGGACGCGACTGCCGACACGGATGCCCGGCGGTGCCTTCAGGCTGCTGACCGCCGCACCGAACTCTGGCAGAGAGGACACCGTGAGTCGATGCTCCTGTCAACCTCTTCGGAGGTCACTCCCCCGGGTTGGCGGTCCTGCTGACCCCGGCCGCCTCTCGCTCCGCCTCGCCGGCGGCAGCCTCCACGGGACGCCCGCTTCCGGCCTCGATCCATGTGGGCCCCGGGCGTCGACCCCGACACCGCGACCCGCAAGGACGGCTGCCGTCGTCCTCGGCACCGACTGCGCCACCCGATGACTCCTCGAGGCAGTGGTCCGAGTGCCACCGAGGGCCCCTCGCGACACCCAGCCGCCCTTGCTCGCCGCCACGCACAGCCACAATTGGATCGTCGTTAGCATTCTGTGACCTCGGATCCCCGGGATTCCGGGGATCACGAGACCGCTCAGCGGATTTCAGCCGTATTCGTTGACGCCGACGTCAGTATCCAAATACGTTCACCGCTGTGAGCGTGATCACAGGCCCTCAGCCTCTGCAACTCGAAGCGCCGCCGCGCCGCTGCGGCCGCGCTGAGCACGGTTGCCGGGCAGTTGCTGGGGTCCGGCGCGGTGATGCGGGAAGGCCGGGCAGCAGCAGCCCGTCTGCGAGCACCGGCCCGGGACCCGGCCGTCACGGACTCACGACGCCCGGGGCTCCCTGGACCACCAGGAGGCCCACCGACCGGAGTTCGTACAGCGTGACCCGTCAGAGCGAGAGGTAGCCACCACATGGGACAAGTGCTTCTTGACAAGCAGGACGGGGTGGCCGTCCTGACCGTCGACTCCGTCGAGGTGAAGAACGGGCTCACGCCCGAGATGGGTCGCCAACTCGCCGGTCTGTGCGACGAGATCGACGCGGACTCTTCCATCGGAGCTGCGGTCGTCCGTGGGGCGGGGGGCACGTTCTGCTCGGGAGCGGATCGACGGCGTTGGCAGCCGGGTTCCGATCAGGCCGAGGACTCCACCTTCAAGCAGGCCGGCGCAGTGTACGGCGCCTTCATGCGCGTCGGCAGCCTCGCGGTGCCGACGATCGCTGCCGTCCGCGGCGCGGCCGTCGGGGCAGGGATCAACCTCATGCTGGCCACCGATCTCAGGATCGTGGCCACGAATGCCCGCATACTCGCCGGCTTCCTGCGGATCGGACTCCATCCGGGTGGTGGGTTCTTCACCATCGCCGGCCGCACCGCAGGCCGCGAGGCCACCTCCGCGATGGGTCTCTTCAGCGAGGAGGTGAACGGGACCCGAGCGCAGGAGATCGGCCTCGCCTGGCGGGCTGTCCCCGACGAGGACGTCGAGGGGCTGGCCATGGAGCTTGCTGGGCGGCCGGCGAAGGATCCGGAGCTCTCACGCAACGCCGTCCGGTCCTTCCGGACGGAGATGGGCCCTCCCGGGATCGGCTGGGACGCCGCACTGCACTTCGAACGAGCGACCCAGATGTGGTCCCAGCGCCGCCGAAACAGCTCCTGACAGCCCCGATCACTCTCAGCAAGGAGATGTGTCTCTTATGAAGAAGGTCAGCCCGATCCCCGCAGCGGGGCTCCTGCTGCTGGTCGCCGCCTGCGGCGGCAGCAGCGATGGCGGTGGCAGCGGCGGCGGCGAGGTCGTCGAACGTGAGGCGCAGACCAGCGCCTGCCCGGAGCTCACCGACAACATTGACGAGAGCCAGACGGTCACCTGGATGTACAGCGTCGACACGACCAGCTTCGACCCGGAAAAGATCACCTCGAACAACAGCCAGATGTACCTCTACCCCGTCTACGACAGCCTCGTGCACGTCGACGAGACCGGATCACCGCAGCCCATGCTCGCCGAGTCATGGACGCTGGAGGACGACGGCCGGGTGCTCGAGCTCGACCTCATCAACGACTGGACGTATCACGACGGAACCCCGTTCGACGCGGAATCCGTCGCGGCCAACTTCGAGCGCAAGAAGACCCTGCCGGGCTCCTACAACGCCCTGCCCCTGGAGACGGTCACCGACGTGGAGGTCATCGACGATGACACGGTCCGCTTGATCACAGACGGCGGCGCCGGCGCTCTCGTGGGCATCCTCGGCGGCTCGGCCGGGATGATGATGAGCCCCGCAGCCTTCGACCTGCCGCCGGAGGAGGCCGCCAAGACCGGTGGATCCGGCGCCTTCAAGTTGGCGTCGTACACGCCGGGCTCGCGGGTGGAGTACACGGCCGTCGAGGACTACTGGGACCCCGACGCCCTCAACATGGCCGAGTTCATCGTCACGGTCTCCGGCGACGACAACGCGCGCCTGAACTCCGTCATCTCGGGCGCCTCCGATGTCACCTTCCTGCGGGCCTCGATGTACGAGCCGGCGCAGGCGGCCGGCCTCGTCGTGTGCGAGGCACCCAGCCTCTCGAGCTACAACCTGACGCTGAACACCGCCCGGTCGGAGTTCGGGAAGAAGGAGGTCCGCCAGGCCCTCAACCACGCCATCGACCGCGAGGCCATCTCGGCGGTCACCAACGGGTTCTGCGAGCCGTCGGTGCAGCTCTTCCCCAACTTCTACTACGCCTCGAACCCCGACATCGGGCCGGACTACTACGAGTACGACCCGGAGAAGGCCCGGCAACTCCTCGCGGAAGCCGGCCTTCCAGAGGGCTTCTCCTTCGATCTCCAGGTGATCAACCTGGCGATCTACCAGCAGATCGCGGAGGTCATCCAGGCCAACCTCGCCGAGGTCGGCATCCAGATGTCGATCACTCCGGTCGAGATCGCCAAGCTGGCCGAGGACTTCAACGTGAACAAGACGGCCGACGCCAGCCTCTCCGAGCAGAAGGCGGAGGCGGACCCGAGCATGCTGACCGCCTCCTACTACCTGGCGGACGGCTTCAACAACCCGGGCGGGTACACGACGGAGGAGATCACCCGACTCCATGAAGAGGCCATGGACGGTGCGACGCCGGAGGAGCGGGCTCCCGCCTACGCCGACCTGTTCGCAGCGGTCGCCGAGGAGGCCTACCCTAACGTCACTCTCTGCAACCTCACTACGCCGTTCGCGATGAACGAGCAGACGAAGGGCGTGGAGATCTACGCGGACGCCTCCCGGCAGTTCCGGGGCGTGGGCAAGGAGCCGAGCAGTTGATCGCACGCCGGTCGGGGG
>NZ_JASNNW010000045.1 GCF_030165005.1 Blastococcus capsensis
CTAGCCCGGATCTTTCGTCAGGCCGGCGGTGATCATCGGAAAGCGGCTCGGTGGGCCGCCGGGGGGTGATCCTGGCATTGGGGTGTGACGGTTCGACCGATGCCGCTCGGGTGGGCGCCGGTTCCACGGTCCGGGGTGGTGCGGGCTCGTCGGGACGGGGTGGGCGGTGTCAGCCCGGGGCAGGTGCCGGTCCGGCGATCAAGGCGCGCAGCCGGACGACGGCGTCGTGGACGACGGCGGCCCACGGGTGGTGCTCGGCCAGGTGCAGCAGCCGGCGCCGGCCGGTGCGGGCCAGCGTCGCCGGCACGGTGAACAGCCTGGTCCGTAGCCGTTTGGGCTCCCACCGTCGAGCGGCGTGATCGACGAGGGCGAGCATCTGCATCCAGGCGGTGAGCTCACACGCCAGCGCGACGATGGCGCACCAGATCTGGTTCTGGGCGAAGTCGTGCAGCGGCAGGTTCGTCAGACCGGTGTCCTTGGCGCATCGGATGCGGTCCTCGGCGCGGGCCCGGCGGCGGTGCCGCAACTCGAGGTCGGGAAGCTGCCCGCGGCTGCTGTTGGTGGCGAAGGCGGTGACCCGCAGCCCGTCGGCGTCGGTGATCCGTAGCTGCGCGCCGGGATGGGGTCGTTCCTTGCGGGCGATGACCCGCATGCCCGGCGGCCAGCCGGTCAGGTCCAGCAGGCCGGTGAGTTCGGCGACCCAGGCGCCGTCGCGGATCTGGTCGTTCGCGTCGTAGGCCGGCGTCCACACCTCGGCCGGGATCTGGGTGAGTAGGTCGGCGGTGTTGGCCGGCAGGCCGAAGCCGATCGAGTAGGACAACCGCTGCCCGTGCAACCAGTCCAGGAAGGCGTGGCTGGCCCCGGCCCCGTCGGTGCGGATCAGCACCTTCCGGCCCGGTCGGGTGCCGGGCCGGTGGCCGGGCAGCTGCGCCAGCGCCTGCTTGGCCACGGTGATGTGGTCGGCAGCGGTGTTCGACCCGGCATTTCCGGCCCGCAGCAGCACCGACAGCGGCTCACCACTGCCCTCGGGCCCGTGGTCGACGAACGAGCACAACGGGTGGAACCCGAACCCCCGCTTGAACGTCGGCGCAGCCTGCTCCTTCTCCGAATGCGACGTCACGAGCGTGGCGTCGATGTCGATGACCAGCGGCGCAGCCGCATCAGCGCCCTGGCCGGGTGCGTCCTTCCCGGCCAGCCCCCACACCGCAGCCCGCGCCGTCGCCCGAGCGGTGTTGATCGCCGCCAGCGCGGCGGGTGCGTCGGCGGCGAGTGTGTCGATCGTGCGGGAGACCGTCGGATCAGAGGCCACCCGGCCGAAGACCCGAGGTTCGGCGCGCAGCAGCGCGATGTCGGCCAGGCAGTCCCCGCCCACCGCCAGGGTGAGCGCCAGGTCCAGGACGACCTTGCCGGGGTCGTGAATCGCCAGCGGCCTACGCCACGGTGACAGCGCCGTCGACAGTGCCCAGTCCAGCCCGGCGGTCGCGACGGTGTCGGTGAGCAGTAAGCCACCGGCCTGACCGACCGCCGGTACGTCGGCCGTGTCGACCGTGAGGCGGGGATAGAAACGGCTACGCTTGTTCACCTGGAAGGTGCTCCTTGAACGGCTCGGACAGGTCCCTCGACAAGACCCATCCTTGCTGGTCAGGAGCACTTTTCAGTTGATCAACACCCGGTCGCGGCGCCTTCCCGTGAAAGCCCCGGGCTAGGTGGCTGGAGCGGGTGCCTCGGTGCGGCCCACCTGGACTGTGATTGTGGTGCGGAGCGAGCCGGGCCTCATGTACGTGTCGAAGAAATAGCGTGGCTCGGACGAAGCCGAGGTCATGCTGGCCGAGCGGCGAGTTGATGCGGCCCACTCACTGGCGAGCCGGCCGGCAGGAGTCCACGGCGCTGAGCCCGGCGGCCTGCGTCAAGTCGAGTGTCATCCGACCCTCGGCTGTCTTCAAAGTCAGGCGCCCGGTGTCGAGCGAGACGACCTCGCCGCACTGTAGCGATCCGTTGGCGAGCAGGACCTGCACGCGGGGTTTCTCCTTCGCTGGCCCATACCAGGTCATCCCCACTGCGGCGCAAAGCAGGATCGCGCAGACGAAGAACAGCACGACTCCTCGCAGGAGCGCCCGTGAAGCAGCGTGGGCCTCGGCCAGTCGGCCCCCCATCGCGGGGTCTTCGGCCGAGTAATCGATCACGGCGCGAACGGCGACCGGGCGCGGACGTCCGTGGGCAGCTCGCATGATCAACACCGCGGCGGTCGAACCGGCCACGAGTGCGGCCAGCAGCAAGACCCCGACGACGGCAGCCGCCCCCGTCTGAAGTTGGGACACGTCCGTGCGGCCCTTGACCAAGCCGAAGCCGACTAGCCCTGCCAGAAGTGCACCGAGGCCGTTGCGCCACGCGAGGGCACCGGCACGGATTCGGGGGAGCTCGTCGGCGAGCAGGTCCCTAGTTGCGCGGGCCGCGCGGCGGTCACGGGGGCGGGCAGGTGACCCAGCCGAGAGTCCGACAGTCACGACGAGGAGCGGGTCAGCTGGATGTTCCAGTAGGCGCCGCATCCCTCCTCACCGGGAGGCCGTTCCGGATGGGCCTCTAGGCAGGTGCACAGCAGCGGGTGCTCCTCCCCGGGGGCGGGAAGAGCATGGCTGCCCGGCAGCGTCGTGTTCTGGAAGACCTGGGTGACGAGGGGGTACTCCATGGCATGGCCGCACCGCGGACATGTGCCCATCAGCACCACGCCCCGGCGGTTGGGGACAGCAGTGCAAGCGTTCGCGAAGGCCTCCGCATAGCCGATTGCAGTCACTTCCTCGTAGAGCGACGGGGGCTCTTGAGGTTTGTCGGGGCCGCTCATCGGCTCTCCTGTCATCGGGGTCGGTCAGGGGCCGGTGTGGGCGAACGGCGTCCAACGGTGAGGCCACTCCGGACGGCAGTCTCTGATCCGCCGGACGGCGCGGTGCAGGGCAGCGGGCGCCAGGTCTGGGTCCAGGCGTCCCTCTGAGGCGATTGACCGGTACAGGCTGGTGAATACCTCGGCGGACGTCTGGTTGTCGACTGACCACAGTGCGGCAACCACGTGCCTAAATCCCGTGTAGTGCAGGGCCGACGCAAGCGTGATGGCCTCGTCGAGGAGGTTGATTCCGCCGACGGCGGTCTTGCACGCCGACAAACCCGCGAAGTCGCCGTGGTACCGGTCCTCGGCTATGTCAGCGACGGTGAGGGGCGCATCGTGCAGCAGGAGCCCGCCGCGGGACGGATCGTTGAGGTCCTGGTCTCCGTGGCAGCTGAAGTGGACCCAGCGGTGACCCCCAAGGACCGAGCGTACGGCGGCACGCGTGGCTCCGTCGCCGTCGAGCACCGTTCGACGCTCGGCGGGGAAGGCGTCGAAAAGCGCGGCGCGTTCGGCCGCAGAGTCGAGCGGCACCTGGCCGCGTGCGTGCGGCACATTGACCAGTAACAGCCGGTCGCGGTCGCGTGCCGGGTCGTCGTCTGGCCTGCGCGACTCCACGAGCGCGCGCAACGTTGGCGTGTAGGAGGAAACGGCACGGTCGAGCACCGTACGGGGCGGTGACTCGCCGGCGGCTGCCTCGCGATGGTGACCTGCTGCGTGCAGCGGCAACATGGCTAGGGTGCCCGTCGGGGACCACCAGATCCGGGGCCACGTCGTGATTTCGCCGCTCGGAGTGTCGGTGAGGCCCACCTCGCGGAGAACGGGCTCGGCGATCGTCTGCCACATCCATCCCTGGAGGTCATGGAGCACTTCGTCGACCTGCTCCTGCGCCTCCTCCGCTGTCCGGTCGGCGGCAAGCAGTCGGCGTGCCGCTGTGCGGGGTGATTCCCCGGCCGCTACCTGGTGTGCTCGCAGCCTTTCCCCGTCGGCGATCTCCGCGGTCTTTAGGGCCGAGAGGTAGTCGCCAGCCCGACGCGTGGCGTCGTCCAGCGTTAGGGCATGAAGCGGACGCAAGGTCACCCCGGTGGGCCGAACGATAAGGGCGTCGCACCGCCAGCGACTCACGTTGATGATGACGACCGGGCCCCGGGCGGCGGCCGGGAGCAGCGTTTCCAACCCTGGCGGCTTGAGGAAGTCATCGAAGCCGTCGAGCGCGCGGACCTGTTCGACCAACTCGTCCCAGTCCCGGGCGAGCGCCATCCGGCGGTCGACGGCTGCGTCAGTAGCGGGACTCGGCTGCGTCATGCCTCTCCACTCGTAGTCCGCACAGGTGGTGCCGCTGATGCTGCCATTACCGGGAAGGTGACGTCCCACCTTGTGGTGTAGCTCGGCGTGATTCGTGGGGTCTTCTGCAGCCTGGACAATGACGCCATCAGGGGGCAGGGGACGCGACTGCGACGGCGGTAACCGGGCAGCGTGGTCGTTCCTAGGAGCCGATTCGACACGGGAAGTCGGGCGGCGCACTGTCGGGGCTGTCGGGTCTCAAGCGACCGGCGGGACCCGAAAGAGCTAGGACTCGAGAAGGCCTCACTCGAAACGTCAGTGGCGCGGCTTACGGTCCGCGGACGATGACTTACACCACGGATGAGCGGCGGCGTGCGGCCGCATGGAAGACGCAGACAGACGCTCTACCGGTCGCCGCCAAGGTGCCTGCGCCCTACCTCGAAAAGGACGGCGGGGCGATTGGCGCTTCCTTGCCCTTTTGCCTCCCGTACGACTTCGCGGACCACAACCTGCTGGCCGCGGTCCGTGAGCCGGCGGTGGCCCTGTTCGCGGATTTGGGCATCCCGTGGCACGCCGGGATCGGTCGAGGTCCGGGGAACCATCTCCTCTCGTCCCAAGTGCAGTGCGTCAATGCGCTGATGCCGATGGTGGAGGACCCGTCGCGTCTGGCTGCGGCCTTTGCGGCGGTGCTGGACGTCGGTGAGGTGCTGGAGATCGAGCCGGGCCGCTTCCTGACGTTCGAGTACATCGGCCCTGAAGACTTCTTCGGCGAGGCTCCTGGCGGAGAGCGAATTCGCGGCGCGCACTGTACGAGCGTCGACGCGGCGTTCCTGCACCGCGCGGCCGATGGCGCCCGCGAACTGGTGCTGGTCGAGTGGAAGTACACCGAGTCCTACCGGGTCCGCACACCGGATGCCGCACGAGACGAAATTCGCCGCGCTCGCTACGCCGAGGCGGTCAACGACCCGACGGGGCCGGTGCGTGGCGATCGGCTCGCCTTCGAGCTGCTACTGGACGAGCCGTTCTATCAGCTGACCCGCCAGCAGCTCCTGGCGCACGCACTGGAGCAGTCGGGCGTCGCTGATCGAGTTCGGGTGGTCCTGGTCCTCCCGCCGGAGAACGAGGCCTACCAGCAGTCACTAGCCCGCCCGGAACATCGCGCCTTGGGTGCGACCGTCTCCGAGGCCTGGCATCAATTGCTGCGCACACCCGACCGCTTCGCGACGCTGGATCCGGCGGTCTTGGCCCACTTGGACCGGCCCGAGATTCACGGGGCGCTGCCGATGTCGGGGTCGAGTAGATCGTCCGGTCTGGCGTGGCGAGCTCGGGCCGCCGGGGTTCTGCATGGGTGGCGGGCGGGTTCTTCCACGTCGCGAGGCTGCATCGTGAGGGGGTCGGGTCACTGACCGGGTGTGGTGCAACCTGACGAACTCATCGGGACGCCCCACCACTTCTCGGCGCTTCGGTGACGTACCGACGACCCACCTTCGTGGCGCGGGCGCGCAGCTGACCGACCACTGTCAGACCCATAGGGGCTCTTCTTACTTGAGGTGGGGGCTGGACAGTCCGCCGCCGATCAGGAGCATGCGGAGTCGGTAGTTGTCGCGGTTGCGGAAGCCGCGGGCGATCCGCCGGTGGAGCTCGATGAGGCCGTTGACGGCTTCGGTGCCGCCGTTGTTGGATCGGCCGGTGTCGAAGTAGGCGAGGAACGCCTCCCGCCACTGCTTCAAGGTGCGGCCGAGGCGGGCGATCTCGGGCACCGGGCAGGTCGAGAACGAGGTGAGGACCTGTTCGGCGATCTTGCGGCCCTCGGCCGGCTTGGGATGCCGGTAGGCGTCCCTCAGCTGCTGGGCACATGACCAGGCCAGCCACACGGGCAGGTGTCGCTCGTCGGCGTCGAAGGCTGCGCGCAAACGTGTCCACTGGCGGTCGGTGAGCTTCTCCGCGCCGGCGCGCAGCATGGTGCGGATTCCGTACAGGGGGTCGCCCTTGCGGCCACGGTGCCCGAGGGTCTCCTGCTGGACTCGGCGCCGGCACTCGTCCACCGCAGCGGTGCCGAGCTTGACGACGTGGAAGGCGTCAAGAACGGCGACGGCATCCTCCAGCTGGTCATCGATGGCGTTCTTGTAGCCGTGGAAGGGGTCTAACGTGGCGATCTTGACCTGCTTGCGGAACGCTTCGCCACGCTGCTCGAGCCAGTCGGCGTAGACCTTCCCCGACCGGCCGGGCACCAGGTCCAGCAAGCGTGCGCGGACGCGTCCTGCCTGGTCACGGGTCAGATCGACCATCCCGGTGAGCTCCTTGGGGCCGCGACCACCGTCGGCGATCGGCTTGGTCGAGACGTGGTGCCAGATGTGCTCATCCACGCCCAGGGCGGTGACGTCGGCGAAGCGGGCCTCGTCGGCGGCCATCGCCTCCAGTAGCGGCTTGATCGAGCGCCACACCGTGCGCCAGGTCGTGCCCAGCTGCCGGGCGATCCCGGCGACCGAGGCGTGCTCGCGGCGCAACTGCCCGATGGCCCACCAGCACGCCCGCGTGGTCAGCAGCGCCCGTGGCCGAGCGAGAGCCTCGTGCTGCTCGGTGAACGCCTTGCCGGTGCACTCGACCTCCACGCAGCGCCAGGTCCGCTTGCGCCACACCAACTGGACCGGGCGCCCGAAGCAGGGCACGTCGACCAGGACAACGTCGCGGCGACCGTGGCTGCCGACGATGACGCCACAGGCCAGACAGCCCATCGGCTCGGGCGCCGACTCCACCACGACCTGCACTCGGCCGTGACGCTCGACGACCTCGATGACGTGGAAACCGTCCAGGCCGACGAGGAGATCACAGCGATCGCAGTAGGAGTGAGCGAAGGAGGAATCAGGACGTGAGCGCGCGCGAGCGCACGCCGTAGGCTCGGACACCGTCGAGGCCTTCCGGTCGGGCAGCTTGGTCGCTCCCGATCTTGGAAGGCCTCGACCCCTCTCCCGCCTCAGCTCACACGCGCGAGTCCCTCACACCCACCGCAGGTACGAAGAGCC
>NZ_JASNNW010000046.1 GCF_030165005.1 Blastococcus capsensis
GCCTATGCGATCAACGCGGGGGGCGGGTCGACCAACCCGCTGCTGGGCTGCCGCACGGTGAGCGTGGGCTCGGGCGGGGCTGCGCCGGTGGGTCATCTGGACGGGGTGGCGGTGTCGGGGTCGACGGTGTCGGCTCGCGGGTGGACTCTCGACCCGGACGTGCCGGCGGCGTCGATCGACGTGCACGTGTACGTCGATGGCCGGGCGGCGGCGGCGGTGGCCGCGGATGGGTCGCGGCCGGATGTGGGCCG
>NZ_JASNNW010000047.1 GCF_030165005.1 Blastococcus capsensis
GTGTACCCGGCGGCCGGGGACGATCACGGCTTCGGCTGGTCGGCGACGTTGGTGGCCGGGTCGCACCAGGTGTGTGCCTATGCGATCAACGCGGGGGGCGGGTCGACCAACCCGCTGCTGGGCTGCCGCACGGTGACCGTGTGACCTGAGCGGGTCCCTCGGGACCGGTTCCGAGGAGCGGATCGCTCCGGGGACCGGTCCCGAGGCATGTCCGTGCGGGCAACCGGGAAGAGGGCCCTCCCGCGGCGGTGGCGCGGCGGCCTTGGACGGCCAGCCGATCGGTCCGCCGAGGGATGGGCGGGAGCAGGCCCTGCCTGGCGCGCGGGCCCCTCACTCCCTACCTACCGAGAGTGAGGAAATTACTTCCTTCGTGTCTCATCGTTGACGGAGAGTGATGGTCCTCGGAGGCTGGGTCAGGTCTTATCCGGCAATGCGGGGGGAATCCGTCTTGAAGCTGTCACGGGGTGTGTGCATTCCTCTCGTCGCCGGGGCGGCCGGCGGGGAGCTCGTCCCGCCGGCCGTGGCCGGGCGGGCCACGGGCCTGGCAGCCGCGCTGGCTGCCATCGGTCGACGGCCACGCGCGAAGGGCCGGTCCGCACTGCGTCCGGCATCCGCAGCCGGGCGCGGGTCCGGGGCGCGCGGCGGCCGGGGACGACCACGGCGTCGCCTCGTCGGCGTCGTCGGTCCCGGCTGAACCGGCTTCGACCAGCGGACGTGACGGTGTACGTGGCTCATCGGCCACCTCCGGTCACGTCGTGTCTCCGCGGACCCGCTCGACGCGGGCCAGCTCTGCTCAGCGCATCTACAGCTCTCCGACGAATGCAGAAGGTGATCGGCGTGACATTCAACAAGGGTCCAGGCACTGTGCTCACGATCGCGATGGTTGCGGGTGCAGCGGTCGTCCTCCCGGCGTCGGCGGCGGGGGCTGCTGCCCTCGACGCGGTGCTCGTCGCGGAACACCGGACGTCGGCGTGGGCGTCGCCCAGTTCCGACCCTGCCGGCATCACCTACGACCCCGGCAACAACCGCCTGGTGATCAGCGACTCCGAGGTCGACGAGACGCCGCTGTACGCGGGGACGAACGTCTTCTTCGCCTCCCTGGACGGCACGCAGGACCCGAGCACCCCCGGGTGGACGACGCTGCCGTGGTCGAACGAGCCGACCGGCATCAGCTACCAGACGGCCGACCGCACCTTCGTCTCCGACGACGACGCCGACCAGATCTACCTGGTCGACACCGGCGCCGACGGCCTCCCCACCGGGACGCCGCAGTCGTTCACCACGCGGCCGGGCAACGGTGACGCGGAGGACGTGACGACGGACATGGACGCCACGACCAATGGTCACCTCCTCGTCGTCGACGGCTCGTCTGCCGTCCTCTACGACTACGGGCCCGGTCCGAACGGAGTCTTCGACGGCGTGCCCGAATCGGGCGGGGACGATACGAGATCGGTGTACGACATCGGTCAGTACGGCGCCGTGGACCCCGAGGGCATCGAGTACCACCCCGGACGCAACACCATCCTCGTCCTCGACAGCGGGAGCCGGAGCGTCTACGAGCTCGACCGCCAAGGCGCTCTGCTGAACGTGGTGAGCATCGCGGCCGCCAACCCGGTGAGCGCAGCCGGTATCACGCTCGCGCCGGCCAGCGACGGCTCCGGGGACCAGCACGTCTACATCGCCGACCGCGGGGTCGACAACAACACGAACTCCGAGACCTACAACGACGGGCGCATCTACGAACTCGACCTCGACCTCCCGCCGATCAGCGCCGGACCGCTGAACCGGGCACCGTCGACGAGTGCCGGCCCCGACCTCACGGTGACGATGCCCGAGGCGGCGTCCCTGGCGGGCTCGATCACCGACGACGGCCTGCCGGAGGGCGCCACGGTGACGGCGGCCTGGACGAAGAAGAGCGGCCCCGGTGCGGTGACCTTCGCCCAGCCGGACCAGCAGCAGACGACCGCGACCTTCGATGCGGCCGGCAGCTACGTGCTGCGGCTGACCGGCAGCGACGGACAGCTCGAGTCCTTCGACGAGGTCTCCGTGGTGGTCGGCGAGGCCGGGACCCCGGGAACCGGGGTGCTCGACCTGCCGGTGCGGGACGGCGCCGACGACGCGGAGGAGCGCTCGGCGAGCACCGTGGTGAGCGGGGCCGACCTCGAGCTGGTCGAGGACGGCACCACCGTCCAGACCGTCGGACTGCGCTTCGCCGGGGCGGCGGTGCCGCAGGGGGCGACCATCACCAGCGCCTACCTGCAGTTCCAGACCGACGAGGCGAGCGCCGGGTCGGCCGGCCTGAGGATCGTGGGCCAGGCCTCCGACGACTCGGCGGCGTTCACGACCGCCGGTGGCGACGTCTCGTCCCGCGCCCGGACCCAGGCCGGGGTCGCATGGGCGCCCGGCGACTGGCCGACGGTCGGTGCGCGCGGTTCCGAGCAGCGGACGCCGGACCTCTCGCCGGTACTGCAGGAGATCGTCGACCGCCCGGGCTGGGTGAGCGGCAACGCGCTGACCTTCGTCGTCACCGGTAGCGGGACGCGTACGGCCGTGGCGTACGAGGGTGGTGCCGCCCAGGCACCCGTGCTGCACGTGGAGTTCACGACCGGCGACGGGGACGGCGGGCCCGTGAACGCGGCGCCCACCGTGAACGCCGGCCCCGACGTCGCCGTGGTGCTGCCCGACGCGGCGTCCCTCAAGGGCGCCGTCGGGGACGACGGCCTGCCGACCGGATCGACGCTGACGGTGACCTGGAGCCAGTTGAGCGGCCCGGGTACCGCCACCTTCGCCCGGCCGGGCCAGGCGTCGACGACCGCGCGCTTCGACAAGATCGGGGACTACGTCCTGCGGCTCACCGCTTCCGACGGGGAACTCGCGCAGAGCGACGACGTGACGGTCGTGGTGTCCGAAGCCACTCCCGAGCCGCCCGCCGACCCGGCGGCGCGTAACCCGATCGGGAGCCTGGACGGGGTGGCGGTGTCGGGGTCGACGGTGTCGGCTCGTGGGTGGACCTTCGACCCGGATGTGCCGGCGGCGCCGATCAGCGTGCACGTGTACGTCGATGGCCGGGCGGTGGCGGCGGTGGCCGCGGATCGGTCGCGGCCGGATGTGGGCCGGGTGTACCCGGCGGCCGGGGACGACCACGGCTTCGGCTGGTCGGCGACGTTGGCGGCCGGGTCGCACCAGGTGTGCGCCTATGCGATCAACGCGGGGGGCGGGTCGACCAACCCGCTGCTGGGCTGCCGCACGGTGAGCGTGGGCTCGGGCGGGGCTGCGCCGGTGGGTCATCTGGACGGGGTGGCGGTGTCGGGGTCGACGGTGTCGGCTCGCGGGTGGACTCTCGACCCGGACGTGCCGGCGGCGTCGATCGACGTGCACGTGTACGTCGATGGCCGGGCGGCGGCGGCGGTGGCCGCGGATGGGTCGCGGCCGGATGTGGGCCG
>NZ_JASNNW010000048.1 GCF_030165005.1 Blastococcus capsensis
GCAGCCCGGGACCGCAAGACCCTCGCCCTGCAGGAGGCCCGGGCGCGGGAGGTCGTCGACGGCGAACGCGCGGCCCGCACGCCGCGGTTCGTCAAGACCAGCAACGGTGCCCGATCCCTGGACGAGACCGCACTGGCCAGAGCGCAGAGCCTGGTCGGGTTGAAGGGCTACGTCACCAACATCCCCGCCAATCTCATGCCCGCGGCCGAGGTGATCGGCAGCTATCACGACCTGTGGCGGGTCGAGCAATCGTTCCGGATGAGCAAGACCGATCTGCGGGCCAGGCCGATGTTCCACCACACTCGCGACGCCATCGAGGCCCACCTCACCGTCGTGTTCACCGCCCTGGCCGTGGCCCGCGAGGTTCAGAACCGCACCGGCCTGGCGATCGGCAACGTCATCCGCCAGCTGCGGCCGCTGCGCTCGGCCACGGTCGCGATCAACGGCGCCACCCAGACGTTCCACCCCGCCGTTCCCGCAGCTCAGCGGGCCATCCTCGATGCGCTACCGCCGGTCGAAGTCACGCACTAAGCAAATGATCAAAGTCGGGCCTTACGCGGTGGGCGTCGTCATACGAGGGGTCGGACGGATCGGCGAGATGTTCGGTCCCCGCATGACCAGCGTTCTCGCCTCGGCGCGCGGTCACGGCATCGCAGCGGGGCCCGCCATCTGGGCGTTCCGGGGGTGGGCGTGTGTCGTGACCGATTCATGACCTACCGGAGGGGAAACAGGCCGCCACAGAGGCCAAGAACGGGCGTTCCGGACGGTCCTCCAGTGGCTCTCCGGATTACCTAGCTAGATGCAGTAAGCCCAAACGTACTTGCGTCCGGCGGAAACTAGCCAGCCGTGCTTAGTGGTCAGCCGGGCGACTAGGAACAGCCCTAATCCGCCGAAAGCGGGATCGCGCCCGATGGCTAGCCCGGATCTTTCGTCAGGCCGGCGGTGATCATCGGAAAGCGGCTCGGTGGGCCGCCGGGGGGTGATCCTGGCATTGGGGTGTGACGGTTCGACCGATGCCGCTCGGGTGGGCGCCGGTTCCACGGTCCGGGGTGGTGCGGGCTCGTCGGGACGGGGTGGGCGGTGTCAGCCCGGGGCAGGTGCCGGTCCGGCGATCAAGGCGCGCAGCCGGACGACGGCGTCGTGGACGACGGCGGCCCACGGGTGGTGCTCGGCCAGGTGCAGCAGCCGGCGCCGGCCGGTGCGGGCCAGCGTCGCCGGCACGGTGAACAGCCTGGTCCGTAGCCGTTTGGGCTCCCACCGTCGAGCGGCGTGATCGACGAGGGCGAGCATCTGCATCCAGGCGGTGAGCTCACACGCCAGCGCGACGATGGCGCACCAGATCTGGTTCTGGGCGAAGTCGTGCAGCGGCAGGTTCGTCAGACCGGTGTCCTTGGCGCATCGGATGCGGTCCTCGGCGCGGGCCCGGCGGCGGTGCCGCAACTCGAGGTCGGGAAGCTGCCCGCGGCTGCTGTTGGTGGCGAAGGCGGTGACCCGCAGCCCGTCGGCGTCGGTGATCCGTAGCTGCGCGCCGGGATGGGGTCGTTCCTTGCGGGCGATGACCCGCATGCCCGGCGGCCAGCCGGTCAGGTCCAGCAGGCCGGTGAGTTCGGCGACCCAGGCGCCGTCGCGGATCTGGTCGTTCGCGTCGTAGGCCGGCGTCCACACCTCGGCCGGGATCTGGGTGAGTAGGTCGGCGGTGTTGGCCGGCAGGCCGAAGCCGATCGAGTAGGACAACCGCTGCCCGTGCAACCAGTCCAGGAAGGCGTGGCTGGCCCCGGCCCCGTCGGTGCGGATCAGCACCTTCCGGCCCGGTCGGGTGCCGGGCCGGTGGCCGGGCAGCTGCGCCAGCGCCTGCTTGGCCACGGTGATGTGGTCGGCAGCGGTGTTCGACCCGGCATTTCCGGCCCGCAGCAGCACCGACAGCGGCTCACCACTGCCCTCGGGCCCGTGGTCGACGAACGAGCACAACGGGTGGAACCCGAACCCCCGCTTGAACGTCGGCGCAGCCTGCTCCTTCTCCGAATGCGACGTCACGAGCGTGGCGTCGATGTCGATGACCAGCGGCGCAGCCGCATCAGCGCCCTGGCCGGGTGCGTCCTTCCCGGCCAGCCCCCACACCGCAGCCCGCGCCGTCGCCCGAGCGGTGTTGATCGCCGCCAGCGCGGCGGGTGCGTCGGCGGCGAGTGTGTCGATCGTGCGGGAGACCGTCGGATCAGAGGCCACCCGGCCGAAGACCCGAGGTTCGGCGCGCAGCAGCGCGATGTCGGCCAGGCAGTCCCCGCCCACCGCCAGGGTGAGCGCCAGGTCCAGGACGACCTTG
>NZ_JASNNW010000003.1 GCF_030165005.1 Blastococcus capsensis
TTCACCGTCGAGATCGTCAAGCGTGCCGATGACCAGGTCGGCTTCAAGCTGCTGCACCGACGGTGGGTGGTGGAACGAACCTTCGCCTGGATCAGCAAGTACCGCCGCTGCGTACGCGACTACGAGCGACGCATCGACACCAGCGAGGCCATGATCCACACCGCGATGATCATGACCATGTCACGCCGACTGGCCCGCTGACTCAATTCCCGGACACGCACTCAGACCCGGATTCGCAGGTAGTGCCGGTGGGAGCCGCTGGTCACGCTAGTCGATCTTGACTGGACGGCCTGGGGCTCGACGTCGGGCGTTCCTCAGGTGCGCTCCAGCATGCGTCCCTGCGCCCGATCCGAAGAGGCGCCCCTCTGACACGAACCGTCAACGCCGTGGATGAACTCGCAGGGTTACTGGTTCAAGTCGAGTCGGGGGAGCCACCTCAGGCCGTTGACCAGCAGCTCCGCCGGTCGAGGACCTTTGTCGTCGCCGGTGCCGACGATCGAGTCAGCACCGCGCCCCCAGCAGGTGGGGCACGCGGTCGCTGGTCGTCCGACGGACGTGCGTAGACGTCCGTCCCCATGCTCCGGGGTGCAGGTCGGGAGTCGTCGAACTTGCCCATCGGTGATCTCGTCGGCTACCAACGGTGCGTGACTACGCCCAACCGACGGCAACCACGCCCCACCTGGTACTTCGTCCTGGGAGCCATGTGGTTGGTTCTTGCCATCGGGCAGTGGGGCGTGTCCGACAGCATGGTCGCGAAGGTCGGCATCACGTTCATCGCCGTCGCCAATCTGGGCATGGGGGTGTTCATAGTGCGACGGCAGCGGAGAGCGGACCGGCCGGACTCTCCGGACTCTTCGGCCGCGTGAGTCCGCGCCGCGGCACGGGACGACCGGCACTGTCGGAGCGCCTCCGCCACGGCGGACGTCGTGGGTGGTGCCTGTCCATCCGCCGGCAGCGCACCGGCGGATGCGACGGCGTGGGCGCGGGCCGCGGTGCGGCCCCGGGCGGAGGCTCCGGCGTCGCCGGTCGGTCAGACGCCGGACGGCACGGTGACCAGCTCGCCGGTCAGCAGGACCTCCTCGGCGATGTCACGGAGCTTCTGGTTCCGGCGGCTGCTCGCCGTGCGGAGCAGGTCGAACGCCCGGTCCTCGGTGATCTTCAGGGATGCCATGAGGACGCCGATCGCCATGCCGATCCTGCGATTGCTCAGCACGGCCTGCTCGAGTTGGGTCACGCGGCTCAGGGCAGCCGCGAGCTCTCCCTGCGCTTCCTGCTCGGAATGCCACAGCTGCTCCGCCATGCCGACCCCCAACTGCCCGAGAGGCAGGTCTCCTCTCGCCACCTGACGCCATTGTGTACGGGGCTGTCCCGCGATGATGCGCTGGATGTCGCGGGGCTCCGCCCGGCCCGCCTACGCGGTGTCGTGCGCATGCGGTGGACGCGGTCGGCTCCTTCGCGGGACCTTGCGATGCCCCGGGGACCGGGGCCCTGGCGGCTCCAGGCACTGGGTGAGCCCCGGTCCGCCGATCTCCCGAGGCGGTCGCCCCCCCCGGTGCGGCGGGCTGCGCCGTGCGCGATGGCAGAGTCGGCGACGGGTGACCGGATCCCGACACCTCCGTCTACCGTCGAGGGCCGTGGCCCGCGAGGGACATCGGAGTCGAGCAGGAGGGGTGAGCAGTGGGTGCGTGGACGCGCGAGGACAGCGACGGCGCGGCCGGCTCCGCCGCTGTCTCCGGATTCGTGCATGACGGCCTGTTCTTCGACTCCCCGGACGAGCTCGTCGGCGTCGCGGCGCCGTTCGTCCTCGACGGCCTGGCCGCCGGCGACGCCGTCGCCATCGCGGTCAGCTCGCAGAACTCCGGCCATCTGCGGAAGGCGGTCGGCGACGATCCGCGGGTCGTCATCCTCGACGGCGGCGGCAGCTACCACAGCCGGGCAGCTGCGACCATCGCCGGCTGGCGCCGGCTGGCGGCCCAGCGCTCCGCAGAGGGCTTCGGCCGCCTGCGCGTGATCGGCGAGGTGGACTTCGGGAGCACGGCCGCTGAGCAGTTGGAGTGGCAGCGGTACGAAGCGGTGATCAATCACGCGCTCGCCGTCACCCCGTTGTGGGGACTGTGCGTGTTCGACACGCGCCGGTGCGCCGAGCCGGTCCTCAGCTGCGCCCGGCACACCCACCCGCAGCTGGTGGACGCGGGCGGACGTCGCGCCAACCCAGCCTTCGTGGACCCGGTTCGCTATCTGGGCGCGCTGCCCGTGCCGGTCGAACCGCTGGAGGCCACCGCACCGCGGCTGGTCGCCGGGGACGTATCGGACTTCGTCGGGCTGCGGCACTCCGTGCAGGCGCGCCTGGCCGAGACCGGCGGCCCGGCGGACCTGCTGGAGGACTTCGTCCTGGCCGTGGACGAGATGACGTCCAACGCTCTCCGGCACGGCGCCCCACCGGTCGAGCTGTCGCTGTGGACCGCTCCGGGCACCGTGGTCTGCACCATCAGGGATGCCGGAGCCGGCTGGGCGGACCCGTTCGCCGGGTACGGGCCCGCACACGGGGAAGACCTCTCCCGCGGCGGCATGGGCCTGTGGCTCGCCCGCCAGCTGTGCGACCACGTCGCCCTACGTCGCGACGAGCACGGCGCGAGCGTCCGACTGACCACTCGCTGGGCCTGACCGGACATCGGAGCTCCCGGCCACGACCACCGCGGGCTGCCGTCAGTCGGCCCGGAGGCTGGGTGGGACCCGGTTCGCTGCCGGGCAGGCATTCCCGGGCACCTCGCGTCGAAGAGGACATCGGCAGCCGATGGCAGCTACCAGGCCGAGCTGGGCGCCCTGAACGACTCCCGCGCCACCGGCATGGGCATGGTGACCTTCCAGGGCGACCAGCCGACCGTCACCGTCGAGGCCTCTGGGCTGCTGGCCGGTGCGCCGCACGGGCAGCACTTCCACATCGGAGCACAGGGCGTCTGCCCGCCGGCGTCTGCCGACGAGAACGGCGACGGGATCATCAGCACCGTCGAGGGGCAGCCGTTCTACGGCTCCATCGGCACCTCGCTGACCACGACGGGTGACACGGGCGCGGACAGTGCCCTGGCCGTCGAGCGCTTCCCGACCGCCGAGGGCGGCTCGTTCGCCTACGAGCGGACGTTCACCGTGGACCCGAGCGTGGTGGACGCCTTCGAGGCCGGCACCGCCGTCCTGGTCGTGCACGGCATCGACCCGGGCAACAGCGGCGCCTACGACGGCGAGGCCATGAGCGATCTGGACCCGGAGCTGCGACTGGAGGCCACGGCTCCGGCTGCCTGCGGTACCTTCACCGCCTCCCAGATGGGTCAGATGCCCGCCGGTGGCGCGGAGACCGGCGCGGGTGGCACCGCAGGGATCGAGCAGGAGGCCGCGATCGGCGTCGGTGCCGCTGCCCTCGCCGGTGCTGCTGCCGCCGGTGCGGTGGCCTACCGCCGTCGTCAGGCGATCGACCAGGCCTGATCGACCAGCAGTGAGCGCACCGCCGCGCCGCACGGGACGACCCGGGCGGCGCGGCGGTCTGTTCTGCCGGCCACATAGAGGACCGACCATGGCCGGACCACCGGCCAGCGGGAGTGCCCGCAGCCGGACGGTGGTCGCGGTGCCGTCGCCCTGGTCAGGGCCTCAGACCTGAGCTCGCCGGGCATGTCGGACCATCCACGCTCGTCCTTCCTGTGTAGCGGTCACTGCGGATGCCGCCGCCGACGAGACCAGTGCCACCATGTCATGTGTCGTCGCACCTGCGAGGGTTGTGCGCTGTGACCGACGAGGACCCGCTGCAGGCCTTTCTGGACGACGTGCACCTGCTGGCCCCCGACCGGCTATCCACGGCGGTGGCCAGCCGCGGCCGCCAGCTCGGTGCCGAGGAGACCGTCGTGTACCTCGCGGACTACGAGCAGCTGCTGCTGCAGCCCGTGCGCGGCGAGGGGGTGCCGCCTCGGCAGGAGCTCAGCGTCGAGGGGTCCATCGGGGGGCGAGCGTTCCGCCGGGTGGAGGTGCTGTCCACCCGGGTGGACGGCCGCACGAGCCGCCTCTGGATGCCGTTGCTCGACGGGGTGGAACGGCTCGGCGTGGTCGAGATGCTCGTCCGCGACCTCACCCCGACCCTCGAGGCACGGCTTCGCGCCCTGGTCTCGCTGGCCAGCGAGTTGTTCGTGGTGAACGACAAGTACACCGACATCTTCGCCCAGCTCCGGCGACGCAAGACGCTCAGCCTGGCCGCCGAGATCCAGTGGGAGCTCCTGCCGCCGCTGACCTTCGGCTCCGACCGGGTCGTCATCTCCGGCGCGCTGGAGCCGGCCTACGACATCGGCGGGGACACCTTCGACTACGCCGTCAACGGCCCCACGGCCGATCTGATGGTCCTCGACGCCGTGGGCCACGGGCTGCCCGCTGCGCTGCTGGCTGCGGCGGCCGTGGGCGCCTACCGCCACGCACGCCGCAACATGTGGGACCTGCCCGACATCGCGGCGGCGATGAACGACGTCATCGCCGGTGAGTTCACCGGCAGCCGGTTCGCCACCGCCGCCATCGCGCGCCTGCATCTCGACACCGGCCAGCTGCGATGGGTCAACGCCGGCCATCCCGACCCGCTGGTCGTCCGGAACGGCGCGCTGCTGCGCCCGGGGCCCTGCAAGCCGCATCCACCGCTCGGGCTGCAGACCAGGAAGCCCGATGTCTGCGCGATGCAGCTGCACGCGGGGGACAGGGTCGTCCTCTACACCGACGGGGTCGTGGAGGCGCGCTCCCCGGACGGCGAGTTCTTCGGCGAGGACCGGCTCGCGGACTTCATCCACCGGGCGAGCGCCGATGGCGATCCGGCACCGGAGACCCTGCGTCGGCTGATGCGCCGCGTGCTGGACCATCAGGCCGACCACCTGCAGGACGACGCCAGCATCGTCATGGTCGAATGGCGGACCGGGGACGAGCGGCAGCTGCAGATCTGACCTCGACGGCGTCACGGACGGAGATCGCCTGGGCGATCGGACAGGCCGGCCACCGACTGCCCGAGGCTCTCGGCGATGGCTGTGGAGTGCTCCTCGCCGCCGGTGATCAACGCCGGATCGGCCTGGGTGGCGAGGTGGTCGAAGGCCGGACGCGCCGGCGGCCTGGGCGGTCACGGCACCAGCTCCGATCCGAGGCCCGCGACCGTAGGGCGAGAGATCCGTCCTCGTGAGCGCCGTCGAGAACTGCTGCACATGAGCTGGCGGCGAGTTCTCCACGAGCAGTGCACGCGACCGGACGCCGGTCGGCGTCCCCGTCATCCCCGTTCGGCTGCAGGGGCCGACCGCGCCCACCGCCGCGGGCTGACGCCGTGCCAGCGCTGGAACGCGTGCACGAAGGCCGAGGCCTCGGAGTAGCCGATGCGCTCCGCGACCTGCTCGACGCTCAGGCCGACGGTCACCAGCAGCTCCTCGGCCAGGTGCCTGCGCGTCTGGTCGACGACGGCCCGGAAGCTGGTGCCCTCGTCGTCGAGGTGCCGGCGCAGGGTCCGCACGCTCATGTGCAGCGTCGCGGCCACCTCCTCCTGGCGGGGCATCCGCTGCGGGCCGCGCAGCAGCAGGTCCCGTACCTGTCCGCTCACCCCGCGGCGGGACTGACGGCGCTCGAGAAGCACCCGGCACTGCGCCTCGCACAGGGCAGCGGTCAACGGAGCGGCCTGGGGAAGTGGCCGGTCGAGCAGTGCCACGTCGAAGGCGAGCACCGACCGCGGCGCCGCGAACCGGGGCCGCACGCCGAAGGTGGTTTCGTACGGCTCGGGGTCGGCGGGCTCGGGGAGGCGCAGCGCCACCTGCCGGGGCACCACGGCCTGGCCGAGCGATTCCCGCCACAGCTGCAGCGCTGCCGCGGTGTCCCGCAGCAGGACGAAGCGGCGGACCGGCTCGGGTAGGTCGAGGTCGTCGAAGAAGACGGAGACCTCGTCGGTGTTCTCCTCCGCGCTGATCCGGGTGAGCGCGTACGTCAGGTCGACGAAGCGCATCGCGACCTGGTGGCCATCCCGGAGGGTGCGGCTGGAGAGCAGGGCGAAGCCCCAGATCCCGTAGGTGGCGAGCCGGTACCGGGTCCCGGCCACGAGCCCGGCCGTCTCGGGGAGCTCGGCGGCGAGCGTGGCGACCAGCCGCGCCTCCTGCTCGGCGCTGATCTCGGCGTCGGGATCGCGCAGTGCGGCCTCGTCGATGCCGGTGCCGGCGATCGCCCGAGCCCGGGGCAGGCCGTGCTCCTCGGCGAGCGCGCACATCAGCGCCGCGCTGCCCGTGCCACGGGCGGCGGCGTGCAGTGGGTTGGCCGGATTCATCAACTCGCGGCCGATTGTGCCATGGCTCACAGGTGCGCCCGCCTCTAGCGTCCGCCGGCGAGGGGATCAGCCGACAGTTGGGGACGGGCATGACGACGACCGCGGAACGCGCCACCACCACCACCACCACCACCGACACGCAGACCGAGCACGTCGACGTGCTCATCGTGGGTGCGGGGATCTCGGGCATCGGGGCCGCCCACCACCTGCGGGAACGCTTCCCCGGGAAGAGCTTCGTCATCCTCGACGCGCTCGACAGCCGTGGCGGCACGTGGTGGACCCACCGCTATCCCGGGGTCCGGTCCGACAGCGACCTGTTCACCTTCGGCTACAAGTTCAAGCCGTGGCGCGGGGCGTCGATCGCCACGTCGGAGGAGATCCTGTCCTACCTGGACGAGGTCATCGACGAGGACCAGCTGGCGGAGCGCATCCGGTACCGGCACCGGGTCACGACGGCGAGCTGGTCGTCCGCGGAACGGCGCTGGACCGTCGAGGTCACCCGTGACGACACCGGTGACACCGTCCGCCTCACCACCGACTTCCTCTGGATGTGCCAGGGCTACTACGACCACGACCAGCCCTACCAGCCGCGGTGGGAGGGGCTCGACCGGTTCCGTGGCGTGGTGGTGCACCCGCAGCAGTGGCCCGCCGACCTGGACACCGCCGGCAAGCGCGTCGTCGTCATCGGTTCCGGCGCCACCGCGGCCACCCTGATCCCCGCGCTCGCGACCACCGCCGCGCACGTCACGATGCTGCAGCGGTCGCCGACGTTCTTCTTCGCCCGGCCCCGGACCCACGAGCTCGCCGAGACGCTGCGCGCCCTCGACGTCCCCGACGACTGGACGCACGAGATCCTCCGCCGGGCCTACATCGCCGAGGGCGACGAGATCACCCGGATGTCCTTCGAGTCGCCCGACGAGCTCCGCGAGCTGCTGATCGAGTCCATGCGCCCGCAGCTGCCCGAGGGCTTCGACATCGACAAGCACTTCAACCCGAGCTACCGGCCCTGGCAGCAGCGGCTGGCCCTGCTGCCCGACGGCGACATGTTCACCGCCATCCGGGAGGGAAAGGCGTCGGTCGTCACCGACACGATCGAGACATTCACCGAGACCGGGATCCGCACGTCCTCCGGCGAGGAGCTGCAGGCCGACATCGTCGTGACGGCGACCGGCTTCGACCTCAGCCTCTTCGGCGGCGTCGCGTTCACCGTCGACGGCGAACCGGTCGACTTCACTTCCCGGATCACCTGGCGCGGGATGATGATGAGCGGAGTGCCGAACATGGCCTACGTGTTCGGCTACTTCCGCGCCAGCTGGACCCTGCGCGCCGACCTGGTCAGCGAGTTCGTCTGCCGGCTGCTGGCGCACCTGCAGGAGCGGGGCGCGACGACCGTCGTCCCGACGCTCCGGCCGCAGGATGCCGACATGCCGCTGCGCCCCTGGGCCGTGCCGGAGAACTTCAACTCCGGCTACGTCATGCGCTCGGCGGGCCGGATGTTCAAGCAGGGCGACCGGGAGCCGTGGACGCACCTGCTCGAGTACGCGGAGGAGCGGACGTCGCTGCCCGCCCTCGACCTCGACGACGAGTCTCTCGTCTACCACTGACCGGCGCGACCGGCCGCGCCCGCCCGTCCCTCTTCCATGTTCCGTTCGTCCCGCAGAGACCCTGGAGTTGCCCTGTGCCCGTCGACCCGCACATCGCCGCAATGCTGACCATGATCGACGAATCCGGGATGCCGCCCATGTACGAGGGCACCCCGGAGGCCGGACGCGGCCTCTACCTCGCCCTCACGCACGGCGCCCGGGCCCCCGAGCAGATCGTCCCCGTGGCCGGCACCGAGGACCGCACCGTTCCCGGTGACGGGGAAGACATCCGGGCCCGGATCTACCGCCCGGAGGGCGAGGGCCCCTTCCCGACGGTCATCTTCTTCCACGGTGGCGGCTGGGTGATCGGTGACCTCGACACCCACGACAACATGGCGCGCAACATCTGCCGGGGGAGTCGTGCGGTGGTCGTGGCCGTCGACTACCGGCTGGCTCCCGAGCACCCGTTCCCCGCGGCGGCCGACGACGCGGTGGCCGCCGCCCGGTGGATCGCCGGGCACCTCGACGAGTTCGGCGGCGACCAGCGGCTGGGCGTCGCCGGGGACAGCGCCGGCGGCAACCTCTCCGCCGTCGTGGCGCAGGTGCTGCAGGCCGACGGCACGCCGCTGGCCGGCCAGTTCCTGATCTACCCGGCCGTGGACGCCGAGGGCGAGTACCCGTCGCGCGTGGAGAACGCCAAGGGCTACTTCCTCGAGAAGGACACGATGGACTGGTTCTACGGGCACTACGCCGGGGCCTGGGACGACGCGAAGGACCCGCGCCTGTCGCCCCTGCACGGCTCGGACCTCTCCGGTCTGCCGCCGGCGGTGATCGTCACGGCCGAGTTCGACCCGCTGCGCGACGAGGGCGAGGCCTACGGCGAGGCGCTGCGTGCCGCGGGGGTCAAAGCACAGGTACATCGCTACGACGGGATGATCCACGGCTTCTTCGACATGGGCACGATCTCACCGGCCGCCCAGACGGCGATCGACGAGAGCTGCGCCCGGTTCGGCGAGGTGCTGCGCGGCTGACCACGGCATAGGAGGCTATGCATACGGTTTCGGACGCCGATCCGTATGCATAGCCTCCTTTGCCTGGGGTGGGGCTCGTGGTGTTGCGGCCTCGTGTCGAAGGGCCGGGTCAGGCATCCGGCGCCCCGGCGCGGGCACTCAGGTCCCGTCGCAGGCGACGCGTGCGACGGCTGCGGCCCGCGTCGAGCAGAGGAGACCCCCATGAGCGCCAGTGCAGCGCGGTCGGTCCGGACGGGAGACGGACGAGCGTGGCGGGCCGCGGCCGCGGTCCTCGCCACGGCCGTCGGGATGGGCGGGGTCGCTGCGTGCAGCGATGACCCGATCGGCCCGGAGACCGGGCCGGCGGCCACGGAGGTGCAGGCGATCGAGGAGCGTCTCACCGGGATCGAGGACCGGCTCGCCGCGATCGAGGACCGGGTCGGCGTCCTCGAGGACGAGCCGGCCGCCGAGGAGCGGCCCGAGGAGGACCGGCCCGGCGAGGAGGAGCCTGGTGTCCTCGGCGACGCCGAGGCGCTGATCGGCCAGGGCGTCACGGTCAGCGGTGAGGTCACCGAGCCGGTGACGGTGGCCGACGTCGGGGCCTCCTTCCGCATCTCGGGCGACAGCGGCGACCCGATCGTGGTCATCATGGCGACGCCACCGGCCGAGCTGCAGGCCGACGACACGGTGGAGGTCACCGGCACGGTCGTCCGGATCGCCGAGGACAGCTTCGAGGTGGACTTCGGCATCGCCGCGGACCAGCTGTTCGAGGACCCCGCCGCCTTCTTCGCCGACTCCGGGGGTCAGATCGCCATCTCGGCGGCCCGCCTCGAGGTCGTGCAGGCCCAGGCGGACTGACCCGCCGGAGGCGCCCGGCCGGTCCGCCCACCCGCGCGCTCAGGCCGCGTGTTCCGGCACCGGGAGCGCGTCCGACCCGGGGCGCTCCGGTGCCGTGGCCCCGGGCACCGGGTGCTCCCTGATGAATCCCAGGACCCGGTAGGTGACCGCCACGAGCGGCACCGCGAGCAGGGCCCCGGCGAGCCCCCACAGCAGGCTGCCGGCCGTGACCGCCACGAGGATGACCACCGGGTGCAGGCGCAGTGTGCGGCCGACGATGATCGGCTGCAGCACGTTCCCCTCCAGCTGCTGCACCACGAGGACCGCGACCAGCACGATGATCGCGTCGGTGAGGCCATTGGTCACGAGGGTGACCAGCACGGCCACCGCCCCGCTGACTGTCGCGCCGAAGAGCGGGACGAACGCGCCGATGAACGTCAGGAGGGTCAGCGACACCCACAGCGGTACCCCGAGGAAGAGCAGCACCGCGCCGATGCCCACCGCGTCGATCAAGGCCACCAGGACGACGCCGTGGACGTACTGCGAGAGGGCCGTCCAGGCCGAGTTCCCCGCCCCGTCCACCTGTTCCCTCCGCCGTTCGGGGACCCAGCTCAGCAGCCAGGACCACATGGCGGCACCGTCCTTCAGCAGGAAGAACGTCAGGAAGGCCACCAGGATCACGGCGGCCAGCACGTAGACGGCCATCCGGGCGGCGACCGCAGGGTCGGGGGTCAGCGCGTAGAGGCGGTCGACCACGGTGTTCCGGATCTGGGTGACCTGCCGGGGGTCCAGACCGAGCGGCCCCTCGGTGAGCCAGACGCGGATGCGGTCGATACCCGCGGTCAGGGGGCGCGTCAGGCCGCGCAGCCTGTCGGCAGCCCGGAATCCGACGAGGAAGCCGATGCCGATCATGACGCCGAGGAGGAACAGCACCGACAGGAGCGCGGAGAGCCCCTCGCCCAGCCCTCGGCGGTGCAGCCACCGCGTGATGGGCTGGACCAGCGCGGTGAGCAGCAGCGCCACCGCGACGGCCACGGTCAGCAGCGGCAGGCGCAGCAGGAACCAGAACAACAGCCAACCCACCGCGGCGAGCATCAGGACCGCCGCTCCGGTGGCCAGCACCCTCAGCGCCCAGCGCGGCGCGACGGCGGCCGGCCAGGGACCGGGGGAGGAGGTCCTGTCCCGCGGACTCCGGGCGCCGTCCGCAGCCGTCTCCGGCCGCTCGGGGAGGGTATCCACGCCCGGGGCCTCTGTTCTCGACCACCATCTCACCGCGGTCACCCGGTCCTCTCGTGGGAAGTCGACCGGAGGCCGGCCGTCCTGCGCCCTCCCACTTCCCCGGGAGGCGGCGATGTGTGCACGGACAGTGCCACCGTCAACCGGTTGACACACGGGATGGGGCGATAGCACTGCCCCGTGGACCGAGCCGCGGCCGACTGCCGGGGTCAGTCGTTCTGGCCCTGCTCCTGCAGCACCTCGATGCGGTCGGCGGCGATGGCGATCGAGCCCTCTTCCTCCTCGAAGAACGCGTCGGCGTCCTCGAAGAGCTCATCGGCGGCGACGCCGAAGTCCTCCTCGAAGGTGTCCCGCTGCACCTGGACGACGGTGCCCGAGACCTGGACCACGTCGTTGGCGTCCATCTCTGCCATCGGGGAGGCCGAGACGACGGGGATCGGGTCGCCCGACTCACCCGCGATGCGGAAGGAGCTACCGATGTCGGTCGTCGTGACCATCTCGGAGATCTCCGCGCTGACCGTCACCTCCTGGCCGACGAAGGACTCGTTGTCCCCGAAGAAGGCTTCGGTGTCGTCCTCGGCGCCGAGCGGGGCGACGCCCACGTCGGTGCCTTCCACCCCGCCCTCCTCGAGGACGCCCACGCGCTCGTCCAGGCCGGCGATCTGGTCCTCGACCCCCTGAAGGTCCTCGGCGGAGACCCCGCCGGCCTCGGGACCGGCCGAGTCGTCGCTGCAGGCGGCGAGCCCGCCCATGCCGACGACCGCGGCGATCACGGCGCCGGCGGTACGGCCGGCACGGCGCTTGGGGGTGGAGGTCAGGCGTGCAGCGTTGGTGTTCATGTCGTCTCCTCTGTGTCGTCGGGGCCGCTACGGGGTGCGGCCCGCGAAGTAGCGGACGACCCGTCTCCTGCCCGGCGAGGAACGGAGAACGCCGACCGTTGCGGCTCCGACACAGACCCGACACCACTCCGCCACATGGTCACGAGGAGGTCACAGGACCGGCGGATCGCCTCCGTCCTGGTTGACCGCGGTGCACGGCCGGCGACCGAGCCCTGTGTCACAGGGGCCGCGGCGGCCGGTGGTGTCCCCGGCAACGGGCGATGTTGCGCGCGTCTTGCGGATCGGTGTCAGGACGGCGGCATCGCGGTGGTCGCGCGCCGTGCGGGCACAACCGACGGCGCGGCACCCGTCCGGGTGACCGCTCCTCGTCGCCCGCTCCGCCCGGAGGACGCCATGTCTCAGCCCCTCGCGCCACAGCCCTCCACGTCACAGCCAGTGGTGGCGCGGCCCGTCGCCCGGACACTGGCCGCCATCGATGCGGACCTGCACTCCTCCCGCACCATCCGGCGGGACGCGGAGAAGGAGCTGGTCGAGATCCGGCGTCGGCAGGAGGAGCTCGCCGACCTGGAGGCCATCCTGCTGGTCACCATCGACACGCGGTCGCGGCTCGTCGACCACCTGCTCGACGAACGCCTGCGGGCCGCGGGCGCGGGCAGTCTCCGGCTCTCCGCGCCCGCCGTGTCCAGCCGACCGCTGACCAGCCTGCCGTGATCGGGTGGGACCTCACGGTGCCCATCGACCAGATCCCACGGCTCGACCGCGGGGACCAGAGCGCTGCCCTGCTCCGGGAGGGCTATGCGTTCGGCGCCCACCGCTTCCTGCGGTCGGGGTCCGACGCCTTCGAGACGCGCCTGATGCTGCGCAGGGCCGTCGTCGCCTACGGGGAGGAGGCGGCCCGGCTGTTGTACGAGCCGGACCGGATGACCCGCCGTCGGGCCCTGCCGGTGACCGTACTGACGCTGCTGCAGGACTTCGGCAGCGTCGAGCTGCTCGACGAGCAGCCGCACCGCCACCGCAAGGCGATGTTCATGTCGCTGATGACGCCGGCCGCCCTCACCGAGCTGGGCGACCTGGTCGATCGCGAGTGGCGGGTCCGGACCCCCGAGTGGGCGCAGGCCCGGGACGTCGTCCTCTTCGACGCCGTCCGCGAGGTGCTGTGCCGGGCGGTCTGCGCGTGGAGCGGCATACCGCTCGCCGACGACGAGGTGGCGATCCGCACCCGGCAGTTCGCCGCCATGGTCGAGGGCGCCGGTTCTGCCGGACCCCGCAACCTCCGCGGGCAGGCCCTCCGGCACCGCGCCGAGCGCTGGGCCGGTCAGGTGATCGAGCGGATCCGCAGCGGGGACCTGCCGGTGGAGGAAGGGCGCCCCGCGAGGGTCATCGCCGAGCACCGTGACGAGGACGGCCGCCTGCTGGACGTCGACGTGGCACGCGTCGAGCTGATCAACGTGCTGCGGCCGACCGTCGCGGTGGCCCGGTACGTCGTGTTCGCGGCGCTCGCCCTGCACCAGCACCCCGACTGCCGGGCGAAGGTCCGCGAGGACGACGAGTACCTCCGCTGGTTCGTGCAGGAGGTCCGCCGCTACTTCCCGTTCTTCCCGATGGTCGGCGGCCGGGCGCGGGAGGAGTTCGAGTGGCGCGGCCGCCGGTTCGACCGAGGAGCGTGGTTCCTGCTCGACATCTACGCCACCAACCACGATCCCCGGATCTGGCAGGAGCCGGCCGACTTCCGTCCCGAGCGATTCGCCGGCTGGGACGGCGGGCCCTACAGTTTCGTGCCGCAGGGCGGCGGCGACCACGACTCGGCGCACCGGTGCGCGGGGGAGTGGCTCACCATCTCGGTGGTCGAGCGGGCGGTCCGCCTGCTGACCGCCGCCATGAGCTACGACGTGCCGCTTCAGGACCTGAGCATCGACCTGGCCCGGATGCCGGCTGCCCCGGCCAGCGGGGTGCGGATCTCCCGGGTGCGGCCGGCATGACCGCTGCGGATCCGGTCCGGATCGCGCTCACGGTGAGCAGCGGGGCGTCACTCGGTGCCTACGAGGCCGGCGCGACCGCCGGGCTCGTCGTCGCCCTGCAACGGCTCAACGAGCGGGACTTCCGGGACGGACGTCCTGCGTCGGTGCGCGTGGACGCCGTCGGGGGGACGTCGGCCGGCGCCATGGTCGGCCTGCTCGCCACGCGCTGCCTGCTGGCCGGTCTCGATCCGCTGCCCGTGCTGCGCGACGCATGGGTGCGGAACGCGAGCCTGCGGCGGCTGTCCCGGGGGCGCAGCGACGCCCCCTTGACGATGGCGACGGTCCACTCCGACACGATCGGACTGCTCGAGCCGCGGGACCGGCGAGGCCGGCCGATGCACCGTGTGCCGGACGCGGCCCGGCAGCGGCAGCCGATCGAGTTCACCGCCGGACTGGGCAACCTGCAGGGTCTGACCTCGCTCATCGAGAGCGCGGGCGACGGCCCGGCGCACAGCGGACTGACCCACGCGGACCGGGTCGCCTTCACCCTCGACCCGGACGACGACCGCGACCGGTACGTGCAGCCCCGGCGCAGCAGCCCCGTGGATGCCGCCGTCGCCTCGATGTCGCATCCCGCGCTGTTCGATCCGCGGCTGCTGGACCGGCGGACCGACGAGCAGAGCTACCGTCGGGCCGGGGTCGCGAACTTCCCGGAGTCCGGGCACTTCTGGTACGCCGACGGCGGAGCACTGGACCGGCGCCCGCTCGGTGCGACCCTCGGTGCGGCGCGCCGGGCCGACCACCAGGCATGGGGCTCCTCGCCGGACGCGACGGCCGCCGAGGGGAAGCCCCGCCGGGTGCACGTCCTCGTCCACCCGCACACGACCGCGCCCGATGACGACGGCCGGTGGACCGATCCCGACCACCGGCCCACCTGGAACGACACCCTCGTGCGGATGGTGACCACCTTGCCGGTGGAGTCGTCGTACGCCGACCTGCGCGGGATCGAGGACGTGAACGTGCGCCTGCGCCGACTCGATCAGCTGGCCGGGGCCCTGGCGCCGCACCTGGACGCCGGGGCCGAGCAGGCGCTGCGCCGGGCGCTGGGTGACGAGGCCCCGGGGGACACCGCCGACGTCCTGCGCCGGGCGCTGCGCGAGGCCGGCGGCGTGGCCGGCCGGGTGCCGGTGAGCACGGAGGTCATCTCCCCGCTCCGGCTGCTGCAGCAGCCCTCGGGCGACGCGCGCCCGCCCGCCGGGCAGGAGCAGGTGCCCGACCTGCTCGCCGGGGAGTTCCTGGTGCGGTTCGGTGGCTTCGGCGGACAGGCCTTCCGGCACAGCGACTTCGTGCTCGGCTGGCGGAGCCTGCAGGCGTGGCTGCCCGATGCGTTGCGGCGGGCGGGCCTCCCGGAGCCGGCGGTCGTGGCCGCGGTCGAGGCGGTGGAGGAGCGGGACGTCCGGTACCGCGACCCGGGACGGCGCGGGCAGGCCGCGCTCGCGGACGTGCCGCTGCGCACGCGCCTCCGCATGGCCGGACTCATGGCCCATGCCGCGCGCAGCGTGGTGATCGACGTGCTGCGCCCGGGCCCGCGTGGCCGCTGACCGGTGGCGCGCGGCGAGGCTGTGACGAGCGCCCGACCAGGCGGTTCCCGGACCGGTCCGGCGGGCACCCGAGGACGGCGCCCCGGATGCGGAGAAGTGCTCGCGTGTCCGCCACCCGACGGGCGGACGCTGATCACGGCAGGAAGGCCGGCAACCGATGACCGAACAGCTCACCGCACGGAGCGGCACCCGGCGGGTGCTCGGGTCACTGGTCGGCGTCCCGTTCACCGAGGGCAACCGGATCGACGTCCTGAGGAACGGCGAGGAGACCTTCCCGGCGCTGCTGGGAGCCATCGCCGCGGCACGCCGGAGCATCGACATGCTCTGGTTCGCCTGGCACGGGGGCGCCGTCAGCCACGAGGTGGCCGGCGCCCTTGCCGAGCGGGCGCGGGCCGGGGTACGGGTGCGGCTCCTGCTCGACGGCTACGGCGCCAAGAACATCGACCGCGGCGATCTGCGTCGCGTGCGCGAGGCCGGCTGCACGGTCGCCTTCTACCGGCCGCTGTCCAGTCCCCGGTTCACCGTCTGGAACCTGCGTACGCACCGGCGGGTGCTGGTCTGCGACGAGACGGTGGCGTTCACCGGCGGGACCGGGATCGCTCAGTCGTGGGCGGGTGACGGCCGGCACGAGGGCAGCTGGCGGGACACCTCCTTCCGCGTGCAGGGGCCGGCCGTGGCCGGGCTCCGGTCGGCATTCGTCTCCGCGTGGATGCAGGCGCAGGTCCGGCTCGAGGGCGGACTGGTGTCCGAGGCCGACCGGTTCCCCGAGCTCGGACCCGCGGGGAACACGGCCGTGCAGGTCCTCCGGACGCCGTCGCAGCCGGGCTGGAGCGAGGCGGCCATCGCGGTCGTCGCGCTGCTCGATACGGCCCGCGAGCACGTCCGGATCACCTCCCCCTACATCCGGCTGCCGCGCTGGCTGCGTCAGCTGGTCGGGGCGACCGCGCGTCGCGGGGTGCACGTGCAGGTGCTGGTCGGCGGGCCGCACGCCGAACGCCCCGGGGTCCACCTGGAGGCAGAGCTGGACTTCCAGCCGCTGCTGGACGCCGGGGTGGAGATCTGGCGTTACCAGCCTTCCCTGATGCACGCCAAGGTCGTCACCGTGGACGGCGCCGTGGCCATGGTGGGCACCGCCAACTTCGATACCCGCTCGTTCGCGCTGAACGAGCAGGTCTGCCTGGTGGTCGACGACCGGTCCGTGGTCGGGCTGCTCGACGAGCACTTCGCCGACGACCTCACCCGCAGCGAGCAGGTGCACGCCGAGCAGTGGCGCGCCCGCGGACTCTGCCGGCGGGCGCTGGAGGTCGCCGCCGACGTGGTGGGACGGCCGCTGCGCGGCTCGGGCGCGGTCGGACTGTCCGGGCGCCGGCCCTGACCGGCCACGGCCTCCTTGCAGAACCATGACGGAGCGGTCGCCGGGGCGGCGGCCGCTCCCGGTCGGGGCATGGTCGGAGGGTCGGACGGCGCCGCACTTCGCCGTCCGGTCGGGTGGGAGACGGCGCCCCCGGGCATGGGGCGATCATCCGATCGTGCATGACAGTTCTGCGTCGATGGCCGCCCCGCCGGTGTCCGGTCGTGGTCCCGGGGACATTGCACGGGGGTGGCTGACGACGTACGAACTGCAGAGGAACGGACCGGCGGCGCCCGCCCGATGAGCCGCGGCTGGGCCGCGCTCGCCGGGATCGCGGCGGTGGCCGTGGCGCTCGGGCTCGCCGAACTGGTCGCCGGGCTGATCGCGCAGGCGCCCTCCCTGATCATCGCGGTCGGGGACTTCGTCATCGACAGCGTGCCCGGGTGGCTGGAGCAGTGGGCCATCGCGACCCTGGGCACCGCCGACAAGCCGGTGCTCATCGGGGGCATCCTGGTCATCTCGGTCCTGCTCGGGGCCGCCCTGGGGGTGCTCGCCCGTCGTTGGTTCGTCCTGGCAGCCGGGGGCATCGCGCTGTTCGCCCTGCTCGGGGTCGTGGCCGCACTGGCCGACGACCGCAACCCGGTCTTCCTCAGCGTGCTCGTCGGCGCGTTGGGTGCCGCCGCCGGCATCGCCGTGCTCTACACCCTGGTGGTCGCCCTCCCGAGCCGTGCGGTGCCGCCCGAACCCGCTGCCGACGCGGACGCCGGTGGAACTCCCGCGCTCAGCCCGGTCGACCGCCGCCGTTTCCTCGCCGTGACCGGCGGCGCCACGGTGCTGGGCGTCCTCGCCGGTGTCGGGGGCTACCTGCTCTCGGGGCGGGAGCGGCTGAACGACCTGCGCGCCGCCATCCGGCTGCCCGTTCCGGTGAAGCAGGCGGGTCCCGTACCGGAGGGCGCCGACCTGGAGATCGCCGGCCTGACCCCGCTGTTCATCCCGAACGAGGAGTTCTACCGGATCGACACCGCGCTCCGGGTGCCGGTCGTCGACCCCGAGACCTGGCAGCTGGAGATCCGCGGGATGGTCGACAACCCGTTCACCCTCACCTACGCCGACCTCATGGAGCTGCCGCAGATCGAGGCCGACATCACCATCGCCTGCGTCTCCAACGAGGTGGGCGGAGACCTCGTGGGCAATGCCCGCTGGCAGGGCGTGCCGCTGCGGCCCCTGCTCGAGCGCGCGGGCCTCCAGGAAGGGGCGACCCAGCTGATCGGCCGCTCGGTCGACGGCTTCACCGCAGGCTTTCCCACCGTGACCGCGCTGGATCTCGAGGAGGCGATGGTGGCGGTCGCCATGAACGGCGAGCCGCTGCCGGCCGAGCACGGCTTCCCCGCCCGGCTGATCGTCCCCGGCCTCTACGGCTACGTCTCGGCCACGAAGTGGCTGGCGGCGATCGAGCTCACCGACTGGGACGTCGCCGGCTACTGGATCCCCCGTGGCTGGGCGAGGGAGGGCCCGATCAAGACCCAGGCCCGCATCGACGTCCCCGGGGGTGCCGTGGCCGCCGGCCGGCGACCCATCGCGGGTGTGGCCTGGGCGCCCACCCGGGGCATCGAACGGGTCGAGGTGCGGATCGACGACGGGCCGTGGCAGGAGGCCGAGCTGTCCGCCCCCTACGACGTGGACGTGTGGCGCCAGTGGGTGCTGCCGTGGGACGCGACCCCCGGCCGGCACGTCATCGCCGCGCGCGCGACCGACGGGCGAGGCGAGGTGCAGACCGACGAGCGGACGCCGGTCGCACCCGACGGCGCCTCGGGTTACCCGATCATCGAGGTCGTCGTCTCCTGACCCGCAACGGTCCGGAAGACCGGGCGTCACCGCCCGGTCCTCCGGACGTCGCAGCTGCGCCCCGCATCGGGCGATGCAGGACCACCGGTGCCGCTAGGCGGCGGCCCCTCGCTCGCCGGTGAGCCGCCGCACCCACCTGGCCACCTGCGTGACGACGACGTCGGGGTTGGTCAGCGGCAGCATGTGGCCGGCGCCGGGGACGGTCACCAGCTCGGCGTCGGGCAACGCGGCCACGAGCCTCTCGGCCTCCTCGCCCGGCACCTCCGGGTCGCGGCTGCCGTGCACGACCAGCGTCGGCGCCGTGAGGCTCGGGGCCAGTTCGACGCCGTCGTGGCTGACGCCGGCCAGCGTCGTCCCGGCAAGGGCGAGAGGCCGCGTGCTCAGGAAGTCGTCGCGCATCCGCTCCACCAGCTCCTGCGGCTCGCCGGGGGCGAAGGCGAAGTGTCGGATCGCCCGGTCGGACACCGCGTGCAGCGGCCGGATCTTCCTCGCCAGCCGGACGCCCGAGCGGAGCAGCGCGAACCACGCCGAGCGGAGCCGGCCCCGGGCCCACGGCGGCAGCCCGTGTGCGGGAAAACCGGGCGCCGTCACGCCCGACCCGCCCGAGCCGACGAGGACGGCGCCGGCGATCCGGGCGTCGGCGGACCCGTGCACGTGCTTCAGGAGGATGCCGCCGCCGAGGCTGTGCGCCACGACGACCGCGGAGCCGCTGTCCGGGACGACCGCGTCCAGCACCGCGGACAGGTCCTGCGCATGCGCCGGAAAGCTGTAGTCATGGGAGCGCGCATCACCGCTCTGGGCGTGCCCGCGCAGGTCGTAGGCGACCACCCGGTGGTTCTCGGCGAGCCGTTGCGGCACGTCGCCCCAGGAGTCGGCGGACATCCCCAGGCCGTGCACGAGCACGAGCAGCGGAGCGCCCTCGGGTCCCCAGGAGTAGAGGGCAAGGCGGGTGCCGTCGAAGGAGGTCGCATCGGTCATGCACCGGGCGTACCCACGGTCATGCCCGGCGCTGCGTCGATGTGGTGACGATCCGGTCGTGCGCAACCGGCGCTCACCGGTCGCGGCGGACCACGAACGGCACCTCCACGACAGCGCCGTCGGGTGCCCGTGGGGTCAACCGTTCCGCGGCTCCGTCGCGTCCCACCGCGGTCAGCGGGGTGACGGTCAGCGTGTCCCCGTCCACCCGCGCCAGCAGCAGGTGCGCCTGGGCCGCCCACGCCACCGTCCCGGCCGGTCCGAAGCCCTCCGGTGGATCCTCGCGCAGCTTGCCGCCCGCCCCCGAGACGAAGTAGTCGATGCCGTCGACGCGGGAGAGCTGGAAGTTGTGCTCGTGCCCGGCGAATGCCGCCCGGACCCCGGCACGGGCGAACAGCGGAACCAGGCGCTCGACCATCGCCGCGGTGTTGGGGTGGTGCGGCCCGGCGCAGTAGGCGGGGTGGTGGGAGAACGGGAACCGCCACCACCGTCCGGCGCCGCCGTCGTCCGGAAAGGCCTCGTCCAGGAAATCCTGGTGGCCCGGGTCCTCGAAGAAGTGCTCGGTGGGTAGTTCCCGGGACAGGGAGGTGTCGATGCAGACGAACTCCACGTCCGCGCCGAAGCCGAACCGGTAGAACATCCCCGGGTCCGCCGATGCGCGTGACCCGGCGACCTCCGGGGTGAACCGGGCGTCGGTGTGGAAGTTGTCGCGGATCTGCTCGCGGTCGTCGCTGGACTCGGCGTCGCTCGTGTCGTGGTTGCCCACCGTCGGGTACATCGGCACCCGGGCGAGCGCGTACCGGTAGGGCTGGTAGAAGCTGCCGTACCAGTCGGAGTCCTGCGCCCCACTTCCTTGCGACCCCCGCGTGCCCGCGCTCGGGTAGACGTTGTCCCCGACGGTGATGACCACGCGCACGCCGGGCTCCTCGGTCAGCCGGTCGAGCACGTCGGCGACCTGCCGCTGACGGCGGCCGCTCCCGGTGTCGGTGAGTACGCCGATGCCGTAGTCGCCGAGCACGGCGAAGTCCAGGGGGACGGCCACGTCGGGTGACGGGTGGGTACGGAAGCGCAGGTCGTAGGCCCGGTCGCCGGGCCGCAGGTCCAGGCCTCCCCGCGGGACGGGACCCCAGTCCATGCGGGGCCCCTCTGCCCACGGCAGCCCGTCCACGCGGATGCGGTAGCGGTACCCGGTGTCCGGGGAGAGCCCGTCGACCCGGACGTGGTTGCCGGTGTCGGTGCGGGCTTCGGCCACGATGTCGCCCGAGCGGTCGAACACCTCCACCACGGCGCTGCCGTACGGCTCCGACCGGGCCCCGATGCTGCCGGTCCGGCCGAGGTCCAGGTCGCCGAGCTCGTCGTCCCCCACCACCTGCCAGCGTCCGTCGGAATCATCGCGCCGGAACCAGAAGCCACCCCAGGCGATCAGCGCCCGGTCGGGGGCGAGGTCGACGAGGTGCACGAAGGGCTCGAAGTGCGTGTCCGGCATGGTGGCGGACGTACCCTCCGCGCTGGTGAGGAACAGCCGCGGCAGCTTGCGGTTCGGTGACGACGCCGGCGTCAGCGCGCGGCCGTCACCGGCCGGGTCGCGTCGGCCGAGCGGGGGTAGCGGACGTGCCCTGCGACGCCGGGGAGGAGGTAATGGGCGCAGGCGAGCACCCAGACGGTGCCGAGGACGAGCCCGGCCAGCACGTCGGTCGGGTAGTGGGCCGCCGTGTAGATGCGGGCCAGGCCGACCGCCGGGGCCACGAGCACCGGCACGGCGAGCACCGCCCAACGCCACCTGCTGCGGCTCAGGGTGATCACCAGGGCGGCGAGGGCGCCGTAGACGGCCACGGCGGCGGCCACGTGGCCCGAGGGCCAGCTCGCCGCGGTCGGCAGGTTGGAGGTCAGGTCGGCCACCGCCGGCCGGGCCCGGTCCACGGTGCGGGAGACGACGAAGTAGATCCCGAGTTCCCCCAGCACGGTGACGACGACGAAGGCGACCGGCCGCCAGCTCGCGGTGATCGCCAGGGCCACCACGGCGAGGGCCAGCGACACCGCGATGACCATCGGCGTCCCGGACAGCATGCTGATGACGTCGAAGACGTCGGTCAGGGTGGGGGTGCGCGCCTCGGTGAGTGCCTGCACCACCGCGCGGTCGAAGCGGCCGATGACGCTGTCGCCGAGGACGGCGGTGATCAGGAGCCCGAGCAGGATCAGGGCCGCGGCGAGTGCGGCGGCGACGACGAGCAGGGGGACCACCGGGGAGCGCCCCCGGGGCAGCGCGGACCGACCGGAGTGGGCCAGGTGCGGTCCTTCGTGCGGGTCCACGTCCAACGGGTCGAGTGATTCGTCCGGGCGGTGGTGGTGGTCGTGCTGCCATCCGCGGAAGGCGGCCGTCGTGACGGCGAGCAGACCGGCCCCCAGGGCCCAGCCCGCGAGGACGTCGGTCACGAAGTGCACGCCGAGGGCCAGCCGGGTGAAGCCCACGGCCAGGACGATCAGCAGCGTTCCGGCGAGCACCCAGCGACGGGCGCGACTGCGCACTGCGGGCAGGGCCAGCAGGGCGAGCATGCCGTAGGTGACGACGGCGACCATCGCGTGGCCGCTGGGGAAGCTGGCGTTGGACGGGAGCTCGGAGACCGGGCTCTCGACGAGCGGCCGCGCCCGCCCGATGAGCGCCTTGGTGACGGGCACCAGGATCGCCAGGCCGATACCGGTGGCCGCGGAGAAGGCGGCCAGGCGGCGTTGCCCCCGGACCAGCAGGAAGAGAGTCGTCAGTGTGAAGACGAGGATGGCGGCGAAATTGCCGCCGAGGTCGGTGACGGCCCGGAGCACGCTCACCAGCGTGGGGGAGTCGCTGACCACCGCGTTGAGGTCGGCGGCCACCTCGCCGTCCAGGGAGGCCAGCGGCGACCACTCCTCCTGGACCAGGAGCATGAGCAGCAGGAACGGGACCGCTCCGATCAGCAGGGCGACCAGCCCGAGGGCGGCGCGCGCCCCGAACCGGCCGGCCCCGGCCGTGCTCTCCGCGGCCTCGGGGGATGTGTCCACGTGCTGGGCCCGGCTCATGGACACCGGAGGTACCCGACCGCCGAGGGAGCCAACGGCCGCCCACCCGACGATCCCGTTACGGCTGCCGGAGCCGGCGCGCGCGGAGTTGCTCGCCCGCGTCACTGGCGGGAGCCGGCGCTCCCGGGAGTGATCGTCTCCAGCAGCCGGACGTCGGCCAGCAGGTGCTGCACCTTGGTGTCCCGGAGGCACCCCTCGAGCTCGCGCCGGTCGAACTCGTCGAGCCCGGGGCGCAACCGGAACGCGAACACGCCCTCGTCGACGGCGGCGAAGGAGTCCTCGACCACGTCGGCGTTGACCAGCAGCCGGCAGGTGCTGACCAGCCCCCGGGTCATCTCCTCGCGCACGGCCTCGTCCTCCCGGATGGAGACGGCGAGCACCACGTCGGTGTAGGACCCCTCGGGCTGCGGGATGTCGACCGTCATCAGCTCGGCGCGCAGGAACAGGATCCCGGTCCCGGCCACGAGGGCGGCGGCCAGCCAGGTGAGGACCCGCTTCACCGGGCGGCCCTCGTCGCCGCCGGGCCCAGGAGCACGCGGAGCCCGGCGTCGTCGGCGTAGTCGTCGCCGCCGGCCAGCAACTCGGCGTCGGTCGGCACCAGGGAGGTGGCCGGGAAGGCGATCTCCTCCAGTTCGGTGGCGAGCTCTTCCTCCACGCCCGCGCGGGCGGAGCCCCCGGCGACGCGCTCGACCAGCCAGGCGATGCCGGAGACGACGAAGCCGCCGCCGAGCAGCACCGGGATGAAGATGTGCGTGCGGTCGAGCGCATCCGGGGACAACCACCGGAAGGGCTGGGTCTCCACCGGCGCGGCGCGCAGCCGTTCAAGCGCGCCGGGGGGCCTCGGATCACCGGCCATGGCCCGCACGCGTTCGTCCATCGACGTCACCCGGCGCAGGACCAGGGCGGTGCACAGGCCGACCAGGGTGGCGAGGAAGAGGATCCCCACCAGGAGGGCGCGGTGCCACTCCCACCGGTAGATGTAGACGAAGAGGTAGGCGCCGGTGGCGATCAGGGCCACCACGCCGATGAGCCAGCTCAGCTTCTTCACGACGTCTCCTCCTCCACCGAACCGGTGTCGCCGTCGATCCGGACGGTCGTGCCGGGCTGGAACCGCTCGAGCGCCCCGGAGAAGCCGACGACGGTCGGCACGCCGGACTCCCGCGCCAGGATGGCCAGGTGCGCCAGCACGCTGCCGGTCTCGGCGACCAGGCCGGCCAGCCGCGGCAGCACCGGGGCGAGCGAGGGATCGAGGTTCCGGACGACGAGCACGGCTCCCTCCGGCGGGTTCTCGCCGTGGTGCACCGGGCCGCTGCCGGCCCCGCCACCGGCGCCCGTTCCGCCGGACGTGCCCGTGACCGCCACCGGCCGGCCGGTGTCGCTCATCCGGAACCGCGCGGGCAGCGGCTCGCCCGGCTCCGCCAGCTGCGGCCGGAGCTCTCGATCGGTGGCGTGCACGGCGGCCGCCAGCTCCTCCAGCCGCAAGCCCCGCACCTGCTCGGCGCCGCCCAGCCGACCGGCCGCGGCCAGCCGCTCCCCGAGCGTCCAGGAGGCCCGGGCGGTCACCTCCTGCAGCCAGCGGACGCGGAGGCGGAGCGCCTCGCGGAGCAGGCCGGCGTCGGTCTCGTCGCCGGGCGGCGCGCTGTCGGGTGCGTCGACGTCGGGCGGCAGCTGCGGAACGGCGCAGATGCGCGGCGCCGCGAGCGCGAGCACCACCGGGTTCGCGGCCACGATCTCGGCGTCGGTCAGCCCGGACTGCCGGGACCGGGCCAGCACGCGCAGGGCCGCGCTGACCCCGGTGAGCCGGGGCGCCGCCGGGTCGACGAGCATCCCCATGAGGACCTCGTGCGCGTGCACCGAGCGCAGGGCCGGCTGCACGCGGTGCAGGACGGCGACCAGCTGGCGGTCGGAGAGCGCGGCGAGGGGCGGGACACCACCGAGGACGTGGTCGGCGGAGCCGAGGACGTCCTGCGCCAGCACCGGCAGCGCGGACCGCAGCCGGCCCACCCGCCAGGACGCCCGCAACCGGCGCAGCCGTGGGCGGGGGTCGAGCCGCTCCCGCAGCCGCGGCGCTTCCTGACGGCTCTCCAGCAGGTCGAGGTCGACGGCCGGCCAGCCGCCCAGGACGGTGACCAGCGGTGAGTCGTCGACGGCGGTGCGGTCGGCGGTGCCGGCCAGCAGGACGGCGTGCCGGAGCGCCTCGCGCAGCGGGGGGATCCAGAGGTCGGTCTCCAGCGGCTGCAGCGGCTCGGGGAACGTCTCCGCCACGGGACCGGGCCCGAGCACCGGTCCGTGGGGGCGGCCGCGACCCTCCGCGGTGACCGGGCGGCTCTGCAGCAGCCGCAGGTGCCCCTGCTCGTCGAACGCCCACTCGACGTCCTGCGGTCCGCCGAAGACCGCCGCCGTCCGGCGGGCCAGGTCGGCCAGGGCGCGCAGCTGGGGACGGCGCAGGCGGACGCCGCCGTCGCCCCGGGTGACGTCGGTGCGTCGCCCGGAGCGGTCCAGCTCGTAGCGGTCGCCATCGACCTCGCCGCTCACCAGCCGGTCCGGGCCGCCGGTCACCGCGGCGACGACCAGCCGGTCCTCCCGGCCCGACACCGGGTCGATCCCGAAGAGCACACCGCCGCTGCGGGCCTCGAGCAGCGGCTGGACGAGGACGGCGAGGGGCTCGCTCCCGGTGAGGGCGTCGGACCCGGCGGCCGCCGTCTCCCGCGAGGCGATGACGGTGGCCACCGCGCGGTCGAACGCCTCGCGGCCCTCGACCCCCACGACCGACTCGAAGCGGCCGGCCATCGAGGAGTCCCCGAGGTCCTCCACCGTCGAGCTGCTGCGCACCACCAGGGACCGCCGCCCGTCCTCGGACAGCTCCCGCCAGGCGGCCAGCGCCTCGTCGGGGAGCGGGGCGCCGGAGGCCAGCCGCTCCACGGTGGCGGTGGTGATCACGAACCCCGGCACGATCGGCAGGCCCTTGGCGCGGGCGCGCGCCAGTGCCGCCGCCTTCGCGCCGGTCAGCCCGTCGTCGGTCGCGGCCGCGTCGTCGAGGGCCACGACCGGCGGGCCGTCGGTGAGCGGCGCGGCGCGGAAGCTGCCGTCGGTGGAGGTCGCAGACACCAGGGATGGGTTGCCGGGTGCAGGCGCACGCAATCGTTCCGGAGCGCTGACCGGCCGTTTCGTCGACAAACCGTAATGAGCCGGGAGACGGTGTCCGGGGGTACCGGACTGCGGTGGAACTCCTCCTGGTCTTCGCGGTGCTGCTGTTCGTCGGTGTCCTGTTCTCCGGCCTGGCGCACCGGACCGTGCTGTCCACCGCCGTGCTGTTCCTGCTGGCCGGGTTCGTGCTGGGGGACGGCGTGACCGGCGTGCTCGACCTGCAGCCGGAGGACGAGATCGTCGTGGGGCTGGCCGAGCTCGCGCTGTTCTCGGTGCTCTACACCGACGGCATGCGGGTCGGCTTCTCCCATCTCCGGACGGCCTGGCGGCTGCCCGGCCGGGCGCTCGTGCTGGGCATGCCGCTCACCTTCGGGATCACCGCGCTCCTCGCGCACTACGTCGCCGGCCTGCCGTGGATCCAGGCCATGCTCGTCGGGGCCGTGCTGGCGCCCACCGACCCGGTCTTCGCCTCGGCCATCGTCGGCCGCGAGGAGGTGCCCGGGCGGCTGCGGTCGCTGCTCAACGTGGAGAGCGGGGTCAACGACGGGCTGGCGCTGCCGGTCGTCCTCGTCCTGCTCTCCGTGCTCGCCCGGGACGACGTCTCCTACGGGGCGCTGGCCACCGAGCTGGCGGTGGGCGTCGGCATCGGCTTCGCCGTCCCGGCGCTGGCGATCCTGCTGATCCGCAGCCGGTTCACCTCGGCCACTCCGCTCTACGCGTCCCTCGGCGGGCTGTCGATCGGGCTGATGGTGCTCGGCCTGGCGAACCTCACCCACGGGAACCTCTTCCTGGCAGCGTTCAGCGCGGGTGTCACCATCGCCACCTTCGCGCCGAAGGTGGAGAAGTCGTTCGCCGAGTTCGGCGAGCTGGTCACCGAGTTGCTGAAGCTCGCCGCGATCCTCGTGTTCGGCGCGCTCATCTCGCCGGCGTTCCTCGGCGAGATCCCGCTGACCGGCTACGTGTTCGCCGTGCTGGCGCTGCTCCTCGCCCGTCCGCTGGCGAGCGCGGTGTCGCTGTTCCGCAGCGGCCTGCCGACCGCCGAGAAGGCGGTCGCGGCCTGGTTCGGGCCCAAGGGGTTCGCCTCGGTGGTCTACGGGCTGCTGATCCTCGAGGCCGGGGCGCCCGGGGCGGATGCCATGTTCCACCTGATCGCGCTGGTCATCGTCGCCTCGATCCTCGCCCACTCCTCGACCGACGTGCCCATCGCGCACGCCTTCGCACGGGCCGAGGCGCGAGCGGGACGCGAGGTACCCGACCAGCCGGTCGACGTGGCACCGGAGGGCGTGGGCATGCCGGGACCCAGGCGCACGGAAGCCGGCGGGAGGTGAGCCGGACCGGCGATCAGGAGCTGGCCAAGGGCGTCGGGCGGGCGCTCGCGGGAGCGCTGCTGTTCGCCCTGCCGCTGCTGATGACGATGGAGTTCTGGCGGCTCGCACACACCGTGGAGCGGTACCGCCTGGCGCTCCTGGTCGTGGTGACCGTGCTCCTGGTGCTCGGGCTGAACCGTTCCTTCGGATCGGGCCCCGACGGGGTCGGCGTGGGCGGGTACCTGGCCGACGCGGGGGTCGCGCTCCTGGCCGCCGCGGTGGCCGCGACGGTGGTCCTCGGGACGCTGGGGGTCATCGATCCGCTGCGGGACTGGCGCGCGGCCCTGTCGGTGATCGCGATGGAGACGCTGCCGGCGGCCATCGGTGCCTCGTACGCGCGCAGCCAGCTGGGCCAGGGCAGCAGACGGCCTGCTGGCACGGGGTACGGCCACGAGGTGTTCCTGATGACCGCCGGAGCCGTCGTCTTCGCGGCGAACATCGCACCGACCGAGGAGGTGGTGCTGCTGGCCGCCGACGCCGGCCCGGTCCGCGTCGTGCTGCTCGTCGTCCTCAGCCTCGTGCTGATGCACGGCTTCGTGTACGCCGTGGGGTTCGGTGGGCAGGAGAAGGCCACGAGCGGGTTGGTGCGGTCGTTCCTGACCTTGACCGTGGTGGGGTACGCCGCCGCCTTCGCCGTCTCGGCCTACATCCTGTGGACCTTCGGCCGGTTCGACGGCACCGGCCTCACCATGGCCGTGAGCCAGACCGTCGTGCTCGCCCTTCCCGGCAGCATCGGCGCCGCGGCAGCACGGCTCATCCTGTGACGGAGGACGACGTGGACGACGACGAGGACCGCAGCGGGGGGAAGGAGCGGACGACGGGCGGCGAGTACGCCCTCGGCGCGCTCGGCGGACTGCTCGTCGTGCTGCTGCTGGGCTTCCTGACCTACCAGGCCGTGGCGGTGCGGGAGTCCGGCGCGGAGCTGTCGGTGACCGTCACCTCGGTGGAGCCCAGCGGGGACGGCTACGCGGTGCACTTCCGGGTCGTGAACACCGGCGGGCGGACGGCGGAGCAGGTGCAGGTCTCCGGCACGCTGTCGCAGAACGGCAGCGAGGTGGAGCAGTCGACCGCCACCGTCGCCTACGTGCCGCCGGAGAGCTGGCGGGTCGGGGCGCTGCTGTTCTCCGAGGACCCGGGGACGGGGCGGCTGCAGGTGGGGCCGTCGGGGTACACCGCGCCGTGAGACGGGCGGCCGACAGCCGGGCTGGTCGTGACGATGCCCCCGGTGGACGGCGGGGTGGGTCCGACCGGAGGATCGGTGCCGTGCCCGACCAGCCCCGCGCCGTGCCGCGCATCCCTGCCGGACGGAGCCGGTCGCGGTGAAGCTCTCCGACGTCGCCGATGAGCTGTACGGCCTGCCACCCGACGAGTTCATCGGTGCCCGTGAGGCCCGGCGAAAGGAGGCACGCGCCGATGGCGACCGCGACCTGGCCCGCGCCGTCGGGAAGCTGCGCAAGCCGTCCACCGCCGCGTGGGTGGTGAACACGGTCACCCGGCGGGAAGCGACCGAGATGGCCCAGCTGGTGGATCTCGGCGCGGCGCTGCGCGAGGCGCAGGAGACCCTCGAGGGCGACGAGCTCAAGGATCTTGCCCAGCAACGCCACCGGGTCGTGGCGGCCTTGACCCGCCAGGCGCGGTCGCTGGCGCAGGAGCTGGGCCGTCCGGTCAGCGACTCCGTCGCCGAGCAGGTCCAGGACACGCTGCGCGCCGCCATCGCCGACGAGGACGCCGGGCAGGCGGTGCTCTCGGGCCACCTCCTGACCGCCCTGTCGCACAGCGGCATGGCGCACGTCGAGGTCGAGGGCGCGGTCGCCGACGTCGGGTCCCGGGAGCGGAAGCCGGCTGCGGCCCGGAACGGTGCCTCGCGCAGTGCCCGCTCCTCGGCCGACCCGCGGCGCCGGCGGGCGCGGGAGGAGGCGCTCGAGAAGGCCCGTGCCGATCTGGTGGAGGCCGAGGCGGCCGCGGCCGAGGCGGACGACGAGGCGGCGGCTGACCGGGAGCGGGTCGAGCAGGTCGGCGCTCGCCGGGACGACGCCAGGGCGCGGATCGACGATCTGGAGCAGCAGCTCCGGCGCGCGGAGAAGGAGGCCGGTGCTCTCGGCGAGGAGTTCCGGACGGCGCAGCGGCGCCGGGACGTCAGCGAGCGCCGGTCGGGGCGTGCCCGCACCGTGCACGACCGGGCGCGGGCGCGCGTCGAGCGGCTGTCGGCCGAGGTGAGCAGGGGATGCGGGGAGGACTGAGCCGACGGACGCCGCGTCCGACCGGAGTGACGTGGGCGGTCGCCGGGTAGGGCGGTCCGCAGTCGCTCGGTGAGGAGGCGCTGTCGTGGCACGAGCCATCTGGACGGGGGCCCTGACGTTCGGGCTGGTGAACGTACCGGTCGGGCTGTACTCGGCGACCCAGGACAAGTCGGTCCACTTCAACCAGTTCGAGCGCGGCACGTCCTCCCGCATCCGGTACAAGCGGATCAACGAGGACACCGGTGAGGAGGTGGACTACGACGACATCGTCAAGGGCGAGGAGGTCGGCGACGGGCGGTACGTGATCGTCGCGCCGGAGGAGCTCGAGGAGATCGAGCCCGGGCGATCACGGGTCATCGACATCTCCGACTTCGTGGACGTGGCCCAGATCGACCCCGTCTACTACGGGAAGACCTACTACCTGGCGCCGCAGGACGAGGGGGCGCAGCGCGCGTACGCGCTGCTGCTGCAGGCGATGGAGCGAGCCGAACGGGTGGGCATCGCCACGTTCGTGATGCGGTCCAAGCAGTACCTGGCCGCCGTACGGCCCCAGGGGGACGTGCTGACGCTGGAGACCATGTTCTTCGCCGACGAGGTGCGCGACCCGGTGGAGGAGATCGAGCAGCTGCCGGTCCGGCACTCGTTCAAGTCCCGCGACCTGGACATGGCCGTCTCCCTGATCGACTCGATGAGCACCGACTGGGACCCCACCAACTACCGCGACACCTACCGCGACCGGGTCAACGAGCTGATCGAGGCCAAGCGTCGCGGGGAGGAAGTGGTCACCGAGGGGGCACCGGAGACGGCCGGGAACGTCGTGGACCTGATGGAGGCCCTGCGCGCCAGCGTGGAGGCTGCCGGCAAGCACCGCCCGGGCAACCGCGGGCCCGACCGGAAACTGGCGACCCGGAAGGCCGATGGCGGACCGACGGCCGGCGGATCGGACGAGGAACTGCAGGACATGTCGAAGCAGGAGCTGTACGACCTGGCGCAGGAGCTGGATGTCTCCGGTCGGTCGAAGATGACCCGGGACGAGCTCCTCGACGCGGTGGCGACGGCCCGGTCGGCGGGGAGGGGCAAGGCGTCCTGACCCGGCTCGGACGCCGGGTGCGGGCCGTGGCGCCGGGGTGTGACGACCACGGCCCGACCGGGTCCTGCGGTCAGGCGTCCTCGCGGTCCGGGCTCTCCAGCCGGAAGAAGGTGCTCTGGTTCCCGTCCTTGCGCTCCTCCTGGTAGAGGAAGTTCAGCGTGCGGGCGTCGAAGGTGTCGAACCACTCGTCCCAGCTGACGTGACGCAGGTTCCCGGAGTCCCCGCCGAAGTCGAAGCGCAGCACACCCAGGTGGTCGCCGTGCTCGGTGCCCTCCACCGTGGCCGGGACGCCGCCGCGGTCCTCGGCCCAGCGGCGGATGACCTCGTGGCTGGTCGTGGCGAGGCTGCGTCCGGCGCGCTCGGGGTCCTCGTCCAGCGAGGTGATCTCCTGGGAGTACTTGAGGGACTTCGACGTCTGCTCGCCGGTGCGCAGGTGCCCGTCGTCGGGGCCGCGGTCGCCCGGGGCCCCGGCCCCGCCGTCGCCCTTACCGCCGTCGCCCTTACCGCCGTCGCCCTTACCGCCGTCGCCCTTACCGCCGTCGCCACGGTTCTCCTTGTACGCCTGGGAGACCGCGTCGACGAGTTCTTCCTTCTTCATCGACGACGTGCCTTCCACGCCGCTGTCCCTGGCCTTCTCCCGGAGCTCGTCGACCTTCATCTCGCGCAGCTCGGTCTCGCTCAGGCCGGGGGTGCCCGGTGTCTCGTTCGTCATGCGTCAGTCCTCCTCCGGGGTCGGTGCAGGCGATCGATCTCCGCCGTACCCGTCACCCGGCGTCGCACGCGCACCGGCATGTCGAGTTGTCGCCGTGTCGACCGGCGTCGACACGGCGACAACTGGACAGCGGGCGCTACCGCTGGTCGAGGTAGGCCGCCCCGGTCTGCCGCAGCCGGTCGTGCAGGCCGTCGGCGACGACGACCCCCTCGCGGCCCAGGTACTTCTTGGCCAGCTTGGCGACCATCGTGTAGTTCGTGTCCACGACGTTGCCCGTGGGCGCCAGCCCGGCCTGGCTGACCAGCTGGTAGGCATCGAGGGTGTCCCAGCCGGTGAGCGCGGCGGCCCAGGTGACCAGGTCGTGCTGGCTGACCCGGTAGGCGTCCTCGAGCGGTCGCGTCGAGCCGGTGGACATGAGGAAGTCGTCGGTCTCCAGCCGCGGCCACGGCGTGGCGCTGCCCTTGATCAGGTCGACGACGACGACGGTGCGCATGGCCGCCTCGACGGCGGTGCCGCAGACCTCGCCCTCACCCTGCCGGCAGTGCCCGTCGCCGATGCCGAGCTGGCCGCCCTCGACGTTGACGCCGAAGTACGCCGTCGTGCCGGCCCGCAGCTCGGGGGTGTCCATGTTCCCGCCGTGCGCGCCCGGCGTGATGCTGGCGAACACCTCACCGCCGGCCGGGGCGACGCCGACGGTCCCGTGCATAGGGTCCAGCGGCAGCTCCACCTCCGGGCCGCCGTGACGCGGCCGGAACAGGCAGGTGCCCCGCTCGCGGTCGATCTCGTAGACCCACACGACCTCTTCCAGGGGGTCGTGCAGCATCGCCGTGCTGTGCGTGGCGGTGAGCGCCCCGAAGTGCGGGAAGGTCGTGGAGACCGCCCAGTCGCGCACCGGCGCGATCTCCACGAAGTGCACCGCCAGGGTGTCGCCGGGCTCGGCGCCCTCCACGTGGATCGGCCCGGTGACCGGGTTGAGCTGCGAGAAGTCGCAGACCTGGCTGGGCAGGTCACCGGTGCCGGTCACCCGGCCGCCGAAGCAGTCCTCGGTGGTGAGCTCGACGACGGTGCCCGGGCGCACCCGCAGCAACGGCTCGGCGGCGCCGCCGAAGACGTAGCGGTACTGGTCGGGGGTGGGCTGCACCGAGACCACCTCGAGCGATGCGGTCACAGCTTCTCCTCCGTCCGCAACTCCGGCCGCCGGCCGGTGGCCAGCAGGAAGGTCAGCAGGACCAGGCCGACGGCGAACCACACGAAACCGAGCTCCTGTGCGGCCACCTGGGCGTTGTAGACCACGTAGGCCAGGATCGCGAACCCGACGACGGGGACGACCAGGTGCAGCCACCAGTTCCGGCTGCGCAGCCGGCCGATGTAGTGGACGACCACCGACACGTGCAGCAGCAGGAAGGCCGACAGCGCGCCGAAGTTCACCAGCGTGGACAGCAGGGTGATGCCGTCGTCGCGGGTGCTCATGTAGTAGCCGAGCGCCAGGGAGATCGCCGCGACGAGGAACGTCGCGTTGACCGGCACCCGTCGCACCGGGTGCACCGTGGCGAGGAACCCGGGCAGCTGGCGGTCGCGGGCCATGGCGAACAGCAGCCGCGAGGTGGCGGCCTGGGCGACCAGCGAGTTGGCGAAACCCCAGGCGATGGCGGTGGCGACGGCGGTCAGCGTGGCCAGCCATTCGCCGCCGGCGACACCGGCGGCGTCGTAGAACGCGGTACCGGCGGCGTCACCCTCGGTGATCAGCGTGTCCGGCTCGGGCACCAGCAGTGCCGCGACCCAGGTCTGGACGATGAACAGCGTCCCGGCGAGCACGAGCGCGGCGATCATCGACTTGCCGAGGGAGCGGACCGAGTCGCGGTTCTCCTCGGCGAGGGTGGAGATGGCGTCGAAGCCCAGGAAGCTGAGCACCGCGATGGAGACCGCGCCGAAGACGAGTTCGAGGGAGAACGTGTCGCTGTTGTAGATGGGGGAGAGGTCCCAGCCGCCGCCCTCGCCACCGGCCAGTGCGGCGATGCCGACCACCAGGAAGATCGCGAGCACGATCAGTTCGGCGACCAGCACGACCTTGGTCACCCGTGCGGTGAACTCGATGCCGAAGTAGTTGACCACGGTGTTCAGCAGGACGAAGCCGACGATCCAGGCCCATACGGGGATCCCCGGGAGGATCGACGTCATGGCGAACCCGGAGATCAGGTACAGCAGCCCGGGGATCAGCAGGTAATCCAGCAGGACCATCCAGCCGGCGAGAAAGCCCACCGGGCGGGCGATGCCGCGCCCCGCGTAGGTGTAGACCGAGCCGGCCATCGGGAAGGCCCGCGACATCTGCGAGTACGAGGCGGCGGTGAAGGCCATGGCCAGCATGCCGATGGCGTAGGCCAGGGCGACCATCCCGCCGGAGGCCTGGAAGACGCCGCCGAAGATGCCGAACGGCGCGATCGGGACCATGAAGACCAGGCCGTAGACCAGCAGGTCGCCGAAGCCGAGCGTCCGCTTCAGCTCCTGCTTGTAGCCGAAGGACTCGACGCCGGATGCGACTGTGGCGGGGGTCGCGCCTCCGTCGCCGGGCGGGCCGGCGGGGGCGCCGGTGGTGGTGCGGGGCTGGCTCATCGCGGGTTCACTCCGTCTCTTCTCCCGGTTCCGTGCCGGGGCGCGAGCAGAGTAGGACGCATTCCTTCCAAGTGGAAGTACCGTCTCAGGCCGTGAGACGGCCGGGGATCTCCCGCAGGGCCAGCCCGTCGGCCCGGGCCAGCCGGGCCGTGGGCCGGCAGCGGCCCGACCGGTCGAGGCGGGGAGGGGAGAGCGCGAGGCGGACACCGTCGTACACGCCGCGGGCGTAGGCGCACACCACCGGCGCCGACGGACCCGAGCGACGGGCGGAGCGCTCCTGCAGGGCCAGCTGCACCTCGTCCGGGCCGTCCCCGGCGGCGGCGAACGAGGGCATGCAGGCGTACAGCTCGCCCGTGCCGTCGCCGCCCACCGCATACAGGCCGTTCTCCTCCAGCGCGCCCGACAGCCGCACGACCCGCCGGTCCATCCCGGCCCGGGCGAACTCCCGGTTGAAGGTGACCAGGTCGCGCCCCACCATGCTCAGCAGCACGCCGTCGGTCCGCGTGCGCCGCACCAGGTCCAGCAGCGGGCCGGTGTCGTTCGGCCCGAAGGGCACCAGGGCCTCCCCGACCACGTCGGCACCGGCGTCGGCGAGCACCTGACGGGCGGCCCGGTGGACGGCGCGGGGCCACACGTAGTCGGTGCCGAGCAGCACCCACCGCCGCGCGCCGCGGTGGCGCACCAGCCAGGTGAGCGCGGCGGCGTGCTGGTCCACCGGTGAGACACCTGTTCGCAGCACTCCTGGCCGTCGCCGGCCGCCCTCGTGCGGCGGGGTGTACACGTACCGGGCTCCGGCGGGCAGCGCGGCCTCGAGTGCCCGGTGCACGTCGCTGGTGTGGAAGCCGACGAGGACCTCGAAGACGCCCGCCTCGATCAGCGACGCCACCTCGGCCGCCACGACGGCGGGCGCGCGACCGGAGTCGACGGCGACCAGCTGCACCTCCCGGCCGCACACCCCGCCGGCCGCGTTGGCCTCCTCGGTGGCCAGACCGGCGAGGTCGAGGGCCGACGGGGCGGTGAGCGCCAGGGGCCCCGACAGCGGAACGGCGAGCCCCACCCGGAGCACGTCGGACCGCGGACCGGTGAGCAGGACGTCCCACGGGTCCAGCGGACGGGGAGAGCCGGACACGGGGAGAAGTATGGTGCCCCCATGTTTCCGGGCGGCGGCGGAGCCGGGGCGCGCGACGGGCGCGTCGCCGACGACCTCGTCGAGCTGCTCACGGTCACCCATCGCCGGGTCGCCGGGGGCGTCGCCGCGGCACTGGCCGAGGACGGCGCCACGCTCGACGGCTACCGGCTGCTGCGGGCACTGGCCGGAGACGGCCGGACCATGGGTGAGCTCGTCGCCGCCCTCGGTCTCCCGGCCCCCACGCTCACCCGGCTGGTCGATGCCGCCGTCGACCGGGCGCTGGCCTACCGGCTGCCGCACCCGGACGACGGCCGCAAGGTCGTCGTCCACCTGTCCGACCCCGGACGGGACCGGCTGCGCCGTCAGGAGGCGCTGGTGCGGGCGCACGAGTCGGCGCTGGCCGCCTCCCTCGGGCCCGAGCGGGTCGCCGCCCTGACCCGCGCGCTCGAAGACCTCCCCACCGACCGGTGACCGGCGAGCCCGGCATGCCCTGGCCCCGGCCGGTCCCGGTGATCGGCGACCGCACGCACGCGGCGCAGCGCGCGGCCGACCCGGCAGGCTGGGCGTTCGACGCCGGCAGCGTCGCGGCACTGCACGCCGTCGTCGACGCGCGCCGCGACATCCGCCGCTACCGCCCCGACCCGGTGCCGCCGGACCTCCTGCGGACGGTCCTCGGCGCCGGCCACCGTGCGCCGTCGGTCGGGCACTCGCAGCCGTGGCGCTTCGTCGTCGTCACCGAGCAGGCGACCCGGGACCGGGCGGCGGTGCTCGCCGATCGCGAGCGGCTCCGGCAGGCCGAGCTGCTCACCCCCGACCGGCGGGCCCGGCTGCTCGACCTGCAGCTCGAGGGCATCCGGGAGGCGCCGGTCGGCGTCGTCGTCGCCTGCGACCGGCGGGCGCACGCCACCGGGGTGCTCGGCCGGGCCACCTTTCCCGACGCCGACCTGTGGAGCTGCGCCTGCGCCATCCAGAACATCTGGCTGGCCGCCCGCGCCGCGGGGCTCGGCCTGGGCTGGGTCACGTTGTTCCAGCCGGCCGACCTCGCGGAGCTGCTGCACCTGCCCGAGGGCGTGCAGACCCTCGGCTGGCTGTGCCTGGGCTGGCCCGACGAGCGCCCGCCCGAGCCGGGTCTGGTGCGGCACGGCTGGTCCAGCCGGCTCTCGCTCGACGATGTGGTGCTCGCCGAGCGCTGGCCGGCCGAGGGCAGCCCGCAGGCACCGGTCTCGCACCTCGCCGGCCCGCGGCCCGAGGCCGTGGTCGCCGCGCGGGACAGCGGCGATGACCTGCTGGCCGTGCCGGGCTCGCTCGGTGTGCTCGACCGGGCCGTCGACCGCGTGCTCGCCCTCCCGGGCACGGAGCCGGGCACCGGCACCCTGGTCGTGGTGGCCGGTGAGCACCCGGTGGCCGCCGCGCACCAGGTGTCGGCCTATCCGGCGTCGGTCACCGCCGACGTGCTCGCCGCCACCCGGGCCGGGGAGTCGCTGGGTGCGGCGACGGCGCGGCAGGCCGGGCTCCGGGTGCACGGGCACGCCGCCGTTCCCTCCGGCGCCCAGGGCGACCTGGTCGGTGCCGACGCGCTGACCCGCACGGCAGCCGCGGAGCTGGTCGCCGAGGGCCGGGAGCTGGGCGGGCAGCTGGCCGCGCACGGTCTCGTCTGCCTCGGCGAGGTCGGCATCGGCAACACCACGGTGGCCGCCGCGCTGGCCGGTGCGCTGCTGGGCCTGGCACCCGACGACGCGGTGGGGCTCGGCGCGGGCGCCGACGCGGGGATGCTGGCACGCAAGCGCGCCGTCGTGGCGGCGGCGCTCGAGCGGGCGCGGACCGAGCACGGCCCCGCGCTGGCCGAGCCGCTCCCCGCGCTCGCGGCACTGGGCGGCCCCGAGTTCGCCGTCCTGGCCGGGATCACCCTCGGCGCGGCCGCGGCCGGTGTCCCGGTGGTGCTCGACGGCCTCGTCACCTCCGTCTCCGCCCTCGTCGCCGTGCGGCTGGAGCCGGCGGCCCAGAGCGCGCTGGTCGCGGGTCAGCGCAGCCGCGAACGGGCGCACGCCCGGGTGCTCACCGAGCTGGGCCTGGAGCCGCTGCTCGACCTGCGGCTCCGCGCGGGGGAGGGCGTCGGCGCGGTGCTCGCCGCGCAGCTGCTGCTCACCGCGCTCCGCGCCCGGCGCACCGCCGGGCGGGTCTCGTGATCGGCCGGCCGCGCCGGACGCTGGTGCTCGGCGGCGCGCGGTCCGGCAAGTCCCGGCACGCCGAGCAGCTGCTCGCCCGGGTGCGGCAGGCCGACTACGTGGCCTGCGGGCTGCCGGCCGACGGCAGCGATCCCGAGTGGGCCGACCGGGTGGCCCTGCACCGTGATCGGCGCCCGGCGTCCTGGCGGACGGTCGAGACCGTCGACCTGGTGACGGTGCTGGGCGAACCGGGCCCGCCGGTCCTCGTCGACTGCCTCTCCACCTGGCTGGCCCGCGTGATGGACGACTGCGGGGTGTGGACCGATGCCGCGGGCGCCGATGCCCGGCTGGGCGCAGCCGTCGATGCGCTGGTCACGGCGTGGGAGGGCACCCGCCGGCGGGTGGTCGCGGTGAGCAACGAGGTCGGCTCCGGCGTCGTACCCGCCACCGCGTCGGGCCGCCGGTACCGCGACGAACTCGGCATCCTGAACGCGCGGATCGCGACGGCGTCCCAGCGGGTGTGGCTGCTCACCGCCGGGCTGCCGCAGCGGCTGCGGTGACCGGGCCCGCAGCCACGGGCAGCGGCGGACTCCTCGCGGCGCTCGGGATGTTCACCGTGCTGCCCGTGCCTGCGAGCGCCCGCGTGCCCGGCCCCGGGGTGCTGCGGTGGCTGCCGCTGGTCGGCGCCCTGCTCGGCGTACTGGCGTCCGTGCCGGCGCTCGCGGTGTGGCGGGGCGGGGAGCGCGGCACGCCGCTGCTGGCCGCTGCGCTGGTGATCGGGACGCTGGCGCTGCTCACCCGGGGCCTGCACCTGGACGGCGCGGCCGACCTCGCCGACGGCCTGGGCAGCGGCCGGCCCGCCGAGCAGGCGCTGGCGATCATGCGCCGTCCCGAGGTGGGCGCCTTCGCGGTGGTCGCCCTCGTGGGCACCCTGCTCGTGCAGGTCGCCGCGCTGTCGGCCGTCCTGGCCGCCGGCACGGCGGCCGAGGGGGTGCTGGCCGTGGTGCTGACGACGGTCTCCGGCCGGGTGGCCGTGCTGCACGCCGCGGCCCGGCCGGCCGCCGCCGGCTCGTCCCTCGGGGTGCTGGTCGCCGGTGCGGGCTCGCCCACCGTGCGCGCGACGGCGACGGCCGTCGCGCTCGCCGGGGCCGCCGCGGCCGGGCTGGCCGTCGACGGGGCACGGGGTGGGCTGTGGTGGGCGGCCGGAGTCCTCCTCGCCCTGGGTGCCGCGGCGCTCGTGACCCGGCATGCCGCCCACCGTCTCGGTGGCGTGAACGGCGACGTCTTCGGTGCGGTGGTGGAGACGGGGACGACCGTCGCCCTGGTGGTGCTGGCGGCCTCGGACGCCTGGGCCTGACCGGGGCGCGCTGCCGGACGGGAGGGTGACAGAGCGCGCGGATGCCAGGATCGCCCGGTGGCGACCTACCGGGTGACGGTGACCTACACGATCGACGTGGTGGACGACGAGGCGCTCCTGCGAGCCGGTGCGGCCGCCTGGGCGGCGTCGGCCGGGGGGTGGGCGGTCCGGGTGGACGACGACGGTGGTGGCGCGGAGGCCACGGCCGAGGAGGCCGCGGTGGTGGCGCCCGGGCCGGAGCCGAGCGTCGCCTTCGTCCTGGGGCGCTCGGCGTATCCCGTCGTCCCCGGTGTGCGGTTCACGGGCATGTCCGTCGGCGTCGAGCCCGAAGCGGGCGAGTAGCTCCGCGGAGGGTGGCACCGCCCCGCGAATGCGGCGCCCGATCAGTCGGCCGGGAAGAGGGCGCGCAGGCCGAACCGGGTCGGGCGGACGAACGGCCGCCAGCCAGCGGCCGGCTGCGCCAGCCGGTCCGCGACGATCCAGAGAACGGCCGGGTCCACGCCCATGCCGAGGTGGCTGGCGTGCACGGCGACGTTCTCACTCGTCCGCCCCTCCTCCTGGAGACAGCCGCGCCAGTCGACGACGCCGTCCCAGCGCGAGTAGACCGAGGTGCTCGGCACGGACAGAGCCGGGGCCGGCCGCACCTGCTCGACCGCCCGCAGCCGGCGGTACTCCCGGTACACGCCCGCCCCCGACGGGCGGCGCGGCCGGGGAGCGACCGCGGCGAACGGGGACCCCAGCGAGACGACCTGCCGGACCAGCCGGGGGCTGCGCTCGGCCAGCCGCCGGGCGAAGATCCCGCCCAGGCTCTGGCCCACGATGCTCACCGGGGTGCCGTGCTCGTCGACCAGCCGCTCCACGAGCGTGCGCACCCCTTCCACCACCTCCGGCCGGGAGCCGTGGTTGCGCCCGAGGTCCCAGCCCACCGTCGGATAGCCGAGGCGCCCCAGCCACCGGCGCAGCGTGCGGGTGGAGACGTCCGAGGCCAGCCAGCCGGGCAGCACGACGACCGGGTGCGGCTCCCCGCGAGGTGCCAGGCGCAGCAGCGGCAGGCCGGCGGCGAGGGCGCCGACGCTCACCAGCGCGCGGGCCGGCTCGGTGAGGGCCAGCAGGGTGTCGGCGCGTTCGCCGCGGGCCGGGGCGGGACGGGTGGTCACCCGGTTTCCGATGCCCGGAGAGCCGGCGGATCAGTCGCCGGGTGGGAGGACCCGGGGGACGAACACCTCGTCGATGGGGCGCGGCCCGACGTACTGGCGGCAGGTGCAGGGCACCCAGCTGTGCCCCGACCAGCGGCCGCGCTTGTCGTAGGTGTCGCGGCGCAGCTCCGCGTAGCAGGTGTTGCTCTCCGTGTCGTGCTGGCTCAGCGTGTGCCCGCACCCGCACAGCGGGGTGACCGGTGGGGGAGCGGCTGCCGGCCGGCCACGGCCCAGCCGCCCGGCCAGGAAGCCGGCCCCGAGCAGGGCCGCGCCCACGGCCAGGCTGATCGGATCCATCGTCGTGCACCTCCCGCGCGAGGCCTCCGACGGTAGCGCGCCGGCGCTGTCCCCCGGAGGAGTGGCCGGCGCATCCCCGACTGCGGAGCGTGGCCGCGCCGAGGTGGTGATGCACAGCACGTTTCCCCCGATCGGGGGGATTGGCGGTCGTGTCTCCGGGGCACGTTGACCTCCGTGGACACGTACGCGGTGGGGTTCGCCCGTCCCGATCGATGGTCGGGTGGGTCGCGCAACGAGCAGAGCTACCCCTGGCACGCCGTGGAGGCCCACCGCCCGCCGGCCGAGCTCGACGGCGAGGTGGAGCTGGCGGTCTGCGGCGCCATCGTCCAGGTGTGGGGCACGCAGAAGTGGCAGCGGGTCGGCATCGGCCGCACCGGATGCCCGGAGTGTGCCCGCATCACCGCCGTCGGCCGGCGGCTGTCCACCGCCAGCTGACCGCTCCGCCCCTCCCCGGATCCCGCCCCGACGCGACCCGGGGTTGTGTTCTGCCGGTCAGCCCTTCTCCGGCTTGCGGCCGCTGATCGCCGACAGCCCGGTGATCGCCCGGCCGACGATCAGCGCCTGCACCGAATCGGTGCCCTCGAAGGTGAACACCGCTTCCATGTCCGCGTGGTGCCGGGCGACGTGGTGGTCGATGAGGATGCCGTCGCCGCCGAGGATGTCCCGGGCGTCGGCCACGATCGCCCGGGCCTTGGCCGCATGGTTCATCTTCGCCAGCGACGCCATGGCGGCGGTCATCTTCCCCGCGTCGGCCAGCTTGGACAGCCGCCAGCACATCAACTGCATCGAGGTGATCTCGGCGAGCATCCGGGCGAGCTTGTCCTGCACCAGCTGGAACCCGGCGATCGGCTGGCCGAACTGCTCGCGCTGGAGGGCGTGGGCGAGCGCGAGCTCGTAGGAGGCCGTCGCCAGCCCGAGCGCCCGCCACGCGACGGTGTACCGGGTGCGGTCGAGCACCTGGGACACGTCCTTGAACGAGTGGCAGTTGGCCAGCTTGTTCTCCGCCGGCACCCGGACGTCGGTCAGCGTGATCTCGGCCTGCCACACCGCCCGCAGCGCCGTCTTCCCGGTCATGACGACCGCCTCGAAGCCGGGCGTGCCCTTCTCCACGACGTACCCGCCGACGGCGCCGTCCTCGCCGCGGGCCCAGACGATCACGTAGTCGGCGATCGAGCCGTTGCCGATCCACTTCTTCTGCCCGTCGAGGACGTAGGCGTCGCCGTCGCGGCGGGCCGAGGTCTCCAGCCCGACGGCGTCCGAGCCGTGCCGGGGCTCGGTCAGGCCGAAGGCACCGATCTTCTCCAGCCGCGCCATCTCCGGCAGCCAGCGTTCGCGCTGCTCCTCGTCGCCGAGCAGCGCGATCGACTGCATGGCCAGGAAGCTGTGCACCCCGTTGAAGGTGCCGATGCTCCCGTCGGCGCGGGCCAGCTCGGCGGCCACCAGACCGGCGGCGACGTTGCTCATGCCCGGGCAGCCGTACCCCTCGATGATTCCCCCGACGACGCCGATCTCGGCCAGCCGGGGCACCAGCTCGAAGGGGAAGTCCGCCCGTTCCCAGTAGTCGTTGATCCGCGGGAGGACCTCCTGCTCACCGAAGGTGCGGACCCGGTCCCGGATCGCGATCTCCTCGGGCTCGAGCAGGTCCTCGAAGGCGTAGAAGTCAGGGGTGTCGGCGGTCACAGCACCGAACGTACGGCGAACCCGGGCAGCCCGCCCGTCGCGCACGGAACGGGAAAACACACCGTCGCGGCAGCCCACCTTCGGACGGCTCGCGGTAGCTTGCCTCGTCCGGACGCCGTCGCCAGGAGATCCGTTGCCGTTCCTCCTCCACCGCTTCACGCGGTTCGTCCGGGCGCGCCTGACCGGCTGGCGGCTGCCGCTGGCGGTGGCGCTGTTCGTCTTCCTGAGCAGCTGGCTGGCGATGGCCCTCGTGGAACCGGCCGGCACCGACATCGCCGCCCCGGGAACCTACTGGTGGTACTTCCTGGTCACCGCCGCGACCGTCGGCTACGGGGACGTCTTCCCGTCCTCGCTCGGCGGCCGCATCGTCGGCGCGTACGTGATCGTGGGTGGCATCGTCACCTTGACCCTGCTGTTCACCCGGCTCTCCGAGGCACTGCAGTCGGTCCGGAGCCGGCGTCTGAGAGGTGTGGTCCCCCTGGAGCTGTCCGACCACCTGGTGCTGCTGGGCTACCGGCCCGGGCGCACCGAGCGGATCCTCACCGAGCTGACCGCCGAGGGGCGCACCCAGGTCGTCCTCTGCGCCTGGGACGACGTCCCGGAGAATCCCGTGCCCGACCGCGCGGCGGTGCACTTCGTCCGTGGCGACCTCACCCGCGAGGACGTGATGTCCCGGGCCTGCGTGGCCGCTGCCCGCACCGTCGTCATAGACGGACGGGACGACAACGAGACGCTGGCGATCGCGGTGGCCGTCGTCCACGCCAACCGGCGGGCGCACGTGGTCGCCGCCGTCCGTGATCTCGACCGCGCGGAGAACCTCCGCTACGTCGACAACACGATCCAGGTCGTGCAGTGGCACATGCCGTTCCTCCTCACCGAGGAGGCGACCGACCCCGGGATCGCGCAGGTCTACACCGACCTCATGCGCAGCGGCGGGAACGGCAACACCTACTCGCTGACGGTACCGCCCGGGTTCCCGTACGCGACCTTCGGTGACTGCCAGACCCACTTCGGTCGGGAATTCCGGGCGACGGCGCTCGCCCTGCGCGGTGCGGACGGGCCGGTGCTCAACCCGCCGTGGGACACGCCGGTGCCGGTCGGGGCGACCCTGTACTACGTCGCCGAGGCCCGCATCCCCGTCCGGCAGTTCACCGGCGGGCGCTGACCCGTCTAGGAGGGGTGGCCCTCGACGTCGCTCTCGTCGCCCTGCGGCGCCTCGCGCGGCTCGCTCTGCGCCTCCAGGTCCGCCGCCACATCGGCGCTCTCCTGCTCGAGGGCGATGTCACGGGGCTGCGGCGTCTCCGGCGTCGTCATGGCCCCACCCTGCCGCAACCGGCCCTACTGCGCCCGGTCATCGCGACCGACGGTCAGCCGCGCAGCTCCCGGTTGAGGATCTTGCCGGTGACGGTCTCGGGCAGCTCGTCGACGTCCCGAGGGTCTGGTCGCCCGCGGCTGAGCCGCCCGTACGGATGTGAGCGACGAGTGCGACGAACTCGTGGCCATCAGCGGGGTGATGACCACGAGTCCGTCGCACTCGCCGGGCTCCTTCAGCTCTGGCGGGTGGTCCGGACCGCCGTGGTGGCGAGCACGACCGCTGGTGCACCATTCGGTCCACCCGATCACCGTCACCGCACCGCCCGACCCGCCCAGGGGGATTCCATGACGAGCAGCGTGCCCGGCAATCCGGAGTCCGTCTTCACCTACGGCGCCCCGCAGCTGAAGTTCGGCAGTGGCGCGTCGGACGAGATCGGCTACGACCTCAGCCGGTACGGCGTGCGGCGGGTGCTGGTGATCACCGACCCGGGTGTCGCGGCCACCGGCCATCCGCAGCGGGTCGCCGAGCAGATGCAGCGGTTCGGCATCGAGGCGCGCGTCTTCGACGGCGTGCACGTCGAGCCGACCGACGTCAGCCTGATCGCCGCCATCGACGAGGCGCGGGCGTCGGGCCCGTGGGACGCGTTCGTCGCGGTCGGCGGCGGCTCGGCCATCGACACCGCGAAGGCGATCAACCTGCTCACCACCAACCCCGGCGAGCTGATGGACTACGTCAACGTGCCGGTGGGGAAGGGGCAGGCGCCGACGGAGCAGCTCAAGCCGCTGGTCGCCGTGCCGACGACGACCGGCACCGGCTCGGAGAGCACCACGATCTGCGTGATGGACGTGCTGTCGCTGAAGGTGAAGACCGGGATCAGCCACGCGCGGCTGCGCCCCACCCTGGCCGTCATCGACCCCGACCTCACCCGCAGCCAGCCGGCCGGGGTGACCGCGGCGTCGGGCATGGACATCCTCTGCCACGCCCTGGAGAGCTACACCGCCCGCTGGTACGCCAGCTACGAGCGCAAAGCGGCCGGGAACCGGGTGCCCTACTGCGGCTCCAACCCGATCTCGGACATGTGGTCGGAGAAGGCCATGACGCTGCTGGCCGGCTCCTTCCGCACGGCCGTCCGCAACGGGGACGACGTGCAGGCCCGCTCCGACATGGCGCTCGCCGCGACGTTCGCCGGCATGGGCTTCGGCAACGCCGGTGTGCACATCCCCCACGCCAACGCCTATCCGATCGCCGGGCAGGTCAAGAACTTCCACCCCGACGACTACCCGGGCGACGAGCCGATGGTGCCGCACGGCATGTCGGTGGCCCTGACCGCGCCGGAGGCCTTCCGGTTCACCTTCGATGCCTCGCCCGAGCGGCACGTGCGCGCGGCTGAGCTGCTGGCCCCGGGCGCCGACCGGCCGGACGACCTCGCCGAGTTCCTGCCCACGGTCCTGGCCGATCTCATGCGCGACATCGGCATCCCCAACGGTGTGGGCGCCGTCGGCTTCGGCGAGGGCGACGTTCCCGAACTCGTGGACGGTGCCATGAAGCAGCAGCGACTGCTGGCCACCTGCCCCCGGGACGTCACCGCGGACGACCTCGCCGGCATCTTCCGCCGGTCGATGTCCCTGTGGTGACGCCGGCTCAGCGAGGGGTGAGGACCGTCTTCGTCACCTGACCGGTGGCGACGAGCACCCCGTCGACGGTGGCCTCGGCCCGCATGAACGCCACCGCCCGGCCCCGCCGCAGGACTGTCGCGGAGAGCTCCACGGTCGCGCCGGCGGCGACCGGCCGCAGCAGCGAGGCGGCGACGTCGTGGGTCACGGCGTGCTCTCCGTCGCCGAGCGAGGGCAGCAGGGCGAGGAACGAGGCGACGTCGAGCAGCGCGTAGACGATGCCGCCGTGCAGCATCCCCGCCGGGTTCTGCGCGGCCTCGCCGACCGGGAAGCGGATCCCCGCCGACGGGTCCCGCGCGTCGCGCAGCTCGACGCCGAGGAACCGGTGCAGCGGGATGTCGAGGACGGCCTGCACGCGGGCGTCGGACGAGGCTTCACCAGGCACCGGCCCAGCATTCCTCAACAGGTCCAGCCGGTCTCCACAGGTGCTCCGGAAGCCCCACGGGGGACCGGGCGCGAACCTAGGCTCCGCTGCAGTTCTGGAACCGGGAGGCGGCCGCCGTGGGGTTGTACGGAGACCCGGATGCGCTCGACGCGCTGGCGGCGGAGCTCGCGCAGCGGGCCCGGGACGTGCGTGCAGCCGGCGCCGAGCACCGGCGCGAGGCCGAGCGCACCCGCTGGGTGTCCGACGCAGCCGCGGCGTACCGCCGGCAGGTGGCTCGCGACTGCGCCGACGTCGATGCCGCCACCGACGCCATGGAGCAGGCCGCGGAGGCGTTGCGCCGGCACGCCGACGCGCTGCGCGAGCGGCTGGCGGAGATCGCCCGCGCCGAGCGGGCGGTCCGGGCCTGGCTCTCCGAGCGGGCCGCCCGAGGAGTCGAGCTGTTCGAGGACGTCGGCGGCGTGCTGGGCCACCTGCCCGAGGCGGGCGCCGACGCCTGGCGCCAGGCGTCGGGCCGGCTGAGCCGACTGGGCATGTGGTGAGCGCCGGGCCGCGGCGGCTGACCCTCACCGCCGCCGAATGGTCGGTGGTCGCGGCCGGCCGGCTGACGCACCCACCGCCGGCGTTCGCCCCGGTCCCGCTGAGCCCTGCCGGCCGGGACGTCGCGATCTCCGCGCTGGTCGAGGCCGGGATCGTGGTGACGCAGGGCGGGGGAGCGGTCGAGCCGGTGCCGCCCGTGGCAGCCGACCTGGCCACGCTGGACCGCCCGCTGCTGACGATCCGGCTCCAGGTCACCGGCCGTACCGGTGCCCGTCAGGGGTGGTTCGCCCTTGGCCGGGACGTGGTCGTCGGGCTGCTCACCCTGGCGGACGGCGGCGTGGAGCTGTCGCTCGCGCCGGCCGTGCGGCTGGGCGTCGAGCTGGCGCGGGCCGTGCCCGACGCGGCGGAGGTGACCGGGCCCTGGCCGGCAGGGGAGGAGCCGGGCGACGGCGTCCCGGTCGCCGGTCGCCTCCCGCTGGCCCTGCTGGAGGACGCGCCGTCGCCCGGTGCGACCGCGGAGGAACGGGCGCTGGCGCAGGAACTGGAGCGGCGGACGGCCGGCTCGCTGAGCTGCCTGGTCGTCGGTCGGGCGGGTTCGGCCGTCGGCGCCGGCGAGCTCTCCTGGCTGGCGACCGACGCGGGCTGGGTGGGCCTCCGGCCGCGACCGGACGGGGGGCCGCGCCGGATGGTCGATCTGGTGCGGGTGGAGCCGGGAGACATCGGCGCCTGGATGGCACCGGTCGTGGGCGCGCTCCTGGAGAGTCCCCGTGAGCAGTCCTGAGATCCGGGTCAGCGGTGGCGCAGGGGGCCTGGAGGCCGATCTCGCCGATCTCGCCGTCCTGGGGCGCAGCAGCCTCGATCTGGCCGAGATGCTCGCCGGCACCGGCGGAACCTGCTCCGGAGTGCTCACCGACCCGGATCTGCTCGCATCGGCCGTACTCGATCCGGTCGGCGTCGTCCGGTTCGAGGCTGCGCTGCTCGAGTCTCTCCACGGTCCGCGGGGTCTGACCGCCCTGGCCGTGCACTTCACGGCACGGGCGGCGGCGCTGCAGGCGGCCGCCGCGGCGTACGAGGCGGCGGACGCCGCCCTCGCCGAGCTGGCCGACGACCTGCACTGGGCGGCGGGCTACTTCCCCGCAGCCACCCTGGCCGGGCTGGTCACACTGGGGGTGGGGCAGTTCCTGGTCGACCCGGCCGGCACGGTCGCCGAGACCGACGCGCTGATCGACGATCCGGAGCGCTGGCTCACCGAGCACCCCGGCCTGGTCGACCACGCGGTGGGCATGGCGCCGGGTCTGGCCTCGCGGGTGAACGCCATGACCGGTGGCCTGTTCTCCCCGTGGCTCGGTGGGAGCGACGTCCGGGCTGCCGCGCGCCGGCTCGGCCGGCTGTGGCCCGACGGCCGGCCCGTCGTCACTCCGCTGCCGGACGACCAGCGCGGACCGGTGACGAAACCACCCAGGAACGTCAGCGACCTCCTGGTGGCCCTCGATCTCCGCGCCGTCCGCTCCAGTGCCGAGGAGGACCAGATCAGCGTCCGGGTGCTCTTCCGCGCCGACGGGAGCAGGGCCTACATCGTGGACATCCCCGGGACGAGGAGCTGGTCGCCGCCCGGTGCGTCGGTCAACCCGTCGGCCCATGACCTCGGCACGAACGTCCGGGTGCTGGGCGGTGACAGCACCACACGGCAGGCGGCCGTCGCCGAGGCGTTGCGACGGGCGGGCGCCGGGTCGAGCGATCCGGTGATGCTGGTCGGTCACAGCCAGGGCGGGATGGTGGCCGCCCAGGCCGCGCACGACGCCGGGACGGTCGACTTCCCGTACGACGTGCGGAACGTCCTCACGGTGGGGTCACCGATCGGCCGGGCGGACGTTCCCTCGTCGGTCCAGGTGCTCGCGCTGGAGAACGCCCACGACGTCGTCCCGTACCTCGAGGGACGGGCCAACGACGACGACCGGAACGTCACCACCGTGACGTTCGGGACCCAGTACGGCTCCGTCGACGAGAATCACGGCATCGGCAGCGCGTACCTGGGGGCGGCCCGGATCATCGACCGCAGCGACGACCCGTCGATCGCCGCGTACCGGGCCAGTGCCGCCCCGTTCTTCGCCGGTCCCGGTGAGGGTGCGGAGGTGGTCGCGCACGTCTACTCGATCGGCAGGAGATGACCCGGTGCGCCCGACCCGCTCCGTCACTCGAGGTGGGGCGGTCGCTGCCCTCGCGCCGCTCGTCCTGGCCACGATGGCCGCCTGCTCCGGTGGCCGGTCCACCACCGGAGCAGGCATCGAGGAGCGACTCACCGGCCGCGGGGACGTCGCGAGCGCGGACCTGAGCTACCGGGACGACATCCCCGGGGACCCGCCGTCGGGCCTCTCGCGGTCGATCGACCTCGACGAGGGGGACGAGCGCAAGGTGCTGGAGGAGCAGCACGGCCCGCACCCCGACTAGGCGCGCGACGGCCTGCGGAAAAGCCGCTGGTGGGGCGGGTGGGGCTCGAACCCACGACCCAGGGATTATGAGTCCCATGCTCTGACCGGCTGAGCTACCGCCCCGCTGCGGACAGCCTGCCAGATGCCGCGGCCGCGCCGTCGCCGCGCCGTGGTGCGCATGGGGCGGACCAGCAAGATCCGTTATCACCCTGTGACATTTTGGCTCCGCGCTTGTAGCCTTCCTCGCGGTCCACCCGATCCCGCCCCCGAACCCGGGGGCTCGGGCGGACCCCGCCGAGCTGCCCGTCCTGATGGCCGGGTGGACCGGGGACCCACGTTCTCTGGGGTGAATCCCGTCTGCGCTCCCGCAGGCAGACGGGTAGGGCCACGTTCCGGCCCGAACCCGTCAGCTGACCTGGTAGGCGGACCGAGGAACGGAGACCGTCGCCTTGGCGACTCTGCACCACCTGCGTCACCTGCCCCTACCCACGCGCCGCGGGGCGAATCCACGCCGGACTGGACGGCACGTGGCGGCACTCACCGTTCTGCTGGCCGTGTCCTTCCTCGGTGCCTGGCCGGCGGTCGCCGCGCCCAGCACCGCCGCCGAGGCGCAGTCCGAGCACGACCGTATGGCCGCGGAGGTCGCCGGCATCGAGCAGCGCGTCCGTGACGCCGAGGCCCGTCTCGAGCAGATGACGCTCCGGGCCGAGGAGGCCAGCGGCGCCGCGCTGGCCGCACAGGTGGCTCTCGTCACCGCCCAGCAGCACGCCGACGCCGTCGCCGCCGAACTCGCCGCGGTCCGGGCGGCCGTGGCGAGCACGCAGAAGGACGTCGCGACCCTCGGCCGGGAGGCCTACATGGGCGCCGACGAGACCTTCGGTGAGATGGAGATGGTCCTGCACGCCGACGGGCCCGGCGAGCTGCTCCAGCAGGCCGCCACCCTCGACATCCTCGGCGAGGAGCGGGCGCAGGTCCTGGAGGAGTTCGAGGTCGCCGAGGCGCGGGAGGCCCGGCTGGACCGGGAGGCGAAGGCAGCCGTCGCGGAACGCGACGCGGTCACCCGGGAGGCGGAGGAGGCCCAGGCGGCGGTCGATGCCCTGCTCGCCGGCGCGCAGACCACCTTCGACGCCCTCACCGCGGAGAAGGCAGCCCTGGACGAGCAGCTGCGTGACGCGGAGGTCCGCCTGCTCGAACTGCGCGGGGCCGAGGATGCCGCCGCGGCGTGGGCGGCGCAGAAGGCGGAACAGGAGGCGGCCGAGCAGGCGGTGAGCACCTTGACGGCCACTGGTGGCGGTATCGCGCCCACGCAGGGCCGGGTCACCTCCTGCTACGGCGCCCGGTGGGGGACCATGCACCTCGGGGTGGACATCGCTGCCCCGATCGGCACGCCGGTCTTCACCCCGGAGCCGGGCGTCGTCCTCCAGGCCGGACCGGCCAGCGGCTTCGGGCTCGCCGTCGCCGTCCAGCACCCCGACGGGGCCATCACCGTCTACGGCCACGTGAACCAGTTCTTCGTCCAGGCCGGTCAGGTGGTGACTGCCGGCCAGCAGATCGCCGAGGTCGGCAACCGCGGCCAGTCCACCGGCCCGCACCTGCACTTCGAGGTGCACCACGGCGGTCTGTACGCCGACCGGTCCAACCCGGCGCCGTGGCTGGCCCAGCGCGGCGTCTCGCTCGGCGGCAGCTGCGGCTGATCCCACCCAGCCGTCGCGCCGTCTCGCGCAGGATGGGGGCGTGCGGACGGGGGGAGAGCGCATCGGGTTGCGGGCGGCCGCGCTGGTCGCGGTTCTGCTCGCCGGCGCGGTCCTGGCGCTGACCGTGGACCTGCCGTCGGGAACGCAGGTGCGGACGTGGCTGGACGGGCGCGGCCCGGAGGGCTGGCTGCTCCTGGTGGCCGGGCTGGCCGTGGTGCTGGTGGCGCCGGTTCCGCGGTCGGCCCTCTCGGTGCTGGCCGGGGTGGTCCTCGGCTTCGGCCCGGGGCTCGCCGTGGCGGTCGCCGGCGGTCTGCTGGGCGCCGGCGCGGCGTTCGCGCTCGGCCGCGTGCTCGGCCGCCCGGCCGTCACCCGGATCGCCGGGCCGCGGCTGCAGCGGGCCGACCGGCTGCTCACCGAGCGTGGATTCGTCTCGGTGCTCGTAGGGCGACTGGTCCCGGTCGTGCCGTTCGTCGTCGTCAACTACGCAGCCGGCGTCGGTGGGGTGCGGTTCATGTCCTTCCTGGCCGCCACCACGATCGGGCTGGTGCCCAGCACGGTCGTCCAGGTGGGCATCGGGGCCTCGGCCGGCTTCGTCGTCGCGCGGGCCGGCGCCCTGGTCGCCGTCCCGACCGTCGTCCTCGGATTGCTCGCGCTCGGGGCGGGCGGTGCGTGGTGGTACCGCCGGCGCGCGGGAGCCGGGGGAGCGGCCTAGCGGCGCCCGAACAGCCGGCCCAGCAGCCCGCCGGCGCCGCCGACGGTGCGCGCGGCCAGCTGCAGGATCGGCCCGCCGGGGATGCCGGGCGCCTGCTGCACGATCGGCGCCAGCTGCAGCAGACCGCCGACGTCGTGCACCTTGAGGGCGCGCCGGGCCACGGCCGGCACCGGGTTCACCCGCCCGGAGGCGGCGTCGAGCAGCAGATCGGCCGCCGCCTCCACGGCCGGGCCGTCGACCACCCCCGCCGGGGTGCGCCGCACCTGCCACCCGTCGCCGTCCGCGACGAAGCCCCACCCGCCGTCCGGGGTCACGAGGGTCACCCGGCCACGGGTGCCGGTGGCGGCGGCCAGGGCGCCGGTCACGTCGGTCAGGGCCGCCAGGCCGGACTGCAGCACGGCCGGCGGCGGGGGCTCCGCGCCGCACGAGACCAGGTCCAGCCCGTGGACGGCGAGCTCGTAGGCCTGCCCCAGGACGACGCTCAGCAGGGGCAGGCGCCCGACGACGGAGACGGCCGGTGCCGTGTCGAGCTCCTCGGGCTCCTCGCTCAGGTACCGGGCGGTGGCCGCCCGGTTGCGCCGCAGAGCGTGCAGGACCTCGTCCCGGGAGGCGTCCCGGTGGGCGGTGGTGACCCGGGCGTTGACCGCGTCGGGGTCCGGCGGCGTTCCCGGAGCACCGGCGCGGGCCGACACGATGAGGTCGTGCAGGGCGGCGTGGTCGTCCCAGCACCCCAGGTGCACGCAGATCTCGTGTGCCCGCCAGCCCGGCAGGCGGGAGCTCCGGTCGAGGTCGACCGACTCTGCCCGCTCGAGGAAGGCATCCCACGCGCCGAGCACCATCCCGGCGATCTCGTCCCGGCCCCTGCCGGCCATGCCCCGGTGTCCACCCACGTCCGGCCCCTACCCGGCCTCCCGTCCCGGCAGGCATGGATGCCGCCGGGCGTCCGGTGCCTCCTCACCCCGGGCCCCCGCGCTGCTCGCGGTCACCGCGACCGTGCTGGTCGGCACGCCGGCGATCCTGTGCTGCCCGTGGGAGCCATGATGCGCGACTGGCGCGGCCCGACGCTGTTCCACCTCCGGTCGCCGGCCGCCGCCGCCGTGGTGATCACCGCGACGTGGCTCGACGGCGGGGCGTCCAGCCCGCTGGACGCGTTGATGCTCCTCACGCTTCCCCACCTGGCCGTCGCATACCCGCCGCAGGGCGTCGTCGCCATGGGCAGCGTGATGACGGTGGTCTACCTGTTGTTCCTGGAGATGCCCGCACTGACGTCGCGCGGGGCGTTCTTCGTGGGTGTCATGGCGGTCTTCACCATCGTCTGCGCGATGTCCTCGGCGAACTCCTGGGCCACCTACGACCGGCAGGTAGAGCTGATGCGCACGCAGAAGACGCTCGCCTCCACCGACGCACTCACGGGGATCACCGAACCGGCGGCTGTTCCTCCAGCGGGTAGCCGCCGTGGACGACGCTGCCGTGGGGCGCGCGTCGGTCGTGCACCTGGTGGACCTCGACGGCTTCAAGGCGGTCAACGACGCCGAGGGGCACGCGGCGGGGGACGTGCTTCTCACGGCGGTCGCCGAGGCACTCGGCAGCGCCGTCCGGGAGCCCGACCCCGGTGGCCCGCCTGGGCGGCGACGAGTCCACGGTTCTCGCTGAGGCCACCGCCGGCTTCTCCGCCGGGCTGATGGCGGCGCGGCTCCGCGAGGCCGTCGCCGCCACGGGGGACAGGGCTCGGGGTCACCGCCAGTGTGGGAGTGTCGAGATCGAGCGGGTGACGACGTGGAGGCCTCCTGCACCGCGCCGATGTCGGGATGTACCGCGCGAAAGGCCTCGGTGGGGACCGGGCGGAGCGTGCCGTGCCGCCGCCCATCCCGCCAACTCCACGCCTCGTGCTGCGATAACCACGCTTGGTAACCGGTCGTGGGCGCGATTTGTGCAGGTGGGATGCAGCGGCTCGGCGTGTCCGGCCGCCCGTATGTCACTCTCCGTGATGCCCACCTCGCACCCACGCCGGAGCGGGCGCTGCATGCCGTCCGGTCGGACATCGGTCGAGGTGTCGACCCGGCGAATGACATCAAGCGGGTAGACGCCGTCTTCCCGCCGTGGTATCGGTCGCTGACCAGCAACAAGACCGCGCCCGAGTGGTCAGGAACCACTTTCGCCCCAGGAATCGCACCCGGGCTGGCGCGATGGGGGCACCATCGTGCAGACTTGTCCAGGGAGCCCTGCTCTGTCACTGCCGAACACAGCGCGTCACCGAATCGATGGGTCCGTAGGGGAAGACGAGACCGATCGAGTCGATGGAGGTGCCCCGTGCAGCGACGGTCAACCCAGGGTGTCGTCTTCGTGCACGCGTGCCCGAAGGCGCTCTGCCAGCACGTCGAGTGGGCGCTGGAACGCGTCGTCGGCGCGCCGGTCTCCCTGTCGTGGGCTGAGCAGCCCGCAGCGCACGGTTCCTACCGTGCTGAAGTGGCGTGGACCGGTTCGCCCGGTACCGGCGCCAAGCTGGTTGCTGCGCTGCGCGCGTGGCCGATGCTGCGCTTCGAGGTGACCGAAGAAGCCAGCCACGGCAACGACGGCGAGCGCATGTCCTACGTGCCCGGGCACGGGGTGTTCCGGGCGCCCACCAGCGCCAACGGCGACCTCATCGTCACCGAGCAGCAGCTGCGCCACCTGGCGGCCACGACCACGTCGATCGAGGCGTTCCGGCACGGCGTCGACCAGCTGCTGGGGGCGGCCTGGGACGCCGACCTCGAGGTCTACCGGCACGCCGGTGACGGCAGCCCGGCGACCTGGCTGCACCAGGTGGTCTGAAGAGGGCCCCCGCCGCGCGCGGGCGGGTCACGAAACGAACACGACACTTCCGGCCGGACCCGGAAGGCGTCGTAGCCTGGAACCGGGGGGGGGGGGGGGGGGGGGGGGGGGGGGGGCGCCCCCCCCCCCCCCCCGGACGACGGGGCGGTGGGCGACCC
>NZ_JASNNW010000004.1 GCF_030165005.1 Blastococcus capsensis
CGAACACGACACTTCCGGCCGGACCCGGAAGGCGTCGTAGCCTGGAACCGGTCGTCCGGGCGCCGTCGGGGAAGCGGCGCCCGGACGACCTTCCACGTTTCCGGGAGCGTGATGGCCCGCGCCGACGACGTCCCCGAGGCGGTCATTCCGCAGCCCGGGATGTCCGCCTCCGGGACATCGTTGAGAGGCGGCCCCGGCCGGCGGGAGGCCCAGTGATCGGCGGCCGCGCCCGCCCCTCTCAGAGCGGGATGTTGCCGTGCGCCCCGCGACCGAGCGGCGCCGAGGCGAGCGCCTCCACCAGCCGCTGGCGGGTCCGCGACGGCTCGACCACCTCGTCGACGACGCCGATCTGCAGCGCCCGGTTCACCCCGCCGGCGATCCGCTCGTGCTCCTCGGCCAGCTGGGCGTGCAGCGCTTCCCGCTCACCGGGCGGTGCGGCGGCCAGCTTCTTCCGGTGCAGGATGCCCACGGCGGCCTTCGCGCCCATGACGGCGACCTCGGCTCCGGGCCAGGCGAAGACCGCGGTGGCGCCCAGGGACCGGGAGTTCATCGCGATGTAGGCGCCGCCGTAGGACTTGCGCGTCACCAGCGTCACGCGGGGGACGACCGCCTCGGCGAAAGCGTGCAGCAGCTTGGCCCCACGCCGGACGACGCCGTCCCACTCCTGGCCGACGCCGGGCAGGTAGCCGGGCACGTCGACCAGCACCAGCAGCGGAACCCCGAACGCGTCGCACATCCGCACGAACCGGGCCGCCTTCTCCGCCGACGCGGAGTCCAGGCAGCCGCCCAGCCGCAGGGGGTTGTTGGCGATGACCCCCACGGTGCGCCCCGCCAGCCGGCCGAGGGTCGTGACGACGTTCGGTGCGAACCGCGGGTGCAGCTCCAGGCCCGGCCCGTCGAGCATCGCCGACACCAGCGGCTTCACGTCGTAGGCACGGTTGGTCTGCTCCGGCAGGAAGGACGCCAGCTCGGTGGCGGAGTCCTCGCCGGTGGGGGCGAAAGTGCCCTGGGCGGCGAGCAGGTCGACGGCCAGCCGGGCCGTCTCGAGCGCGGCGGGCTCGGAGTCGGTGACCACGTGCACCACGCCGCTGCGCCGGCCGTGGGTATCCGGGCCGCCGAGGCTCTCCATGTCGACGTTCTCCCCGGTGACCGAGCGGACCACCTCGGGACCGGTCACGAACACCCGGCCGGCCGGCCCCATGATCACCAGGTCGGTGAGCGCCGGGCCGTACGCGGCGCCGCCCGCGGCCGGGCCGAGCACCACCGAGATCTGCGGGATCCGCCCCGAGGAGCGGACCATCGCGGCGAACACCTCGCCGACGGCGTGCAGCGCGGTGACGCCCTCGGCCAGCCGCGCGCCGCCGGAGTGCCAGATGCCCACGACCGGCACCCGCTCGCGCAGCGCGGTGTCGATCGCGTCGACGATGTGCCGGCAACCGTCGACGCCCATGGCGCCGCCCATGACCGTCGCGTCGGTGCAGAAGGCGACGGCCGGGCTCCCCGAGACGGTGCCGCGGGCGGCCATGACCCCGGAGGTGTCCCGGGCCCCGAGCTGCTGCATCGTGTCCGTGTCGAAGAACCGGCGCAGCCGGTCCTCGGGGTCACGCGGGTCGTGGGTGGGCAGCGGGGGCGCGGCCTGGGCGGTCGTCACGGCGTCTCCTCGGGAAGCGGGCCAGGGGCCACGGGGTGGGGCGCTCAGGCGGTCGTGAAGACCAGCGCGATGTTGTGCCCGCCGAAGCCGAAGGAGTCGTTGACCGCCGCGCTCAGCGTGGTCCGGCGCGGCTCGTGCCGGACGATGTCCAGCGCCTGGACGGCGGCGTCGTCGTCGGGGTCGTCCAGATTGGCCGTCGCCGGGACGATCTGCTCGCGCAGCGCCAGGATGGCGAACACCGACTCCAGGGCACCGGCCGCGCCGAGCAGGTGGCCGGTCTGGCTCTTGGTGGCGCTGACCAGCACGTGCTCGCCCAGCGAGGAGCGGATCGCCGCGGCCTCGGCGGTGTCGCCGACCGGGGTCGACGTCGCGTGCGCGTTGACGTGCCCGATGTCGGCAGGGGAGAGCCCGGCGTCGCGCAGTGCGGCCGTGATCGCCCGGCCGGCGCCCTCGCCCTCCGGGTGCGGGGCGACGAGATCGTAGCCGTCGGCGCTGGCGCCGGCTCCGGCCAGCTTCGCATGCACGCGGGCGCCCCGGGCGGCGGCGGAGTCGGCCCGCTCGAGCACCAGCGCGGCCGCGCCCTCGCCGAGCACGAAGCCGTCGCGGGCCTTGTCGAACGGGCGGGACGCGCGCTCGGGCTCGTCGTTGCGGGTGGACATCGCCCGCATGGCGGCGAACCCGGCCATCGGCAGCGGGTGGACGCAGGCCTCCGCGCCGCCGACCAGGACGATGTCGGCCCGATCGAAGCGCAGCAGGTCCAGGCCCCAGCGGATGGCCTCGGCGCCGGAGGCGCAGGCGCTGACCGGTGCGTGCACGCCGCCCTTGGCGCCGACGGCCAGCCCGACGGCGGCGGCCGGGCCGTTGGGCATGAGCATCGGGATGGTGAAGGGCGAGACCCGCTTGGGGCCCTTCGCCTCCAGGACGTCGTCCTGCCCCAGCAGGGTCAGCGCGCCACCGATGCCGGTGCCGAAGACGACGGCGATCCGCTCGGGGGCCACGCCGGAGTCCGCGGCGCCGGACCCGGCCCAGGCCTGCTCGGCGGCGATGACGGCCACCTGCTGGCTCCGGTCGAGCCGGCGGGCGCGCACCCGGTCGATCTGCTCGGCCGGGTCGGCGGCGAGGCGGGCGACGAGCTGGGCCGGGAACTCCTGCGCCCACTCGTCGGTGATCCGGCTGACGCCCGAGCGCCCGGCGAGCAAGGCGTCCCAGGTGCTGGCCACGTCGCCGCCGAGCGGCGTGGTGGCACCCAGGCCGGTGACGACGACGTCGGTGGTGGACGGGCTCATGGGATCTCCTCGTGCGGGACGACGGCCGGGGAGGCCGGATCGGGGGGGAGGGCTTTCCCCCGGTGTGGGAGCGCGGCGCAGCCGCTCCGCTCCCACACCGGAGGTGCGAGGGTCAGCCCTGGTTCTTCTCGATGAAGCTCATCGCGTCGCCGACCGTCTTGATGTTGGCGAGCTGGTCGTCGGGGATGGCGACGCCGAACTTGTCCTCGACGGCGGTGGCGATCTCGACCATCGACAGCGAGTCGACGTCGAGGTCCTCGGTGAAGGACTTCTCCGGGGTGGCGTCGGCGGGGGACACCCCGGCGACCTCCTCCAGGATCTCGGCCAGACCGGACTGGATCTCCTGGGTGCTGCTCACGCGACGGGTCCTCTCTCTCGGATGGGGCGGTAGAAGGACCCCGTCCTGCCCACCACTCGCAAGCTCGTGGCGGTGCCCTGGACGGGGCCGTTCGTCGTCCGGGACTGGGTGTCCCGGGGATCTGGGGCGGCGCTCACGGCAGGACGACGACTTGGCCGGCGAAGGTCAGGCCCGCTCCGTACCCGAGCAGCAGGGCGACGTCCCCGCTCTTGGACTCGCCGCTCTCCTGCAGGGCCGAGAGCGCCAGCGGCACCGAGGCCGAGGACGTGTTGCCGGAGCGGACGATGTCGCGGGCGATGACCGTGCGCTCGGGCAGCTTCAGCCGCTTGGCCATGAGCTCGATGATCCGCAGGTTCGCCTGGTGCGGCGCGAACACGTCGATGTCGTCGGGCCCGACGCCGGCGCGGCGCATGGCCTCCACCAGGGTGTCGGTGAGCTTGGTGGTGGCCCAGCGGTACACCGCCTGGCCGGCCATGCTCATGCCCGTCTCGTCCGGGGGGATGGCGATCGCCTCGTGCAGGTCGCCGTCGCTGCCCCACACGGCCGGGCCGATGGCCGGCTCGTCGGAGGCGCTGACGACCGCCGCCCCCGCGCCGTCGGCGAAGATGACCGCCGTCGCCCGGTCGTCGAGGTTGGTGTAGTCGGTGAGCCGCTCGCCACCGATGACCAGGGCGTTGCGCGCCGTGCCGCTGCGGATGGCGTCGGCGGCCGCGCTGAGCGCGTAGCACCAGCCGGCGCAGCCGGCGTTGAGGTCGAAGGCGCCGGGGCGGGGCACGCCGAGCTGGTAGGCGATCCGGGGCGCGAGACCGGGGATCGCCTTCGGCGGGCTCGTGGTCGCGAGCAGGACGAGGTCGATGTCGCCGGCGTCGAGTCCGCTGGCCGCCAGCGCCTTGCCGCCGGCGGCGACGGACATCTCCACGAGCGTCTCGTCGGGTTCGGCCCAGCGCCGTTCGGCGATGCCCACCCGGCTCTGGACCCACTCGTCGTTGGTGTCCATCCGCTGGGCGAGGTCGTGGTTGGTCACCCGGCGGCGGGGGCGGTAGCTCCCGAAGCCGAGGATGCGGGCACCGGGGGCGCCGGCCGGTAGCTGGAGTCGGGTCACGCGGTCACCTCCGGGTAGAGCCGGGCGATCGGGTCGCCGGCGTCGACGAGGTCGCCCTCGTGCACCAGCCATTCGGCCAGCACACCGTCGTAGGCGGCGGAGACGTTGAGCTCTTCCCGCCGGCCGCGGATGCACCCCAGCGGCGTGCCCGCAGGCAGGCGCGTGCCCTCGGCGACCTCGGCGGGGCTGACGGTGCCGCGGGCGGGGGCGACGACCATCCGCCAGTCGGGGAAGTACTCGGCCTCGGCGCGGCCGCGCTCGGCCTCGATGAGCGCCCGGGCGTGGTCGAGGTCCGCCGGGCTGCTGACGGCGAGCACCTCGATCCCCGCGCCCTTCCACTCGCGCTTGGCCAGCCCCGCCAGCGCCCCGGCGGGCGGCAGCTCGATCACGGCGGTGACACCGAGCTCGCGCATGGTGGCCAGGCAGGAGTCGAAGCGCACCGGGCTGGTGACCTGGCTGACCAGGCGGGCCAGCGCCTCGCGGCCGGAGTCGACGGCGGCGCCGTCGGCGTTGGAGAGCAGCAGCCGGCTCGGGTCGGCCGGACGCACCCCGCCGACCAGACTTTCGAGCTCCTCGCGCGCCGGGGCCATGTACTCGGTGTGGAAGGCGCCGGCGACCGGCAGCGGCATGACGCGGGCCTTGGTCGGCGGGTCGGCCTTGAGCGCGTCGAGCCCGTCGAGCGGGCCGGCGGCCACGATCTGGCCTGCCCCGTTCATGTTCGCCGGGGTCAGCCCGTGCCGGCCTATCGCCTCGAGGACCTCGTCGGGGTCGCCGCCCAGGACGGCGGACATCCCGGTGGGTGTGCGGGCGCACGCGGCGGCCATGGCCCGCCCGCGGACGGCGGTGAGCGCGATCGCCGCCTCGACGGACAGCACGCCGGCCAGCGCGGCGGCGGTGAGCTCACCGACGCTGTGCCCGGTGATGACGACGTCGCGACCGGTGTGCGGCGTGTGGGTGACCGTCCCGGGGAGGCCGCCCAGCTCACGGGCGACGAAGATGCTCATCGCGACGACGAGCGGCTGGGTGACGGCGGTGTCCTTGATCGCCTCGGCGTCACCGGTGGTGCCCAGGGTCAGCAGGTCCGCGCCGGCGATGGCCCCGGCCCAGCGGAAGAACGGCTCCGCTCCCGGCAGGTCGAGCCAGTCGGTGAGCATCCCGGGCTTCTGGGCCCCCTGACCAGGGGCGAGGACGGCGAGCACCTCCACACCGTGCCAGTGATCACCGCGGCGCGCGGCAGGATCGAGTACGAAAGGACACCGTTGATCTTTGTAGGATTCCTCCAACACGCGCACGCGTTCGGCGTCGTCACCGATCGCTCAGTGGTGGGAACCGCACGCCTGACGCCCCTCGGCGACGGGCTCAGTGCCAGAGCGACCGGTCGCGGTCCAGGGCCGCCAGGACGAGCGCGACCTGCAGGGTCCAGCTGCCGCGGGGGTCGGTCGCCGAGAGGCCGGTCAGCTCGGCGGCGCGCTTGAGCCGGTACCGGACCGTGTTGGGGTGCACGAAGATCGCCCGCGCGCTGGCCTCCAGGTTGCCGCCGCTGTTGAGCACCGCCCGGACGGTCTCCAGCACACCGCCGCCGGCCGAGCGCAGCGGCGCGGCCACCCGCTCCTGCAGCGCCGCCCGGGCCAGCGGGTCGCCGTCGAGCGCGCGTTCGGCGAGCAGCGCGTCCGCGGCGACCGGGCGGGGGGCCTCGGGCCAGGCGCGCGCCGCCCGCAGCCCGGCGAGCGCCGCCGCCGCCGAGACCGCGGCCCGGCCCAGCCCGTCCACGACCGGGCCGGTGACCACCGGGCCGTCGCCGAACTCGTCGCTGATCCGTTCCGCCACGGTCTCGAGGTCGCCGGTGCCGCCCAGCACCACGACCAGCTGCTCGGCGTGCACGCCGACCAGGATGTCGCAGCGCAGGCTCCGCGCGGCGCGGCGCACGGCGCCGTGCGGGTCGGCGAGCCCGGACGGGGTCGCCCCGACGACCACGAGGGCGAACGTGCCGGCCGCCCAGCCGAGCGCCGCCGCCCGGCCGGAGAGCTCGTCGGACCGTTCGCCACGCACCAGGGCGTCGACGACGAGCGCCTCCAGGCGCGCGTCCCAGGCCCCCCGGCTCTCGGCGAAGCTGGCGTAGACGTGCGCCGTGGCGAAGGCGACCTCCCGGCTGAACTGGAGGACCGCCAGCCGCAGGTCCTCCTCGTCCCCGGGCGCGGCCACGGAGGCGACGCGCTCCTCGACCACCTCGACGGTGACCTTGATCAGGTCCACCGTCTGCTTGAGCGCCACCGCCCGGACGAGCTCCCGGGGGGCCGCGCCGAACACCTCCCCGGTGAGCCGGGGCGGACGGCCGGGGCTGCGGCACCAGTCGACCAGGGAGGCGATACCGGCCTGCGCCACGAGCGTCACCCACGATCGCTGGTCGGCCGGCATGGCCCGGAACCAGGACAGGTCCTCGTCCATCCGGGCGACGGCCTGGGTGGCCAACGACCCGGACGCGCGCTCCAGCCGCCGGAGCGTGGCATCGCTCGGCGGGCGGTTGGTCACCCGGCTCACCCGGTCAGCGTGTCACGTCGGCCGAGCTCGGGAAGAGTGGAGTGGTGAACGTTCCCCCGGTCGGCGCCCTCGGGACCACCCCGGTGACCGGTCTGGAGTCCCGGGTCGTCCTCGCCCCCGACGACGGCTCCCTCGGCCCGCTGCTGCGGATCGCCGACGACCGGCTGGCCCCCGGGGCCGGCTACGGCCGGCACGAGCACCGCGCGGTCGACGTGGTCGCCGTCGTGCTCGCGGGGACGCTGACCCACCGGTGGGCGGCCGGGGCGCAGCTGACCACCGGCGACGTCGCGGTGCTGCGTGCGGGAGCGGGGCTGGCCCACGACGAGGTGGCCGGCAGCGAGGGTGCCTGGGTGCTGCAGTGCTACCTGCGCAGCGCCGCACCGGCCGTCCCCGCGGCCCCGGCGGCCCACGTCGTCCACCGGGGGGCCGGTGGATGGGTGGACCTCGGCCGCGCGGACGCCCGCCTGTGGATCGGGCGCACCGAGGCGGGCGGTGAGCTGACGGCGCCCCCGGGGACGACGCTGGTCGCCGACGCCGGAGCGGTGCGCCGAGCCGACGGCGGGCGGGTGCGGCTGCAGGGACCGGGCCGCGTCCTGGTCTGGCAGCTCGACGTCGAGCGACCGGCCTGGGCAGAGTGGTGAGCATGGAATCGGCCTCCTCGCAGGGTCCCGCCGCGAGCGTGCGAGCGGAGGGGGGCGAGGAGGTCCTTTCTCTGCTCGCCGCCGCGTACTCCGACGCCGACCGCACCATCGAGCTGCGCCGGCAGCTGCACCGCACCCCGGAGATCGGGCTGCACCTCCCACGCACCCAGGCCACGGTCCTCGAGGCCTTCGCCGAACTGCCCATCGAGGTGACCACGGGTACCACCACCAGCTCCGTCGTCGGGGTGCTGCGGGGTGCCCGCCCGGGGCCCACCTACCTCTTGCGCGGCGACATGGACGCCCTCCCGGTGCACGAGGACACCGGCCTGCCCTTCGCCTCGCAGGTGCCCGGCGCGATGCACGCCTGCGGGCACGACACCCACGTGGCGATGCTGGTGGGTGCGGCCCGGCTGCTCGCGGCGCGGCGGGAGGCGCTGGCCGGGCAGGTCGTCTTCATGGTCCAGCCGGGGGAGGAGGGCTTCCACGGCGCGCGCTACATGCTCGAGGAGGGCCTGCTCGACGTCGTCCCGGAGGCGCCGGTCAGCGGGGCGTTCGCGCTGCACGTCTCGTCCACGCTGCCCAGCGGCACGGTCAACGTCCGCCCGGGGGCGATGATGGCCGCCGCGGACCAGTGGCGGATGACCGTGCGCGGCCGCGGGGGGCACGCCTCCGAGCCGCACGCGGCCGCGGACCCCATCCCGGTGGCCGCCGAGATCGTGCTCGCGCTGCAGTCGATGGTCACCCGCCGGGTCGACGTCTTCGACCCCGCCGTGGTGACCGTCGCCCACATCGAGGCCGGCTCCACCAACAACGTCATCCCCGACACCGCCTACCTGGAGGGGACGATCCGGACCCTTTCGCCCGAGCGGCGGGCCGATGTGGTGGCCTCGGTGGAGCGGGTGGCCGGCCACGTCGCGGCCGCGCACGAGATGGCGCTGCACTGGGAGCACATCGAGGGCTACCCGGTCACCATGAACGACCCGGGCATGGCCGCCCAGGTGCTGGAGGCGGCGGCCGACCTCCTGGGCCGGGAGGCCGCGGTGCTCATGCCCGCGCCGCTGATGGGTGCCGAGGACTTCTCCTACGTGCTGCAGCGGGTGCCCGGCGTCATGGCGTGGCTCGGCGCCCGGCCGCACGGCGTCGACCCGGCCACCGCGCCACCCAACCACTCCAACCTCGTCGTCTTCGACGAGGAGCCGCTGCCGGCCGGCGTGGCGCTCTACGCGCGGATGGCGCTGCAGGCACTGTCCGGCTGATGCGACCGGGCGGGTCCAGCCTGCCGAACCGACGTGGGGGCCCCCCCGGGCGCGGGGCCCCGCCAGGCCGGCCGGGGGGAAGCGCGGGGGGCCCCCCGCCCGCCCCGGGGGGGGGGGGGGGGGGGGGGCCGCCCCCCCCCCGTCAGCCGGTCAGGGTCGATCCGCGTGGGGCACCGGTCGTTCAGGTCGCCGGGCTGGGGTCCGACCGCTCCTCGGCCGGCGCGGCCTGCACGTCGCGCACCTGGTACTTCTCCACGGCCTGCCGGACCGTCGCGCGTTCGACCTGCCCCTCGTCGGCCAGCGACGCCAGCGTGCGGACCACGATCGACTCGGCGTCCACGTGGAAGTGCCGGCGCAGCGCCGGGCGGGTGTCGGACAGCCCGAACCCGTCGGTACCCAGCGTCGACATGCCGCCGGGCACGTACGGCGCGATGAGGTCGGGGACGGCGCGCATCCAGTCCGACACCGCCACGACCGGGCCCACGGTCTCCTGCAGGCGCGAGGTCACGAACGGCATGCGCGGCTCCTCCTCCGGGTGCAGGAGGTTCCACTCGGCGCACTCGTCGGCCTGCCGGCGCAGCTCGCCCCAGGACGTCACCGACCAGACGTCGGCCGAGATCCCCCAGTCCTGCGCCAGCAGTTCCTGCGCCCGCAGCGCCCACGGCACCGCGACGCCGGAGGCGAGGACCTGTGCCTTCGGGCCGTCTCCCTGTGGGCCCTCGGCGTAGCGGTACATGCCCGCCAGCAGCCCCTGCACGTCGAGCCCCTCGGGCTCGGCCGGCTGGACGAACGGCTCGTTGTAGACCGTCAGGTAGTACATGACGTCCGGCGACCGGTGCCCGCCCAGCGGCGAGCCCTGGTCCTGGCCGTACATGCGCACCAGGGCGTCCTTGGTGATGTGCGCGACCTCGAAGGAGAACGCCGGGTCGTAGGAGACCACCGCCGGGTTGGTGTGCGCCAGGAGCAGCGAGTGCCCGTCCTCGTGCTGCAGGCCCTCGCCGTTAAGCGTCGTCCGGCCGGCCGTGGCGCCGAGCACGAAGCCCCGCGTCATCTGGTCCGCCGCCGCCCAGAAGCCGTCACCGGTCCGCTGGAACCCGAACATCGAGTAGAAGATGTAGATCGGGATCATCGGCTCGCCGTGCGTCGCGTACGAGCTGCCGACGGCGGTGAACGATGCCGTGGACCCGGCCTCGTTGATTCCTTCGTGCAGGATCACGCCCTGCTCGGATTCCTTGTAGGCCAGCATCAGCTCGCGGTCGACCGACGTGTAGCGCTGCCCGGCCGGGTTGTAGATCTTCTGCGACGGGAAGAGGGAATCCATCCCGAAGGTCCGTGCCTCGTCGGGGATGATCGGCACGAAGCGGGGGCCGAGCTCCTTGTCCTTCAGCAGCTCCTTCAGCAGGCGGACGAACGCCATCGTCGTCGCCACCTCCTGCTTGCCCGAGCCGCGGCGCAGCACCTCGAGCGCCTTGTCCTCGGGGGCCTTGAGGGTCTTGAACTCCGCCCGCCGTCGCGGCACCGCGCCGCCCAGCGCCCGGCGCCGCTCGAGCATGTACTGCATCTCGTCGGACTCGGGGTCGGGCTTGTAGTAGGGCGGCAGGGTCTTGTCCAGCGCCTCGTCCGGGATCGGCAGGTAGAGCCGGTCGCGGAAGTCGGCGAGGTCCTCCGCGGTCAGCTTCTTCATCTGGTGGGTGCTGTTGCGGCCCTCGAAGTGGCTGCCCAGCGTCCAGCCCTTGATGGTCTTGGCGAGGATCACCGTGGGCTGGCCCTTGTGCTCCATGGCGGCCTTGTAGGCGGCGTAGACCTTGCGGTAGTCGTGCCCGCCGCGGGCGAGGTCCCAGACCTCCTTGTCGCTCATCCCCTCGACGAGCTTGCGGGTGCGGGGGTCCCGCCCGAAGAAGTGCTCGCGGACGAACGCGCCGTCCTCGGCCTTGTAGGTCTGGTAGTCGCCGTCGGGCGTGGAGTTCATCAGGTTGACCAGCGCGCCGTCGCGGTCGGCGGCCAGCAGCTTGTCCCAGCCGCGGCCCCAGATCACCTTGATCACGTTCCAGCCGGCGCCCCGGAAGAACGACTCCAGCTCCTGGATGACCTTGCCGTTGCCGCGGACCGGGCCGTCGAGCCGCTGCAGGTTGCAGTTGACGACGAAGGTGAGGTTGTCCAGCTCCTCACGGGCCGCCAGGCCGATCACGCCCAGCGACTCGGGCTCGTCCATCTCGCCGTCGCCGAGGAAGGCCCACACGTGCTGGTCGGAGGTGTCCTTGATGCCCCGGGCGTGCAGGTAGCGGTTGAACCGGGCCTGGTAGACGGCGTTCATCGGCCCGAGGCCCATGGAGACGGTGGGGAACTCCCAGAACTCGGGCATGAGCCGCGGGTGCGGGTAGGACGACAACCCGCCGCCGGGGTGGCTGACCTCCTGGCGGAAGCCGTCGAGCTGGTGCTCGGTCAGCCGGCCCTCCAGGAAGGCGCGGGCGTAGATGCCCGGGGAGGCGTGGCCCTGGAAGTAGATCTGGTCGCCGCCGCCGGGGTGGTCCTTGCCGCGGAAGAAGTGGTTGAAGCCCACCTCGTACAGCGAGGCCGAGGAGGCGTAGGAGGAGATGTGCCCGCCGACGCCGATGCCCGGGCGCTGCGCCCGGTGCACCATGATCGCGGCGTTCCAGCGGATGTACGCGCGGATCCGTCGCTCGACGTGCTCGTCGCCGGGGAACCACGGCTCCTGCTCCGGCGGGATGGTGTTGATGTAGTCGGTGCTGCGCAGGGCCGGCACGCCCACCTGCTGCTCGCGGCTGCGCTGCAGCATGCGGAGCATCAGGTACCTGGCGCGGTTCCGGCCGGCGTGGTCCACGACGGCGTCGAGGGACTCCAGCCACTCCTGGGTCTCGTCGGGGTCGGTGTCGACCAGCTGACTGGGGAGCCCGTCGGTGATGACCGCTCGGGCGTGTCCTTCCCGGGCGGGGTCGCCGACCGGCTGCTGCGGTGCGCTCATGGCCCTATCGTCCACCGCCGACGTAGCCCTCGTCACGTCCGCTGCCGCTGGATGGAGAAGTCGTGTCGCGCCGCGGCCCGTCCCTGCGGCGGAGGCGGTGGCCCTACCAGGCTTGCGTCGTGCCGGTCATGGCCTACGCTTCCGCCTGCGGTGCCGTGACCTACGGCGCCTCCCGGATGTCCGGCCCTGACGGGCCGGGCGGCGGGCGCGTCGGTGGAGCGAGAGGGGTGACATGACCGGGGTGCGGGTGGTTCTCCCGCTGGTCGTGTCCGTCGTCCGCGCGCGCCCGTCCGGCCTCGTCCCGATCTCGTGGCCCGTACGGTCGTCGGTGTGACGCGTCCCCGTGCGCTCACCGGTCCGACAGGGCACCATCCACCCCACACCAGGTCAGCAGAGGACCCACCCATGGAGGAGCAGCAGGGATGAGCGTCGACAGCGCCGGCATGGCGGCCCGGCTGGGCATCAAGCCGGGCATGGTCGTGCAGGAGCTCGGCTGGAGCGAGGACGCCGACGAGGACCTGCGCGACTCCGTCGTCGAGGTCTCGGGCAGCGAGATGGTGGACGAGGACACCGACGAGGTGGCCGACGTCGTGGTCCTGTGGTGGCGGGAGGACGACGGCGACCTGTTCGACGCCCTCACCGACGCGCTGACCTCGCTGGCCGACGAGGGCGTGGTCTGGCTGCTCGTGCCGAAGTCCGGCCGCCCCGGCCACGTCGAGCCCGGTGACGTCACCGAGGTCGCGCCCACCGCCGGTCTGTCGCAGACCAGCAGCATCTCCGCGGCTAAGGACTGGTCGGGCATCCGCCTGGTCACGCCGAAGGCCGCCCGCAGCCGCCGCTGATTGAAGGGCCACCCCTCCCCCCACGCCTCGCAGGCTCGGCGCAGGCCCCTGAGGGGTGGCCGCTCCAGCACGTCACCAGGCTCGCGGCGGGTCCCTGCAGGAGGGCCGTTCCAGCCCGTCACCAGGCTCGGCGCGGGCCCTTGAGGGGTGGCCGTTGCAGTACGTCACCACGCTCGCGGCGGGCCCCTGGCAGGGGGCCGTTCCGGCACGTCACCACGTGAGGCACGATCACGGGCATGAGCCTCTCCGTCGGTGACCGCGCGCCCGAGTTCAGCCTCCCCGACCAGGACAAGCAGGTCGTCTCACTCGCCGACCTGCGGGGCACGCCTGTGCTGCTGGTCTTCTACCCGTTCGCCTTCTCCGGCATCTGCACCGGTGAGCTGTGCCAGCTGCGCGACGAGCTGGGCGCCTACACCGGTGCCGGGGTGAAGGTGCTCGCGATCAGCACCGACCCCGTCTTCAGCCTCAAGGCGTTCCAGGCACAGGAGAACCTCGACTTCCCGCTGCTGTCGGACTTCTGGCCGCACGGGGCCACCGCCCAGACCTACGGGGTCTTCAACGAGAAGGCCGGCATGGCCGTGCGGGGAACGTTCCTCATCGACGCCGAGGGCACCATCGCCTTCGCCGAGGTCAACGGGCCCGGGGACGCCCGCCAGCAGAGCGGCTGGAAGGACGCGGTCGCGAAGCTCGCCGCCTGAACGCCGACCGGCCACAGGGCCCGGGGCCATACCCTGGGCCCGCGGGGCGCGTAGCTCAGCGGTAGAGCTCTCGCCTTACAAGCGAGCGGTCGCAGGTTCGAACCCTGCCGCGCCCACCCCACCTGACCGCGTCGTACGGGGTGCACCCGGTTTCCGGCCCGCGTGCGTAGGACGGCGGTCGTGCGACCCGCGACGGCGACCCTCCTGCGCATCGTGGCGCACTACGGTCGCCGCATGCCGTACTGCGACGCCGACGACGGGACCCGGCTGCACTACGACCGGCTCGGGGTCGGCGGCGGCGAGCCGCTGGTGGTGCTGGCCGGCGGCGCGGCGCGGCATCCGTCCTACCTCGGCGACCTTGCCGGGCTCGGTGAGGTGCGCCCGCTGGTGGTCCCGCACCTGCGGGGGATCGGGCGCTCGCCCCCGGAGCGCTGCGCCGGCGTAGCGGTTGAGCACGCTGAGCACGGTGACCAAGCGCAGCAGGCGCAGTGGTCGCAGCATCGGCAGGACCACGACGGCCAGGTCGAGCAGGTGCGTGCGGACGAACCGCCCTCGGTCGTGCGCGAGCACCAGCCGCACGACGTAGTCGACGGCGAAGGCGGCCCAGGTCACTCACGCGACGACGTCGAAGGCGGTCCGCCACGGCCGGGCCAGGTCGGGGTCGAGGATCGGCCATGCGCAGGCGGCGAGGAACAGCAGCGAGGCTGCGGTCAGCGGCCACTCCGCCGTCCGTTCCCAGCGTTGGAGGCGGGTGGGGGACACCCGCCGAGGATCCCGTCCGCCCATCCGGCGCTTTCCCCGCCGGAGAAGGGGATGCGCCGTTCTCAGGCGGCGGACTGCGCGGAGATGGTGTCCGGGCTCGGCGCCGCCGGCGTGGCGGGCTTCGGGAAGGCGGGGCGCAGGAACGCCGGGGCCTTGAACGGCGCCCACTCGCCCTCGGGCTGGGCCAGCCGGTCGGCGATCGCCCACAGCGCCGCCGGGTGGTGGCCGATGCCCAGGTGGCTGGCGGTGACCGCGATGTTCTCGCAGCGCTCGCCGGGCACGTCCAGGCAGGTCTGCCAGTGCACGATGCCGTCGTAGTGCGAGTAGATCGACGTCGCGGGCACCGGCAGGGGGCAGCCTTCGGACTCGAGCGGGAACTGACGCTGCTCCACGTGCAGGTGGGCGTAGCGGTCGAACGCCTTGCTGGCCCGGGTCTGGCTGTGCCGCTCGATGCGGAACGGGCTGCCGAGGGTGATCACCTGGCGCACCTGGTCGGGGCACTGCCGGGCGAGGTCGCGGGCGAAGATGCCGCCCAGGCTCCAGCCGATGACCGTCACCTCGCGGCGGTAGCGGCCGTGCAGGTAGTCGAGCTTGTCGCGCAGTCCGTTGACGCAGGTGGCGGTCGGGCCGATGTTGCGGCCCAGGCCCCAGCCGTGCACCCGGTAGTCGAGCCGCCGGAGCGTCGCGCGGAGAACCCGGGTGGAGGAGTCGTCGGCGAGCAGCCCGGGCAGGACCAGCACCGGGTGCCCGTCGCCCCTGGGTAGCCGCTGTGCGAGCGGGCGGGCGGCCAGGTAGAGGCCGAAGTCCGCGACCGCCCGCCCGGGCTCGCTCAGGTAGAGCGGAAGAGCCGGACCGTCACCCTGCTGTCGTGCCACGTCGTCCTCCTGGCTGCCGTCCGTTGGTGGAACCGCTGTACCAATGTGCGGTCTGGCTCACACTTCCGCGGGCGCCCCGCGCGCACAGATGTTGCCGAACTGTGTCCTGCGTCATATCAGTCGTGGTCGTTCCGCTGGTGGGCGGCCGGAGGGCTGGTGCTGCGGGAGCTGGCAGGACGTGCCACCGTACGGGCGGCCTGACACGGGGAGAGGGGTACCGATGGCGCAGAGCGGCATGCCGGGGCGCAGCGGCATCGTGGATCTGGGCGGGCCGGTGCACTACGTCGACTTCGGCGGCCCGGAGGAGGGGCCGGCGGTCGTGCTCGTGCACGGGCTGGGTGGCTCGCACCTGAACTGGGACCTCGTCGCCCCACTGCTGCGCGACCACGCGCGCGTGTGGGCGATCGACCTGCCAGGTTTCGGACGCAGCGAGCCGGGGAGCCGCACGGCCGGCGTGACCGCGAACGTCGGCGTCCTGCACCGCTTCCTCACCGAGGTGGTCGCTGGACCGGCCGTGCTCGTCGGCAACTCGATGGGCGGGATGATCTCCATCCTGGAGGCGGGCGAGCACCCGGAGGCGGTGCGCGGCCTGGTGCTGCTCGACCCCGCCGTCCCCGGTCCCCGCCGTGCCCTCGACCCGCTCGTCGCGGTGACCTTCGCCCTGTACGCGATCCCCTTCGTCGGAGAGCGGTTCCTCTGGTGGCGGCGGCAGCGTCGGTCGGCGCTCGGCCGCGTCTGCGACATGCTGCAGCTGGTGGGCGTCGACCCCGACCAGGTGCCGTCGCACGTCATCGACCGCTCGGTCACCCTCCTCGAGGAGCGGCGCGACGTCGCGGGCATGGACCGCGCCTTCCTGGCCGCCGCTCGTTCGGTGCTGCGGGTGCTGGCCGATCCTCGCCGCTACCGCGCGGCGATGGCAGCGATCGACGTCCCCGTGCTGCTGGTGCACGGCGACCGCGACCGGCTCGTGTCCGTGCAGGCGGCCCGCGACATCGCGGCCCGCCACCCCGGATGGCGCTACTCCGAGTGGGCCGGCGTGGGCCACGTGCCGCAGCTGCAGGCGCCGGGGCGGCTGGCCGACGAGCTGCTCGACTGGATGCGCGAGTCCGCACTGACTCGCTCCCCGGCCTGAGTCCGAACACCGCGGGCCGTTAGTTTCCGGGGTGGAGCGTGTCGCGCAGCGCCTCCAGCCCGGTGTACCGGGGCGACCACCCGAGCTCCTCGCGGGCCCGCGTGGTGTCCATGATCGCCGGCCGACCGGCTGCCTCGATCCACTCGGCCACCGGCGGCAGGAACGGCAGCCGCGAGACCGCCCGCGCCGCCGCCTGCGCGGGCGCGGCGGGGAGAGGGATCGGGATCGCACCGAACTCCCGGGCGACGTCGGCGGCGGTCAGCACGCCGTCGCCAGCGATGTTGTAGGCCCCGGGCGGGCCGGCGCCGAGCACGCACAGCAGCAGGGCCTGGCCCACGTCGTCCTCGTGGACGAACTGGAGCGGGTGCTGCGGCACGAGCAGCGGTACGGGGAGCGGGCGGGGCCGGTCGAACAGCCGCCGCCCCAGCGGGGCCAGCGGGCCGGGCAGCACGTCCTTGGCGCCGACGGCGTTCGGACCCAGCACCACCGGCGGGCGGATGAGGTAGAGGGCCGGCTCGGGCGCCGTCGCGGCCGCGTCCCGCAGGAGGTGCTCCAGCTCGGCCTTCTCCTGGGCGTAGAAGAGCCGCGCCGCCGGCCGCACCGGCCACTCCTCGGAGATCAGCTCCGGGTTGTCGCGGTGGAAGCCGTAGGCGGCCACCGACGAGGCGTGGACGAAGCGCCGGGCGCCGACGGAGGCAGCCGCCCGGAACGCGTTGAGCGTTCCGTCGACGTTGATCGACCGGGTCGTCCCGCGCGAGGCGTTCCCGGTGACGAGGAATGCCAGGTGGACGACGACGTCGGCGCCGGCGAACGCCTCCCGCAGGGCGTCGGGGTCCCGCACGTCGCCCTGCCGGTACTCCATCTTGGTCCAGCCGCGCTCGGCCGGGTCGAACGGCCGGCGGGCGATGCCGATGATCCGGGCGATCCGGTCGTCGTCCTGCAGGAGAGGGACCAGCCCGGCTCCCAACGTGCCGGTCGGCCCGGTGACTGCGACGGTGAGGCCGTCGTCGTCCCTCCGCTTGCGCTTCCGGGAGCCGTTGCCGGCGCTTCCGCGCTGCTCGACCGGGCTCACCGAGCGCCCGCCCGGGCCGACCGCGGACCCTTCGGCTGGGTGACGTCCGGGGTGGCCTGGTCGGCCCGCGCGTACTCCAGCAGCTCCTCGATGCCGCGCCGGATGCCGCCGGAGAGGACGTCGACGTCGGGGAAGGCGTCGAAGTCGGCGTTGATCCCGAAGGTCATGGTGTTCAGGTAGCTGAAGATCCCGATGGAGCAGCGGGTGCCGCCGGCGATCGGCACGTAGGCGTGCGCGGTGCACATCCGCCGGCCGAGGACGTAGAGCGGCACGCGGGGCCCCGGCACGTTGGTGGTCACCGCCTGGCACCACATCTGCCCGGCCTTCACCGCCGACCGGATACCGAGCGACAACAGGGTGGGGGCCACGAAGTCGCCCATCGAGATGATCGACGGCACGTCGACGGCCTGCATGGCCTTCTTGTACTCGTCCATCTGGCCGCGGACGGTCCGCAGCCGGGAGACGGGGTCGGGGTCGCCGACGGGGAGGTCGACGAAGACGCACGAGACCTGGTTGTCCAAGGTCCCGCGCTGCTTCGCCGAGCGCACCGACACCGGGACCATCGACCGGACCACGAGCTTCTCCGAGGAGAGCTCGCCGCGGCCCTGCAGGAGGTCGCGGAAGCCCTTGGTGATCGCGGTGAGGACGACGTCGTTCACGGTGCCGCCCAGCGCGGTGCGGACCGCCTTGAACTCCTCGAACTTCCCCTGCGTCCAGGCCCAGCGCCGGTGCGGGCCGATGTGCCCGTTCAGCGACCGGGCGGTGGGGGTGGCCGCCTGCTTGGCCAGCGAGGGCAGCGTCTGGGCGAGCGTGCGCCCGGCCCCGGTGACGCTGCGGGCGGCGGTGCCGACGCCCGGCAGGCTGGTGAGGGTCCGCATCGGCTGGGCGGCCGCCTCGGCGACCGCGCCGGCGACGAGGGCCACCGACGACGGGTCACGGCGCGGCGTCCAGTCCCGGGGGTCGTCGTGCGCCGCCTCCGGGTCGAGGTCGAACATCAGCTGCATCAGGTCGGTGCCGGCGACGCCGTCGACCATGCAGTGGTGGACCTTGGAGATGATCGCCCAGCGCCCCTCGGCCAGGCCCTCCACGAGCCACAGCTCCCACAGCGGCTTGGCCATGTCCAGGCGCTGCCCGAGCACCCGGCCCGCGAGGTTCCGCAGCTGCTCGTCGTTGCCGGGAGAGGGCACCGCGGTGTGCCGGACGTGGTACAAGATCTGGAAGTGGGGGTCGTCGACCCACATCGGACGGCCGAGCTGCAGCGGGACCTCGCGCACCCGCTGCCGGTACCGCGGCACGAGGGGCAGCTTGCTCAGCAGCAGGCGCACCACGTCGCCGTAGCTGGGGGCGGGCCCCTCGAAGACGGCCACCGACCCCACGTGCATGGGCGTGTTCTCGCTCTCCGCGAAGTAGAACCCGCTGTCGAGGGCGCTCATGCGGTCCACGTCTCACTCCTCGCCGCCCCGGTCGCCTCTGGCCAGGGCCGTCGCACGTATCGGCCGGCAGCCGAAGTTATGTGTGCCGCGCAGTGCGCGCCAACCGATCTTGTGGCCCGGCGCACATCCTGGGGTGCCCGGGATCCGGCTGCTCAACCGGCCTCGCGCGCCCGGTGGTCCACGCGGTCGAGCAGGTCGAGGAAGGCGCGGTCGACCACGGCCCGGCGGGTGAGGTTGACGCTGTGACCGGCCCCCGGCACCACCACCAGTTCGGCACCGGCCCCGATGGTCTCGGCGATCCGCCGGCCGTGGGAGGCGGGGGTGAGCCGGTCGTGCGTCGCGGCCACCACCGTGACCGGCACGCGGCGCAGCACCGGCAGGGCGGCGGTCTCGTCGTGGTCGAGGAATGTCGCGTAGAACGCCATCGTCACCGGCAGCGGGGTCTCCTCCAGCAGTTGCTGGACCAGGCGCACGCTGCGCGGATCGGCGTCGTCCCGCCCGAAGAGCAGCCGGCGGATCGCGCGGCGGCCGAGGACGGTCCCGCGCCGGCGCCGCCGCTCGAGGAACGGGGCCAGCCTCTGCAGCACCCACAGGTAGACCGACAGCAACCCCACCCGGCGCATGACCTTCACGGCGAACGCGAGCAGCCCGGTGTCCACGAGCCCGCCGGCGGAGGTGGCCAGCAGGAACGCGCCGACGACGCGGGTGCCGAACAGCTCCGGACGCTGCCGGGCGAGCGCCAGGATGCTCATCCCGCCCATCGAGTGCCCGGCCAGCACGACCGGTCCGCTGGGGACGACGGCGTCCAGCACCTGACCGAGGTCGCGCCCGGTCCGGTCGATCGTGGCCCGGGTCAGCGGCGTCCAGCCGGAGCGACCGTGCCCCCGCTGGTCCCACAGCACCAGGCGGACCCGGCCGCGCAGCGCTTCCCGCTGCAATTCCCACTCGGCCAGCCGGGCGGTGAACCCGTGGGAGAGGACGACGGTCAGCGGCGCGTCCGAGCCTCCGCCCGACCCACCGCCCCCGGCCGGTCCGTCGAACTCCACGTGCAGGTCGACGCCGTCGTCGGTGGTCACCGTCCGGGACCCGGGTGGAGGCGGCCCGTCGAGCGGGGGCAGGGTCAGCAGCGGCGGGTCGTTCGGCACGGCGCCATCCCAGAGGGCGCGGCCGCCCGGCGCAACCGGGGGCGGGACGGGATGCGGTTGCGACGACCGCTAGAAGCCGCCTGCGCCGGGACGACGACGGGCGCGCGAGGACCACCGATGGAGCGGCTCAGTGCCCGGCACGGCGACCGGGCGCGGCCTCGCGGACCAGCCGGCGGGCGGTGTCCACCTCCCGGGCCACCGGGGCGAGCACGCCCTCGGCGTGCAGTTCGGCGTCGTCGGCGGCCTGCTGTGCCCGGACGTCGCCTTCCAGCCGGCGGATGGCCCGGCGCAGCACCGCCACCTGCGCCGGGTCGGGGGCCGGCTCGCCGCCGCGCGTGGCGATCACCGCTTCGGTGACCGCGTCGGAGGTGCGTTCCAGCTGCACGATCACCGGCCACCACGCAGCCGCGCGGCTGCTGATCGGAGGAGGCTCGGCCAGCCGCCGCTGCAGCTGGGTCTGCAGCTCGGTGAGCGCGCGGTAGTTCCGCCGGCGGGCTCGGCGGCGCTCGGCCGGGCCGCCGGTGAAGGCGGCGTCGACGAAGGCATCGAGGGCCAGCACCGCGTCCCGGAAAGCCTCGTCCAGCGGCGCCCGCCAGGTCTGCGGCCAGAGCAGGTAGCCGAAGACCAGCACGATCGCGCAGCCGATCAGCGTGTCGAGCAGCCGCGCGCCGACCAGCCCCGGGCCGCTGGGCAGCGCGAGGTCCAGCAGCAGGATGATCAGCGGCGTCTGGAACACCGAGAACATGCCGAAGTTCGCATCCCGGGCCCACGGCAGCACGGCCGCCGAGACGGTGAGCGCGACGAGCACCCAGGCGTCGTGGGGGAGGACCGCCAGCAGCGCCGAGCCGAGCAGGACGCCCAGCAGCGTGCCGGCGCCGCGCTGCACGGCGCGGGTGAACACCGACCCGAAGTCGGGCTTCAGCACGATCGCGACGGTGAGCAGCACCCAGTAGGCACGTTCGATCGGCAGGTGCTGGCGGGCGATCTCGGCCACGGTCATGCACAGCGACAGGCGGACGGCGAAGGCACGGGTGTCGGCGCTGCCCAGGGTGTGCTCGACCAGCTCGTGCGCCCGTGCCCGCAGGCTCCGCGGCGCGGTCGTCGCTGCGGCGCTGGCCCGTTCTCCGGGATCGCCGACGACGTTCCAGACCAGCCGCACGCCGTGCCGCACCGCGCGCACGGCGGGGGAGCCCGCATCCAGCGGCGCCGGCAGCCGGCCGGTCAGCTCGCCGCTGCCGGTGAGCGCCGCGGCGAAGGCGTGGACGGCGGCCACGTCCTCCGGGTCGGGCGGTGTCCCTGCCCGGGCCGCGGCGACGGCGCCCTCGACCAGCGGTGCGGCGGCGTTCAGCACCCCCGCGAGCTCCGACAGCTCGCGGCTGCGGCCGGCCGATCGGCTCCGGCTGCGGATCACCCGGTCGTAGGCGGCGTTGAGCGCGGTGGTGAGGGCTCGCCGCGCCTCCTGTGCGCGGTCGGTGCCGACGGCGGCGAGGAGGGCCTCGATGCGGCTGAACACCGCCGCCACCGCGGCCCGGTCCGGGTCCAGGAGCTCGCTCCGGGCCTGGACGAGCGTGGTGAGGGCCGCCCATCCCGCGCCGCACAGGAAGAAACCGACTCCCGCGGCGGCCGGCAGCGGGGTGACCAGCCCCGAGGCGAGCGCGGTGTAGATCAGCAGCTGCAGCGCGCCGAGGGAGAGCGCCGCGTTGACGGCGCTGACCAGCGCCGCGATCGCCGAGAGCGCGGCGATGACGACGACGGGCGCCCAGCCGCCGCCGGTGGCGTACTGGCCGGCCAGGAGCCCCAGCATGCCGAAGACCGTGGCGGCGCCGGTCCGGCGCAGCCGGTCGCGCAGCGGCCCGGGCTGGGGCGCCAGCGCCGCCGCCAGCGCACCCATCGTCCCGAACACGCCGGCGCCGAGGACGGCCTCGGACTCCAGCCCGCCCAGGGTCACCGCCAGCGCCAGCGGGGCGGGTACCGAGACGGCGAAGCGGGCGACGTCGCGCCACGGCACCGGTGGCGGCGTGGTGCGCACCAGCTCCTCGAGCCACGCCGGGGCCCGCAGCGCCCGTTCCCGACGCCGCTGGTCCGCCACAGGGAAAGCTTGGCATTCCACCGGGTCGGTCGCCGGGACCTTCCGCCTACCCTGCGGAGTCGTGACCGTGCGACTCGGTGAAGTTCTCGCCGCCCTGGACGCCCGCTACGACCCCGCGCTCGCCGAGAGCTGGGACGCCGTCGGCCTGGTGTGCGGCGACCCGGCCGAGGAGGTGCGGCGGGTGCTGTTCGCCGTCGATCCCACGGCAGCCGTCGTCGACGAGGTGATCGAGACCGGGACCCAGCTGCTCGTCACCCACCACCCGTTGTTCCTCAGCCCCGTCCACGGGGTGCCGGCCGACGACCCCAAGGGCCGGCTGGTGCACCGGCTGGTGCGGGCCGGCGCGGCGCTGTTCGTCGCGCACACCAACGCCGACCGGGCGCCCGACCACGGGGTCAACGCCGCGCTGGCCGGCGTCCTGGGGCTCGTCGACGCTGTTCCGCTCCAGCCGGTCGCGCACGATCCCCGGGCGGGCCTGGGGCGGGTGGGCCGCCTCCCGGAGGCGATCCCCCTCCGGGAGTTCGCCGGGCGGGCCGCCGCGGCGCTGCCGGTCACCGCCGGCGGGGTGCGCGCCGCCGGCGACCCGGACCGGATCGTCGGCACGGTCGCGGTGTGCGGCGGCAGCGGCGGCTCGCTGCTCGGCGCGGCGGCTGCGGCCGGCGCCGACGTGCTGCTGACCAGCGACCTGAAGCACCACCCGGTGTCCGACGCCCTGGAGGTGCCCGGCCCGGCGCTGTGCGACGTGGCGCACTACGCCTCCGAGTGGCCCTGGCTGCCGGTGGCCGCTGAGGTGCTGCGCGGCGACCTGGGCGGCCGGGCGGAGGTCGCCGTCTCCACCCGGCGGACCGATCCGTGGAGCCTCCGGGCGGACGCGCCGGGGTGACCGGTCCGGGCTACGCGTGACCGGCGGCCTTGAGCGCCTGGATGCAGGCCCGCTCGAGGCTCCGCTGGCGGCGCATCCGGGCGAAGAGCCCCGGCACCGGCTCCAGCTGCCGGGTGGCGGCCGGCCGCACCCCGGTCAGCCCGCCGTCGGCGTACCGGCCGGTGGTGGTGTGCACCGTCCACCGTTCGACGTCGGGCACGGAGATCTCCTGGCCGATCAGCACGGCCGGGCCGGAGGCCTCCGGAGGCCCGTCGAGCACCGGCAGGGGATCGGCGTCCCAGTCGGGGACCCGGACGGTACGGACGTGCAGGCGACCGTCGTCGACGCCGAGGACGGCGTCCGCCGGGCCGTCGCGGCGCCCGCCCGGGACGACGTCGACGGCATCGAGCACGAGCACCAGACGCGGGAGGTACCACCAGTGCTCGCGGCGCAGCATGGGTGAGTCCGCCAGGGCGCGCGCCGGCGGGTGCTTGCGCACCTCCTGGGCGAGCAGCTCCTCGGTGAACAGGTCGCCGTCGCCGTCCTCGACGAGGGTCAGGCGGCCGGTCGCCACGAGCGGCGCCCACCGGGAACCGGCCAGCCGCGGATCGGAGAGGACCAGTGCCGCGGTGTCGCTCGCGGCTGCCGCACGGGCCGTGCCGACGTGCGCCCAGGGCATCGCGACCGTCGGCTTCCCTCCCAGGAGGAGGGGGACGACCCCGATGGCGCCCGGAGGTCCGTCCGGGCTGCGCCATAACAGTTCGGCCACGCCCGCCGAGCGAAATGCGGCCTCAACACTTGTGGGGTCCATCACCTGGTTGTCTACTCCCCTCGGACGGCGGCAACCGAGCCGCCTTGGGACCAGGGAGTCGCCGTGCCTGCGATCGTCGTGGCCGTCGTGGTCGGGGTGCTGTTCTTCCTCGGCTACCGGTACTACTCCAGCTATCTCGCCAGGAAGGTCTACGCCCTCGATCCGGCGTTCGTCACGCCGGCGCACGAGTTCAACGACGGCAACGACTTCGTGCCGACCAACAAGCACGTGCTGTTCGGCCACCACTTCACCTCGGTGGCCGGTGCCGCGCCGATCGTCGGCCCGGCCATCGCGGTCTTCTGGGGCTGGGGACCGGCGTTGCTGTGGATCGTCCTCGGCACGATCTTCGCCGCCGGGGTGCACGACTTCGGCGCGCTGGCGGTCTCGGTGCGGCACAAGGCCAAGAGCATCGGCACGCTGGCCGGCGACGTGATCAACGGCCGCGCGCGCATGCTCTTCATGATCATCATTTTCTTCCTGCTCACCCTGGTGAACGCGGTCTTCGCCGTCGTCATCGGCAACCTGTTCGTGGGCAACCCCGCGGCCGTCATCCCGATCATCGTGGAGATCCCGATGGCCATGGCGATCGGGCAGTACATCTACAAGACGCGCTCGTCGGCGCTGATCCCGTCGATCGTCGGCGTGATCGTCCTGTACGCGCTGATCCTCGTCGGCCAGGCGTTCCCGATCTCGCTCGACGGCCTGGCCGAGGCGCTGGGTGTCGAGCAGACCCGCAACGTCTGGGTCGTCCTGCTGTTCATCTACACCTGGGTCGCCTCGCGCATCCCGGTCTGGATGCTGCTGCAGCCGCGGGACTACATCAACAGCCACCAGCTCTTCATCGCCCTCGGTGTCATCGCGCTCGGGGTGATCGTCGGCATGAACACCATCCAGGCGCCGGTGGTCAACGACGTGCCGGAGGGGTCGCCGAACTTCTTCCCGTTCCTGTTCATCACCGTGGCCTGCGGGGCGGTCTCCGGATTCCATTCACTGGTCTCCTCGGGTACGACGTCCAAGCAGCTGGACAAGGAGACCGACGCCCGCTACGTCGGTTACATGGGCGCGGTCGGCGAGGGCTCGCTGGCCACCGGCGCAGTGCTCGCGGCCACCGCCGGCGTCGCGGCGTCGGAGGTGGAGTGGAACGCGCTGTACGCCGACTTCGCGACCGCGTCCGGCGGCGCCGCCGGCAACTTCGTCAACGGCGTGGCGCAGTTCGCCAACAACCTCGCGATCCCGCTGGACCTCGCGACCACCTTCGCGGCGGTCGTCGTCATCAGCTTCGCGGCGACGACGATGGACACCGGCGTCCGGCTGCAGCGCTACCTCGTGCAGGAGATCGGCGAACAGCTCAGGATCAAGGTGCTCGCCCGCAACCTCACCGTGGCGACGACCGTCGCCGTCCTCATCCCGCTGGCGATGGCGCTGCTGCCCGGTGGCGGCGCGTCGGGCTACACCTTCGGCGTCCTGTGGCAGCTGTTCGGGACGACCAACCAGCTGACCGCCGGGCTGGCGCTCTCGGTGATCGCGGTGTGGGTGACCCGCCGCGGGCGCAACCCGCTCGCCGCGATCATCCCGCTGGTCTTCCTGCTGGCCATGACCACCTGGGCGCTGATCCTGAACCTGCGGAACTTCATCGAGGCCGAGCAGTGGGTGCTGGCGCCGCTGGACGCGCTGATCTTCGTCCTGGCGATCTGGCTGATCGTGGAAGCGGTGCTGGCGCTGGTCGCGGCCCGGCGGGAACGCCCCGCCGTGCCGGTCGAGGGCACGGGCACCGGGGAGGAGTCCGTCGTCGCCCGGGCCAACCCGGACCAGGCGACGTCCGACGTCCCGCTGGGCGGGGCCGACCGGGACGACCGCCGGTGACCTCGCGGGTCGTCCTCGTCCGCGGCCTCCGCGACGTCGCTGCCTCCGGCGGGTGCTGCAGCGGCGACGTGCGGCCGTTCGACGAGGGCGGCTCGCACTGCCACGCACCGCGCGACGAGAGCGACGACGGCGTCGCCCCGGTGTACCGCGCCCTGCGCGCGGCGCTGCCGGGCGACGTCGCCGTCGAGATCGTCTCGCCGTCGAACTGGGTGTGGCTGGTGCCGGAGCTGGTGCGGGGCGGCCGCCGAAGGGGCCTGCGCGGCCCGGCGCTCCGGCGGTCGGTGCGCGCCGGGATGGCGGTCGAGTCGCTGATCGTCGACGGCGTGGTGCTCGCCTCCGGCCGGCTGCCGGCCCCCGCTGCCGCGGTCGCCGCGGTCGAAGCCGAACTGGCCCTGCGGGAAGCCGGGCACGGGCCGGCTCACCGGCGCGGGGCGAGGGCGGTGCGCAGGTAGCAGAAGGACCCCCGTGCCCCCCACCACTCGCATGCTCGTGGTGGGCCCCTGCACGGGGGCCGGAGGTGGTGGGCGCACGGGTAGGTTGGACGGGTGAAAGCTGACCATTTCGAGCAGCAGAAGCTTCTGGAGCTGGCGGCGGAGGACGTCGCGCTGACCCAGCTCGCGCACCGCAGGCGGACGTTGCCGGAGGCCGCCGCCGTCGAGTCCGCCGCCGGGGCGGAACGGGCGCTGGCCGACGACGCCGTCCGGGCCGAGACCGCGGCGCGGGACCTGCAGCGTGAAGTGAAGCGGCTGGAGGCCGACGTGGAGACGGTCCGGGCGCGCGCGGCCAAGGACCAGAAGCTGCTCGACTCCGGCAGCGTCTCGCCGAAGCAGATGACCGACCTGCAGCACGAGCTGCAGTCACTGGCGCGCCGTCAGTCGGATCTGGAGGACCAGGAGCTCGAGCTCATGGAACAGCTCGAGACCGCCGAGGCGGCGCTCCGGTCCGCCCAGGAGGGCCGGGACGAGGCGCGGGCAGCGCTCGAGCGGGCCGAGCAGCTGCGCGACGACGCGCTGGCCGACATCGCCGACGGCACCACCCGGCACGAGGCTGCGCGGGCCGCCGTCGCCGGGGGCATCTCGGCGCCCTTGCTGAGCCTCTACGACCGGATGCGCACGCAGACCGGCACCACCGGGGCGGCGATGCTGAAGACCCGGCAGTGCCAGGGGTGCCGGATCGAGCTGAACGGCCGAGACCTGGCCACGGTGCGCAACGCCGACCCGCACGAGGTCGTCCGCTGCGAGAACTGCGGCCGGATCCTGGTGCGCACGGCTGAGTCAGGACTGTGACCGCGAGAGCGACGGTCGAGGGAGCATCGCCCCAGGCTGGGGGCACCTCCCGCTTGCGGGGGACAGCGACCGAGGAGCGGATCGAGACCGGAGCCGAGCGATGACTCGCCGGTTCATCGTCGAGGCGGACGGCGGCTCGCGGGGCAACCCCGGGCCGGCCGGTTACGGCGCGCTGGTGCGGGACGCGCAGACCGGGCGGGTGCTGGCCGAGCGCGCCGCATCCGTCGGCCGGGCGACCAACAACGTCGCCGAGTACGGCGGCCTGGTGGCCGGCCTGCAGGCAGCGCTCGACCTCGATGCCTCCGCGCAGGTCGAGGTCCGCATGGACTCCAAGCTCGTCGTCGAGCAGATGTCGGGGCGCTGGAAGATCAAGCACCCGGACATGCAGCAGCTGGCGCTGCAGGCCCAGCAGATCGCCCGCAAACTCGGCGGCGTCCGGTACACCTGGGTGCCGCGGGCGCAGAACGGCGCCGCCGACGCCCTGGCCAACAGCGCGATGGACGGCAAGCCGGTCCACCGCGACATCGCGGCCGAGCCGTCCGTGGCCGAGGACGACGTCCAGCCCACGGCCGAGCCGGCGCCCGTCGTCACCACGGTCACGCACCTGCTCCGCCACGGCCAGACCGAGCACACCCCCGAACGCAGGTTCAGCGGCCGAAACGACCTGCCGCTGTCCCGCACCGGGCGGGCCGAGGCCGAGGCGGCCGGGGTACGCGTCGCCGCGCTGGGCGTCGAGGTGGTCGTCGCCTCCCCGCTGCGCCGGACCCGGGAGACCGCCGAGATCGTGGCCGCCGCGCTGGGGCTGCCCGTCGAGTTCGACGACGACCTGGTGGAGCTGGACTTCGGCGACCTGGAGGGGCTCACCTTCGACGAGGCCCGGGCCCGGCACCCGCTCGCGGTGCGCCGGTTCATGGGGGAGGTCACCGTCGCCGCGCCCGGCGGGGAGTCCATCGCCGACGTGAGCGCGCGGGTGGCCGGTGCGCGGCGTCGCGTGCTGACCCGGCACGCCGGCAAGACGGTGCTGCTGGTCAGCCACGTCACGCCGATCAAGCTGCTGCTCGCGGCCGGGCTGGGAGTGGGCGACGACGTCGTCCACCGGGTGTTCCTGGAGGCGGCCTCCCTGTGCACCGTCGCCTGGACCTCCGACGGCCGGGCTTCGGTACGGCTGGTGAACGACACCGCGCACCTGCGCTGACCCCTGTCGCGTCGACCATCGGCGAACGGCTAGTTGGTCACGTTCGCCGCCACGGTGCCCAGCCCGAGCGCGACGAGCGTGGGGAAGAGGATCAGCGAGCCGCCGCCGGCGATGGAGTTCACGACGCCCGCCAGGAGTGCGATCCCGGCCGCGATGAGCAGGTCGGCGGCGGATATGACGCGTGACCCTACGGTGAGACGCATGCGGGCAGAGACGCGAGCGCTGGGAATGGCTGCCGGGCTGACCGGGACCGGGGTGTTCCACCTGGTGCGGCCGCAGGTCTACGAATGGATGATCCCTCCGGAGCTCGGCCCCGCCCGGCCGTGGGTGATCGGCAGCGGTGTCGTCGAACTGGCCACCGCGGCGCTGCTCGCGGTGCCCGGGACCCGGCGCGCCGGCGGCTGGGCGGCGGTCGGGCTGCTGCTCGGGGTGCTGCCGGCGCACCTGCAGACGCTTCGGGCCACCCGGCACCAGCCCGCCAAGCTGGCGGTGGCCGCGGCCCGCATCCCTTTCCAGGTGCCCATGCTGCAGGCCGCGCTGCGGGTGGCCCGCGGCCGCTGACCCGGTGCATCGTCGCCGTGCCGGCGACCGCGCCTGGGCGCGCTGACCGCCGGTGCCGCGGCGCGGTGCCCAGGACCGCGCTGCGGGGCGGCATCCCCGCCACACCGCGGATCCGCCCCATCGACGGCAGACTCGGCTCCGTGCCCACCGCTCCCATGCCCGACGACTGGCAGCGCGCCCTCGTCGTCGCCGCCCATCCCGACGACATCGAGTACGGCCTCGCCGCCGCCGTCGCGGTGTGGACGGCGGCCGGCAAGGAGGTGCACTACCTGCTGGCCACCCGTGGTGAGGCGGGCATCGCCGGCATGCCGCCGGAGGAGGCCGCGCCGCTGCGCGAGGCGGAGCAGCGCGCATCGGCCGCCGCCGTGGGGGTGACCGAGGTGGAGTTCCTCGACCACCGGGACGGCGTGCTGGAGGCCGGCCCGGCGCTGCGGCGGGAGCTGGCCGGGGGGATCCGGCGGCACCGGCCCGACCTCGTGGTGACCATGTGGGGCGGCGACACCTGGACGCCGCCGGGCGTGAGCCCCGGGGCGCTCAACTCGCCCGATCACCGGGCGCTGACCCGGTCGGTGCTCGACGCGGTCGCCGACGCCGCGAACGAGTGGATCTTCCCGGACCTGACCGAGGAGCCCTGGTCGGGCGTGCAGTACGTCGCGGTGCAGCACATGGGCGGCGAACCGCCGCACGCGATGGACGTCAGCGGGGGAGTGGCGGCCGCCGTCGCGTCGCTGACCGAGCACCGGCGGTACCTCGAGGCTCTCTCGGACGAGTCGGTCGATGAACAGGCACGGCGACAGATCGACATGTCGACCCTGACCGAGGACGGCGACCGCCGGGTGGGCTTCTCGCTCTACTGGGGATGACCGCCCCTTACACTGGCCGGCACGACGGACGAGTCGGCTGGGCGGTCGCGTCGGCGGGGGAGACCCCGTCGCCGAGGAACGTCCGGGCTCCACAGGGCAGGGTGGTCGTTAACGGCGACCCGGGGTGACCCGCGGGACAGTGCCACAGAGAACAGACCGCCAGCGGCTCGCCGCTGGTAAGGGTGAAACGGCGGTGTAAGAGACCACCGCACACCGGGTGACCGGTGTGGCTCGGTAAACCCCACCCGGAGCTAGGTCAAGAAGGGACGGCGGTTCGCCGACGTCCTGCGCAGGCGTTCGAGGGCGGCCCGCCCGAGCCTGCGGGTAGACCGCTCGAGCCGGCCGGCAACGGCCGGCCTAGATGGATGACCGCCCATCGGGAGGCCGCGAGGCGCCCGTGGACAGAACCCGGCGTACAGGCCGACTCGTCCGTCGTCCCCCTCCGGCCGGGACCTGCCGGCGCGGTCCGATCGGTGTGTCACGGAACGTCATGTGCACGATCGGGTGATGCGCGTTCGAGATGAACCGGTCCGGGCATCGGATGCGAACGCCCTGTGGCGGGCCTGGTGGACGCGGACCTCTCCGGGGCCGACCACCGCACTGCCGGGTTCTCCCCGACCTGCGTTCTCCGATCGGCGAACCGATTCGCCGTCCGCACACGGGTGCCGGTTCCGAACCGTGCCCGATGCCCTCCGCACCACGGGAGGGTTGACCCCGAGACGAAGGAGTCCTCATGCGCAAGGCATTCGCACTTCCGACCGTCGCCCTCGCCGCCGCGGCGTTCCCGCTGCTGACCGCGACCTCGGCGCTGGCCGCCCACGACGGCAGCTACCAGGCCGACCTCGGGTCGCTGAACGACTCCGGCGTCACCGGCACGGGCATGGTCACGCTCGAGGGCGACCAGGCCACCGTCACGGTCGAGGCGAACGGGGTCCTCGCGGGCTCCCCGCACGCCCAGCACTTCCACATCGGCGCCCAGGGCGTCTGCCCGCCCGCGTCCGCCGACTCGGACGGTGACGGCATCATCAGCACCGCCGAGGGGCAGCCGTTCTACGGCATGATCGGGACCTCGCTGACCACCGAGGGCGACACCGGGCCGGACAGCGGCCTGGCCGTCGACCGGTTCCCGACCCCCGAGAACGACTCGTACACCTACGAGCGCACCTTCACGGTGACCCAGGACGTGCAGGAGGCCTTCGCGGCCGGCAACGCGGTGCTGGTCGTCCACGGCATCGACGTCAACGGCAACGGCTCCTACGACGCCGAGGCCGGCCAGAGCTCGCTGGACCCGTCGCTGCCGCTGGAGGCCACTGCTCCCGCTGCCTGTGGCGTGCTGAACGCCTCGCAGATGGGCCAGATGCCCGCCGGTGGTGCCGAGACCGGTGCCGGCTCGACCAGCGGCATCGAGCAGCAGGCCGCGATCGGCGTGGGTGCCCTCGCCGCGGCCGGTGCGGCCGCCGCCGGCGCCGTCGCCTACCGCCGCCGTCAGGCCACCGACCAGGCCTGATCGCACAGCCCGGTCCGGGGGGGGGGGGGCGGCCCCCCCCCCCCCCCCCCGGCCCCCCCCCCCCGGGGGGCCGCGGGGGCCCCCCCCCCCCCCCCCGGGCCCCCCGGCCCCGGCTCGATCGGCGGCCCGTGATCCCGGTCGCCGATCGGGCCTTCGGGTATCGAGGCCCACCGATCATGGAGGAGCGGGGCGCTGCGCTCATGGCTGGTGACGCGCCGTGCTTCTTCGCGGAGGGTCCCAGAAAAGCTAGCGCGTGACCTATTGGCGCCCCGCCCGGCCTGTCTAGCCTTCGCAGGTCCGCCGATCGGCGGACCCGGATGGCCGCCCGCCGAACCTGCCCACGGCCACCGGAGGCGTCGAGACGACGGGCAGACGCGGGGGACCCACGGACAGTGGCCCTCCGGGCCTCGGGGTGAAGCCGCACGACGCGGCCGGGCAGCTCTCGCCCGAACCCGACAGCTAACTCCGCAGGCGGTGAGAGGCTCACCACTCCATGCGCACCAGCTACCGCACCAAGCAACGACACCGTCGTCCCACCCGCAACCGCGCCGTCGCGGCCGTGGCGTACCCCGCCGTCGTCCTCGCGGCGGTATCGGCCGTCTCGCTCGGGAACATCGCTCCGGCGGCGGCACACACCGGGGAGCACACGGTTCGTTCCGGCGACACCCTCAGCAAGCTCGCGGCCGGCCATGGCACCTCCTGGCGGGGCATCTACGCCGACAACCGCGCCACGATCGGCGCCAACCCGAACCTCCTGCGCGTCGGGCAGGTTCTGCGCATCGGCGGCGCAGCGACCCTGGCGGCCGCGCCGAGTGCGGCTCCTGAGCGTGCCAGCCGATCGGGCCGGGCCGCCCCGGCTCCGTCGCCCGCACCGGCTGCGGCTCCGCGCTCCTACGGTGCCTGGGACCCGCACGTCCGGCCCGCCGTCCAGGAGGTCGCCGAGCGGTTCGGCGTCTCGACGGTCGTCACGCGCCCCGGCCACAGTCCCACCCAGGGCCGCGCGGCCGACTTCATGGTCCACACCGACCGTGCCAAGGGTGACGCCGTCGCTCAGTACGTGATCGACAACGCGGCCCGATTCGGCGTCGAGTACGTGATCTGGGCCCAACGGGTCGCCGGTCCGTGGACCGGTTGGGCGTGGCGAGACATGGCCGACCGCGGATCCGCCACGGCCAACCACATGGATCACCCCCACGTGTCCTTCCGGCCGGCTGGATGACCCACCTCGGGGCCGCGGGGCTCCGGGACCGATGAACGAGCGCCCCCTGCCCGGTTCAGGGCAGGGGGCGCTCGTCGGTGCAGGGGCGCGGCTCGCGCCGCCCGCGCTCGGACGTCGCCGCGGCGGTCAGGCGGCGACAGCGGTGACGAACGTGCAGATCCCCTCGCCGGAGTCGGCCCGCTGGCGCACCCCGATGAGCCACAGCAGGCCGATCTCGACCCGGTGGGCGATCCGGCGCGGCCCTTCGAACCAGGTGCTGCCGGCGGTCGTCACCGTGACGTCCTCGAACCCGGCCAGCCGGACGTGCTCGGTGAGCATCCAGTCGGGGAGGATCGTGATGTGTCCGGGCCGGTGGTAGTGCGTCGGGCCGAAGATGAACGGCGCGCCGCGCAGGAACATCTTCAGCCGGGAGTGCGGGTGGGTCACGTTCGGCGTGCTCACCAGCAGCTTGTCGCCGGGCCGCAGCAGTGACCTGATCGAGCGCAGCACCTTCCGCGGGTTCTCCACGTGCTCGAGGGTCTCGACGCAGACCACCATGTCGAAGGGGCCGCGGGTCTCCTCGGTCCACTCCGGATCGTCGAGGTCCAGGCGGTGGATCCAGTCGTGGTCGTGCGGCGGCTCCAGGTCGGTCGGCACGACGTCGAAACCGGCGTCGCGAAGCCGGCAGGCCAGCGCGCCGCACCCGGCGCCGACCTCCAGGATCCGACCGCCCTCCGGCAGCGCCCGGCGCACCAGCTCGACGGTGTACTCGTGCACCCCCGGAGCGGCATGGACGCCGTGTCCCCGGTACGACCCTGTGGCAGCGGTCCGGGGCGGGGTGGGGCGCGGTTCCGCGGTCACGTCGGGAGTCTGACCCACCTGCGGTCGTCAGGCGCGGTGATCGGGCGGGCGGCGCCCGAGTGCCCGGAGACCGGCACCCACGGCAAGGGTGGCGACGCCGACCGCTACCGATGACCAGGGCAGTGTCGCGGCCAGGACGATGCAGCCGGTGCCGCCGGCCACCTGCAGCGCCCGCGGCCAGCGCCGGTGGTCGGCCGGCTGCGTGTACGCGGCCACGTTCGCGACCAGGTAGTACAGCAGGACGCCGAACGACGAGAACCCGATGAGGGCCCGCAGGTCGGCGGTCAGGACCAGCCCGCACACGACCGCGCCGAGGGCGAGCTCCGCGTGGTGCGGCACCCGGTGCCGGGGGTGCACCGCGGCCAGCCAGCCGGGGAGGTCACCGGTGCGGGCCATCGCCAGGCCGGTCCGTCCCACCCCGGCGACCAGCCCCAGCAGCGCGCCGAGCGAGGCCGCCGCCGCGCCGATGCCGACGAGCGGGGAGGCCCACTCCCACGGCCCGGCCGCGACCGCGCCGGCGACGGGGGTCCCCGATGCGGCGATGCCCCGCGGTCCCAGCGCGACCAGCAACGTTCCCGCCACGACGGCGTAGACGGCGACGGCGATGCCGAGCGCCAGCGGGATGGCCCGGGGGATCGTCCGGGCCGGGTCGCGCACCTCCTCCCCGAGGGTGGCCAGGCGGGCGTAGCCGGCGAAGGCGAAGAAGAGCAGCCCGGCCGCCTGCAGCACGCCGTACCAGCCGTGCGGGACGTCGGACCAGTCGGTCAGCCGACCGGCGTCCGCGGTCTCCGCCGAGAGGGCCGCGAGCACCGCCACGGCGAGCGCGGCGAGCACGACCGCCAGGAGCAACCGGGTCAGGCGGGCCGTGCGGGTGATGCCTCGGTAGTTCACCGCCACCAGCGCGACGACGGCGGCGACCGCGGCCGGGCGCTGCCAGGCCGGCGGAACGGTGTAGGCGGCGAAGGTCAGCGCCATGGCGGCGCAGCTGGCGGTCTTGCCGACGACGAACGCCCAGCCGGCGAAGAAGCCCCACCAGGGGCCGAGGCGTTCGCGGCCGTAGACGTAGGTGCCGCCGGACTCCGGGTACTGCGCGGCCAGCTGCGCCGAGGCGGTCGCGTTGCAGTAGGCCACCACGGCGGCCAGGCCCAGACCGATCAGCAGCCCCGAGCCGGCGGCGCGGGCCGCCGGGGCGAAGGCGGCGAAGACCCCGGCGCCGATCATCGACCCCAGACCGAGGACGACGGCGTCCCCGGTGCCCAGCCGGCGGTCCAACCGCGGCTCGCTGCTCATCGGACCCCTCTCCGCCTGGCGCCGCGGGTGACTCCATCACACCGGCCCGCGCGCTCACCGGGCAGCCGGCCGCGGGGTCAGTTCAGCAGGTGCAGGATGCCCTGGGTGCCTGGTCGGCCTCGGCGAGCATCGCCGTCCCGGCCTGGACCAGCACCTGGTTCCGGGTGAGGAGGGTCATCTCCGCCGCGACGTCGGCGTCGCGGATGAGGGAGAACGCGGCCGTCGTGTTCTCCACCGACACGTCCGGCCGGGCGACGGTGTGCTCCAGGCGGTTCTCGATCGCGCCCAGGCCCGCCCGGATCGCGCTGACCCGGCTGATCGCCCCGTCGATGGCGCGCACCGCCGCGCCGGTGTCCAGCGTGGCCGAGTAAGTTCCAGCTGAGCCGTTGCCCGTCGGCGACGGTCGATCCGGTGCCCGGGGTGGGGTCTCGCCGGTGGACACCAGTCCGCTGGAGGCCGCGGTGCGGAGTCGCCACCCAGCCTGCCGGAACAGGGGTCGCACCTGTGCGAGGGTGACGTCGTGATCACGCCGCGTCAGGTACGCACGCCGTGACCGGGGTGCTCGTGGGCCTCGCGGCAGCCGCCGGGCTGGTCGTGGGCGCGGGCGCCAACCGGGCAGCCGGTGCCTTCCCGTGGCGCGCCGACGGAGCGCCCGGCGCCCGGCGTGCCGTTCGTCGGCCGCTGCTGGAACTGGCGACCGCGGCGCTGTTCGCCCTGGTGGCCCTGCGCGCCGGCCCGGCGGCGGAGCTGCCCGCTTTCCTCGCCGTCGCGGGGGCGGGCGTGCTGCTGGCCGTGATCGATCTGCAGCACCGGCTGCTGCCCAATCGGGTGATCGGCCCGGCCGCCGGTGTCACCGCCGGCCTGCTGACCCTGGCCGCGGCCGTGGACGGCGCCTGGGACGCCCTGCTCCGCGCCGGCATCGCGGCGGCGGTGCTCTTCGGCAGCTACCTGGTGCTGGCGCTGATCTCACCTTCCGGGCTCGGCATGGGTGACGTGAAGCTGGCCGGGCTGCTCGGCCTCCCGCTCGGCTGGCTCGGGTGGGACGCGGTGCTGCTCGGCGCGGTGGCCGGCTTCGTCGTCCAGGCGGCCCTGGCCCTGCTCCTCCTCGCCACGCGGCGGATCGGGCTGAAGGCGGAGCTGCCGTTCGGTCCGGCCATGCTGCTCGGCGCGGCGGTCGCCATCGGCTGGAGCGGGTCGCTCGCCGCCTGAGCGCCGCTGTTCCGTAACGGTGCGTGAGCAAGGCCCCTCGCCGTCGCCCTGATGGTGGAGCGATGTCCCCGGATGGGGTGAGGACCGCTCAAGCCGCGACCCGTCCTGCCCGACTAGCCCTCCAGTAGCTGCGATCCGGATCACGCCGATCCGGATCCACGGCCCACGACTGAGGGAGTTCCACATGATCAACGCCTACGCCACGCTCGCCAGCCTCGTCGCCTTCGCGCAGGACCGCCTGAAGCGCGAGGAGAAGGGTGCGACCGCCGTCGAGTACGGCCTCATGGTCGGCCTCATCGCCGTCGTGATCATCGCGGCGGTGACCCTGCTCGGTGAGCAGCTGAACGGCCTCTTCCAGTCGGTCACCGGCAGCCTCGGTGGCACCACTACCACGACCCCGTAAGCGCATCCGGTCCGGTAGCGGCCGTGACGGCGCAGCGGCCCCTTCGCGGGGCCGCTGCGCCGCTGCACGAGGAGAGGCGGTGACCAGAGATGACCAGACGTCTGCGCGGCGAGCGCGGCGCCACCGCGGTGGAGTTCGCCTTCATCGTGCCGCTGCTGCTCGTGCTGGTCATCGGCATCATCGAGTTCGGCCACGCCTTCCAGGTGCAGGGCACGCTCTCTGCGGCCGCCCGTGAGGGCGTGCGGGCGATGGCCCTGCGCAACGACCCGGTGGACGCACGGGCCGTCGTCCGCACCGCCGCCGCGTCGCTGAGCCCGGTGATCACCGACGACCAGATCGACATCGTCATCGTCGGCGGCACGGAAGAGACCTGTCCCACCACGGGCGCCGGCGACACCGCCGTCCGCCTCACCATCGCCTATCCGAAGCCGTACCTGACCGGCTTCTTCGGTTCCCAGATCGAACTCACCGGAACGGGGGTCATGCGATGCAACGGCTGACCTCCCGAGCCCGGCGCAGGCTGGACGGCGAACGCGGCGCCACCGCGGTCGTCTTCGCGCTGCTGCTGGTCCCCATGCTCGGTTTCGCGGCGATCGCAGTGGACATCGGCGCCCTCTACGCCGAGCGTGCCCGGCTCCAGGTCGCGGCCGATGCCGCCGCCATCGCCGTGGCCCAGGACTGCTCGCGCGGCAACTGCGGCGACATGCAGGCGACGGCCCAGCACCTGATCAGCCTCAACGACCCCACCGGCACGGCCGGCCAGCCGGTGCTCAGCAGCGACCCGCTCAGCGTGACCGTCACCGGTGGCGCCCCCAAGGAGCACTGGTTCGCACCGGTGATCGGGCACGACCGCAGCCAGGTTTCGGCCACCGCGACCGTCGGCTGGGGCGCTCCCAGCCAGGGCACCGCGGTGCTTCCGCTGACCTTCTCCTGGTGCTCCTTCGCGGCGCAGACCGGCGGCGGGCTGCCCTCGACCGAGACCGAGCAGACGATCATGTTCAGCAAGTCCGACGACGTCGGTGGCTGCACCGGACCGTCGGGCAACTTCGTGCCCGGCGGCTTCGGGTGGGTGGTGCCTGACGAGGGCAGGTGCCACGCCACCTCCGCCATCGGTCAGAACCTCACGTCCGATCCGGGTGTCGCGCTGCCGTCGGGCTGCACCCAGGCCGATCTCGACGGGTGGCTGGACCAGACCATCCTGCTGCCGCTCTTCGACGATTTCGGGGACGGCGGGAGCAACGGCTGGTACCGCGTCTACGGCTACGCCGCCTTCACGCTGACCGGCTACGCCGTCAACGGCTCGATCAAGAGCGGCAACAAGGTGTGCGGGCCGGGCACGAACTCCAGCGACCGGTGCGTCACCGGCTACTACACCCGCTTCGTCGAGCTGTCCGACGCCTGGAACTACAGCCCGAACGCCCCGCAGACGGGCGCCTCCATCCTCCGACTGATCCGATAGGGCCCCACTCGTGAGACGTCGACTCCTGGCCGCTGTCGCGGCCCTCGTCCTGCTCGTCGTCGGCACCGTCGTCCTCGTGGGCTACGTGCGCGGCGCGGAGAACCGTGCCCTCGCGGGGGTGCAGACGGTGGACGTGCTGGTGGCCGGAGCCTCCATCCCGGCCGGCACCCCCGGCAGCGCCCTGGCAGGACTGGTGCGCACCGAGCTGCTGCCGTCGAAGGCGGCGCTGCCGGGCCGGGTCACCGATCTCGCCGCGCTGGCCGACCGCGTGACCACCGTCGACCTGGCGCCGGGGGAGCAGTTGCTCGGCAGCCGCTTCGTGCGGCCCGAGGAGCGGCAGGCGCCCGGCACGGTCCCGGTGCCCGAGGGGATGCAGGAGGTCAGCATCGTCCTGGAGCCGCAGCGCGCCGTGGGCGGCCGGCTGGCCGCCGGCGACACGGTGGGCATCTTCGTCTCCATGGGCGGCGACGCCGGAGGAACCACCCACGCCGTCCTGCACGAGGTCCTGGTCACCCAGGTGCAGGGCGCCCCGGCACCGCCGGCGCCGCCGGCCGACGGTGCCTCAGCCGTCTCGGGTCCCGCTCCCTCGGGCAGTCTCATGATCACCTTCGCGGTCACCGCCGCCCAGGCCGAGGCCATCGTCTTCGGCGCCGAGCACGCCAGCATCTGGCTGTCCCTCGAGCCCGTCGACCCCGACGTCGCCCGCACGCAGGTGCTGACGCCGGACACCATCTACGGAAAGGCCTACTCATGAGCGGGCGCTCGTCAACACGGTGCAGCCGTTCCGCTCCGGCACCGGAGGTGGGTCCGTGAGCCGCGTCGTCCTGGCCGGAGCGGGCGAGGACCTGATCCTGCGGGTCAAGCAGGCCACCGACGGCGACGTCCACGTCCTGCCGCCGGGCCGGCTGCCCGGCGACCCGGCCCGCCTGTTCGAGCAGCTGGTCGACGGCGAGCTGCCCGACGTGCTGCTCGTGGGCCCGCACGCCCCGGCGGAGGAGGTGCTCAGCCTGGCGAGCCGGCTCGACGTCCAGTCGCCGGGGATCACCGTCGTCCTGGTGACCGATCCGTCGCCGGAGATGTGGCAGGCGGCCATGCGCGCGGGCATCCGCGACCTGCTGCCGCCCGACGCCGACGTGGCGGACATCTCCGCTGCCGTCGAGCGCGCCGGGCGGGCAGCCGCGGGCCGGCGCCGGGTGCTGCGGCCCAGCAGCGAGACCGACCGCTACGCGGGACGGGTCATCACCGTCGCCTCGCCCAAGGGCGGGGTGGGGAAGACGACGGTCTCGACGAACCTGGCGATCGGGCTGACCGCGGCCGCGCCGCAGTCCACCGTCCTGGTCGACCTCGACGTGCAGTTCGGCGACGTCGCCTCGGCGCTGGGCCTGGTGCCCGAGTACACGCTCCCCGACGCCGTTCGCGGGCCGGCAGCCGAGGACACCATGGTCCTCAAGACCTTCCTCACCCAGCACCCGAGCGGGCTGTTCGCCGTGTGCGGTGCGGAGTCCCCGGCGGCCGGTGACACGGTCAGCGGGGAGGACGTCACCCGCCTCCTCGCCTCCCTGGCCCGCGAGTTCCGCTACGTCGTCGTCGACACCGCACCGGGCCTGTCGGAGCAGACCCTGGCGGCGCTGGACCGCGCCTCCGACGTGGTCATGCTGACCAGCATGGACGTGCCCGGCGTCCGTGGGCTGCGCAAGGAGCTCGACGTGCTGCGCGAGCTCGCCATGATCCCGGCGGGGCGGCACGTCGTCATGAACTTCGCCGACCCGAAGGGCGGGCTGACGGTGCGCGACGTCGAGACGACGATCGGCACCGGCGTCGACGTCGTGCTGCCGCGGTCGAAGGCCGTGCCGGCCTCGACGAACCAGGGCGTCCCGATCCTGGCCAGCGGGGGGCGCCGCGACCCGATGGTGCGCGAGCTGCGCCGGCTGGTGTCCCGCTTCTCGGCCACCCCGCTGGTGAGCTCCGGCCGCTACCGGGCCAAGCACCGGGCATCGTCGTGAACCTCGCCCAGCGGCTGGAGGCCGCGCGCGGTGGGGGAGGGGCGGCGCCTGCCACCGGGCAGCCCGCCCCCGCCCAGGCGCCGGTGGCCGCGCGGCCCGCGGCGCCTGCGGCGACCCCCGCCGTCCGCACCCTGCCCAAGCCCCGTCCGGCCGTGCCCACGGCACCCGTGCCGCCGACCGACGCGCTGGCCCGGCTCAAGGACCGCGTGGGAAAAGCGCTGTTCGAGCGCATGGGCAGCCGGATGAACGACCCCTCGATGGCCGAGGACGCGCTGCGCGCGGTCGTGCTCAAGGAGCTGGACGAGGTCGTCGAGGAGGAGAACGTCCCGCTCAGCACCGAGGAGCGGCAGCGACTCACCGCCGAGTTGGCCGACGACGTGCTGGGGTACGGGCCGCTGCAGCGGCTGCTCGACGACTCCGCGGTCAGCGAGATCATGGTCAACGGCCCGGACGCCATCTACGTCGAGCGCAGCGGCCGGCTGGAGCGCACCGCCACGCGGTTCACCTCCGAAGAGCACCTGAGGCGGGTCATCGACCGCATCGTCTCCCGGGTGGGACGGCGGATCGACGAGTCCTCGCCCCTGGTCGACGCACGCCTGGCCGATGGCTCCCGTGTCAACGCGGTGATCCCGCCGCTGGCGTTCAGCGGCTCCACGCTGACCATCCGCAAGTTCTCCAAGGACCCGTTCACGGTCGAGGACCTGATCAACTTCGGCACGCTCTCCCCGGAGATGGCCGAGCTGCTCAACGCCTGCGTCGAGGCCCGGCTCAACGTGATCGTCTCCGGCGGTACCGGTACGGGGAAGACCACGCTGCTCAACGTGCTCTCGTCCTTCATCCCCGACGGCGAGCGCATCGTCACGATCGAGGACGCCGTCGAGCTGCAGCTGCAACAGGACCACGTCGTCCGGCTGGAGTCCCGGCCGCCCAACATCGAGGGCAAGGGAGCGATCACCATCCGCGACCTGGTCCGCAACTCCCTCCGCATGCGGCCGGACCGGATCGTGGTGGGGGAGTGCCGGGGTGGGGAGTCCCTGGACATGCTCCAGGCGATGAACACCGGCCACGACGGGTCGCTGTCGACCGTGCACGCCAACACCCCGCGCGATGCGATCGCCCGGCTGGAGACCCTGGTCCTGATGGCCGGCATGGACCTGCCGCTGCGGGCCATCCGCGAGCAGATCGCCTCCGCCGTCGACCTCGTCGTGCAGGTCACCCGCCTGCGCGACGGCAGCCGGCGCGTCACCCACGTGACCGAGGTGCAGGGCATGGAGGGGGAGACCGTGACCCTGCAGGACGCGTTCCTCTTCGACTACTCCGCCGGCGTCGACGCGCACGGGAAGTTCCTCGGCAAGCCGGTGCCTACCGGCGTCCGCCCCCGGTTCACCGACAAGTTCGACGACCTGGGCATCACGCTCTCGCCGCGGGTCTTCGGCGCGGTCGAGCCGGCCGCTGCCAAGAGGTGGTGACCATGTCCGCAGCCCTCCTGCCCCTCGGCATCGGGGCGGTCGCCGCGGCCGTGCTGATCGTCGCCCTCGTCGTCCTCCCGGGCGGCCCGTCACGGGTGCCGCTGAGCCGCCTCGACCCGTCGGTGGCGCCTCCCACGTCGACGCTGGCCGGTGCCGGCGCGGCGGTCGGGACTGCCGTGGAGAAGGTGCTGCACAAGCGCGGTCGGCTGGCCGCCGGCGCCGCGGCGCTGGAGCGGGCCGGCATGTCGACGACGCTGCCCAACTTCGTCCTCGCCGTCGGGCTGACCACGGTCGTCGGCACGGTCGTCGGGGCCCTGCTGGGGGGCCCCCTGGTGGCGGTCCTCTTCCTCGTGCTCGTCCCGTTCGGCGCCAGGCTGGTGCTCGGTTTCCGCGCCGGGCGGCGGCAGGCGGCCTTCGCCGACCAGCTCGACGACTCGCTGCAGTTGATGGCCAGCAGCCTGCGCGCGGGCCACAGCCTCCTGCGTGCGGTCGACTCGGTGTCGCACGAAGCGGAGGCGCCGACGTCGGAGGAGTTCGCCCGGATCGTCAACGAGACCCGCGTGGGCCGCGATCTCAACGACGCGCTCGACGAGGTCGCCGCGCGCATGGGCAGTGAGGACTTCAGCTGGGTCGCGCAGGCCATCGCCATCCACCGCGAGGTCGGTGGCAACCTCGCCGAGGTGCTCGACGCGGTCGGCAACACCATCCGCGAGCGCAACGCCATCCGACGGCAGGTGAAGGCGCTCTCGGCCGAGGGCAAGCTCTCGGCGACCGTGCTGATGGCGCTGCCCTTCGGCGTGACCGGGTTCCTCTCGGTCAGCAACCCGGAGTACCTGGCGAAGTTCACCGAGAGCCTCGTCGGCTACGGCATGCTCGCCGGGGCGGCAGTGATGCTCCTGCTCGGCGGCCTGTGGCTCAGGAAGACCGTGAGGATCACCTTCTGATGACCAACACTGCTCCGCAGGGGAACCGGGACACGGTCCTCGTCGCTGCCCCGCAGGGGGAGCCGTGCTGACGCCGTCCTCGCCTGTCGCCGTGCTCCTGGCCGCGGGAGCCGTCTCCGTGGCCCTGCCCGTGCTCGGCTGGTCGCTGTTCTCCGGAGCGGGCGCGGCGAGCGCCCAGGCCCGCGACAACCTCGTGCGCGGCATCGTGGCGGCCGGTCCCGTCGGCCCGGCCGGCCGCACGGGCCCGGGCCTTCTCTCCAGGCTGGCGCGGGGCCTCACCCCGCGGGGGACGGTCGCCCGGCTGGACCGCCTGGCCGGCCGGGCCGGGCGCCCCGCGGCGTGGCCGGTGCCGAAGCTCGTGGCGGCGAAGCTGGTCCTCGGACTGGTCGCGGGAGCGCTCGGGCTTCTCCTGGCCACGTCCTCACCGGGCCCGTTGACCGGTGGTGCCGCGATCATCGGCACCGTCGTCTGCTATTTCCTCCCGGAGCTGCTGCTGCACAGCCGCGGGCAGGAGCGCCAGGAGGCGATCGCCCTGGAGCTGGCCGACACCCTCGACCAGATGACCATCGCCGTGGAGGCGGGGCTGGGGTTCGAGTCGGCCATGGCGCGCGCCGGCAACAACGGAAAGGGCGCGCTGGCCGAGGAGCTGGTGCGCACCCTGCAGGACATCGCCGTCGGCCAACCGCGGCGCGACGCCTACCTGGCTCTGGCCGAGCGGACCGGCGTCCCGGACCTGCGCCGGTTCATCCGCGCCGTCGTGCAGGCCGACCAGTACGGCGTCTCCATCGCCGACGTGCTGCGCACCCAGGCGGCGGAGATGCGGCTCAAGCGCCGTCAGCGTGCCGAGGAGAAGGCCATGCAGATCCCGGTCAAGGTGATCTTCCCGCTGATCCTCTGCATCCTGCCGACCCTGTTCATCGTGCTGCTCGGTCCGGCGGTCATGGACATCGCCGCCGCCTTCAGCGGGCCGTGACATCGTCGTCCTCCGGACGACACCGCGACCAACTGCCGTACACGGCGGCGAATGCGACGAACTCGTGGCCATCAGCAGCTGATGACCACGAGTGCGTCGCATTCGGCGGGCTGGATCAGGTCGCACTAGGCGGGCTGGATCAGCCGGTCGAGCGGGGCTGCGCCGGGTTGGTCGGGTCGCCCTGCGACGGCGGGTTCATCTTCGGTCCCGTCGTCGCCTCGGACACCTTGGAGCCCCCCGCGGCCGCCGGCGCAGCCTCGGGGGCGGGTGCCGCCGGGTCGCCACCGGAAGGCTCGGCGCCCTCGGCGAGCCCGTTCAGCCGGTGCTCCATCGCGGCCACCACCTGCATGCGGTTGGCGTGGGAACGCTCGTAGTCCAGCAGCGTCTTGAGGTCATCGGAACCCAGCGTGCGGATCCGGGACGTGAGCGAACCCACGGGCAGGTGGTCGTAGTCGGGCAACGGCAGATCGTCGCGCACGGTCATCGCTCATCCTCTCGAGAGGTTCTCGGGTCGGGAGCCGCCTACCCGGCCGCCTGCGATCCGACACCGGGTGTGAGCTGCCGGTCGGTGGGTAGGCGGCGACGGCGGGAGTCGCGGCCACCGGTCGCGGCTCCCGGTCCGAGCACCCCCGATCGACCGAGGAGTTGTCCCGCTGTCATGGACGTGTCCTTCCTGGAGCCGGTGTTCGCCGCCGCTGGGCCCTACGCCACCGTGTGCGCCGACGTCACCCACACCACCGAGAGCGCCGACGCGGAGCTCGATCTGCGGGTGCGTGCGCTGACCGAGCAGCTGGCCGAGCAGGGCGCCCCCGAGGCCGTCGTCGAGGCTGTGCGCGCCCGGTTGACCGAGGGCAACGAGGGGGGCGAGGCCGGCACGCTGAAGGGCCGGGCGGTCGTCGTCGCCGCCGACGGGTCGGTCGTGCTCGACCAGGTGCTGGCCGACGCTCCTGCCCGCGAGACCGCCGAGTGGGCGCCCCACCCCGACCTGCTCCCGGTGCTGCGCCAGCTCGCCGGCCGGGTGCCGCACATCGTGGTCGTCGCCGACCGGGTGGGCGCCGACATCACCGTCGCGGGGCTCGCGGGCCAGCCGGACGAGGAGCGGCAGGTGGAGGGCGACACCTTCCACATGCGCAAGGTGAAGGTCGGCGGCTGGGCGCACAACACCTACATGCACACCGCCGAGAACCAGTGGGAGGAGAACGCCGGGCTGGTGATCGACGAGCTGACCTCCTTCGCCCGTCGCCTGCAGCTCAGGTTCGTCCTGATCGCCGGCGATGTGCGGGCCCGGCAGATCCTCAGCGACAAGGCGCCCGCCGCGTGGTCCGATCTCGTCGTCACCATGGAGGAGGGCGGCCGTGCCGCCGGTGCCGACCGCGAGCCGGTCGAGCGGCGGACGGCGGAACTGATCGCCGAGCACGAGGCCCGCGACATCGCCACCGCGGTGGAGCAGGTGCAGGGCGCCGGCGCGCACGGTCTCGCCGTCGCCGGCACCCCGGCCGTCGTCGAGGCGCTGCGCAAGGGTCAGGTCGAGACGCTGGTCCTCACCGACCCCTGGGACGACGACGCCACGCTGCTGGTGGGCAGCGGCCCGCTGGAGCTCGGCGTGAAGCAGCAGGACATGGACGCCCTGGGCGTCCACGGTGAGGTCGTCCCGGCCGGCGCAGCGCTCGTCGAGGCCGGGGTCGCCAGCGCCGCCGGCGTGCTCGTCGTCCCTGGTGCCGCGCTGCCCGGCGAGGAGCCGGTGGCGGCGATCCTCCGCTACACCGACGCCTCCACGCCGTCGGCCCAGTGATCCAGACCCGCACCGGACGACCCGAGGAGACCCCGTGACCGACCCGCACCAGCCCGCCACCCCGCCCGGCACCAGTGCGGGCGACATCGAGCGCCGCGCGGCGATCGCCGAGGCCCTGGGCAAGGAGGTGTGGCCGGCCGACCGCGACCAGCTGGTCGCCAGAGCCCAGGAGGGGCCCGCTGCCGACCGCGTCCTCGCCGACCTCCGGCGGCTGCCCGCAGACCAGCAGTTCGAGAACGTCCAGGAGGTCGCCGAGGCGCTGGGCCTGGGCACCGAGCAGCAGCGGTTCTGAGGTGACCACGCAGAAGAAGCCCAGCCCCGAGGCGCTGGACAACGTCACCGAAGGCAACATCGAGACCCGCTCCCAGCTACTCCCCGAGGAGGAGGCGGTGAAGGGCAGCGGCATGGAGGAGGTCGCCGCCGAGGTGATCCTCGCCGAGTCCGAGGAGCGCACGGTCAACACCGATGCCGACGACGCCCAGGGCGGGCACCGGCAGTCGTCCGACACCGCCGACTTGCCCTGACGTGCGGCACGAGCACCCGGTCCGGCTGCGCTGGTCGGACCCCGACATGCTGGGGCACGTCAACCACGCACGGGCGCTGAGCCTCCTCGAGGACGCGCGGTTGGCGCTGGGCGACGACCACGCCGGCGGCGGGCTGATCCTGGCCCGTCTGGAGGTCGACTACCTGCGCCAGCTCTACTACCGGGTCGGTGAGGAGCTCTGCGTGCACAGCTGGGTGACCCGGCTGGGCAGCAAGTCCTTCACCCTCCGGCAGGAGCTGGCGCAGGACGGCGAGGTGGCGATCCGGGCCGACGTCGTCCTGGTGGTGTTCGACTACGGCACGAACGCCAGCCGGGCCATGACCGACGGCGAGCGCGCGCACTGGAGCCGGTACCTGGAGGGCTGAGGTGCCGTTCTTCGACGGCTTCACCGAGCAACGGGTCGACGTCGGCGGCGGTGTCGTCCTCCGGGTGCGCAGCGGCGGCCGGGGGCCGCCGGTGGTTCTGCTGCACGGGCACCCACGGACGCACACCACATGGCATCGGGTCGCCCCGCTGCTGGTCGCCGCCGGGCACACCGTCGTCTGCCCGGACCTGCGCGGCTACGGGCGGTCCACGGTGGTACCGACGACTCCCGACCACGCGCCCTACTCGACGCGCGCGATGGCGGGTGACGTCGTCGCCCTGATGCGGTCCCTCGGCCACGACCGGTTCGCCGTCGTGGGCCACGACAGGGGCAGTTACGTGGCGCTGCGCACGGCGCTGGACCACCCGGGCGCCGTCAGCCGGCTGGCGGTGCTCGACTGCATCCCGATCGTCGAGCACCTGGACCGGGCCGCCGAGGAGGCCGACCGGGCCGCGGGACGGAAGGTCACCTGCCCGACCCTGGTGCTGTGGTCGGCCCGCGACGACATCGAGCAGCTGCACGGGGACCCGCGGGCGATCTGGGCCGGCTGGACCACCGACCTGCGCGGCGGCAGCCGGATCGAAAGCGGGCACCACATGGCCGAGGAGGCGCCGGAGGAGCTGCTCCCGCGCTGATCGGCGTTCCTCGCGATGTGATCATCTCCGGCGTCCTGGGTAGGGCCGCTCCCGACGAGAGGAGAGGTCATGCCCAAGACGAAGAAGGATGGCAAGGCGAAGAAGGAAGAGCTGCCGAGCACGATCCAGCGCTCGGACAAGAAGGCGCAGCGCACCTACGCCAAGGCGCACGACTCCGCAGTGGAGTCCTACGGCGAGGGCCGCCGGGCGCACCAGACCGCGTACTCGGCGCTCAAGCACACCCACGAGAAGGTCGGCGATCACTGGGAGCCCAAGGAGGGCGGCAAGAAGGGACCCTCCGACGAGCAGGCCGAAGGCGGCCGCGGTACGAACAAGGAGACCAAGGGTGGGGTCGACGCCAACGCCACCAAGGACCATCTGAAGAAGTTGGCCAAGAAGCTGGACATCTCCGGCCGCTCGAAGATGAAGAAGAAGGAACTGGTCGACGCCATCCAGAAGGCGAACGGCAAGAAGACCGCCGCCGCGCGGAAGAAGTAGGTCGCCCACCGGCGGTCCCTGTGCGGGACCGCCGGTGGTCAGCCGATGAGCAGGAACTCGGTCTGCCGGCCGTCGAGGTACTCCACGCCGTCGTCGGTGAGCGCGATGCCCTCCTCGAGGCCCAGCCGCACGCACTGACCGCCCCACTCGGGCACCGGCCGGCGGACCGCGAGCTCCAGCGCGTACGCCGTGTCGCGGTGCACCGGGTAGTCGCCGGCCCCCGGTACGCCGCCCTGCTCGTCCCACTGCCCGATCGCCGGTCCGGCGCCGTGGCCGTGGTAACCGATCGGGTGCGAGTAGACGTCGCCGTCGATCCCCTCGGCGACCGCGGCCACCCGGGCCGCGGTCAGCACCTCGTTGCCCGTGCGGCCGGGCACGAGAGCGGCGGTGGTGAGCTCCTGCAGCCGGTTCGCCGTCCGCAGCGCGGCCCGCAACCCGTCGGGGGCGGCGGACTCGCCCGGGCGGAGCACGTAGGCGTTGCGCTGGGTGTCGGTCCGCAGCCCCAGGCTGGTCAGCCCCACGTCGCACTGCATCAGGTCGCCGGGCTGGACGACGGCGTCGTAGGGGACCGCGGGCAGGAGCGTGCCCTGCTCCTCGGTGAGGGGCACCCCGGCCCGCTGCAGCACGACCGTGGGCTGGAACCACGGTTCCACGCCCAGATCGTGGAAGCGCTGCCGGATCCACCAGGCCACGTCGAGCGCCGTCGTCGTCCCCACCGTGACGACGGCAGGGGAGAACGCCTCGGCGATTACCTGGTGCACCAGCCGGTTGAGCACGTGCAGCACCGCGATCTCCTCGGCCAGCCGGGTCTCCAGCCACCCGACGGCCAGCTGCTCGGCCGACACCAGCCGCTCGGCGTAGGGTCCGAGCGCCTCGGTGAGCAGGCGGTGGTCGGTGTGCGACAGACCGTCGGCCAGGGCGAACCGTTCGGAGACGTCGACGCCGATCCGGAGCGGACCGGCCTGCTCCACGAACCGCCGCACCTCCGCCCACTGGGCACGTTCGGTGGCGCGCCCGGTGGAGCGCGCGGCCGTCCAGGCGGGCAGGAACTGCCCCACCGGGTACCGGGAGACCGCCGCGGGGGTGACGCCGTCGTCGCTGCGGTGCAGCAGCAGGATCGTCCGCCGCCGGGCCGTGAGCCAGGTGGCCGGCAGCAGCGTGGCCAGGACCGGGTCCTCGTTGTACTCGCGGCCGACCACCACCCACAGGTCGATGCCGGCCCGGTCCATCAGCCCGGGGAGCACGTCGAGGAGCCGTTCGGTCAGCCACCGGTCGCGCACGTCGGCCTGCTCCCGCAGCGGCAGCGGGACCGTCCGCGTCGGATCAGGCGCGACGAGCGACATGCCCTAGAGCGAAGCAGAGAACCGCCGAACCCACCGGTCGAGACGCCGGAGCGCGGCCGGCGCCGTCCCCCGGTCGTGCGACAGCGCCGTCAGCAGACGGTCGTCTGCTCCGGCTCCGGCGACCGCGCGGAGGTGCACACCCGGTCCCGCCCCGCGCGCTTCGCCTCGTACATGGCGACGTCGGCCCGGTCGACGAGCCGCCACAGCGCGGCGACGGGGTCCTCGCCGTCGACCGGGCGGGCCACGGCCAGGCCGACCGATGCGGTCACCGCGTGCCGCTCCGCGCCGTGGCTCTCCGCCACGGACGTCCGGAGGCGCTCGGCGAGGCGGATCGCCTCCGCGAGGTCGGTGACCGCGCCCAGGACGACCAGCTCCTCGCCGCCGGTACGGGCCAGGACGTCGGCCGGGCGGACGGTGCTCTGCAGCGACCTGGCGACGGCGCCGAGCACGGAGTCGCCCACCGCGTGCCCGAACTGGTCGTTGAGCCGCTTGAAGTGGTCCAGGTCCAGCACCATGGCGCTCACCTGGGTGGCGTCCCGGCGCGCCTGGCGCCACAGCCGCGGCGCCTGCTCGACGAGGTACCGGCGGTTGTGCAGCCCGGTCAGCGGGTCGAGGCGGCTGAGGGTCTCGGTGGCCACCAGGAGCCGCTGCACCCGCCGGCGGAGCAGGAAGACCCCCACCGCCGCGGCGTTCAGCGTGCCGGCGCTGACCCCGACCTGGACGCCGAGCCCCACGGCGCTGTCGTAGCTCGGCCACAGCGCCGCGAGGCAGACCGCCGCCGTCACCACCATGTGCACGTAGAGCTGCCGCAGATCCAGGAACCAGGCCGCCACGAGTGCCGGGAACAACAGCATCAGCGGGGTGGCGTACCGCAGCGGGTCCTCGATGCAGAGCACGACGACGAGGTAGATCAGGTCGCCGAGCAGCACCAGCGCGAAGGTGTGCCCGCCCCCGACCCGGCCCCGCACCGCCAGGGAGACGGCGATCGCGAGCAGCAGGAGCATGGTCCCGCCGTAGACCCAGCGGGCTGTCCCATCGCGGAGCACCCCGTCCACGACGAGGTTGATCGAGCCCATGAGCGCACCGACGACGAGCAGCACGGCCAGCGTGACGGCGGCGACCTCGCGCTCCACACGGTCGGCCGCGGCCGGTTCCGGAGCGCTGATGCCGAGGTCAGGAGCGCGTCCGTCCGGGTGGATCACTGCAGCAGGATGCACGACGGATTCGTTTCCCGGCACCGTCTCGTGCGCGACGGGCCGGGGATGCAATCGATCGGAGGATCCCCCGCCGGCGGCAGGCCCGGACCGGCCGAGGCCTGAGCGGGCGCGGCCGGGGGATGCCAGGCTGGTGGGAGGACGACGAGCGAAGGAGCGGTACATGGCCGAGGGACCCTGGTTCTTCTGTCTCAAGCACCACGCGGTCGAGCCGCGGGAGGGCTGCGCCGAGCGGCACCGGCTGGGCCCGTACGACACCCGGCAGGAGGCCGAGCACGCCCTCGAGGCCGTCGCCGAGCGGAACGAGGAGCTCGATGCCGAGGATCGTCGCTGGAAGGGCGACTGAGCCCGGTTTCCGCGGCGGGGCATGATCGGTCGGAGGAGCCGGGCTGTCCGGCGCCGCGGAAGGGGTGGACGTGACGGACGGGCGCGCGGTCGAGGAGCTGGTCGTCGGAGTGCTGGGTGGCACCGGGCCGCAGGGTCGCGGGCTGGCCGTCCGGCTCGCCGCCCAGGGCCAGCGGATGCTGCTCGGGTCGCGGGACGCCGACCGCGCGGCGGAGGTGGCCGCAGAGGTCGCCGAGCGGGCGGCGACGGTCGCCGGGAACGCCGCCGTCTCGGTCACGGGCGGCTCCAACGTCGACGTCGCGGGCGCTGCGGACCTCGTCATCGTGGCCGTTCCCTTCGCCGGGCACGGCCAGACGCTCCGCGAGCTCGTCACTCCGCTGGCCGGCAAGGTCGTCGTCGACTGCGTCGTGCCCATGGGCTTCGACGAGCTGGGCGCCTACGTGCTCGACGTGGAGGAGGGCAGCGTCGCCCAGCAGGCGGCTGCGCTGCTGCCCGACTCGCACGTTGTGGGGGCGTTCCACCACCTGTCGGCCAAGCTGCTGGAGGACCTCTCGCAGCCGACCATCGACGGCGACGTGATGGTGGTCGGCGACGACCGCGCCTCGATGGACACGGTGCAGGCGCTGGCCGGGCGCATCCCCGGCATGCGCGGCATCTACGCCGGCCGGCTGCGCAACGCCCGCCAGGTGGAGGCCCTCACGGTCAATCTCGTGTCGGTGAACCGCCGCTACAAGGTGCACGCCGGCATCCGCGTCACCGACGTGTAGCCGTTGCGGGACGACCGGGGAACGGCCTACGGCGGTCCGCCGCCGCGCCGTGTCGTGTCGCTGGTCCCGTCGCTGACCGAGGCGATCGCGGCCACCGACGCCGGGCTCCTCGCCGGCGCCACCGACTGGTGCACCCATCCGGCCGGCCTGGACGTGCCGCGTGTCGGCGGGACGAAGTGGCCGGACCTCGCCCGGGTGCTCGAGCTGGCCCCCGACCTGGTGGTCGCCAACGCAGAGGAGAACCGGGACGAGGACGTCGCGGCGCTGCGGGCCGCCGGCGTCCCGGTCTGGGTCACGGCCCCGGCCACGGTGCCGCAGGCGCTCGACTCGCTGGCCCGCATGCTCCAGGTGCTGGGCCGCTCCGATCCCGCCTGGCTGCGGCGCGCCCGCGACGTCTGGGCGGCTCCACCGGCGGTGCCTGCCGTCGACGCCGTCGTCCCGATCTGGCGCCGTCCGTGGATGGTGCTGGGCCGGGACACCTTCGCCGGCGACGTGCTGGCGAGGCTGGGCGTGCGCAACGTCTTCGCCGGGCACGCCGACCGGTACCCGCAGCTGGGCCGGGACGAGCCTGCGGCCGTCGCCGCGGAGCTGGTGGTGTTCCCGGACGAGCCGTACGCGTTCGCCCCGGACGACGGGCCGGAGGCGTGGCCGCAGGCCCGGCCGGTCTTCGTCAGCGGCCGGCACCTCACCTGGTACGGCCCGTCGCTGGTCGAGGCCCCGGAGGTGCTGGCGCGCCGGCTGTCCGGGTGATCGGTGCCAGACTGCGGGCGTGCTGCTGCTCGCGGACGCGGTGGCCGTCCTGCACGCGGCCGCCGTCCTGTTCATGCTCACCGGCGCGCTGCTCGCGCTCCGGTGTCCCCGGGTGCTGTGGCTGCACGTGCCGGTGGGCCTGGCGATCCTGGCCGTCAACCTGGCCGGGGCCGACTGCCCGCTGACCGAACTGGAGCTCTGGCTGCGGAAACGCGCCGGGGCGGACCCGTTCCAGAGCGGGTTCCTCGGGCACTACGTCTTCGACCCGCTGGGCCTCGACGTCGCCGCGACCGGTACCCGGCTGGGCGTCTACACCGTGGCGTTCGGGCTCAACGCCCTCGGCTACGGGCTGCTGACCGTGCGGCACCGCCGGCGGAGGGGGCGCATCCCGGCCGCGATGTCCTGACGAGCGGGGGCCGGAGGCCGCCCCGAGGGGGCACGCAGCGGCTCAGCCCGACCGGGGCACGGCCATCGGCGCGGTCGATCGCCCGGAGGGCGATCAGTCGAACGAGTGCTCGGGTCCCGGGAAGACCCCACCGCGGACCTCGTCGGCGTACTCCTTCGCCGCACGCAGCAGCTCGCCCCGCAGGTCGGCGTACTTCTTCACGAACTTCGGCACCCGACCGCCGTTGAGGCCGGCCATGTCCGGCCACACCAGCACCTGCGCGTCGCAGTCCACGCCGGCGCCGATGCCGATCGTCGGGATGGACAGCTCCTTGGTCACCCGACCGGCGATCTCGGCCGGCACCATCTCCAGGACGACGGCGAACGCGCCGGCCTCCTGCACCGCGTGCGCGTCGGCGAGCAACTGCTCGGCGCCGGCGCCACGGCCCTGCACCCGGAAACCGCCGAGGGCGTGCTCGCTCTGCGGCGTGAACCCGATGTGCGCCATCACGGGGATGCCGGACTCCTGCAGCAGCGTGATCTGCGGAGCCACCCGCGCTCCGCCCTCGAGCTTCACCGCCTGCGCACCGCCGTCCTTCATCATGCGGACGGCGGTGTCGAAGGCCTGCTGCGGCCCGCTCTCGTAGCTGCCGAACGGCAGGTCGGCGACGATCAGCGCCCGCTTCGTGGAGCGGGTGACCGCCCTGGTCATCACCAGCAGGTCCTCCACGGTGACCGCGACGGTGCTGGTGTGCCCGAGGACGACGTTGCCGGCGGAGTCACCCACCAGCATCACCGGGATGCCGGCCTCCTCGAAGATGGCCGCGCTGTAGGTGTCGTAGGCGGTGAGCATCGCCCACTTCTCGCCGCGGGCCTTGGCCTGCTGCAGGTGGTGGATCCGCACCCGGGCCGACGAGGAGCCGCCGTAGAGCACCGACTCGGTCATGGCTTCGCTCCCTCTCGCACGGTGGGCAGGGTCTCGCGCCACCGGTTGGTGACGGGCAGGCGCCGGTCCCGCCCGAACGCCTTCAGGCTGATCTTGGTGCCGGGGGCGGACTGGCGGCGCTTGAACTCGGCGCCGTCCACCAGTCGCAGCACCCGCGCCACCACCTCGGGGTCATGGCCCCTCTCCAGCAGCTCGGCCATGCCGAGGTCGCCGTCGACGTAGTCGGCGATGACCGCGTCGAGCTCCTCGTAGGAGGGCAGCGAGTCGCTGTCGACCTGACCCGGCGCCAGCTCCGCCGACGGCGGCTTGTCGATCGAGTTCCGCGGGATCGGTTCGGTCTCCCCGCGGCGCCGGGCCTCGTCGTTGCGCCAGCGGGCCAGCTCCCAGACCAGGGTCTTGGGCACGTCCTTGATGGGTGCGAACCCGCCGGCCGAGTCGCCGTACAGGGTCGAGTAGCCGACGGCGATCTCGCTCTTGTTGCCGGTCGTCAGCAGGAGGTGCCCGTGCTGGTTCGACAGCCCCATGAGCAGCGTGCCGCGGACCCGCGCCTGCAGGTTCTCGGCCGCGACGCCGGTGAGCTCGGCCGCCCCGTGGAAGGCGTCGACCATCGGCGCGATCGGCACCGCGGAGTAGTGCAGGCCGGTACGGTGCGCGAGGTCCTCGGCGTCGGCGAGCGAGTGCTCGCTGGACCACTTCGAGGGCAGCCCGACGCCGTGCACGCGGTCGGCGCCGAGCGCGTCGACGGCCAGGGCGGCGACCACGGCGGAGTCGATGCCGCCCGAGAGCCCGAGCACCACCGAGGGCATGCCGTTCTTGTCGATGAAGTCCCTGAGGCCCAGCACCAGGGCCCGCCAGACCTCCTCGCAGTCGCTGAGCGGATCGGCGATCGTGGGCGGCTGCGCCTCGTAGACATCGACCGGCTGCTCCGACAACACGTGCCGGGTGACGGTCATCGGGCCGACCCGGCCTGCGCGCCGCTCGGGTACCGCAGACGGGTCGAGCGCCAGGTCGACGGTCAGCAGGTGCTCGACGAACTGCGGCGCCCGGGCCAGCAGCTCGCCGGTGGGGGAGACCGCCATCGAGTCGCCGTCGAAGACGAGCTCGTCCTGGCCGCCGACCTGGTTGCAGTAGAGGATCGCCGCCCGCGCCTCAGCGGCCCGGCGCTGCACCAGCGGAAGCCGGAGATCGTCCTTGGCCCGCTCGTACGGTGAGGCGTTGGGGGAGACGACCAGGTCGACCCCGGCCTGACCGGCCACTCCGCACGGGCCGCCCTCCACCCAGAGGTCCTCGCACACGGTCAGGGCCACGTCCACCCCGTGCAGCCGCACGACGGGCAGCTCGGTGCCGGGCACGAAGTAGCGGGCCTCGTCGAAGACGCCGTAGTTGGGGAGGTGCCGCTTGTAGTAGCGGACGACGACGTCGCCTCCGTGCAGGAGCGCGGCGGCGTTCCGCGGCGCGCCCCGGCGGGGGTTGGCGTCGGAGGGCCGATCGTCGTCGGTGGGGGGCTCGTCCACCGGTGCCGGGCCGCTGCCCTCGGTGTGCGCCAGGTACCCGACGACGACGGCGAGGTTCCCGAGCCCGTCGGCGGCCAGCCGGGCCCCGAGGTCCACCAGCGCCTGTTCGCTGGCGCGGGCGAAGGACTCCCGCAGCACCAGGTCCTCCGGGGGGTAACCGGTCAGCGTCATCTCCGGGAAGACGACGAGGTGGGCGCCGGCCTCTGCGGCCTTCGCCGCCCAGCGGAGGACGAGGTCGCTGTTGCCCGCCAGGTCGCCGACCCGGGTGTCGACCTGCGCCATGGCCACCCGCAACTGCACCGGCTGCTCGTTCACACCGCACAGTCTCGCCGTTCACCGCGGGACAGGGCCAGGTGGGGGACCGGCCAGATGATCACCGGGGTCCTGCGCCGACGGGGTGGCAGGTGCCGTCGGACTGCCGGCCACGTCCTACCGCCGGAGCCCCGGGCGGGTCCGCCTGCCCGTCGGGGCCGGCGGGACGACGGCCACGGCTCCGGGCACCCCGTCGACCACGGCGCGGCTCACCGACCCGAACACCGCGCCACGGGCCGGCCCGCGCCCGCGGGTGCCCACCACGACGAGGGCGGCGCCGGCCGCGCCCTCGATCAGCGCGGAGGTCGGATCCCGGCGGACCACCTCGACGTCCACGGGGACGTCGGGGTACTCCGTGCGCCACCGGGCGAGCGAGGTGTGCAGGAGGTCGTACGCGCCCACCTCGCTGGTCATCAGGGGCGCGGTGACCGCTTCCAGGTCGGCGGGGCGGTCGGCGGCCCAGGCGTGGACCGCCGTCACGGTCAGCCCGCGCTGGTGCGCCGCCCGGAAGGCGAACCCGACGGCCGCATCGCACCGGCGGCTGCCGCCGACCCCCACGACGACGCGTGAGCCGATCGCCTCCGGCGGAGTCGCGCCGGCCGTGGGACGGACCACCGCGACCGGGCAGCGTGCCGAGGCGCTGAGCCGGGCGGCGAGGGAACCCGGCAACCGCCGCTGCGTGCTCCGCGGCTGCCCGGTCGACCGGCAGCCGAGCACGAGCAGCCGTGCCTCGCCGCTCTGCCGCAGCAGGACGTGCCCTGGGCTGCCCTGCACGAGATGGGCAGTCACCTCCAGGCCAGGGTGCACCGACCGTGCGTGGGTGACGGCCGCTTCCAGCACGTGCGCGCCCGTGGCCTCCGCCGTCCGTAGGTCCACGAACCCGGGGAACATGCCGAAGGGGTCCAGCCCGGTCGGGAGGCGCAGCACGTGGACCACCCGCAGCGGGCACTGCTGGGCCGCGGCCTCCGCGGCCGCCCACTCGACGGCGCGCCCCGCGGTGTCGCTCCTGGCGGTCACCCCGACGACGACCGGGGCGGCGAGCCCGCGGAGGCGGTCGGCGACCGGCAGCACCATGCGGGCGAACTCCGGGTCCGAGAGCAGGTCGCCCTCGATCTCCCGCACCGTCCGACGTTCCCTGTCACTGAGCACGAGCGCCTCCTCAAGGCGATCCGCACCGGGGGTGTTGCATCGTAACGCGATACATCCGGTCGCGGTAGCGGACGACGCGCTGCGCCCGTGGTCTCATGTCGGCGTGGCCGCTCCCGACGACGCACCCGGCGGTCCGCCGCTGAGCAAGCGGGACTTCGAGGCGCTCGCCCGTTTCCGGTTCGGCATCCGCCGGTACCTGCGGTTCAGCGAGGAGACGGTGCGCCGGCACGGGCTCACCCCGCAGCAGTACCAGCTGCTCCTGGCGATCAAGGGCTTCCCGGACCGGGATTGGGCCACGGTGCGGGAACTGGCCGACCGGCTCCAGCTGCGGCACCACAGCGTGGTGGAGCTGGTCAACCGGGCGCAGGGCCAGGGTCTCGTGGACCGGACTCCGCACCCGACGGACGCGCGCGCGGTACGGGTCGTGTTGACGGCCGAGGGGGAGCGCATCCTCGCCCGGCTCAGCGCGCTGCACCGGGATGAACTGCGCCGGCAGGACACCGCGCTGTTCCCGCCCACCTGGGAGGGTTGATCCGGCAACCAGGACGGCCACGACCCGATCGGGAAAGCGCGGCACCGTGTGCGAAACGCCCGGACGGGGCACGCTTGCGCTGATTTCACATCCCGGAAACGAGCGGACTGGATCATGGCGGGCATGGACCGACAGCAGGAATTCGTCCTGCGGACCCTCGAAGAGCGCGACATCCGCTTCGTGCGGCTGTGGTTCACCGACGTCAGCGGCTACCTCAAGGCCGTCGCGGTGGCCCCCGCCGAGATCGAGGCCGCGTTCGCCGAGGGCATCGGCTTCGACGGGTCGGCGATCGAGGGCTTCGCGCGCGTCTACGAGTCCGACATGCTCGCCAAGCCCGACCCCGGCACGTTCCAGGTGATGCCCGCCCGCGAGGGGCGGGCCAGCGACACCGCCCGGATGTTCTGCGACATCACCCTGCCCGACGGCTCACCCTCGTGGGCCGACCCCCGCCACGTGCTGCGCCGGGCCCTGGCCAAGGCCGCCGACATGGGGTTCACCTTCTACACCCATCCCGAGATCGAGTTCTTCCTGCTGAAGGACCTGCCCACCGACGGCAGCGCCCCGCAGCCGGCGGACACCGGCGGCTACTTCGACCTGTCCACGCACAACGTGGCGCACGACTTCCGCCGGGAGGCCGTCTTCGCGCTCGAGGCCATGGGCATCTCGGTGGAGTTCAGCCACCACGAGGTCGCGCCCGGCCAGCAGGAGATCGACCTCCGGTACGCCGACGCGCTGTCGATGGCAGACAACATCATGACGCTGCGGCACGTCGTCCGGGAGGTGGCGCTGGCCCAGGGTGTGCATGCCACGTTCATGCCCAAGCCGTTCACCGAGCTGGCCGGCTCCGCGATGCACACCCACCTGTCGCTGTTCGAGGGCGACCGAAACGCCTTCCACGACCCGGCCGACCCGATGCGGCTGTCCACGACCGGCAAGCAGTTCATCGCCGGCCTGCTCACCCACGCCCGAGAGGTCACCGCCGTCACCAACCAGACGGTGAACTCCTACCGGCGGCTGCTGGCCGGCACCGAGGCGCCGACCGCGGCGACGTGGGGCCGGGCCAACCGCTCCGCGCTGGTGCGGCTGCCCTCCTACAAGCCGAGCAAGGCGCAGTCCGCCCGCGTCGAGATCCGCTCGCCGGACTCCGCGTGCAACCCGTACCTCACCTTCGCCATCCTGCTGGCCGCCGGGCTGCGGGGCATCGAGAGGGGCTACGAGCTGCCGCCGGAGGCCGAGGACGACGTCTGGTCGCTGACCGACACCGAGCGCCGCGCGGCCGGGTACGAGGACCTGCCGGTCTCCCTCGGTGAGGCGCTGACCGCGATGCAGGGCAGCGAGCTGGTCGCCGAGACCCTCGGCGAGCACGTGTTCGAGTTCTTCCTGCGCAACAAGTGGGAGGAGTTCAACTCCTACCGCCGGAACGTGACGCCGTTCGAGCTGCAGCGCTACCTGCCGGGGCTCTGAGGAAGGAGCCCCTCGCTCCCCACGGCGTGCTCCGTGGAAGGACCCCGCCCTCCTCACCACTCGCAAGCTCGCGGCGAGCCTCCGGACGGGGCCGCCCCTGCGAGGGGGCCGTTCCATAAGCTCACCTCCGTGGCCCGCCTGCTCGTCGTCGTCCCCAGCGAGTCCGACCCGCCCGCGCGGTTGGGGGAGTGGCTGCGGGCCACGGGACTGGAACTCGACGAGCGGCACCTGGGACTCGGCGACCCGCTGCCGCCGACCCTCGACGGGTTCGACGGGCTGGTGGTCCTCGGTGGCCCGCAGTCGTCGATGGACGACGAGACCACCAGCCCCGAGCTCGTCGGCGTCCGCGCCCTCCTGCGGCAGGCCATCGACGCGGACCTGCCCACGCTGGCGGTCTGCCTCGGCGCCCAGCTGCTCGCGCAGGCGGGCGGTGGCCGCATCCGCGTCGGCGTCGACGGGCCCGAGGTGGGCGCCACCCTGGTGGCCAAGCGCGACGCCGCCGACGCCGACCCGGTGTTCGGGCCGCTGCCGCTGTCGCCCGACGTCATCCAGTGGCACCACGACGAGATCGCCGAGCTGCCGACCGGCGCCACCCTGCTGGCGAGCAACCCGCACTACCCGCACCAGGCCTTCCGGGTGGGGTCGGGGGTGTACGGCCTGCAGTTCCACATCGAGACGACGCCCGAGACGGTGCGTGCCTGGGCCGGCAGCGACCCGGTGGGTGTGGCGGCCAGCCCGCTGGACGTCGAGGCCCTCTGCGCCCGCGCCACCGCCGCGCACGACGACGTCGCGGAGGCCTGGCAGCCGTTCGCCACCCGGTTCGCCGGGCTGGTGAGGGCTCGCGCGTGACCGCGCCCCAGGCGGAGATCCCGCGCCGGGCGATCGTCCGTCTGGTCCGCTTCGGCTTCGAGGACGGCGAGCGCGCCGCCCGGCTGCTGTCGAACCCGTCCCTGGGCCTGTGGGACCTGGAGCGCAACGAGCCGGCCGATCCGGAGGCCGGCCCGGTGGTTGCCGCGCTGGCCCGTGCCGGCGATCCAGACCTCGCCGTCCGGTCGCTGCACCGCCTCGTGGAGGCGCTGGACGCTGCCGACGACACCGGAGGAGCGGCCGCGACGCTGCTGGCCCGGCTGCGCGGTTCCGGGCACCTGCGGGGCCGGCTGATCGCCGTCCTCGGCGCCAGCTCCGGCCTGGCCGACCACCTGGCCGCCCACCCGCTGGACTGGGACGTCCTCGATGACGAGGAGTACGGGCCGAACCGGCCGACCCCGCACGCCCTGGAGCAGCAGATGCTGCGCGCCGTCGGTGCCGACCCCGACGACCCGCCCTGGGGCGTCCGGCTGGGCAAGGGGGCGCCCGACCCCGCTCCGGAGCGCGTGACCGCGCTCCGGCTGGCCTACCGGCGGGCGATCCTCTCGCTCGCGGGGCGGGACCTGGCCGACGGCGTGCCGGCCGAGGAGGCTGCCGCGGAGCTCGCCGACATCGCCGCCGCCGTGCTCGCCGCCGGGCTGGCGATCGCTGTCGCCGAGCAGCCGGCCGACGCCGCGGCCTGCCGGCTGGCGGTCATCGCCCTCGGCAAGACCGGTGGGCGGGAGCTGAACTACGTCAGCGACGTCGACGTCGTCTTCGTGGCCGAGCCGGTCCACCCCAGCGATCCCGAGAGCCCGGCCCTGGCCAGCGCCACCCGCGTGGCCGCGGCGCTCATGCGGATCTGCCGGGAGGCGGCCTGGGAGGTCGACGCGGCGCTGCGCCCCGAGGGCAGGGCGGGCGCCCTGGTGCGCACCGTCGCGGGGCACGCCGCCTACTACGACCAGTGGGCCGACACGTGGGAGTTCCAGGCGCTGCTCAAGATGCGCCCGGTCGCCGGTGACCCGGACCTGGGCCGCTCCTACGTCGAGGCGTTGTGGCCGCTGGTGTGGAAGGCCGGCGACCGGCCCGGCTTCGTCGGCGAGGTGCAGGCCATGCGCCGCCGGGTGGAGGCCAACATCCCCCCGGCGCAGGCCGAGCGGGAGCTGAAACTCGGCCGGGGCGGCCTGCGCGACGTCGAGTTCGCCGTCCAGCTGCTGCAGATGGTCCACGGGCGGGTCGACCCCGGCCTGCGCGTGGGCGGAACCCTGCCGGCGCTCATGGCCCTGTCGGCCGGTGGCTACGTCGGGCGGGACGACGCCGCGACGCTCATCGCCTCCTACCGCTTCCTGCGCACGGTCGAACACCGGCTGCAGCTGCTCCGCCTACGCCGCACCCACCTGCTGCCGACCGACGAGCAGCAACTGCGCTGGCTCGCCCGGTCCCTGGGCTACAAGCCGGACCATCGCGGCGACGCCGTCGCCGTGCTGCGGGCGGAGCTGGCCCTGCACACCCGCGAGGTGCGCCGGCTGCACGAGAAGCTCTTCTACCGCCCGCTGCTGTCCGCCGTCGCCCGGGTGCCGGGGGAGCAGCTGCAGCTCGGGTCGAAGGCGGCCGGTGACTGGCTGCGGGCGCTGGGCTTCGCCGATCCTGACGGGGCGCTGCGGCACCTGGGCGCGCTCACCGGCGGGCTCTCCCGGTCGGCGTCGATGCAGAGGTACCTGCTGCCCGTGCTGCTGCAGACCTTCGCCTCCTGCCCGAACCCCGACGCCGGGCTGCTGGCCTACCGCCAGGTGAGCGAGGCCCTCGGTGGCAACCAGTGGTACCTGCGCCTGCTGCGCGACGAGGGGCAGGTGGCCGAGCGGCTGGCCCGGCTCCTGGGCTCGAGCCAGTACGTCGCCTCGCTGCTCACGCGCACGCCCGAGGCGCTGCGGTTGCTCGCCGACGACGCCGAGCTCGAGCCCCGGGAGGCGGCCACGCTGACCAGGGCATGGCGGCAGGCCGCCGGGCGGGCGCCCGATCCGCAGGCCGGCATCCGGGTCATCCGCGGGCTGCGTCGGCAGGAGCTGCTGCGGATCGCCTCCGCCGATCTGCTGGGCCGCCTGGACGTGCACCGGGTGGGGCGGGCGCTCACCGACGTCGCCGTCGCCACGCTGCAGGCCGGGCTGGACACCGCGCTGCGGGCGCACGCCCTCGAGACCCGCGTCGAGGTCGCGGAGCTGCCCATGGACCTCGCCGTCATCGGGATGGGGCGCCTGGGCGGGGCCGAGATGGGCTTCGGTTCCGACGCCGACGTGCTGTTCGTGCACCGGCCCCGGGCGGTGCGGGGGGAGACCGCAGCCGACGAGACGAAGGCGTCGGCCGCGGCGAACGCGGTGGCGCACACGCTCCGTCGGCTGCTCGCCGAACCGGCGCCGGATCCCGCGTTCGAGGTGGACGCCGACCTGCGGCCCGAGGGCCGGCAGGGTCCGCTGGTGCGCAGCCTGTCGGCGTTCCGGGAGTACTACGAGCGCTGGGTGTCGGTCTGGGAGGTGCAGGCGCTGCTGCGCGCGGTGCCGGTGGCCGGCGACGAGGACCTCGGCGCCGCGTTCACCGCCCTCGTCGACCCGATCCGCTATCCGGCCGAGGGGCTGTCCCCGGAGCAGGTCGCCGAGATCCGCCGGATCAAGGCCCGGGTGGAGCGGGAACGGCTGCCCCGGGGCGCCGATCCCGCCACCCACACCAAGCTGGGCCGCGGCGGCCTCGCCGACGTCGAGTGGACCGTCCAGTTGCTGCAGCTCCAGAACGCCGCCGAGGTCCCCGCGCTCCAGGCGCCCTCGACCCCGGGCGCGCTGGACGCGCTCACGGCGGCGTCGCTGCTCGACGTCGACCGGGCCGACGCGTTGCGGGCCGCGTGGGAGCTGGCGACCCGCGCGCGGAACGCGATCTTCCTGGTGCGCGGGCGTCCCAGCGACCAGCTGCCCCGGCCGGGGCTGGAGCTGGCGGGGGTCGCCCGGGCGTGCGGGTACGGGGTGGACGACGACCCGGGTCAGTTCGTCGACGACTACCGCCGCACCACCCGGCACGCCCGGACCGTGGTCGAGCAGGTCTTCTACGGCCAGCCGGGGCAGTGACCCGGCGCGGGTCGCGGTGTGACGATCCGGTTGCATCGGGCCGGGACGGGTTGGCAGCCGGGACGTGCGGCAAGGGCTCCGGGAGAACCTGACCCCGAGACCAAGGCAGGACAGGCGATGCGCTTCCTCTCCGCCGGATTCTGCGCGGCCCTGCTCCTCACGTCGTGCACGACGGACGACGGCTCCTCGGCCGGCGCCGACCCGACCGCGTCACCGACCGCGTCACCGACCGCGTCGCCCACCGAGTCACCGCCGGCCACCGAGCCGCGCGACGACCCGGCTGACGAGCCGGGCGGCCAGCCGTCGGACGACGGCCCGATCGCGCCGGTCGGCGCCGGTGACACGGCCGGGTCCACCGCCCCGGGGAACGGCCCGCCGGTGGCCCTCACCGACGTGCGGCTCGGCGTCCACGACGAGTTCGACCGGATCGTCTTCGAGGTCGCCGGCGAGGGGGAGGCCGGCTGGCAGATCGGCTACACCGACGAGCCGCGGGCCCAGGGATCGGGAGCCCTCGTCGAGGTGCCCGGCGACGCCGTCCTCGGCATCACGCTGACCAACATCGCGCTGCCGGGTGACGCGCCGGAGGGCGTGCAGCCCTGGGCGGGGGCGTCCACGCTGACCGTCGACGGTGCGTCCGTGCTCGGCACCCTGGTCGAGGACACCCTCTACGAGGGGCGGTACACCTACTTCGCCGGGCTCGACCGGGAACGGCCGTTCGCGGTGGGCACGCTGACCTCGCCGCAGCGGATCGTGGTCGACGTCCTCGCGGAGGAGCCGACGGCTCCCGTCGGGCTCTCGCAGCGCTGCGCGAGCCCGGCCGGCTTCTCGATCTCCTATCCGGAGGGATGGTCGGTCAACTCGGGGCTGACCGTGCCCGCGTGCACGCGGTTCGCCCCGGAGCCGTTCACGGTGCCGCCCGGTACCGACGCCCGGGTGGGTGCGGTGACCGCTTCGGTGGAGTCCGTTCCCTTCGACCGCGTCGCGGACTCGGGCAGCGCCGACGAACGGAGCCGGACCGAGACCACGGTCGACGGCCGGACCGCGGTCCGGATCGAGCGGGTCTCCTCTGGTGAAGGCCTCTGGCCCGAGGGGGTGCGGACGACCAGCTACGTCGTCGACCTCGGCGAGGGAGAGGACGGACCCCGCATGCTGGTGGTCAACACGATCGACCTGCGGCAGTTCGACTACGCGGCCAACGTCCGGGTCCTGGACCGCATGGCGGAGACGCTCGAGTTCACGGAGTCCTGATCCGGGGCCGGCGCGGTGTGGTCCCGCGTCGTCAGGGCATGCTGGGAGCGTGTCGCGATCACTGTCGGCCGAGCCGGACCGCCCCGAGGACGTCGACCCCGGAGGCGTGCCCGCGGGCGAGCCTGCGGACGGCGCCACGATCACCCCCTACCGGGACGGACCGCTGATCGTGCGCGGCAACTTCCGGCTGGTCGACCAGGACGGTGCGGAGATCGATCCTGGCCGGGAGACGGTCGCGCTGTGCCGGTGCGGCAAGTCGGGGATCAAGCCGTTCTGCGACGGCTCGCACAAGCGGGGCGGGTTCTCCGCCCCGAGCGCGCCGAGCAGGCCGCGTCCGGCCGCGCAGCTCCGCCGCGAGGACCGTCGGGAGGCCTGACCCTCCCGATGCTCCCCGCGGATCAGCGCGCCGCCTGGCGCGGCGCTCAGGCGGCCAGCGCGGCCTGACCGCGCAGGCCCGAGCGGCCGGCCTCCCACGCGCCCAGCAGGTGGCGTGCCGCGAGCCCGTCGAGGGCCAGTGACGCGCCGGCGCCGAACAGCACGTCGGCAGCCAGCCCCGGCTCCTCGACGACCAGCGATCCGCACATGTCCACCGACGCGATCTGCTCGTGGACGGCGTCGGCCTCCACGTGCTCGTCGTAGAAGACGGTCGTGCGCTCGTCGAACCCCAGCCGGCGGAGCCCGGCGGAGTACCGCCGGCTGGGCTCGGACGACGTCATCTCCACGGCGGTGAGGTGGCCCAGCGCCGCGGCGCGCAGCCGGCGGTGCAGACCGAACAGCGACATGGTGTTCACCGCGGCGAAGGCGACCGCCGGGGCCTCGTTCCACAGCGCGCCGTACCCGGCGTCCAGGTCGAGGTCGCGCATCAGCCCGGCGAACAGCTCGCTGTGCATCCGCTCGGCGGAGCCGCCGCCGTACTCGTCGGCCTGGATCTCCACCATCGCGGCCTTGGCCCGGCCGGACAGCCGCGGGATGGCGAACGTGTGCGGATCGCCCTCCTTGAGGTGGTACACCGACCGCAGGGTGAGGTGCTCCCGCCACTGCTCGAGCGTGCCCTGCTTGGCGAGGTAGGACGACAGCGACGGGCCGTCGTCGGCGGCGATCAGCGCCGTCAGCTGCTGGTCGATCGGCTCGTCGGTGACCGGGACGTCGCCCGCCAGTTCCCGCAGCGCCGCCTCGTGACGCCGCTCCAGGCCGGCCCGCAGCCCGATCAGCGCGGGATCCCACTCCCAGTCCTCGGAGACGCCCTCGAAGCCGCGGTAGTGGAGCTCGTAGCAGACGGCGAGCGCCAGCTGCCGGTCGTCGTCGGTCAGCGCCGCGGCGTCGTCCTCGGCCACCCGCCGGGCGCGCTCGAGCGTCGTCGCGGAGAGGCCGGTGCAGGTGGTGAGGTCGCGGAAGAGGGCGTCGGTGAGAGGGCCCCGTGACTCGGGCAGGCGCATGATCGTCAGCATGCCCACCGACCGCGGAAAGGATGCGCGGGTGGGTGTGATGTCGCCCGTGGGTAGGAGGCGGCCATGACCTCTCTCCGACCGCGTCGTGCTCGTCACCGGGGGAAGCGCGGGCATCGGCCGCTCCACCGTCGCCCGACTGGCGGCCGACGGCGCGCGCGTCGTCACCTGCGCCCGTCACGGGGACCGGCTGGAGGAGGCGTTCGGCGGCCTGCCCGAGGTGCGCACGGCCGTCGCCGACGTCGCCGATGCCCGCGACCGGGCCGCCCTCCTCGACCGGGTGCTGGACGAGCACGGCCGGCTGGACGCGGTGGTGCACAACGCGGGCCTCGGCTGGGCCGGGCTGCTCGAGGACATGCCGGGCGAGGCCGTCGAAGGCATCGTCGCGCTCAACCTCACCGGCGTCGTCGAGCTGACCCGGCTGGCGTTGCCGCACCTGCTCGGGTCGGCCGCCGACCGGGGGCGGGCCGATGTCGTGCTGGTCTCCTCGGTCGCCGCCTGGTCGCAGGTCCCGCCGCTGACCGTGTACTCGGCCACCAAGGCGGGGGTGCAGGGGTTCGCGCGCGGCCTGCGCCGGGAGGTGACCGCCCGGGGCATCCGCGTGCACACCGTCAATCCGTTCTTCGTGGAGACCGAGTGGCTGGCCCGGGGCCACGGTCACGCGCCGGTGTCGGACGAGGACGCCCGCGGCCGGCTCTCCCGCGGCATCTCGCCCGACCGGGTGGCCGACCGGATCGGCGACCTGCTGAGCAGCTCCCGGTCCCGGACCGTCACGGTGCCGCGCTGGGCGGGTCTGGCCCGTCTCGGGGAGACGCCGCCGGTGGACCGGGTGCTGGACCGCCTGCTGTCGGGCAACGCCGGCCGCATTCGCCGGTTCGCCGCCCGGACGGTGGCCGAGCGGGTGGGCTGACGGACGCGCCGAGCGGCGGGTTCTCGGATCGGCACGTTCCGGATGCGGTGTTGCTGGATACAGAGGGGTGGTCCGTCGCCCCGTCCGGAAGCAGGTACCGCAGCATGCGTCTCCTCCTCGCCGCCGCCTCCTCGCTGGTGGTCCTGGCCGGCTGCGGGACCACTGACGCGGCCGTTCCCTCCGCGTCCGCGCCGCCGTCCACCGGTACGGAGACGGTGGTCGCGGTCGCCGCCGAGAAGACCGCCCGGTGCGACCACCCGGCCGGGTTCAGCGTCGCCTACCCGGCGGACTGGTCGGTCAACTCCGGCGAGGTCCTCCCGCTGTGCAGCTGGTTCGACGGCGAGTCGTTCTCCGTGCCGGAGGCCACCGACGTCCGGATCGCCGCGATCACGCTGTCGGTCCGGCCGGCGGACGAGCTCGTGGCCGAGTGGCCCGACGAGACGGCGCGCACGTCGGTCGACGTCGGCGGGCGGGCGGCGATGCGCGTGGAGCAGGTGACCGGTCCCGGGTTCTACCCGGCGGGGACCCCGATCACGACCTACGTCGTCGACCTCGGCGCCCAGCTGCCCGACGGCGGCGTCCTCGTGGCCGACACCGTGGGCCTGCCGGGCTTCGACCACGACCGCGACGTCGAGGTGCTCGACGCGATGATGGCCTCGCTGGTCTTCGACCAGGCCGCCCGCGTCTGACCGCCCGGCCACCCGATGCGCCGCGCGGGTAGGAATCGGCGCGCCAGGCATGATCCCGCCCGCGTCCAGGACCGCGGCGTCGCAGCACTGCGCTGAGCACGGGCGAGACGGGGGAGGGGCGCGTGCCGTTCGAGGTGGGGGACGTCGTCGTCCGGACGCTGGACGACGAGCACTGGGCAGTGGTGGAGCCCCTGGTCTACCGCGGGACGCGGGACCGCTTCGTCGTGCCCGCCGGGTTCCGGACCGACTTCGCCACGGTGCCGCGCGTGGTGGTCTGGCTGGTGCCGCGCTTCGGCCGGTACACGGCCGCGGCGATCCTGCACGACTGGTTCGTCACCGTAGGCATCGAGAGCGGAGTGGTGACCGCGCGGGAGGCCGACGGGGTCTTCCGCCGGGTGATGCGGGAGAGCGGCGTGCCGGTGGTCCGTCGCTGGCTGATGTGGACCGGGGTGCGGTGGGGTGCCTTCGGCGACCCGGTGCGGGGAGCAGGCTGGTGGCACAGCGCACCCGGGGTGCTGGCCATCTCGCTGCTCGCGGCGCCGGTGGTCGTGCCACCCGGCCTGCTCATCGCGGTCGCGCTGTCCGTCTACGCCGTCGTCGAGGCTGCCGTCGGGGTGGTCACCGGATCGCCACCGCGGGACGCCGGCTCGTTCCGCACCTGAGTGGCCCGGCGTGGCGCGGAGAGCCTCTGCAGGGAAACGGCCTGATCGCGTGTCGTAACCGAGGGTAGCGGGTAGTCGCTCAGGCAGCTGACCGTGCCCACCGGATCCACGGAGGCCTCTCCGCGCCTGGATCACCCGACCCCGCCCGGAGACATCGACCATCTCATCGCCGAAGACCACGCGATCGTCGAGCGGCCGTTCCAGCACTGGAGGCCGGTCGTGGCAACCGCCGGTGCTGACGCCGACCGCGGCACGCAAGCAGCTGGGCCGAAGGCAGCCGTCCAGAAGGTCATGGCCGAGCGGGGCATCGAGGCCCCCGAGCCGGTCGGCTCCGTGGACGACCTGATGGTCCCCGGCGGCACCGGCGGGCAGCAGCGGCGGCGCACCGCATCGCGGTGGCGGAAAACGGGAGGCGCTGCGACTGCCGGGCGGCTACAGTCCTGCCCGCCCGAGGTCAGCAGCCGGGCGGCATCGCCGCCGCAGGTCCTGCGCGTCGGCCCCGGGCATTGCCATGTGGGCAAGCGTCTCAGGAACGCGCGGGTTCGACTCCCGATGCCGTTCGGCGCGTGGCCATCCCGGCTCCGGCGGTCTGCAGCGCTGCGTGCGCTCCCCGCCGGCGCCCGACCACGCGCCGGACGGTCCGCGCGCCGGGGGGCGGGGAGAGGAGGGCAGGAACGTGCAGATCGTGGTCCAGGAGTGGGAGCGGGTCCTGCTCTACCGGGACGGCCGGTTCGAGGCGATCCTCGGAGCAGGCCGCCACCGCCGGGTGCGCTGGCGGCGCCGGCGGGTCCGTGTGCTGATCCGGCCCCGGCTGCTCGTCGTCCCGAGCCAGGAGGTGCTGACCGCCGACGGACTGTCGGTCAAGGTGAGTCTCACCGTCGCGGTCCGGACCGCGGATCCCCGGCGCTGGTACGAGGCCGTCGAGGACGCCGACGGCTTCGTCTACGCCGGTCTGCAGATCGCGCTGCGCGAGGCGGTGGGTGCGCGGACCCTGGACGAGCTGCTCGCCGCCCGCGGTGCGCTCCCCGACGACCTGCGGAGTCTGGTCGGCGGCTCCGCGGAGGCCGTGGGGGTGGCGATCGACAGCCTCTCGCTCCGCGACGTCATGGTCCCTGCGGAGCTGCGGCGGGCCGCCGCCGAGGTCGCGACGGCGCGTGCCCAGGGGCAGGCCGCTCTGGAACGCGCCCGCTCGGAGGTGGCGGCGACGAGGGCGCTGGCCAACGCGGCCCGCATGGTGGCCGAGCAGCCGGCACTGCTGCAGCTGCGCACGCTGCAGGCCGTGGCGGCCGGCGGAGCGACGGTCGTGCTGACCAACGGTCCGGCCGGCGTGGAGCCGATCGGCACGGGACGCCGCGACGGCTGACCCCGGTTCCGCGACGCTGCCCCCGGTTCCGCGGCGGATTCCCGGCTCCCGGCGCACTGCGGCCCCCGACCTCGGTGAGGTCGGGGGCCGCGGCGCGTCAGCAGGCGAGATCAGATGTCGTAGTACATGGCGAACTCGTGCGGGTGCGGGCGCAGGCGGATCGGGTCGATCTCGTTCTCCCGCTTGTACTCGATCCACGTCTCGATCAGGTCGGGCGTGAACACCCCGCCGTCGATGAGGTACTCGTGGTCGGCCTCGAGGTTGTCGAGAGCGGCGTCCAGCGAGGCCGGCACCTCCTCGATGCCCAGGGCCTCCTCGGGCGGCAGCTCGTACAGGTCCTTGTCCACCGGCGCCGGCGGCTCGATCTTGTTCTTGATGCCGTCGAGGCCGGCCATCAGCATCGCCGAGAAGGCGAGGTAGGGGTTGGCCGACGGGTCGGGCACCCGGAACTCGATGCGCTTGGCCTTGGGGTTGTCGCCGGAGATCGGGATGCGGCAGCAGGCGGAGCGGTTGCGGGCCGAGTAGACGAGGTTGATCGGCGCCTCGTAGCCGGGCACCAGGCGGTGGTAGCTGTTCACCGTCGGGTTGGTGAAGGCCAGCAGCGACGACGCGTGCGACAGCAGCCCACCGATGTAGTGCCGGGCCATGTCGGACAGGCCCGCGTAGCCGGTCTCGGCGTGGAACAGCGGCACGCCGTCCTTCCACAGGCTCTGGTGGCAGTGCATGCCGGAGCCGTTGTCGCCGAACAGCGGCTTGGGCATGAACGTGGCGGTCTTGCCATGCGCCCAGGCGGTGTTCTTGACGATGTACTTGAACAGCATCAGGCTGTCGGCCGACCGCAGCAGCGTGTCGAACTTGTAGTTGATCTCCGCCTGGCCCCCGGTGCCCACCTCGTGGTGGCCCCGCTCGAGCTCCAGCCCGGCGTTGGCCAGGTTGACCATCATGGTGGCCCGCAGGTCGCTCTGGTGGTCGACCGGCTCGACGGGGAAGTACCCGCCCTTGGTGGCGGTCTTGTAACCCAGGTTCGGGCCGACGCCGTTCTCGCCGGTGCGGGAGCCGGTGTTCCAGGAGCCCTCGACCGCGTCGATGTGGTAGTAGCCCTCGTTGATCCCCGTGCCGTGGCGGATCGAGTCGAAGACGTAGAACTCCGCCTCCGGGCCGAAGAAGGCGGTGTCGGCGATGCCGGAGCTGCCCAGGTACGCCTCGGCCTTCTTCGCCACGTTCCGCGGGTCGCGGCTGTAGGGCTCGAAGGTGATCGGGTCGTGGATGAAGAAATTGACGTTCAGCGTCTTGTGCTTGCGGAACGGGTCGACGAACGCGCTGTTGGCGTCGGGGAGCAGGAGCATGTCCGACTCGTTGATCGCCTGGAACCCGCGGATCGAGGAGCCGTCGAAGCCGAGGCCATCCGTGAACGTGTCCTCGCCGAACGTCGACGCAGGGATGGTGAAGTGCTGCATGACGCCGGGCAGGTCGCAGAAGCGGACGTCGACGAACTCGACATCGTTGTCGCGGATGTAGGCGGCGACCTCGTCGGGACTGTTGAACATCGATCCTCCGGGTGTGGGCGGACTGCCGTTCGGCACGCTACGAGCGGGGAGTTGCCCTGCCGTGTCCCGAGTGTTTCGGGGCGGTAACAACACCCTGGACGTGGCGCCCGTCAGGTCGGCCCTCTGCAGGGCCCCGCCGCGAGGTTGCGAGTGGTGGGGCGGCAGAGGGTCCTCTTACTACGCTGGCGGTCATGGTCAGAGATGTCGGACAACCCTCTCAGGCCCCGGGCCGCGGCGCCTCCCTGGGGTTGCCCGCCGAGGGGCCGGGGTCGCTGGCCCCCTTCACCCGGCGGGTGGGTGGCTACCTCGTGGACGCCGTCGGCGCGGCGCTGGTCGCATGGGCGTTCACCGCCCCCGAGGGGCCCGGCAACTGGAGCCTGCTGGTGTTCGGCCTGCTCACCGTGGTCACGCTGATCGTCTTCGGCCAGACCCCGGGGCACCGGGTGTTCGGCATGCGGCTGGCCCATCCGACGCCCGGCGCGCGGCTGGCGCCCTGGCGCGCCGTCGTCCGCACCGGCCTCCTCATGCTGCTGGTTCCGGCGCTGCTGGTGGACGCCGACGGGCGTGGGCTGCACGACCGGCTGACCGGGACCGCCGTCGTCCTGGACTGCTGAAGGACCACCCCCTGCCCCCCACCGCTCGCAGACTCGCGGCGGGACCCTGCGGGGCGGCCGTGCGCCGGGAGCGTCCTGCAGACCACGCCGCCGTGCGTGCGGTGCACCGGGCCGCCTTCACCACCGACCCCGCTACCGGAGCCGTTCGCGCAGCGGACGACGTCCCCGAGGCTCGCCTGGTGGACGCGCTACGGAGACCCCGGGGTCGTCCCTGTGGCGGTCGCTCCCACGGACGGCGCAACGCCGGCGGGGAAGGGCTCAGCCGCGGCGGCGCACCTGGCGCTGGCTCACCGACATCTGCCGGCCGCCCGGGAGCGGGCCACCGGGCACCGGCATCCGCGGCCCACCGAGCGCGCTCATCCGGCGGCCCAGCGAATTGACCTCGGCGGCGCTGAGGTTCCGCGGCAGCTTCATGACGTGCGTGCTGAGCTTCTTCAGCGGCACCTGGCCCTCGTCGTCGCCGACGAGCACGTCGTAGATCGGCGTGTCACCGACGACCCGGGCGATCTTCTTCTTCTCCTGCGCGATCAGGCCGCGGACCCGGCCCGGCACGCCCTCGCCGACGAGGATGATCCCCGGCCGGCCGAGCACGCGGTGCACCGCGTCCATCTGCGGGGTGCCGGCCACGCCGGAGCTGACCCGCCAGTCCCCGCGCATGCCCTCGAGGACCCACGCGGCCGCCCCCGGCTGCCCCTCCACCTGCCGGTAGGCCGAGCCCTGGGCGCGGCGGCCGAACACGATGAGCGCGGCGAGGGCGCCGAAGAGCACCGCCAGCGGGATGAACAGGAGGGGCGAGCTGAGCAGGATGCCGACGAGCTCGATGACGGCGGCGACCGCGACGAACCAGATCAGCATGATCCAGGGCAGCTTGGGGTCGTTCTTCCGCGTCAGGGTGTAGGCCTGCTTGATCATGCCGCCCTGGCTGCGGAGCTTGCGCATCCGACCGACCTTGGGCTGCCCGTTCTTGTCCAGCTTGGGCGCCTTGCCCGCCTTGCCCGCCTTGCCCGCCTTCCCGGCGGCGGTGGCCCCGGCCGCGGTGGCACCGGAGGTCCGGCCGCGCCCACCGTCCTTCGGGGTGCGCCCGGCGCTGCCGCCCGGGGCGGTGGAGTCAGAGGACCTGCTGCGTGCCATGTCCCCAGGATAGGGGCGTGCGCCGCGCTGTCCCGGACACGCCGGCCGGAGTCGCGGCGATCAGGCCTGCGGGGTGAGCCCTCGGGCCTCGATCGCCTGCTGGTACAGCCGGCCGGCGCGGTAGGAGCTGCGCACCAGCGGGCCCGCGAGCACGCCCGGGAAGCCGATCTCCTCGGCGTCCTTCTGGAACTGGACGAACTCGTCGGGCTTGACCCACCGCACGACGGGGTGGTGCCGCGGCGAGGGCCGCAGGTACTGGGTGATCGTGAGCAGGTCGCAGCCGGCGTCGTGCAGGGCCTGCATCGTCTCGACGACCTCGTGCGGTTCCTCGCCCATGCCCAGGATCAGGTTGGACTTGGTGACCAGGCCGGCCTCGCGGGCCGCGGTGATGACCGCCAGCGAGCGATCGAACCGGAAACCCGGGCGGATGCGCTTGAAGATCCGGGGCACCGTCTCGACGTTGTGGGCGAGCACCTCGGGCCGCGAGGAGAAGACCTCGGCGAGCTGGTCGGGGTCGGCGTTGAAGTCGGGGATGAGCAGCTCGACGCCACATCCAGGGAGCTGGGCGTGGATCTGGCGGACCGTCTCGGCGTAGAGCCAGGCGCCGCCGTCCGGCAGGTCGTCGCGGGCGACGCCGGTGACGGTCGCATACCTCAGGCCCATGGTGGCGACGCTCTCGGCGACCCGGCGCGGCTCGTCGGCGTCGAACTCGGCCGGCTTGCCGGTGTCGATCTGGCAGAAGTCGCAGCGCCGGGTGCACTGGTCGCCCCCGATGAGGAAGGTGGCCTCCCGGTCCTCCCAGCACTCGTAGATGTTGGGGCAGCCGGCTTCCTCGCAGACGGTGTGCAGGCCCTCACGGCGCACCAGTGACTTGAGCTCGGTGTACTCGGGGCCGGTCTTGAGCCGGGTCTTGATCCACTCGGGCTTGCGCTCGATGGGGACCTGGCTGTTGCGCACCTCGAGGCGCAGCAATTTGCGGCCGGCGGGCTCGATCCGGGAGTCCTCGACAGGGGACTGCTCAGGGATCCTCGGCGGCGCCTCGCTCATGATCCCCACGGTACTCGCGCAGACACCACCGCCCCCGTCGCGACGGCGACGGGGGCGGTGGTGGTGCTGCTACGGGCGGTCAGACCTGCTTGTCGGCCGGTCCCGCGGTCGGGCCGGCGTCCGAGCCGCCGCCGCTGGAGAACGGCTCGGGGGCGTCGGTGCCGTTGACGGTGGCGTCGTCGGGACCATCGCCGTCGACCAGCTGGGCGTCACGGACTCCCATGTCGGACTCGGCCGGCGCGGAGTCGCTGGTCTGCGACGCCGTGGAGACGGTCTTGCCTGAGGTGCTGTCGGAACTGGGCACGGGGTCCTCTCGGTAGCTGGGCACCGGGCCGTCCCCGGCCGGTGCGGGCGTCCACGCGTCGGCCTTCTTGCGCCGCAGCAGGACGAACACAGCGGTACCCACGGCCAGGAGGGCGAACACCCACGGCCAGCGCGTCGGCTCGGGCTCCTGCCGGCGCTGCACCGTCCTGGCAGTCGCGAGCGCCGCCTTCTCGAACTCACGGTGCTTCTTGCCGGCCTTCTTGCGCGCCTTCTTCGCCGCCTTGCGGGCCTTGCGCGAGGACTCCGCCGCCGCGGCGGCGAACTCCGCCCGACGGGCGTCGAGCTCGCAGCGGGCGCTGTCCACCCCGGCGATCAGGGTCCCGCGGGCGCTCTCCAACGCCGGCGACACGGCCTCGCGGGCCGCGGTGACCCGAGGCATGGCGTAGGACAGCGCCGCGATCTGGGCCGCGGTCAGCCGGGGCGCGAGTTCGTCCCGGTACGCCTTCTGCGCCGCCCCGCGGGCCGCCTCCACACGAGGGGCGACGTCGGCGGCAGCCCGTGCGGCGGCCAGCTGCGCCGCGGTGATCCGCGGGGCAGCGGCCTCACGGGCGGCATCCACCCGCGGGCCGATCGCGTCGCGGGCGGCCTCCACGCGGCCGCCCAGGTTCTCCCGAGCGGTGGCCACCGCCGGCGCGGTCACCCCCACAGCGGCGGCCACCTTGGGGGCGACGGCCCGCTGGGCCGCCTCCACGTGCGGAGCCAGTTGTTCGGCGGCGGCGCGACCGGCCTCGGTCACCGCCGTCCCCAGGTGGGCGAGGCCCTCCTGTACTTCGGCGCTGATGATCTCGCCGCGCGTCTTCTTGTGGAACACGTGCTGCACCTCCGAGTTGATCGTCTGGCGGTCATCCTGCCCGCTCCGGCGTCCCCGCACACCCTGAACCGAGCGGCGGCTGCATACACCGACGTGGTCGGCGGTTACCTTCCGGCGGTGCAGCTGCGCATCTTCACCGAGCCCCAGATGGGCGCCACCTACGACGACCTGCTGGCCGTCGCCCGGCGCACCGAGGAGACCGGCTTCGACGCCTTCTTCCGCTCCGACCACTACCTGACGATGGGTGGCGACGGGCTGCCCGGGCCCACGGACGCGTGGATCACCCTCGCCGGGCTCGCCCGGGAGACCAGCCGGGTCCGGCTGGGCACGCTGATGACCGCGGGAACCTTCCGGCTGCCCGGCCCCCTGGCGATCTCCGTCGCCCAGGTCGACCGGATGAGCGGCGGCCGGGTCGAGCTGGGCATCGGCTTGGGCTGGTTCGAGCAGGAGCACAGCGCCTACGGCATCCCCTTCCCGCCGCTGGGCGAGCGGTTCGACCGCTACGAGGAGCAGCTCGCCGTCATCACCGGGCTGTGGAACACCCCGCTCGGGGAGAGCTTCGACTTCGACGGCCGCCACTACCAGCTCGCCGGTTCGCCGGCGCTGCCGAAACCGGTGCAGGACGGTGGCATCCCGGTGCTGATCGGTGGCCGGGGGAAGCAGCGCACCCCGCGCCTGGCCGCCCGGTACGCGGCGGAGTTCAACGTGCCGTTCATGGCCGCCGAGGAGAACGCCCGGCTCTTCGCCGGCGTCCGGGAGGCCTGCGAGGAGACCGGTCGAGACCCGTCGTCCCTGGTGTACAGCTCGGCGCTGGTGGTCTGCGTCGGCAAGGACGAGGCCGAGCTCGCCCGCCGGGCCGCCGCCATCGGCCGCGACGTCGACGAGCTGCGCCGGCACGGGGTCGCCGGCACGCCCGCCGAGGCGGTCGACGTCCTGGGTCGGTACGCCGAGGCCGGAGCGCAGCGGGTGTACCTGCAGGTGCTCGACCTCGCCGACCTGGACCACCTGGACCTGGTGGCGGGCGAGGTGGCGCCGCAGCTGCGCTGACGGCTCCGACTCAGTACCGGGCCGAACGTTCCGGGTCCAGCAGCGGGTGCTGCGGACGCTCGAGCCAGTGCAGGAAGTCCCCGACCGGCATCGGCCGGGCGATCGCGTAGCCCTGGGCGACGTCACAGCCCAGCCGGCCCAGGGCGGCACAGCTCGCGGCGTCCTCGACCCCCTCCGCGACCAGTCGGAGCCCGAGGTCGTGCGCCAGGGCCACGGTGTGCCGCACGATCGCGCTGGCGCGCCGGTCGCTGACCACGTCGGCGGTCAAGCTCCGGTCGAGCTTGAGCTCGTCGGCCGGCAGGTGCCGCAGGTAGGCCAGCGAGCTGTACCCGGTCCCGTAGTCGTCGATCGAGGTCCGGACGCCGAGCCCGCGCAGCTCGGCGAGCACCTGGCGACCGCGTTCCGGATCAGCCATGAGGGTGTCCTCGACCAGTTCGAGGGTCAGCGCCTCGGCCGGCAGGCCGTGCCGGTGCAGGGCCGCGGCCACCTTGCCGGGCAGGTCGAGGTCGTTGACGTTGGCGGCCGACAGGTTGACCGAGACCGGGACGGCGCCGGTGGACCACCAGAGCTCCGCCGCGGTCAGGGCCAGCTCGAGGACCTTGTCGGTCAGGGGTCGCATCAGGCCGGCCTGCTCGGCGGCGGGCAGCAGGTCGGCGGGGGAGAGCAGTCCGCGGATCGGGTGCTGCCACCGGACCAGGGCTTCCACGCCCACCACCCGACCGTCGGCGAAACCGACCTGCGGCTGCAGGTGGACCAGCAGCTCGTCGCCGTGGAGCGCCGCGCGCAGCTCCTCCATCGTCCGCAGCCGGTCGCCGCTGCCGCCGTGGGGATCGGGGACGTAGACGTGCACCCCCTCCCGCGCGGCCTTCGCCGCGTACATTGCGACGTCGGCGCAGCGCAGCAACTCCTGGAACGTCGCAGCCGGGACCGGTGCGGTGGCCACGCCGATGCTCACGCCGACGTGCAGCCGGATGTCCTCGACGGGGAACGGCTGGAGCATCAGCGCGCGCAGTCGCTCGGCGCGGGCGTGTGCCTCGTCGAGGGAGGCCTCCGGCAGCAGGACGGCGAACTCGTCGCCGCCCAGCCGGGCCAGCATCTCCCCGGTCCGCAGAGCGGGCAGCAACCGCGGGCCGACCTGGCGCAGCAGCTGGTCGCCTGCGGTGTGGCCGAGACTGTCGTTGACCTCCTTGAAGCCGTCGAGGTCCAGGAGCAGCAGAGCCGCCGGGCGCGGGGCCGAGGCGGAGACGAGGACCTGTTCGGCCTTCTCCAGCAGTGCCCGGCGGTTGGCCAGCCCGGTGAGTTCGTCGGTCCGGGCCTGCTGCTCGACCTCGTGGAACGCTCGCACCTCCCGGAAGGTGACCGCCGTCCGAGCCAGCGCGGCCAGCGCGCAGCCGATCGCCGTCCAGGCAGCGGCGGGCGGCAACGCATCGCCCCAGCCCACTGCCAGCACCAGCAGGCCGGCGGTCTGGGCGGCCAGTGGGAGGGCGAGCAGCCGCCAGCCCACGCGCGCCCGCCCGTCGGTCGCGCGATTCTCGGCCGGCGCCGAGCCGGGGAGGGAGTCCGGCCGGGCGCTGTGTGCGGCCAGCGCCGTCAACGCGATCCCGGTCAGCCAGGCGAGCTCCAGCGGGTCGCCGTCCGCGGCGGTGCCGTGCACGGTGGCCCAGAAGAACAGCAGGTCCCCGAGGAGCACGAAGCCCATGGCCGCGGTGGAGAGCAGCAGCGTGCGGTCGACGTTCACCCCGAGGATCGCCCCGACGGCGACCAGCGTCGCCATGAGGACGACGTCGGCGGCCGGCCAGGCCAGCTGCGCCATCGGCAGCAGGACGCCGCTGGATCCGTCGAGGTACGGCCCGAGGAGGAACGCGACCCCCACGGACACGGTGCCCAGAGCGCCGATCAGGCCGTCCAGCCAGGTGCTCGGGTGGAACCGCGGCACCCGGGCGCGGATGAAGCCGAACAGCGTTCCGTAGAGGCAGAGGTAGGCGGCGGACGAGAAGCCGTAGGCGCCGTAGAGCAGGACGTCGGAGTCCGGAGCCTGTGCGGCGGCCGTGCGGAGGGCGTTGGACGGGATGCTCAGCAGCAGCCCCACGGCCAGCGACCGCCAGGCGGTGCGCTCCGGTGGGATGCGGGCGGCGGCCAGCCAGCACGCGGCGGCCGCCGGGAGGTACGGAAGGTTGTAGGCGACCAGGGCGTGGAGGTCGGTCCACAGCGAGCCGGCGGGTCGGTGGACCAGGCCGGCGGCGAACGCGGCGACCAGGGCGACCGTGAGTGCCAGCAGCCGCCCGGAGGCGGAGGTGCTGGCTCCCCGCGTCGCCCACTGCGCCATCCCCACCTCCTGCAGATCGGATCCGGGAGCTCACGGCTGCACCGCAGGCAGCGCCGAACCGCTCGTACGAGGGAGGCGGGCGCCGGGCGTACCACGCCCTCGCTGTGCGGGCCCGGAGTAGGCTCTCACCGTGACCGGGCGGCTTCCTGCTTCACCGGCCGTGCTGATCTGAGACGTCCAGACAGCACGGCGACCCCTCCTGCGTGAGGGGTTTTCTTATGTCCGCCGTCGGTACCGCACCACTGCATGGGACCCGGGAGCACCAGCGATGAGCCAGACCGCCGACCAGCCGAACGTCGAGCAGGCGCCGGGTGACGTGCCGCCGCACCGGTACACGCCGGCGCTCGCGCAGCGCATCGAGCTGGCCTGGCAGGACCGGTGGGCGGCCGAGGGCACCTTCCACACGCCCAACCCTGTCGGCCGGCTGAGCGCGGGCTTCGAGAGGGTCGCCGACCGGCCCAAGTACTTCGCCATGGACATGTTCCCGTACCCGTCGGGCGCCGGGCTGCACGTCGGGCACCCGCTGGGCTACCTCGGCACCGACGTGACCAGCCGGTTCCGCCGCATGGACGGCGACAACGTCCTGCATCCCATGGGCTACGACGCCTTCGGCCTGCCCGCCGAGCAGTACGCCGTCCAGACCGGCCAGCACCCGCGGATCACCACCGAGGCGAACATCGCTGCCATCCGGGCGCAGCTGCGCCGCCTGGGCGTCGACCACGACGACCGCCGCAGCTTCGCCACGATCGACCCGGCGTACTACAAGTGGACCCAGTGGATCTTCCTGCAGATCTTCGGGTCCTGGTTCGACGCGGACGCGGGCCGGGCGCGCCGGATCGAGGAGCTGGTCGCCGAGCTGGACGCCGGCACCCGCGAGCCGGGTGAGGGCACCAACCCGTACGACCGCCCCTGGGCGGTGCTGGGTGCGGCGGAGCGCGGCGTCGTCGTCGACGCGCACCGGCTCGCCTACCTGCACGAGGCGCCGGTCAACTGGTGCCCCGGACTGGGCACCGTGCTGTCGAACGAGGAGGTCACCCCCGACGGGCGCTCCGAGCGGGGCAACTTCCCGGTGTTCCGGCGCCCGCTCAAGCAGTGGATGATGCGGATCACCGCCTACGCCGACCGGCTGCTCGACGACCTGGACCGGCTGGACTGGTCGGACTCCCTGAAGCTGATGCAGCGCAACTGGATCGGCCGCTCCACCGGTGCGCGGATCCGGTTCGCTGCTGGGGCGGTGGGGCGGCCTGGAGGCGCAGCGGAGACGATCGAGGTCTTCACGACGCGGCCCGACACCCTGTTCGGGGCCACCTACATGGTGCTGGCTCCGGAGCACCCACTGGTCGAGGCCCTGACCGCCGACGCCTGGCCCGAGGGCGCCGACCCCCGGTGGACCGGGGGCCTGGCGACGCCGGCGGAGGCCGTCCGCGCCTACCAGCGGCAGGCCTCCCGCCGGTCCGAGCTGGACCGCCAGGACGCCGGCCGGGAGAAGACCGGCGTCTGGCTGGGGGTGACCGCAGTCAACCCCGTCGACGGCCGGGAGCTGCCCGTCTTCATCGCCGACTACGTGCTCACCGGCTACGGCACCGGCGCGATCATGGCCGTGCCGGGAGAGGACCAGCGGGACTGGGACTTCGCCCGGGCCTTCGGCCTGGGCATCGTGCCGACGGTCGAGCGGCCGGCCGGCTTCGACGACAGCAGCGGCGCCTACACCGGCCCCGGCCGGATGATCAACTCGTCGAACGAAGAGATCTCGCTGGACGGGCTGGACAAGGCGACGGCGATCGCCACGGTCACCGACTGGCTGGTGCGGCGGGGCGCGGGCGAGGCCACCACCACCTACAAGCTGCGGGACTGGCTGTTCAGCCGGCAGCGCTACTGGGGCGAGCCGTTCCCGATCGTCTACGACGAGCACGACCGGCCTGTCGCGGTGCCCGAGTCCCTGCTCCCGGTGCTGCTGCCCGAGGTGGACGACTACTCGCCCAAGACGTTCTCCGACGACGACGCCGACTCCGCCCCGGAGCCGCCGCTGTCGCGGGCCACCGAGTGGACGACGGTCGAGCTCGACCTGGGCGACGGCGTGCAGAAGTACCGCCGCGAGACCAACACGATGCCCAACTGGGCGGGCTCCTGCTGGTACTACCTGCGCTACCTCGACCCCGGCGACGACACCCAGATGGTGGACCCGGAGCTGGAGCGCTACTGGATGGGCCCGCGCGGCGAGGGCGACGTCGGCGGTGTCGACCTCTACGTCGGCGGTGTCGAGCACGCGGTCCTGCACCTGCTGTACGCGCGGTTCTGGCACAAGGTGCTGCACGACCTGGGGTACGTGTCCAGCGAGGAGCCGTTCCGCCGGCTGGTCAACCAGGGCTACATCTCCGCCTACGCCTACACCGACGAGCGCGGCTTCTACGTGCCCGCGGCCGACGTGGAGGAGAAGGACGGCAGGTTCTTCTACGAGGGGGAGCCGGTCAACCGCGAGTACGGGAAGATCGGCAAGAGCCTGAAGAACATGGTCACGCCGGACGAGATGATCGGCGCCTACGGAGCGGACACGTTCCGGGTCTACGAGATGTCGACCGGCCCGCTGGAGCAGTCCCGGCCGTGGGAGACCAAGGCCGTCGTCGGTTCCCAGCGGTTGCTGCAGCGGATCTGGCGGGTCGTCGTCGACGAGCAGACCGGTGCGGTCCGCGCCTCCGACGCCGAGCCGGCCGAGGAGACGCTGCGGGCGCTGCACAAGGCGATCGACGGCGTGCGTGACGGCTACGCGACCCTGCGGTTCAACATCGCGATCGCCCGGATCACCGAGCTGACCAACCACCTGACTCAGGTCCACGGCGCCGACACCCCCGTGTCCCGGGCGGTGGCCGAGCCGCTGGTGCTGCTGGTGGCTCCGCTGGCCCCGCACCTGGCCGAGGAACTGTGGTCGCGCCTCGGGCACGACGAGTCGACGGCCTGGACGCCGTTCCCCCAGGCCGACGAGCGCTGGCTGGTGGAGGACACCGTGCAGGTCGCCGTCCAGGTGAACGGCAAGGTGCGGTCGCAGGTGACGGTGCCGGCCGGCGCCGACGCGGCGGCGCTGGAGGCCGCTGCGCGGGCCGACGAGAAGATCGCCGGCTACCTCGAGGGGGCCACGATCCGCCGCGTCGTCGCCGTCCCCGGCCGGCTGGTCAACTTCGTCCTCGGCTGAGCCCGCCCTGCCGGTGGGCGGTGCAGCCGCGCCGCGCCGCCCACCGGCACGCGGGACCGTCAGGACTCCGCGTGCTTGCCGCCTTCCCAGCCGGCATCCTGCAGGTGGTCGGCGGCCCAGGCCAGCGGCGAGCGCTCGAGCTGTCCACGGCACGGAAGGTGTCCTCGTACTGCGGCAGCGACTCGCGCGGCAACGGCTCGGTCCTGGGCATGGCGGTCCTCCTCGGGGGCGGAGGATCCACCTGAGCGCTAAGACATCCGCGATCCGGGCGGAACCGCTAGCGCGCCGCGGCGGTCTCGCCGACGGTGAGGACGGCGCGCATCGCAGCCGCGACGGGCCCGACGGCCTCAGCGGTGGTGATCGGGCCGCCCAGCTCCGCCGACAGCGACGTGACTCCGGCGTCAGGGATCCCGCAGGGGATCATGTTGCTGAACGCGGTCATGTCCGGGTCGCAGTTGAGCGCGAAGCCGTGCATCGTGACGCCGCGGGCGACCCGGACCCCGATCGCGGCGACCTTCCGCTCCGGACGGGAGCCGGAGCCCGGTGCGTCGGCGGCCACCCAGACGCCACTGCGGCCCTCGACCCGGCCGGTGGTCAGACCGAACCCCGCGCAGACCTCGATCAGCGCCTCCTCGAGCCGGCGCACGTAGGCGACCACGTCGACCGGGTCGGGCAGCGCGACGATCGGGTAGCCCACCAGCTGGCCCGGCCCGTGCCAGGTGATCTTGCCGCCGCGGTCGACGTCGATGACCGGCGTGCCGTCGAACGGCCGCTCGTGCGGCTCGGTGCGCCGGCCGGCGGTGTAGACCGACGGATGCTCGAGCAGCAGCAGGGTGTCGGGAATCTCGCCGGCCACCCGCTGGGCGTGCAGCTCCCGCTGCCGGTCCCAGGCCTCCTCGTAGGGAACGGTCCCGGCGCGCACCACCCGCAGTTCGCTCACGTGGCCCAGCCTATGCCCGGCTCGGGCGGGTCGTCGCGGCTCGAGGCGGGCTCCACCGCGGTGGAGTCGGGGCCCCGCTCCACCCGGTAGGCCGCCGCGCCGGCGCGGCGGCCACCGCCTCCACCAGTTCGGTGCCCCGGTGGACCAGCCCGGGCACCGTCGTCGGTGGCGTGGCCGCCGGGGAGGCCGGGATCGTAGGTGCGCTCGCGGGCATCAGCCGGTGCTCCGCCGGGCGGGTGGCCCGGGGCGGCGGAGCACGCCGAGGACGGCGCGCGCCGCGCGGGCGCCGCTGGCCATCGCGCCCTGGATGGACGGCGTGTCCCGGTGGTCACCGCAGACGAACAGGCCGTCCCCGAGGTCGACCGGGCGGCGCAGCTGCAGCGGCGGCAGCGCAGCCGGCTGGGCGCCGCGCACCGTGACCGAGGTGAGGTGCTCGAGATCCGACGGCGACACGTCGTGGGCCGCCGCCACCTCGGCGCGCACCTCGGCCTCCGGGGTCGGGTCGAGGGTGGAGCTGGCGACCAGCGCGCGCTCGTCGGGGCTGTACCGGGGCTGGGCATCGGAGACCACCGCGCTGTTGACCAGCCGGCCACCCGGCTGCCCCAGCACGATCAGCGGCGTCGGCCAGGGAGACTCGGGCAGCACGTGCAGGTGCGTGGTGACCTGCCGGGGTGCGGCGGCGTCGACAGCAGGGAGCAGCCCGGCCGCCGTGACGGGATCGGTCGCGACGACGACGGCGTCGGCCCGCCACGTGCCGTCGTCCGTGACCGCCGCTCCGGGGCGTACCGAGCGGACGGCGGTGTGCAGGTGCACCCGCCCGGGGCCGAGGCGGGCAGCCAGCTGTGCGCCGATGGCCTGCATGCCGTCGGCCGGGAGCCCGGTGGCCCCCCGGACGAAGCTGCGCCAGAGCAGGCGCACGTACCGGCTGGAGGAGGCCAGCTCGTCCTCGAGCAGGACTCCGGCGAGGAAGGGCCTGAGGAAGCGGGCCACGGCGGCGTCCCCGACGCCCGCCGCGCGCAGCGCCCGTACCGCCGGCTCGTCCGGAGTCCGGAGCAGGTGGCCGACGGGGGCGTACCCGGCGCGGGCGGAGAAGGCGACCAGGGCGGCCTTCTCCCGGAGGGACCCCAGTGGCGCTGCCGCCGTGCCCGGCGCCGCGGCGGGGCGCCGCCGGGGGTCGACGACCCGGTGCACGCGGCCATCGACCCGGAGCACCGCCCCCCGCTCGAAGCAGCCGAGCTCCAGGGCGGGCAGGTCGAAATCGGCAGCCCTGGGGTAACCGGTGTTGAAGACCTGGAATCCGCGGTCGACGACGAAACCGTCGATGCGCTGGCTCGCGACGCGCCCGCCGACGTGCCCACCTGCTTCGAGCACCTGCACGTCCAGGCCGGCCCCGGCCAGCCGCGTCGCCGCCGACAGCCCTGCCAGCCCCGCCCCCACGACGAGGACCTCGGCCCGCAGCGGCAACGACACCGTCCGAAGGTAACCGGCGGCGGCCGTGGCCAACCGCCTGGACGGGTCCTCGGGGACGGCGGCCGGGCCTGTGGACAGCCGCAGCGGCGGATGCGCCGACCGCCCTACTCTCCCCGTCATGTCCGCCGTCGTCCCGCCCGGAGAGCCGGGCGCCAGCCGGCCGCCGGCCGTTCCCGGCTACACCCTCGAGGCGCTGCTGGGGCGGGGCGGCTCCGGGGAGGTGTGGCGGGCCGTTCCGCGGGAGGGCGGGGCGCCGGTCGCGGTGAAGGTGCTGGTCGCCGGGGACCCGGAGCGGCAGGCGCGCGAGGCTGCGCTGCTCGGGGAGCTGGATCACCCGCACCTGGTCCGGTTGCACGAAGTCGTCCACCAGCCCCGCCGCGGCGGGGCGCCGCGAGTGGCACTGGTGCTCGAGCTGCTCGCCGGGGGCAGCCTCGCCGACCTGCTCGGCCGGCGCGGCCGGTTGCGTCCGGGCGAAGTCGTGACGGCCATGGCCCCGGTGGCCGCAGCCCTCGCGCACGCGCACGGGAACGGCGTAGTCCACGGCGACCTGTCGCCGGGCAACATCGTCTTCACCGCCGAAGGTCGCCCGGTGCTCACCGATCTGGGGGTCGCCAGGGTGCTGGGGGAGACGGCGGCCGCCGAGGTCACTCCCGCCTACGTCGACCCGGCGGTCGCCCGTGGCGGCGCCCCGGGGCCTGCCTCCGACGTCTTCGGTGTCGCCGGGGCGGCCTTCCACGCGCTCACCGGGATCGCACCCTGGAACGCGGCGACCCCGGCCGACACCCTCGCGGTGGCCTCTGCCGGCCACATCCCCGACCTGACCGAACTCGCCCCCGAGGCGCCACCGGAGCTGGTCGCGGTCATCTCCCGCGGCCTCGCGTCGGATCCGCTCGACCGGGGCAGCGCCGCAGCCTTCGCGCTGGACCTCCGGCGCGCGTGCCGGCCGGAGCCCGTGGCCCTGTCCGCGACGGCCGGCGCGGCCGGAGCCGGCCGTCCCGGCCGGCGGTCCGAGCTCACCCACGTGGTGCCCGGCCGCCGCCCCCGGCCGGCCCCGGCCATCGTCGGTCCCACGGCACGGTCCCACCGCCGGGCGAGAGGCGTCGCCGCGGCCCGGCCGAGCGGTCCGCCGGCCCGGGTGCTGCTCGTCGCGGCGCTGGTCCTGGCGGCGCTGGCCGTCACCGCCTGGGCGGGTACCCGCTGGGCCGGGAGCAGTGGCGCCCCGGGCACGTCCGTCGCCGCGGCGACCTCCGCCGCCCCCGCGTCGTCGGAGCCGGTCACCCCGCCGGACGTCCTCCCGCCGTCCCCGTCCCCGGTGGTCGCCGGAATCCCGGATCCGGTGACCGCCGACGACTGGCGCGCTCTGGTCACGGAGCTGTACGCCCGACGGGCCGAGGCGCTGAGCGGTGACCTGGCGGTGCTCGGGGAGGTCTACGCCCCGGGAAGCCCTCTGCAGGCCGCCGATGCCGAGCACGCCCGCACGCTCGCCGCGGCGGGCGAGCAGCTCAGCGGGTTCGCCCCGGCCGTCGTCGAGCTCGCCGTCGTCTCGAGCACGGGGGAGCGGGCCGAGCTCCGGCTGACCGACCGCTGGCCGGACTACCGCGTGGTGCCTGCCGGACGCCCGGACGGGGAGGTGCTGCGCACGGTGCCCGGCCGGCCGGACGCCGAGGTCCGGATGACGCTGGCGCGCACCCCCTCCGGATGGCGGATCGAGTCGGCCGAACGGATCGGCTGACCGGCCGCGGCGCCGCCGGTCACTCCCGGGCGACGGCGGCCCGGAGGGCGGCATCGACGTCGGCGTGCCGGAACCGGAAGCCGGCTCCGGTCAGCTCTGCGGGCACGGCGCGCTGGCCCGCCAGGGCTCCGACCTGGGCGAACTCACCCAGCACCACCCAGAGCGCGGGGCCGGGGACGGGCAGCGCCGTAGGCCGGTGCAGGACCCGGCCCAGAGCCGCCGTGAACTCGGCGTTGGTCACCGGCTCCGGCCCGCACAGGTTGACCGGCCCCGAGACGGGACGGGTGAGCAGGAACCGGATCGCCGCGACCTCGTCGTACAGGCTGATCCAGGGCATGTACTGCCTGCCGGACCCCAGCCGGCCGCCCAGTCCGGCCCGGAAGATGGGCAGCATCCGGCCGAGCAGGCCGCCACGCGCGAGCACCAGGCCGGTGCGCAGCCGCACCACCCGCACGCCCGCGTCCGCGGCCGGGCGGGTGGCGTCCTCCCATGCGACGCAGACGCGGGCGAGGAAGTCGTCGCCGGCCGGTGCGGCCTCGTCGACGATCCGGTCACCCGTGTCGCCGTACCAGCCGACCCCCGAGGCGTTGAGCAGCACCCGTGGCCGGTCGGGGGCGGCCCCGACCGCATCGGCGAGCGCCTGGCTGAGGGTGGCCGTCGAGTCCACGCGGCTGGTCAGCACCGCCTGCTTGTGCCGCTCGTTCCACCGGCGGTCGCCGACACCCACGCCGGCCAGGTTGACGACCGCGTCGACGTCCCTGAGCAGGGCGGGATCGATCCGCCGGTGCTGGGGATCCCAGCGGTGCTCCGCGGCGGTCCGCGGCGTGCGGCGGACCAGCTGCACGACCTCGTGCCCGTCGGCGCGCAACGCGGGCAGCAGGGCGCTGCCGATCAGCCCGGAGGCCCCGGCGACGGCGATCTTCATGCGGCACTCCCCGGCGGGCGCGTGTTCGGAGGGCACAACGGACTCGGGGCCCCGGTGGTCACCGGGGCCCCGAGCGGGTGTCGATCAGGAGAGGCCGAGCTCACCGTGGAACTGGCCGGCCTCGAGCCGTTCCCGCACCGTGGTGAGGAAGCGGGCGGCATCGGCGCCGTCGACGATCCGGTGGTCGTAGGTGAGGGCCAGGTAGACCATCGACCGGACCGCGATCACCTCGCCCAGCTCGGCGTCCTGGACGACGACCGGGCGCTTCACCACCGAGCCGGTACCGAGGATGGCCACCTGCGGCTGGTTGATGATCGGCGTGTCGAAGAGCGCGCCGCGGCTGCCGGTGTTGGTCAGCGTGAACGTGCCCCCGCCCAGCTCGTCGGGCGTCACCTTGTTCGTGCGGGTGCGCTCTGCCAGGTCGCTGATCTTGCGGGCGAGCCCGCCGAGGCTCAGGTCGCCGGCGCCGTGGATCACCGGCACCAGCAGGCCCCGCTCGGTGTCGACGGCGACCCCGAGGTTCTCCGCGTCGTGATAGGTGACCGTCCCCGCCTCGAGGTCGATCGAGGAGTTCACCGACGGGTGCTGCTTGAGCGCCTCGACGGCGGCCTTCGCGAAGAACGGGAGGAACGACAGCTTCACGCCCTCGCGGGCCTCGAAGCCGCCCTTCGCCTGCTGCCGCAGCTGCGCGATGCGGGTGACATCGGCCTCCACGACGGTGGTGAGCTGCGCGCTGACCTGCAGGGACTCCACCATGCGCTTGGCGATGACCGTGCGGAGACGGGACAGCTTCTCCGTGCGGCCGCGGACCGAGGTGTCCGGCGTGGCCGCCGGGGACGGGGTCCGGGTGCCGGTCGAGCTCGACGGTGCCGGGGCGGACGCGGCCGGGGCGGCGGACTTCTGCGCCGCCGCGAGCACGTCCTGCTTCCGGATCCGGCCACCGACGCCGGTACCCGAGACGGTGTTCAGGTCGACACCGTTCTCGGCGGCCATGCGGCGCACCAGCGGCGTGACGTACTGACCACCGCCACCGCCACCGCCACCGCCACCGCCGTCGCCGTCGCCGTCGCCCGACGGAGCGGAAGTGGACGGCGCCTGGGGTGCCACCTGGGGCGCCGGTGCGGGCGTCGGCGAGGCGGCCGGCTGGGCGCCGCTGGCGCCGTAGTCGCCACCGGGCTGCGACGTCTCGGTCGTGGCCTGCTTGGCCGCCGGGGCGGCCTGGGGCTCCGGAGCGGCAGGAGCCTGTTCTTCCGCGGCTTCCTGCTGCGGTGCGGGAGCGGGAGCGGATCCGCCGCCGGCGGCACCGGTGCCGATGACGGCGAGCTGGGCGCCGACGTCGACGGTCTCGTCCTCGTTGACGGTGATCTCGAGCAGGGTTCCGCTGACCGGAGCAGGAATCTCGGTGTCGACCTTGTCGGTGGAGACCTCGAGCAGCGGCTCGTCCGCCGTCACCTCGTCGCCGACGGCCTTGAGCCAGCGGGTGACGGTGCCCTCGGTGACGCTCTCGCCGAGGGCCGGCATGGTCACCGGGGTGCCCTCACCGCCACCGCCACCGCCACCGCCACCGCTGTCCGCCGACGCGGTCGCCGGCTCGTCCTGCGGGGCGGGCTGCTCCTCCTGCTGCGGCTCAGGGGCGGCGTCCTCGACCTGCTGGTCAGGGGTCTGCGGCGTGGTGTCGGCGTCCTCCGCCGAGGCGGGCGGGGCGGCGTCGCCACCGCCGTCGCCACCGATGACGGCCAGCTCCGCGCCGACCTCCACGGTCTCGTCCTCGGCCACCAGGATCCTGGTCAGCACGCCGGCGGCCGGCGACGGGATCTCGGTGTCGACCTTGTCGGTCGAGACCTCGAGGAGGGGCTCGTCGACCTCGACCTGCTCACCCTCTTGCTTGAGCCAGCGGGTGACCGTGCCCTCGGTGACGCTCTCGCCCAGGGCGGGCATGGTGACGGACGTCGGCATCGGGGGAGGACTCCTTCTGGCGCGGTGCGGGGATGGGGGAGTGATCGATCAGCCGTGCACGTGCAGGGGCTTGCCGGCCAGCGCGAGGTGCGCCTCGCCGAGTGCCTCGCTCTGGGTCGGGTGGGGGTGGATGAGGCTGGCGACGTCGTCGGCCTCGGCCTCCCAGTTGTAGATGAGCTGGGCCTCGGCGATGAGCTCGCCGACGCGGCTGCCGACCATGTGGATGCCGACGACCGGGCCGTCGGGGGCCTGGATCAGCTTGACCGCACCCGTGGTCTTGAGGATCTGGCTGCGACCGTTGCCGGCGAGGTCGTAGGTGAGGGTCTTGACCTCGCCGTAGCGCTCCTTGGCCTGCTCCTCGGTGAGCCCGACCGAGGCGACCTCGGGGTCGGAGTAGGTGATCCGGGGGACACCGGCGTAGTCGATCGGTGCCGGCTCGAGCCCGGCCACCCGCTCGGCGACGAGGATGCCCTCGCCGAAGCCGACGTGGGCCAGCTGCAGGGTGGGTACGAGGTCGCCGACGGCGGAGATGGTGGGGATGTTGGTGCGCATGTACTCGTCGACGAGGACGTAGCCACGCTCCATGGCGACGCCGACCTCCTCGTAGCCGATGCCCGAGCTCACCGGGCCGCGGCCGACGGCGACGAGCAGCAGCTCGGCCTCGATCTCCTTGCCGTTCTCCAGCGACACCTTGACGCCGTTGTCCGTGGTCTGCACGCCGGAGAAGCGGCTCCCGAGCTCGAAGGCGATCTTGCGCCGGCGGAACGCGCGCTCCAGCAGCTTCGAGGCGGACTCGTCCTCGAGGGGGACCAGGTGCGGCAGGCCCTCGACGATGGTGACGTCGACGCCGAAGGACTTCCAGGCGCTGGCGAACTCGCAGCCGATGACGCCGCCGCCGAGGATGATCGCGGAGCTGGGTACGCGATCCAGGTTCAGCGCGTGGTCGCTGGTGATGACCTTCGTGCCGTCGATCTCCAGGCCCGGCAGCGAGCGGGGGTAGGAGCCGGTGGCCAGCAGGACGTGCTTGCCCTCGTAGGTCTGACCGTCCACCTCGACCGCCGTGGGGGAGACCAGCCGGCCCTCGCCCTCGACGTAGGTGATCTTGCGGGCCTTCACCAGCCCCTGCAGGCCCTTGTAGAGCTTCGAGACCACGCCGTTCTTGTAGTTGTTGACGCCGTCCATGTCGATGCCGGCCAGCGACGTCTTGACGCCGAACTGCTCGCCCTCGCGAGCCAGGTCGGCCACCTCGCCGGCGTGCAGCAGGGCCTTGGTGGGGATGCAGCCGCGGTGCAGGCAGGTACCGCCGACCTTGTCCTTCTCGACGAGGACGACGTCCAGCCCCAGCTCCGCGGCGCGGAAGGCTGCGGCGTAGCCGCCCGAACCACCCCCGAGGATGACCAGGTCAGCGGGAGAGGCGGGTGCGGTCACGGGTGCTCCTCAGGTGCGTCGGGCGGCGGCCCCGCTCGAGCGGGCGGGGGCTGTGCCCCATCCTGCCACTCCGGGAACGAGCCGGTGGGGACCACCGTTGCTCTCACGGGCGTCGCGGTGATCACCGGCGTCCGTCGAGGAGGACGGAGACGGGTATGGGCCTGCTCGACCGATGGCGCGCGCGCCGGGGCAGGGGCGCCGTCGGCGGGCGGGCCACGCTGGACCGCGGGTCGCAGCGGGAGGATCTCCGGCACCTGGAGGAGTTCGTGGCCAGCCGGCGCGGCGTCGAGGGCTACGTCGAACCGCGGACCGCCGTCACCGAGGCGACGATCGTGCTGGTTGCGGCCGACGGCGAGTGGACCCGCCGGCGCATCGGCGGTCCCGAGGTGGCCCGCCGGCTCTCCCGCGAGCTGGCGATCCCCGTCTACGACGCCCAGGTCACCGGCTATCCGCAGCGCATGCGCGACTGGAACCTCCGGCAGAAGCCGGACTGACTATGACACTGCGATCCTCCGGATCGCACCGCGTCCACGTGCCGTCCCCCGATCGCGAGGAGCCGCTTCGTCGTCCCTGCGCGAACCCCTCCGGGGCTCACTCGGGACGACACCCCAACCTCACTGTCAGTCGGCGATGAGGTCCTCGATGGTGGCGAGCAGGGTGCGCACGGGGACGCCGGTGCCGCCCTTGGGCGTGCAGCCCCACGGCGCACCGGTGTTGTAGCTCGGCCCGGCGATGTCGATGTGCGCCCACGGCAGTCCGGACGGTACGAACTCCGCCAGGAAGTGGCCGCCGACGAGCATGCCGCCCAACCGGTCGGTGGTCGCGTTGACGAAGTCCGCGACCGTCGAGTCCAGGCCCTTGCGCAGCTCCGGGGGGAGGGGCATCGGCCACATGGCCTCACCGCTGCGCCGTGCGGCCACGATGACGGCATCGCGCAGGTCGTCACTGCCCATGACGCCGGCGGTGCGGCCGCCGAGCGCGACCGTCTGGGCGCCGGTGAGCGTGGAGGTCTCCAGGAGGACGTCAGGAGCGTCCTCGGCCGCGCGCGCGATGGCGTCGGCGAGCACGATGCGACCTTCGGCGTCGGTGTTGGTGATCTCCGCCTTCTTGCCGTTGCGGAAGGTGACGACGTCGGCGGGGCGGTAGGCGGAGCCGCTGGGCAGGTTCTCCGCCATGGGCACGGTCGCGGTGACCTCGACCGGCAGGCCGAGCTGGGCGACGAGGCACACGGTGGCGATCACGGCGGCGGCGCCGGCCATGTCGCTCTTCATGTCCTCCATCTTCGCGGCGGGCTTGATCGAGATGCCGCCGCTGTCGAAGGTGATGCCCTTGCCGACCAGGGCGATCTTCTTGCGTGCTCCGGGGCCGGTGTAGGACAGCCGCAGCAGGCGCGGCTTGCGGGTGGAGCCGCCGCCGACGGCGAGGATGCCGCCGTACCCACCGGCCGCGAGCGCGTCCTCGTCGAGGATCTCGGTGGTCAGCCCCAGCTTCTCCCCGGCGGCGGCGCCGCGTGCGGCCAGCTCGGCGGGGAAGAGGTCGTTCGGCGGGGTGTTGACCAGGTCGCGCACCAGCGTCACCGCGTCGGCGACGGCGCGTACCCGGCGCAGGGCCGCCTCGGCGGCACCGGCGCCCGGGACGACGATGGTGAACTCGCTCGGCGGCGTGGGCCGGTCCGCGGGCAGCTGCGACTTGTAGGCGGTGAACTCGTAGGCCCCGAGCAGGGCGCCTTCGCCCACCGCGTGCAGTCGCTCGGCGTCCGGGGTGCCCCCCACGGCGGCCAGGAGGCTCACGACCGACCGGCGCCCGCGCAGCGCACGGCTGGCGGCGCCGGCGGCGCGGCGCAGCGTCTCGGGCAGGTAGCCGCCGGACGGCTCGGGTGCGCCGAGTCCGACGACCGCGACGACCGGGAAGGGCCCCTGCCCGAACGAAGGCAGCCGGGTGACCTCGTCCTGCGCGCCCTTGGCGCCCAGGTCGGCCAGCGCCGGGAACAGCCGGCCCCCGAGCAGTCGGTCGACGGCTTCTGCCCCAGGGGTGGGTAGGAGCCCGTCGGGACCCTTGCCCACGGCGACGACGACGGCGTCGCCGGTCAGCTTCTCGAGCGGGTGGTCGGTGGCAGAGATCGTCGGCGGCACCGCACGATCGTATGGGCACCGCTAGCGTGCCTTGCGTGAGCCCGCTGACCTCCCCGCTCCAGGACCGGCACCTCGCCGCCGGGGCCAAGTTCGCCGACTTCGGTGGCTGGTCGATGCCGATCGAGTACGCGGGGGGTGGGGTGCTGGCAGAGCACGCCGCGGTCCGTGAGGGGGTGAGCGTGTTCGACGTCTCCCACCTTGGCACCGGGACGGTGCGCGGGCCGGGGGCCGCGGAGTTCGTGAACTCCTGCCTCACCAACGATCTGTCGCGCATCGGCCCGGGTCAGGCGCAGTACACGTTCTGCTGCGTGCCCGACGGAGAGGAGCAGGCCGGCGGCGTGGTCGACGACCTGATCGCCTACCTGCACGGCCCCGACGACGTCCTGCTGGTCCCCAACGCCGCCAACGCCGCCGAGGTGCTGGGCCGGCTGGCCGACGCCGCGCCGACGGGGGTGGCGGTGGAGGACCGGCACACGGAGGTGGCCGTCCTCGCCGTGCAGGGACCACGGTCGCTGCAGGTGCTCGAACTCCTGGGTCTACCCGGCGAGATCGGCTACATGTCCTTCGTCAGGGGCACCGGGGGTGGCGCGGCGGAGGTGACCGTCTGCCGCACCGGCTACACCGGCGAGCACGGCTACGAGTTGCTGGTGGCCGCGGACCGGGCCGAGCAGTTGTGGGACGCCCTGCTCGAGGCGGGGCAGGACCTCGGCATCCGCCCGTGCGGTCTCGGTGCGCGCGACACGCTGCGCACCGAGATGGGCTATCCGCTGCACGGCCACGAGCTGTCCCGCGACGTCACCCCCGTGCAGGCGCGGGCCGGCTGGGCGGTCGGCTGGCGGAAGCCCGCGTTCTGGGGGAGCGATGCGCTGCGGGCGGAGAAGGAGGCCGGCCCGGTCCGGCTGCTGTGGGGGCTGCGCGCCACCGGCCGCGGCATCCCTCGCGCGGGCATGGCCGTCCTGGACGAGGCCGGCCGCCGGATCGGCGGGACCACCAGCGGCACGTTCTCCCCCACGCTGAAGACCGGCATCGCGCTGGCCCTGCTCGACACGGCGGCCGAGGTGAGTGAGGGCACCGAGCTCGCCGTGGACGTCCGCGGCCGCCCGCAGGCCGTGGAGGTCGTGAAGCCCCCGTTCGTGCCTTCGCACGTGCGCTGAGCCGCCGCCCTCCGGTCAGGGGGCGTTCTTGCGCGTCGGGTCGCCGTCGCCCTTCTCGGGTTCTGCCTTGGCGGGGAGCGTGTCGGCCTTCACCGCGCCCCGCCGTCCCATGGGCTGCGGCTCACCCTCGGTGGTGTCTTGGGCGGTCTGGTGCTCGGCCTCGGAGTTGATCTCCGCTCCCAGGAGGACGAGGTAGCAGGTGAGGTACAGCCACAGCATCAGGACGATGACGCCGGCGATCGCACCGTAGGTGGCGTCGTAGGAGCCGAAGTTGTTGACGTAGAAGGTGAAGCCCAGGCTGACCAGCGCCCAGACGACGGTGACGACGATCGAGCCCAGGCTCACCCACCGGAGGCGGGGGGCGTCCCGGTCGGGGGCGACGCGGTAGAGGACCGACAGCGATCCGGCGACGACGGCGAGGAGTGCGATCCACCGGGCGGTCTCGGCCAGCACCGTGCCGACCGCGCCCAGCGGGAGTGCGTCGATCACCACGGGCAGGACGGCGACGAGGCCGATGGTGAGGATGACGAAGACGATCGCGCCGAGGGTGAGTGCCAGCGAGAGCGCCCGGAGCTTGATGAAGTTGCGGGTCTCCACCTCGTCGTAGGCGATGTTGACCGCGGTGACCAGGTTGCTCACCCCACCCGAGGAGCTCCACAGAGCGGCCAGGATCGAGACGATCAGGCTGAGGGTGAGCGCGCCACCGGCGTTCTCGGTGATGGCGGTGACCTGGTCCTCGATCAGGGTCTGCGCGCTCTCGGGCAGGCCGGCGGTGAAGGACTCCACCTGGGCGGCCGCCCGCTCCTCCGAGGCGACGAGCCCGTAGATGGAGATCAGCGCCAGCAGCGACGGGAAGATGGCCAGGAAGCCGAAGAAGGCGACGCCGCCGGCGATGATCGGCATGTTGTCGGCGTTGTTCTCCGCCCAGGCGCGCTTGAGGACCTGTTTCCACCCGCGCGCCGGGATCTGCGTGGGGGCCGCGGCGTCGATGCCCGGCAGCTCGTGCGGGGCGGGAGCGTCGGCGGGGAGCGGGTGGCGGTCCTGGGCGGGGTTCCCACCGCCGGCCGCCGCCGTCGCCGCGGCGGCGCGCCGCGCGGCCTTCTCCTCGACCCGCTGGCGGATCCGGTCGGCAGCGCTCTCGCGCGGGCGGGTGCCGGTCATGGACGTGTACCCCCTGGGAGCTGGGCCGTCGTCCGGCCGTGGGCTGGGAACGGGCGCGGTGCCCGGGACGGCGCCCGGGCACCGCGGGTGGTCAGTCGCCCGGCCACGTCCCGGTGAGCTTGGTGAAGCCGCGGGCGCCGGCGCGGTCGATGGCGGCCTTGGTGGCGGCGAAGAGCGCACCCTGGATGGCGGCGGCGATGACCACCTCCCGCATCCGGTACTCGCTCTGGAGCGCGCCGGGGGCGTCGTCCTCCTTCGCGATGATCCGCCACACCTGCTTGAACACCGCGCCGGAGACCACCCCGGCCGCGATGCCGCCCAGCAGGCCGATCGGCCGGTAGACGAGCTTGGCTCCCTTGCTCACCGCTTGTTCCTTCCCAGGATGGTCCGACGTCGAGCGCGCTTGGCCGCCTTCTTGATCCGCCGGGCGTCACGACGTCGCTGCTTCGCCATCCGCTGTGCCGCGGTGCGCCGCCTTTGCGCGCGTTCCTCTGCAGCCGCCCGCCGGGCGGCGGCGCGGACCTCGGCCGCCATCGCGGCGGTCGCCGCCCTCCTGGCCTTGCGCCGGCGCCGCGCGCGCCACGTCAGCAGACCGAGCGCGGCGGCGACCAGTCCGGCGGCCCCGCCCGCCACCGCAGGCGGGTTCTCCCGGTACGTCTCCACGGCGGTGTCACGGGCGCGGAAGGCGCTCTCCTTCGCGCGCGCCGGGACGTCCAGCCGCTCGCTGAGCTCGTCCACCGTGCGTCCCAGTTGTTCCCGGGTCGCTTCGATGTCGGCCCGGATCGCGTCCGGGTCGGACGGCCCGTCGGCATTCCCGTCGTGCCCACCCTCGGGGCGGGAACTGCTCGGCGTGCTCACCGGCGTGCACTCTCCTTCACGGTCGCGATGTCTGTCCTGGTGCTCGCGATGGCCTCTGCGGGGATGGGCGGGCTGCCCTTCTGCACGTCCTTCTTGCCGACCAGCGCGAGCACTCCGGCGACGGCGAACAGCACGACCGCGACGATCAGGGCGGCCAGCCACGCAGGCAGCACGAGGGCCAGGGCGAGGATCGCCGTGGTGATCAGCACGGCGAGGCCGAAGAAGGCGAACAGTCCGGCGCCGCCGAACAGGCCGGCACCGATGCCGAGCTTCTTCGCCTTCTGGGTCATCTCGGCCTGGGCGAGGCGGGCCTCGTCGCGGACCAGGCGGCTGATCTGCTCGGTCAGCTGGCCGACCAGTTGCCCGGTCGACGCGTTCTCCGGCAAGGGTTGTTCGTCGGCGCGGGTGGCGCCTGCGGTGGTGCCGGGGCGGGGTGCAGTCATCGGTCCTCCGGATCGGGTGGGTCGATGGAGCGTCATGCCCCTCTTCGTGCACGGATAACCGGGCAACCGGTCACAGCAGGGTCGCCGTGAAGTCGCTAGCCTGCCCCGCATGACCTGGCACTGGCGTCTCGAGGACAGCTCCGGAGCGGCCGTCGAGCCCTCCTCGATCGGGGTGGAGGTCCCGGAGGCCGACAACCAGGGTGACGCCGAGTCGTGGCTGGGCGAGAACTGGCGCGAGCTGCTGGACCGCGGGGTCGCCCAGGTCTCGTTGTTCGAGGACGAGCGCAAGGCCTACGGCCCGATGGGGCTGTCCGCCAGCTGACCCTCTGCTCGAGGTCGAGAGTTGTGGCGGCAGGTCCCCTCCCGGCGGTAGCCGGCAGGGGACCTCGCCTCAGCCGCGCGCGGTCCTGGCCGGGTTGCGCTCCACGACGTCCCCCAGGACGTCGTCGATCCGGGTCATGACGTCGGCGTCCAGGGTGACCCCGGCCGCGGCGACGTTGTCCTGCACCTGCTCCGGCCGGGTCGCGCCGATGATCGCGGCGGCCACGTTGCGGTTCTGCAGCACCCACGCCAGGGCGAGCTGGGCCATCGACAGGCCGAGGTCCTCGGCGATCGAGCGCAGCTGCTGCACGCGTCCGAGCAGTTCGTCGGTCATGAACCGCTGCATGGACTGGCCGGCCTCGGGGTGCCCGGCCCGGCTGTCGGCTGGCGGCTGCTCGCCCGGGCGGTACTTCCCCGTGAGGATCCCCTGGGCCAGCGGGGACCAGACGATCTGGGACAGGCCCTCCTGCTCCGATGTCGGCACGACCTCGGCCTCGATCACCCGCCACAGCATCGAGTACTGCGGCTGGTTGCTGATGAAGGGGATGCCGAGCTCGCGGGCGAGCGCCGCCCCGGCGGCGATCTGCTCGGCGTTCCACTCGGAGACGCCGATGTAGAGGGCCTTGCCCGACCGCACCAGGTCGGCGAAGGCGGTCATCGTCTCCTCCAGCGGCACCGACGCGTCGTAGCGGTGCGCCTGGTAGAGGTCGACGTAGTCGGTCTGCAGCCGGCGCAGCGAGGCGTGGCAGCTCTCGATGACGTGCTTGCGCCCGAGCCCGCGGTCGTTCCTGCCGGGACCGGTCGGCCAGTAGACCTTGGTGAACAGCTCGATCGATTCCCGCCGCTGCCCGGCCAGGGCGGCGCCCAGCACCGTCTCGGCGCGGGTGCCGGCGTAGACGTCGGCGGTGTCGAAGGTGGTGATGCCGGCGTCCAGGGCAGCGCGCACGCAGGCGTGCGCCGCGTCCTCCTCCACCTGCCCGCCGTGGGTGAGCCAGTTGCCGTACGCGATCTCGGAGATGGTCAGGCCGGAGCGGCCGAGGCGTCTGAAGTCCACGGGTGGCGACGTTAGGCGCCGGGCGAGACGAGCGCCCGGTCGGGCCCGGCGACCAGCACCGCCCCGTCCTCGACCAGCCGGGCGCCAGGTCGGCACCTCGTGGTCACCGGCGAGCGCGCGGATGTCGTAGCCGGCCCGGCGCAGCACCGCACCCGCGGTCACGGGCACCAGCTCCACCGGGTCGTCCGGACCGAGCCAGGGCCGGACCGCCTCGAGCACGGGCGAGGGGCCGACCACGGTGAGGGGCTCGCTGCGGCGCACCCACTGGCGCGCCAGCAGCACCAGCGGCGCGCAGTGATCGGGACGGTCATGGGTGACCAGCACGGCGTGCACGCCGGCCAGGCAGACATCGACCGGTGGTGGCGCCGCTGCGAGGTCGAGCAGCGGGACGTCGTCGACCAGGGCGGACGTCGGACGGCGGAACTCGCCGCGCCGGCGGGCGTCGGCGCAGGACTCGCCGGTGCACCACGGGTTGGGTCAGCCGTCGGCGGCGCCCAGGAGGGTGATGCGCATCACGCGCGCCGCGCCGTCGCGCGGCCGGGCCGCACGAGGGCGCTCAGACCTCTGCGCCGAGCGGGACCTCCGGCTTGGGGAAGCGCCACCGGCGGATCATGGTGGACCGGCTGATGCCGTACCAGACCAGACCCGTCATCTTGTGGTCCTGGCCGGGGAACCGGCCGGCGACCGTGCGCTTGATCTTCCGGCCGAGCACGAACGAGTCGATGATCAGCACCATGAAGTAGGCGACGGCGACGAAGCTCGTGTAGCTCTTCACCGCCATGCTGGGCACCAGGGTGCCGACCAGCATCACCGCCGCCAGAGCGAGGAAGAAGCTGCCGATGTTGCGGCGGCTGTCGACGAGATCACGGACGAGCCTGCGGACCGGCCCACGGTCGCGGGCCGGCAGGTAGCCGTCGTCCCCGCGGGCCATGCCTTGCCGGGCCTCCGCGCGGCCGGCGGCCTGCTGCGCGCGCATCCGCTTGTATGCCTCCTTGCGCGTGGTCGGCGGAGGCGGCGGCGGGCCCGGCCGCTTGCCCTGGGCCACGTGGCGCTTCGGCGTCGGGCGGCCCTTGCCGCCGGCCTTGACCAGCTGCTCGGTCAGCTCACCGGTGCTCCCGGAGGCGGCGTCGGGCGTCTCGGCGTGGTTTCGGCGGCCGGGCAGGCGGAGCTTCACGGCCGCCAAGTCTACGTGTGTGAGCAAGGCAGCCCCGGAGGACGAGGCCGGAGCCGTACAGTGGGTGCGCACGGGAAGAGGTGCCGTTCCGGCGGCGTTCGTTCGCGACAGGACGCGCCTACGCGGACACCTCGGAGGGAGAGGACAGGAATATGACGGTGCAGGACACCACGGCCACCGGCGTCGTGCTCAGCGACCCGGCGGCCGCGAAGGTCAAGGCCTTGCTGGACCAGGAGGGCCGCGACGACCTGCGGCTGCGCATCGCCGTCCAGCCCGGCGGGTGCTCCGGCCTGCGGTACCAGCTCTTCTTCGACGAGCGGTTCCTCGACGGTGACCAGACCTACGACTTCGACGGCGTCGAGGTCATCGTCGACCGGATGAGCGGCCCCTACCTGGGCGGTGCGGTCATCGACTTCGTCGACACCATCGAGAAGCAGGGCTTCACGATCGACAACCCGAACGCGCAGGGTTCCTGCGCCTGCGGCGACTCGTTCAACTGAGAAAGGACCCCGTCCTTCCCACCCTTCGCAAGCTCAGGGCGGGACCCGGGACGGGGCCGCGAGCGTTGCACCACCGAGGCCCGGAATCGACGCGATTCCGGGCCTCGGTGGTTCGAGGCTCACAGCCGCACGGGGTAGACGGTCTCCGGGATGACCGGCTCGATCCGCGCCTCGACGAAGATCCCGTGCCAGATCATGAAGACCAGCAGGGTCCACAGCTTGCGGGAGTAGTCGACCGGTGAGCCGGCCCGCTGGTTCTTCCGGTGCGCCGCCAGCATGGCGAAGACCTGCTGCTTGTCCAGCCATTCGTCGGTCTGGCTGTTCTCGACGACCTGCCGCGCCCAGTCGTGCAGATCCTCGGCCAGCCAGTGCCGGGTGGGCACCGGGAAGCCGAGCTTGCGGCGGTCGAGGACGTGCGGCGGCACGACCTGCTCCAGCGCCCGGCGCAGCGCGTACTTCGTCGTCTGCTTGGTCACCCGCTGGTCGACCGGGATGGTCGAGGCCACCCGGAAGACCTCCGGGTCGAGGAACGGCACCCGTAGCTCCAGCGAGTTCGCCATGGTCATCTTGTCTGCCTTGACGAGGATGTCACCGCGCAGCCAGGTGAACAGGTCCACGTACTGCATGGCGGTGACGTCGTCGTAGCCTGCCGCGCGGGTCCGCTCGTACAGCTCCCGGGTGACGGCGACGTGCGAGAGGTCGGGGTCCCGCTTCTCGAGGAACGTCAGCTCCTCGTCCCGGAAGATCCGGGCGTTGCCGTAGTAGCGCTGGTCGAGCGGGATGGCGCCACGGCGGAGCAGGTCCTTGCCACGCATGCCGTCGGGCAGCTTCGTCGACAGGGTGCCGAGCGCGCGGCGGAGGGACCGGGGGAGCTTGTCGAACGCGGCCAGCGACAGGGGCTCGCGGTAGATGTTGTAGCCACCGAAGAGCTCGTCGGCGCCCTCACCGGAGAGCACGACCTTCACGTGCTTGCGGGCCTCGCGGGCGACGAAGTACAGCGGCACGAGCGCGGGGTCGGCGACCGGATCGTCCAGGTACCAGACGACCAGGGGGATCGACTCGGCGAACTCCTCCGGCGTCACCACCTTGGTGATGTGCTGCACACCGATCGCCGCCGCCGACTCGGCCGCGACGTCGATCTCGGAGAAGCCGTCCCGCCCGAACCCGACGGTGAAGGTCATCAGGTCGGGGTTGTAGCGCTTGGCCAGCGCGGCGATCGCCGTGGAGTCGATGCCCCCGGAGAGGAAGGAGCCGACGGTGACGTCAGCGCGCATGTGCATCCGCACCGAGTCGTCCAGGACCTCGGCGATCCGGTCGTAGAGGTCCTGCCGTTCGTCCTTCGCGACCGGCCGGACCGGGAAGGTCGGGTGGAAGTAGCGCTGCGTCCGCAGCTCGCCGTCGACGACGGTGAAGCTGGTCCCGCTCTCGATCCGGCGGATGCCGCGGTGCAGCGTCGCGGGCTCCGGCACGTACTGGAGCGTCAGGTAGTGCTGCAGCGAGGCGCCGTCCACGCCGCCGGCGGCGGTGCTGCCGCCGAGCATCTCCAGCAGGGCCTTCTTCTCGGAGCTGAACACCAGCGCGCCGTCGGCCAGCCGCGCGGTGAACAGCGGCTTGATGCCGAACGGGTCGCGGGCCCCGAAGACCTTCTTCTCCTCGGTGTCCCAGATGAGGAAGGCGAACATGCCGCGCAGCCGGTGGACGACGTCCTCGCCCCACTGGTGGTAGCCGGCGACGATCGCCTCGGTGTCGCCCTCGGTGGCGAAGGTCGCCCCAGCGGCCGTCAGCTCCTCGCGGAGCTCCAGGTAGTTGTAGATCTCACCGTTGAAGACGATCCGGTAGCGGCCATCGGCGTAGGGCATCGGCTGGTGGCTGTGCTCGATGTCGATGAACGACAGCCGGTTGAACCCGAACACTGCCCGCCCGTCCCACCAGGCCTCGTTCTCGTCGGGGCCGCGGTGCCGCAGGCAGTGCTGGGCCCCGCGGACGGCGGCGACGGTGGTGTCGGTGACGCGCTCGGCGTCGGTGGAGAAGTAGGCGAGCAGGCCACACATGAGGCGCGGGACTCCGGTCGAGAGGGCGGGCGGGGCCGCGAGGGTCAGACGCGCTCGCCGGCGCGCATCTTGCGGGTGACGTTGCGTTCGGCGACGAACGACAGGAACGGGATCGTCCCCAGGACGAGGCTCACGATGGTGCCCTTGAGGGTCCACTTCGCGCGCAGCGCGAGATCCACCGCGGACAGGAAGAACAGGGCGTAGAGCCAGCCGTGCGCGGTGCCGAGCACGGTCGAGGGCTCCGGGATGCCGGCCAGGTGGTCCAGCGGCACGGCGACGCAGATCAGCAGGATCAGCAGCACGCCGACGACGGTGGCCATGACCCGGTATCGCTGGAGGGCAGCGGCGATGGCCTGCTCGGAGTCGCGGGCGGGCGCGGTGCGCTCAGCGGCCATTGCCGGTGCTCCGCTGACCCAGGGCCTTCTCGTTGAGCTCGGCCAGGTAGGCGTTGTAGGCGGCCATCTCCGGGTCGCCGGTCGTGTCGATCCGCGGCCGCTGGTAGAGCACCACCGCATGTCCCGGCCGGTCCTCGTCCGGGTCGCGGTGCAGCTCGACCCGCACCATGCGCACGTAGAACCACAGGCCCATGAACCCGTAGAGCGGCCACTGCAGCGCATAGCTCCAGTTCACCGCGCCGCCACCTGCCTCGGCCTTGGACAGCTGCCAGTAGCCGAGGAAGAACGTGGCGACGAACAGGGCGACCACGAGCAGGTGCAGGAGCACCCATTTCGGGGTCAGGAGCCGGGTGAACACGCCCTCGACTCTAACCGTCGTCCCGGCGGAACCGGCCCCTGTGACCGGCCCCGCCGCGCTTCGGGCGGCGCCCTGCCGGCCTGGAACCCCGGGTCCGACCCGCCCGGCCGTCTCCGGTGGTCGGCCCCAGAGGCGGGTCGGCTAGTCTCGGCCCACACTGTGATCGGCGGGAATCCACTCCGCCGAGCACTGGTGGAAGACCCGCTGGAAGGACCGTCCGGGTGTCGGGCGGAGGACGAGGAGGCAGCGAGCAGTGGCTCGAGGCAGCAGGCTCGCGCGGCTGGCCGCGCTCGGTCTCCTGGGGGTCCTGACCCTCACCGGATGTGCCATCACCGAACGTGAGTTCTGGGTCGAGAACTTCGTCCGGTTCGGGTGGCCGGAGGGCATCACCGACCAAGCCGAGTCCATGCGCACGCTGTGGATCTGGTCTTCCTACGCGGCCCTGCTCATCGGCGGCGTGGTGTGGGCGCTCATCGCGTACACGGTGATCGCCCACCGCAAGAAGGGCGACGAGCTGCCGCGGCAGACTGCGTACAACCTGCCGCTGGAGATCGTGTACACGATCATCCCCTTCGTCATCATCGCCGGCCTCTTCTTCTTCACCGTGGTGACGCAGAACGAGGTGCTGGACCGTGACGAGGAGCCCGACACCACGATCGCGGTCAACGCGTTCAAGTGGAACTGGCAGTTCGTCTACCCCGAGACGGCAGGACCTGACGGCGAGCCGGTCGACACCGTCGGTACCAGCACGGAGATCCCGATCCTCGTGGTGCCGACCGACCGGACCGTCCAGTTCGACCTGGCATCGGCCGACGTCATCCACTCCTTCTGGGTGCCGGAGTTCCTCTTCAAGCTGGACATCATCCCCGGCAACGAGAACGGCCGCGACAACGTCTTCCAGGTGACCGTCCGCGAGGAGGGTGCCTACGTCGGCCGGTGCGCCGAGCTCTGCGGCACCTACCACGCGTACATGAACTTCGAGGTCCGCGCCGTCACACCGGACGACTACGACGCGTACCTCGACGCCCGCGAGTCGGGTCTGAGCACCTACGAGGCCCTGGAGGAGATCGGCGAGGAGGGCGTGGCCAGCACCACGACGCCCCTGGACCTGATCCAGACGAAGGTCGTCGAGCAGTTGCAGTCCGCCGGTGACTGACGCTCCCGCCCCCGTTTCCCGGATCGCACAGATGCACGAGGAGGCACGGCCGTGAAGGTCGAGGCACTGATCTTCAACCTGATCGCGGTGTTCTGCTTCGTCGCCGCGATCGTCTACGGATTCTGGTCGCTGGAGCCCATCGGCACGACGGCCCTGGCGCTCTCCGGCACGCTCACCCTGCTCATCGGTGGGTTCTTCTGGTTCGTCTCCCGTCGCATCGACGCTCGCCCGGAGGACCGCAAGGATGCCGAGATCGCCGACGGCGCCGGCGAGCTGGGCTTCTTCAGTCCCGCCAGCTACTGGCCGATCGGCTTGGCGTTGTCCGTGGCGCTGACCGGCCTGGGCGCCGCCTTCTGGTACTCCTGGCTGCTCCTCATGGGTGGTGTGGCCGTCGTGATCACCGTCGGCGGCCTGCTCTTCGAGTACTACGTGGGGCAGAACGCCCAGCAGAGCTGATCTGCGCAGCACCGACCGTGCGAGGGTCCCTTCCGCCGACCGGCGGAAGGGACCCTCGCACGGTCGCGGCAGTGGTCGCCGCCGTGCGCACGGGGTTCCGTGGTCGGTGACGCGGTCGCCCGGACGCGGACTCCACCGCTGCGGCAGGCGCCGGTTGGCGAGCGCGGAGGATGACCGGGGCAGCGGCTCCGGGCGCCCCGCGCCGCAGGACGGCAAGGCTGCCACATCGAAGGTGTGGCCGCGCCCGTGCACAGCCCCTGCCGCGCCCGGCGGTCGACGCCGCAGCGCGCGTCCACGACGGCCCTGCGACCTCCGGTCGGGGCGGTGCGAGCTCCCGACCGCGCCGCTCCGGCTCTGCCGCCCCGCGGAGGCATCCCCGACGTCCTGAGGCCTGCCCTGACCTGACCGTCGGCGCCGAAGCGGACCGGCTCGGAGGGAGACGGACCGTGACGCGGCCCGGAACGGATCCCTGCGGCGTGGGACCGCGGGCGTCCGGCTTCCCGGCCGGACCGACGGAGCAGGCGCTCGTGCGCCGTCCCTGCAGGTGCCGGTCCAGCGCTGGCCGCACGTGCCGGAACGCCGTCACCGGTGGGTGCGACGGGAAGAGGGAACTCCCGCGGGTCCGGCCCGGCGTCTGACGTCGGTGCGCGTCCGGGAACGATCTCGGAGCCCGCTGCTGAGACGCAGGTGTGCGTACGAGGTGTGCGGGCGCCGCTATGCCGTGATGCCGCGACGCGGGGAGGGCCGCAAGCAGTGGGGCCTCCACGCCGGCGTGACGTCGACGCACCTGGCGCCGGGCACGGCCGGGTGCACTGGGCCGCCGTCCGCTGTCCCGCGCTGGACCCTCCGCTGTCCCGCGCTGGACCCTCCGCTGTCCCGCGCTGGACCCTCCGCTGACCCGCGCTGGGCCCTCCGCTGTCGCTCGTGGGCCGACGGACGACCACCCGTCCCGGCACGGTCGGAGAATGGCGAAGAGCCCCGGCGGATGTCCACCGGGGCCCTTCCGTGCCGTGCTCGATCAGTCGCGCGGATCCTGCGGACGGCCACCGTCGGAGGGGCGACCGCCCTCGGACGGACGGCCCGACGTGGTCAGCTCGCGGCCGCGCTCGCCGGCCGACAGGCCCCGGCCCTCGCGCTGCTGCTCGAGCTCCACCACGGTCGGCTCCTCCACGGGGGAGAAGAAGCCCCGGATGGCCCGACGCGCACCGCCGGCCTGGTTCATCCGCTTGGGCACCGGAGCTCCGCCGTACGCGAGCTGGCCGTGACCGTGCTCGTCCACCGGTCCGAGCGGCTGGTGGACCTCGATGAACTCCCCGTGCGGCAGCCGGCGGATGACACCGGTCTCGATCCCGTGCTCGAGCACTTCGCGGTCGTGCTGCTGGAGTCCCAGGCAGATCCGGTAGGTGATCACGTAGGCGATCGGCGGAAGCACGATCATCCCGATCCGGCCGGCCCACGTCATCGCGTTCAGGCTGATGTCGAACTTGTCGGCGACGACGTCGTTACCGCCCGAGATGAACAGCACCATGTAGAAGGTGATGGCCATCAGGCCCAGCGAGGTGCGTACCGGTACGTCGCGCGGCCGCTGGAGCAGGTGGTGCGACGCGGTGTCGCCGGTCAGCTTCCGCTCGATCATCGGATAGAAGAGCAGGAGCGTGAAGACGATGCCGGGGAGCACGGCCGTGGGCCAGAACAGCGCCGGGATCGTGTAGTCGCCGGGGAGGTTGAGGTCCCACGCCGGGAACAGACGGCTCGAGCCGTCCAGCCACATGATGTACCAGTCGGGCTGCGACGCGGCCGAGACCTGCGCCGGGTTGTAGGGGCCCCACAGCCAGACCGGGTTGATCTGCACCAGACCGCCCAGCGCGGCGCACACACCGAAGACGACGAACAGCAGGCCGGTCGCCTTCCCCGCGAAGGTCGGGAAGAGGCGGTTGCCCACCACGTTGTGCTCGGTGCGTCCCGGACCAGGGAACTGGGTGTGCTTCTGCTTCACCAGGATGAGCAGGTGCGCCGCGATCAGCGCCAGCATGATCGCCGGGATCAGGAGCACGTGCGCGATGTAGAGCCGGCCGACGATGAGTTCACCGACGAAGTCGCCGCCGAAGACGGCCCAGTGCGTCCAGGTGCCGATCACGGGGATGGCCAGGATGATCGCCGACATGATGCGCAGCCCGGTGCCCGAGAGTAGGTCGTCGGGCATCGAGTAGCCGGCGAAGCCCTCGAGGAACGACAGGATCAGCAGAACCACGCCGATCAGCCAGTTCGTCTCACGCGGACGACGGAAGGCGCCGGTGAAGAAGATGCGCAGCAGGTGGACGACCATCGAGGCCACGAACAGCAGGGCCGCCCAGTGGTGGAGCTGGCGCATGAAGAGCCCGCCACGGACGTCGAAGGAGATGTCCAGCGTGGAGGCGTACGCGATCGACATGTCCAGGCCCCGCAGCGGGTCGTAGGACCCGTCGTAGGTGACCTCGACCATCGACGCCTGGAAGAAGAACGTGAGGTACGTGCCCGACAGCAGCAGGATGACGAAGGTGTAGAGGGCGATCTCCCCGAGCAGGAACGACCAGTGGTCGGGGAAGACCTTGTTGAGCGTGCGCCGGACGGGGCCGGCGACGATGAGGCGGTCGTCGATCTCGAGCGCGGCCTTGCCGAGCTTCGTGGTCGGAGCCCCCGGCGCCGTGGCGGTGCGAGCTGCCATCAGATGCGCTCCCGGTTCCAGTAGGTCGGACCAACAGGCTCAATGTAGTCGCTGCGGGCGACGAAGAAGCCTTCGTCGTCGACAGCGATCGGGAGCTGCGGCAGCGAGCGGGTGGCCGGGCCGAAGATCGGCTTGGCGCCCTGGGTGACGTCGAACTGCGACTGGTGGCAGGGGCAGAGCAGTCGGCTGGTCTCCTGCTCGTACAGCGACACCGGGCAGCCGGCGTGCGTGCAGATCTTGGAGTAGGCGACGTAGTCGCCGTAGCCGAAGTCGGCCTGGCCCTCGCGGGGCCGGTCCTCCTCGGTCTGCTCGGGCCGCAGCCGGATGAGCATGGTGGCGGCGTCGGACTCGAAGTTGCCGCCGGGCACGGCCGGGAACACCGTCTCCAGCGATCCGGGCAGCTGGTCACCGGGGCGGACCGGGGAGCCGTCGATGCGCACCAGCCGGATGCCTTCGGCCCACGAGGTACGGCCCAGCGGGTTGCCGGTGTTCGGGTTTTTGATCAGACCACCGAGGGGGGCCAGCAGCATGACGCCGACGGCCGCGCCCATGAAGCCCAGCGACCGGGTGATCAGCTTCCGCCGGGGGAGACCGCTGTTGTGGTAGCCACCCACCAGCGTGGCGCCGGTGGTGACGCGGTCGAAGTGCGAGCCGTCGTGCTTGTCCTGCACCGCGGTCTCGTGGGGCAGCAGCTTCTTGGTGTAGAGCACCAGGCCGACACCCACCAAGGTGAGGGACAGGCCCATGAAGAGCCCGAGGAGCGGGGTGAACAGGGCACTCCAGGCAGAGCCGTCCTCCGCCCACGACCACTCGGGGAGGAACCAACCGGAGCCGATGTACACGACCAGGAACAGCAGGGCGAAGACGCCGGCGAGGGCGAAGCTCCAGCCGACCTGGCGGACCGCCCGCTTCTCGAGGCGCGAGCCCGGCTCGGGGCCCGGGTCGACGTGGAGGACCTCCACGCCGTCGTACCGGGCACCGAGCAGGTCGAGGTCCTCGCGCCTCATGGCGGCGAGCTGCTCAGGGGTGTAGTCCTCGTCCGGGCCGCCGTGCAGCGGCCCTTCGGTGTCCGCACCGCCGGCCGAGCCGGGGCGGGTGTCGCGCGTGTTCACGCTTCCTCCTCGCTGGCGGTCGTGATCAGCGACCGCGCAGCTGCCGTGTTGATCGATGAGCTCGCAGGCGTGCTCACGCCTTGCTGCCCATCCAGAAGATGCCGAACAGGAGGGCGCCGATGCCGACGACCCAGACGACCAGGCCCTCGCTGACCGGGCCGATGCGGCCGATGCCGGCACCGCCCGGGTCGGCCATGTTGTCGATGGTCTGGATGTAGGTGATGATCGACCGCTTCTCCTCGGGGGTCAGCTGGTTGTCCCCGAAGACCGGCATGTTCTCCGGCCCGGTCAGCATCGCGGTGTAGATCTCCAGATCGTTCGAGCCCTGCAGGCTGGGCGCTGCCTTGCCGGAGGAGAGTGCGCCGCCCTGACCCACGAAGTTGTGGCAGGACGCGCAGTTGAGCCTGAAGAGCTCACCGCCCTCGGCCAGGTCGCCGCCCCGCAGGTCACCCGAAGGCAGGGTGGGGCCGCCGCCGTTGGCCTGGACGTAGGCCATCAGCTGGTCGATCTCCTCGTCGGAGAAGACCGCGGGCTTGTCCGGCGCGTCGGCCTCCTGGCGCACGAGCGGCATGCGCCCGGTGTGCACCTGGAAGTAGACCGAGGCCTCGCCGACACCGATCAGCGACGGGCCCCGATTCGGCACGCCCTCGAGGTTCTCGCCGTGGCAGCTGATGCAGCTGCGCTCGTACAGCTCGCGCCCGGCTGCTTCGGCGGCGGACTCGCTCGTGGTCTCGTCCGCGGCCTGGGCCGGGGCGAACACGGAGTACAGCGCGCCGGTGAGGACGAGCGAGGCCATGAGGCCCGCGACGTTGGCGAGACGCCGGCGGTGCTTGGAGCGGCGGCGTGCGCGCGCCCGGTCGACGGGCGTACCGGCGTCGGCGAGCGGGGTGTCGGACTGCGGGTTCGTGGTGGACACCGGTTCCCTAGCGGATCAGGTAGATCGTGGCGAAGAGCCCGACCCACACGACGTCGACGAAGTGCCAGTAATAGGAGACCACGATGGCCGAGGTCGCCTGCGCCGGCGTGAAGCGGCCCATGGTGGAGCGGATGAGCACGTAGACGAAGGCGACGAGCCCACCGATGACGTGCAGGGCGTGGAAGCCCGTCGTGATGTAGAACACCGAGCCGTACGTGGACGACGCGATGGTGGTGCCGTGCACGACCAGCTCTCGGTACTCGTTGGCCTGGGCCAGCACGAAGACCAGGCCCATCACGAAGGTGATCGTGAACCAGCGGCGCAGGCCGTACACGTTCCCGTTCTCCGCCGCGAAGACACCGAACTGGCAGGTGACCGAGGAGAGCACGAGGATCACGGTGAAGAACGTGGCGTACGGCAGGTTCAGCTCGGTGGGCTCCGGCGGCCAGCCGAGCTCGGCGTCGGCCCGGGCTCGGGCGGTGAAGTACATGGCGAACAGGCCGGCGAAGAACATCAGCTCGCTGGCGAGCCAGATGATCGTGCCGACGCTGACCATGTTCGGTCGGGTCAGGGAGTGCACCCGCGATGTGTCGAAGGTGCTGCTCGCGACGGGGGCCGTTGTCACGGGGCTCATCATGGCACCGGCATGCCCCCGTCACGACCGCGGGTGCGGTGGGCGTGGCGTCACCGTGACCGGCTTGATACCGACTCGCCGGTGTCGGCCTGCGACGACGGCCCTGGGCACTAGGCTCGGCCACGTGAGTGCTGCCGAGAACTCCGCCGCGCCGGCGACCGTGCTCCTCTACAGCCACCGTTCCGAGGTGCGCGACGCCGTCCGGACGGCGGTGGGCCGGCGTCCGGCCGTCGACGTGGGGCCGATCACCTGGGTGGAGTGCTCGTCCGGTGACGAGGTGGTGGCCGCCGTCGACGCCGGAGGCATCGACCTGTGCGTGCTCGACGGCGAGGCGCAACCCACCGGTGGCCTCGCGCTGACCCGGCAGCTGGAGGTCGAGGTCGCCGATCGGCCGGCTGTCTGCATGCTCATCGCCCGGCAGCCCGACCGTTGGTTGGCGCACTGGTCGCGCGCCGAGGCGACCCTCGCCTTCCCCGTCGACCCGCTCGTCGCCCCCGGGGTGGTGGCCGACCTGCTCCGCAGCCACGCGCGGCGCGCCGCGGTCGGCCCGTGACGCGGTCGGCGCCGTCCCCCGCGCCGTCGTGGCCGGGGCTGCTCAACCGTCTCCTGGCCGGTCAGGACCTGTCCGCCGAGGACACGCGCTGGGCGATGCGTGAAGTGATGACCGGCGAGGCGACGCCGGCCCAGGTGGCGGGGTTCACCGTGGCCCTGCGCGCCAAGGGCGAGGCTCCGGCGGAGGTCGCAGGGCTGGCCACCGAGATGCTGGCCCAGGCGACGCCGGTCGAGCTGCCGCTGGACTGCGTCGACATCGTGGGCACCGGCGGCGACGGAGCTCACACCGTGAACATCTCGACGATGGCCGCGGTGGTCACGGCCGCTGCCGGCGCGCCGGTGGCCAAGCACGGCAACCGCGCTGCGTCCTCGTCGTCGGGCGCCGCGGACGTGCTGGAGGCGCTGGGCGTGGTCATCGACCTGCCCGCGACAGGTGTGGCGCAGTGCGTCCACGAGGCCGGTATCGGGTTTTTCTTCGCGCCGGTGTTCCACCCGGGCATGCGCTACGCCGGGCCCGCCCGGAGGGAGATGGGGATCGCCACCGTCTTCAACTTCCTGGGTCCGCTGACCAACCCTGCCCGGCCGGTCGCGGCGGCCATCGGCTGCGCCAACGAGCGCATGGCGCCGGTGCTGGCCGAGGTCCTGGCGGCGCGGGGCACCCGTGCGCTGGTCTTCCGCGGTGACGACGGACTCGACGAGCTGACGACGGCCACCACCTCGGCGGTGTGGACGGTGCGGGACGGCGCGGTCGAGGCCGAGCGCCTGGACCCCTCGGCCCTGGGCATCGAGGCACCCGGGCCCGATGCCCTGCGGGGTGGTGACGCGCGAGTCAACGCGGAGGTGTTCCGCCGGGTGATGGACGGCGAGCGCGGGCCGGTGCGGGATGCGGTGCTGCTCAATGCGGCGGCCGCCCTGGTGGCCTTCGACGAGCGGCCGGCCCGACTGCACGACGCCCTCGCGGATGGGCTGCGCAGGGCGGCCGACGCCGTCGACGACGGTCGGGCGTCAGCGCTGCTGGACCGCTGGATCGACGTCAGCCGGGCCGCTAGGGGCTGATGGCGGACGGGGGTCCCGCTTCAGTCGGCGCTGTCGAAGCCGATGGAGAAGGCGGCCTCCAGGTCGTGCCGCGAGTAGGCGCGGAAGGCGATGTGCGTGTCGGTGTCGACGACGCCGGGGACCTTGTTGATGCGGCCGGCGATCACCTCGGCGACCTGCTCGAACTCGCGGACCCGGACGATGGCGATCAGATCGGCATCGCCAGCGACGGAGTAGACCTCGCTGACCCCGTCGAGCTCGGCGACGGCCTGTGCGACCTCCGCGATCGAGTCGGTGCTGGCGTCGATCATCACGATGGCGGTGATCACGCCGGGGATGCTATCCGTTCCGGGCGGGCGCGGGTGCCCAGCGACCGGCCGTCGGCGAACGGGTCGCGGGCGTCGCGGCCGCTCTCCACGCGCGCGAGGAAGCCGCTGTAGGCGCCGGTACCGGGCGCGGGACTGGCCAGCGTCCCGGTGAGCTGCACGAGCCGGGTGCCCGGCTTCTCCAGCCAGCGCAGCACGAGCTCGGTCTCGTCCACCGACGTGGTCCGTTCGCCGTCCGCCCCGGCCACCGTCTCCGCCGTCGCGAGCAGGACCGGGAGGACGCTCCGCACCGTGGTTCCCCGGGGGGCGTTGCCGGCGGCCGCCAGCCGTCCCAGCCGGATGACCGACAGCTGCCAGCCGTCGTCGCCGTCGGGACGGGCCAGCACCAGCTCCGGCACGGCGGCCAGGGACGCCAGCCGCTGCCGCCGCCGCACAGCGCGGACGAGCACCGCGATCCGGTCGCGCAGCACGGCGGCGTCCTCGTACCGTTCCTCGCCGGCGAGCCGGTCCACCCGTGCGATCAGCGGGGCGAGCAGCGGCTGCGGGTCGGAGGTGACCGCGGCGGCGAAGACGCCGGCGACGTCGGCGTAATCCAGCACCGACTGGGCGCCGGTGCACGGGGCACCGCAGCGCCCCATGCCGGCCAGCGCGCAGGCGCTGATCGGGACGCGGGGGGACAGTCGCGCGGTGCACTGCCGCAACGGCAGGGCCTCGTGCACGGCTGACACGGCCGCATCGGCCGCCCGACGGTCGGGGAACGGTCCCAGGAACACCCCTGCGTCGGGTCGTACCCGCCGCACGACCGACAGCCGGGGGAAGGGCTCCTCGGTGAGCCGGACCCACAGGGCCCGTTCCGGGAACCGGGAGCGGCGGTTGTACCGGGGTTTGTGCTCGGCGATCAGCCGGAGCTCGCGGACGGCCGCCTCGAGGGCGTGCGCGCAGGGGATGGTGTCCACCCGCTGGGCCAGGGCGACCATCTCGGTGATCCGGCTCCGCTGCTCCCCGGAGGTGAAGTAGCTGCGGACCCGGCTGCGCAGGTCGGTGGAGGTGCCGACGTAGAGGGGCTCGTCGCGGGGCCCGCGGAAGAGGTAGACGCCGGGGCCGTGGGGGACGCCGTCGGCCAGGTGCCGCTTGCGCCGGCGCTCGGGGTCGACCTGACGGGTCAGCCCGGTGAGCTCCTCGAGCGTGGTGACCCCGAGGGGGCCGAGCCGCTCGAAGAGCCCGTGCAGCACGTCGACGGTGGCACGGGCGTCGTCGAGCGCACGGTGGGTCGGCGAGGTGGTGGCGGAGAAGTACGGGGCGAGCGTGGCGAGCTTGCAGTTGGGAACCTCGTCACGGCTGAGCAGCCGGCGGGCGAGGACGGCGGTGTCCACCGACGCCGACGCCGGCCAGGCGAGGCCGTTCTTCGCACAGGCGGCCTTGAGGAAACCCAGGTCGAACGGGGCGTTGTGCGCGACCAGCACCGCGCCGCCCGCGAACTCGAGGAAGGACGGCAGGACCGAACCGATGCGCGGCGCCGCCGCGACCATCGTGGAGGTGATCCCGGTGAGCACGCTGATGTACGACGGGATCTCGTGGCCCGGGTCGACCAGTGTCTGGAACTCGCCGAGCACCTGGCCGCCGCGCACCTTGACCGCACCGATCTCGGTGATCGCGCTGTCCTTGGGCGAGCCGCCCGTGGTCTCCAGGTCGACGACGACGAAGGTGACCTGCGCGAGCGGGGTGCCGACCTCCTCGATGGTGACCTGCTGGTAGCGCGGCGATGCGGTGGAGGGTGGCACGGGTCGGACGCTAGGTCGGGGTGCTGACAGTCGGGGGGACGCGCGCCGCCGGGGCCGGCGGCCGACGGCCCCCGACCGGGCGCCCACATCTGCATGACCGACTCCTACCGCACCTACGCCAGCCAGGTGCGGTCGTACGGGGACAAGCCGGCGCTCACGGCGGTGCCGGGGACCAGCAACCACGGCTGGGGACTGGCGGTGGACCTCTGCGGCGGGATCCAGACGTTCGGCACACCACAGCACGCCTGGATGGTGGCCAACGCCGGCCGGTTCGGATTCCTGCATCCGACCTGGGCCGATCCCGGCAACGGCCGCGAGGAGCCGTGGCACCGGGAGTATGCCAGCGGTTGAGCGGGCCGGGTGCCGGCGGCTGCGGCGGAATTGTCGGTGCCTCCTCCTACCGTGCGGAACGAGTCACGGAGGAGAAGAAACGATGCTCATCGACTGCGACACCTGCACCGCCCGGGGGACCGGCTGCGCCGACTGCGTGGTCACCGTCCTGCTCGGGGCCCCACCCGGATGGCAGGGGGTCGATCCGGTCGTGGTGCCGATGACCGGGCGCCCCGGTGGTCCTGTACCGGTCACCGCCGAGGACGTCGTGCTCCCGCCACCGGGCGTGGTGGTGGAGTTCGACGACGTGGAGCGCCGGGCCGTCCGGGCGCTCGCCGACGGTGGCCTCGTGCCGCCGCTCCGGCACCGGGAGGACGTCGACGGGCCGGGGCACGAGGGCGCACGCGGCCGACGCACGGGCTGATGCCGAGGGCGCCCGGTGCCCATCGCTCTACACCAGGAATGCCGTAGTACGAGGCAGGCGCGCCGTGTCGCCCGGGTTGTGCGTCACATCCGCATCGTGCTTCCCAGTTGTCACAGCAACGTCACGGTCGCTAGGGTCCCCTCCGTTCGGCCGGGTGGTCGTCATCCGTCAGGGATGGCCTCGTCCGGACACCGCCTAATCACCGAGAGCGCGCAGGACCGGCGCCCGAGGTGTACCGGGGACCCACCGCACTTCTGGGGTGAGTTCTCCTGCGCACCGGTTCGCCGGCGCGCAGGGGATAGGGCCAGTCTTCCCAGCCCGAACCCGTCAGCTAACTCGGTCGGCGGTAGCTGAGGAAGAACGGAGAGCCGCCGCTCGTGGCGACCCCACACGCACCACAGATGCACGTCCGCGAACAGCTCCACACCGATCGCCAGGTGGCCTCCACGCGTGGTCGCCGCTTCGGGCCGCTGCGCTCCGGTCTCCTGATCAGCGCCGTCGCTGCCGTGACCGTGACCTTGCTGCCGGCCACAGCGTCCGCCGTCCCCGACGAGGCGAGGACCGCCGACCAGGCGGCCGCCCGGGTGGCCGAGGCAAGCCACGAGCTCGAGGTCGTCTCCGAGCAGCTCAACGATGCGCGCGTCCTCCTCGCCGAGCACCAGGCCGCGGCGACGACCGCCGGCGAGGCCGTCGTCGCCGCGGAGGTTCAGCTCGCTGCCCTCGACGGGCAGATCCGCCGGCTGGCCCGCAGCGCCTACACCGGCAGCGGCATGTCACAGCTCGACCTCCTCCTGACCAGTGACTCGTCCGACGAGCTGGTGTCCTCCCTGAGCACCCTCGAAGCGATCGCGGAGCACACCGACGAGGTGCTCACCGAGGTGGAGCAGGCGTCCGAGGAGGCCGCCGGGTCGCGGGAGACGGCGGCCGCCGCCACCGCCGAGGCGCGGCGCGTCGTCGACGAGATCGCTGCCAAGCAGCAGGAACTCGAGCGCAACGTCGCCGACTACCAGCGGCAGTACGACGCGCTCACCGTCCAGCAGCAGCAGGAGGTGGCCCGCGCACACGGGGGCGAGAGCCTTCCGGCGCCCAGTGGCGTGACCGCCCCCAGCTCCGCGGCGCAGGCGGCCGTCGACACCGCGCTCGCGCAGCTCGGCGACCCGTACGTCTGGGGAGCCGGCGGGCCGAACGCCTTCGACTGCTCCGGGCTCACGTCCTACGCGTACGCCGCGGCCGGCGTGATGCTGCCGCACTCGAGCCGCGCCCAGTCGCAGATGGGCGTCCCGGTCTCGCGCAGCGAGCTGCAGCCGGGTGACCTGCTGTTCTTCTACAGCCCGGTCAGCCACGTCGCGATGTACATCGGCAACGGTCAGATGGTGCACGCCTCCACCTCCGGCCAGCCGGTGAAGGTGGCCAGCGTGGATGCGATGGGCAGTTTCAACAGCGCCCGCCGGATCGCCGGCTGAAAAACACCCCCTGCCCCCCACCGCTCGCAGGCTCGCGGCGGGCCCCTGCAGGGGGCCGCATCGCAGCGAGCGCCAGCGAGCGAGGAGCGGACCGGGGTGTGGAAGCCGGCAGGTGTGATCGCCGGCTGACAGCCGCGGGACCCGCCAGGGCCGGTGGCCTCTTCGGAGGTCACCGGCCCTCGTCGTCGCGACGGATCGGGAGGACGTCATCCGTCATCCCCCGGCGGGGCCAGCATCGACGACCTCGGGCCTCTGCTCGTGGAGGCGTGGGCCGGCGGCACCCCGGCATCCCGGGGAACGACAGCCGACCGATCCGGGGCCGTCGGCCGGCGCATCTAGGATCGGCCGGGTGAACGCTCGCCGGGCCGCCCTGGTGGCCGCGGCCGTCCTCGGTCTCGCCGTCGTCGTGGTGATCGTCGTGCGGACGCCGTGGAACGTCCTCCCGGAGCCGCCGGGCGGGTACACCGAACCGGACCCCACCGCCGGGCTGGGCGCGGACCGGATCGAGCGCGCGGAGGCCTTCGCCGCCGCGCTCCGGCCGGCATCCCTCGTGTCGATCGTGCTGGGGCTGGTGGTCTCGGCGGTCCTCGGGCTCACCCCGCTGGGTGGGCGGCTGGTGCGGGCCGTGGCGGCTCCGCTGGGCGGCCGATGGTCCACCCAGGTGCTGGTGGGGGTCCCCGTACTGGTCGCCATCGGCCGGCTGGTCACGTTGCCGGTGTCGGTCTACGCGGAGACCGTCCGGCATCGGTACGGCCTCTCCACCCGCGGCTGGGGACTCTGGGTGCGTGATGTCGCGGTCTCCGTGGCCATCGGCGCGGTGCTGACGACGTTCGTGGTCCTGATGTTCCTGTGGCTGGTCCGCCGGGCCCCGCGCACCTGGTGGGCTTGGGCGGGCGGCGTGGCCGCGGCCCTGGTGGTGATCGGCTCGTTCCTCTACCCGGTGGTGATCGAGCCCGCGTTCAACCGGTTCGAGTCACTCCCGGCCGGCGAGCTGCGCAGCGACCTGCTCCTCCTGGCGGAGGAGAACGGCACGCCGGTCCAGGACGTCCTGGTCTCCGACGCCTCCCGGCGGACCACGGCGCTGAACGCCTACGTCTCCGGCTTCGGCTCCACGCGACGGATCGTCGTCTACGACACGGTCCTCGCCGAGCTGCCGGACGAGGAGATCGAGGCGATCGTGGCGCACGAGCTGGGGCACGTGGCCACCGACGACGTCCTGACCGGGACCCTGATGGGCGCGCTCGGCGCAGCGGCGGCCGTCGCACTGCTCGGCTGGCTGCTCACCTCGACGCCGCTGCTGCGCGGGGCCGGCGCCGACTCGCCCGGCGATCCGCGGGTGGTGCCCCTGTTGCTGCTCCTGGTGAGCGTGGGCGGGCTCTTGGCCGCCCCCGTGCAGAACCTGGTGTCCCGGCAGATCGAGGCGCGGGCCGACCTGCGCGCGCTGGAGCTGACCGGCGACGCGGAGGCGTTCATCGGCATGCAGCGACGGCTGGCGGCGACCAACCTGGGTGACCCCGATCCGCCGGCGGCCTGGCACTGGTACTTCGCCAGCCATCCCACCGCCGCGCACCGGATCGCCATGGCCGAGGACTGGCAGCGGCTGGAGGGGCCGTGACCCGCACCCTCGTGGTCACGAACGACTTCCCGCCGCGGCAGGGCGGCATCCAGACGTTCGTCGCGGCGCTCCTCGAGCGCCGTCCGCCGGACTCCCTGGTGGTGCTGGCGTCGGACTCACCGGGATCCGCCGAGCACGACGCAGGCCTGCCGTACCGCGTGGTGCGCCGGCCCACCGGGATGCTGCTGCCCACGCGCGCGACCGCCCGGGCGGCTGTCGAGCTGGTGGACCGGTTCGGCTGCGACACCGCGTTCTTCGGCGCGGCCGCGCCGCTCGGCCTGCTGGCCCCGCGGCTGCGGGCGGCCGGCGTCCGGTGTCTCGTCGGAGCCACCCACGGCCACGAGACCGGGTGGGTGGCCCTGCCGGGGAGCCGGCAGCTGATGCAGCGGATCGCCTCCGAGCTCGACGTGCTGACCTACATCAGCGAGTACACCCGCGACCGGCTGGCGCCGGCGCTGGGGGAGCACACCCGGCTCGCCCAGCTCTCGCCCGGCGTCGACGTCGACCGGTTCACCCCGGACGTCGACGGCGACGGCGTGCGCGGCCGGTACGGGCTGGGTAAGGCCCCGGTCGTCGTCTGCGTCTCCCGGCTGGTGGCGCGGAAGGGGCAGGACGTGCTCGTCGCCGGCTGGGCGCAGGTGCTGGCCCGGCACCCCGGCGCCCGGCTGCTCCTGGTCGGTGGCGGTCCCGCGGAGGCGTCCCTGCGCCGCGCGGTGGCCGCCCGTGGGCTGCGCGACTCCGTCGTCCTCACCGGGCCGGTGAGCCACGAGGAGCTGCCGCAGCACTACGCGGCCGGCGACGTCTTCGCCATGCCCTGCCGGACCCGCCGCGGAGGGCTGGACGTCGAGGGCCTCGGGATGGTGTTCCTCGAGGCGGCGGCCTGCGGGCGTCCGGTCGTCGCCGGCACCTCGGGCGGGGCACCCGAGGCGGTCCAGGACGGCGTCACCGGGCACGTCGTCGACCCGCGGTCACCGGCTGCGGTGGCGGACGCGCTGAGCGGGTTGCTGAGCGAGCCGGAGCGCGCCCGTGCGATGGGCATGGCCGGGCGCGCCTGGGTGGAGGCGCGCTGGTCCTGGGCCACCATCGCGGCGAACTTCGCGGGTCTGCTCGAGCCCGGCCGCGACCAGGCATAGGAACCAATACCTACGTCTGCAGGCCTCCCGACGTAGGTATTGGTTCCTATGCCTGCTGGTACGGAGTCGGCGCTCAGCGCGCGTACAGCGCCTCGACCTCGGAGCCGAACTCCTTCATGACGACGTTCCGCTTGAGCTTCAGGCTCGGCGTCAGCATCCCGTTGTCCTCGGTGAAATCGGTGCCCAGCACCGTGAAGGTCTTGATCGCCTCGGCCTGGGACACGGCCTTGTTGGCCTCCTTCACCGCGGCGTCGAGCTCGGCGAGCACCTCGGGGTCCTCGCGCAGCTGCGCAGGCGTGAGGCCGGCGTCCTTGCCCTTGGACTCCAGCCACTGCGGGAGCGCCTCCTCGTCGAGGGTGACCAGCGCCGCGATGAACGGGCGCTGATCCCCGACGACGATGCACTGGCTGACCAGGCGGTGGGCCCGGATCCGGTCCTCGAGCACCGCGGGGGCGACGTTCTTGCCGCCCGACGTCACCAGGATCTCCTTCTTCCGGCCGGTGATCTTCAGGAAGCCGTCGGCGTCCAGCTCACCGATGTCGCCGGTGTGGAAGAAGCCCTCGGAGTCGATGGCCTCCTTCGTCGCGTCCTCGTTGCGCCAGTAGCCGCGCATGACGATGCCGCCCTTGATGAGCACCTCGCCGTCCTCGGCGATCCGGAACTCCACGCCGGGCAGCGGGCGCCCGACGGTGCCGATGCGCAGTGCCTCGTCGTGGTTGACCGACGCGGCGGCGGTGGTCTCGGTCAGGCCGTAGCCCTCGAAGACGGTGACGCCGATGCCCCGGTAGAAGTGGCCGAGCCGCTCGCCGAGGGGGGCGCCGCCGGAGATGGCGCCCTGGCAGCGGCCACCGAGCGCCGCACGGAGCTTGCCGTAGACGAGCTTGTCGAAGAGGGCGTGCTGAGCGCGCAGCGCCAACCCGGGACCGCCGGTGTCCTGGGCACGGGACCACTCGATGGCCACCTGGGCCGCTCTGTCGAAGATCTTGCCCTTGCCGTCGCCCTCCGCCTTGGCCTTGGCGGAGTTGTAGACCTTCTCGAAGACGCGGGGGACGGCGAGGACGAAGGAGGGCTTGAACGCCCCGAGGTCCTCGACCAGGTTCTTCACGTCCGGCGTGTGCCCGATGACGGTGCGGTTCTTGACGGCGCCGACCTGCAGGACGCGGGCCAGCACGTGTGCCAGCGGGATGAACAGCAGCAGGGAGCCCTGGACACCCATGAACCGGTCCAGCAGCGTGATGCCGTTGCCGATCTCGAACAGGAAGTTGGCGTGGGTCAGCTCGCAACCCTTGGGCCGACCGGTGGTGCCGCTGGTGTAGATCAGCGTCGCCACGCTCTCGGGGCCGAGCGTGGCGCGGCGGGCGTCCAGCTCGCTGTCGGGGACGTCCGCGCCGGCCGCCGTCAGCTGGTCGATCGCGCCGTCGTCGATGACGTGCACGGTCTTCAGCTCCGGCGCATGGTCGCGCACCGAGGCGATCGCCTCGGCGTGCTCGTCGCGCTCCACGACGGCGGCGGTGGCGCCGGAGTCGGCCAGGATCCAGGCGACCTGATCGGCACTGGAGGTCTCGTAGACGGGGACGACGACCGCGCCGGCGGTCCAGATGGCGAAGTCGAGGACCGTCCACTCGTACCGGGTCCTGGCCTGCAGCGCGACCCGGTCACCGGCGGCCACGCCGGACGCGATCAGCCCCTTGGCGACCCCGCGGACCTCCTCGCCGAACTGTCCCCAGGTGACGTCGGTCCACCGGCCGTCCACCTGGCGGCGCAGGCCGACCTCGTTGCCGTGCTGGGCGACGTTGGTGGTGAGCATGTCGGTCAGGGCCTCGTCGGCTCCGACCTGGTAGGTCGCTGGAACGCTGAACTCGCGCACGCTCGGTCCTCTCCTTCCCGCCGGCCGCCGGCACCGTCGCCCGCGGCCCCGGAACGGGAACGTCGGGCGTCAATCTAGCGGCTCGTGCTACCGGGCAGTAGCTCAGCGCTGTACCGAGGAGGGTCCACCGGACCCGGAGCGGATAGCCTGCTGCCCATGGCGGACCAGTCCACCCAGTCGATCGTCGTCGAGGCGCCTGCGGCCGAGGTCATGGCGGTGATCGCTGATTTCCCCGCGTACCCGCAGTGGGTCGCCGCCGCCAAGAAGGTCGAGGTCATCGAGACCGGTGCGGACGGCCGCGCCCGCCGGGTGCACTTCGTGCTCGACGCCGGAGCCGTCAAGGACGACTACGTCCTCGAGTACACCTGGGACGACGACCGCCGCGTCTCCTGGACCCTGGTCACCGGGCAGATGCAGAAGCGCCAGGAGGGCTCCTACACCCTGGTCGGGACCGGGGGGCGGACCGAGGTGACCTACTCGATCACCATCGACCTCTCCATCCCGATGCTGGGGATGATCAAGCGCAAGGCGGAGAAGGTCATCCTGGACACCGCGCTCAAGGAGCTCAAGAAGCGCGTCGAGGCCTGACCCGCGTGCGCACGCTGCTGGTCACCGGTCCCGGCGGTGCCGGGACGTCGACCGTGGCGGCGGCGGCCGCGGCCAGGTCCGCGCTCGAGGGACGCCGCACGGTGCTGCTCTCACGGCAGGACCTTGCGCTGCGCGGGCTCGACGCGGTGCCCAGGCTCCGTGCGCAGCGGGTGGGGGGCGGCCGCGCCGTCCAGGACCTGTGGGGGGCGCACGCCGACGCGCTGGGCGTTCTGCTGCCGCACCCGATCCTCCCGCCCGCCACCTCGGTGGTGCCCCTGCCGGGTGCCGACGCCCTCGCCCTGCTCGCTGCGCTCGGCACGGCCGATGCCGACGTGGTGGTGGTCGACGCCGGGCCGCTGCGCGACGGACTCGCGATGGCCGCACTTCCCGGAGACCTCCGCTGGTGGCTCGGCCAAGCCCTGCCCCCCACCGTGCGGGCGCTGACGGCGGTCCGGACGGCGGCCGTGGCGGCCGGCGGCGCCCGGCGCGGCCCGCTCGACGCCGTGCTGGACGTCGTCCCCGCGGCCGAGCGACTGCTGGCCGCCGACCGGCTGGCCGACCCGGCCACGACGGCGGTATGGCTGACCGCCGATGCCCGCGAGGCCGCGGTTCCCGCGCTCCGGAGGGCGGCGTCCGTGCTGGCGCTGCACGGGCTCCGCCCGGCGGCACTGGTCACCCGGGCGCTCCCCGCAGGCGGGACGGGGGAGTGGTGGATGCGCCGGGCCGCCGAGCAGGAGGCGGCGCTGGGCCGGCTCGCGGAGGTGGCTCCGCTGCACGTCGTTCCCGAACTGCCCGGCACGCCGTCGGACGTGACCGACGCGGTGGCGCTCCTCGGCGGGCTGCACCTCCCCGAGCGCGGTGGGCCGCCGCCGGCCACCCCGCAGCGGCAGCCGGGTGGGTGGCAGCTGACCGTGGCACTGCCCTTCGCCGACCGCACGGAGGTGGGCCTGACCCGGTGGGGCGACGACCTCGTGATCGGCGTGGGGGAGGATCGGCGTTCGCTGCGCCTGGACTCGTTGCTGCGCCGGTGCGAGGTGACGGGGGGCCGGATGGTCTCGCCCGGGACAGCCGACGCGCGGCTGGAGATCAGCTTCCGCCCGGATCCGCAGCAGTGGCCCGCCGACCTCCTGGCGGCCGAGGGGAGGAACACATGACCACCGGTGCCGACTGGCTCGACCAGGCCCGCCACCTGTTCGACGTCGTGCGCGCCGGCGCGGAGCCCCGCCCGGTGGCGGCCGAGGGGGACCACGGCGGCGACTGCCGCTGGTGCCCGGTCTGCCAGACGGCGGCGGTGCTGCGGGGCGAGCGCCCGGAGGTGACCGCGGCGCTGGCCGACGTCCTCGCGACGACGGCGGCCGCGCTGCGGACCTTCGCGGAGGGCCACGACGCGGCGCCCCCGGCCGATCCGGCGCCGGCGGAGGACGACGGGCCCGAGGAGCAGCCGGGCGTCCAGCGGATCGACATCGCGTGACCGAGCCGGATGTGACGGCGCTGCCGGCGCTCGGCATCGACATCGGCGGCACCAAGGTCGCGGGCGGGCTGGTCGCACCGGACGGCACCATCCTGGCCACCGCCCGCCGCGCCACGCCGGGCGCATCGGTGAGCGAGACCGAGGATGCCATCGCCGCCGTCGTCGATGAGCTGGCGAACGGGTATCCGGGAGAGCTGGTCGGGGTCGGCGTCGGCGCCGCCGGCTGGTTCGACCGCACCGGCGACACCGTGCTGTTCAGCCCGCACCTGGCCTGGCGGAACTCCACGCTGCGCAAGGACCTCGGCGCGCGGCTGCAGCGCCCGCTCTGGGTGGGGAACGACGCCGACGCCGCGGCCTGGGCGGAGTACCGCTACGGCGCCGCGCAGGGCGCCGATCTCGCCCTGATGGTCACGTTGGGCACGGGCATCGGGGGCGGCATCGTCCTCGACGGGCGCCTGCGCCGCGGCTCGCACGGCGTCGCGGGGGAGTGGGGGCACATGCGCGTGGTCCCCGACGGCCGGCTGTGCGCCTGCGGCAACCGCGGCTGCTGGGAGCAGTACGCCAGCGGGACCGCTCTGGGGCAGACGGCGCGCGAGGTGGCCCGCACGTCACCGGCCGCGGCGGCGCTGCTGCTGGAGCGGGTGGACTGCGAACCGGACCGGCTCACCGGAGAGCACGTGGCCCGCGCCGCCTACGACGGCGACCCGCTGGCGCTGGAACTGGTCACCGAGGTGGGCTACTGGCTCGGGCAGGGGATCGCCGACCTCGCCGCCGTGCTCGACCCCGAGGTCGTCGTGATCGGCGGTGGGGTGAGCGTGCTGGGCGAGATGGTGCTGCGCCCGGCCCGTGAGCGGCTGGAGCGCGCGCTCCCCGGCCGCGGATTCCGCCCCGGGCCGCGAGTGGTCGCCGCGGCGCTGGGTGCGCAGGCCGGGATCGTCGGCTCGGCCGACCTGGTGCGGAAGGCAGTCGCCGAGGGGGAGGCATAGTCAGTACTGCGGCCACCAATGTTCGCCCTGCCGATGCAGCGGGCGGTGGCTGGGTGTCCCTGAGCGACCCACTATGAGACACCGCTGGCTAGGAAGACGTCGGATAGCGCCGCCGGACCGGGCGCGACCGGACGGCTATCGCTTCCTGCCAGGCTGTATCACTCGATCTCGTGAGGACCGATGACTCTGCGAGGCAGTTTTGTCGGTGGGAGGCTGTAGACAACCGGTGTGCGTAAGTCGCGCAACGCTGTGGAGAACGTGTGGGAGGTCCAGATGTCGCCAGTCGTCACGGTGACGCGCGCTGAGCTTGAGGACCGCCGCCGCGCGCTCCTGGGTGAACTGGGGTTGTCCCTCGAGGAGTTCGAGGCCCTGGCGGACACCCGCACGCTGACCGGCCACGAGTTCGATGTGAAGGAAGAGCTGGACGAGATCGCTTTCCTGCTAGGTGAGTAGAGCCGGCGAGCCGGCGGACTCACTTGAGGCGGCGTCGGCCAAGTTCGCGACGGCGATCCAGGACACCCTTGACGGGGTGCTTCCGGGTGAGCGCGAGATCATCTCACGCCGAGCGCCGGACCTCGAGCGTTACGTCGTAGGGCCTCAGGGCCGAGAAGGGATCCCTCTTCTCGTCGGTGCCGAGCCGCTCGCCACGTTGAGTCTGTCGATGTACCTCAGCCTGGACAGAAGCGGCACCTTTTTGAAGACAGTGCGATCAGACATGGCTGTGAAGTCCACACTTGATCGCACGCCGCTGATCAGGCTCGACTACCGCGCTGATATGGGGAGGGCGCCCACCTCGCACTGGCAGGTTCACGCTGAGCGAGGTGCCTTCTCGCATCTGCTCGCCCGTGCGCATGCGGTCGACCCCGCCCGGGTCAGGAAGCCGCACGATCTATCGTCCCTGCACATTCCTGTGGGAGGCGAGCGGTTCCGTCCCTGCCTAGAGGACTTGTTGCAGTTCCTCGTCCAGGAGTGCGGCGTGGACAGCAAAGACGGCTGGCTCGATGTAGTGGAGCGCGGACGCAAGCTTTGGCGCCATCGCCAGCTCAGGGCCACCATTCGCGATGCGCAGGAGGAGACCGCAGACGTCCTCCGGGGTCTCGGATGGTCCGTCGAAGCCACGCCCAACGTGCAGTCGGACGAGTACACCCCGACGTTCGTCCGGTGGTAACGCGACTGGCAGTCTGCGCGCCGCGAGGCATGCCGGTCACGTGCGAGGAGAGCCTCGACTCGTGTTGCCCTTGAGCACCATCATGTCCTTCACGGCGAACGTCTCTGGACGCGGCACTACTCCTCCTGAGCCAGCTCGCGGGCCAGCTGCTCCAGGAACAGGCCGATGTCGGTGACGATGCCCATCGCCTGGGCGCTGCCCCGGTCGGCCAGCTTGGTCACCGTGGCGGGGTTGATGTCCACGCACACCAGCGGGATGGACGCCGGCAGCAGGTTCCCGGTCGCGATGGAGTGCAGCATGGTGGCGACCATGATCGCGAACCCGACGTCGTGCAGCTGGGCCCGCATCGCGCGCTGACCCTCGATGACGTCGGTGTGCACGTCGGGCAGCGGGCCGTCGTCGCGCACGGAGCCCACCAGCACGAACGGCTTGTCCGCCTCGACCATGGCGTGCATGACGCCGCCGGTGAGGACGCCGGAGTCGACGGCCGCCCGGATGGAGCCCGCCGCCCGGATGGTGTTGATCGCCCGGATGTGGTGCTCGTGGCCGTGCGGCACTCCCGATCCCTTCGCCAGGTCCACGCCCAGCGAGGTGCCGAACAACGCCGACTCGATGTCGTGGGTGGCCAGGGCGTTCCCGGCGAACAGGACGTCGACGTAGCCGGCGCGGACCAGGCGCACCATGGCGGGGGAGGCGCCGGTGTGCACCACCGCCGGGCCGCCGACCCACAGCACCCGCTTGCCGGCGGCCTTCACCTCGCGCATCCGCTCGGCGATCTGCCGGACCAGAAGAGCCTGGGGTTTCTCGCTGGACACCGCCGAGGACATGAAGCCGAAGTCGTCCTCGTCGCCCCGCGGCGGCGCCGGTGGCAGCTCGACCCGGACCCCGGCCGCACCGCACACCACGGCGTCGCCGGCGCGGACGTCGCTGACCGGGACCGTGCGCACGACGGCTCCCCCGCCCGCCTCGCCGGCCTCCTCGGTGACCACCAGGCCGCAGTCCATCTCGGGGTTGCCCACCCGCAGCCACTCCCGGTCGAACCGGACGAGGGTGTCCAGGTTCGTCGTGGAGTAGAAGTCGTCGGGGAAGACGCCGTCCGCCGGGGCCGGCCGGGTGGTGGCGTTGCCCGGATCGACGGGATTCGCACCGTGCACCTGGACGCGCATCAGGATGCGGTCCAGTCGCTCCGCTGCGTCGGCGCGGATCTCGATCCGCGCCGTCGACGCGTCCTCGTGCTCCCGCCCGAGGTCCAGGCTGGTGATCCGGTAGTCGCCGCCGTACTCCAGCACGTCGTCGAGCACCCGGGCCAGGATCCCGGTGTCCATGAGGTGGCCGGTCAGCGCGACCGTGGCGGTGTGCGGGCTCACCAGCCGCACGCTAGTGGAAGGAGGCCGTCCATCCCGCCCGTCGCGCGCTGGAGACGGTGCCGGCCCCCGTTCACGAGTCCCTAGACGACGGCGCCGTCGTCCCCGTCATCGGCCGACCGGTCGCCCATGCGCGACACGAGCAGGGCGACGCCACCGGCGATGACGACCACGCCGAGCACGAGGCCCGTGTCGGCCGACAGCCCCAGCACGCTCGGGGCCCCGACCAGCAGGATGCCCGCGACGACGAGCAGCACGGCGTAGAGAGCGGCGGGCGCGGGGACCGGGAGCGGCGGGGGCGGCGGGGGCTCGTAGTGCTCGTCGGGCCGGTCGAGGATCGGGATCTCGTGCGGCGCGGGCGGAGGGGTGTCGACCGGTGTGCCCGCGCCGGGCCCGGGACCGTGCTCGGCCTCGAATGCCGCGACGATCCGCCGCCACTCGGCGTCCTCGTCGACCGCGGGACGGCCGGCCTGGCGCACGACGCGTGGCTCGACGGGGTGCTCGTCGGCGTACTGGTCGACCAGCCCGCGCGCTTCGGCCCGGCGGGCCCGGTCGACGAACAGCCGGTCCGACGGCGGGCTGGGCAGGAACACCGACCGCGTGTAGGGCGCGACGTCGGCGGACGGCTCCAGGTAGGCGGCGATCCCGGCGGCCTCGAGGACGTCGAGCAGGTGCTCACCCACGCGCGGGTCCACGTCCCGCACCGGGCTCCACAGCGTCGCCCGGAGCCCGTTGTCACGGCGGCCGCGGCCGCTGCCGCCGGTCATCGGCGGTCCGCCGACGACGCGTCGGGCTCACCGGCCGGGACGCGCTCCCGGATCCACTCCGCGGACCGGGCGAAGACCAGCGGGGCGTCGTTGTCGAGGGTGGCCACGTGGTAGCTGTTCTCGAGCAGGACCCCGGTGGTGTCCGCGCTACCCACGCCGGCGAGCAGGATGGTGCTGTTGACCTGCTCCACCACGTGGTCCTCCGCGCTGTGGAAGACGATCACGGGTGCGGTGACCCGGCCCAGGTCCGCCCGCGTCGCGGCCCAGAGGCCGCGGAGCTGCATCATCGCCCGGGTGGGCAGTCTGTGGTAGGCGAGCTCGGTGACGCCGGGCTTCTTGATGTCGCTGGCGACCGGCGTCCAGCTGGGGGTGAGTCGGGCCAGCAGGGGCAGCAGCTTGGCGTCCAGCCGCTGGGTCAGCAGTGCCGGGTTCACCAGCAGCAGGCCGGCGACGTCGTCGGGCCGTACCTCCGCCAGCCGGGTGGCGAGCGTGCCACCCATCGACAGGCCTGCCACGAACACGCGGTCGCAGACGGCGGCGAGCTCGTCGAAGGCGCCTTCGACGGTCGCCGTCCACTGGTCGTGGGTGCTGGTGTTGCAGTCCTGCCAGCGGGTGCCGTGGCCGGGCAGCAACGGGCACCGCACCGCGAAGCCCTCGGCGGCCAGGGCCTCGCCCCAGGGCCGCATGCTCATCGGCGTCCCGGTGAACCCGTGCACCAGCAGAACCCCGGTGCGGCCCTCGGGCCCGGGCCCCGCCGGGAAGGAGAACGGCTCGCCACCGGCCATGACTCCGGCGGCAGGGGGCGGTCCGGGCACGTGGTCCTCCTCGGGTCCGGCGGGCCACGCCGGTGTCAGCTAGCTCACGGTGGTGACCCGATTGTGATTCGGGCCCCAGGATCCCTAGTCTGGCAGTCCCCGAGGGAGGCGTGTTGTTCTACTGGTTCCTCAAGTTCGTCGCGATCGGCCCCCCGGCGCGGGTCGTGTTCCGCCCGAAGGCGGAGGGAGTCGAGAACGTGCCCGCGACGGGCGCCGCGATCCTGGCGAGCAACCACCTGTCCGCGGCCGACTGGATCTTCGTGCCGCTGCAGCTCAAGCGGCGCGTCACGTTCCTGGCGAAAGCGGAGTACTTCACCGGCACGGGCGTGAAGGGCTTCCTGCAGCGGGCGTTCTTCACCGGTGCCGGCCAGGTCCCGATCGACCGGTCCAGCGCCTCGGCCGCCGAGGACGCCATCCAGACCGGCCTGCGCATCCTCCGGGACGGCAAGCTCCTCGGCATCTACCCCGAGGGCACCCGTTCGCCCGACGGCCGGCTGTACCGCGGCAAGATGGGCGTCGCCCGCATGGCGCTGGAGACCGGCGTGCCGGTCGTCCCGGTGGCGATGGTCTACAGCTCCCGGGCGCTGCCGTTCGGCAAGAAGATCACCCGGGTGCGGATCCGGGTCGGCAAGCCGCTGGACTTCAGCCGCTACGAGGGCCTGGCCGGCGACCGGTTCGTCGAGCGATCGGTCACCGACGAGATCATGTACGAGATCATGACGCTGTCGGGCCAGGAGTACGTCGACGTCTACGGCGCGACCGTGAAGAAGTCGATGGACGCCACCGGTGCCAGCGCGAACGAGGTCATCGCCGGCCTCCAGCCGCCGGCCGGGGAGGCCGCCGACCGCGCGCCCACCACGCTCGCCGGCTGACGCCCGCAGGGACTTCCTGCGCAGGAAGTCCCTTCAGCGCGTGACGAGCCGGTCGAGGACGTCCCGCAGCAGCTCCAGCAGCTCCGGGCGGCTCATCGCCGGTTCGAGGACCCACTGGGCCACCAGGTCCTCGGTGAAGGCGAACCAGGCCAGCACCAGCTGCCGCCGCAGCGCGTCGTCGGGGAGTTCCAGCGCGGTCAGTGCGACGTCCACCAGCCGGCCGCGGGTCTCCTCGTAGACGTCCGACACCCACGGGTCGCCGCCGCCGGCGCCGCGCACGAAGGCCAGGTGGCTCTCCCGGAACGTCTCCACCCAGCCGACGTAGCGGTCGAGCATCCCGGTGACCTGCTCCCCCGACGGCGTCTCGGGCTCGGGGAGGATGTGGGTCATCAGCAGATCGGCGGCGGCGCGGGTGACCGCGGTGTAGTACTCGCGCTTGGTCGCGAAGTAGTGGAACAGCAGGCTGCGGCTGATGCCGGCCCGGCGGGCCACCTCGTCGATGGTCAGCTCCTGCACCGGTGTGGTGGGCAGCAGCTCGAGCCCGATCTGCACCAGCTGCGCGCGCCGGTCGCCGGCAGAGCGGCGCAGGCGTCGATGGTCGGGGCGGGACGAGGCCGTCATGGGCGGGCGCGGGGCCTCACGCGGCGGCCCGGCCGGCCGTGGCCGCGACCAGGAGCCGCTCGATGGCCTCGGCGACGAGCTGCGCCCGCTCCTGGGGGAGCATGTGGCCGGTGCGCTCGGCCACGTGCAGGGCCGCATCCGGCAGCGCCTCGGCCAGCTGGCGGCTGTGCCGCTGCGGAGTGAGCTGGTCGCTGTCCCCGACCAGGATCTCCACCGGCACGTTCCGGAGCGCCGTCAGGTGCCGGCGCTTGTCGTGCCGGCCCAGGGCCGGGTAGAAGGCAGCGAACGCCCGCACCGTCGAGGCGTGCATGATCTCCGCGCCCGCGATCACCATCTCGTCGGTGGCGTCGGCCCCGTAGAGCAGCTCGCGCACGAGCTTCTGGTGACGCGGGTTCGTCGGCGGCAGCAGCCGGCGCATGCGCTCGAGCGTCCGTGCGGCGCTGATCGCGACGGTGACCACCCCGGGGGTGAGCTTCAGCTGCAGCCGCTCGGCCGCCGTCTTCCCCGCGGGGGCGAGGTCGCCGGCCGACGTCGACACGAGCGCGACACCGCGCACCCGTTCGCCGAACAGCTCAGCGCGCGCGGCGGCGAGGCACATGATCGTCATGCCGCCCATCGAGTGCCCGGCCAGCACGACGGGACCGGTCGGGGCCAGCTGGTCGATCAGTTCCCCGAGGTCGGCACCCAGCTGGTCGATGGCGAGCTCGGCGACCTCGGAGGCGTGGCCCGGGGAGGTGGGAGATCGCCAGGTCGAGCGGCCGTGGCCCCGCTGGTCGTAGCGGATCAGCCGCAGCTCGCCTGCGGCGACCCGTGGGGTGACGAGCTCGGCGACGTCGTCCCACGCGGCCTGGGCCAGGGTCCAGCCGTGGGCGAGCACCAGGGTGACGGGCGCGTCGTCGGAGCCGTCGACGACGGCGTGCAGGACGGCGCCGTCGGGCGTGCGGACGGCCGCCACCCGGCGGAGCAGGGCGCCGGCGCTCATGCCGCCACCTCCGGGTGTTGCGTGCCGGCGGGGATGCCCACGTAGTTCTCCCGGTCGAGGGTGCGGGTGAGCTTGCGGAACCGGAACGTGAAGTCCGGCCACAGGGTCGTGTTGTGGCCGTGCCGGTCGAGGTACCAGCTGGCGCAGCCGCCGGCGAGCCACACGGTGCCCCGCGACTTCCTGGCGATCAACGACCGCCAGGCCTCCTGGGCCTCCAGGGTGGTCTCCAGGACCGCCAGCCCCTCGGCGTCCATGGTCTTCAGCGCGTCGTCGACGTAGGCGACCTGCGACTCGATCATGTACACCATCGAGGTGTGGCCGACGCCCACGTTCGGGCCGACCAGCAGGAACAGGTTCGGGAAGCCGGCGACGGCGGTGCTGCGGTTGCTGCCCATGCCGTGCGACCACACGTCGGCCAGGGTCCGCCCGTCGCGGCCGCGGATCTTTCCCGCGATCGGCAGGTCGGTGACGTGGAACCCGGTCGCCAGCACGATCGTCTCCGTGGGCCGCTCGACGCCGTCCGTGGTGACGACCGAGTGCGGCCGGATCTCGGCGAGGCCCGCGGTGACCAGCTCGGCGTTGGGTGCCGCGACCGCCGGGAAGTAGTCGTTGCTGATCAGGATGCGCTTGCAGCCGATCGTGTAGTCCGGCGTCAGGGCCCGGCGGAGCTTCGGGTCGCGCACCTGCCGGTGCAGGTGGGCCTTCGCCAGCCTCTCCACCGGCTCGAGGAAGCGCCGGTTCTTGGCCATGCCGATGACGAGGAACTCGCGGAACAGGTAGAGGAACCCGCGGATCGCGTTCTGCAGGCCCGGGACGAGGCGGTACAGCCGCCGCGTCCACGGCTGCACCGGGTGGTCGGTGCGGGGCACGACCCACGCCGGCGTGCGCTGGTAGACGGCGATGCTGGCCACGATCGGCTGGATGGCCGGCACCAGCTGGACGGCCGAGGCGCCGGTGCCGATGACGGCGACCCGCTCGCCGGTGAGGTCGTGGGAGGAGTTCCACCGCGCGGAGTGCATGACGGTGCCGGCGAAGGTGTCCAGCCCCGGGATGTCGGGACAGGCCGGGTCCGCGAGAGCCCCGGCCGCGGAGATGAGCACGCGGGCCCGGAACTCGCCCGCCGTGGTGGAGACCAGCCACCGCTGCGCGGCGTCGTCCCACCGGGCGGCGGTGACGTCGGCGCCGAAGACGCAGTGCCGGCGGACGTCGAAGCGGTCCGCGGTCGCCTGGAGGTACGCCTGGATCTCCGGCTGCTCGGAGTAGGAGCGTCCCCAGTCGGGGTTCTGCGCGAAGGAGAACGAGTAGAGGTTGGACTGCACGTCGCAGGCGGCGCCCGGATAGGTGTTGTCCCGCCAGGTGCCGCCCACGTCGTCGGCCCGCTCGAGGACGACGAAGTCGGTCTGTCCGCGCCGTTCGAGGGCGATCGCCATGCCGAGGCCGGCGAACCCCGATCCGATGATCGCGACGCTCACCTCGCGGACGGCTCCGGCGGGTCTCCCGGAGTCGGTGGGGTGGGTCTCGAGCGTGCTGGTCACCGCTGACCAACTCCTTGCCTCCGGCTTGCTGAGCAACGCTCAACACGCTACAACGACTGTTGAGCAGTGCTCAATCCGAGCGCGACGATCTCTGGAGGAGCACCCATGGCCGGTCACGGCAAGCGCGCCCGCTCGTCCCTGGCCGGGAAGTCGGTGCTCGTCACCGGCGCCGCGCGGGGGATCGGTGCAGAGCTGGCCCGCCGGGCCGCCGCGCGTGGCGCTCGCATCGCCCTGGTCGGGCTCGAGCCCGAGGAGCTGGCGCGGGTCGCCGACGAGCTCGGCCCCGAGCACCACCTGTGGGTGGAGGCCGACGTCACCGACGCGGGTGCGCTGGCGGCAGCCGTCCAGCGCACCGTCGACACCTTCGGCGGGCTGGACGTCGTCGTCGCCAATGCCGGCATCGCCCCGCTGACCACGGTCATGACCAGCTCGGCGCACGCGCTGGCGCGGACCGTCGAGGCGAACCTGATCGGGGCGATGCTCACCACGCACGCGGCCCTGCCCGAGATCGCGAAGCGGAAGGGGCACGTGCTGCTGATCAGCTCCGCCGCGGCTTTCACCGTCCTGCCCGGGATGAGCGCGTACTGCGCGTCCAAGGCCGGCGTCGAGCGGTTCGGGGACGCGCTCCGCCTGGAGGTCGCCCACCGCGGGGTCACCGTGGCCAGCGCCCACCCGACGTGGATCGACACCGACATGGTCCGGGACACGGAGGAGGCGCTGCCCACCTTCATGGCCGCGCGCAGGCAGCTCCCCGGGCCGCTGGGCGCCTTCACCTCGGTCGAGGACTGCGCGGAGGCCCTGGTCGAGAACCTGGAGACCCGGGGACGCCGGGTGTTCGTGCCCCGGTCGGTCGGCACCGTGGCGGCGCTGCGTCAGCTGGTCACCGGAGTCGTGGCCGAGAAGGTCGCGATGGTGGTCGCGGCCAAGCGGGTGCCGCAGCTCGAGCGCGACATCCAGGCCCTGGACGGCCGGGAGTTCGGCGCGAACTCCGTGGGGGACCGGTCGAAGGGCACCGCCGCCTGATCGTCGGGGTCGACGCACACGCCCGGCGGATCAGCTGGGGCCACGGGGAAAACACCCGCCGTCGTACGCCGACCGTGGGGAGCCGGGCCCTCGGCCTACGGTTGGCCGGTGCGGCGCTTCTTCTACGACACCGAGTTCATCGAGGACGGCACGACCATCGACCTGGTGTCGATCGGGATCGTCGACGAGACGGGGCGGGAGTTCTACGCCGTCAGCACCCAGTTCGACCCGGACAGGGCGATCCCGTGGGTGCGCCGCAACGTCCTTGACCAGCTGCCCCCGCCGGCGGACAAGGCGTGGCGCAGTCGCGAGCGGATCCGCGAGGACCTGCTGGCCTTCCTCACCGGCCCGGGAGAGGAGATCGAGCTCTGGGCCTGGTTCGCCGCCTACGACCACGTGGCGTTGTGCCAGCTGTGGGGGGCGATGCCCGCGCTGCCCCGGCCGATCCCGCGGTTCACCCGCGAGCTGCGCCAGCGCTGGGACGACCGGGGACAGCCGCCGCTGCCGCCCAAGCCGGCCGGCACGCACGACGCCCTGGTCGACGCCCGCTACAACCTGGCGCGCTGGCAGGCGATCGAGGCCGCCGGCAGCTGACCGGTGTGCACGAGAGCCCCCCTCCCGGAACGGGAGAGGGGCTCTCGTGCGATGCGGCGGGGGCGCTCAGACGGTGAAGACCCCCAGCAGCCGGTTCAGCTCGCGGGACAGCCCGTCCAGCTCCTGGGCCGCCGAGCGGGCGCGCTCGACGTCGGTGGCGCTGTCGTCGGCGTCCTGGCTGACCGTGGTGAGGGTGGTGGTCACCGTGCCGGCGCCCTGTGCCGCCGTGGCGACGCTGCGGGTGAGCTCGCGGGTCGTGGCCGTCTGCTCCTCCACCGCGCTGGCGATCGTGGTCTGGTGGTCGTTGATCGAGCGGACCACCTCCGCGATCTGGGAGATGGAGCGCACCGCGGCCGTGGTCTCGGACTGGATGCCCTGGACCCGCTGGGCGATCTCCTCGCTCGCCTTCGCGGCCTCCTGCGCCAGCTCCTTCACCTCGTTGGCGACGACGGCGAAGCCCTTGCCCGCGTCGCCGGCCCGGGCCGCCTCGATGGTGGCGTTGAGGGCCAGCAGGTTGGTCTGCTCGGCCACTCCGGAGATCACCTTGACGACGTCACCGATCTCGGCCGAGCTGGCGCCCAGCGCGGCGATGGTCGACTCGGTCCGCTCCGCCAGCGAGGCGGCCTGACGGCCGACCTCGGCCGCCTCGGCGGCGCTGCGGGCGATCTCGGTGATGGAGACACCCATCTCCTCGGCGCCGGCCGCGGCCGACGACACGCTGGTGCTGATCTCCGCGGCGACACCGTGGGCGTCCTGCGCCTGGTCCCGGCTGCGGGCGGCCCGCTGGGCGAGCCCGTCGGCCACCGTCGAGACGCCGCCCGCGGAGACGGCCACCTGCTGGGCGCACCGGTGGATGTCGCGCACCGTGCCCGCCACCTTGTCGACGAAGCGGTTGAACGCCCCGGACAGCTGTCCGACCTCGTCGCTGCTCGAGTCGTCCATCCGCTGGGTGAGGTCGCCCTCGCCGTCGGCGATCTCGGCCATGCGGTCGCGCAGGCGCATCAGCGGCCGGGTGAGCCGGTGTCCGACCCACAACGAGATCAGCCCGCCCACGACGGCGATGACCACCGCGGCGAGCACCATCGCCCAGACCATCGAGGTGCGACCCTCGGCCAGTGCGTCCTTGGCGCCGGCGAAGTCCGCGTCGCGGGTGACGGCGGTGATCACCCAGTCCCAGGGCGCGTAGTACGAGACGCGGGCCGTGGTCGGGCCCTCCTCCGGGTCGACGTAGCGCACGGTGGCCTGCTCGCCGTCCTGCAGTTGCAGCGCGGCGTCGACGATCTGCCGCACGTAGGGGGCGCCCTCGGCGCCGGTGGCCGCGATCAGCTGCTCGCCGTCCCGCACCCCTCCGGGGCTGACCAGGACGGTGCCGGCGCGGTCGCCGGTGCCGCCGTAGACCTCGATGTGGCCGTTCTCGCCGATGGTGGTGGCCTCGAGGCCCTGGCGGAGAGCGGGCAGGTTCTCCTGCTTCACACCCACGTAGAGGACGCCGATCACGTCACCGGCGGGGCCCAGGATCGGCTCGTAGGCCGACACCAGCCACGAGTCGACGACGAACGCGTTGCCCCGGAAGGTCTGGCCGCTGCTCAGCGCCGCGGCGACCGGGTTGGGCTTCCCGTCGGGGTTGGTGGCCGGGATGTAGGTGCCGATGGCACGGGATCCCGAGGCGGCCTTCACGTTCGTCGCCACGCGCAGGTAGTTGCCCTCGGGCGTCTTCTGGAAGATCGTCACGGTGGCGCCGACCATCGACATGATGTCGTCGACGACCGGGGTGGGGACGGCGACGTCGGTGTTCTGGCCCAGCCACTGGCCGCCGACCAGCACGCGGGGCAGCGTCACCGGGGTGACCTCGCCGTTCATCTGGTTCTTGGCGTCCCAGGTGACCGGGTCCTCGCGGGAGTCGGCGATGGCGAAGCCCCCGGACTGCTGCAGGACGTACCGAGCCGCGTTCAGGTCGTAGTCGACCTTCATCGCCGTCGATGCGCCCTGGGTGGCGACGAGGTCGTAGGCGCCCCGAGCGGCGCGGCTGATGTCGCCGGCCACCAGGGCGTCCATGTCCCGGGCGGCGGCGTCGGCGAAGTCGCCGCTCTGCCAGGCGCTCACGCCACCCATCGCGACGCCGGTGACCACCACGCTGCTCACCGCGAGGGCTGTGACCTTCGCGCGGATGCCCCACGAGGAGGGGCGGGCCCAGGGAGGCGGGGTCGTCCAGCGCATGTTCGGCCTTCCAGGTCGTGGACGGTGGCCCGGTGCCACCCGTCGACGACTCTCTCGGCAGGCCGGGAGCGATTCGGTACATCGTCGTGCAGGTCGGTACCGGAACAGCCCTGCCGGGAACGGACGTGCGGCATCATGGCGCGCCCAGGCGGCGGAGCCCCCGGAGGCGTCCATGCGCATCGGCATCCTCACCGGCGGAGGCGACTGCCCCGGCCTCAACGCCGTCATCCGCGCCGTGGTGCGCAAAGGGGTGACCGAGCACGGGGACGAGATCGTCGGCTTCCGCGACGGCTGGCGCGGGGTGCTCGACGGCGACGCCGTCCCGGTGGACCTCGCCGCGGTGCGCGGCCTGCTGCCCCGTGGCGGCACGGTGCTCGGTACCTCCCGCACCAACCCCTACTCCGTCGAGGGCGGGCCGGAGCGGGTGCGGGAGACCCTCGGGCGGCTCGGGATCGACGCCCTCGTGCCGATCGGCGGGGAGGACACCCTGGGCGTGGCGACCCGGCTGGCCGGGACCGGGGTGCGGCTGGTCGGCGTGCCCAAGACCATCGACAACGACCTGGACGCCACCGACTACACGTTCGGCTTCGACACCGCCGTCGGCGTGGCCATGGAGGCCATCGACCGGTTGCACACCACCGGGGACAGCCACCACCGCACGCTCGTCGTCGAGGTCATGGGCCGGCACGCGGGCTGGATCGCGCTGCACGCGGGGATGGCCGGCGGGGCGAGCGTCGTCCTCATCCCGGAGCACCCGTTCGACGTCGACGGCGTCGTCGCGCACTGCCTGCACCGCTTCGAGTCCGGCTTCTCGCCGATCGTCGTGGTGTCGGAGGGGGCCACCTCGCGCGACGGCGACCTGGTGTTCAGCACGGGGGAGAAGGACGCGTTCGGCCACGTCCGGCTGGGTGGCATCGGCCCTGCCCTGGCGGCGCTGATCGAGGAACGCACCGGCCGGGAGTCGCGCGCCGTCGTCCTCGGGCACGTGCAGCGCGGCGGCACGCCGTCGCCGTTCGACCGGGTGCTGGCCACCCGGTTCGGCCTGGCGGCCGTGGACGCGGTGCACGCCGGTGAGACCGGGGTGATGGTCGCCCTGCGCGGCACCGACATCGTCCGCGTCCCGCTGTCGGCGGCCACCGCGCAGCTGAAGCTCGTGCCGCCCGAGCGGTACGCCGAGGCGGAGGTGTTCTTCGGTTGAGCGTGTCGTCCGCACGACACGGCCTCGGGCGGGAGCGGCGACCGCCGTACCCTCTGGGGTGTGAGCTTCCCCGAATCCGCGCAGACGGTGCCCGGCCTGGACAGGTGGCGGGAACTGCCCGCCGCCCAGCAGCCGCGCTGGCCCGACCGGGCCGCGCTCGACGCGGTGCTGGAGACGCTCTCCACGGTGCCGCCCATCGTCGCTCCCGCCGAGGTGGACACGCTGCGGTCCCAGCTGGCCGACGTCGCCCTGGGCAAGGCCTTCCTGCTCCAGGGCGGGGACTGCGCGGAGACCTTCGACCTCAACACCGAGCCGCACCTGCAGGCCACCACGCGCACGCTGCTGCAGATGGCCGTCGTCCTCACCTACGGCGCCAGCGTGCCGGTGGTGAAGGTCGGCCGGGTGGCCGGCCAGTACGCCAAGCCCCGCTCCTCGGACACCGACGCCCTCGGGCTGCCGTCCTACCGCGGCGACATGGTCAACGACCTGGAGCCGGTGCTGGAGAAGCGGATCCCCGACCCGTACCGGCTGGTGCGCGCGTACGCGAACTCCGCGGCCGCCATGAACATGATCCGGGCCTACGCGCGCGGCGGTCTGGCCGACCTGCACGCCGTGCACGACTGGAACAAGGACTTCGTGGCCAGCTCGCCCGCCGGCGTGCGCTACGAGGTCATCGCCCGGGAGATCGACCGCGCGCTGGCGTTCATGAAGGCATGCGGTATCGACTCCGACGCGCTGCGCGGGGTGGAGCTGTACAACTCGCACGAGGCGCTGATCCTCGACTACGAGCGGGCGCTGCTGCGCATGCACGAGGGCCGGCCCTACGCCTTGAGCGCCCACTTCGTCTGGGTGGGAGAGCGCACCCGCCAGATGGACGGCGCGCACATCGAGTTCGTCTCCAAGCTGGCCAACCCGGTCGGCGTCAAGATCGGCCCCACGACGACGCCGGAGCAGGCCGCCGAGCTGGTGGAGCGGCTGGACCCCGACGGCGTGCCGGGCAAGCTGACCCTGATCAGCCGGATGGGCAACGGTAAGATCCGCGACGTCCTGCCCGGCATCGTGGAGAAGGTGACCGCGAGCGGGCACCACGTGGTGTGGCAGTGCGACCCGATGCACGGCAACACCCACGAGTCCTCCACCGGCTACAAGACCCGCCACTTCGACCGGGTCGTCGACGAGGTGCTCGGCTTCTTCGACGTGCACCGGGCCCTGGGTACGTGGCCCGGGGGCATCCACGTCGAGCTCACCGGTGAGGACGTCACCGAGTGCCTCGGTGGCGCCATGGAGATCAGCGACGAGGACCTCAACAGCCGGTACGAGACCGCCTGCGACCCGCGGCTGAACACGGGGCAGTCGCTCGAGCTGGCCTTCCTCGTGGCGGAGATGCTGCGTGGCTGATCGGCTCGTCGACCTGCGCTCGGACACCGTCACCAGGCCGACGCCCGGCATGCGCCGGGCCATGGCCGAGGCCGAGGTGGGCGACGACGTCTACGCCGAGGACCCCACGGTCACCGCTCTCGAGGAGCGGGTGGCGGCGCTGTTCGGCCACGAGGCCGCGCTGTTCGTGCCCTCGGGGACCATGGGCAACCAGATCGGCATGCGGCTGGTCTGCGAGCCCGGCCAGGAGATCCTCTGCGACGCCGACGCGCACGTCGTCACCTACGAGATGGGTGCCGCCGCGGCGATCTTCGGCATCTCCACCCGCACGGTGGTCTCGTCCGGGGGCCGGCTCGACGCCGCCCAGCTGATCGAGCAGGTGCGGCCCCAGGACAACTGGCACCTCACCGCCACGGCGGCGGTCGCGGTGGAGAACACGCACAACCGCGGCGGTGGACTGGTGCAGCCGCTCGACCAGCTGCGCGCGCTGTGGGACTGGTCCCGCGGTGCGGGGGTGGCGGTCCACCTCGACGGGGCCCGCGTCTGGAACGCGCACGTCGCCTCCGGCGTCGACCTGGCCACCTACGGCCGGCTGGCCGACACCGCCTCGGTCTGCTTCTCGAAGGGACTGGGGACGCCGGTCGGCTCGGTGCTCGTGGCGTCGGCTGAGCGCATCGCCACCGCGCGGCTGTGGCGCAAGCGCCTCGGCGGCGGGATGCGCCAGGTCGGTGTGCTGGCCGCTGCCTGCCTGTACGCGCTGGACCACCACCTGCCACGGCTGGGGGAGGACCACGAGCACGCGCAGCTGCTGGCCGAGCGGCTCGGCGTCGACCCGGCGACGGTTCAGACGAACATGGTCGTGCTGGACGACCTCGAGGCGCCGCTGGTCGCCGAGGCGGCCAAGGCGCAGGGCGTGCTGGTCAGCCAGGTGAGCGCCCGTCGCATCCGGCTGGTGACGCACCTGGACGTCGACCGGGCCGGCATCGAGCGCGCCGCCGACGTCCTCGCGGAGCTCCTCGACCGCTGAGCCCCGTTCACCGGCGGCAGCAGTGTGCCCGAGGCGGTCATCCCTGCGGCTGCCATCGAGTGGGACGAACTCGTGGTGATCAGACGCTGATGGCCACGACTTCGTAGCATTCGCCGAGCTCAGGCGGCGGGAGCCTCGGCGGCGGGGTCCCCGATCAGCGAGTTGAGCAGCTTGATGTCCGCGGCGTGGCCACCGCACGGGTCGCCGTCGCGCAGGCTGGGTGTCTCCACGACCATCGGGACGCCGGCGGTCGTCCGGTGCCGCATCAGCTCGGCGAACGGACCGGTGCCGTAGGCGCCGGAGCCGATGGTGCCCTCGCCGATCGTCGTGTGCCGGTCCCGCTTGGAGCCGCACTCGTCGAGCGAGTCGTTGACGTGCACCAGCCCCAGCCGGCCCGGCCCGACGGTGGCCTCCACGGCGTCCAGGGTGGCGCTCATGCCGCCGGGCACCGACAGGTCGTGCCCGGCGGCCCAGACGTGGCACGTGTCGAAGCAGACGCCGAGCAGGGGGTGGTTCTCCAGCGCCGCGAAGTACGGGCCCAGGTCCTCGACGGTGGCCGCCAGCGCCTTGCCACCGCCCGCGGTGGGCTCGATCAGCAGCCGCGGTCCGTCGGCGGGTGCGGCCTCCAGCACCGGCAGCAGCCGCTCGTGCAGCTGCCGCAGCGCGGTCTCGTAGCGGTCCTCGCCGACGGCCGACCCGGCGTGCACGACGACACCCCGGCAGCCCAGCTCGGCCCCGCGGCGCAGGTTGTGCGCGATCGTGGTGACCGACTGCTCGACGGTCGCCTCGGTGGGGGAGCCGACGTTGACCAGGAACGGCGTGTGGATGAACGAGGGCACGCCCCGCTCGGCGCACCCGGCGGTGAACAGCGCGTCCTGCTCCGGGTCGCCGTCGGTCAGCTTCCAGCCCCTCGGGTTGCCCACGAAAACCTGCACGGCACGGGCGGCGACGGCGTCGGTGTAGGGGAGCCCGCCCTTGGCCAGGCCGCCCTTGATCTGGATGTGCGCGCCGACGGGCGGCATCGCGGGAGAGGTGTTCGACAAGGGGACGAGGCGCCTATCCGAAGCTCAGGAGGATGGTGACGGGGGTGCCGCGCTCGACCGTCTCACCGGCCGCGGGGCTCTGCCGCAGGACGTTGTTGCCGAAGAAGCGCGTGGCCTCCACCTGCAGCCCGGCGGCCTGCAGGATGGCGGTGGCCTCGTCGCCGCTCCTGCCGACGACGTCGGGCACCGTGACCAGCGGGACGCCCGCCGAGACCTGGATCCGCACGGTGCTGGCGAAGGGCACCGGACCGGCCGCCGGACCCGGGTCGACCGCCATCACCTCGCCGACGTCGACCTGGTCGCTGCGCCCGTCCTCGATCTGTTCCACGGTGAAGCCGAGGGCCTGGAGGTTGCTCGTCGCCTGCTCCGGCGTCTGCCCGGTGACGTCGGGGACGGCCACCGGCGCCCGGCCCTGGCTGACGAAGACGGTGACCACCTGGTCCCGCTTGAGCTCGGCACCGGCGGGCGGGTCGAAGCGGGTCACCAGGCCGGCGGCGAGGTCGTCGTCGTACTCCTCGCCCCGGGTGAGCTGCACCGGGACGTCGTTCTGGATCTGCGCCTCGACCTCGTCGATCGGCCGGCCCACGAGCTCCGGGGGGATGGTGTACCGCTCGGCGCCCTTGGAGACGACGACGCGCACGTCCGTGCCGCGGATGAACTCACCGGACGCCGGCTCCGTGGCGATGACCACGCCCTCGGGCACCGTCTCGCTCCACTCGGCGACCACCGGGTCCGGGTCCAGCCCGGCGTTCTGCAGGAGGTCGATGGCGCTGGCCTCCTCCGTGCCGGCGAGGGACGGGACCTCGGTCCAGCGGCCCTCGCCCAGCCACCAGCCGACGGCGCCGATGGTGATCGCCATCAGGAGCACGATCGCCACCGCGAGCCGGGCGCGGCGGCGGCGGATGTGGTCGGGGACCCCCGGGCGCGGCCGGGCCGGACCGGGCCGGCGGCCGTGCACGTCGGTGGTGGGGCCGGCGCCCATGCCCGGCAGCATGCTGGTGCGTCCGCCGCGCGAGGCGCGGCCGGCGAGCACCTCGGTGCCCGGGGCGCTGGGGTGGCGGTCGTGCGGGCGGGGCCGGGTGGGCCGGTTGGTGGGCCGCAGCGTGTCCGTGCGGGCGCTGCCCTGCCCCGTGGGCACCGGGACCGGCTCGACGCCGACGTCCTTGCGGACGTCGGAGAGCTCGGCCAGGAACGCGCCGGCGTCGACCGGGCGACCGGCGGGGTCGCGCCGCGTGGTGCGGGCGACCAGTTCGTCGACCTGCCAGGGCAGGCCGGGGACCTCCGCGGACGGCGCGGGCACGTCGTGGTGGACGTGCTGGTACGCCACGGCCAGCGGGGTGTCCCCACCGAAGGGCGGGTGCCCGGTGAGCATCTCGTAGAGCACGATGCCGGCGGCGTAGATGTCGCTGCGGGCGTCGGCACGGCCGCGCTCGAGCTGCTCGGGGGAGAGGTAGGCGACGGTGCCGATCAGCACGCCGCCGGTCTGGCTGGTCTGCCCGGTGGCGACGACGGCGCGGGCGAGCCCGAAGTCGGCCACCTTCACCGTGCCGTCGACGCCGATCAGCACGTTCTCGGGCTTGATGTCGCGGTGCACGATGCCGGCCCGGTGCGCGGCGGTGAGCCCGGCCAGCACCGGCTCGAGGACGGCGAACGCCTCGGCGACGGTCAGCCGGCCGCGCGCGCTGAGCAGGTCGCGCAGCGTGCGGCCGCGCACCAGCTCCATCACCAGGAAGACCAGCCCCTGGTCGCTGCCCTGGTCGCTGACGCCGACCACGTTGACGTGGCTGAGCATCGCCGCGGCCCGCGCCTCGCGGGTGAACCGGTCGACGAACGTGGGGTCGTGGGCCAGGTGCTCGGCCATGACCTTGACCGCGACGGTCTTGTGCAGCCGAAGGTCGGTGGCGGCGTAGACCGTGGACATGCCGCCACGCGCCAACCGCTCTTCGAGGCGGTAGCGCCCCTCGAGAACGAGGCCGACCACGGGGTCGGTCACGGCGGTGTCCACCCTGCCGAGTGTAGGAGGGGCAGCCGCCGCCGGGGCCCCACCACGCGGTGCGGGAGGCCCCTGGTGCGGCTGGTGCGCGTGGTCGGGTGCGCCGGATCACCCGTACCGACGCGTTCGCCCCCGGGCGAGGGGCTCGGACGCCAGCGGTCAGAAGACGTTCACGAGCGTGTAGAAGGCGAAGGCGACGAGGAACGCGAAGAATGCCTTGAGGACGAGTTCGCGGGCCCAGTCCGCAGCGCTCCACTCCGACAGCCTGGTGATGCCGAGCGCGCTGTACAGGAGCCAGTCGCCGCCGAGCAGGACGACGTAGAAGACCACGGTCGTCAGCACGGCGGACCAGTCGAGCAGGGACAGGGCCGCGAGCACCACGCCCAGCGCGGTGCCGTGCATGAAGTGCGTCGGGAGGTTCCACTTCCGCGCGCGTTCGACGTCTGTCTGCGGATCGCCGCCGGTCATGGCCACGAAGACCTTGCCCGGCACGAGACTGGCCGGGCGCCGGGTCACCGCCATCTCGATGTACTCGACGGCGGTGAACAGCACGGTTCCGATCGCCCCGGCCACCAGGCCGTAGAGAAGGGTCTGCCAGACGTCCATCGTGCCTCCGGATCAGGTCTCGGTGCCGGTCGCCGAGGTGCAGCCGACGTGGCGCGCCCAGGCGGACGCCCGGGTCCGGATGCCCCGGGGCCCCGTGGGAAAACGACGACGACCAGCGACGTCACCCGACCGACATGTGACCGGGCACGCCGCGGCCGGCAACGAGACCGGAACGGCTACCGCGCCGGCGTCACGGTGTCCCGGGGCAGCGAGCGCAGGTCGGGCAGGCCGCACAGCACCATGGCGTGTGCCAGCTCGGCGGTCAGCCCGTCGATCACGCCGGCCACGCCCCGTTCACCCCCGGTCGTGAGCCCCCAGACGATCGGCCGCCCCAGGAACACCGCGGACGCGCCCAGGGCGAGGGCGGTGAGCACGTCCGAGCCCGAGCGGACGCCGCCGTCGGCGTAGATCTCGACGTCGTCGCCCACCGCGTCGACGACCTCGGGCAGCGCGTGGGCGCTGCTGATCGAGGGATCGGCCTGGCGGCCGCCGTGCGTGGTGACCCAGACGGCGGCGGCGCCGGCCTGCACGCAGCGGACGGCGTCGTCGCCGCGGAGGACTCCCTTCACCACCACGGGCAGCCCCGACAGCTCGCCGAACCGGGCGATCTCGTCGAAGGTCCAGGTCGCGGTCGCCAGGCCGTCCAGCGTCGGCTCCTCACCCTCGGGCGGCCGGTTGGCCATCCGGACGCCGGCGCGGTGCACGAAGTCGTTGCCCATGTCGCGGCGACGGCGGCCCAGCAGCGGGACGTCGACGGTGAGGACCAGCGCCCGGTAGCCGGCGTCCCCGGCGCGGCGGGCGAGGTCGTCGGTGTGCCGCTCGGAGTGCAGCCGGTACAGCTGGAACCACCGCGGGCTTCCCGGTGCGGCCGCGTCCACCTCCTCGAGGCTGTTGTTGGCGCTGGTCGACACGGTCATCAGCGCGCCCGTGGCGGCCGCGGCGCGGGCGGTGGCCAGCTCGCCCTCGGGGTGGGCCATCGCCTGGTACGCCCACGGGGCGATCCCGATCGGCGTGCGCACGGGCGTGCCGAGCAGCTCGGTACCCAGCTGCGCCGTGGTGATCCCGCGCAGCACCCGGGGCCGCAGCCGCCAGGAGCGCCACGCGGCCGTGGCCTCGCGCATCGTCGTCTCGGTCTCGGCGCCGCCGGCGTAGTAGTCGTAGACGGGCGCGGGCAGCAGCTCGCGGGAGCGGTCCTCCAGCGCCTCCAGGTCCAGGTACGGGGGCTCCGGTTCCAGCTCCTCGGCGGCCTCCTGCCGCGGCTGTCCCGGCACCGGGCTGTCGGCTGATCCGATGGTCGCCATAGGCTCGCACTCTATGGACACGCTCACGCCCGCGGAGGTCGCCCAGCTGCTGGGCACCTCGCCGAACCGGGTACGGCAGCTGCTGCGCGACCGGAAGCTGATGGCCGTCCCCGGCAGCGGCAACGGCAAGATCCCCACCGACTTCGTGCAGGACGGGGTGATCCTCAAGCACCTGCCCGGGCTGCTGACCGTGCTCAAGGACGGCGGCTTCAGCGACGAGGAGGCCTTCGACTGGCTGTTCCGCGAGGACGAGTCGCTTCCCGGCACACCGGTCCAGGCGCTGCGGGACGACCGGCACACCGAGGTCACCCGGCGGGCCCAGGCCCTGGCTCTCTGAGCCGGGTGCATCCGCGAGCGGGCCGGGGACGGAAGCCGGTGACGTGGAGCAGCTGACCTACCTGGGCCTATTGGCCGGCTGCCTGCTGGTGACCGCGCCGCTGGAGCTGTTCCTCGGGGTCCGGGTCTACGCGCGCTGGCGCCGGCTGCTGCTGGCCGTCGTCCCGGAGTTCGTCGTCTTCGTCGTCTGGGTGCTGTACGCGATCGCCCAGGGGCACTGGGACTACTCGGCCACCCGCACGCTCGGCGTCCGGCTGCCCGGCGGCATCCCGGTCGAGGAGGTGCTGTTCTTCCTCGTCGTCCCGCTGTGCTCGGTGCTGGCACTGGAGGCGGTGCGGAAGGTGACGCGGTGGGACGCCGGCTACCCCGCCGAGGAGGCCCTGCCGGCCAGGGAGCGGGCGGGGCGATGAGCTACAGCGCACTCGCGGTCCTCGCCGTCGTCGCCGTCCTCGTGGTCGACCTCGCCGTCTACCGCACCCGCATGGTGATCCGGAAGGTGTTCTGGACCGCCTACGCGATCGTCATCTTCTTCCAGCTGTTGATGAACGGCGTCCTGACGGGGCTGGACGTGGTGACCTACGACGAGGCCACGATCTGGGGCCCCCGCATCGCCTACGCGCCGGTGGAGGACCTGCTCTTCGGCTTCGCCATGGTCACCCTCACCCTGGCCAGCTGGGCGGCGGTCAACCGGCGGGCGAACACCGCCAGGCGGCGCGGCCTGGACACCGACACCCGGCCGTCGAGCACCCGGTAGCCGGCTCGCTCGATCTCGGTGAGGATGCCCCCGTACAGGTCGGTGGCCGCCCGCACGCAGTCGCGGGACTCCGGCGCCAGCAGCGGCGTCCCGGGTGCGGCGTCGTCGTAGCGGCGGCGCACGATCGCCACCATCTCCCGCATCAGCTCGCGCATGTTCGCGTCGTGCCGCTTCTCCACCAGCTGCTCCCGGGTGACGCCGTGGGCGGCCATCAGGTCGGCCGGCAGGTAGACCCGGCCGCGGTCGGCGTCCTCGGCGACGTCGCGCAGGAAGTTGGTGAGCTGGAAGGCCTCGCCGAGGGCGATGGCGTGCGGCGCGGCCTCCTCGCGGGCCACGCCCGGCGCGGTGCCGAGCACCGGCAGGACCTGCAGCCCGATCACCGACGCCGAGCCCCACATGTACCGGTCGAGGGCGTCGAGGTTCGCGTAGCCGGTGACGTCGAGGTCGCTGGTCATCGCCGCGAGGAAGTCGACGAGGTGCTCGACCGGGATGGCGTAGCGGCGGTAGGTGTGCACCAGCGCCAGGCGCACCGGGTCGTCGGACCAGCCGGTCTCCAGCTCGGTGAGCACGGCGCGGGACCACTCCGCCAGGTCGCCGGCCGGGTCGTCGCCGGGCACGTCCACGAGGTCGTCGGCGGTGCGCGCGGCGGCGTAGAGCGCGTGGACCGCCGGGCGCCGGTCGGGGGTGAGCAGGCGGGTGGCCAGGTGGTAGCTCTTGCCGTGCTCGGCGGCGATGGCGACGCAGTGCCGGTAGGCGGCGCGCAGCTGCTCCTGCCGGTACGCCTGGGTGCCGGGAGGTCGCAGGGCGGTCATGCGCGCACCTGCCCGGTGATCCGCTCGGCGGCCAGCCGGCCGCTGATCAGCACCATCGGCATCCCCACACCTGGCTGCACCGAGGAGCCGGCCAGCACCACGTTCTCCGGGCCGCGGCGGGGGAGCGTGGGCGTGCGGAAAGGGCCGGTCTGGCCGAAGGTGTGCGCCAGCGCGAAGGGGGTGCCGGCGGCCATGCCCTGGGCGGCCCAGGTGAGCGGCGTGTCCATGTGCTCGACCTCGATGGCGTCGGTGACCCCGGTGAACCCGCGTGCCTCCAGGGTGCCCAACAGCTCCTCGCGGTAGCGCGGGCCGAGCATGTCCCAGTTCAGGTCCGGGTTGCCGCCGCTGCGCGGGTCCAGGTTCGGCGTCGGGGCGACCACGCTGAGCACGTGCCCGCCCTCGGGTGCCAGTGAGCGGTCGGTCACCGAGGGCATGCTGATCAGCAGGCTCGGGTCGCTCATGATGTCTCCCCGCCGAGCCCCGGTGCCCCCGCCGAGCAGCCGCCGGCCCGGAGTCAGCTCGTCGAACACCTGCTCCCATGCGCCACCGAAGCTGATCGTGTGGTGCGCCTGGCCGCGCAGCTCGGCTCGGACCCCGAGGTGCAGCGCGACGCACGAGGGCGAGTACACCGGCCGGCGCGGCCCGCGGAGGCCCGGCACGAGGGTGTGGGGTGCGTCGGTGGTGACGACGACGGCGTCGGCGGGCAGCCGGTCGCCGTCGGCCAGGACGACGGCGTCCACCCGGCCGCCGGCCGTGCTCAGCCCCGCGACGGCCTCCCCGTACCGGAACTCGACCCCGGCATCGGCCGCGGCGGCGGCCAGGGCGCGCGGTACCGCGGCGATGCCGCCGACCGGGTGCCGGACGCCGGCGCCGATGTCGAGCTGCGCGATCACCGCGTAGGCGGCGATGGCCCGGAACGGGCTCACCCCGGCGTAGAGCGCCTGGAAGCTGAACAGCCGGCGCAGCCGGTCGTCGGCGAAGTACTTCCCGACGTGCCGGGACAGCCGGCCGAACCCGCCGCGCCGGGCGAGGGTGAGCAGCTCCGGGCCCAGCAGGTCCAGCGGGGAGTCGAGGTTCCGGTCGATGAAGGCGTTCAGCTGCAGGCGGTACAGCTCGGCCAGGTCGGCCAGGTAGCGGCGCAGGGCGGCGGCCTCGCCCGGCCCGCACAGCGCGGCGACCTCCGCGGCGAAGGCGTCCGGATCGGCGTGCACGTCCAGGTGGCTGCCGTCGGCGAACTGCGCCCGGTAGCTGGTCTGCAGGGGCACCATGGTCAGCCGGTCCTCGAGCGTCTCGCCGACGGCGGCGAGGGTGTCGGCGAGGACCTCCGGTGCGGTGAACACCGAGGGGCCGGTGTCCAGCGCGTAGCCCGACCGCTCCACCCGGCCCGCGCGCCCGCCCGGCCCGTCGCCGCGCTCGACCACCGTCACCTCGCGGCCGGCCCCGCGCAGGCGGAGCGCGGCGGCCAGCCCGGCCAGCCCCGCGCCGACGACGACGACCCGGTCGGTGCGCCCGGGGACGCGGCGGACCATCAGGCGGTACGCGTGGTCGCGGCGACCGCGAGCGCATCCAGCGCGGCGCGGGCGTCGTCGGCGATCGGCGCCTCGGCGATGGCCTCGCGGGCCTCGGCGGTGCGCCTGGTGATGCGCTCCTCCACCCGGTCGCGCGCGCCGGTGTCCACCAGCAGCTCGCGCAACGCCTCGAACTCCTCCGTGCCGGCGTCGGGGTTGCCCAGCAGGCCGCCGAGCAACCGGCGGCCGGCGTCGTCCGTCGCTTCCTCGGCCAGCGCGATCAGCAGCGTCTGCTTCCCCTCGCGCAGGTCGTCGTCGGCGGACTTGCCGGTGACCTCCGGGTCGCCGAAGACGCCGAGCAGGTCGTCGCGCAGCTGGAAGGCCTCGCCCAGGGGCAGGCCGATGGCGGCGAACGCCTCCGCCACGGCGGGGCCCGCCCCGGCGATCGCCGCGCCGAACTGCAGCGGGCGCTGCACCGTGTAGCCGGCGCTCTTGTAGCGGGCCACGGTCAGCGCGCCGTCGGGGCCGGGGAGCCCCCCGGCGGCGCGCAGCAGGTCGAGGTACTGGCCGGCGGTGACCTCGGTGCGCATGGTGTCCCAGACCGCACGGGCGCGGCCCAGCGCCGCCTCGGAGATGCCGGAGCAGCGGAGCATCTCGTCGGACCAGACCAGCGCCAGGTCGCCCACCAGGATGGCCGCGCCCACGCCGAACAGCTCCCGGTCGCCGGAGAACCCGTGGGTGGTGTGCCGGTCGGCGAAGCCGACGTGCGTGGTCGGCCGTCCCCGGCGGGTGCCGGCGTCGTCCATGACGTCGTCGTGCACCAGCGCGCTCGCGTGGAAGAACTCCAGCGCGGCGACCGCATGGAGCACCGCGCCGTCGTCCTCGGCGGGGCCTCGACCATCGGCGGGCGCGCCGCGCCAGCCCCAGTAGGCGAAGGAGGGGCGCAGCTTCTTCCCGCCCGCGGCGACCGCGCGGATCTCGTCGACGACCGGTACCAGGCTCGGGTCCATGCCCGCGAGGGTGGCCCGCTGCATCTCGAGGAAGTCGGTGAGCGCGGCGGCGACGGCGGCCCGGAGCCGGTCGAGGTCGGCGGCGTCCGACAGAGGTAGGGGGCGGGCGGACTCGCGCTGCTGCGCCCCTGCGGTCATGGAGTGAGTATCGCCCAACACGGTGGGGCGCGGCCCCACCAGCAGGGTGCCTGCCGTGCTCCGCTGCATCGCTGCTCCCGTCCGAGGTCTGCGGTCCAGGGTCTGTTCGGTGCCCCGCCGGTCCGTGGATGCACCTCGGCGGGCGAAGTGCGGCGGTACGGCCGAGGGAGTCCGCGGACGGCCGCCGTACCCTCGGATGCCGTGACCCCGACCGTTCGCGAGCTGCTCGCCACCGGCCGCCCGACGTGGTCGTTCGAGTTCTTCCCGCCGAAGACGCCGGCGGGGGAGGAGCAGCTCTGGACGGCGCTGCGCGAACTCGAGCGGCTGCGCCCGTCGTTCGTGTCGGTGACCTACGGGGCCGGTGGCTCCACCCGCGAGGGCACCGTCGCGATGACCGAGCGGATCGCCGCCGAGACGACGATGACTCCGCTCGCGCACCTGACCGCCGTCGACCACAGCGTCGCCGAGCTGCGCCACGTGGTGAGCCGGCTCGCGGCCGCCGGCGTCCGCAACGTCCTGGCGCTGCGCGGGGACCCGCCGGGTGCCGACCCGCAGGGGGAGTGGGTCGCCCACCCGGAAGGCCTGCGGTACGCCTCCGAGCTCGTGGAGCTGATCCGTTCGATCGGTGACTTCAGCGTGGGGGTCGCCGCCTTCCCCGAGAGGCACCCGCGCTCGCCGGACTTCGACACCGACGTCGAGATGTTCGTGGCCAAGTGCCGGGCGGGCGCGGACTTCGCGGTCACGCAGATGTTCTTCCGGGCCGAGGACTACCTGCGCCTGCGCGACCGCGTCGCCGCGCGCGGGTGCGAGGTGCCGATCATCGCCGGGGTGATGCCGGTGACCAACGTGCGGCAGATCACCCGCATCGTGGAGCTGTCCGGCCAGGCGTTCCCGGCGGACCTGGCCGAGCGGTTCTCCGAGCTCGACGGCGAGCGCCCCGAGGACAAGGCCGCGGTCCGCGCCTACGGCGTGGACGTCGCCACCGACCTCGGCTGGCAGCTGCTGGACGAGGGCGTGCCCGGCATCCACTTCATCACCATGAACCGGTCGACGGCGACGCGTGAGATCTACACCAACCTCACCGCCGGCCGCCAGGTTCCGCCCTGAGCGTGCCCTCGAGCAGGTCCGCGGCGCGCGCGGCGGCGCGGCGCAGGGCCACGCGCTCGGCGGCGTAACCGCCGAGCACGCCGACGACCGGCAGGTTCGACAGGCCGCGGGCGAGCAGCCGGCCCTTGGGCCGGGCGTCGAGGGCGGCGTCGATCCGGGCGAGCAGCCGGGCCGCGCGCCACAGCGTGCGGGCGGCGCCCTTCGCCCCGCGGCGCTCCCCGCGGGGGCCGAGCGTCCCCTCCACGTAGGTGCCCCTGGTGCGGGCGAGCAGCGGCTCGACCCGCTCGGGCGGCAGCTCCCGGCCGAGGAGAACACGGGCCAGCAGAGAGATCCGCTCGGCCGGTGCCTCGACGCCGTGCTCGCCGGCGACGCCGAGCACCACCAGCGACTGCACCGCGGTGCCCACGGTGTTCTGCAGCGGCAGGAGGTCGGCGAGCTTGCCGGCCAACCGCGGGACGGCGGACACGCCTGCCGCCACCCGGGACACCCGCTCGGCCCACCACTGGTCGCGCTCGGCACGCGACAGCGACGGTGGGCGGCCCAGCCGGGTCGCCAGCGGGGTCAGCAGCCGGTCGACCCGGCGCAGGACGTCGACGACGACGGCGTCACTGAGGGGGGCAGCCATGGGAGCGGGCATGCCCCGGCGCCCGGTCGCCGACACCCGGTGCCGAAGTGCGTGGCGGGCGCTCAGTACGGCGGCGGCGAGGTGGTGGCGACCAGACCGCTGGGTGTGGTGACGGTGAGCGTGCCGTCGGTGCCGAGGTCGTGCCGCCAGCCCGGAGCCTGGTGCTTGCCGCGGTGGTCGGTGGTGCAGTAGCCGACCAGGTTACCGGCACTGGTGGGGCCGGCCGGGTACGGCCGGTGGTGATCGAGCTCGCCACCGCGGGGCACCCGTCGACGACAGCCGGGGAACCTGCAGCGTCGATCCCGGGCGCGCACCCACCGATCCAGCTCCGCCGAGGGGCGGTAGCCGGTGCTCGGCCCCGGGGCGCCGAGGCCGGGCCGGTCGGAGAGGTCGTGGCCGCACCGGCCGGCGTCACGACGGCAGGCCGAGCGGCCGCAGCTGCCCGTGCGACGCAGGCGCGGCAGATCCGTCAGGGCGAGCAGGGTGCCGGACAACGCGTCGGTCAGTGCGATCCGCGGTCGATCGGCCAGCCCGCCTCCACCGGTGCTCTCCAGCAGGTCGGCAAGCCACGCCCGGTGGGTCTCGGACGCCGACCGCAGCGCGGCCAGGGAGTCCTCCGCTCCGGTGAGCCGTCCGCCGGGGCCCGCCTGCCAGTCGGCTTCGTCGGCGGCGTCGGCCGTGGCCGCGGTGCGGACGAGCCGACGGGCGCGGGAGAGTTCCTGCTGCGCTCGCAGCACGGCGAGACCGGCGGCCTCGACCGCCTCGTCGGCCAGCATCCACCACCCGGTTCCCGGCGCGGTCGCCGCCGGCCCGGGCGGTATCGGCCCGGCCGGTACCGGCCCGGCCGGAGTGGGGGTTTCCTCCGGGGGGTTGTCGGCGTCCGGAGAGATGCCGTCCGGTGGTGGCACCGGGGGGTCACCGTGCCGCTCGCCCGGTCCCGCCGATGCCTGCGGTGGTGCGTTGCGCCGTCCGCGCCCGGGGGCCGCGGTGGCGTCCGTGCCGGCGTCGGTACGGGCGACCTCGAGGCCGACCTCCGGCTCGTGATTCGGCGGCAGGTCGCAGGTGGGGGCGATGTCGCCGTGGAGGTCGTCGCCGACGTCCGGGAGAAGGGCGAGATCGCCGTTGCCGTCGGGATCAGGGTCGACCAGTTCGCCGCTGAGCAGCCGGCGCTCCGTCTCGGCCAGCCACCGCTCCAGCTCGGCCTGCTCCTCCTCCTGCCATGACATCGAGCCGGGCGGCTGCTGCCGGGCCGGATCCGCGCCGTCGGAACCCGCCTGCCGACCGGTGAGTGCGCCCAGGAACTGACGGACCATCTCGGCCGGCACCAGCTGACCGTCGATCTCGCCGGGACCGTCCCCGCCGGCGAGGGTGGCCAGCGACGCAACGACGGTGAGCAGCACCTGCACCGGCGGCAGGTCGGTCTCTCCGGGCCGCAGCACCAGGTCGAGCAGGCAGTCGACCATCTTCTGGCCCCGCGTGCGTGGATCGTCGTCGCCGTCCAGGGTTTCCGCGCATGCTGCCAGTGCCCGGTACAGCGCTTGCGCCTCGGGAAGGGTGGTGACCACCGTCAGGGCCGCCATGCCCTCGACGGTGCCGGGGCGGATCGTGATGCCGCGTTCTCTCAGCGCCTTCTGCAGGTTGCGAGCCGCGGCTCGCGCGTCACGCCTGATGACCTCCCTGCGCGCCTTGTCGTTCAGCTGTGCCGGCGTCACGACCCGACCCGCGGCCCAGCGCAGCAGCTCGGCCTCGACCTCGGCGCGCACGCGGTCATCGGCGATCGGGGCGACCTTCTCCAGCATCGACCACAGGTGCCCCGGGTGCAGCGCCCCGGCCTCCAGGGCGGCCAGGGTGCCGGGCAGCCGCTCCACGAGGGTCACCGACCGGGTGAGCTCCTTCTGGGCGGCCTCGGCGGAGACCGAGAGGGCGATCACGAGTTCCTGCGTCGCCCACTCGCTCACCCCGCGCAGCACCTCGGGGCGCGCGGCCCACCGCTCCGGACTCATCGCGCCTGGCTCGCCCTGCGCGCGGTCACCGTCGGCGGGCCGGTCCGCGGCGAAGGTGGCCACCGCGCGGGCGCGCAGCGCGGTCTGCCGAGCGAACTCGCGGTCAGCGGCCTGCACCGCGCCGAGCGGACCCCCGGCCAGACCCACCGGCGGGGTGAATTCCGGCCACTCGGTGGACGCCTCGGCCGCGCGGCGCCGTCGTCCCGCGGCCACCGCCCGGGCGCGGGCGGTCGTGTACCAGTCGCTCACCGCGTCGGCGTCCGCCATGCTTCGAACATACGTTCGGCAAACCAGGAGTGCAAGGCGGATTGGCAGGAATTCGCTGCTCAGTGGTCGTGCCGCGCCAGTGCGGTCACTGCGTGCCCGGCACCGGGTCGGGCGGCTGGCTGAGTGGTGCTCGGGTGCGGGTCATCAGGTCCAGCAGCTCCGTCATCGCCAGCCGGATGCCGGAGATCTCCTCGGGAAGCGATTGCATGCCGGGGTCACCCCGACCCGAGGGGTGTGCCGTCTCCGCGGTGAGCTCGTCGATCTCGGTGGCGCTGCGCTCGAGCCGCTCGAGTTCGGCGAGGTGCTGCAGTTCGGCGGACAACTGCGCCATCTGGTCTCGGTAGCGGATGAGCGCGTCAGCCCGGTAGCCCAGCTGTCGGGCGGTGTTCTCGAGCGCTTCCTGCTGGCGCTGCCAGTACTCGGCGGCAGGTCCCTCCGGACGGGAACCGAGTGCCTTGCGGGCATTGCGGATCCGCAGTGCCAGGTCGGTGATCTGGTCGACCTCTGCTCGCCCGTCGAAGGCCGCGCGGCTGGAAGCCAGGAAGGGGACGACCAGGCCGACTCGTGCACCGTCTCCGACCACGCCCGGCTGGCGACGCCGGCGACGCGTGCCTCGGTCGTGCCCCATGCCGTGAGGCTCGCTTCTGGGGACGACGGTGGAGTCAGGGGCGATGGCTGCTGGTGGCCTGACCGGCGCGTTACGCGGAGAAATGTGATGGCGCCGGCGATGAAGAGCCACCCTGCGCTCGGGTGGACCCTGTGAAGACGACCCACAGGACGACACTGATCGCCCACTGTTGCTCACGGGTGAGCCGCCTCCAGTCCGCGCCGCGCTGTTGTAGCCAAGCTGATCGATCGGCACGGCGCCGCCTCGGGACCGTTCGGGCAAGCGGTGCGACGACGATCTGGCCCATCGGTTAGGTAGCGCTTCGGCCAGAGCGGCCCGTCGGTCGTCACGCGGCCTTCCCCTCGTGCTTGCGACGAGCGGCCTTCCACGTCTCGGTGCTGATGATCTTCTGGACGGCGTCGGCGAAGGTCTCGTTCTCCAGCAGCGCATTCAGCAACTTGTTGGAGCTCTCCTGGTTCTGGAAGAGGGCGCCGGCGATGTCGTCCTTCCGGATGGTCAGGGAGAACTGTTCCTCGGTGTTGTCCGCCGCCCGCTGCTGCACGTCCTCGTCGTCGGACAGGTGGCTGGGTACGCCGACGTAGATGAGCAGGCTCTCGGCCTGGCTGAGGTCGATGCCGTGCGCGGCGTTGAACGTGTCGATGAGCTCGGAGAGCTTGACCATCAGCGCCTCCTCGACGGTTCCGCCGCGGCCCTCGCCGGTGAAGCTCTCGATCTCGCCGCTGCTCTCGCCGGGGATGTTGCTGCCGCTGGTCTGCACCCCGGCCTGGTGGCCGAGGAACTCCAGCGCGGTGTCGCCGAGGTCGATCGAGCCACCGCCGCCGGTGGGCTCCTTCAGCTTGGCCAGCAGCAGTTTTCCGTAGAGGTACAGGCTCTCCAGCTCGTCGTCGCTGAATTTCATGACCTGGCCGAGGAGCGCGTACGCCCGGACGAACGCCTTGAGCGCGTCGGTCGCGGGTGACGTACTCGTCCACGTCTTCGGTGAGCGGCACGTTCTCGTTGTCGCGCAGGTCGGGATCGGGGAGCGGCTGGCCCTTCTTGTCGGTCACCACCGGCGCCTCCGGGTCGGCCACCGCGGCCGCGCCCAGCACCGCCTTCTTGAGCGCCGGCGAAAGGCCGACCTGGCCGCGCGCACGGCCTCGACCGTCTTCTGGGTCACCGTCCAGCGGCGGCGCAGCGGTCGCTCCACGGTGATCCGGCGGAAGCCGAAGGTGTCGTCGTCGATGACCTTCACCCGCTCGTCGGCGTCGGCCAGCTCCAGCACGTCGGAGTAGAGCCGGGTGACCTCGTCGATGTGCGCGTCGTCCAGGTACTTGCGCTTGTCGCCCGAGGACTTCCGCATCTTCGACCACTCGCCGCGGGCGTCGATCAGCGCGACCTTGCCCGCGCTCTAAGGGTCTACCTGACGACGTGGCCCTGGCGGGTCAGGCGCCCGGTCGGCGTGAGTCCTGCGGCTGTCGGGGCATCCGGCTGTTCGCGTGCTGCACGAGTGTTCTGTACTAAACCGTGTCCAACTCGTACGATCGTGCGTCGTGGCAAAGATGAACATCAGCGCGGCTCGGGAAAACCTGCCCGAGGCGGTCGCACTGTCGCGCACCGAAGCCGTGTTCCTCGAGCGTTACGGGCGGCCTGCCGCGGTGCTACTCAGCCCCGAGCGCTACGAGCAGTTGATGGATGCCCTGGAGGAGTCCGAGGACGTTGCCGCCTTCGATGTAGCCATGGCAGAAGAGGGTCCGAACATCCCTTGGGACCAGGTCAAGGTGGATCTCGGCTGGACGTGAGCGAGCCCCCGAACACCTACCGGATCGAGGTCCGGCCAGCCGCCGCCCGAGTCCTCCGCAAGCTGGATCCCTCCGTCCGGCCGCGCATCCAAGGCGCGATCGCACTGTTGGCCCAGGATCCCCGCCCTCCCGCCGCCCGTGCGCTGGCCGGACGGCCCGGTTTCCGCAGCCGGGTTGGCGACTACCGCGTCATCTACGCGGTCCACGATGACGTACTGGTGGTCGTCGTCATCACTCTTGGCCACCGCCGCGAGGTCTACGACCGGTGAGGACGACGAAGCCCATATGACGTCGAATCGCTGGCCGACCGATCTCGAACAGGCGTACGTCGAGGCGTAGGACGACTGGGAGACCTCGGGTGAGCGTGCGGCGTGGGGAGGACAGCGACGGCGACGGACTCGCGGTCCCTCCAGGCAATGTCCAGCAGGACGTCGAACTCGACGAGGCAGGCCAGATCGGTCGGGTCAGCCGCGCGTGAGGGTCATGATCTCGTCCGTCGTCATGCCTGCCCCGGCGGAGCCTTCGAGTGCGGCGAGGGCCCGGTCCGCCTGATCGAGGCGGGCGGTCTCGGCCTTGACGAGGGTGATCACCCCGTCCACGGCGACGAACTCGACCTCCGCCCCCGGCAGGAACCCGAACCGATCCCGGATCGCGCGGGGGATGGTCACCTGGCCCTTGCTCGTCATGCGCATGACCCGACCTTGTCCTACTTCCCCGCGCAATACCGGGTGACGCGAAGATCGGGCGGTGGGTGAGCACGACCAGCGCTCGCTGAGGGCCGCTTTCGTCCAGGCACTGCCCGTGGATGCGTGGTGATCACAGCGGGCGGGAAGGCAGGAGCACAGCCCGCCCACCGAGAGAGAGGATCACGACGATGGCCGAGCGCGACCGGTACGACGAGAACGACCCCCGCCACCACACCATCAAGCTGCGGGGCATGCTCGACGACGTCGTCCAGCATGCCCGCGAGGACGTCGGCAAGATCGACGACCCGAAGGCGCAGGCGTTGTTCGAGACCGTCGCCGAGGTGTGCGCCGCTCTCGCCCGGACCACCGAGCACTACGAGCAGCAGTCCGAGCAGGCCTGGCAGGGGTAAGCACTCGACATCGACCCGGGTCGACGTCCGGGCGCTGGTCCGATAGACCCGGGGCATGCAGCTCGAGGTCGAGACCACGTCAGGGGCGGTCCGCGGCAGCGCCGTCGGGCCCGCCGTCGCCTTCAAGGGCATCCCGTACGCCGCGCCACCGTTCGGTCGCCTGCGTTTCGCCGCGCCGGCGCCCGCCCCGCGGTGGGACGGCGTCCGCGACTGCACCGCCTACGGCCCGACCGCCCCGAAACCGCCCTACCCCGCCCCGGTCCACCTGCTGCTGCCCGAACCGGTGGTGCCGGGCGAGGACGTGCTCAACCTCAACGTCTGGACGCCGGACCCCTCGGCCAGCGGGCTCCCGGTGCTCGTGTGGATCCACGGTGGCGCGTTCGTCAACGGCTCGGGCGCCGTGCCGCAGTACGACGGAACCGCCTTCGCCCGGGACGGCGTGGTGCTCGTGACGATCAACTACCGGCTGGGCGTCGACGGGTTCCTGCACTTCGACGACGACGGCCCGGCCAACCGCGGGCTGCTCGACCAGCTCGCGGCGCTGGAGTGGGTGCGCGACAACATCGCCGCGTTCGGCGGCGATCCGGGCCGGGTGACGATCGCCGGGGAGTCGGCGGGCGCATTCAGCGTGACCTCGCTGCTGTCCATGCCGCGTGCGGCCGGGCTGTTCCACCGGGCCGTGGCGCAGAGCGGAGCCGGGCACCACGCCCTGTCGTCGGAGACGGCGAGACGGGTGGCCGGCTACCTGGCAGAGCGGCTCGGCGTGCCGCTGACCCGGGAAGCGCTGACCGCCGTGCCGCTCGACGAGCTGCTGGCCGCACAGGTGGCGCTGTCGCAGGAAGCGGCCACGATGCGCGACCCGGCGCGCTGGGGCGAGATCGCGGTGAACTCGATGGTCTTCGAGCCCGTGATCGACGGCGACGTCCTGCCGTCCCTGCCGATCACCGCGGTGGCGGCCGGCGCCGGTGCCGACGTCGACCTCCTGGTCGGCACCAACACCGACGAGCACACCCTCTTCCTGGTGCCCAACGGGCTGGTCGACCTGGTGAACGAGGACCTGCTGCGGCTGGTGCTGGCCGGCTACGGCGTGCCTGCGGATGCCGCGATCGACGCCTACCGGGCCGATGCGCCGTCTGCGACACCTGGCGACCTGCTCGTCAAGGCGGCCACCGACTGGTTCTTCCGGATCCCGGCGGTCCGTCTCGCGGAGGCGCGGACCGGCGCACCGGGGCGGACGTTCATGTACGAGTTCACCTGGCCGAGCCCGCAGTTCGACGGCCGGCTCGGGGCCTGCCACGCGCTGGAACTCGCCTTCGTGTTCGACACGCTGGCGAGTGAGGGAGTGGAGCCGCTGGCCGGGCCGGCAGCACCGCAGGACCTGGCCGACACCGTGCACGCCGCGTGGGTGGCGTTCGTGCGGACCGGCGACCCCGGGTGGCCGGACTACGACGCGGCCACCCGGCCCGTGCAGGCGTTCGGGCAACTCAGCGCAGTGGTCCCCGACCCGCGTCCCGAGCAGCGAGCGCTCTGGGACGGCATTCGGTAGGCCGGTCGGCGCGACCGGTGCAGTCGCGGGGCAGGCGACCGCTCAGCCGCCCAGCCGGGCGCAGTCGTCGGAGCCGAGGGCGACCGGGTCCCCGGCTTCCAGCAGGGCTTCGACGATGCCCTGGGCGACCGGGTCGCCGGGCAGCTGCCGGTGGTCGACCTGGCGCTCGGCGCACACGGACTGCACGGTCAGGTTCAGGGCGCCGTCGAGGCGGGCGGAGTCCGGCGGGGTGACCACCGCGTCCTGCGTCGTCCAGACCGACACCCACTCGACCCCCTCCGGGGTCTCGTCGGTGTTCAGGCCGGCCAGCAGCTCGCTGTCCGGGACCATCTGGCGGCAGGCCTCCGGGCACCGCTCGGGGGCGTAGGTGCCGGCGAGCGAGGCGATACCGGTGCCGTGGTGCGGGGAGCCGAGGGTGACCACCCGGCGCGCCACGTCGGCATGACCGTCGGCGATCCACAGCCGGGCGGTCAGACCACCGGCGGAGTAGCCGACGACGTCGACGCTGTCGGCTCCCGTGCGCTCGAGCGCCGCCGTCGCTGCTGCGTCGAGGGCGCCGGCTGCCCCGTGCAGGTCGCCGGTCCCGCCGTCGGGCAGTGCCACCACCGTGGCGTCCCGGCCGGTGCTGCGCAGCCGGTCGGCCAGCGGCTCCAGCATCGCGGTGTTGCCGCCGTACCCGGGCACGATCAGCACGGGTCCGGGTTCCTCCCCGGCGGTGGGAGCAGCGGCCGGCGCCGCCGTACCGTCGTCGCGGGTGAGGACGACGGCGGCGAGAACCGCCGCGTCCAGCACTGCCACCGTGAGGAGGACCAGGAGGAGGCGTCGCATCGGGGAGGCGGCGGGCATGGCCCTACTGTCCCTGGTGCGGACCGGACGGCCGGGAGGGGGCGCGGTGCTCAGTCGCGAGGAGTACCTCGATGCCTGGTCGCGGTGGCACGGCGGCGCCGACACGCAGGCGCCGCTCGTGCGGGGCTGGCTGTCGCTGGCGCACACGCTGGCCCGGCCGCTCGCCGTGCTGCCACCGGTCGCCGTGACCGCGGCCGGAGCGGTGGTCGCCGCGGCCGCGGTGCCGCCGGCCGCTGCGGGCGGCACCTGGCTGGTCGTGGCCGGGCTGCTCGTCGGGCTCTCGGGCCTGCTCGACAGCCTCGACGGTGCGCTCGCCATCGGCACCGGGCGGGCCTCGCAGCGCGGGTTCGTGCTCGACTCCGTCGTCGACCGGCTGACCGAGGCCGCCTATGCGGCGGCGCTGTGGGCTGCCGGAACCCCCGGCTGGCTGGCCGTGTGCTTCGGGGCCCTGTGCTGGCTCCCCGACTACCTGCGAGCCCGCGCCGGGCAGGCCGGCGTGCACCGGACGGGGCCCATCTCGCTGTGGGAGCGGCCGACCCGGGTGGCCATGACAGCGCTCGCCCTCGTCGGCGCGGGGGTGGTCTCGGGCATCGAGGTGGCCGGCGTGGACGGTGCGAGCCTGGTGGTCACCACCGGGGCGGCGGTCGGCGTGCTGCTCGGTGCCCTGGGCACGGCGCAGTTGGGACGGTGGCTGCGCGGCGAGCTGGCCGGCCCGGGCCGGGTTCCGGTCCCCGGGCCGGACTGACCGGGTCTTCCGGAGCCGCCGTGGCCCTCGGGACGGCGGGGCGTCGGCACGGAACCTAGGGTGTGCGATGCCCGATCCCAGCCCCCGAGGAGTCTCCGTGCCCGTCGTCGTCACCGGCTCCATCGCCACCGACCACCTGATGACCTTCCCGGGTCGCTTCACCGAGCAGTTCGTCGAGGGCCAGATGGAGAACGTCTCGCTCTCCTTCCTCGTCGACGACCTGGTGCAGCACCGGGGCGGCGCCGGGGCGAACATGGCCTACGGTCTCGGGCTGCTCGGCCTCTCGCCGGTGCTGGTGGGCTCGGTCGGCAACGACTTCGCCGACTACGACGCCTGGCTGACCCGGCACGGCGTGGACACCCGCAGCGTCCGCTGGTCGGAGCTCAAGCACACCGCCCGCTTCGTGTGCACCACCGACGAGGCGAACAACCAGATCGCCTCCTTCTACTCGGGCGCGATGGCCGAGGCCTCGCAGATCGAGCTGGCGCCGGTCGCCGACCGCATCGGCGCCCCCGGCCTCGTCGTCGTCGGGCCCAACGACCCCACCGCGATGGTCCGCCACACCCAGGAGTGCCGGGACCGCGGCTACGCCTTCGCGGCCGACCCCAGCCAGCAGCTGGCCTGGGCCGACGGCGAGATGATCCGGAACCTCGTCGACGGTGCGGACCTGCTCTTCACCAACGAGTACGAGTCCCACCTGCTGCTGCAGAAGACCGGCTGGACGGCCGAGGAGGTCCTGGTCCGGATCGGCACCTGGGTGACCACCCGTGCCGCCGACGGTGTCCTCGTCCGGCGGGCCGGCGAGGAGCCGCTGTCGGTGATCGCGGTGCCGGAGACCAAGCCGGTCGAGCCCACTGGCGGCGGCGACGCCCTGCGCGCCGGGTTCATCGCCGGCCGGATGTGGGGGCTGGGCCTGGAACGGTCGACGCAGCTGGGCTCCGCCGTCGCCACCGCCGCCGTCGAGGTGATCGGGACGCAGGAGTACGACCTGCCGCGGGAGAGCTTCCTGGCCCGCTTCACCGAGGCATTCGGCGCCGAGGCGGCCGACGAGGTAGCGGCCCACCTGCCCGCCTGAGCCCGGCCAGGATCAGGTTCCCTGATCCTCGCGGGAGCTACTGCCGACGGAGTCGTTCGCCTATCGAGGGATCGGCCTCCCACTGCTGGTACGGGGTGCGGGCGATCTCGCGGACCTCGCCGATCGTCGTCCACTCGTTGCCACCCAGCCGCGCCAGCGGGCGCAGCTCCTCGATCCGCGGCCGGCCGTCGCGGACCGCCGAGGTCCAGACGCTGATGTGGACGACACGGCCCAGCACCACGGTGCTGTCACCGAGCCGCAGCGTGGCGTGCAGCTCGCACTCGATGCTGACCGGGGACTCCGCCACCCGGAGCGCCGACACCTTCTCGGCCGGCTCCAGCCGCACCCCGGCCTGCTCGGCCTCGCTGGTGTGCGGCGGGAAGTCGGTGCCGGTCGCGTTGACCTGCTCGAACAGCGGCTCAGGGGTCAGGTTCACCGTGAACTCGCCGGTGGCCTCCACGTTCCGCAGCGAGTCCTTCCGCCCCACCGAGGTGAACTGCACGATCGGCGGGTCGACGCAGGCGACGGTGTAGAAGGAGTGCGGGGCCAGGTTGTGCACGCCGTCGGCCGAGCGGCTGCACACCCAGGCGATCGGGCGGGGCACCACGACGGAGTTGAGCACGCGGTAGAACGCGCCGGTGCCCATCGCCGCGGGGTCGAAGGACGTACGTGGCCGGGGCTGCTCGGGGGTGGTCACCGGCCCATCGTCGCCGAGTACGGCCTCCGGTGCGCAGGCGGGGCGGGCGCCGCTCTCTAGGGTGTCGCGAGCCGCCGGACGACGGGAGAGGGATCCCCAGATGAGCAGCATGCAGATGAAGGTGATCGCCGCGGTCCTGCGCCTGGCCTACAAGCCGCGGATGGCCACGGCCGAACGGGGACGCGCACGGGTTGCGGAGCCGAAGGGTCCGTCCGAGCCGCCCGCGAAGCTGCGCAAGCGGCATGTGGTCAGCACCCGCCGGATCGGCGGCTTCGACTGCCACACGGTGGCTCCTCGGGACCGGCCTGCCGGACGCGCCGCGATCTACCTCCACGGTGGCGCCTACATCAACGAGATCGCCCCGCAGCACTGGACGCTGATCTCGCGGATGGCCGATGCGGGCGTGCGCGTGGAGGTGCCCAGCTACGGCCTCGCCCCGCAGCACACCTACCTGGACGCGTATCCGTTCCTGACCGAGGTCTACCGACAGCTCGTGGCCGACGTGGAAGCGCCCGCGATCAGCATGGTGGGCGATTCGGCGGGCGGGGGGCTGGCGCTCGGGCTGGCGCAGACCCTCGGCGACGTCGGGCTGCCGCAGCCGGGCCGGCTGGTGCTCATCGCCCCGTGGCTCGATCTGACCCTGAGCAACCCCGACCTCCCTGCCGTCGAGTCGCGCGACCCGTGGCTGAGCACGGCCGGGCTGCACGAGGCGGCGCGGGCGTGGGCCGGAGGCGACGACCCGACCCGTCCACGGCTCAGCCCGCTCAACGGATCGCTCGCCGGCCTCGCGCCGATCGACCTCTACGTCGGCACCCGCGACATCTGCCTGCCCGATGCCCTCCTCCTCGGGGATCGCGCTACGGCCGACGGTGCCCGCCTCCGCCTCGTGACCTGTGAGGGCGCCGTCCACGTCTACCCACTGGTCCCCGCTCCCGAAGGCCGTGCCGCGGCGCGTGAGATCGTCCGGACCGTGGCGGGGGAGCCGGCGGGACGGCCTACAGGGGCCGATCCCGCCAGGTGAGGGTGCCGCGCCGATGGCCGAGGACCGACCGGGCCATCAGCGCGTCGAACACGAGCATCGACACCGGATGGGCCAGGGTGTCGGGCCAGATCCGGCCGCCGGTCGCCGCCGCCGCGGCGGCGCGGCCCGCCGCACCCGCGAGCCAGCCGACCAGCCCGGCCCGCGAGCCGAAGAGCGCCGCGACCGGCGGCACCACCCAGACGGCGGTGAGGCCGGCAGCCGCGGCGACGCTCGCGGCGGGCCGCCCGCCGACCGAGGCCCACAGCGACTTCGCGTAGCCGTCCCGGAGCGCCGGCCAGCCCTCGTACATCCGGCAGGCGGCGAGCCGTGAGCCGTCGATCGGCCCGCCGCGCCCGCCGGCCCGCTTCACCGCCCGGAGCAGCGCGATGTCCTCGAGCACCTCGCCCCGCACGGCCCCGTGCCCGCCCGCGCCCTCGTAGGCGTCCCGCCGCACGACGAGGAACTGGCCGTTGGCGGCAGCCAGGGACGGCCGCGGCGAGCGCTCGGCCAGGCGCAGCGGCAGCGTCGTCGTCCAGAGCCACGGGGCGAGCGGCTGCACCAGGCGCTCGGCCAGGCCCTCGGCCAGCGGCCGGGGCCAGGGGGAGACCAGGTCCAGCCCGTGCGCGTCGAGTGCCGCCACCGCGGCGGCGATCGCATCGGGGAAGAGCCGGACGTCGGCATCGACGAACACCAGGACGTCGTCCCCGGCACTGCCTCCCGCGGCGGCAGCACCGACCGCGCACGCGTGCGGCTTGCCGAGCCATCCGGGCGGTGGCGGGGGAGCGGTCACGAAGCGGACCCGCCGGTCGTGCACCGCACGGACGACGTCGGCCGTGCCGTCGGTGGAGCCGTCATCGACGACCACCACCTGGAACCGGTCGATGCCCCGCTGGTCGAGCAGGGCGGCGAGGCACCCCGCCACCTGGTGCGCCTCGTCGCGCACGGGGAGCACGACGGTGACCTGACGGCTGACCGCCGGCGGGCCCGCAGGAGGCCGGCGCAGCAGTGCGGCGTTGACCGCAGCGTGCGCGGCGCCGGCGACGGCGAGGCCGGTCAGGGTGCGGAGCAGGCGCCCGCTCACGGGCGCCCCGCGCGCCGGTGCTGCACCACGAGGACGACCAGCACGGCCGCCCCGAGCCCCGCGCCCCAGGCGGCCGACCCGGGGAGACCCAGCCAGGTGGCGTGCGCCAGGGCACCGCCGAGGGTCATCCATCCCAGCGCGAACAGCGGGGCGACCGGGCCCACCCGTGGGAAGCGGTCGGCCCGGGTCCGCCCGACGAGCACGTCGAGCAGGGTCATGAGCACCGCACCCGCCACCAGCCAACCGGCGAGGTTGGTCAGCGGCACGGTGTCGATCCCGGGCAGGCCCGGAGTGGGGTCGGCCCAGGTCCAGTAGCCGGCCTGGACCAACTGCGGGTCCAGGACGACGTCCCACGCGGCGAAGACCGTGGCCGCCCAGGCGATGCGGGCCGCCCCCCGGAACGGTGCGCGGACCGGGCGGGCCAGCAGCTCGCCCAGCAGCCAGCTCGGCCAGGCCATCATCAGCCAGGCCAGCGGCACCAGGAACGGCACGCCCAGCAGGGTGGGGCCGAGCGTGTCGCTGTAGGTGTAGGTCCCGTAGGGATGGCCGGTGGCCAGGCCGATCGACTCGAAGACGACGGCGGTGAGGGCCACCAGCGCGAACACCCCGGCACCGGTGCGGGCCCCGCGGCTCAGGCCGGCGTGCGCCACGGACAGCGCCGAGCCCAGCAGCACGATGGTCCACGAGACGACGTCCCGGGCCGCTCCGGAGCTCAGCGGGTAGGCGATCGCCGTCGCCACCAGCGCACCGGCCAGCACCAGGGGGACCGCCCGGCGCAGCGGCGGAATCGCCAGGTGGGTGGCCGCGGCCGTCATTCCCCCGCCCCGGTCCGTCACCGGCGCAGGGCCCGCCGCGCCGCGGCGCGGGCGCGGGGCAGCGCCCGGCGTTCGGCCAGCACGGTCCGTGCCGCCGTCCGGCCCGAGTTGCCGGAGACCCCGCCGCCGGGGTGCGTGGACGCGCCGGCGAGGTAGAGCCCGCGCAGGCCGGGGACGCGGTAGCCGGACAGCCCGGGGGCCGGCCGGAAGGCGAACATGCTGGCCAGCCCCATCTCCACGTGCATCACGTTGCCACGCGGCAGGGACAGTTCGCGTTCCAGGGCCAGCGGGGTCTGCACGTACATCTCGCGGACCGAGGCCGCGAAGCCGGGGGCGTAGCGGTCGACGGCCGCGACGAGCCGCCGGGCCTCGGTGTCGGCCAGGGCGTCCCAGTCACCGCCGTCGGCCAGCGCGTACGGGTACCACTGGCCCCAGATGGTGACCACGTGCTGCCCGGGCGGGGCGAGGGTGTCGTCGCTCGCGGAGAACGACATGGCCAGCGGCACCGGCTCGCGGGGAACCCGGCCGGCCCCCCAGTCGCCGTGCGCGGCGGCCAGCTGCCCGCGGTCGGTGCAGAGCAGCTGGAGGCCCTGCAGGGCGTCGGCCGCGGCGACCCCCGGGTACGACGGCGGTGCGTCGGTCAGGGCGCGCACGACCAGGCCGAAGCCGTTGCCGATCGGCGGCGCGGCGTCGGCCAGCACCGGGGGAGCGGCGTCGCCGGCCAGCTCGCGGGTGACGCCGATGTGGCAGGCCGCCACCACCGCCGGCGCGCGGACCACCCGGCCGGACCGCGTCTCCACCCCGGCCACCCGGCCGTCCTCCAGCAGCAGCCGTGCCGCGCCGTCGCCGAGCACGACCCGGCCGCCGTCGGACTCCAGCCGCCGCCGCAGCGCCTGCGTCAGCCCGCCGGAGCCGCCGACGGGGTGACCGGGCGGGACGTCGTGCAGCAGCGCCACCCAGCCGACCATCGCCGCGGTGCCGGGCTCGGACATCGGCGGACCGGACTGGGCGCCGAACCAGGCCAGCGCCGCCTTGAGCCGCTCGCTGGTGAACCAGCGGTCCAGCAGCGCGTCCCCCGAGCCGAGGAAGTCGACGGCGAGCTCGCCGCCGGGGGTGCGGGCGCGGCCCTCGGCTGGCGCGCCGAGCGGCCAGAAGGAGCGCAGCAGGCCGCCGGCCGACGGCGCCCGGCCGAACGAGGCGACGACGGCGCGGCTGCGCGGCTGCCAGACCTCGACGAACCGACGGTAGGCGGCGGCGTCGGCGGGTCCGCAGGCCGCCTCGATCGAGGCGCAGGTGGCGTCCAGGTCGACGGAGAAGACCAGCGGGCGGCCGTCGGGTCCGGCGTCGCCGGGAACGGGCGCAGGGGCGAAGCCCCAGGGATCGCAGTCGATGTAGTGGAGCCCGTGGGTGGCGAGGTCCAGCTCCTCGACGATGCCGCTGTGCCGGACGATGACGTGCGCGCTGGAGCCGCGGTCGACCCGCACCCCGGGCCAGCGTTCGACGGTGGAGACCGCCCCGCCGAGGACCTCGTCGGATTCGACGACCTCGACGGAGAGGCCTTCGCGGGCGAGATAGCAGGCGGCGACGAGGCCGTTGTGGCCGGAACCGACGACGACGACGTCCACGGTCTCGGACGGGGCAGTGGGTGGGGTCACGCCCGGGAGTTCGTCGCGGAGGGGGCGGGTGGATGCAGCGGCAGCTTCGCGCCGAGGATGGCGAACGGCCGGGAGTCGCCGGGGAAGTGGTAGCCGCGGGCGAGATCGACGAACCCGTCGGCGCGGTACAGCCGGAAGGCCTTGGTGTCGGCGTCGGGGGTGGAGAGCAGGGCCACCGGGTGCGGCAGCCCCTCGACGAGCGCGTGCAGCAGCCGCCGGCCGAGCCCCTGGCTCTGCGCGTCGGGGTGGACGTGCAGCTCGCAGACCTCGAAGGCGCCGGGCAGCCACTTCTTCGCCGTCCGCCGGTCCAGGGCGGCACGCACCTGGTCGTGCCACCACTGGCCGGGGGCGACGAGGTAGCCGTAGCCGAAGCCGACCAGGCGCTCGGCCGTCTCGCCCCCACCCGTCCCGGTCTGTGCGAAGGCCCCCACCGCGCGGAAACCCGGCCGCTCGGTGTGCTGGATGGCGTAGCCGTATCGGCCGGCTACGACGCCGGAGTCGTAGCCCATCGCCAGGCCGTAGACGGTGAGCACCTCGTGCATGTGCTCGCGCATCCACGGCGGCGGGAGCTCGACGATGCGGGTGGCGGGCCGGGTGTCGGTCACGGGGCGAACACCTCTGCCGGAGGGGCGGTCGCGGCCCCCACCTCGGCCGGGGTGCCGTCGGTGAGCCGGAGCAGCTCGTCGTAGCTGGTGGGGAAGACCGTGTGCGGGTGCCCGGCGGCCGCCCACACCTCCTCGTGGCGGGCCAGCTCGACGTCGACCAGCGTGCCGATCGGCTCCGGGTGCCCGATCGGCGCGACGCCGCCGATGGGCTGGCCGGTGTGCCGCCGCACGAAGTCGGCGTCCGCCCGGGTGAGCGTCGGCACGCCGAGGAACCCGGCCACCCGGGCCTCGTCCACCCGGTGGCCGCCGCTGGTCAGGATCAGCAGGGGAGTGCCGCCGACGTCGAACACCAGGCTGTTGGCGATCGCGCCGACCGGCACGCCGAGCTGGGCGGCGGCTGCGGCGGCGGTGCGGGCGCTGTCGGGCAGATGGCGCACCTGGCCGGTGGCACCGGCCGCGAGGAGCAGCTGCGCGACCTCGGTGACCCGTGGGTGGTCCGGCGGAGGCATGGACCGATCCTGCCACCGGCCAGGGGAGGGGGCATGCCTGCGGTCCCGGTCATCGGCGCGGCCGTCGGGCAGGATGCGAGACGTGACGGCGGCCATCCACGCCGTACTGGACCGGCTGCGCGACGAGGCGCTCGACGAGTGCGACAAGGGCACCACGTTCGAGCAGCTCTTCCGGGGCTTACCTGCGGACCGACCCCGAGTGGACGGCGCGGTTCTCCGACGTGTGGCTGTGGTCGGACTGGCCGGGGCGCGAGGGCCGCCCGGACACCGGCATCGACCTGGTCGCCGCCAACGCCGACGACGGCGGGCTGACCGCGATCCAGTGCAAGTTCTACGGAAGGCGCTCGACGACGTCCGCGCCGGGCTCGCCGAACGCGACCGTGGCCAGCTGGTGATGGCCTGCGGGACCGGCAAGACCTTCACCAGCCTGCGGATCGCCGAGGACCTGGTCGGCGCGGGCGGCACCGTGCTGTGCCTCGTGCCGAGCATCCAGCTGCTGTCGCAGAGCCTGCGGTGTCATCGCCCGCGCAGTAGACGTCCTGGGCCCGGCACACTACGCGGACTTACGATGTAGTGCATGGCTACGCCCACTTCGATACGGTTCGATGACCTCGTGACAGAGCGACTGTCGCTCTACGTCGCCCGTCATCCGGGTCTGACTCGTTCGGCGGTTGCGGCGCGGTATGTCGATGAGGGTCTTCGCATGGACGAACATCCGGGTGTCTTGTTCAGGGAGGGGCCGGCAGGGCGCCGCGCGACCGTCGTCGGCGGGCCGGACGTCTGGGAGATCATCCGGGCGGTGAAGGCGGCGCGTGCAGGAGAACCAGACCTGTCCGACGACGACCTGCTGACCATGCTCCAGGACAACACCGGCGTTCCGCGCCGGATGACCCGCATCGCGCTGGACTACTGGGGGGCGTACCCCGAGGAGGTTGACGCGCGGGTGGCCTACGCGGATCAGGCCGAGGCCGATCGGGCTGCCGCGGCTGACCGGACGGAATCGCTACTCCGCCCGTGAGGCTGCTGCTCGACGAGATGATTGGACCTCGTGTCGCGCGAGAACTCCGCGCTCGGGGATTCGACGTGGTCGCGGTCGCCGAACGGGCGGACTTCCGTGCCCTGCCCGACGACGTCGTCCTCGATGTCGCTCGTGAGGACGGCCGCGTCGTCGTGACTCTCAACATCGGTGACTTCGCACGGCTGCACCAGCAGTCCCTGGTCGACGGGCGCCTGCATCCGGGGATGGTCATGGTGACGGGGCATGCCTTTCCGCAGGATCGGGCCTTCGTCGGCGCTCTGGTCAACGCGTTGATCGTCGCCGCTGAGACCTCGTCGCTGCCCAGTGCCGGGGAAGTGGTGTATCTGCGGCCCGCGGGGGGATGAGCAGCCCCGTCGACAACGGCACGGTGGTGACTGGCCGCGTGCCGCGGTGGCGGACACGGTGTCGCGTGGCTTGACGAAGGCTGAGCGCTCGGGTCTACTGAACAGTGTTCGAACAAGCGTTCGAACGGCGTCCGGTCCGCTCGTCCCGGCTCTTCCCCGCCGGTGGGTGGCGATGGGCGTGCGCGCGGGGCGAGGCGTGGGGAGGCTGTCATGAGCCGGGTGCTCGGTGAGGTCGTCGGTCGGGCCGGCGAGGAGGTGCAGGTCGAGCGGGGCCCGCTGGGGCCCGTGCAGTTCTGGCGCGGCCAGTCCCGGTACCTGGTGGGGGAGCTGCTCGACTCCTGGATCGAGACCACGCCGTGGTGGCTTCGCGACGCCGACGGGGGAGGCGCCTCGGCCGATCTGGTGGCGCCGCGGGAGGTCTGGCGGGTCGAGGCGGTCCGGGCCGGACGGTCCCGGATGAGCTTCGCCGGGGTCTACGACATCTCGTGGGACGCCTCGGGGAACCGTTGGTGGCTCGTGCGGGTGCACGACTGATGGGCGCCGCCCGCGCCGTGCCGGCCGACCAACTGCCACTGCCCCCGGCGCTGCCCGCTGCTGCCGCAGCCCTGCTGGACCAGGCGCACCGGGGGTTGACCGAGGCCGCTGCGGCTCCCGATCCGCGGGAGCGATACGCCACCGCCCACCTCGCGGCGCTGCGTGCCGCAGCCGCGGTGCTGGCCGCCCGCACCCGGCCGGAGAGCGGGCGCCGCCGTCCGCGCAGCGCCTGGGTCCTGCTCGGGCAGGTCGCACCCGAGCTGGGGGAATGGGCCACCTTCTTCGCCGCCGGCGCGAGCAAGCGCGCCGCGGCCGAGGCCGGGCTGTCCCGGTCGGTCACCGAGCGGGAGGCCGACGACCTCGTCCGCGACGTCCGCGCCTTCCTCGCTGTGGTCGAGACCGCACTGGGCAGCACACCGTTCCCCGAGTCGCCCCGCTATCCGCGGCCGCACGTGGTTGGTGGCGTCTCGTCCCGGTCCGCCGGATCCCGGAAGTGAGCGAGCTTGCGAGCTCACCGGTAGACAGAGCAGTCACGGTCACGCGGTTGACGAGCGCCAGCGAGGAAGCCGCGTGAGTGACCCCTTCGTCCACCTGCACGTCGCCTCCGGCTACTCCATGCGGTACGGGGCCAACCACCCGGCCGACCTGGTGGCCCGGGCCGCCGAGCACGGTATGCCGGCCCTGGCACTGACCGACCGGGACGGGCTCTACGGCACGGTGAAGTTCGCGCTGGCCTGCCGGTCGGCCGGGGTCCGCCCGGTCTTCGGGGTTGACCTGGCGGTGGCGCCGGCGCTGGGCACCAGCGTCCCGCCGGCGCTCGCGCACGTGCTCGGGGAGGACCCCGCCGCAGTGCGCCCCTCCCGTGCGCGGGCCGCGGCGTCGCCCCGTCGGGCCCCCGCCCGCGGTGGGGCGAGCGTCGACCCGCGGCTGCCCCGGGTCACCTTCCTGGCGCGGGACGGTGCCGGCTGGCGGTCACTGTGCCGGCTCACCAGCGCCACCCACCTGCGCGGCACCCGCGGGGAACCGGTGAGCTCCCTGGCCATCGCCGCCGAGCACGCTCCCGGGCTGACACCGCTGCTCGGCCCCGACTCCCCGGTGGGCCGGGCGCTGCTGGCCGGCCGGGCCGATCTGGCCGCCGACCAGCTGGACGCCTGGCGTGCGGTCTTCGGTCCGCGGCTGGCGCTGGAGGTCGTGCACCACCGCGGCCGGGGGGACCGCTCCCGGGCGCAGGCGATGCTGCGCTTCGCCGCCGCGCAGCAGGTGTCGGTGGTGCTCAGCAACGCCGTCCGGTACGTCGACGCCATGGACGCGCCGACCGCCGACGTGCTCGACGCCGCCCGGCGGCTGGTCCCGCTCGGTGCACGGCACGTCGACCGCACGACGGCCGAGGGGTACCTGAAGTCGGGCAAGGAGATGGCCGAGGTCGCCGAGGACCTCGTCGGCCCCGACCGGGACGCCGCACTGCGGCTGCTCGAGCGCACCGCCCGGCTGGCCGAGCAGTGCGCCGTCGACATCGCCGGCGACCTCGGCATCGGCAGCGTCCGGTATCCCGAGCTGGACGTCGTCACCACACCGGCGGAACGGGGGATGAGCCCGGCGCAGGTGCTGCGGGCCCGCTGCGAGGCGGGGCTGGGCCGGCGGGGCATGGCACCTACCGCCCGGGTGCGGCAGCGGCTGGTCGACGAGCTCGGGGTGATCGACCAGCTCGGCTACCCGTCCTACTTCCTCACCGTCGCCGACGTGGTCGACCTCATCAAGAGCTTGAGGGTTCGCGCGGCGGCGCGCGGGTCGGGCGCCGGCAGCCTGGTCACCTACCTGCTCGGCATCTCCGACGTCGACCCGCTGCGGTACGGGCTGCTGATGGAGCGGTTCCTCTCGCCGTTGCGCCACCAGCTGCCCGACATCGACATCGACGTGGAGTCCGCCCGCCGGATGGAGGTCTACGACGCGGTCATCGACCGGTTCGGCGCCGACCGGGTCAGCTGCATCTCGATGATGGACACCTACCGGGTGCGGCACGCGATCCGCGACGTCGGCGCCTCGCTGGGGCTGCCGCAGGCGGAGATCGACGCCGTCGCCAAGGCGTTCCCGCACATCCGGGCCAACCAGGTGCACGCCGCGCTGCGCGACCTGCCCGAGCTGCGGGCCAGCCGGCTGGGGTCGAAGCGGGCCGGCGGCTCCGGCGACCTGGACCTGCTGTTCGACCTGGTGTCCCGGCTCGACGGGCTGCCCCGGCACATCGCGCTGCACCCCTGCGGCGTGCTGCTCTCCGATGCCACGCTGCTGGACCGCACCCCGGTGGAGAGCAGCTACCTCGGCTATCCGATGAGCCAGTTCGACAAGGACGACGTCGAGGAGCTCGGGCTGCTCAAGCTCGACCTGCTCGGCATCCGGATGCAGTCGGCGATCTCCCACGCCCTCGACGAGGTGGCCCGGGTCGACGGCGAGACCGTCGACATCGACGCCGTCCCGCGCGACGACCCGACGACGTTCGAACTGATCCGCAGCACCCGCACGCTCGGCATGTTCCAGATCGAGTCCCCGGGGCAGCGCGAGCTGGTCGGCAAGTTCGGGCCGCAGACGTTCGAGGACCTCATCATCGACATCTCGCTGTTCCGGCCCGGGCCGGTGAAGAGCGACATGGTCACCCCGTTCCTCATGGCCCGGAACGGCTGGCGGGACGCGCAGTACCCGCACCCCGACCTGGAGTTCGCGCTGGCGGAGACCGCCGGGGTGGTGGTCTTCCACGAGCAGGTGCTGCAGGTGGTGTCCCGGATGGCCGGCTGCACGCTGGCCGAGGCCGACGAGGTGCGCCGCGCGCTGGGGGAGAAGGACGCCCATCCCGAGGTGCGGGCGTGGTTCGTGCCCCGGGCGTTGGCCGCCGGCTATCCGGTGGAGGTGGCCGAGCGGGTGTGGGAGGTGCTGGCGTCCTTCGGGTCGTTCGGCTTCTGCAAGGCGCACGCCGCGGCGTTCGCGCTGCCCACCTACCAGTCGGCGTGGCTGAAGACCCACCACCCGGCGGCCTTCCTCGCCGGGGTGCTCACCCACGACCCGGGCATGTACCCGAAGCGGTTGATCCTCGACGACGCCCGCAACTTCGGCGTCCGGGTGCTGGGGCTCGACGTCAACGCCTCGGCCGGCAGCTACCGCGTCGAACGGCTGTCCAGCGAGGACGAGCGCGAGTCTAAGGATGAACTCGAAGGTGAGAGTTCTGGCTCGGAGGGCCGGCGGCGGCCGGAGTGGATGCCCGCGGAGATGCCCGACCCGTCCCGGTACGGCATCCGGCTGTCGCTGGCCGACGTGAAGGGCGTCTCCGACGACGAGGTGGCCCGCATCGTGACCGGGCAGCCCTATCGGTCACTGACGGATTTCTGGTCGCGGGCGTCGGTGTCCCGGCCGGTGGTCGAGCGGCTGGTGCTGGCCGGGGGGTTCGACTCCCTCTACGGCTTCGGGATGCGCGACCGCGAGGCCGGCCGGCCGACCCGACGGCGCCGGCAGGTGACCCGGCGGGACCTGTTGCTGCAGATCAGCGAGCTCGACCGGTGGAGCCGCAGCGGTGCCCGGGCCGGCACCGACGGGCAGCTCAGCCTGGACCTGATGGGGCTGGATCAGACGGGCCCGGATCAGCTGGGCCTGGATCAGATCGGCATGGAATTCCCCGGAGAGGAGTCCGAGGGTCAGGCCGCCGGGCCCTCCTGGGCGGAGAGCAGCGGACTGCCCGAGTTCACCGATGCGGAGCTGGTGCGCGCGGAGCTGGAGGTGCTCGGGCTGGACGCCAGCCGGCACGTGATCGATTTCTACCGTCCGTTCCTGTCCGCGATCGGCGCGGTCCCGGCCGGGGAGCTGCTCGGGTGCCGCAGCGGCTCGGAGGTGCTGGTGGCCGGGGTGAAGGTGGCCACGCAGACGCCACCGATCCGCTCCGGCAAGCGGGTGGTCTTCGTGACCCTCGACGACGGCTCCGGGTGCACCGACTCGACCTTCTTCGAAGACGCCCAGGGCCCCTACGCCGCGACGGTCTTCCACTCGTGGCTGCTGGTGATCCGGGGGGTGCTGCGCCGCACCGGGCCGCGCGGGATGTCGCTGCGGGCCACCGGGGCCTGGGAGTTGCCGGCGTTGCACGAGGCGTGGGAGGCCGGCGGGCTGGAGTCGGTCGCCGAGCTGATGGCGGCGCCGGGGGAGTACACCGAGCAGGCGATCGCCGGAGCCGCCGCGTCCCGGAACTCCCGGCCGGTGATGGTGCGGCCGGTGCTCGTCCACCCGACCGGGTTCCGGATGTCGCCGTACGCCGACATCAAGCCCGCCGGCGACGAGACCAAGGTCGCCGCGCGGCGGGCCGCGTCGGGGCCGCCCCGGAAGCTCTGGCACTCCAGCCCCGGCAGCTCCGGCCGGTGACCGGTCCCGGCGCATCGGCGGAAGGCGCCCTGGCGAGGCTCACGGGATCTCTGCCGTGCCGGCTCGTCGGCCAGGTGGCGAGGCGAAGGGCTCCGGGCGAGACATAGGGAGTCAGCCCTCCTCGATCACTGGTCGTCGGTGGCGTCCTCGACCTCTTCCTCGATCTGGTCGACGCCTTCCTCGACGTTCTGCTCGACGCCGTCGTCGACGACGTCCTCCCCGCAGGCGGCGGTCGTGAAGGACGCAGCGGCGATGGCGAACGCGGCCGCGGTCGCGCGAACCAGGCGGGGACGGGTGGAGCGGGCCATGGAAACTCCTCGATCGTCGGCGGTACTGACCGGAGGGATGTGCCCGGGCCCGGCGGACAGCTAAACGATCACCCGGCGACACGCAGCGGCCGGCGGCCGATGAGTCCGCCGGTCCGGCCCGGTCTACCCACCGACACCGGCAATCGGCCGGTGCGCGAAGGAGGACCAGCGATGCCCCAGCAGATCCCGTGCCTGTGGTTCGACGGCCAGGCCGAGGAGGCGGCCGCGCACTACACCTCGATCTTCCCGAACTCCTCGATCGGCGCCGTCTCGCGCTACGGCCCCGACATGCCGATGCCCGAGGGAACGGCGATGACGGTGAGTTTCACCCTCGACGGGCAGGAGTACGTCGCTCTCAACGGCGGCCCGCAGTTCCCGCACAGCGAGGCCATCTCCTTCCAGATCATGTGCGCCGACCAGGAGGAGGCCGACCACTACTGGGATCGGCTCACCGACGGCGGGGAGGAGAGCATGTGCGGCTGGCTCAAGGACCGCTTCGGCGTCTCCTGGCAGGTCATCCCCACCGAGCTGATGAGCCTGTTGAGCGATCCAGACTCCGGTCGCGCCCAGCGGGCGACCCAGGCGATGCTGCAGATGCGCCGCATCGACGTCGCCACCATCCGCCGCGCGGCCGACGGCGTGCCCGCCTGAACGAACGACGGAGCTTCATCCGCGACATCCTCACCCGCGCCCGGGTCTGGCGTGCCCGGGCCTCGGTGGAGGTGTAAGACAGCCCGGCACAGGTCGTAGTTGAAGGCTGTCCCGGACGCCGTTGTCCTTGCCTGGCGTGGACCCTGGTCACCTCGCCGGGGCGGTCGACGTCGCGGAGGGGGGTGACGCCGGGAGTGGGGCCGGTCGTTCACCTCGGCGCGGGAAGGCTGCCGCGGTTCACCCCCGCCGTCAGCCGTAGGACCCGCCCGTCGGAGAGGGTGAGCGTTGCCGGGCCGTCGCTGGTCAGCTCGTAGGTGAAGGCCCCGGTGAGGCAGGTCCGCTGGGTGTCGACCTGTAGCTCGGCAACATTGGCCAGCGTTCCCTCGAGCCGGGCGGCCGCTGGGCCACGGGTGACCGTGACGTCCCGGCCGTCCTGGACATAGGGCACCGGGTCGGGGCCGGCGCCGGGGATGGGTGTGGCGGTGACGACCGGGATACCGCAGCCGGAGGAGGTCAGATCGGTGTCGGCGTACTGCTCGGTCCGCGGCCGGATGCCGCTCACCCAATACGCCGCGTCGTGTCGGATGCCGTACTCCGGGGCGTCGAGGAACGTGGCCGTGCGGAAGGTGACCCGGGCCGGGTCGTGGACCAGCCGCTGGCTCGCCGAGTAGGCGGCCTCCTTCCGCCAGTCGTCGTGGAGGATGAAGGTGAAGTGGTCAGCCGCGGTGTGCTGCCACCACCGGTAGGAACCGCCCGCGTCGGCGAACGCGGCCCGCATCGCCTCGGCGCTGGGCGCCTGCACCAGCTCATCGGCGGCGCCGAACAGCATCGAGCCGGGCACGTGCCGGGCGTTGCCGGCAAAGTCGATCATGTTGCCGACGGCGCCGGCGGTGACGTCCACGGTGCCCTCGACCGGGGTGCCGTTGGTGTCGTTGCCGGTGAAGGGCACCCAGCCGGTGAACCCGGCGAACCGATCGGGAAAAAGCATCGCCATGCGGAAAGTGATGTAACCGCCCTGGCTGTAGCCGCTGGAGAAGACGCGGTCGGGGTCGACCGGCAGGGCCTGCTGGACGTCGGCCATGACATCGAGCAGGTCTCGCTCGCTCACGTCCGAGCCGTAGCCGTTCGGCCCCCGCGCCTCCGGTGTGACCAGCAGCCGGCCCAGCTCCTCACCGAAACGCTGCTGCATGCCCGGCTGGTTGATCTGCGCGACCATGCCCTGGTTGCTGCCATGCCACTCCATCTGCAGGCCGTAGCTGCCGCTGGTGACCGACGCGGGCACGTAGACGCCGTAGGGCTGATACCGGCCCAGCAGGTTGAACACCTGGGCGAAAGCCGATGTCGACCCGCCGCTGCCCCGCCCCGGCACGCCCGTGTAGCTCATGCTCTCCGTCGGCGGCCCGGAGACGGCCGGCACCGTGTAGTCGGAGGTGTAGACCCGCTCGTGCATGCCTGGCTCCCGGGTCACGCCGCGGCGCAGGTCCTCGGTGCTGACGGTGTAGCCAAAGGCGGAGACGTCGCCGGAGGTCAGTGCGGCCGCCTGCCGGTCTTCGAACCAGGCACCTTGCCCGCTCGGCGGGTGCTCCGACGGGGCGGCGTAGGCCAGCGTGTACTGGGCCTCCTCATCGGGCCCCCGGAATGCGACGTTCATGACGGTGCCGGCGGCGGCGTCCGCGGTGACCGCCTGCACCCGCCAACGGGGGGCGGTGGGAAGTGGGAACGAGCCGCGCAGGGTATTGCTGTCCGGGTCGCCGCGGTCGAGGACGACCAGGCGGTCCCACCCGTCGCTGCGCACGTCGAGCTCGCCCCAGGTGCCGCCACCGGTCATCGGGTCGCCGTCGGTGTCGATGGCCAGCGCGAGGACGGTGTCATCTGGTCGGTACAGCGCGGCGGTCTCGGCGGCGACATTGATCCGGTTCCCGTGCCGGGACAGCTCCAGCCGCACCAGGTCGGCCACGCTGATCCGGTCTTCGGCGTAGCGCTGGTCGCCGGCCGGGTGCGCCAGGGTGCCGAAGGCCCGCTGGGTGCCGTTGTATCCGATGCCTCCGGTGTCGGCGCCGTGGTCGTCGTTGACGTAGTCCCGGTAGACCACCGTGCCGTCGCAGACGGTCGTCGTCCCTGCCCACCACGACGTCCCTCCGCACCTCTGCGTGAGCCCCACCCCCGGACTCGGGGCGGGAGGCGGGGCCGGGGTCGCCGCGGCGACGGCGGGGCTCAGCAGGCCGCCGACGACCGACGCCGTCACAGCGATAGCCAGGCGCAGATGATAAGGCCGCATGGGTGCTCCCGGGAGGCAGTAGGCAACGGTGGGAACTGCCAACGACCATCAGACCAGACGGTGACGCAGCCCACTACGCCGGAAGGGGCGAACCTGGGGCGGGGAACGACAGGAACCCACGGCCAGCAGCCTCCCGCGGTGGGTTGCGTCCGGGCGTGCTCCGTTCAGCGGCCCACTCAGCGCAGTTCCCGTCCGGGGTGTGACGGGCCCTCGGACGGGGGTGGAACCTGAACTCAGGTCGTCGACGTCCCGTAGGGGATCGCCCTGCGGGACAGTGCCGGCCCGACGGACGCTCAGCCGGCGTCGATGAACGGCACGTCGTAGTCGGCGATGCGGCGGTCGGCGGTGACGATCGTCAGCTGTTCGGAACGAGCCTGCGCGATGAGCAGCCGGTCGAATGGATCGCGATGATGCAGCGGTAGATCCGCGACCGCGACGCCGTGGGTGGAATCGAGGCGAAGGACCTGAACGCCACTGCGCAGTACGTGCTCATGCAGGTTCCGCGGCACCATCAGTTTGCCGATCGCCGCCTTCACGCCGATCTCCGCGAAGGAGACGACGCTGAACAACAATTCCGTCGCCTGCTCGATCGCCTCCTGCGCGGCTCGAGAGACGCGTCGTGTTCCCCCCAGCTCCCAGAGCACGACGTGCGTGTCGAGCAGCAGTCTCACGTCGGCTCGTCCAGCATGTCGTCGAGTTCGGCGTCGGTGAACTCGAAGTCGTCCGCCAGCGAGATGCGGCCGGTAAGGGCGCCGCGGGCTGCGAAGAAGCGCGCCCCGGGCGATGCGGACCGGTCGATCCGGACCAGCCGCGCCACGGGGACGCCGTCGCGGGCGATCTCGACGTCCTCTCCGGCTTCGACCCGCGCGAGCAGCTTCGACAGATCCGTCTTGGCCTGACCGACATTCACGAGCACGACGCCGATGCTAGCCGCTTGGCCAAGCTTGGCCAAGCAGATAGTCGCTTCGGCAAGGGCGGTAGCCGGTGCCCGGCGGCGCCCGCCACTAGGCTTCGCCAGGTGCCGACCGAACCGCCTGCGGAGCAGCTGCCCGCCCGGACCGCTGCCGTGTGGGCCGCGCTGGACCCGGTCGTCGGCGCCGGCACCGCGGTGCGGGTGCTGGACGTCGGCGGCGGCAGCGGGATGTTCGCCGTGCCGCTGGCCCGGCTCGGCCACACCGTCACCGTCGTCGACCCCAGCGCCGACGCGCTCGCCACCCTCCACCGCCGTGCCCAGACGGCCGGTGTAGGGCAACGGGTGCGCGGCGTCCAGGGCGACGGCGACCTGCTGCACGAGGTCCTCGCCGACGACGGCGGCTACGACCTCGCGCTGTGCCACTCGGTGCTCGAGGTCGTCGACGACCCCGCGGTCACCCTCCGGGAGATCTCCGGCGCCGTTCGGTCCGGCGGGCAGGTCAGCCTCGCCGTCGCCAACCGCGCCGGTGCAGTGTTCGCCCGCGCCCTCGCCGGTCACCCCGCCGACGCGCTGGCGCTGCTGGCCGACCGGGGGCCGATCCCGGGCCGTCCGGTCCGCCGGCGGTTCACCCCCGACGCCCTGCTCGCGCTCGTCGACGGGGCCGGCCTGGATGCCGGCGCCTGGCGGGGCGTCTCGGTGGTCGCCGACCTCCTGGAAGCCGCGTCCGGCGCCGACCCGTCCGACGTCCGCACCCTGGAGCTCGCCCTCGCCGGGGCCTCGCCCTATCGAGAGGTCGCCGCCGGCCTGCACCTGCTGGCCACCCGCCCGTGACCCGGCCGGCCGATGACGCCGGGCTCCCGCCCGATCTGCACCGGCCCGCCTACGGGGCCGCCTCCCTTGCCGACGTCCTGCCCGGTGTGGCAGCGGCGCTCGGCGCCCCCGTTCCGCGGCGAGACCTGCCGGTCGACCCGCTCGGCCTCAGCACCGCACTGCACGGCGCGCGCCGCGTCGCGGTGCTGCTGGTCGACGGTCTGGGCGCCGACCTGATCCGGGCGCACGCCGACCTCGCCCCCACCCTGTCCGCGATGACGAGCCCGGCCGGCGAACTCCAGGCCCCGTGCCCCAGCACGACGCCGGTCAGCCTCACCACCCTGGGCACCGGCCTGCCGCCGGGCACCCACGGGATCCTGGGGTTCGTCACCGACGTACCGGGGGAGGACCGCACCCTCAACCACACCCAGTGGGCCGACGATCCCGACCCGGCCGACTGGATGGCGCAGCCCACCGTCTTCCAGCGAGCCGCCGCCGAGGGGGTGGCCGTCACGGCCGTCGGCCCCTGGGCCTACGCCGGATCCGGGCTCACCGAGGCCGCCTACCGCGGGGGGAACTACACCGGCGCGGTCGGTCCGGGGGACCTCACCGCCCTGGTGCGGACGGCGCTGGCCGCCGGTCCTCGGGCGCTGGTCTACGGCTACCTGGCCGAGCTCGACCTGACCGGCCACGTCCGCGGGGTCGACTCGCCCAGCTGGCGTGCCCAGCTCGCCCTGGTCGACCGGATCGTCGAACAGCTCGTCGACGAGTTGCCCGACGACGCCGCGCTCCTGGTCACCGCCGACCACGGGATGCTCGACGTCCCCGCGCACACCCGGCTCGACCTCGACGACGAGCCGGATCTGGCCGACGGCGTGCGCCTGCTGGCCGGGGAGCCCCGCGCCCGCTACGTGCACGTCGAGCCCGGCGCGGCGGCCGACGTCCTGGACCGCTGGCGGGGCGTCCTGGTGGACCGCGCCTGGGTGGTCGGCCGCGACGAGGCCGTCGCCAGCGGCGTCTTCGGCGCGGTCGACGACGCGTTGGCCGCCCGCGTCGGCGACGTCGTCGCGCTGGCCCGGGGGAGCTGGGCGCTGGTCAGCTCCCGCCGGGAGCCCGGACCGAGCCGGCTCGCCGCCTACCACGGGTCGCTGACGGCGACCGAGCTGGCGATCCCGCTGCTGGCCGCCCACGGTCGCGCCCTGTCCTGAGCGCGGCCCTCAGCCCGCGGCGGACCGGACCGACAACGACAGGTGGTGCCAGGTCCGCACCCGCCCGGGGCGCACGGCCTGGCAGGTGAGGCGCACCGCCTCCGGTGCGGGCCGGCTCTCCACGGTGACGACGACGACCGCCCCGGCCGTCCCGGCGAGCGTCACCTCCCACCGCTCGGTCTCCGCGTCGTCCGATCGCAGCGGGGTCACGCCGAGCGGGGCGAGGTCGTCGACGCCGAGCAGGCCGAGCTCCTCGCGCGCGTAGTGCTGCGCCGCCTGCGCCGGGGCGGCGACCCCTGCCCGACCGCGCAGCCAGGGCAGCGCGACCTGGCCGCGGTCGTGCGCGGCCACGACCAGGCCGCCGTTCCCGGGCACCTGCCCGTAGTAGAAGCCGTACGGCAGCACCAGCAGGTTCGCGGCGAACCGGTCGCCCCCGAGATGACTGCACTCCCAGACGTCGGTGGGGCCTGGCGTCGGCAGCGTGCGGGCCAGCGGCCGGCCGCGCAGGGCGCAGCAGGCGTCGTGGCCGCCGTGGGTGCACACGAGGTACGTCTGCCCGGGCGCCGCCACGCCGACCGAGCCGTCCCAGGGAGCGGTGAGCAGGTCGGCATCGGCCGACCGCACCGACCACCACAGTCCCTCACGGCCGGGCCGGCTGTCGGCGTATGCCCAGCGGCGGCCGGAGTCGGCCAGGCGGTCACCGGGACGGCGGACCAGCAGCACGCGCACGCCCTCGCGCTCGGCCCGCTCGGCGAGCAGCGGTGCGACCTCCGCGTCGAAGCGCGACTGCAGCAGCGCCTGACGGCCCCACGGCCCGGGCTGCTCGATCAGCAGCCAGCGGGACACCGGCGACGCCGTGGCCATGCTCGCGTCGGCGCGCGCCAGCGCTTCCACCGAGCACCGGCTGCCGTCGAGGCGGCCGGGGGGGCGCGCGGGGACGTCGGTGCAGCGGTTGTCCTCGCTCCCCGGGGAAACCGGGTCGCTCACGCCCCCGACCGGGTCGGCTGCCGGATCACCGGTGCTCCCCGGTCGCGCCACCATGGGCCCCATCGTGCCCGCCGGCCGGGGTAGCGGGGGCGGGGGCGTCCGCGACGGTGGCATCCGGCACGGTGGCGATCGCGTCGGTGACGAGGCGGTGGGCGAGGGTGATCCGGTCGGCCGGGCCCAGCGCCGGCAGGTCGCCGACCTTCAGCTCGCCGGCGGCGAGCAGCTCGGCCAGCGCGGGCCGGACATCCGCGGGGAAGGTGTGCGTGCGCCGGCCGGCGAGCAGCGTGACCGGACCTTCCTCGCCGTCGCGCAGCGCGACACGCAGCCGCGCCCGCAGCCGCAGCACCGTGTCCGGGGTCAACGCCGCGGCCGCGGCCGACTGCGCCAGCGGCGCGACGGGTTCGGGTCGCACCTGTGCCCAGGTGCGGGCGCGCAGCCGGTCGGCCACCTCCGCCGGGTCGACCCGGCCGAGCCACTCCCGCAGCCCCTCCACGACGGCGGCGACGTCGTCGGCGACCGCGTCGGGATCGGCGAGGTCGATCCCCAGGGGGAGCGACCCGCGCAGCGACCGGTCCTCGGCGGCCAGGGTGCGCACCAGATCCAGCACCGACTCCGCGGCAGCCCAGCGGGTCACCGAGTGGATCCCGACGGTCAGGTGGGCGCTGATCTCGCCGAGCGCCTTGGCCGAGTGCAGGTACCCGCGCGGGAGGTAGAGGGCGTCGCCGGGCCGCAGCACGGCGTCGATGACCGGCTCGCGCTCGGCGGCGGCGGCCACCTCGGCGGCACGGTCGGTCCAGACCTGGGTGCGCAGCGGGTCGGGGAGCACCGGTTCGTGGATGGTCCAGTGCTTCTCGCCGGCCACCTGCAGCACGAACACGTCGTGCACGTCGTAGTGCGGGCTGAAGCCCTGCGAGGACGGCGGCGTGATGTAGGCGTTCACCTGCGTGGGATGACCGAGGTCGGCGGCCAGCTGGTCGGTGAACTCGATCAGCGGCGGCCAGAGCCGGTGGAGTCCCTGCAGCACGACGGTGCTCCCGTCGGCGAACAGCCGCAGGACCGCGTCGGAGGACACCTGGTCGGCGATCTCGGCGCCCGCCCCGCCGGAGCTGGTGAACCGCTTGGTGTCGACGACGGCGCCGTCCTTGGCGATCCGCAGGAACGGCGTGCGCAGCCCCCGACGGGAGAGCAGCTCGTCGACCGCGGGCAGGTCGAGCAGGTCGGTGAAGGAGTTACCGGTCTCCTCGGCCCGCGTGAGCAGCGGGCGGCGGGCCCAGTACCGGGCGCCGAAGAGCTCCGGCGCCATGTTCGTGCACCGCCGCAGGGCCGGGCAGAGCTGCGGCTCCACCCGGCCCGATGCGGCCAGGTTCTCGGTCAGGCCGAACCGTCCGCGCCGCCGTCCGCGCCGCTGTCGGCACCGCCGTCCGCGCCGCTGTCGGCACCGCCGTCCGCGCCGCTGTCGGCACCGCCGTCCGCGCCGCCGTCGGCGCCGCTGTCGGCACCGCCGTCGGCGCCACCGTCCCCGCTGCCGTACGCGGCGCTGGGGGCGTTGCCCAGCGGAGGCGTGCCGGCGCCGCCGTCCGCGCCGCCGTCCGCACCGCCGTCACCGGCGCCGCCGTCGGCGGGTCCTTCCGAGCTCACCCTGTCCTCGTCGTCGAGCGCCACTGGCTCCTCCGATCCGATCGACCGGGCCGCCGGACGGCGACCCTGCGAGGCCTGCTGTACCTCGCCCGCCGCCGGTCCACACGTCCGCGCTGGCCTCGGCGTTCGCGGCCGGCCGGCCGAAGGTCTCGATCCTGTTACGGCGGGGGGTCGCGTGTGGCGCGCCCGACATCGCGGGCATCCCTGTTCCCGAACCGGTGAGACGACGCAGCGCGAAGGGAGAAGGTCATGACCGAAGGTCGAGCACGTACCGAAGGATTCCAGGACGAGGGCGTCCGCGAGGACGCCGCCACGCGGGGGGAACCGGTGGACGGGGCCACCCGCGTGTCGGCGGCTCCGCCGGTGTTCCGCACGGAGGAGCGGGTCGAGCGGCCCACCGAGGTGTCCGTGGCGCCGACGCGGCGGGACCGGGTCCGGTGGGGCCCGGTCTGGGCCGGCCTGGTGGTGGCGATGCCCACGTTCCTGCTGCTGCAGCTGGCCACCCTCGCGCTGGGGCTGTGGGACGTCGGCCCGGGGGACGGGAGCAGCGCCGACCTGTGGAGCAGCATCAACGGGCTGATCGCCCTGTTCCTCGGCGGGCTGACCGCGGCCGCCACCGCGGTGTGGCGGGGGATCAGCGAGGGCCTGCTGCACGGGATCCTGGTGTGGGCGCTGACGATCGTGTCCCTGCTGATCCTGACGCTGTTCGGCGGCGGTGCCCTGCTCGGCTCGCTGGCCGGGGTGGTCACCGACGTGGCCGGCATCCAGCAGGCCAACCTGCCCGACGTCGCGGCCGGCCAGGTGACCGACGTGGCGAAGTCGGCCGCCAGCTGGGCGGTCCTGGGGCTGGGGCTCTCGATCGCCGCGGCGGCCCTGGGTGGCGTCGTCGGCGCCAAGATGTGGCCGAGCAAGCACGACGACGAGGCCGAGCGGGTCTCGGTTCACTGACCGCGGCGGGGGGGGGGGGGGGGGGGGGGGGCCCCCGCCCCCCCCCCCCCCCCCCCCCGGGGGGGCCCCCCCGGGTGGGGGGTGG
>NZ_JASNNW010000005.1 GCF_030165005.1 Blastococcus capsensis
AGGCGGCCGCGGGGGTCTCGGTTCACTGCCGGCGGCGCGCCGGGGGGCGCGGGTGCTCCGCCCGGCGCGCACCCGCTACCCTTCCTGTGAGTCGAACAGATGTTCGAGTTCGAGGAGGGTGCTGTGGGCCGGGCGGAGGGGTGCACCGTCCTGCACGTCGACATGGACGCGTTCTTCGCCAGTGTCGAGGTGCGCCGGCGCCCGGAGCTGGCCGGTACGCCGGTCATCGTGGGCGGCGCCGGCAACCGGGGCGTCGTCACCTCGGCGACGTACGAGGCCCGCCGCTACGGCGTGCACGCGGCGATGCCCACCGCACGGGCGCTGCGGCTGTGCCCGACGGCCACCGTCCTGCCGGGGGACATGGCGCTCTACGGCGAGGTGTCCCGGTCGGTCATGGCGCTGTTCCGGTCGATCACCCCGCTGGTCGAGCCGTTGAGCCTGGACGAGGCGTTCCTCGACGTCTCCGGCGCCGGCCGCCGGCTGGGGAACGCCGTGGAGATCGGCGAGTACCTGCGCGCCCGGGTCTTCGACGAGCAGGGCATCACCTGCTCGGTCGGTGTGGCCGGCACCAAGTTCGTGGCGAAGCTGGCCTCCACCCGGGCCAAGCCCGACGGGCTGCTCGTCGTGTGCCCCCCGGAGGTGATGGGGTTCCTGCACCCTCTCCCGGTGAGTGCCCTGTGGGGCGTGGGCCCGAAGACCGAGGAGACGCTCCTGCGGCTGGGGCTGCGCACCGTGGGCGACCTGGCGCACGTGCCGGCCAGGACGCTGCAGCGGGCGCTGGGCCCCGCCGCGGGCAGCCACCTGCACGAGCTCGCCTGGGGGCGCGACCCCCGGCGGGTCGTCCCCGACGAGCCGGAGCGCTCCACCGGGGCGGAGGAGACCTTCTCCACCGACGTCGACGACCCGGTCGTCATCCACCGGGAACTGCTGCGCCTCGCGGAGCGGACGGCCGGACGGCTGCGCTCGATCGGCTGCCTGGCCCGCACGGTGAGCATCAAGGTGCGCTTCGCCGACTTCGCGACGATCACCCGCAGCCGCACCCTGGGGGCGCCCACCGACGTGGGGCAGGAGCTCTACGACACGGCACGCTGCCTCTACGACGCCCTCGGGCTGCAGCGGGCCCGCATCCGGCTGGTCGGGGTGCGGGCCGAGCGGCTCGTGGAGGCCGACTCGGCGCCCCGGCAGCTGGAGCTGGGGGCCCGCGAGCACGGCCGCCGGGAGGCCGAGCTCGCCGCCGACCGGGCCGCCCGCCGGTTCGGGGCCGGCGCCGTCCGCCCGGCGACGTTGGTGCACCGGTCTGCCACCTCGCGGCGACGGCTCGCTGACCAGGCCTGATCCGCCGGCCCGCCCGTCCGGAGGAGTGATCGGCCACCCCGCCCGGCGGGTCGTGGCACCGTCGCCTTTCGCGGCTGGCAAACGGCTCGTATCCTCGGAGGCACCGTCGGTGGGAGCCCCCCGGCGGAACTGGCTCCGCCCACCTGGAGGTCGACGTGCCGCTCTCCGAGCACGAGCAGCGTCTGCTGGAGCAGATCGAGCGCGCCCTCGTCGATGACGATCCGAAGTTCGCTTCCTCGGTCCGCACCGGCGATCGCCGTCTGAAGGCCCGCCGCAAGCTGCAGCTCGGCGCCCTGCTGGTCGTGGTCGGCTTCGCCGTCCTCGTCGGCGGTGCGGTCGCCGAGTCCGTGCCGCTCGGCGTGCTCGGTTTCCTGATCGCCTTCGGCGGTGCCGCCCTCGGGGTGCTGCACTATCGCGGCGCCACCGGTGCGGTGGAGCCCACCACGGGTCCCGCCGGAGCCCCGGGCGGGGCGTCCGCCGCTCGCGGACGCTCCAGCCGTGGTCGCCAGCCCATGAAGAACCGCCTCGAAGAGCGGTTCCGCCGCCGCTACGACCAGTAGCGCCCCAGCGTCGCCCGCCGGCCGTCGTCCGCTACGGACGGCGGCCGGTGACGTTCCGAGGCCGCCGGGCCAGCTTCGCCCGGGCACCGTCGACCAGCGAGGCCGGCCACAGCAGCGCCCGCACCCGCACCGGCCACGGCCGGGCCCCCACCAGCCCGCGGCGGGCCGTCCGCAGCGCCCCCCGCAGCCCCGGATCGGCTGCGCCGCTCCCGGGGCGTCCGTAGGTGGCCGCCTCCTCTGCCCGGGCCAGGCCCCGCACCGCCTCCACCGACGCCGCCGCCGAGGCCCCGCCCCGGCCGCGGGTCACCGCGAGCGCCAGTGCATCGGCCACGCGTCGAGGGGTCCACGACGGGTGGACGTGCAGGCCCAGGTCCGCGGCGGTGGCGGTCAGCTCGTCCCACGGTCCGGTGGCGTCGGGTGCGGCCAGCCGTCGGCGGCGCTGCAGGGCGCGCAGCGCCGCGGGGGACGCGAGCACGCCCGCAGCGGCGGCCAGCAGACCCAGCGTGAGCAGCAGCGGCCGCCGCGACGTCGCGGACCCCACCTGCGCGCCCGCCTCCGGCGTCGCCTCGGCGAGCGGGTCCACACCCCGGAGCGGTGCCTGGGGGGCAGCCGACGGCACGGGCAGGGCCGGGGCGACCTCGTCGTCGGCCTCGGCCGAGGGCCGCGGTGACCACGGCAGGGGCACCTGCCGGTCCGCCGCGATCGGCGTCGGGTCGAAGGGCACCCATCCCAGGCCCCGGAAGAAGACCTCCACCCAGGCGTGCGCGTCGTCGCTGGTGATCAGCCTCGTGCCGTCGTCCTGCACCTCGCCGGGCGTGTAACCCAGCGCCACCCGGGCGGGCATCCCCGCCTGGCGCACCAGCACGGCCATCGCGCCGGCGTACTGCTCGCAGTAGCCGCGCTTGAGCCGGAGGAAGTCGACGAGGTCGTCGCCGCTGGTGCCGGGGGCGGTGGAGAGGCTGTAGACGAACCCGTTGGCCCGGTCGGACAGGTAGGCCTGGATGCGCCGAACCGCCTCGTAGGGCGTGGTCGCCCCGGCGGTCAGCCGGGCGGTCAACTCGGCGATGCTCGGGTGCAGCTCCGGCAGGGCCGTGAACCGGTCCTGGAGGCCGCTGCCCTGCGACAGGGGGACCGCCCGGGACAGCAGCTCCGGCGAGGGGCGCGGTTCGGTCGCGATCACCCGGTAGGCCAGGCCTGCGCTGGTCACGTCCCGGCCGAAGACCGTCCCGGTCGCGTCGTCGAAACGCCATCCGTCGACGTACTCACCGTCGACCCGTACCGACAGCGGTGAGGACGGCACGGGCAGGAACCGGTCGTCGTGCTCCAGCACCTGGACATCGGCGGTCACCGGACGGGTCGCCTGGCGGCCCGGCAGCGGCGCCAGCGCCGAGTCCTCGGCGATGGAGACCTCGCCGTCGAGGTTGCTCAACGACCAGCCCTCGGCCGCGTCGTACTCGTCGAGCGCGACGGCGCGCAGGTAGCCCGGATCGGCCACCGACGAGTCGAGGCGCAGCAGCTCGATCGGCTCGGGCAGGATCAGCTGGCCCCGCAGTTCCGCGGCCGGGTCCAGAGCGGTTCCCGTGGCATCGCCGCCCCCGCCGAGACCGGTGGCGAACGAGCCCTCCGGGAGGACCGGCACGAGCCCCCCGAGCAGGACGCCCGCGCTCAGCGCCACGATCCCGACGCGCACCGCGGGGCCGGAGCCGCCGCTGACCCGTTCCGCGGCCGACTCGCCCAGCGCCCGGCGTTGGTCGGCCCAGAGCAGCACGGCGAAGCCGGCAGCGGGTGCCGCGAGGGCCAGCAGCCCGATCCCTCCGATGACGGTGCCGACGGGGACGCAGAAGAGGACGAGCAGCCCGACGCCCGCTGCCGCGGCCTGCCGGCCGGCCACCGCGACCAGGTCGACGAGGACGGCGAGCAGCCCGACGAACAGGGTGGTGAGGGCGAGCAGGCCGGTGAGCGGCAGCGCCGGGGTGGCCTGCTCGCGGATCTCGGCGGTGCCGTCGGCGAAGACCCCGGCCAGCCGGGTGAGGCTCTCGGTGGTGGGGAGCAGCCCGGCGACGGCCCCGTCAGGAGCGAATGCGGCGGTCAGCACGCACGCCACCAGGAGGAGTTGCCCGACGGGGACCAGGAGGGTGCTCACGGCGCCGACAGCGCGCGGGGCGGTCGGGCTCCGGGTCAGGTGCGCCGCCGCCCGCCGCAGCACCAGGCCGCCGGCCAGCACGGCCGCGACGACGGCCAGCACCGGCGGGAACCAGGCGCCGCTGGTGAAGACGGGGGAGAGGGCGAGCGATCCCAGGAGCGTGGCGAGCGCGGCGAGCACGGACGTCCGGACGTCGGCGTTGATCACGACGGCGCCCCCAGCGGCACGCCCGCCAGGCCGGCCCACGCCTCGCTGACGTCCTGGCCGGCCGCCGCCGTGGTCACCCGCCAGCCGGCGCCGGCCAGCAGCGCCACGGCCTGCTCCCGCTGCGCGGTGAGCGCCTCACGGGCGGCGGGGCCGGTGCGCCGCCCGTGGCCCGGGCCGGCGTCCGCCCAGCCGGTGATGTCCAGCAGCACGGCGGTGTCGGTGCCCGCCCCAGGGCGCAGGTGCACCAGGTCGGCGACGTCGTCGGGGCCGACGGCACCGAGCAGGCAGACCAGCGGCCCGTTCCCGGCCGCCCGGCAGGCGGCCGTCACCGCGGCGGACAGATCGACCCGCCGTGAGGGGCCGACGGCGGCCAGCCGGTCGAGGAGTTCGTCGGCGCCGAGACCGGAGGCCGGCGACAGCTCGCCGGCGTCGGTGACCACGCGCACCGCCGCACCGCGCTCGGCGAGCGCCACGCCGATGCTCGCCGCCGCCTCGACCAGCCACTCCAGGCTGTCGCCGGGTGGGCAGTCGTCGCCGGGCGGTCCGGGGACCGACCAGGGGACCTCGCGCGCGGGCGCGACCAGGTGCGCGCGGGCCCGCGTGTCGAGCAGCAGCGTCGCCTGGGCGCGCCAGGGCCGCTCCTCCAGCCGCACCATGAGCTCCCCGGTGCGAGCGGTCGCGCGCCAGTGGACCTTCCGCAGGTCGTCTCCCCGCCGGTACTCCCGGACGCTGACGTCGTCGTCCCCGTGGACCGCGACGGCCCGGTGCGACCCCTCGCCGCCCCGCCCGTGCGCGCCCCCGGGACCGCCACCTCCCAGGCGACGCACCCGGGGGACCACGGCCAGCGGAGCGGCGTCCCTCCCGGACACGGTGCGCTCGACCAGCCCGAACGGGTCCACGACGCGCAGCCGCAGCGGCCCCAGCTGGTAGCGGCCCCGGCGCCGACCGGTCACCCGGTACCGCACCGCGGTGGTGGCGCCGGGGCCCAGCCCGGCCACCGCGAAGCGGTGCGGACGGCCGAGTGCGGCCGGTACCTGTTCGGTGAGCAGCCAGAGGCCACCCCGGCGGGTATCGGTGTTCTCCAGCTGGAGGACCACCTCCGCCGGCTCCCCACGCGGCACGCGCTGCGGGGCGACCGTGCGCCGGGTGCTCATCCGGAAGCGGTTGCGGGCCACGCCGACCGCGCCCAGCACGGGCAGGGCCAGGACGAAGAGGGCCAGCTGCACCAGCGATCGCTCGCCCAGCACCGCGCCGGTCAGCGCGAGCACCAGTCCACCGCCGACCAGGCAGCGACCGCGGAAGGTCAGGGCCGACAGCACGCGGCCAGGGGCTCCCACGCGTCAGCGCCCGCGGGGAACCGGCACCGACCCCAGCAGGGAGGTGACCACCTGCTCGGTGCTCCTCCGGCCGACCGTGGCCTCGCTGCTCAGGAGCAGGCGGTGGGCGAGCACCGGGACGGCGAGGGCCTGGACGTCGTCGGGCAGCACGTGGTCGCGGCCGTCCAGGGCGGCCGAGGCGCGGGCGGCCCGCAGGAGCTGCAGGCCCGCCCGCGGCGAGGCGCCCAACCGCAGCTCGGAGGAGTGGCGGGTGGCCTCCACCAGCGCCACGACGTACCGGCGCACCGCATCGGACACGTGCAGCCGGCCGACCGCGGCCACCAGCGATCGCACCATCGCGGCGTCGGCCACCGGGCGCAGGGCGGCCAGCGGGTCGGTGGTGGCGCGGTCGTCGAGCATCGCCAGTTCGGCGGCCGGGTGGGGGTAGCCCATCGACACCCGGGCGGTGAACCGGTCGCGCTGTGCCTCGGGGAGGGGATAGGTGCCCTCCATCTCCAGCGGGTTCTGCGTGGCCATGACGATGAAGGGGCGGGCCAGCTCGTAGCTGATCCCGTCCACCGTCACCTGCCGCTCCTCCATGCACTCCAGCAGGGCGGACTGCGTCTTGGGCGAGGCCCGGTTGATCTCGTCGGCGACGACCACGTTGGCGAAGACTGCCCCGGGCTTGAACTCGAACTCCCGCGTCTCCTGGTCGTACACCGCGACGCCGGTGACGTCGCTGGGCAGCAGGTCCGGGGTGAACTGGATGCGCCGCACGCTGGCGTCGACGGATCCGGCCAGCGCCTTGGCGAGGGTGGTCTTGCCGACCCCGGGCACGTCCTCGATGAGCAGGTGCCCCTCGGCGAGCAGTACGGCCAGCGCCAACCGGACGACGCCGTCCTTGCCCTGCACGACGCGGCTGACGCCCGCCGCGATCCGTGCGCCGACCGCGGCGACGTCGACCGACTCGTCGATCGTCCCGTCGGCGGACCGTGTCGCCTCCGTCACGTTCCCACCGTACGTGCCCGCGGCCCCGGAGGGAGTTCGTGATCTCCCGGTCCGGCGCCCCCGCCGTCGCGTCGGGGCGCGGGGGGAGCGGTGGGGTGCGACACGGGCGGAAGTGGTGTCCAGTGGGGGCTGGTGGGTTACTGTGTCGACCGGTGGGGAGGCAGGGCCGTCAGGGGGTCTGCAGAGCCATAGGAGGACCGATGCGGGAGGTGATCCGGTGTTCGTCGGCAGCTACCAGTTGCGGCTCGACGAGAAGGGCCGGCTCGCACTTCCGGTCCGGTTCCGCGACCAGGTGGCCGACGGCATGGTGATCAAGAAGGGCCAGGACCGCTGCATCTACGGGCTCACCATGGCCCGGGTTGCCGAGCAGAGCGCCTCCATGGCGGCCATGGCGCCCTCGGACACCGCTGCGGCGCGCATGCGCGCCCGCATGAGCTTCGGGTCGATGGTCGAGCTCGAGCCGGACAAGACCGGCCGCATCACCATCCCCGCACCTCTCCGCGAGTACGCCCACCTGGACCGCGACGTCGTCGTGGTGGGCGTGGACACGCGCTTCGAGATCTGGGGCTCCGCCACCTGGGACGCCTACGTGGCCGAGCAGGAGGCCGCCTTCGCCGACATGGAGAGCGAGGGGATGCCGACGCTGTCGTGATCCCGGGAACGCCCACCCGTCCCCACCGGACTCCGCGCCGCACCGAACGAGCCGCCTTCCCCGCGGCTCGACCGGACCGGGCCCCAGCCGCCTTCCCCGCGGCTCGGTCCCACAGCGGAGGACCGCGCGGATCGACGGTGGGGAACCTCCGTAGGCAGGGGGACCCTCCCGGCCCCGCGGGACGCCACCTGACGCTCTTCCCCGACGCCAGGCGGATCCCGCGGGGCCGGACGCACCCGGGGTCCCGCGTCCCGCCGCCCCACTCCGCTCCACCTGCCCCACCGCGCCCCACCCCGCCGCCTCCGTCCCACCACCCTCCTGCGCCCCACCCGCCCGATCCCGCATCCCGCCCGCCGCCGCGTCCCCCCGACGCCGACCGACGGGCGGCACCATCGCGGAACCACCCCTGACCGTCCGAGAGGCAGCAGACGATGAGCAGCACCGGCCCCGCCGCGGCCCCGGTGCACGTGTCCGTCCTCCTCGACCGCGTCATCGAGCTGCTGGGCCCCGCCTGCGCCGGCGAGGGTGCCGTCCTCGTCGACGCCACGCTGGGACTGGCCGGGCACACCCTGGCGATGCTGGAGGCGCACCCCGGTCTCCGGGTCGTCGGCCTCGACCGGGACCCCGACGCGCGCGCCGAGGCGACCCGCCGGATCGAGGCCGCCGGCCACGCCGACCGGGTCACCGTCGTCCCGGCCGTCTTCGACGAGCTCCCCGAGGTGCTCGACCGCCTCCGCGTCGACGAGGTGCAGGGCGTCCTGTTCGACCTCGGCGTCTCCTCGCTGCAGCTCGACCGCCCGGACCGGGGGTTCAGCTACTCCACCGACGCCCCCCTCGACATGCGGATGGACCCCGGTGCGCCGCGGACCGCCGCCGACGTCGTGAACACCTACGCCCCGGCCGACCTGGCCCGCGTGCTCCGCGTCTACGGCGAGGAGCGCTTCGCCTCCCGCATCGTCGCGGCGATCGACCGCGAGCGGGCGCGGGAGCCGTTCACCGGCACCGCCCGGCTCGCCGAGCTGGTCCGCGAGTCCATCCCGGCCGCCACCCGGCGGACCGGCGGGCACCCGGCGAAGCGGACCTTCCAGGCGCTGCGCATCGAGGTCAACGACGAGCTGGGCGCGCTCGAGCGGGCCCTCCCCGCAGCGATCGACGCCCTGGCGGTCGGCGGTCGCGTCGCCGCCCTCACCTTCCACTCGCTGGAGGACCGGATCGTGAAGCAGACGCTGGCCGCGGGCGCCGCCGACCGGACCCCGCAGGGGCTGCCCGTGCCGCTGCCCGAGTACGGGCCGGTGCTGCGCCTGCTCACCCGCGGTGGCGAGGCCCCGAGCGCCGAGGAGACGGCCGGCAACCCCCGCGCCGCCTCCGCCCGGGTGCGGGCCGCCGAGCGCATCCGGCGGGCGGCATGACCCGGGCCGCCGTGCGCGCCACCGCACCCCGCACGGGGTCCCCGCGCGCCACCGCCACCACGCCCCGCACCGCCACCACCGGAGCACGTGGCGCCGGACGTGCCGCGCCACGGCCCGACCTGCGGCTGGTACCGACCGGGAACGCGGTCCGTTCGCGCCGCCCGGCCCGCGATGCGCTCCGCCCGCGCCGGGCACCGTTCGTGCTCCTCGTCGTCGCACTCCTCGGCCTGACCACCCTCGGGCTGCTCGTCCTCAACACGGCGATCGCGGTGGACTCGCTGAAGGCCACCCAGTTGCGCGCCGACAACGCCGCCCGCGCCCAGGAGGTCCAGCGCCTCGAGCGGCTGGTCGTGTCCGGCAACACGCCGGCCGCCATCGCGGGCGCAGCCGTGGCCGCCGGACTGGTGCCCGCCGGGGTCGCCGGTTTCCTGGTCCTCGGCCCGGAGGGGACCACCACCTTGCGCGGCACGCCCGAGCCCGCGCCGGAGCCAGAGCCAGAGCCCGCGCCGGAGCCCGAGCCCGCACCGGCTCCCGCACCGGCTCCCGGCTCCGCGCCGCCCCCGGTGACGGTCGCCCCGGGTGGGGACTGACCCCGTGCCCAGCAGTGTCCGCGGACCCGGCGCCGCCGGTTCCCGTACCCCGCGCACCGTGTCGTCCGGCCGGGGCGAGACCGGCCCTTTCGTGTCCCGCCGGGCCCCCGGCACCCGGCGGAGCGGAGCCGGGCTGTCGGTCGACCAGCGCGGCCGCCGGAACAAGGTCGGCCTGGTCGTCCTGATCACCCTGCTCGTGGTCGTCGTCGGGCGGTTGGTCGTCCTGCAGGGCATCGACGGCGCCGCGTACGCCAGCGCCGCGGAGCAGGACCGGCTGCGCACCTACCCGATCGCGGCCATCCGCGGGCAGATCCTCGACCGGTCCGGGGAGCCACTGGCCTACACCGTGGACGCCTCCCGCGTGGTGGCCGACCCGACGGTGGTCCGCGACCCGGCCCGTACGGCGCTGGCGCTCACCACGCTGCTCGACGTCCCCGTTCCCGAGCTCACCGAGAAGCTCTCCGCCGAGGGCCGGTACGTCGTCCTGGCGACCCAGGTGACGCCGGAGACGACCGACGCCATCGCCGACCTCGGCCTGCCCGGCATCGTCTTCGAGGACGACCCGGTCCGGCTGTACCCCTCCGGCGCCGTCGGCGGCCAGGTGGTCGGCTTCGTGGGGAGCGACGGCACCGGGCTCGCCGGGATCGAGCAGACCTTCGAGGAACAGCTGTCGGGCACGCCCGGCCGGCGCACCGTGGAGGTCGGCAGCGGGGGCAACCCCATCCCGTCGGGCATCGACGAGTCCGTCCCGGCGACCGACGGCCACGACGTCACGCTGACCCTCGACCAGGACCTGCAGTTCGCCACCGACGAGCGGCTGGCCCAGGCGTGCGCCGACGGCGCGACCACGCGTGCCTCCGCGGTCGTCCTCGAGGTGGCCTCGGGGCGGGTCGCGGCCATGGGTTCCTGCCCCGGCTACGACCCGGGCGCGTACTCCCGGACCGACCCCGGCCTGCTGGGCAACTCCGTCGTCTCCGACGTGTTCGAGCCCGGGTCGATCATGAAGGCCGTGACGCTGGCTGCCGCCGTCGAGGAAGGGCTGGCCACGCCGGACCGGGTGCTCTCGGTCAACGGGCACATCGAGGCCGGCGACGTCGTCGTCACCGACGCCCACGACCACGCGCCGGTGGACTGGACGGTCACCGGCATCCTCGCCAAGTCCAGCAACGTCGGCACGATCATGCTGGCCCGCGAGGTCGGCGACGCCACGCTCGAGACGTACCTGCGGGCCTTCGGCGTCGGGGAGAAGACCGGCATCGAGCTCCCCGGTGAGAGCCGGGGCATCCTCGAGAGCTCGTCGGAGTGGACCGAGAGCCGCGCGGCCAACGTGCCCATCGGTCAGGGCGTCTCGGTCACCACGCTCCAGATGGCGTCGATCTACCAGGCGATCGCGAACGCGGGCGTGCGGGTCGAGCCGCGCATCGTGACGTCGGTGAGCAGCCCGGACGGCCGGTCCACGGCCACCCCCGAGCCCGCCCGCACCCGGGTGGTCAGCGAGTCCACTGCCGAGGCGCTGGCCTACATGCTCGAGGCCGTCGTCGGTCCCGGTGGCACCGCGCCGCTGGCCCAGATCGAGGGCTTCCGGGTCGCCGGGAAGACCGGTACCGCGCAGCGGGCCAACCCGGAGTGCAACTGCTACGCCGGCGGCGGTTACGTGACCACGTTCGTCGGGTTCGCCCCTGCGGACGACCCGCAGTACGTCGTCGCGGTCGACCTGGAGCGACCCACCAGCTCCGCCGAGGGCGGCCAGGTCGCAGCCCCGGTCTTCGCCGACATCATGCGGGCCGCCCTGACCGCCGACCGCGTGGTGCCCTCGGGCACCGCCCGCCCCGAGTTCGAGCTGACCGGTTAAGGACCCCGCTGCCCCCCACCACTCGCAAGCTCGCGGCGGGACCCTGCAGCGGGGCCACCACGCGCGGGCTCGTGCGCGTGCGCGGGCCCGTCTCGTCGCCGCCGGTAGATTGGAGCCCCGTGACCCCGACCGAGCCCGGGGCGGCCCCGCGGGCCGCCGGGAACTGCCCGTTGCCCCTCACCGGCCTCGCCGACCTCGTCGGCCGACCCGTGCAGGGAGATCCGGCCACCGCCGTCACCGGGGTCACCCTCGCCTCGACCGACGTCCGCGACGGCCATCTGTACGCCGCGCTCCCCGGGGCGCGTACCCACGGCGCGGCCTACCTGGGAGACGCCGTCGCGGCCGGCGCCGTCGCGGTGCTGACCGACCCCGTCGGGTACGCCGCCGTGACCGATCCCCACCTTCCGGTCCTCGTGGTCGACGACCCGCGCGCGGCGCTCGGCGACGTGGCCGACCGCGTCTACGGGGAACCCAGCCGCCGGCTCACCGTCCTGGGCATCACCGGCACCAACGGCAAGACGACCACCAGCTACCTGGTCGAGGCGGGGCTCGCGGCCGCCGGGCGGTCCACCGGGTTGATCGGGACGGTCCAGACCCGTACCCGCGGGCGCGCCTCCGACGGGACGCCGACGGTCACCGCGCTGCCCAGCGTGCGGACCACGCCGGAGGCCCCCGCCCTGCACGCGCTGCTGGCCGGCATGGCCGACGCCGGTGTCTCCACCGTGGTCATGGAGGTCTCCAGCCACGCCCTCGTGCAGGGCCGCGTCGGGGGCGTGCGCTTCGCCGCCGCCGGATTCACCAACCTCGGGCGCGACCACCTCGACTTCCACGCCGACATGGAGGACTACTTCCAGGCCAAGGCGCTGCTGTTCGACGGGCGCGCCGCGGTCGAGATCGTGGACGTCGACGACCCCTACGGACGCCGGCTGCTCGACCGGCCGGGCCGCCCGCGCCCGGTCACCGTCTCCAGCACCGAGGGGGCGGTGGCCGACTGGACGGTGTCGGACGTGGCGCCGGTCCCCGCCGGCGGCTCCACCTTCACGCTGCACGGTCCCGGTGGGGGATCCTGGCCGGCCCGCGTCCGGCTGCCCGGCCGGTTCAACGTGGCCAACGCGGTGCTCGCGGTCGCGCTCCTGGACGGCATCGGCGTGCCGGTCGCAGACGCGCTCGCCGGGCTCGCCGCGACCGTGGTGCCGGGGCGCATGGAGCCGGTCGACGTGGGGCAGCCCTTCGTCGCCGTCGTCGACTACGCCCACACCCCCGACGCGGTGCGGACGGCGCTGACCGCGTTGCGGGGCGCCACCGACGGCCGGCTCGTCACGGTGCTGGGCTGCGGCGGTGACCGCGACCCGGGGAAGCGCCCGGAGATGGGGCGGGCGGCGGCCGAGGGCAGCGACGTCCTCGTGGTCACCGACGACAACCCCCGCTCGGAGGAGCCCGCCGCCATCCGGGCGGCCATGCTGGCCGGGGTCGCCGAGGTGCCGGGCGACCGCCGCGCCGAGGTGCTCGAGGTCGGTGACCGGCGCGCCGCCCTGGCCGCGGCCGTGCGGCTGGCCGGACCCGGCGACGTCCTCCTGGTCGCGGGCAAGGGCCACGAGACCGGACAGCAGATCGGTGACACGGTGCACCCCTTCGACGACCGGACGGTGCTGCGCGAGGTCCTGGGCGGATCGGGGACGCTGGCATGATCCCGCTGACCCTCGCCGAGGTGGCCGAGCTGACCGGTGGCCGGGTCGAGGGCGCGCCGTCCGGCACCGTGACCGGCACGGTGACCCTGGACTCCCGCGCCGTCGCCCCCGGCGACCTGTTCGTCGCCGTGGCGGGGGAGCGGGCCGACGGTTCCGACTTCCTGGGCGCCGCCGCTGCCTCCGGCGCCGTGGCCGCGCTGGCCGCCCGGCCCCATCCGGCGCTCCCGTGCGTCGTGGTCGACGACCCGGTCGTGGCGCTGGGCCGGCTCGCGGCCGGCGTGCACGGGCGACTGGCCGGTGCCGGCCTGCGGACGCTGGCCATCACCGGCTCCTCGGGCAAGACCTCGACCAAGGACCTCCTGGGCCAGGTGCTGGCCACGGCCGGCCACACGGTGAGCCCGCCGGGGTCCTACAACAACGACATCGGACTGCCGTTGACGGTGCTCTCCGCCGACGAGCACACCAGGTTCCTGGTGCTGGAGATGGGCTCGCGCGGCCCCGGGCACATCGCCCGGCTGTGCGGGGTGGCCCGCCCGCAGGTCGGCGTCGTCCTCAACGTGGGCTCGGCCCACCTCGGGGAGTTCGGCAGCCCCGAGGGGATCGCGCAGGCCAAGGGGGAACTGGTCGAGGCGCTGCCCGCCGACGGCACCGCGGTGCTCAACTCCGACGACCCGAGGGTCCTGGGCATGGCGTCCCGCACCGGGGCCCGTGTGCTGCGCACCGGCCGGGGTGCCGAGGCCGACGTCCGCGCGGTCGACGTCTCGCTGGACGACGCGGCCCGCGCCCGGTTCACCCTGGTGGCCGCGGGGGAGCGCCACCCTGTGGCGCTGCGCGTGGTCGGCGAGCACCAGGTGGCCAACGCGCTGTCGGCGGCCGGCGCCGCCCTGGCCGCCGGGATGGCGGCCGCCGACGCGGCCGCGGCGCTCTCCACGGCGCAGTCACGCAGCCGCTGGCGCATGGAGGTGGACCGGCGGGCCGACGGGGTCACGGTCGTCAACGACGCCTACAACGCCAACCCCGAGTCGATGCGGGCCGCGCTGGCGGCGCTGGCGGGGCTGCCTGCGGAGCGCCGGATCGCCGTCCTGGGCGGCATGGCCGAGCTGGGCCCGGAGGCCGCAGCCGAGCACGAGCGGCTGGGCCGCGCCGCCGTGGCTGCGGGCGTCGACCTGGTCGTTGCCGTGGGCGCCGATGCGGTAGGCATAGCGGAGGGCGCCTCCGTCGCGGGGCGGCGCGCAGGAGAGGAGTCGGTGCACGTGCCGGACCGGAGCGCCGCCCTGGCGTGGCTGTCGGAGGCGCTTCGCCCGGGGGACGTCGTCCTGGTCAAGGCCAGCCGCTCCTACGGCCTGGAACTGCTCGCGGCCGACCTGCTGGGCGGTGCAGCCCAGTGAGGAGCGTCCTCATCGCGGCGGCCGTCGGCCTGGTCATCTCCATCCTGCTGACCCCGCTGGCCATCCGCGCTTTCCGCCGCCAGGGGCTGGGCCAGGAGATCCGCGACGACGGCCCCGAGAGCCACCTGTCCAAGAAGGGCACGCCCACCATGGGCGGCACCGTCATCGTGGGTGCCACGGTGGTCGGCTATCTCGCCGCGCACCTGGCGTTCGTCGGCCAGGACAACTGGGGTTTCAGCGCCACCGGCCTGCTGCTGCTGTTCCTGATGGTCGGCATGGGGACGGTCGGCTTCCTCGACGACTACCTCAAGATCCGGCACCGGCGCAGCCTCGGGCTCAACAAGACGGCCAAGCTGGTGGGGCAGCTGGTGATCGGCGTGACCTTCGCGGTGCTGGCGATCAACTTCCCCAGCAACGGGATCACCCCGGCGTCCACGGTGGTCTCCTACGTCCGCGACATCGCCCCGCTGGCCCTGGGGCCGATCGCGTTCGTGATCCTGGCGTACCTGTTCATCGCCGGGTTCAGCAACGCCGTGAACCTCACCGACGGCCTCGACGGGCTGGCTGCCGGGTCGTCGGCGATGGTGCTGGCCTCCTACATCGTCATCTCCTTCTGGCAGTTCACCCACGACTGCGCCAACGAGCTGATCGAGGGCTGCTACACCGTCCGCGACCCCTTGGACGTCACGCTGGTCGCGGCCGCCGGCATGGGCGCCTGCCTTGGCTTCCTGTGGTGGAACACCAGCCCGGCCCGCATCTTCATGGGCGACACCGGCTCGCTGGCCCTCGGTGGCCTGCTCTCGGGCCTGGCGATCGTCACCCGCACGGAGCTGCTGCTGGTCGTGCTGGGCGGGCTCTTCGTGGCGGTCACGCTGTCGGTCGTCATCCAGGTGGCGTTCTTCCGCGCCACCCGGCGGCGGGTGTTCCGCATGGCGCCGCTGCACCACCACTTCGAGCTGGCCGGCTGGACGGAGAACACCGTCATCGTGCGGTTCTGGCTGGTCACCGGCATGGCGGTCGGCTTCGGGCTCGGGCTGTTCTACGCCGACTGGCTCAGCTTCGTGGGCCTGTGAGTGACGTTGTGAGCGGGCACGACTCCCCGGTCGCCGGCCGCACGGTCCTGGTCGCCGGCCTCGGCGTCTCCGGGGTGGCGGCCGCACGGGTGCTGCTCGCCCAGGGCGCCGCCGTGCTGCTGACCGACGCCGCGGAGCCCGCGGCCGTCGCCGAGCTGAGCGGCCTGGGTGCCCGGTGGCTGGGCGCGGTGGAGACCCTGCCCGACGGGGTGGACCTGGTGGTCACCTCGCCGGGCTGGCGCCCCGACGCGCCGCTGCTCGTCGACGCCGCCGGCCGCGGCGTCGAGGTGATCGGCGAGCCGGAGCTGGCCTGGCGGCTGCGCCTCCCCGGCCCCGACGGGGTGCCGGCGCCCTGGCTGGCGGTCACCGGCACGAACGGCAAGACCACCACGGTCACGATGCTCGAGGCGATCCTGACCGCGGCCGGTCGCCGCGCGGTCGCCGCCGGCAACGTGGGCCGCCCGCTGGTCGAGGTGGTCACCGCCCGGGACGACGACGGCGCCCCCGCCTTCGACGTCGTCGCCGTCGAGCTCTCCAGCTTCCAGCTGCACTGGTCCTCCTCGCTGGCCCCGGCCGCCGCCGCGGTGCTCAACGTCGCCGACGACCACACCGACTGGCACGGGTCCTTCGCCGCCTACCGGGACGCGAAGGCCCGCATCCTCGAACGGTCGCCGGTGGCCGTGGCCGATGCCGGCGACCCGGTGGCCTCGGCGGTCGTCGCCACCCATCCGCGGCCGGTCACCGTCACCCTCGGCGAACCCGCCCCCGGTCAGCTCGGTGTGCGGGCCGGGGCGCTGGTCGACCGCGCTTTCGCCGACGACCCGGCGGGGGAACACCTACTGGCGCGCGAGGACCTGCCGGTGCCCGGGCCGCACAACACGGTCAACGCCCTGGTGGCCGCGGCGCTGGCCCGGGCGATCGGTGTCGACGCCGCCGCGGTCCGCCGGGGGCTTGCCCGCTTCCGCGGCGGCGCGCACCGCAACGTCCTCGTCGCCACGGTGGACGGGGTGGAGTACGTCGACGACAGCAAGGCGACCAACCCGCACGCCGCCGGCGCCTCCCTCGCCGCGTACCCGCGGGTGGTCTGGATCGCCGGGGGGCTGCTCAAGGGCGCCGACGTCGACCCGCTCGTGTCGGCCGTCGCTCCCCGGCTGGCCGGGGTGGTGCTGCTGGGCCGCGACCGCGCGGTGGTGGCCCGGTCCCTCGCGCGACACGCCTCGTCGGTCCCCGTGGTGGAGGTGGCCAGCGGGAACGATGAGGCGATGGACGCCGAGACGACGATGACCCGGGTCGTCGCCGCCGCGGCGGGGCTGGCCCGGCCGGGGGACACGGTGCTGCTGGCGCCGGCCGCGGCCTCCATGGACGTCTTCCGCGACTACGGTCACCGCGGGCGTGCCTTCGCCGACGCGGTGCAGGCGCTGGGGGGGCGGGTGTGACCACGACCGAACGGCCGGTGCGCGCGTCCCGGTCCTCGCGCGGACGGGCGCCGGCCGCCCGGAGACCCTCGCGGCGGCGCTGGTCGGGGCCCGTGTGGCTCGACGGGCCGATGACCAGCTGCCACCTGGTGCTGGGCGCCGCCGGGCTGCTGCTCCTCATCGGCCTGGTCATGGTCTTCTCCGCCTCCGCGATCGAGGCCGCTCTGGCCGACGAGCCGGCCTGGGCTCCGGGGGTGAAGCAGCTGGTGCTGGCCTGCATCGGGCTGGTCGCGATGGGCGTCGCCCTGCGGCTGCCCGTGGGCGTGGTGCGGCGCTGGGCGCCCATCGCGCTGGTGGTGGTCTTCGTCCTGCTGCTGCTCGTGCTCATCCCCGGCATCGGGATCGAGCGCAACGGCGCCCGGCAGTGGATCCCGCTGGGCGTGACGGACTTCCAGCCGTCGGAGCTGGGAAAGCTGGTCTTCGCGCTGTGGGGCGCGCACGTGCTGGCGCTGCGCGAGCGCTACCCGACGACGAGCTCGCTGCTGGTGCCGGTGCTGCCGGTCTTCGGTGCCCTGTCGCTGCTGCTGATCGCCGAACCGGACTTCGGTGGCGTGGTCAGTCTCGGCCTGGTCCTGGTCGGGCTGCTCTGGGCGGGGGGCATGCCGCTGCGCTGGTTCGGGGCGTTCGCCGGCGCGGCCGTTCTCGCCATGGTGATCATGGTGCAGGCCGCGCCGTACCGCATGGAGCGGATCACCGCGTTCCTCGACCCGTTCGCCGACCCCACCGACACGGGCTTCCAGGCGATCCGCGGCATGTACGCGCTGGCCACCGGCGGCCTGTGGGGCGTGGGCCTGGGCAACAGCGCGATGAAGTGGAACATCCTGCCCGAGGCGGAGTCCGACTACATCTTCGCGATCATCGGCGAGGAGCTCGGTTTCCTCGGCTGCCTGGTGGTCGTCACCCTCTACGGCGTCCTGGCCTACGCGGGCTTCCGCATCGCCCGCCGCTCGGCCGACCGGTTCGTGCAGCTGGCCTGTGTCGCCATCACCGTGTGGCTGATCGGCCAGGCGACCATGAACATGGGGTACGTGGTGGGCCTGCTGCCGGTGACCGGAGTGACCCTCCCGCTGATCTCGGCGGGCGGGACCTCGCTGGTCCTCACCCTCTTCATCGTCGGGCTGCTGGCCCGGTTCGCGCTGTCCGAGCCGGCCGCCGTCGAGGCGCTGCGCATCGCCGAGCGCGGCCGGCTCTCCCGGCTGCTGCTGCCGGCCCCCACCACGGCCGTCGACCAGGTGCGCCCCCGACGGTTCCCCGCGGAAGCGGCTACGGAGCGGCCGGTCGTCGGCAGCGTGCGCACCCTCCTGCACGCGCGCGGCACGACGCCTCGCCGGACGCCGGCGCGCACCGAGAACGCCGCGCGCGGCGCGGCCCCCGCGCGGCCACGGCCGGCCGCGCGCACCGCTCCGGCGCGAGGTACCGCCGGTACCCCGGCGCCGCGGCAGCGTCCCGTCGGCTCCCGGGTCCGTCCGGGGGGCGAGCGATGAACCGGCCGATGTCGGTGGTCCTCGCCGGGGGCGGCACCGGCGGGCACATCGAGCCGATGCTGGCGCTCGCCGATGCGCTCCGCCGGCGCGGCGGCGAGCTCCGCATCACGTGCCTGGGCACCGCCCGGGGGATGGAGACGCGCCTCGTGCCGGCCCGCGGGTACGACCTGCGTCTGATCCCACCGGTGCCGTTGCCCCGCAAGCCGACGCCGGACCTGCTGCGCGTACCGGGCCGGGTGCGTCGGTCGGTGGCCGAGACCCGTGCGCTGCTGCACGAGCTGACCGCCGACGTCGTCGTGGGCTTCGGCGGGTACGTGGCTCTGCCGGCCTACCTCGCCGCACGGCGGGCGGGGATCCCGATCGTGGTGCACGAGCAGAACGCGCTGCCGGGCCTGGCCAACCGGATCGGCGCGCGGATCGCCGCCCGCGTCGCGGTCACCGCCCCCGGGACGCCGCTGCACCGCGGCGAGCACGTCGGGATGCCGCTGCGCCGCGCGATCTCCTCCCTCGACCGCACCGCCCGCCGGGCCGAGGCCCGCGCCGAGTTCGGCCTGGACGCCGACCGGCCCACGCTGCTGGTCTTCGGCGGCTCGCAGGGCGCCGCCACGCTGAACCGGGCGGCGGTCGGTGCCGCCGACGCACTGACCGCCGCGGGGGTCCAGGTGCTGCACGCCCGGGGGCCGAAGAACACCGACGTGACGGTTCCGGCGCGGCCCCAGGGCAGCGCGCCGTACGTCGTCGTCGACTACCTGGAGCGCATGGACCTCGGCTACGCCGCCGCCGATCTGGCGCTCTGCCGGTCCGGGGCCGTCACCGTCGCCGAGCTCTCGGCGGTGGGTCTGCCGGCGGCCTTCGTCCCACTGCCGATCGGCAACGGGGAGCAGCGGCGCAATGCGCAGCCGGTTCTCGATGCCGGAGGCGGCCTGCTGGTCGAGGATGCGGAGCTGGACCCCGGGTGGATCACCGCGCAACTGCTGCCCCTGCTCACCGATCCCGCGGCGCTCGCGGGCCTGGCCCGGCACGCCGCGGCGGCCGGGATGGCCGACGCCGACGAGCGGTTGGCCGACATCGTGTGCGAGGTGGCGAGGCGGCCTGCGACGTCGAGCGAGGAGCGGAACGAGCCCGGAGTCGAGCAATGAGCGCCGAGGACGTCGCGGCCTGGACGGGGCCGGTGCCGTCGTTGCCCGAGCTGGGTGCGGTGCACTTCATCGGGATCGGTGGCGCCGGCATGAGCGGGATCGCCCGGATCCTGCTGGCCCGTGGCGTGCGGGTGTCCGGTAGCGACCGCCGGGAGAGTCCCACCCTGCTGGCGCTGCGCGCCCTGGGTGCGCGGGTGGAGCTCGGCCACGACGCGGCGCACGTGCGGGACTCCGACACCGTGGTCGTCTCCACCGCCATCCGGTCGGACAACCCCGAGCTGGTCGAGGCGCGGGAGCGTGGGCTCCGGGTGCTGCCCCGCGCGGTGGCGCTGGCCGCCGTCATGGCCGGACGGCGCAGCATCGCCGTCGCCGGCACCCACGGGAAGACCTCCACCACCTCGATGCTGACCGTCGCCGTGCAGGCCTGCGGCGTGGACGCCTCCTTCGCCATCGGCGGCAACCTCAACGAGTCGGGCAGCAACGCGCACGCCGGCGAGGGCGACGTCTTCGTGGCCGAGGCCGACGAGAGCGACCGGTCCTTCCTGCTGCTGTCGCCGTTCGCCGGCATCGTCACCAACGTCGAGGCCGACCACCTCGACAACTACGGCGATCTGGCGGCCGTGGAGGCGGCCTTCGACCGGTTCCTGCAGACGGTGCGGCCCGACGGTTTCGTGGTGCTGTGCGCCGATGATCCCGGCGCGGCCCGGCTGGCGACGGTCCCGGGGGCCGCCCGGGTGCGCACCTACGGCACCGCCGCCGATGCCGATCTGCGGCTGATCGACCTCGAGGTCGGCCGGGAGCAGACCAGCTACACCGCGGTCCTGGACGGGGTGGGCCTCGGCCGGGTGCGGATCCGGCTTCCCGGCGAGCACATGGCGCGCAACAGCGCGGCCGCGCTGCTGGCCGGGCTGGAACTCGGCCTGCCCGCGGCCGGGCTCGTCGACGGGCTCGGGCGGTTCGGTGGCGTGCACCGCCGCTTCGAGCTGAAGGGCGTGGCCGGCGGGGTGCGCGTGTACGACGACTACGCCCACCACCCCACCGAGGTGGAGGCGCAGCTGCGGGCGGCCCGCGCGGTGGCGGGGGAGGGGCGGCTCGTCATCGCCTTCCAGCCGCACCTGTACAGCCGGACCCGCGAGTTCGCCGAAGGCTTCGGCGCCGCCCTCGGCCTGGCCGACGAGGTCGTGGTCATGGACGTCTACGGTGCGCGGGAGGACCCCGTGCCGGGGGTCACCGGCGCGATGGTGGCCGACGCGGTGCCCCTGCCGCCCGACCGGGTGCTGTTCGAGCCGTCGTGGTCGGCGGCCGGTCCCGCGCTCGCCGCCCGGGCCCGCCCCGGGGACCTGGTCATGACCATGGGTGCCGGTGACGTGTCCATGGTGGGACCGGAGGTGCTGGACGCCCTGCGCAGTGCGGAGGGGCCGGCCGGGGGGAAGGACGACGCGCCGGACGCCGGCCGGTGAGCCGGACCGGGAGCACCACCCGCGACCGGACCGGGAGCAGGCGGCGGCCCACCGGCGGCCGCCGTGCCCGCGTCGCGCCGCTACCTGACCGGCGTCCGTCCCGGCGAACAGCCCGGCACCGGCGCTCCATCAGGATCGCCACGGCGCTGACCGTGGTGGCGGTGGTGGGCTGGCTGCTCTGGCTCGGCCCGGTGCTCGCGGTCCGTACGGTGCAGGTCGACGGTACGGCCACGCTGTCGGCCGGCCAGGTGCGGGAGGCCGCACAGGTGCCGCGCGGCGTCCCACTGCTGCGCGTCGACCTCGGTGCCGTCGAGGACAGGGTGTCCCGGCTCCCGCAGATCCGCGACGTCCAGGCCGCGCGCGGCTGGCCGGACCGGGTCGTGGTCACGGTGGCCGAGCGGATACCGGTGGCCGTCGTCGGTGAGCGCGGCCGCCGGTCGCTGGTCGACGCGGGAGGCGTGCTGTTCGACACCCTCACCGGGGACGCCCCCCGGGGCGTCGTGCCCCTCGACGTGGCGGACCCGGGACCGGACGACCCGGCCACGAGCGCTGGACTGGCGGCGATCCGCGCGTTGCCCGCCGCGCTGCGGGAGGAGGTCGTCGAGGTGGCCGCTCCCGACCCGGAGAACATCAGCCTGCGCCTGGCCGACGGGACGCTCGTGCGGTGGGGGAGCGAGGAGCGGTCGGAGACCAAGGGCACGGTGCTCGTGGCGCTGCTCGACCGGATCGACGACGGCGAGCTGGACCCGGCCTCGGTCATCGACGTCAGCGCCCCGGACGCGGTCGTCCTGCGCTGACCCCCGGCGCGGCCGGCAGGTGGCCTCCCGCGCACAGCCCCGCCGACGTCGGTCGCACACCGTCGTCACCCGCCTCCGCACCGCCTCCGGCGGTCAGGACCGCCGACACGCCGGTCGGCGCGACACGCCCGACACGGACAAGTCGCCGCGATGTTTCTGGTCTCGCCCGGCGACGAGCCCGGGGGTCACGGGACGAGACCTTTTCAGCGCGAGTCGTCACGCGCGGTGGTGCCCATGTGGCCAAAGCGTCGCGAGTGTTCGGTGCGAGTCGGCCTCGTCGACACGCCGACCAGGAGATGGTGCTTGTAGCGCCTCTCCGACCCCACCTAACTTCACCTCTGTCGACCGAGTTGACATAACTGTAAGGCTGAACTTGAGGATGAGGGTCCAGTTGGGGAGCGCCGCATGACACCTCCGCACAACTATCTAGCGGTCATCAAGGTCGTCGGCATCGGCGGCGGCGGGGTGAACGCGGTCAACCGCATGATCGAAGTCGGCCTCAAGGGGGTCGAGTTCATCGCGATCAACACCGATGCCCAGGCGCTGCTGATGAGCGACGCCGACGTCAAGCTCGACGTCGGTCGTGAGCTGACCCGCGGGCTGGGAGCCGGTGCGCAGCCCGACGTCGGCCGGCAGGCCGCCGAGGACCACCGCGAGGAGATCGAGGAGGTGCTCAAGGGCGCCGACATGGTCTTCGTCACCGCCGGCGAAGGCGGTGGCACCGGCACCGGGGGCGCCCCCGTCGTCGCCTCCATCGCCCGCAAGCTCGGCGCGCTGACCATCGGTGTGGTCACCCGCCCGTTCTCCTTCGAGGGGAAGCGGCGCGCGGTGCAGGCCGAGTCGGGCATCGAGGAGCTGCGCAACGAGTGCGACACGCTCATCGTCATCCCGAACGACCGGCTGCTGCAGCTGGGCGACCGGAACGTCAGCGTCATGGATGCCTTCCGCACCGCCGACCAGGTGCTGCTCTCCGGTGTTCAGGGCATCACCGACCTGATCACCACGCCCGGCCTGATCAACCTGGACTTCGCCGACGTCAAGTCGGTCATGTCCGGGGCGGGCTCGGCGCTGATGGGCATCGGCAGCGCGCGCGGGGACAACCGGGCGCTGCTGGCCGCCGAGCAGGCCATCGCCAGCCCGCTGCTCGAGGCGTCGATGGAGGGCGCCCACGGGGTGCTGCTGTCGATCTCGGGCGGGTCGGACCTCGGCCTGTTCGAGATCAACGAGGCGGCCTCGCTGGTGTCTGACGCCGCGCACGCCGACGCCAACATCATCTTCGGGGCGGTGATCGATGATGCGCTCGGCGACGAGGTGCGGGTGACGGTCATCGCCGCAGGCTTCGACGGCGGCCGGCCCAGCTCCCGCAAGGAGGCCGCCGGTGCGGGGATGGGCACCACCTCCGGTCAGCTGTCCACCGGCGGGGCCTCCCCGTTCGCGGCACACCGCCGGCCGGTGGCGCCTCCGCCGGTCGCCGCGCCGCCGGTCGCGGCGGCTCCTCCGGTCGCCGCCCAACCGCCTGCGGCGCAGCCGGCGAGCGGGGAGCGGCTGGCCCAGTCCGCGCCCGGCGCGGCGACCGGACGGCCGGCCGCGGGAGGTGGGCTGACCGTCCCGCCGCTGCCGCCGATCCCCGGCCCTGCCGCCAACGGCCGCCGGCCGCTGTCGAACGAGGACTTCGAGGAAGAGCTCGACATCCCGGAGTTCCTCAAGGGTTAAGGACCCCGCTGCCCCCCACCCTTCGCAGGCTCAGGGTGGGACCCTGCAGCGGGGCCGTTCCAGGCGCTCACCGGGCCGTAGGGTTGGTCCCGATGAGCACGCAACCGGCCGCCCCGTCGGCGGTGCGACCCCGAAAGGTCGTCACCGACCGGCGGGGCGGCCGTTCCCGTACGCCGTACGACTCCTTCAACCTCGGGACCCACGTCGGCGACGACCCGGCCGACGTCGCCGCCAACCGGGCCCGGGTGGCCCGGGAGCTCGGGGTCGGGGAGGACCGGCTGGTCTGGATGGACCAGGTGCACGGCACGGGCGTGGCCGTCGTCGAAGGGCCGCAGGTCGGACCGCTCCCGGCCACCGACGGCATAGTCACGGCGACGCCCGGGCTGGTGCTGGCGGTGCTCGCCGCCGACTGCGTACCGGTGCTCCTCGCCGACTCCGAGACCGGCGTCGTCGCGGCGGTGCACGCGGGCCGGGAGGGCCTGCGGCAGGGCGTCCTCCCGGTGGCCCTGTCGGCCATGGCCCGGCTGGGCGCGCGGGCACGCCACGTGACCGCACTGCTCGGACCGGCGGTCTGCGGGGCCTGCTACGAGGTGCCGGCGGCGATGCAGGCGGAGGTCGCGCGGATCGCTCCGGCAGCCGCCGTGCGCACCCGCGCCGGCACTGCCGGGCTGGACCTGCGGGCAGGCGTCGAGGAGATCCTCCGCCGGGCCGGCATCCCCGAGGTGGTGCAGGACCCGCGCTGCACGGTGGAGGACCCCACCCTCTTCTCCCATCGCCGGGACGGCGTCACGGGGCGGCAGGCCGGACTGGTCTGGCTCGCGTAAGGACCGCCCTTCCCCCCACGTCTCGCAGGCTCGGCGCGGGCCCCTGAAGGGTGGCCGGTCCAGGACGTCGCCAGGCGGGGGGAGGATCGCGGTCATGAGTGCGCTCGAGGAGAACCTGCGTGCGGTCCGTGCCCGGATCGACGCGGCCGCCAGGGTCGTGGGACGGGATCCGGCGGGGGTCGCCCTGCTCGCGGTGAGCAAGACCTGGCCGGCCGACGACGTCCGCGCGCTCGCCGCCCTGGGGCAGCGGGACTTCGGCGAGAACCGGGTGCAGGAGCTGCTGGGCAAGGCGGTCCACCTCGACGACGTGCAGCCGCGGTGGCACTTCGTGGGCCAGCTGCAGCGGAACAAGGCGGCGGCCGTCGCGCGGACCGGTGCGGTCGTCCACTCGGTCGACCGGGCGTCGCTCGCGACCGTGCTGGACCGGGCGGGCCAGGAGGCCCGGCGCCCGGTCGAGGTGTTCATCCAGGTCGACCTCGGGGGCCTGGCGGGTCAGGCGGCGGCGCGCGGCGGGGCCCGGCCGGACGAGGTGCCGGCCCTGGCCGACGTCGTCGCCGGCGCGCCTGGACTGCGGCTGCGCGGCCTCATGGCGGTCGCTCCGCGCGGTGAGCAGCCGGTCCCGGCCTTCGCGCGCCTGGCCGCCGCCGCCGAGCGGCTGCGTGCGGACCATCCGGGGGCGGTCGAGATCTCCGCGGGCATGAGCGGGGACCTGGAGGAAGCCGTGGCGGCCGGCGCCACGCTCGTGCGTGTCGGAACCGCGTTGTTCGGCCGGCGCGCCCTACCCTGCGGTGAGTTCGAGGAACACCAGCCACGTGAGTCACAGCAGTCACACGAGCCGCACGGTTCCCGGACACCCGGAACGACGTGATGACGATCGTGCAGACGCGATGCTGAGGACACCAGCAGAGGGGGAGGTCCGATGGCTGGAGCCATGCGGAGGATGGGGATCTACCTGGGGCTCGTCGAGGACGACGACCCCCGGGGCTACGGCCGGTACGACTCCCGGCAGTCCGACGACCTGGACCACGACCGTGGCTACGGGCGGTACGGCGAGGACCGCTACGCCGACGACTACGTCGGTCGGTCCTACGCTGACGACGACTACGCCGGCCCGTATGCCGACGATGTCCCGCAGGTCGCCGGGGTGCCTGCCACCCGCGACCCCGAACCCCTGTCGGTCCGCCGCGTCCAGGCCCGCCCGCTGGGCCTCGCCCCGGCCGGAGCGGGCTCCGGGCCGATCGGTGCCCGCGTGAACGGCAATCTGAACAGCGGTATGACCAGCGGTCCCGTCGCCGCCGCGAGCCTCGCGGTCCGCGAGCCGGTCCCATCCCCCGAACCGGAGCCGGAGCCCGTGTCCGCACCTGTGGCCAAGAACTACCGCATCACGACCCTCAACCCGCGTACCTACAACGAGGCGCGCACGATCGGCGAGCGGTTCCGCGACGGCATGCCGGTCATCATGAACCTGACCGAGATGGACGACGCCGACGCGAAGCGGCTCGTCGACTTCGCTGCCGGACTGAGCTTCGGCTTGCGCGGTAGTATCGAGCGCGTCACGGCGAAGGTGTTCCTGCTCAGCCCGCAGGACGTCGCCGTCACGGCTGAGGACAAGGCGAAGATCCGCGAGGGCGGGTTCTCCGACAAGTCCTGAGCGGCGGAGTGGAGTCGGCACCGGGGGGTGCCCTGAACGAGCGGGGCCCGTGTCTCTTTTCTGGCAGATTCTCTCCTCGGTGCTGCTCGTCTTCCTCATCCTGCTCTTCGCGCGGTTCGTGGTCGACTGGGTGATGGTCCTGGCCCGCAGCTGGCGGCCCTCGGGCGCGGTCGCGGCCGGGCTGGAGGTCGTCTACTCCGCCACTGATCCGCCGCTGAAGGCGGTCCGCAAGGTCATCCCGCCGCTCAACCTGGGGTCCATCCGACTGGACCTCGGGTTTATGGTGCTGCTGATCGCCGTGGTGGTCCTCCGGAACGTCACGCTCGCACTCGCATGACCGCTGCATCCTCCGGGATCGTGCTGCCGGACGAGTGCGTCGCGTCGCCCGTCCCAGACCGTCCCTGCTCCCGCCGTCCGACCCGAGGTGACCTGCGATGCCACTGACGCCTGCCGACGTGCACAACGTCGTCTTCAAGAAGCCACCCATCGGCAAGCGGGGCTACGACGAGGACGAGGTCGACGCCTTCCTCGATGTCGTCGAGGCCGAGCTGGCCCGCCTGATCGAGGAGAACAACGAGCTTCGTGCCGGCGCCGACCGCGCCGGCGCTCGGGTGGAGGAGCGGCCCGAGCCGCCCGCTCCTGCCGCGCAGCCGGTCGCTGCCGCACCGCCCCCGCCGGTCCAGCAGCCGCGGGAGGACGACAGCGCGCGCGCCTCGCGCATGCTCGCCCTGGCGACCGAGACGGCCGACCGGTACGTCAACGAGGCGAAGACGCAGTCCGAGCAGATGGTCAGCGGCGCCAAGACCAACAGCGAGCGCCTCATGACCGAGGCCCGCACCAAGAGCGAGCAGATGGTCGCCGAGGCCAAGCACCGGGCCGACTCGATGATCGGGGACGCCCGCACCCGCGCCGAGACCATGGAGCGCGAAGCGCGGGCCAAGGCCGCGGCCCTCGACCAGGACGCCGAGCGTCGGCATGGCGAGGTCATGGGCACGCTGGAGGAGAAGCGCAGCAGCCTCGAGCGTAAGATCGAGGAGCTGCGCACCTTCGAGCGCGAGTACCGCACCCGGCTGCGTTCCTACCTCGAGTCGCACCTGCGCGACCTCGACACCCGTGGATCGGCCGAGCCGGCCACGGCCGGGCGGCAGAACCAGCACGCGTAGCACGTACGTACGGGGAAGGGCCCCGGACCGCCTATGGCGATCCGGGGCCCTTCGCCGTTTCGGGCCCGTCAGCCCGTGACGCTGCCGGCCCGCAGGTCGCGCACGAAGCGGCGTCGCAGCGCCAGGAGCACGGCCACCGGCACCACCGTGGCGACGAAGGCGCCGGCAGCCAGACGGTCCAGGAGGGCCCGGCCAGGCCGCGTGGCGGAGCCCATGGAAGCGCTTCCACGGCGCGGCACTGGGGCAACGCTGGGCTTCCGGCCCGAGTCGGTCGAGTTCGCCGGCGCAGGGCGGGCATCCCGGTCGAGGTGCTGATCGTGGAGGAGCTCGGCTCCGACGCTCCGCCTACGGCGGCTGGCCACCGGGGCGGTGCCCGGCACGGAGCAGGATCAGCTGGTCCTGCGGGCCGATGCGCGCCGGCCCCCGTCGAAGGGCGAGGTCGTGCACGTGACGGTCCGGCCGGGCGAAGTGCACGTCTTCTCCCCGAGGACCGGCCTTCGCGTGTCGCCGATCGAGGGTTGAGGCGCGGGCCCGCCGCCGGGCGGCGGGCCCGTCCTGCGCCTACAGTCCTCCGGGTGATCATGGGTGCCGCCCTGCTGGTGCTCCTCGGCCTGGGGATGTTCGTCGCCGGCCTCCTGACCGGTGTCACCGCCTGGTACTGGGCCTGCGTGGGCGCCTGCGCCGCCGCGGCGGTGCTCATCCTCCTGGCCCGCCGATCGATGAGCCGTGCGCCGGCACGCGCGCCCGCCGGTGTCATGCCTGCGGACGCCGCCGGATCGGCCATCGCGCCCTCCGGGTCGGCCGCGGCGACCTCCGGGACGGCGCCGTCGGACGGTCGGGCCGGGACGACGGCGAACGGCGCGTCAGCTGCCTCGGCCGTCGGTGCACCCGATCCGGCGGCCCGGCCCGACGAGCCGGACGACCCGCCCGTGGAGGAGGTCGAGGTCACCGACCTGCTGCTGATCGTCGACCTCACCGATGAAGTGCTCGTCGTCGACGAGCAGCCGCGGTACCACGTCGCCGACTGCAGGTGGCTGCAGGGGCGCAGCACCATCCCGCTGCCGCTGGACGAGGCCCGGACCGACGGGTTCACCCCCTGCGGGGTGTGCCGGCCGGACCGCACCCTCGCCGCGCGTGCGCGAGCCCGGCGCCCGAGGAACTGACCGAGGCCCCCCTTCTCCAGCCGGCGCTGGGGCTCAGCGGGCGCGGGCGATCCAGAACCGGGAGCCTCCGGGGCCCTCGACGCCCTCGCCGGTGCCCGCGGTGCCGGCGTGCACCGTGCTGGCGAGGACCTCGCCGGCCCACTGCCCGGCGTGCTCGGTGAGCGCCTGCGCCATGGCGCCGTCGGCGGTCCACGACAACTCGATCCGGTCACTCACCTCCAGGCCGCTGTTCTTGCGGGCCTCCTGGACCAGGCGCACGGCCTCGCGCACCAGGCCGGCCCGCTCCAGCTCCGGCGTGAGCGTCAGGTCCAGCGCCACGGTGAGGCCGCCGGCGCTGGCCACGGTCCAGCCCTCCCGAGGCGTTTCCGTGACGATCAGGTCGCCGTCGGCCAGCGGCACCGGCGTGCCGTCGACCTCGACGGCGGCGGTGCCGGCCCGGTAGGCGGAGACCAGTGTGGGCGCGTCGGCGGCGGCGACGGCCTTCGCCACCGCCTGCACCTGCTTGCCCAGCCGTCGGCCGACCGCGCGGAAGTCGACCTTGAGGCTGACGTCGACCAGGTCGCCGCCCACGGCCGCGAGCTCCAGGACCTCGGCCACGTTGAGTTCGTCGGCCACCTCGGCGACGAGATCGCGGGGGAGCGTCGACCAGTTCGGCGCGGCGACCACGGACCGGGCCAGCGGCTGACGGGTCCGGACCTTGGCGGAGGTGCGGGCCGAGCGGCCCAGCTCCACCAGCCGGCGCACCAGCGCCATCTGCTCGACCAGCTGGTCGTCGAGTGCCGACTCGTCGACCCGCGGCCACGAGGCCAGGTGCACCGAGTCCACCGCCGGGTCGGCCAGGCCGGGGACGACCGCGCGTGCCCAGACCTCGTCGGTGACGAAAGGCGTGAAGGGCGCCATCAGCCGGGTCAGCCCGTCGAGCACCTCGTGCAGCGTGCCCAGCGCCGACGGGTCGCCGTCCCAGAACCGGCGGCGGGACCGCCGCACGTACCAGTTGGACAGGTCGTCGACGAACTGCGCGAGCAGCCGGCCGGCGCCCTGGGTGTCGAACCGCTCCAGCGCAGCGGTGACGTCGCGCGTGACCGCGGCGAGCCCGGCCAGGGCCCACCGGTCCAGCAGGGGCCGCTCGTCGTGCGCGGGCGCCGGTGCCGTGGCCGGGTCCCAGCCGTTGGTCTCGGCGTAGAGGGTGAAGAAGCTGGCGGTGTTCCAGTAGGTGAGGAGTACCTTCCGCACGACCTCGGACAGCGTCTCGTGACCCACCCGGCGGGCCGACCACGGCGACCCGCCGGCGAGCATGAACCAGCGGACGGCGTCCGCGCCGTGCCGGTCCATCAGCGGGATCGGCTCGAGGATGTTGCCCAGGTGCTTGCTCATCTTCCGGCCGTCCTCGGCCAGGATGTGCCCCAGGCACAGCACGTTCTCGTAGGAGCTCTTCTCGAACACCAGCGTGCCCACGGCCATCAGGGTGTAGAACCAGCCGCGGGTCTGGTCGATCGCCTCGGCGATGAACTGCGCCGGGTAGGCCGCCTCGAACTGCTCCTGGTTGCGGTGCGGCGCCCCCCACTGGGCGAAGGGCATCGAGCCGGAGTCGTACCAGGCGTCGATGACCTGCCGGACCCGCCGGTAGGTGCCGTCCTCACCGGGCACCGTGAAGGTGACGTCGTCGATGTAGGGCCGGTGCGGGTCGAGATCGGACAGATCGGTGCCTGCGAGCTCGGACAGCTCGGCCAGCGAGCCGACCGCGATGATCCGGCTCGGGTCGGCGCCGTTGCGCCAGATCGGCAGGGGAGTACCCCAGTACCGGTCCCGCGACAGCGCCCAGTCGACGTTGTTGTGCAGCCAGTCGCCGTAGCGGCCGGTCTTGATGCTCTCCGGGTGCCAGTTGGTCTTCTCGTTCTCGGCCAGCAGCTGGTCCTTGATGGCGCTGGTCCGGATGTACCAGGACGGCTGGGCGTAGTACATCAGCGGCGTGTGGCAGCGCCAGCAGTGCGGGTAGCTGTGCTCGTACCGGATCTCGCGGAAGAGCACCCCGCGGGCTTTCAGGTCCTCGACCAGCGCGGGGTCCGCCGCCTTGAAGAAGTGCCCTCCCACCAGCGGGATCTCGGCCAGGAAGTGGCCCGTGCCGTCGATCGGGTTCACCACGGGCAGGCCGTAGCCGCGGCAGACGGCGAGGTCGTCGGCGCCGAAGGCGGGGGACTGGTGCACCAGTCCGGTGCCGTCGTCGGTGGTGACGTAGTCGGCCAGTACGACGAAGTGGGCGTCGCCCTCCGGGAAGTCGACCAGCTCGAACGGCCGCCGGTAGTGGGTGCGCTCCCAGTCGCGCCCGGGCGCCCGGCCGAGCACGTCGGCGTCCTCACCCAGGACGGCGGCCAGCAGCGGCTCGGCCACGACCACCGGGACGTCGTCGGAGCCGGCGGCGCGGGCGACGACGTAGCTGACGTCGGGGTGCACGGCGACGGCGGTGTTGCTGGGCACGGTCCACGGGGTCGTCGTCCAGACCAGCAGGTCTGCCTTCCCGGCCCACTCGCCGTCGAGGATCGGCAGCCGCACGTACACCGAGGGGTCGGTGATCGTCTCGTAGCCCTGGGCGACCTCGTGGTCGGAGAGCCCCGTGCCGCAGCGCGGACAGTAGGGCGCGACCCGGTGGTCCTCGACCAGCAGCCCCTTCTCGAAGACCTGCTTGAGCGACCACCAGACGCTCTCGATGTAGGCGGGGTCCATCGTCCAGTAGGCGGTGGACATGTCGACCCAGTAGCCCATCCGGTGGGTGAGCTCGGTGAACGCGTCGACGTGCCGCTCCACCGACGCCCGGCACCGCGCGTTGAACTCGGCGATGCCGAACCGCTCGATGTCGGGCTTGCCGGCGAAGCCGAGTTCCTGCTCCACCGCGATCTCCACGGGCAGGCCGTGGCAGTCCCAGCCGGCCCGCCGCGGTACGGAGAACCCTTGCATGGTCTTGAACCGGGGGAAGACGTCCTTGAACGCCCGCGCCTCGATGTGGTGGGTGCCCGGCCGGCCGTTGGCGGTGGGCGGCCCCTCGTAGAAGGTCCACTGCGGGCGGCCGGCGGACTCCTGCAGCGACCGGTCGAAGACCTTGTCGGCCGCCCACCGTTCCAGGATGCGGTGCTCCAGGGCGGGCAGGTCGACCTGCGGGGGCAGCGCCCGGAAGGGGCTCTGGTGATCGGGCTGTGCGGCGGGGCTGCTCACGCCTTCCATCATCCCAGTCGTCGCGAACCAGGATTTCCCCCGGATCCCTGGCCCGGTCCCCAGCGAGTCGGGTGCCCAGCGCCACCACGACTGGCACGGCTGGGGGAGCGACGATCCTCCGCCCCCCGAGTGTTTCCGTTCGGACTCGGTCGCCGGGGTGGATTCGGCCGTGGAAAAGTCATGCCATGGGCACCCCGACACCGGACGACGTCTTCATCGCGCCGCACCTCGAGTCCTCCGCGCTCCTGGTGATCGACACCCAGGTCGACTTCCTGGACGGAGGTGCCAGCCCGATCGCGGGCACGACGGATCGGCTGCCCCAGATGACCCGCCTGGTTGCGGCGTACCGGTCGGCCCGTCGACCGATCGTGCACGTGATCCGGCTGTATGAAGGAGATGACGTCGACCTGGTCCGCCGCACCACCATCCAAGGTGGAGCGCCGATCGTGCGGCCCGGGTCGGCCGGTGCTCGGATCGCTCCCTCTCTGCTGCCCGACCCCGACGTCGAGCTCGACGCCGCCGTCCTTCTCGCGGGCGGGCTGCAGGAGGTCGGGTCGAACGAGGTCGTGATGTGGAAGCCGCGGTGGAGTGCCTTCTACCGCACCCCCCTCGATGACCACCTCGGGAACCTCGGGATCGATACCGTCGTCCTGGCCGGCTGCAACTTTCCGAACTGCCCGCGCGCCACGATCTTCGACGCCAGCGAGCGCGACTACCGAGTCGTCGTGGCTCAGGACGCAACGTCCCAGGTCACGCCCGATCGGCTCTCCGATGCCCTGCAGCTCGGCGTGTGTGCCATGTCCACCGAGGCTGTGGTCGGTGAACTGGCCGCAACCCGTGGAGCGCCGGTTGCCGAGCTCCGGCCCGCTGGTGCTGGCCGGCGCGTCATCACATCCCAGGAGGAGGTCGCCGAACTAGCGGCAGCCGGCGTGCGGATCGACAAGCGTCAATTTCGGGCCGACCTCGACCAGGTGATCGACCAAGGACTGTGACGTGAGATCCGGGCGGCTCGGCACCTCGGTCGCCGCCGCCGTCGGCGAAGGACGCGAGCCGCGAAGGCTCGGTCCGCGCAGCTGACCATCGTCCCTGCCGGTCGCCGCTTCCCGCGCAGCTGACCATCGTCCCTGCCGGTCGCCGCGTCCCGCGTCCCGCGTCCCGCGCTCCGACGTGCCGCACCGACGCTGGCTGACCATCGAGGATCTGCCCTGCGGGAGACTGCTCCCATGAGGGGGCTCCGGTGAACACGACCGTCATCGTCGCCCTCGCCGTCGGGGCCCTCGTCGTCCTGCTGGCGGCGGTCGCGCTGCGGGTGGCCGACCGACTGGGCCTGCCGAGCCTGCTGCTGTACCTGGCGATCGGGGTGGTGCTCGGCGAGAGCGGTGTGGGCGTCGAGTTCGAGGACTACTCGCTCGCCCAGACCCTGGGCGTGGCCGCCCTGCTGGTCATCCTCGCCGAGGGTGGCCTGACCACCCGGTGGGCCGACGTCCGCAGGGCGGTGGGCCCGGGCCTGACGCTGGCCACGGTCGGCGTCGTCGTCAGCATCGGTGTCACCGCGGCCGTGACCGTCTGGCTGCTCGGCTGGTCGTGGGGCTTCGCCCTGCTGGTGGCCGCTGTCATCAGCTCGACCGACGCCGCCGCGGTCTTCGCGACGCTGCGCCGGCTGCCCCTGCCGCGCCGGGTGGCCGCGTCGCTGGAGAGCGAGAGCGGGCTCAACGACGCGCCGGTGATCCTGCTGGTCGTCGTGCTCTCCGACGTCCTCACCGGCGGGGTGACCGGGCCCTGGTGGCTCGTGCCGGTCGAGGTGGTCACCCAGCTGGCCGGCGGGGCGGCGCTCGGGGTGGCCGTCGGGTTCGGCGGCGCGGAGCTGCTGCGGCGGGTCGCGCTCCCGCTGTCGGGCTTCTACCCGCTGGCCACCCTCGCGCTGTGCGTGCTGGCCTTCGCCGGGGCGTCCCTGGCGCACACCTCCGGCTTCGTCGCCGTGTACCTATGCGGTCTGGTGCTCGGCAACGCCACGCTCCCGCACCGCTCCGCCAGCATCGGCTTCGCCGAGGGCATGGCCTCGCTGGCCCAGATCGGGCTGTTCGTGATGCTGGGCCTGCTGGTCTCGCCCTCGCGGCTACCCGAGGCGGTCGGTCCGGCTTTGCTCGTGGGCGGCGCGCTGCTGCTGCTGGCGCGGCCGCTGGCGGTCGTGGCCAGCCTCGGCTGGTTCCGCTTCCCGCTGCGCCAGCAGGTGTTCATGTCCTGGGCCGGTCTGCGCGGCGCCGTCCCGATCGTCGTGGCCACGTTCCCGCTGACCGCCCAGGTGCCCGGCGCCACCGTCGTCTTCGACACCGTCTTCGTGCTGGTCGTGGTGTTCACCCTCGTGCAGGGCTGGTCGCTGCCCTGGGTCGCCCGCCGGCTGGGCATTGCCGCACCGGTGGCGCCCCGCGAGATCCAGGTGGAGGCGGCGCCGCTGGAGGAGCTGGATGCCGAGCTGATGCAGATGACCGTGCCGGCCGGCTCCCGGCTGCACGGCGTCTACCTGCCGGAGCTGCGGCTGCCCGAGGACGCCGCGGTGGTGCTCATCGTCCGGGACGGCCGGTCGTTCGTGCCCGACGAGACGACCCGGCTCATGCGCGGTGACCAGGCCCTGCTGGTGTCGGCGCGGGCCTCTCGCGAGGAGGCGGAGCGGCGGTTGCGGGCGGTGAGTCGCGCCGGTCGGCTGGCCAGCTGGCGGGGCGAGGCCGGTCGCCCGGACGACACCGACTGAAGTCAGCGGGCGCGGTGCCGCCATGGCATCGTGATCGCCGAGGAACCACCCCCGGAGCGCCCACCATGCGGTACCTCTTCCGACCCCCGGCCACCGACGCGACCGGTCTCCTCGCTCTGCCCTGGCACCAGCCGCTGGAGGAGTGGGACGACGAGCACCTGCTCGACGTCCCGCAGCGGGGCATCTCCCGGCACGTCGTCCGGTTCGTCGCCGTCGAGGGCCGGGTCTACGCGCTGAAGGAGATCGCCGAGCCCCTGGCCCGGCACGAGTACGCGCTGCTGGCTCAGTTCGAGGCGGAGGGCCTGCCGGCGGTCTCCGTGCTCGGCATCTGCGTCGACCGCCCGGGTGACCAGCAGGCCATCCTGGTGACCCGCTACCTCGAGTACTCGATGTCCTACCGCTGGCTGTTCTCGGGGCCGCAGGGTGAGCGCTCGGCCGAGCAGCTGCTCGACACGATGGTCGTCCTCCTGGTGCGGCTGCACCTGGCCGGCATCTTCTGGGGCGACTGCTCGCTGTCCAACACCCTGTTCCGGCTGGACGCGGGCACCTTCGCCGCCTACCTGGTCGACGCCGAGACCGTCGAGCGCTACCCGAGCCTGACCCGGGGCCAGCGGGCGTACGACGTCGACCTCGCCCGCGAACGGGTCGGCGCCGAGCTGCTGGACCTGCAGTACGGCGGTCTGCTCCCGCCCGGGATCGACCCCCTCGAGGTGGCGGAGGGCCTCCCGCGGCGCTATGAGTCGCTGTGGGAGGAGGTGATCCGTGAGGAGGTCTTCCGCACCGACGAGCAGCGCTACCGGGTCGCCGAGCGCCTGCAGCGGCTCAACGAGCTGGGCTTCGACGTCGGCGAGGTCGAGCTGATCACCGCCGAGGACGGCACCCGGCTGCGCGTCGACACCCGGGTCGCCGAGCCCGGGCACAACCGTCGGGAGCTGTTCCGCCTCACCGGTCTGGAGGTGCAGGAGCGCCAGGCGCAGCGGCTGCTCAACGACGTCCGCGCGTTCCGCGCCTATCTGGAGCAGAAGACCGGCCGGCCGGTGCCCGAGAGCACCGCCGGCCACCAGTGGCTGGCCGAGGTCTACCAGCCGGTCGTCGACGCGATACCGCCGGAGCTCGCCGGGCGCCTCGCGCCCGCGGAGGTCTTCCACGAGGTGCTCGAGCACCGCTGGTTCCTCTCCGAACGGGCCGGCCGGGACGTCGGGACGACGAAGGCGGCACGGTCCTACTTCGTCACGGAGCTCCCCAAGACACCGCAGGAGCTCACGACCCCGTCGGTCATCGCCGGGCGGAAGTAGCGGCCGACCGTGCGGGGCATCGGCGTGTCGGTCTCGGTGCGGTCGCGTTTCCGTACCGGGCACCGCTTTGAATTGACACCCTCTGTGTGCTGGATCACGCTCCTAGTACTGCGTTGATCACCAACGGGACGCGCCAACGGAGGCGATGACTGTGCCGAGCGAGGCCGACGGACGATCCCGAGCGACGACAAGAGCCGGCCGAACACCGGCACGGTCCTCGCGCCGCCACCTCGCCGGTGGCGCCGCCGCGCTGTTGCTGGCATCCGGCCTCGCGGCCTGCGGCGGCGGCGGGAGCGACGTCCCGGTGCTCAACTGGTACACCAACCCGGACTCCGGCGGGCAGGCGGAGATCGCTGCCCGGTGCACCGATGCGGCTGACGGCCAGTACCGGATCGCGACGTCGGTACTGCCGCGGGAATCCTCCGCGCAGCGCGAGCAGCTGATCCGCCGCCTGGCTGCGAACGACTCCTCGATCGACATCATGAGCCTGGATCCGCCGTACATCCCCGAGTTCGCCGAGGCCGGCTTCCTCGCCCCGGTGCCTGAGGACGTGGCCGAGCGGGTCACCGAGGACACCGTCGAGAGCGCGATCGAGGGTTCCACCTGGGACGGTGAGCTGGTCGCCGTCCCGTTCTGGGCCAACACCCAGCTGCTCTGGTACCGCGAATCCGTGGTCGAGGCCGCGGGACTGGACATGAGCGAGCCGGTGACCTGGGAACAGCTGGTCGAGGTCTCCCAGGAGCAGGACGTGCGGATGGGCGCTCAGGGCATCCGGGCCGAGGCGCTCACCGTGTGGCTGAACGCGCTCATCGAGTCGGCCGGCGGCTCGATCATCCAGGAGAACGCCGAGGACCCGGCCGACATCGAGCTCGGTCTGGCCACCGACGCGGCCGTGCGGGCTGCCGAGATCATGCACACCGTCGCCGAGAGCGGGCAGGTCTCGCCCGCCTTCTCGACCACCGGCGAGGGCGAGAACGCCGTCGCCTTCGAGAGCGAGGACGCCGGCTTCATGGTCAACTGGCCCTTCGTGTGGCCGCAGGCCCTGGCCGGGGTCGAGGCCGGCACGCTCGACCCATCGGTCCCCGAGGACTACGGGTGGACCATCTACCCGCGGGTGGACGAGAACGAGCCGGCGGCGCCCCCCTACGGCGGGATCAACCTCGGCATCGGGGCCTTCAGCGAGTACCCCGAGTTCGCCTACGAGGCGGCCGAGTGCATCGTCAGCGACGAGAACCAGGCCTACTACTTCATCACCAACGGCAACCCGGCGTCGTCGACCACGGTCTACGACGACCCCGAGGTGCTGGAGCTGTTCCCGATGGCCCCGGCAATCCGGGAGTCGTTGGAGATGGCCGCTCCGCGCCCGCAGACGCCGTACTACAACGAGGTGTCGGTGGGGATCCAGCGCACCTACCACCCGGTGACCTCGGTGGAGCCCGGAGCCACCGGTGAGGTGGCTGCGGCACTGATCAATGCCGTCCTGCGAGGGGAGCAACTGCTGTGAGCACCACGACGCTGCCCCCCGGGCAGAAACAGCGACCCGTCTCGGCCCCCCCGAGGCAGGTCAGCGACCGCTCCCGCAGTGAACGGCGGCTGGCCTGGATGCTCGCGGGACCCGCCTTCGTGGTGATGCTCGCCGTCACCGCCTACCCGATCCTGCAAGCCGTCTACGAGTCGCTGTTCTCCTACCGGCTCACCGATCCGACCAACCGGGAATTCATCGGGCTGGACAACTACTGGGTCGTCCTCACCGATCCGCTGTGGTGGCAGGCGATCGGCGTCACCGTCTTCATCACCGTCGTCACGGTCGCCGTCGAGCTGGTCCTCGGCTTCGCCCTGGCCCTGGTCATGGCCAAGGCCCTACGAGGGCTGCGCCCGATCCTCCGCGCGGCCATCCTCATCCCCTACGCGGTCATCACCGTCGTCTCGGCCTTCGCCTGGGCCTTCGCCTTCGACCTCACCACTGGGTTCGTCAACAACTGGTTCGCCTGGCTCCCCGGGATCTCGGCGGACACGGACTGGTTCGGCGGCACGTGGTCGTCGCTGCTGGTGATCTGCCTGGCAGAGATCTGGAAGACGACGCCCTTCATCTCGTTGCTCCTGCTCGCCGGGCTGGCGCAGGTGCCCGAGGTGCTGCAGGAGGCCGCCAAGGTCGACGGCGCGACGTGGTGGCAGCGGATGACACGGGTCACCATCCCCAACATGAAGGCGGCCATCATGGTCGCCCTGCTGTTCCGCACGCTCGACGCCTTCCGGGTCTTCGACAGCATCTTCGTCATGACGGGCGGGGCCAACGGCACCGAGTCGGTGTCGTTCCTGGCCTACCGGCAGACCATCGCCCGGCTCGAGATCGGACTCGGGTCTGCCGTGTCGGTGCTGCTGTTCCTCGCCGTGGTGCTCATCGCCTTCGGCTTCATCAAGGGGTTCAAAGTCGACCTGTCGCAGGCGAGAGGGGACAAGTGATGTCGCGCAGGGAGAAGACCTGGTGGATCGTCGGGGGCATCGCGATCATCATCTACGCGCTGTTCCCGATCGCGTGGATCGTCTCGCTGTCGTTCAAGGGCCCGTCGGACATCGCCAACGGTCAGTTCCTGCCCACCCAGTTGACCTGGGAGAACTACAGCCTGATCCTCACCGGTGCCGCCAGCGACCTGTTCCTGCCGGCGCTGCGCAACTCGTTCGGCATCGTCCTCATCGCCACGGCGATCGCGTCGGTGCTGTCGATGTTCGCGGCCTACGCGATCGCGCGGCTGGACTTCCGCGGCAAGAAGCTGATCCTCGGCACCGCGCTGGCCGTCGCGATCTTCCCGGTCATCTCCATCGTCACGCCGCTGTTCAACGTGTGGCGCAACATCGGCCTGTACGACACCTGGCCAGGCCTGATCATCCCGTACCTGTCGCTGACGCTGCCGATCTCGATCTGGACCATGTCGGCGTTCTTCCGCGAGATCCCCTGGGAGATGGAGCAGGCGGCCCAGGTCGACGGGGCGACCACCTGGCAGGCGTTCCGCCGGGTGATCGTGCCACTGGCCGCGCCGGGTGTGTTCACCACGGCGATCATCGCCTTCTTCATCGCGTGGAACGACTTCGTCTACGGGATCTCACTGACCTCGACGAGCGCGGCCCGGCCGGTACCTGCCGCGCTGGGGCTGTTCTCCGGAGCATCGCAGTTCGTGGACCCGACCGGCAGCATCGCTGCGGCTGCAGTGATCGTGACCATCCCCGTCATCGTGCTGGTACTGATCTTCCAACGCCGCATCGTCGCCGGTCTGACCAACGGCGCCGTCAAGGGCTGACCTCTGCTCCACCGACCCATCGAGGGGACGAACCAATGGCTTCCATCGAGATGCGCAACATCGTCAAGCAGTACGGCGACGGGTTCCCGGCGGTGAACGACGTCAGCCTCGACATCGCCGACGGGGAGTTCATGATCCTCGTCGGCCCGTCCGGGTGCGGGAAGTCGACGCTGCTGCGGATGGTCGTCGGGCTGGAGGACATCACCAGCGGAGACATGGTCATCGGTGACAAGAGGGTCAACGACCTCGCGCCACGCGACCGCAACCTGTCGATGGTCTTCCAGAACTACGCGCTCTATCCGCACATGACCGTCTTCGAGAACATCGCCTTCCCCCTGCGCCTGTCCAAGACGCCGGACGACCAGGTGCGCCGCCGGGTCACGGAGGCCGCCGACGTGCTGGAGCTCCAGGAGCACCTCGACCGCAAGCCGGCCAATCTCTCCGGAGGTCAGCGGCAACGGGTGGCGATGGGGCGGGCGATCGTCCGCCAGGCCGAGGCCTTCCTCTTCGACGAACCGCTGTCGAACCTCGACGCCAAGCTGCGCGGCCAGATGCGCACCGAGATCTCTCGCCTGCAGCGCCGGCTGGGCATCACCACCGTCTACGTCACCCACGACCAGACCGAAGCGATGACCCTCGGCGACCGGGTGTGCGTCCTGCGCAAGGGGAAGATCCAGCAGGTGGCCTCGCCCCGGGAGCTGTACGAGCAGCCGGTCAATCTCTTCGTCGCCGGCTTCATCGGCTCGCCACCGATGAACTTCCTGCCCGCCACGGTCGAGGGCCGACGGCTCGAGACGCCTTTCGGCGCCATGGAGCTGGACGACAGGCGGGCCGCCGCCGTATCCGGACGTGACCTTCTGCTGGTCGGCATCCGACCCGAGTACTTCGAGGACGCGTCCATCGTCGACGAAGCCAAGCGGCCGCACGGCACGACCTTCCGCGCCCGGGTCGACGTCACCGAGTGGCTCGGTGACCAGCAGTACGCCTACATCCCGTACGACGCGCCGGAGGAGGTGCAGAACCAGCTGCGCGAACTCTCCCGCGAGCTGGACTCCGAGGCGCTGCGCACCCAGGCGATCGTCTCCATCGACTCGACCAGCCGGATCCGTGAAGGCCGGGAGGCCGAGTTCTGGATGGACAGCCGGAAGGCGCACGTGTTCGACCCGAGCACCGGCGAGAACCTCACCCGGGACGCCGAGGCCGGCGCCGAGCTCACCCGGCTGGCCGAGGAGGACCGGCAGGAGCAGGTCGAAGAGGCGCGGTCCCGCGGCGAGAGCATCAGCGGCGGCGACCGGCGGGGCGCCGAAGTCGCGTAGCAGCCGACGTGCCGGCGCTGCCCGGACGGACTCCCCACCGCTTGCGGGGGACCGTCCGGGCACACTCGTGCCCGTGACTTCCAGCGAGCCGGCATCGACGGGCGCGGTCGACGGTGCGCGAGCCCCGTGGTGGCGCTCGGCCGTGATCTACGAGGTGTACCTGCGCAGCTTCGCCGACAAGGACGGCGACGGCACCGGTGACCTCCGCGGCCTGCGCTCCCGATTGCCCTACCTCGCCGAGCTCGGCGTCGACGCGGTCTGGATCACCCCTTGGTACCCCTCGCCGCTGGCCGACGGCGGCTACGACGTCAGCGACTACCGCGACATCGATCCCCGCTACGGCACCCTGGCCGACGCCGACGCACTCATCACCGACGCGCACGCGCTGGGCCTGCGCATCGTGATCGACCTGGTTGCCAACCACACCTCGGCGGAGCACCCGTGGTTCACGGCGGCGCTGGCCGCGCGCCCTGGTTCGCCCGAGCGGGAGCGGTACTTCTTCCGCGACGGCCGGGGCGGTGGCGAGTCGCCGCCCAACGACTGGATCAGCGCCTTCGGTGGACGGGCCTGGACCCGGGTGACCGAATCCGACGGCGGTCCCGGGCAGTGGTACCTGCACACGTTCGCGCCGGAGCAGCCCGACCTGGACTGGGAGAACCCGGAGGTCCAGGACGACTTCGACGAGGTCCTGCGGTTCTGGTTCGACCGCGGCGTGGACGGCGTCCGGATCGACGCGGCACCGGCGATGGCGAAGAAGGCCGGCCTGCCCGACGCCGGCCACGCACCGGACGCGCTCTTCGAGTCGGCCCGGTGGGTCGACAGCCCGCACTGGGACGTCGAGGGCGTGCACGAGATCCTCCGCCGCTGGCGTCGGCTCGCCGACGGCTACGACGGTCACCGGCTGATCGTCACCGAGTCGGTCGTCAACGGTCCCGAGCGGTTGGCCCGCTACGTGCGCCCGGACGAGGCGCACACCACGTTCAACTTCGACTACCTGCACGCCCCGTGGCACGGTCCGACCCTGCGGTCGGTGATCGACGCCACGCTGACCTCGCTGGCGCCGCACGGCGCGCCGGCGACCTGGGTGTTGTCCAGCCACGACGAGACCAGGCCGGTGACCCGCTTCGGTCGGGCCGAGACGGGGACCGCGTTGATGGGCACCGGCTCGACCGGCGAACGCTCCGACCTCGCGCTGGGGCTGCGTCGGGCGCGAGCCGCCCTGCTGCTCACCCTCGCACTACCTGGTGGCGCCTATCTCTACCAGGGGGAGGAGCTGGGACTGCCCGAGGTGGAGGACCTGCCCGAGGACGTCCTCCAGGACCCCAGCTGGGAGCGGTCCGGGCGCACGGTCCGGGGCCGGGACGGCTGCCGCGTACCCCTGCCGTGGTCCGGCGCCCACCCGCCGTTCGGGTTCACCGCCGACGGCGTTGCGCCGTGGCTGCCGCAACCAGCCGGATGGGCCGCGCTCACCGTCGAGACGCAGCGGGCGGACGAGGGTTCGATGCTGTCGCTGTGCCGCGCTGCGCTGCGCCTCCGGCGGCTTCGGTCTGATCTGCACGATGCACCGCTCACCTGGGTGGAGGATCTCCGCGGCCGGCCGGAGGTGCTGGCGTTCGACCGTGGCACGGCGTTCCGGTGCCTGGTCAACCTGTCGCCCGAGCCGGTCGCCCTCGAGGACCACGGCCGCGTCCTGCTGGCCAGCGGGCCGGATGACGGTTCGTTGGCAGCCGACAGCGCCGTCTGGTTCGACCGTACGTGACACGGGATCGGTCGACGACGCGGGCGCGGCGACTATCGTCATCGGCGCCGCCGGGTCGTCCGGCCGGTGCCGACCGACCCTGGAGCCCGACCTGACCGAGCACGTCGATCCGGCCGACGGCGCACCCGGCGGGTCCTCCGCCGTCGCGCCCCCAGGCCGCCCGCGCACCCGGCTGCTGCTGACGCTGGCCGCCGTCGTCCTGCTCGCCGATCTGGTGACCAAGCTCGTCGCCGTCGCGACGATCGAGCCCGGCGAGGACATCCGGGTGCTCGGCGGCGCGCTGTACCTGACCAACCTGCGCAACACCGGCGCGGCGTTCTCCTTCGCCGAGGGCTTCACCGTGGTCTTCACGCTGATCGCGGTGGCGGTCGCCGTCGTCATCCTGCGCACCGCCCGGCGGCTGCGGTCGACGGGCTGGGCGGTGGCCCTCGGGCTGGTGCTCGGGGGAGCACTGGGCAACCTGATCGACCGGATCTTCCGCGACCCGGGCTTCCTGCGCGGCGGCGTCGTCGACTTCCTGTCGGTCTTCGGCCCCGACGGGGAGGTGTGGCCGGTGTTCAACGTCGCCGACTCCGCGATCGTCTGCGGCGGCATCCTGGGCGCGGTGCTGGCCCTGCGGGGCATCGAGTTCGACGGCACCCGGGCCGACGCGGAGGGCCGGCCCGACACCGCCTGAGTAGAAGGACCCGCCTGCCCCCCCGCCGCTCGCAGGCTCGCGCCGGGACCCTGCAGGCGGGCCGTTCCATCACGTTGTCCCGGCCGACCCGCACAATGGACGCCGTGACCAGCGCTCCCGGCCTGCACCGGGCCCTTCCGGTGCCCGACGGCCTGGAGGGGCAGCGGGTGGACCAGGCCCTCTCCCGGCTGTTCGGACTGAGCCGCACCGCCGCGGCCGAGCTGGCCGACGCCGGCTCCGTCGTCGTCGACGGCCGGGTCCGCGGCAAGGGCGACCGGCTGACCGGTGGCAGCTGGCTGGAGGTCGAGCTGCCGCCGCTATCGCATGCCCACCCGAACCCGCCCGCGCCACCCAGGCCGGTGGAGGGCATGGCGATCCTCCACGACGACGACGACCTGGTCGTGGTCGACAAGCCGGTCGGCGTCGCTGCACATCCGAGCCCCGGCTGGGACGGGCCCACGGTCATCGGTGGCCTGGCCGCGGCGGGCTACCGGATCTCGACCTCGGGTGCGGCCGAGCGGCAGGGCGTCGTGCACCGGCTGGACGCCGCCACCACCGGCGTCATGGTGGTGGCCAAGAGCGAGCGCGCGTACACGGCGCTCAAGGCCGCGTTCAAGGAGCGCACCGTCGCGAAGGGGTACCACGCGCTGGTGCAGGGCCACCCCGACCCGTCACGCGGCACCATCGACGCGCCGATCGACCGGCACCCCCGGCACGACTGGAAGTTCGCCGTGGTCAGCGGCGGGCGCCCCTCGGTCACCCACTACGAGGTGACCGAGGCCTTCGCCGCCGCCAGTCTGGTCGACATCCGGCTGGAGACCGGCCGCACGCACCAGATCCGGGTGCACTTCTCGGCCCTGCGGCACCCGTGCGTGGGTGACCCCACCTACGGCGCCGATCCCACGCTCGCCGCCCGGCTGGGCGTGTCCCGCCAGTGGCTGCACGCGGTCCGGCTGGGCTTCCCGCACCCGGCCCACGGCAGCTGGGTCGAGTTCACCAGCGAGTACCCGCCCGACCTCGCCGGCGCGCTGGCCGTGCTGCGCGCCGAGGCCTGACCCCTCCGGTGTCGGATCTGCCGGCCTCCCTCGCCGACTTCGGGCCGGCGGCGCTGGCCGCGGTCGTGGTGGCCGGCTACCTCGTCGTCGGGGAGCCGGTGGTGGGGCACGTCCTCCACCGTCGGTTCGAGGGGCGACTGCGATCCGACCCGGGGGCGCGGCGGTCGTTCTACCGGCGGCTGCTGGTCCTCGAATGGGGGCTGGCGGTGCTCACGTTCGTCGTCTGGCTGTTCGCGCCCGGTGTCGACGGCGGCGCGGTGGGGCTGCGGTGGCCGCAGGAGTGGCCGGGGCCGGTCACGGCGTTCGTCGTCGTGGTCGTGCTGCTGTTCGTGGTCGCCTCGACCCGCCAGCTGCGTGCGGGTGCCCTGCTGGAGATGGCCCGCCCCGCGCGCCGCCCGGGTCATTCCCCGCCCGCCCATGGCCGGCACGCCGAGCCGCCCGGGCAGTCGACCCTCGCCCTGCTGCCCCGCACCGACGAGGAGCGGCGGCTGTTCACCGTGGTCGGCATCACCGCCGGGGTGTGCGAGGAGTGGCTGTACCGCGGCTTCTTCCTGGCCGTGGTGTTGGCCGTGGTGGGCGGTGCCCCGTCGTTCGTGCTGGTGACCGTCGCCGCCGTCGCGTTCGGGCTGGCGCACGCCTACCAGGGCCGCGCGGGAATCGTCCTCACCGGCGTGCTGGGCGGCGTGATGGCGCTGCTCTACGTGGACACCGGGTCGCTGTTGCTGCCGGTGCTGCTGCACGCGCTGATCGACCTGCGGTTCCTGCTGGTGCCCGCCAGCGCGCTGCCGGTGTCGGTGCACGAACGGGGCGAGGCCCCCGGCGGCTGAGCCACCACGGGAGGTGGCGAAGGGGGAGAGTAGGGGTGCTCGCCGTCAGTCGCTGCCCGGATGACGAGCGCCGGCTCGCCAGGCACGGGCTCGGGTCAGAACCTCCCCGATGGCGTCACTCTTGGCATCGGCGTAGGCGTTCATGTCGCGCCACTGCTGGCGGGCGAGTCGCCGCTTCTCCACGGCGTAGTACTCGCGGTCGGCGGCGTCGACGCGTAGCCAGTCCCGCAGGTCGAGGTAGTCGCGAATCGCAGGAGCCCCGGGTTCGTACACGTGCAGGTGCACGTCCCGGTCCGGCGTCCGGAGCATCCGGTGCTCCGGTTCACGGACCCGGAGCGCGAAGCCGACCGACTTCAGCGCGGGCACGTACGCCGCCTCGTCGTCGACCCGGGCCACCGTGAGCAGCACGTCGACGATCGGCTTGGCCGCCAGCCCCGGTACAGCGGTGGACCCGATGTGCTCCACGGCGATAGCGTGCTCTCCGAGGGCCTGACGGACACGCCCGGCGACGTGGTGCATGCGCGTCGGCCACCGCTCGTCGTAGTCCACCACCGTGATGGCGACCGGCTCACGCCCACCGATGAGGACGCGGTCCAGATGCGCGTCGCGGTCCTCGTCCACTTCCGCAGCCTCCCAGATCGTCTCTGGCGGTGTCTTACACCAGGTGAGACGATGTCGGAATGGCTGCAACGATCACCTTCCGCCCGGACGAGGACACCGCACGGGCGCTCGAGATCCTGACCGGGGACGGGACCTCGGTCTCCACGGCCGTCCGTTCTGCGCTGCTGGCAGCAGCCCGGCAGCGAGCCCGAGCCGACCTGCGGCAGGAGGCCGAGCAGTTGGCCGCTGATGAGCAGGACCTGGCCGAGGCGGCGCAGGTGCTCCGGGACATGGAGACCTTGCGTGCGTGGTGAGGTCTTCCGGCTACGCGCTCCACGCAAGGCCCGCGGCCACGAGCAGGCCGGCTCCCGATACGCGGTCGTGGTGCAGTCCGACCAGCTACCGCTGTCCACCTGGATGGTGGCGCCCACCTCGACCTCCGCTCGCCCAGCGACCTTCCGGCCCGAGGTCGAGATCGCCGGCCGGCCGACCCGTGTGCTCGCCGAACAGACCGCGGCCACCGATCCCACCCGGCTCGGCGACAGCGCCGGACACCTGACGTTCGACGAGCTCCGCCGCGTCGATGCAGCCCTGCGCCTCGTGCTCGACCTCTGAGTTCTCTCGGGCTCGACGCACCACCACCAGGCCCGACGGGCGATGATCTCCCCGGCCGAGGGGCGGCACGGTGCGCGGTCCCGACCGTGCGCGGAGAAACGCGCGCCTCCGCAGGAGCCGTGCCACACCTCCAGCAGCTGACCGGCTGTTCGGGTCGCGCAGAATGTGCGACGTGCCCAACCCTTCCGCGCAGGTCGCCACCGCCGACGACTGGCCGGAGGCCGCGGCCCTGCGCACCCGGGTGTTCGTCGAGGAGCAGGGCGTCCCGCCCGAGATCGAGCAGGACGACGCCGACGCGACCGCCGTCCACGTGCTCAGCCGGGACGACGCGGGCTGCGTGGTCGCGACCGGGCGGCTGCTGCTCGACGGGACCACGGCGCGAATCGGCCGGATGGCCGCCGACGCCGGCGTCCGCGGCCGAGGACACGGCGCCGCGGTGCTCGCGGAACTGCACCGGCAGGCCATCGCCCGGGGCGCCACCGAGGTGGAGCTGCACGCCCAGCTGCCGGCCCGCCGCTTCTACGAGCGGGAGGGCTACACGGCCGTCGGCGAGGTGTACGAGGAGGCCGGTATCGCCCACATCACGATGCGGCGCGCGCTGCCCTGAGGCGCTCCCGGGGCCGGTGTGACCGATCGGTCCGGATGTGAGCAGACACGTCGTGTCAGACCCTCGGCGTAGAACCGAACCAGTGCGAGGATCGTCCCACCGGCCCGCCGGTGCCTGCCGCCCCTCGCACGCACCGCCGGTCTTCCCCGCCGGTCGCCCGCCGCGTGACGCCGGCCGGGCACGCACGACCCGTGAGGAGCCAGACCCGCTGTGAGCAGCCCGTCCGATTCGTTCGTGCACCTGCACGTGCACACCGAGTACTCGATGCTCGACGGCGCGGCGAAGCTGCCGGAGGTCACCAAGGCCGCGGCCGAGCAGGGCATGCCGGCGCTGGCCATGACCGACCACGGCAACGTCTTCGGCGCCTACGACTTCTACAAGCAGGCGGGCGCCGCCGGTGTGAAGCCGATCATCGGCATGGAGGGCTACTACACCCCCGGATCGCGCTTCGACCGCGCGCCGTTCGATTTCGGCGACAACCTCATCGACGAGGAGGGTGACGGCGGCTCCAACCGGGGCAAGGCCGCCTACACCCACATGACCCTGCTGGCCCGCACCACCGAGGGGATGCACAACCTCTTCCGCATCTCCTCGCTCGCCAGCCTCGAGGGGCAGTACCGCAAGCCGCGGTTCGACCGCGACCTGCTGGAGCGCTACGGCAAGGGCCTGATCGCCACCACCGGCTGCCCGTCGGGCGAGGTGAACATGTGGCTGCGCGCCGGCAAGGAGGACAAGGCGCGCCAGGCGGCCGCCGACTTCCAGGACATCTTCGGGCGCGAGAATTTCTACGCCGAGCTGATGGACCACGGGCTGTCCATCGAGAAGAAGACCCGCCCGGCCCTGCTGGCGATCGCCAAGGACCTCGGCATCCCGCTGCTGGCCACCAACGACCTGCACTACACGCACAAGGAGGACGCCGAGGCCCACGACGCCCTGCTGTGCATCCAGACGGGGTCGCGGCTCAACGAGCCCAACCGCTTCAAGTTCAACGGTGACGGCTACTACCTGAAGTCCGCCGCGGAGATGCGCGCGTTGTTCACCGGCGACCTCCGCGAGGCCTGCGACAACACCCTGCTGGTCGCCGAGCAGTGCGAGGTGAGCTTCACCGAGGGCGCCGACCTGATGCCCCGCTTCCCCCTGCCGCCGGGGGAGGACGAGACCTCCTGGTTCGTCAAGGAGGTCGAGCGCGGCCTGCACAAGCGCTACCCGGGTGGCATCCCCGACCACGTGCGCAAGCAGGCCGACTACGAGGTCGGGATCATCACCCAGATGGGCTTCCCGGGGTACTTCCTCGTGGTCGCCGACTTCATCAACTGGGCCAAGGACAACGGCATCCGCGTCGGTCCCGGCCGTGGCTCGGCGGCTGGCTCGCTGGCCGCCTACGCCATGGGCATCACCGACCTCGACCCGCTGCAGCACGGGCTGATCTTCGAGCGGTTCCTCAACCCCGAGCGCGTCTCCATGCCCGACGTCGACATCGACTTCGACGACCGCCGGCGCGGGGAGGTCATCCAGTACGTCTCGAAGAAGTACGGCGAGGAGCGGGTCAGCCAGATCGTCACCTACGGGACGATCAAGGCCAAGGCCGCGATCAAGGACGCCGCTCGCGTGCTGGACCGGCCGTACTCGGTGGGCGACGAGCTGACCAAGCTCATGCCGCCGGACGTGATGGGCAAGGGCATCCCGCTCTCGGGTGTCTTCGACCCGGCCCACCCGCGCTACAAGGAGGCCACGGAGTTCCGCGCTCGCTACGAGTCCGACCCCGGCGCGGCCGAAGTCGTCGACCAGGCCCGCAAGCTCGAGGGGCTGAAGCGCCAGTGGGGCGTGCACGCCGCCGGCGTCATCATCGGCCGGTACCCGCTGATCGACTCGATCCCGATCATGCGGCGCGAGGCCGACGGGGCGGTCATCACGCAGTTCGACTACCCGACCTGCGAGACGCTCGGCCTGCTGAAGATGGACTTCCTGGGGCTGCGCAACCTCACGGTCATCGACGACGCGCTGCGCAACATCGTGATCAACGGCAAGGAGCCGGTCGACCTCGACGAGATCAGCAAGAACCTCACCGACCCGAACACCTACGCGCTGCTCTCCCGCGGCGACACCCTCGGGGTCTTCCAGTTCGACGGCGGGCCGATGCGGTCGCTGCTGCGGCTCATGCGGCCGGACAACTTCGAGGACATCTCGGCCGTCGGCGCGCTCTACCGCCCCGGCCCGATGGGCGCGAACTCGCACACCAACTACGCGCTGCGCAAGAACGGCCAGCAGGAGATCACGCCGATCCACCCGGAGCTGGCCGAGCCGCTGGAGGAGATCCTCGGCCAGACCTACGGCCTGATCGTCTACCAGGAGCAGGTCATGGCGATCGCGCAGAAGGTCGCCGGGTACTCGCTCGGCAAGGCCGACCTGCTGCGCCGCGCGATGGGCAAGAAGAAGAAGTCCGTCCTGGACGCCGAGTTCGTCGGCTTCGAGGCGGGGATGAAGGCCAACGGCTTCTCCGGCGCCGCGATCAAGACGCTGTGGGACATCCTCGTCCCGTTCGCCGACTACGCGTTCAACAAGGCCCACTCGGCCGCCTACGGCCTCGTGTCGTACTGGACGGCCTACCTCAAGGCGAACTACCCGGCCGAGTACATGGCCGGGCTGCTCACCAGCGTCCAGGACGACAAGGACCGCCGGCCGGTCTACCTGGCCGAGTGCCGCCGGATGGGCATCAAGGTCCTCCCGCCGGACGTCAACGAGTCCTCCTGGGACTTCACCGCCGTCGGCACCGACATCCGCTTCGGCCTGGCCTCGGTGCGCAACGTCGGCACCAACGTCGTCGAGTCGATCGTCCGGGCCCGCGAGGAGAAGGGCGCGTTCAAGGACTTCGCCGACTTCATGCGCAAGATCGACACGGTGGCCTGCAACAAGAAGGTCATCGAGTCCCTGGCCAAGGCCGGCGCCTTCGACTCGCTCGGCCACTCGCGCCAGGGCGTCGTCGCGATCCACGCGCAGGCCGTCGACTCCGCCATGGGCCTCAAGCGCAAGGAGGCCGAGGGTCAGTTCGACCTCTTCGGCAGCTTCGGCGAGGGCGACGCGGCCGACGACCCCTTCGGCAGCGCGCTGGACATCACGATCCCCACCGCCGACTGGTCCAAGAGCGAGCGGCTGATGTTCGAGCGCGACATGCTCGGCCTCTACGTCTCCGACCACCCGCTGCACGGGGTGGAGCACGTGCTCGCGGCCAACGCCGACACCCCGATCGCCGAGATCAACGCCGGCGGCGTCGAGGACGGCGCCAACGTCACCATCGCCGGCATCCTCACCGCCGTCTCACCGCGCACGAACAAGCAGGGCGCGCCGTGGGCGATCGCCACGCTGGAGGACCTCGAGTCCGGCATCGAGGTGCTGTTCTTCCCCAAGACCTGGGCCGAGGTCTCGGAGAAGGTCGTCCGTGACCAGATCATCGTGGTGAAGGGCCGGATCAGCCGGCGGGACGACCAGCCCTCGCTGTTCGGCTCCGAGGTCACCATCCCGGAGTTGACCGACGGGCCGCGCGGCCCGGTGCTCGTCTCCATGGCGGCGGCGCGCTGCACCCCGCCGGTGGTCGAGCGGCTCCGAGAGGTGCTGGGCAGTCATCCGGGCACCACTGAGGTCCAGCTGAAGCTGGTCAACGGCAGCCGGGAGACCGTGCTCCGCCTCGACCAGGGGCTGCGAGTGCGCCCCAGCACGGCCCTGATGGGGGACATCAAGGCACTGCTCGGCCCGACCAGCGTGGCCCTGCTCTGACCTCGCGTCCCCTGGCGGTCGACGGGGGGCGAGGACCGCGGTACCCGTGCGTGCGTTGTTCACTGGACGCGTGAGCACTCCACCGCTGCCCGCCCACCTGCTCTCCGGGGTGCCCGCGCACGCCTACTGGCGGGGGTGGCCGGAGGTGCAGCAGGACCTCCGCGCCGGGCGCGGAGTGCTCCTCGGCACGGTGCTCGCCGGTCTCGCCGCCGGCGTCCTGTGGTGGCTGCTCGCCCCGCGCGCGGACTACCGGGTGACCGAGGCCGGCCCGGTGCCCATCGGCACGCCGACGGGGGAGCTGCAGGTCGGCGACGACGCGGTACTGCTCTTCGTGCTCCTCGGGTTCGGCCTCCTGGCCGGGGCGGCGGCCTGGCGGGTCCGCCGCGGTCGTGGCGTCGGCATGCTGCTCGTGCTGGCGGTCGGCACCTCGCTGGGCGCCGTGGTGGCGTGGCAGACCGGGGAGCTGCTGGGCGCGGCGCCCACCGAAGCGCAGTTGACCGAACTCGGCGCGCGGGTGACCACGGGGCTGGGCCTGGGCTCGCTGCCCGTGCTGGCGGCCGCGCCCTTCGCTGCGCTGCTGGCCTACCTGGCCGGCGCGCTGGTGTCGGCCGACGACGCCCTGGGCCGGCACGGCCGCGACGACAGCCGGTCTCCGGCCGGCTGAGGCCCGCGCCTGTCCACCACCCGTTCTCGCCGGGCGACCGGTGTGCGTGGTGCACAAAGCGCTCGGCGAAGTTGGTCCACCACGGACGTGGGCACGCCGCCCCGCCTGTTCCTAGTGTCGTGCCTCACAGGATCTGCATGGTGTGGATCACAGGGGCACGTTCGAGGAGTCGGCAGCCATGGCCTTCGGTTACCTGCCCTGGGAGCATCTCGGGAGGTCCGGCGCGGCGTCGTGCGTCCGCGACGAGCAGGCTGAGCTGACCTACGCGGAGTTCGATGCCCGAATCGCCGCTCTCGCGGCGCTGCTCACCGAACGCGGGTTCGGCCGGGGTGACGTGCTGGCCATCATGCTGCCCAATCGCGTCGAGCTGCTCGTGGCGCTCTTCGCCGCCTGGCGGCTGGGGGGCGCGGCCACGCCGGTGAACCCGGTGTTCACCGCCAGTGAGGCCGATCACCAGATCACCGACTCCGGCGCGACCCTGGTCGTCAACCTCGGCCCGGACGCCCCCTCCGGCGGGCAGCCCGCCATCCACGTGGAGGACATGCCCGTCGGCGGCGTCGGGACGCCGGTTCCGCCGGTCCTCCTGCAGCCCGACGACCTGGCGCTGCTGATCTACACCAGCGGGTCCACGGGGCGGCCCAAGGGCGTCATGCTCGACCACGCCAACGTGGAGGCGATGTCGGGCACCATGGCGGCGCATTTCTCGCTGACCGAGCGCGACCACTGCCTGCTCGTCCTGCCTCTGTTCCACGCCAACGCGCTCATGGTGAGCGCGCTGGCCACCATCCGGGTGGGTGGGCAGCTCAGCATCGTCGGCAGCTTCTCCGCCAGCCGGTTCTTCGACCACGTCGAGAGACTCCGCCCCACCTACTTCTCGGCCGTGCCGACGATCTACGCGTTGCTGGCGTCCCTTCCCGAGGACGTCCGGCCGGACACGTCCTCCCTCCGGTTCGTCGTCTGCGGTGCCGCCCCGGTCTCCGCGGAGCTCCTGGCCCGCAGCGAGGAGCGGTTCGGCTTCACCATGGTGGAGGGCTACGGGTTGACCGAGGGCACGTGTGCCTCGGCGTGCAACCCGGTCGACGGCGTCCGCAAGCTCGGCACCGTCGGGCCCGCGCTGCCGGGGCAGCGGATCGCGATCGTGCGGGAGGACGGATCCCTCGCCGGCACGGGGGAGATCGGGGAGGTCGTCATCTCCGGTCCGACCGTCATGCGGGGGTACTTCGGCAAGCCCGAGGCCACCGCCGAGACGCTGGTGGACGGCTGGCTGCGGACCGGCGACGTCGGCCGGCTCGACGAGGACGGCTACCTCACGATCGTCGACCGCGTGAAGGACATGATCATCCGCGGCGGGGAGAACATCTATCCCAAGGAGATCGAGGCCGTGCTCACGGCGGTGCCCGGCGTCCTCGAGGCCGCCGTCGTCGGACGTCCGGACGACGTCCTGGGGGAGTCGCCCGTGGCGTACGTGAGCCTCTACCCGGACGCCCGGATCGGGGAGGACGAACTGCTCGAGCACTGCCGGCGCCATCTCACCCGGGTGAAGGTGCCGGAGCGCATCGAGATCCTCGACGGCCTCCCCAAGAACCCGGTCGGCAAGACCGACAAACCGAGCCTCCGGCGAGCGCTGCAACCGCAACCCGTCTAGCCGGCACCGCAGTCCCGACCGCACCAGCAGTTCCCGCTGCACGAGCGCCCTCGTGCTGATCATCCCTGCCCGAACGAAGGAGCACTCGTGGGATTCAAGACCGCAGACATGCCGCCGGTGGACCCGGCCCAGTTCGAGTCGATGCCCTTCATGGATCGCATGCGGATGCTCGCGACCCACTGGTGCGAGTACGGCTTCGGCGGCCCGAAGACCAACCACATGCTCTACGTCTACAAGCTGATCTTCTACGTGGTCGGCGGCGTCGCCGTCGTGGCCCTCACCACGCCCGGTCTCGGTGGCATCGGGAACTTCGCCTCCTGGTGGGGCGAGCTGATCGTCTACCAGAAGCTGATCGTCTGGACCGTGCTGTTCGAGATCACCGGCTGGGCGTCGTCTTCGGGGCCGCTGGCGTTCAAGTTCAAGCCGTTCATCGGCGGCTTCCTGTACTGGACGCGGCGCAACACCCTGCGCCTGCCCCCGTGGCCGGGCAAGGTGCCGTTCACCAAGGGCGACCACCGCACCACGTTCGACGTCGTCCTCTACTGCAGCATCCTGGCCACGCTGGCGTTCCTGCTGCTCACCCCGGGATTCGAGTCGTCCGCCGTGCCGGGCAGCGACGCCGGGCTGCTCCCGCAGTGGGGGCTGCTCGCCTACGTGGCGCTGATCATCGTCATGGGCCTGCGCGACCGGGTCGTCTTCCTGGCGGCGCGGTCGGAGCAGTACGTCGCCGTGCTGTTCTTCTTCGGCGTCCTGAGCACCCAGGTCGACATGGTCCTCGCCGCCAAGATCGCCGTGGTGACCATCTGGATGGGTGCCGGCATCTCGAAGTTCGGCCACCACTTCACCAACGTCGTCCCGCCGATGATGAGCAACACCCCGTGGCTGACGTCGCTGAAGTTCAAGCGGGCTCTCTACCGCGACTACCCGAACGACCTGCGGCCCTCGAAGATCGCCTGGGCCTTCGCCCACATCGGCGGCACCGTCGTCGAACTCGTGCTGCCGTTGGTGCTGCTGTTCTCGACCGACTCGACGATCACCTGGCTGGCGATCGTGGGCATGGTGGTGTTCCACATCTTCATCACCTCCACCTTCCCGCTCGCGGTGCCGCTGGAGTGGAACGTCTTCTTCATGTTCGCCCCCGTCTGGCTCTTCGCCGGCTTCCCCGCCTCCGAGGGCTACGGCGTCGGCGACATCAGCTCGCCGTGGCTGCTCGTCGCCATCCTCGCCGTCTTCGTCGCCTTCCCGATCCTGGGCAACCTGCGGCCCGACCTGGTCTCGTTCCTGCCGTCGATGCGGCAGTACGCCGGCAACTGGGCCTCGGCGACCTGGGCGTTCCGTGGTGACGAGGCCGAGGACAAGCTGAACAAGCACCTGGTCAAGTACAACCCCAACCAGGTCGACCAGCTCTCCGGTGCGTTCGGCAAGGAGATCGCCGAGATCTTCATGCAGAAGGCGATGGCCTGGCGGACCATGCACAGCCAGGGCCGCGGCCTGATGTCGCTGATGATGCGGCACCTCGACCGCCTGGAGAACTACCGCATCCGGGAGGGCGAGTTCGTCTGCACCACGCTGGTCGGCTGGCAGTTCGGTGACGCCCACCTGCACAACGAGCAGACGATCACCGCCGTGCAGAAGCGCTGCGCGTTCGAGCCGGGCGAGTGCATCGTCGTGTGGGTCGAATCCCAGCCGATCCACCGCTCGACCCAGGAGTACAAGGTCATCGACGCGGCGCTCGGCGTCGTGGAGCGGGGCTACTGGAACGTGGCGGAGGCCGTGGCCGAGCAGCCCTGGCTGCCCAACGGGCCCATCCCGCACACCGTCACGTGGCGCAGCCCCGGCTACACGCCAGCCGGGGAGCACCCGCACCCGGCGGTCCGTGCCAGTGTGAGTGCATGACCGACGCCGTCGTGGTCGGCAGCGGGCCCAACGGGCTCGCTGCCGCCCTCACGCTCGCCGCCGCCGGCGTCACCGTCACCGTGCTCGAGGCCTCGGACACGGTGGGCGGTGGTGCCCGCAGCGGCGCGTTCACCCTGCCCGGCCTCGTCCACGACGGGTGCTCCGGCTTCCACCCCCTGGCCGTGGACACGCCCTTCTCCCGGCGGTTCGACCTGGCCGCGCACGGCCTGACCTGGCGCTGGGCGGACATCGAGTACGCCCATCCGCTGGACGGGGGCCGCGGAGCGGCCGCCTGGCGATCGGTCGAGCGGACGGCCGAGGGCCTGGGCGCGGACGGACGGCGCTGGCAGCGTCTGTTCGGTCCGCTCACCCGCGGCTTCGGCGACATCGCCGAGGACTTCCTGCAGCCGATGCTGCACCTTCCGGAGCACCCGGTGAAGCTGGCCCGGTTCGGTGCCTACAGCATGCTGCCGGCCCAGGTGCTCGCGCGACGCTGGTCGACGCCGGAAGCCCGCGCCCTCTTCGCCGGGGTCGCGACGCACGCCTTCCGGCCGCTGACCTCGCCGGGCTCCTCGGCGATCGGGGTGGCGCTCGGCACCGCCGCGCACCGCTACGGCTGGCCTGTGGCCGAGGGCGGCTCGGGGTCGATCACCGACGCCGTCATGGGTCTGCTGGCGAAGCACGGCGTCACGGTGGAGACCGGGGTGACCGTCGGCTCGCTGGACGAGCTCGGCTCTCCCGACATCGTCATGCTCGACGTGGCTCCCGCCGCCGCGGTGCGCATCGCGGGGGACCGGATGCCGCGGCGCATCGCCCGCGCGCTGACGCGGTACCGCCACGGCCCCGGGTCGTTCAAGGTGGAGTTCGCGGTCCAGGGCGGCGTCCCCTGGACGCACGAGGAGTCCCGGCGAGCGGGCACCGTGCACGTCGGGGGCACCCTCGAGGAGATCGCCGCCGCGGAGAAGGACATCCAGCACGGCCGCATGCCCGAACGGCCGTTCGTCCTGGTCGGGCAGCAGTACGTCGCCGACCCGACGCGGTCGTCAGGAGACGTGCACCCCCTGTACACCTACGCCCACGTGCCGGCGGGCTGGACCGGTGATGCGACCACCGCCATCGAGCGCCAGATCGAGCGGTTCGCGCCCGGCTTCCGCGACCGCATCCTCGCCCGCGACGTGTGGTCGACCACCGCGATGGAGCAGCACAACGCCAACTACGTCGCCGGGGACATCGTCACCGGCGCCAACGACCCCCTGCAGCTGGTGTTCCGTCCGCGGGTCGCCCTCGACCCCTACACCGTCGGCGTCGACGGGGTGTACCTCTGCTCGGCCGCCACCCCGCCCGGTGCCGGAGCGCACGGCATGTGCGGCTACAACGCCGCCCGGTCCGCGCTCCAGCGGATCGCTTCCTGAGCCGCCGGCGTGATGAGCGCGGGAACGGAGCAGCGGAGCGGCGCCGGTGACACCGGGAGCGACCGCATCCTGGCGCTGGTGTCGGAGGCGGCCCAGCGGCTGGATCGGCGGCAGCCCCGGATCGCGCGGGACATGAGCGACCTGATCCTCCGGCACATCCGCTCCCTGGACGTCGACCCGCAGTTCCTCGAACTGCTCCGGGCCAGCGTGGACGCCAACACCAAGACGCTCACGCACATCCTGATCAACCACATCCCGATCGAGCACCTGCAGCCCACGACCGCGGCCGTGGAGTACGCGCTGCGCCTGGCTCAGCGCGAGGTTCCCGCGAACTCCCTGGTCCGCGCCTACAGCGTCGGGAAGGACGACTTCATCGAGCAGATGTTCCCCGACGTCGCGGCCCTGGACTGCTCTGCCGAGGAGAAGTTCGAGGTCCTGCACCACATGGCCACGGTGGTCGGCCGGTACATCGACTGGATCTCGCAGTACGTGTTCGAGGCGTACGAGAAGGAACGCGAGCGCTGGTTGAGCACGCAGGGGACCGTCCGCGCCGCGCTGATCCACGACGTGCTGGCCCAGCAGAAGGTGGCGCCCGCGCACTTCGAGCGGGAGACCGGCTACCGCCTGTCCGTCCACCACCTCGGCATGATCATCTGGTCGGTCGACGCCGCGCCCGCGCCCGACGAGCTCCGGTTGCTGACCTCGGTGGTGTCCAAGGTCGCCGCGGGGGCCGGCTGTTCCGGCGCGCCCCTAGTGACGGCGGTCGACCGCGTGACCGCCTGGGCGTGGCTGCCCTTCCGCGTCCGGCCGACCGAGGTGGACACGGCGCAGATCTGCCGACTGGTCGAGCAGACGCGGAACTGCCGGGCGACCCTGGGGCTGTCCGGTTCCGGGGTGGCCGGTTTCCGGCGTACCCACGCACAGGCCCAGGCCGCCCGCCGGCTCGCGGTGGCGTCGGGTGAGGCCACGCCGGTGATGGGCTTCGGGGACGAGGGCGTTGCCATCACCTCGATGCTGGCCGGCGATCTCGACTCCGGCCGCGCCTGGATCTCGGAGGTCCTCGGGGAGCTCGCGCGGGACAACGACGGTGCCAGGGTGCTCCGCGAGACGCTGCGCGTCTTCTACCTCACCGGGGAGAACTACACGGACACGGCGGAGATCATGCGGCTGCACCGCAACACCGTGAAGTACCGCGTGTCCCGGGCCCTCGAGCTGCGGGACGGCCCGACGCGCTCGCACCGGGTCGATCTGGCGGTGGCCCTCAACGCCTGTCACTTCCTGGGCTCCGCCGTCCTGGCAGGCCCCGATCCGCAGGCACCGGTGACCACCCGCTGAGGGTCAGTTCACCGTCATCGGGCTGGAGAACTGCTGCAACGGGGCGGGCACCGCGCCGAGGGTCTGCAGCAGGGTCAGCTCACGGCGCAGCAGCCGTGACTCCGCGGCCAGCCGCCGGCGGGTCGCGGACTCGGCGAGCAGGGCCTGCCGGTCCTCCGTGGTGAGCAGGGCGGAGGAGGCCACCAGCCACGACAGCGCGGTCGGGTCGTCGGCGGCCGCGGCCAGCCGGACCGCCGCTTCCGCACCGTCGCCGTGCGTGCCGGCGCCCAGGGCTGCCACCTCCGCGACGTACCGGGTGAACAGGTTGCCCACCCCGCGGGCCAGGACGCCGAGGGATCCACGGGCGACCGACGCGGCGACGTCGTCGGTCGGCGGTATGTCCGCGCCCGGCCCGTCGGTGACCGCCTCCGCGTCGCCGGCGGCCTCCTCGGCGGCCTCCTCGTCGGCCAGCCACTCCACCTCCGCCTGCAGGTAGGGCGGGTCCTCGCCCACGACCACGTCGAGCAGCCGGAAGCGCTCACCGCCCACGGTGACGATGCGGAAGCCCCCGTCGGGCTGGGGCTGGACCCGCCGCAGCCGGGCGGCGCACCCGATGTCGTACAGCGCCGCCGCGGGCGCCACCCGCTCCACCTCCCAGCCCTGCCGGATGGCCACCACACCGAAGAAGCGGCGGTCGTCCTGCTCGGGCAGGCTCATCAGGTCGCGCATCAGCCGGCGGTACCGCGGCTCGAAGATCTGCAGGGGGAGGACCACCCCGGGGAACAGCGGCCTGCCCAGCGGGAACAGCGGGATCAGCTCACCCATCCGGGCAAGCGTACGGCCCGCCTCTCGCCCGTCCTCCCGGGCGCTCCGGGGGCGGCGGGGCCCGCTGGCTACCCTGAGGTGCCCGCACCGCTCCCTCCCGCCGACCACCCCGGAGGCAACCCCGTGCTCGCCCGCATCGACCTGCGCGGATCCGCGCTGCCCGGCGTCCGCGAGCTGGCCAGCCTGCTGCCGCGTGCCGCCACCGACATCGACTCGGTGCTGGCCACGGTCCGGCCGCTGTGCGAGGACGTGCGGATCCGCGGCGCCCAGGCGGTGCGGGAGATCACCGCCCGTCTCGACGGCGTGGACGCCGAGGACTTCGCCGTTCCGCAGGAGGCGCTGGACCGGGCCCTGGCCGAGTGCGACCCGACGCTGCGCGTGGCGCTCGAGGAGGCCATCGCCCGGGTGCGCAGCGTGCACGCCGACCAGCGGCGCACCGACGTGACCACCCAGGTCGTCGCCGGCGGCACCGTCACCGAGCGCTGGCTGCCGGTCCGTCGCGTCGGGCTCTACGTTCCCGGCGGGCTGGCGCCGCTGCTGTCCAGCGTCGTGATGAACGTGGTGCCCGCCCAGATCGCCGGTGTCGAGTCGATCGCCGTCGCCTCTCCACCGCAGCGCGACCACGGTGGCCTGCCCGACCCCGGCGTGCTCGCCGCCTGCGCCCTGCTGGGCGTCACCGAGGTCTACGCCGTCGGCGGGGCACAGGCCGTCGCCGTCTTCGGGTACGGCGCCGGGTCCTGCGAGCCGGTGGACATGGTCACCGGACCCGGGAACGTCTACGTGACCGCGGCCAAGCGGCTGCTGCGCGGCCTCATCGGCATCGACTCGGAGGCCGGCCCCACCGAGGTGGCGATCCTCGCCGACGACTCGGCCGACCCCGCGCACGTGGCCGCCGACCTGATCAGCCAGGCCGAGCACGACCCGCTGGCCGGCGCGGTCCTGGTGACGCCGAGCGAGGAGCTCGCCGATGCCGTGCTGGCGCTGGTTCCCGGTCAGGTCACGGCCACCAAGCATTCCGAGCGGATCACCACCGCGCTCGACGGCAGCCAGTCGGGGATCGTGCTGGTCGACGACCTGGAGGCCGGGCTGCGCGTCGTCGACGCCTACGCCGCCGAGCACCTGGAGATCCAGACCCGGAACGCGCGGGAGCTGGCCCTGCGGGTCCGCAACGCCGGCGCGATCTTCGTCGGCGCCTGGTCGCCGGTCTCCCTGGGTGACTACTGCGCCGGGTCCAACCACGTGCTGCCCACCGGCGGCTGCGCGCGGTTCTCCAGCGGGCTGTCCGTCCAGTCGTTCCTGCGCGGCATCCACGTCGTCGAGTACGACGAGCAGGCGCTGGCCGGCGTCGCGGCCCACATCGACGCCCTGGCCGGGGCCGAGGACCTCCCGGCGCACGCCGCCGCGGTGCGGATCCGGCAGCGCCCGTGACGTCGCTCGAGGACCTCCCGCTACGGCCCGAGCTGCGCGGTCGCACGCCCTACGGCGCCCCCCAGCTCCCGGCCCGGCACCGGCTCAACACCAACGAGAACCCGCACCCTCTCCCGGCCGAGCTGCTCGCCGACCTCGGCGCGGCACTGGGGCGGGCCGCCCTGGAGCTGAACCGGTATCCCGACCGCGATGCCGTGGACCTGCGCGCGGACCTCGCCACCTACCTGACCCGAACCAGCGGGGAGGCGATCGGCGCCGCGCAGGTGTGGGCGGCCAACGGGTCCAACGAGGTCCTGCAGCAGCTCCTGCAGGCGTTCGGGGGAGCGGGGCGCACCGCGCTGGGCTTCACCCCGTCGTACTCGATGCACCCGATCATCTCGGCCGGCACCGGCACGGGCTGGGTCGACGGCCACCGGGCGGCCGACTTCACCATCGACCCCTCGGCCGCGGTGGCGCAGGTACGGGAGAGCGCTCCCGACGTCGTGTTCGTGACCAGCCCGAACAACCCCACCGGCACCGCGGTCGCGCTGGAGACCATCACCGACATCTACGACGCCACCGCCGGCGTCGTCGTCGTCGACGAGGCGTACACGGAGTTCGCCCGCACCGGCACGCGGTCCGCGCTGACCCTGCTGCCGGGCCGGCCCCGGCTGATCGTGAGCCGGACGATGAGCAAGGCCTTCGGCATGGCCGGGCTCCGGCTGGGCTACCTGGCCGCCGACGAGGCCGTCGTCGACGCCCTGCAGCTGGTCCGGCTGCCGTACCACCTGAGCTCGCTCACCCAGGCAGCGGCACGGGCGGCGCTGGCCCACACCGACGCCCTCCTGGCCACCGTCGACGCCGTGAAGGCCCAGCGCGACCGCATCGTCGTCGCCCTGCCGGACCTGGGGCTGACCAGCGTGCCCAGCGACGCGAACTTCGTGCTCTTCGGGCACTTCGCCGACGCGCCTGCGGCGTGGCAGGCCCTCCTGGACCGCGGTGTCCTGGTCCGTGACGTGGGGCTGCCGGGCTGGCTGCGGGTCACCGCCGGCACCGAGCAGGAGACGGCTGCTTTCCTCACGGCCTTGGCGGCTGTTGTCGCGGAGCACGGTGGCCGGACCTGACGGCCGCGTACTTGCTTCCGGCCACCACCCCGGGTGAGGTCGCGCCGGCCCACCGCACGACTCTGGGAGACTGACGCCCATGACCCGCACCGCACGCGTCGAGCGACAGACCAACGAGACCAAGCTCGTGGTCGAGCTCGACCTCGACGGCACCGGCACCAGCTCGATCAGCACGGGCGTGGGGTTCTACGACCACATGCTCACGGCGCTGTCCAAGCACAGCGGCATCGACCTCACCGTGCAGGCCGACGGCGATCTGCACATCGACGCCCACCACACGGTCGAGGACGTCGCCATCGCGCTGGGCCAGGCCTTCGCCCAGGCGCTGGGGGACAAGCGGGGCATCACCCGCTACGGCGACGCCACGATCCCGATGGACGAGGTGCTCGCGCAGGCCGCGGTCGACCTCTCCGGCCGGCCGTACTTCGTGCACGCCGAGCCCGAGGACATGACGCCGATGATCGGGCCGGACTACCCGACCAGTCTGACCAGGCACGTGCTGGAGTCCTTCGCCTTCAACGCGCGGATCAGCCTGCACGTGCGCGTCCTCTACGCCGGCCGGGACGCCCACCACATCGTCGAGGGGCAGTTCAAGGCGCTGGCCCGGGCGCTGCGGGCCGCGGTCGCCATCGACCCGCGGGTCACCGACGTGCCCTCCACCAAGGGCGCGCTGTAACCCGGTGGACTTCGGTCTGGCCCTGGTCGTCCTGGGCGGGTTCCTGCTGGGCGGCGCGTGGAGCATCTGGCGGGCGGATTCCGACACCGCCGGGCGCACCGGACCGCAGGTCGTGTTCGCCGTCATCCTGCTGATCGCCGCCCTGCTGGCCACCGCCTCGGGCATCCTCCGGCTGGTGTGAGCCGCGCGGACGAGGCGCGCTTCCTCGGCCTGGTCACCGCCGACCGACCGTCCGGGCGGTGCTGGAGCGCGCCCCTGCGCTCGGCCTGGACGACTGACGCCGCCTGACGGGAACACCCCGGGCCGGAAACGGGCTGATGGGTAGCGTGGCAGGCGTGAAGAAGGTGGCGGTGCTCGACTACGGCTCGGGCAACCTGCGGTCGGTCGAGCGGGCGCTGACGCGGGTGGGTGCCGACGTGACGGTCACCTCCGACGCGCAGACCGCGCTGGACGCCGACGGGCTCCTCGTCCCGGGCGTGGGCGCGTTCGCCGCCTGCATGGCCGGCCTCGACGCGGTCGACGGCCGCCGCATCATCGACCGCCGGCTGGCCGGGGGGCGGCCCGTGCTGGGCATCTGCGTCGGCATGCAGATCCTCTTCGAGCGGGGCGTGGAGCACGGCGTGGACGCCGAGGGCTGCGGCGAGTGGCCCGGTGTCGTCGCGGAGCTGGAGGCCCCGGTGCTGCCGCACATGGGCTGGAACACGGTCCAGGCCGCCCCGGGCAGCGCGCTGTTCGCGGGTATCGAGGACGAGCGCTTCTACTTCGTGCACTCCTACGGCGTGCGGGAATTCCCGCTGGGCCAGGAGGGCGGCAGCACGCCGCTGGCCCCGCCGTTGGTCACCTGGGCGGAGCACGGCGACCGGTTCGTGGCCGGGGTGGAGAACGCGGCGCTCTCGGCCACCCAGTTCCACCCGGAGAAGAGCGGTGACGCCGGCGCCCAGCTGCTCACCAACTGGCTGGGCACGCTGAGCTGACCGGCCGGCTCAGCTGCGCAGGTAGCTGGCCCCGTTGACGTCGATGATCGTGCCGGTGGAGAACCGGGCACCGGGCGAGGCGAGCCACAGCACGGCCGACGCCACCTCCGCAGGTGCCGCGACCCGGCCGTAGGGCGACTGCGCGCGGACGGCGTCGCCGCCGGGGCCGTCGAGGATCTCCCGCGCCATCTCCGTCTGCACGAAGCCCGGCGCGACGCTGCCCACGGTGATGCCGTGCGGGGCCAGCGCCTGGGCCATCGACTGGCCGAAGGCGTTGAGGCCGGCCTTCGCCGCCCCGTAGGCGGGGGTGTTCGGCTCGCCGCGGAAGGCGCCCCGGCTGGTCACGTTGACCACGGCGCCGCCCCCGGCCGCGACCAGGTGCGGCACGGCCCGGAAGGTCGCGTGCATGGCGCCGAGCAGGTTCACCTGGAGCGTCCGTGCCACGGTCGCCTGCCAGTCCTCCCACGACGTGGCCAGCGGCGGGTGCGCCGTGTAGACGCCGGCGTTGTTGACCAGCACCTGCAGTCCGCCCAGCGCGGCCGCGGCGTCGTCGACCATCCGGGCGACGGCGTCGGCGTCGGCCACGTCGGCCTGCACCACCGTGTGCCCGTCGCCGGGCAGTTCGGCGGCGACCCGCTCGGCGGAGTCCCGGGAGCTGCCGAAGTGCACGGCGACCCGGTCGCCTCCGGCGGCGAAGGCGTGCGCGATGGCGCGGCCGATACCGCGGGAGGCGCCGGTCACCAGGACGGCGCGGGACACAGAGGGCTCGACCACCACGTCAGTCAACCAGCCGACCTCGAGCGCCGTTCACCACCGGCCGCGGTGCACGACCTCGTCCAGGCCGCGCCGGCCGCGCCGCAGCGACGGGGACCGACGGTCGTCGGCGCCCGCGTAGCCGAAGGACAGGCAGCCCACCGGCCGGTACTCCGCGGGGACGCCGAACGCCGACCGGAAGGCGGGCAGCCGATCGGCCGGGACGCCGAAGAAGCAGGCCCCCAGGCCCTCGTCGACCGCGGTGAGCAGCATGAGCAGGCCGGCCATGCCGGCGTCGACGTCCCAGTAGGGCACCGGCCAGCGGGCCTCGTCGCGGTCGGTCCAGCCCTTGTCCGGTTCCGCGTAGCGGTCGAGGTAGGCGCTCTTGTTGGCCAGCGGCACGACGAGCAGGGGCGCCCGCCGCATGCGGGTCAGCCACCCGTCGGCGCTGGGCGGGTGGGCCGGCGCGCTGTTCGTGGTGGCCGCCCAGAACCGCTCCCGCTCCTCGGCCGTCTCGAGCACCAGGAACGCCCAGCCCTGGCTGAAGCCGGCCGACGGCGCGCGGATCGCATGCTCCAGCAGCCGCTCCCGCACCTCCGGCGGCACCGACCGGTCGGGGTCGTAGTCCCGGACCATGCGGCGGCGGCGGACGACCTCGGCGAACTCCACGGCGCTCACCCTGCCAGCGACGGTTGCCATGTCGTGGTGCTTGCCCGGCCGGACGTCGGGACGTACAGTTTGCTGTACGTCAGTCAGGAGGCCGTCGCGTGCGCACCATGACCTATTCGGAATCCCGTGCCCGATACGCGGAGACCCTCAACGCGGTCGTCGACGACCGCGAGGAGGTCATCATCACCCGAGCCGGGCGCGATCCGGTCGTCATGGTCGCCTTGGAGGACTACGAGTCCCTCAAGGAGACGGCTTATCTGCTGCGGAGCCCGGCCAATGCCCGACGGCTGCTCTCGTCCATCGAGCGACTGGAGAACGGCGGAGGCACCGAGCGCGATCTCGCCGAGTGAGGCTGGTCTGGGACGAGGCGGCCTGGGCCGACTACGTCTGGTGGCAGACCCAGGACAGGCGGGTCGTGAAGCGGATCAACGCACTGATCAAGGACGTGCAGCGCAACGGCAACGTCGGGATCGGGAAGCCGGAGCCGCTCAAGCACGGGTTCCACGGATACTGGTCGCGCCGCATCACCGACGAACACCGTCTGGTCTACAAGTGCGGGGACAACGAGATCCGGGTCGCGGCTTGCCGCTATCACTACGAGGACTGATCGGCAGGCGGGTCGCATGCTTCCCGGCCGTCCCTCCGTACCGGTGAGCGGAGCCACTCCCTGGAGTTCCCTACTCTGTGAGGCGTGCCGAAGCTGCAGCTGCTCCCCGCCGTCGACGTCGCCGACGGCCAGGCCGTCCGTCTCGTGCAGGGGGAGGCCGGGAGCGCCACCTCCTACGGCGACCCCCTCGACACGGCGATGCAGTGGCAGCGGGACGGGGCCGAGTGGGTGCACCTGGTCGACCTCGACGCCGCCTTCGGCCGCGGTTCCAACCGGGAGCTGCTGGCCCGGGTGGTGGGGGAGCTCGACGTCGACGTGGAGCTCTCCGGTGGCATCCGGGACGACGAGTCGCTGGCCGCCGCGCTGGCCACGGGCTGCCGCCGGGTCAACCTGGGCACCGCCGCCCTGGAGTCGCCGGAGTGGTGCGCCCGGGCGATCGCCGAGCACGGCGACCGGATCGCCGTCGGCCTGGACGTGCGCGGCACCCGGCTGGCCGCCCGCGGCTGGACCCAGGAGGGCGGCGAGCTCTACGAGACCCTCGCCCGGCTCGACGCCGAGGGCTGCGCCCGGTACGTGGTGACCGACATCACCAAGGACGGCACGCTGCGCGGGCCCAACCTGGACCTGCTGCGCGAGGTCTGCGCCGCCACCGCGCGCCCGGTGATCGCCTCCGGCGGGGTGAGCTCGCTGGCCGACATCCGCGCGCTCGCCGGGCTGACCGCGATCGGCGTCGAGGGCGCGATCGTGGGCAAGGCCCTCTACGCCGGCCAGTTCACGCTGCCGGAGGCGCTGCGGGTCACCGAGGAGCTCGCGTGAGCGTGATCCGCCTCGGCTCGGGGGCCCCCTGGGAGGGGATCGTCGGCTACAGCCGGGTCGTCGTCCGCGGGGACACCGCCTGGGTGAGCGGCACGACCGCCACCGTCGACGTCGCCGCCGCCCACCCCGGGGACGCCGCCGCGCAGCAGAAGGACCTGGTCCCCCTCACCCCTCGCACGCTCGGGGCGAGCCTCTGGACCAGGCCTGACGTCGTCCGCACCCGGATGTACGTCACCGACATCTCCCGGTGGGAGGAGGTCGGCCGGGCGCACGGCGAGGCGTTCGGCGACATCCGGCCCGCCACCACGATGGTGCAGGTGGCCGCGCTCATCGATCCGGCGATGCTGGTGGAGATCGAGGCGGACGCGGTGCGCGGGGTGCCGGCATGACGCTCGCGGTGCGGGTGATCCCGTGCCTGGACGTCGACGCCGGGCGGGTGGTCAAGGGCGTGAACTTCGTCGACCTGCGCGACGCCGGCGACCCGGTCGAGATGGCCCGGGTCTACGACGCCGAGGGCGCCGACGAGCTGACCTTCCTCGACATCACCGCGAGCTCGGGCGACCGCGCCACCACCTACGACGTGGTCAGCCGGACGGCGGAGAGCGTGTTCATCCCGCTCACGGTCGGCGGCGGGGTGCGCAGCGCCGAGGACGTGAACCGGCTGCTGCGGGCGGGTGCGGACAAGGTCGCCGTCAACACCGCCGCGGTGGCCCGGCCCGAGCTCATCGCCGAGATCGCCGACCGGTTCGGCAACCAGGTCCTCGTCCTCTCGCTGGACGCCCGGCACTGCCGGGACGGCGCGCGGACCGAGTCCGGCTACGAGATCACCACGCACGGCGGGCGCCGCGGAACCGGGCAGGACGCCGTCGAGTGGTGCATCCGCGCGGCAGAGCTGGGCGCGGGCGAGATCCTGCTGAACTCGATGGACGCCGACGGCACCCGGGCGGGGTTCGACACCGACCTCATCCGGCAGGTCCGCGCCGAGGTGCGGGTACCGCTGATCGCCAGCGGGGGAGCGGGCGCCGCCGGGCACTTCCCGCCGGCGGTGCAGGCGGGTGCCGACGCCGTGCTGGCCGCCAGCGTCTTCCACTTCGGGATCATGCGCATCGGCGAGGTGAAGGGCGCCCTCGCCGGCGCCGGCGTGCCGGTCCGCCACGAGGCCGACACCCCGCTGTGAGCCGCCCGGCGCATGGTGCGCGACGATGTGCGCAAAGCGGTAGTTCCAGACCGGGAAACTGCCCCTTTGCGCACACTGTCTGCCGCTTCCGCGCTCAGGCGACCTCGACCCGGGCGACGTCGCGCCGGCCGGACACCCAGAGCAGCAGCTCCAGCGGCTCCCCGGTGAGCGTGCGCCCACCGGCGCCGAAGTGCCGCTCGGCGTCCGGCACGTCGCTGCGCCGGAGCACCAGGCCGCGCTGCCCGGCGGCGCGGCGGGCGTACAGCCCGGTCGCCGCCCACAGCGCGTCCTGGTCGGCCCGGGACAGCTCCCGCCGCGTCCAGCCCGGCTGCGCGCGGCGGACGTCCTCGTGGTGGATCGCGAACTCCGACACGTTGAACGCCCGGTCGGCTGCGGGCCAGGCCATCGGCACCCAGGACGGCGGGCCGGTGCGCACCTGCGCCACCACCTCGGCGTAGGGCGTGGAGGTCCGCAGCCGGTCCTCCAGCCGGTGCGACCACCACGCCAGCCGCTGCCCGTGGGGCAGCATCTCCAGGCCGTACCCGGGCAGCGCGTCGGGACGCCGGTCGCGGACGGCGAGGTGGGCGGCCAGGTGCGCCGTCGTCCAGCCCGCGCAGCAGGTGGGCGCACCGGGCCCGAGCTCGGCCAGCAGGTCGGCCAGCGCCGTGCGCTCGCGCTCGGACAGGGAAGGGGGCGGGGCGCTCATCCCGGGGAGATACCGAGGACGCCCCTCCGGTGAAACCCGGTCGGCCGGTCGCCCGCGGCCCGGTTAGCGGCCCTAACGAAACGCGTACGATTCGGAGTCCCGACCCCGAGGAGCCCCGTGCCCACCCGCCGCCGAGACGCCGTCCTGCGCCGCGGGTTCCGCCACATCCGCCGGGCCGTCGCCGAGCAGCCCCGCATGTTCGCCCTCGCCCTGCTGGCCAGCACCCTGTACGGGGGGATGACCGTCGCCAGCGCCTGGGTGATCGGCGAGATCACCAGCCGGGTGCTGCTCCCGGCGTTCGACGAGGGGGCGACCACCGGCGCAGCGCTCACGCTGGCCGCGGTCGCGATCCTCGGCGTCGCCGTCCTCAAGATCGTGGGCATTCTCGGCCGCCGGCTGTTCGCCGGCGTCATGAGCTACCGGCTGCAGGCGGAGTACCGGCGCCGGGTGACCGGCCAGTACCTGCGGCTGCCGCTGTCCTGGCACCAGCGGCACCCGACCGGGCAGCTGCTGTCCAACGCCAACTCCGACGTCGAGGCTGCCTGGTTCTTCGTCGCGCCGCTGCCGTTCGCCTGCGGCGCGCTGGTGATGATCGCGATCACCGCCGTCGCGCTCGTCCTCACCGACCCGCTGCTGGCGGTCGTCGGCCTGGTCGTCTTCCCGCTGGTTTTCCTGGCCAACATCGTCTACTCGCAGGTGATGAGCCCCCGGATGCAGCGGGCCCAGCAGCTGCGCGCCGAGGTCAGCGAGATCGCGCACGAGAGCTTCGACGCCGCGCTGGTGGTCAAGACCCTCGGCCGCGAGGACACCGAGACGGAGCGCTTCGGCGAGCGGGCCGACCAGTTGCGCGACGGCCTGATCGCGGTCGGCCGGGTCCGCGGGCTGTTCGACCCGATGATGGAGGCGCTGCCCAGCCTGGGCACCCTCGCCGTCCTGCTCATCGGCGCCGGCCGGGTGGCCGACGGTGCCGTCGACGCCGGCGAGCTGGTCGCCATCGCCTACCTGTTCACCCTGCTGGCGCTGCCGATCCGGGCCATCGGGTGGGTGCTGGCCGACCTGCCGCGCGCGCTGGCCGGGTTCGACCGGGTCACTCCAGTCCTGGAGGCGACCGGCGAGACGCCCTACGGCCCGGACGCGGCCACCGTCACCGCCGCGGGAGCGGGAGTGGCGCTGCGCGGGGCCGGCTTCACCTTCGCCGGCGGCACCCGGCCCACGCTCACCGACGTCACCTTCGACGTGCCGGCCGGCCGCACGGTGGCGGTGGTGGGGCCGACCGGCTCGGGCAAGTCCACGCTGGCCGGCCTGCTGGTCCGCCTGGTCGATCCCGCCGACGGCACCGTCCTGCTCGACGGCATCGACCTCCGCCGGCTGCGCGAGGGCGAGGTCAGCACCCAGGCGGCGTTCGTCGCCCAGAGCGCGTTCCTGTTCGACGACACCGTCCGCGACAACATCACCCTCGGCGGCCCGTACGACGACGAGCAGGTGGAGGCGGCACTGCGGGTGGCGGCGGCCGACGAGTTCGTCGCCGCGCTTCCGGAGGGCCTGGACACCCGGGTGGGGGAGCGGGGCGCCTCCCTCTCCGGCGGGCAGCGCCAGCGCCTGGCCCTGGCCCGCGCCGTCGTCCGGCGTCCCCGCCTGCTCGTCCTGGACGACGCCACGAGTGCGGTGGACCCGTCGGTCGAGGCGCGGATCCTCGACGCGCTGCGCGCCGGCGAACGCCCCGCGACGGTCGTGGTCGTGGCCTACCGCCAGGCCACGATCGCACTGGCCGACGAGGTGGTGTGGCTCGCCGAAGGGCGCGCCGTCGCCCGGGGCACGCATGCCGAGCTGCTCGAGGAGGTCCCGGGGTACGCCGAGCTGGTCCGGGCCTACTCGCAGGCGGAGGTGGCGGCGTGACCGCCGCGACGCTGCCCGCCGACCGCCGGGCCGAGGGCGCGATGACCACGCTGCGCCGAGGCCTGCGGATGATGCCGGAGTTCCGCCGTGGGCTGCCGGCCACCTTCGCCCTCGCCCTGGTTGCCACCGCCGGCCGGGTCGTCGTCCCCATCGCCGTCCAGCAGGTCATCGACCGGGGCCTCGACGGGCCCGACGGCCCGGACCTGGAGCTGGTCACCTGGCTCGTCGCGGCCTGCGCCTTGGTCGTGCTGCTCACCGCCGTCGCCGTCTACCGGATGAACGTCCGGCTGTTCCGCACCACCGAGACGGCGCTCGCCAACCTGCGGGTGCGCGCCTTCCGCCACGTGCACGACCTCTCGGTGCTGCACCAGCAGGGCGAGCGGCGCGGATCGCTGGTCTCCCGGGTGACCAGCGACGTCGACCAATTGTCCGTGTTCATGCAGTGGGGCGGCGTCCTCGGCCTGGTGAGCATGGGGCAGCTCGTCGTCGCCACCGTGGTGATGGCCGTCTACTCCTGGCAGCTGACGCTGCTGGTCCTGGTCTCCTTCGTGCCGCTGGTGTTCGCCGTCCGCTGGTTCGCCCGGCGGCTCGCGCAGGTCTACGGGGTGGTCCGCGAGCGGGTCGGCGACGTGCTGGCCGCGGTCGCGGAGTCGGTGGTCGGCGCGCCGACGGTGCGCGCCTACGGTGTCCGCGCCCGGACCGCCGCGCGGCTGGACGCCGCCATCGACCGGCACTACCGGTCGCAGGTGGACGCCCAGAAGGTCACCGCCGCGGTGTTCGTCAGCGGCGAGTTCGTCGCCGCGGTCGCCAACGCCGCGGTCGTGGTGGTCGGCGTGCTGCTGGGCCTGGCCGGCGACATCTCCGCCGGCACCCTGGTGGCCTTCCTGTTCCTCGTCACCCTCTTCGTGGCGCCGGTGCAGACCGCCAGCGAGGTGCTCAACGAGGCGCAGAACGCGATCGCCGGGTTCCGGCGGGTGCTCGACGTCATCGACACCGAGCCCGACGTCCGCGACCCGGCGGTCGCCACGCCCGACCGGGTGCGCGAGCTGCCCGCCGGGCCGCTGGGCATCCGGTTCGAGCACGTCACCTTCCGCTACGCGCACGGCGCCCGCCCGTCCCTGGACGACGTCGACCTCACCATCGCCCCCCGCACGCGGGTGGCCGTCGTGGGTGAGACCGGCTCGGGCAAGACGACGTTCGCCAAGCTGGTCACCCGGCTCATGGACCCGGTCGGCGGACGGGTGCTGCTGGGCTCGGACGACGGCGGCCTCGTGCCGCTGGCCGAGGTCGGCTTCGCCTCGCTGCGGGCGCGGGTGGTGATGGTGCCGCAGGACGGCTTCCTGTTCGACGCGACGGTGGCCGAGAACGTGCGCTACGGCCGCCCCGGCATGACCGACGACGAGGTCGTCGCCGCGTTCGGCGACCTGGGGCTCGGCGCCTGGCTCGCGGGCCTGCCCGAGGGCGTGGCGACGGCGGTCGGCCAGCGGGGGGAGTCGCTGTCGGCGGGGGAGCGTCAGCTGGTCGCGATCGCCCGCGCCTACGTCGCCGACCCGGATCTGCTGGTGCTGGACGAGGCGACCAGCGCGGTCGACCCCGCCACCGAGCAGCGGCTGACCCGGGCGCTGGACACCCTGACCGAGGGCCGGACGACGCTGACCATCGCCCACCGGCTGTCCACCGCCGAGCGCGCCGACGAGGTGCTCGTGGTCGACGCCGGGCGGGTGGTGCAGCGCGGCACGCACGCGGAGCTGGTGGACGCCGAGGGGCCCTACGCCCGGCTGCACGCCTCATGGCGGCGGTCGTCGGCGGGGGAACCCGAGCCGGTGGGCTGACCTGGGGCGCCGACCTCACCGTCGGGTCGCCGTCCTCGCGTTGCAACACGAGGACGGCGACCGCTCGGCGAGGACGGCCATCCACACCTGGCTGCGCTCTCCACAGAAGTGATCGGCCTGTCGGCGCGCAGCGCCGTCGACCGCAGCATCGGCGGATGCATCCCACACTCCGCGCCATGTCCGAACGACGCCTGGGGATCTTCACGACCGCCGACGCCCTCGGTGCCGGCTACGGCGCGTCGGAGATCCGTGCTCTCTGCCGCTCCGGTTCCTGGGTACGGCTGCGACGAGGCGTGCTGATCGACGCAGCGGCCCTGGCGGCAGCCGAGGCGACGGGACGCCGCTACGACGTCGACTGCCTCGCAGTCCTCCTGAGCCTGGACCGACCCTCGGCGCTGCTGAGCCACGCCTCGGCGGCCCGCCTGTGGGAGTTGCCGACGCCGCGCACGGCCGAGCCGGTCCTCCGACTCACCGACCCGGTGCAGTGGCGGCGCGGTCGCGACTACCTCATGACCTGCGCACCGCTGTCGGCCGGTGAACGTTGGTGGACCGGCCCGCTCCCGCTCACCTCGGCGGCGCGCACGCTCGTCGACTGCGCGAGGGAGTGGCCGCTGGAGGACGCCGTCGTCGCGATGGACGCCGCCCTGCTGGCCGAGCGGGTGACGCCGGACGACCTCCGCCGCGCCACGGCCGCCGTCCACCACTGGCGCGGGGCCGGACGGGCGGCACGCGCCACCGCCCACGCCGACGGGCGAGCCGAGTCGCCGTTGGAGACCCGCGGCCGGCTGCGCATCGTCGGCGCCGGGCTCCCTGCACCCGAACTCCAGGTGGAGGTCCGCGCCGGGGGACGTCTCGTGGGCGTGGTCGATGCCTAGTTCGGCGAGGCCGCCGTCGCGGTCGAGTTCGACGGCCGGGTCAAGTACACCGACCCGTGGCGCGGGCGCGCTCCCGAACGGGTGCTGTGGGAGGAGAAGAGACGCGAGGACGAGCTGCGGGCGCTGGACATCCGTGTCGTCCGGCTCGCGGACGCCGACGTCGGGTCGGGTTGGCCGCGCGCGGAGCGGCGTCTGCGGGAGCTGTTCGCCGTCCCCGGCCCAGCGGTGCGGCGGTTCACCGCCACGCCCCGCCGCACAGGGGTGCGGCGGACCGGCTGAGCCCGCGGTCCTCACCGACCGGTCGCCGACCTCGTGCTGCACCCCGAGGACGGCGACCGCGGCGTGAGGTCGGCGACGAGGTCAGCGGCACCAACCCAACTCGCCCGGCAGGGGGGACGCGCGGCGCTCGCCGTGCCCGCTAGCGTCGCTGCGTGAGCACTGACACGCGCAGCTTCGAGGCCGACGTCGTCGTGGTGGGCGCGGGGCTGGCCGGGCTGGTCGCCACCGCGGAACTGGCCGACGCCGGCAAGCGGGTGATCCTGGTCGACCAGGAGCCGGAGCAGTCCCTCGGCGGGCAGGCGTGGTGGTCCTTCGGCGGCCTGTTCCTCGTCGACTCCCCGGAGCAGCGCCGGCTGCGCGTGCACGACTCGCTGGAGCTGGCCCGCCAGGACTGGTTCGGCACCGCCGGATTCGACCGCGACAGCGACCACTGGCCCCGGCAGTGGGCCGAGGCGTACCTGCAGTTCGCGGCGGGGGAGAAGCGGGCCTGGCTCAAGGAGCAGGGCATCGGCTTCTTCCCGATCGTCGGCTGGGCCGAGCGCGGCGGGTACACCGCCACCGGGCACGGCAACTCGGTGCCGCGGTTCCACATCGTCTGGGGCACCGGCCCGGCCATCGTCGCCCCGTTCGAGCGGCGGGTGCGGGCCGCAGCGGAGGCCGGCCTCGTCGAGCTGCGCTTCCGGCACCGGGTGTCGGAGCTCGTGGTGAGCGACGGTGCGGTGACCGGGGTGCGCGGTGCGGTCCTGGAGCCCAGCGACGGTGCGCGAGGAGAGGCCAGCTCGCGCACCGAGGTCGGCGAGTTCGAGATCGCGGCGCAGGCGGTCGTGGTCACCTCCGGCGGCATCGGTGGCAATCACGACCTGGTGCGGCGGAACTGGCCGGCGCGGCTGGGCCCCGCGCCGCAGCGGCTGCTCTCCGGGGTGCCGGCGCACGTCGACGGCCTGATGCAGGAATCGGCCGTCGCGGCGGGCGCCAGCCGGGTGAACGCCGACCGCATGTGGCACTACACCGAGGGCATCACCAACCACTCCCCGGTCTGGGCGCAGCACGGCATCCGGATCCTGCCCGGTCCCTCGTCGCTGTGGCTGGACGCCACCGGGCAGCGGCTGCCGGTACCGCTGTTCCCCGGGTTCGACACCCTGGGCACCCTGGCCCACATCGGGCAGACCGGGTACGAGCACACCTGGTTCGTGGCCACCCACAAGATCGTGGAGAAGGAGTTCGCGCTGTCGGGCTCCGAGCAGAACCCCGACCTCACCGGCAAGGACGTCAAGCTCCTGGTCAACCGGGCGCGGGCCGGGGTGTCCGGGCCGGTCCAGGCGTTCCTCGACCGCGGGGAGGACTTCGTCGTCACCCGCACGCTGCCCGAGCTGGTGGCCGGCATGAACCGGATCACCGGCGGCACCCCCGAGCTCGACCTCGCGCAGGTGGAGCGCGAGATCGTCGCCCGCGACCGCGAGGTGGCCCACCCGTTCACCAAGGACCTGCAGATCACCGCCATCCGCGGCGCCCGCAACTACCTCGGCGACAAGCTGATCCGGGTCGCCCCGCCGCACCGTCTGCTCGACCCGGAGGCCGGGCCGCTCATCGCGGTCCGGCTCACCATCATCACCCGCAAGTCCCTCGGCGGCCTGGAGACCGATCTCTCCGGTCGCGTCCTGCGCCCCGGCGGCGAGGTGTTCCCCGGGTTGTACGCCGCCGGGGAGGTCGCCGGCTTCGGCGGCGGCGGTGTGCACGGCTACCGCTCGCTGGAGGGCACGTTCCTCGGTGGCTGTCTCTTCTCCGGGCGGGTCGCGGGCCGGGCGCTGGCCGCGGCGCTGTGACCGCCCCGCGGGATCCGTGGTCGGATCCGGCCACGCCCACCGAGCAGGGCCCGGCGTACACCGGGCCGCCGCCCACGGCGCCGCCGCCCGCCTACGGCTACGGCCCACCGCCCCCCTACGGCCCACCGCCGCCCTACGGCTATCCGGCGCCCTACGCGGCGCCGTACCCGCCCGGGTCGTACGGACCGGCACCGCAGCGCCGTCCCGGCCAGGTGATCGGCGCCGCGGTGCTGACCTTCGTGCAGGCCCTGCTGGTGCTCATCGCCTCCCTGTACGTGTGGTTCTTCGCCTCGATCGCGGAACTCGCGATCGAGCAGACCCCGACCGCAGCCCCGGCGGTGTTCCACGAGTTCGCCCGTGAGGGAACCGCCCTGGCGATCGTCCAGCTGGTGGCCGTGGTCCTGCTGGTGGCGGCCGGCATCCTCGCGCTCAACCGCCGCACGCGGCCGGCCTGGCTGCTGCTCGTGGGAGCCCATGTCGTCCAGCTCCTGCTGACGGCGTACTGGTGGGCGGAGCTCAACGACCTGCTCGGCCCGGCGGCGACGGGTGAGGACGTCGGCGGGGTGCTGAGCGCGCTGAGCCTGTTCTTCGCCGCGGCGCCGTTGGTCGCGCTCGGCCTCGTCCTGTTCGGCGGCGGACGCCGGTGGTTCACCAGCTCGTAGGGCTGATCCGCTCGCACGGGTCACTGGCGGGCATGGGGCGTCATCCCCGCCGGTTCGTTGTTCGTCGCCGCTCCGGCATGGTCGTCGCGGGCCGGCTCCATCCGCCCGAGCGCAGCAATTGCCGGCGCGTCGCGGCCGACCGGCGGCTGCGGTGGCGGGCGGCCCGGAGATGGCATACGAAGGGCTGGTACCAGCAAACCGAATCACGAGCCCAGCCGACCCAGGAGGACAGGCGTCATGGCGGATGAGAAGGAAGTGCAGGGCGAGGAGCGGACGTTCCAGGCGGGTGGCGAGCAGATCCGAGCAGGAGATCTGGGCGGCGAGAAAGCCAAGCGCTACCAGGCGGAGCTGACCGACCAGAAGCACCAGGAGGAACTACGGCGGGGCCACGAGCACGGGCTCGAACCCGCGGAGTCCATCGAGGACAAGCAGCAGGCGAGCACGTTCGCGCGTGGCGAGCTGCCGCACTTCTCCGGCATCAACACCTTCCTGAAAGCGCCCTATCTCGAGGACATCCACGACGTCGGCAATCACGAAGTCGCGATCATCGGATGTCCGCTCGACACGGGTACCACCTACCGACCCGGCCCGCGCTTCGGTCCCGAGGGCATGCGCCGCATCTCGAGCCTGTACACGCCCTACTACTACGAGCAGGGCGTCGACCTGCGCGAGCAGCTCGACATGGTGGACGTGGGCGACATCTTCATCACCCCGGCGAACATCGAGAAGGCGTTCGACCAGATCACCAAGGCGGTGGAGTACGTCCGGGGCCAGGGCGTCTTCCCCGTGATCCTCGGTGGTGACCACTCCATCGGCTTCCCGACCTCACGCGGCGTGATGAATGCGTTCGGCAAGAAGATCGGCGTCATCCACTTCGACCGCCACATCGACACGCAGAAGAAGGATCTCGACGAGCGGATGCACACCACGCCGTTCTACTGGAGCGCTCACGAGAAGCACTTCGACATGGGCAATCTCGTGCAGATCGGCATCGGTGGCTGGCAGGTACCCCGGTCGGGTGTGGAAGAGGGCGCCCACGGTGGCTCGTTGGTCATGACCGTCGAGGACATCGAGGACCTCGGCATCGACAAGGCGGCCGAGATCGCCCTCGAGGTGGCCTGGAGCGGTGGCGCGGAGGGTGTCTTCCTCTCCTTCGACATCGACTCCATCGACCCCGGCTTCGCGCCCGGTACCGGCTGGCCGGAGCCCGGTGGCCTCTATCCCCGCGAGGCGCTAAAGCTGGTGCGCAAGTTCGCCGCCGAGGGCCTGCTGGGGATGGAGGTCGTCGAGGTCTCCCCGCCGTACGACGTCTCCGACACCACCGCGCTCATGGGCGTCCGGCTCATCTGCGAGGCGCTCGCGGGCAGCGTGAGCGCGGGAAAGCTGGGGCGTACCCGGCAGGGCGAGCCGCAGACCGAGAAGGCTCGGCACGCCGACGAGGTCGGCGGCGGGGGCTCGAGCGCCGCGTCCGGCGGCGGCGGCTGACGGCGACTCCCCGAGGAAGCGCGACGGTGGGGTGGGGCGACGTCGGTCCCACCTCACCGATCGTCCTGGACTGACACACGGGAGGTGGCCTCGGCATGTTCGCGGCGATCATCGCGGCTCTCGGCATGACCGCGGACGGGCTGGCCGAGGGCCTCTACGCCGTCCGCCATCGGTTCAGCGCCCGTGCCGCCAGCATCGGGTACGCGATCGGCGCGGGCGTCGGGTGGTTCTACAACGTCGTCACGCCGATCACGTTCACGGTGGAGAGCATCGCCGTCGCCACGCGGGCGGTGAAAAAGCCCCCGCAGATCCTCTACGTCGTCGCGCTGTCCGCCGTCCCGAGCATCGTCCTCGGGCTCTTCGGGCTGTACTCGACGTTCGTGAACTGGCTGGACCCGGCTGTCGTGGCTGGGGTCATCGCGGGCGTGGGAGTCATTCTCGCCGGCGTCGGGGTGGGCTACGTCCGGGAACGCCCGTACATCGCCGTGCCGGCGGTGGCTGCAGGCGTGGTCGGATACGTGCTGACCGACAACCTCGTCGTCGTCATCCTCGCGAGCATGGCCGTTGGTACGGCGGCCCGCTATCTCGTGCCCGAGCGGCTCCAGGACAAGGCGAAGAGCGACGGTGAGTCGGGCGACGACGGTGACACGGACGGCGAGGATGCCGAAGAGCCAGGTGTGGGGCTGATCCCGTTCCAGTGGCGAGACATGATCGCGCCGGCCGTGCTCATCGGAGCGTTCTCCGTATTCGCGCTGCGCACCGGCGCCGTCGTCTCCTACAGCAGGGTCAACGGCGAGCTCGCCGGCCAAGAAGCGAACCTCGACGGCGTGACGGTCATGGCCGGGTTGGCGAGCCTCGGCAGCGGGCTGCTCGGCGGGCCACCGCTCGAAACGACTCCGGCGCCGATGGCGGCGACGCCCCAGCCGGTGTTCTCCACGGTGCTGTTCATGGCTCTGATGGCGGTGCTGCTCTTCTTCGGGGCAGTCGGCCGGCTCGGGCGCTACGTCCCGCTCCAGGGGATCGCCGGCTTTCTCATCGTCACCGGCATCCCGGTGATCATGCCCGAGAACCTCCCCGCGGTCGCCGAGGCGCCGCTGGTCGGGGGAACCGCACTCGCGATCACGGCACTCAGCAACCCCTTCTACGGACTGCTCGCCGGGCAGGCGGTCGCGCTGCTGGGGATCGGGGGGTAGCGCGTCGTGCCCCCGAGGCCGGCTCCGCCATAGCGGTCGCGGTACCCGGCGACGGCCGAGCGGCGTACGGGAGACTGTCGGCATGTCCGCCGTACCACCCCCCGTCCCCACCCTGGCCCCCGAGGTCGCCGACCTGCTGCGTCGCGACCCGGCCGGGCTGGTCGCCGCCGTCGTCCAGCAGCACGACACCCGCGAGGTGCTCATGGTCGCCTGGATGGACGACGAGGCGCTGCGCCGCACCCTCACGACCGGCCGGGCCACCTACTGGTCGCGCAGCCGCGCGGAGTACTGGGTGAAGGGCGAGACATCCGGGCACCGCCAGTGGGTCCGGGACGTGCGGCTGGACTGCGACGGGGACGCGCTCCTGGTGCTGGTCGACCAGGAGGGCGCCGCCTGCCACACCGGCGAGCGCAGCTGCTTCCACCGGCCGCTTCCCGCCGTCCGGGCGGTGGCCCCGTGAGGTTCGGCAGCACGTCGCCCACTCGCGAGGAGTTCGCCGCGCTGGACGCCGCCGCCGGGAATGCCGTGGTCCCGGTCGCGCGGCGGCTGCTCGCCGACAGCGAGACCGCGGTCGGCGTCTATCGGAAGCTGGCCGGCAACCGGCCGGGCACGGTGCTGCTGGAGTCGGCCGAGCAGGGCAGGCGCTGGGCGCGCTACAGCTTCGTGGGCGTCCGCAGTGCGGGCGTCCTCACCGAGCGGGACGGTGTCACCCAATGGCTCGGGGACGACGTGCCCGGGATCACCGACGATCTCCCCGCCGATCCCCTCGACGCCGTCCGGGTGATGGCACGGCGGCTGCGCTCGCCGCGCACCCCGGGGCTGCCCCCGCTCACCGGGGGCCTGGTCGGCTACCTCGGTTACGACGTGGTGCGCCGTCTGGAGCGGCTGCCGGAGATCAGCACCGACGACCTCGGCATGCCGGAGCTGGCGATGATGCTGGTGACCGACCTGGCCGTGCTCGACCACGCCGACGGCTCGGTGCTCCTCATCGCGAACGTGCTGCGCGGTGCGGGCGGGCCGGACGAGACCGGCTACGACGACGCCGTCGCCCGGCTGGACGACATGGCCGCCGCGCTGGTCGGTCCCACCGACCCGGCGGTGGCGGTCTTCGAGCCGGCCGACGCGCCCCCGGTGCGCAGCAACCTGGCGCCCGGCGCCTACGAGGACGGCGTCGAGCGGATCCGCGAGCACATCCGCGCCGGCGACGCCTTCCAGGTGGTGCTCGCGCAGCGGTTCGAGCTCGAGACCGAGGTGGAGGCCCTCGACCTGTACCGGGTGCTGCGGGCGACCAATCCGTCGCCGTACATGTACCTGCTGAGGTTCGCAGGCAGGGAGACGCCCTTCGACGTGGTCGGCTCCTCGCCGGAGGCGCTGGTGACGGTCACCGGCTCGTCGGCGGTGGTGCATCCGCCGGCCGGTACCCGCCCTCGGGGTGCCACCCCCGAGGAGGACCTCCGGCTGGCCGAGGGGCTGCTCGCCGACCCCAAGGAGCGCGCCGAGCACGTGATGCTCGTCGACCTCGCGCGCAACGACCTGGGCCGGGTGTGCGTGCCGGGCAGCGTCGAGGTGCCCGACTTCATGCGGGTGGAGCACTACAGCCACGTCATGCACCTGGTCTCCACCGTCGCGGGCGAGGTCAGCCCCGGGTGCGACGCCCTGGACGTCTTCGACGCCACCTTCCCGGCCGGCACGGTCTCCGGGGCACCGAAGCCGAGCGCGATGACGATCATCGAGCGGCTGGAGCCCACGCGGCGGGCGCTGTACGCCGGCACCGTCGGCTACCTCGACGCCAGCGGCGACATGGACATGGCGATCGCGATCCGGACCGCCGTCCTCCACCAGGGCCGCGCGTACGTGCAAGCCGGCGCGGGCATCGTGGCCGACAGCGACGCCGCCACCGAGGAGGCCGAGACCCGGCACAAGGCGCGGGCGGTGCTCTCGGCGATCGCCACGGCGGAGGGTCTGCGCGAGCTGCGGGGCCGGGAGGGCCGGTGAGCCCGGCGGCCGACCGCCGGCAACTCGCCGCCGCCGCGCTCGCCGCGGCGGCGGCCGGTGCGCTGGCGCTGTCGGCGGCCGGCCAGCGGTGGGCACAGGTCACCGCCGAGCGCCGGGCACCGTTCCCACCGGTGACCGGGATGCTCTCGGGCGGTGACGCCGCACCCCTGGTGCCCGCGTCCGGGCTGGTGCTCCTGGCTGCGGCGGTGGCGCTGCTGGCGGTGCGGGGTGTCGGCCGGGTCGTCGTCGGGCTGCTCGTGGCTGCCGCCGGGGCCGCACTGGTGCTGTCGGGGCTGCGCGTCCTCGCCGGGGGAGTGCCCGACGCCGCCGCGGACCTGCCCGGGCTGGGCGGAGGCCAGCTGAGCGCCACGACGGTGGAGGTGTCGGCGACCTGGCCGGTGCTCGTCGTCGTCGCCGGCCTGCTGGCCGTGGTGGCCGGTGGACTGGCAGCCGCCCGCGGTCGGGCCTGGCCGGCCATGGGACAGCGGTACGAACGGGCTCCTGCCGTCAGGCGGTCGGCGGAGGACCGGGCCGACGACGCGTGGAAGGCGCTGGACCGCGGCGAGGACCCCACCGACGTGCCGCCCGGGCGCCCCCTATAGCGGAACCGGACCGGCCCGTCCACCCCACCCCGGGCCGGGGGGTGCCCGGCGCGCCTCTAGAGTGATCTCACCCATCCGCCCGGTGCGGGATCGACGTACGAGAGGCAGCGGCGCCCATGCGCAACCACGGGACCTCGTCCGAGGCTGCGACGACGCCGTGAACGTGCTCGACGAGATCGTGACCGGTGTCCGTGCAGACCTCGCCGTCCGCGAGGCCGCTACGCCGTTCGACCGGGTCAAGGCGGCCGCGCAGGCCGCCCGGCCGGCGCACGACGCCCTGGCCGCACTACGGGCTCCCGGGGTCGGGGTCATCGCCGAGGTCAAGCGCCGCAGCCCGTCCAAGGGCGACCTGGCCGACATCGCCGATCCCGCCTCGCTGGCTCAGCAGTACGCCGCCGGTGGCGCGCGGGTGATCTCGGTGCTCACCGAGGGACGCCGCTTCGGAGGGTCGCACGCCGACCTGGCCGCGGTCCGGGCGGTGGTCGACGTCCCGGTGCTGTGCAAGGACTTCGTCGTCAGCAGCTACCAGGTCCACGAGGCGCGTGCCTACGGCGCCGACGTCGTCCTGCTGATCGTCGCGGCGCTCGAGCAGAACGTCCTCGTCGGCCTGCTGGAGCGGGTCGAATCCCTCGGCATGACCGCACTGGTCGAGGTGCACACCGAGGCCGAGGCCGACCGCGCCCTGGCCGCCGGTGCCTCGGTCATCGGGGTCAACGCCCGTGACCTCACCACCCTGCAGGTCGACCGGTCGACCTTCGAGAAGATCGCCCCCGGGCTGCCGTCAGAGGTCGTGAAGGTCGCCGAGTCCGGTGTCCGCGGCCCGCACGACCTGATCGGCTACGCCGCCGCAGGGGCCGACGCGGTGCTCGTCGGCGAGGGCCTGGTCACCGCCGGGGACGCCCGCCAGGCGGTGGCCGACCTGGTCACGGCCGGTTCGCACCCGGCCACCCCACGCACCACCCGCTGACGTCCCCGTCTCGCGGCGAGCAGGGGCCGTGGGATGTCAGGGGCCGCTCAGTTCCTGACGAGTGGACCCGTTCCACGCGGGCCGGCCCGTGTGCAGACGTCCCGGCCACACGATGACCCCCGACGGCGTGCTCACCGTCATCACCCCGTCCGGCGTGACCCGGATCAGCCGGCCGCCCGGCTTCCGCGTGCTCACCGGACCACCGGAGCCACCGCCGCCACCACCTCTGGACGACGACCCACCACCGTTCTAGTACTACAGCCGCAAGGTTTTGAGTGGCCGCGGCGTGTCTGCCGGACTGCGGCGATCGGGCCGGTGACCTTGGCTGGATGGTCGAAGATGTCAGTGTGGCCGAGGTCGAGGGCTGGGCAGTCGGCCTGGAAGAGGTGACCTGGCGGATCGGGCCGCGGTTTTCTCGGCCGCAGCCGCGTGCGCAGGCCGGCGCCTATCTGCGGGGTCTGTTGTCGGGGGTGGAGCGCAAGAACGGGTGGACGCTGGCCGAGCAGGCCGGTGATCAGACCCCGGATGCGACCCAGCGGTTGCTCAACCACGCCGAGTGGGACGCCGACGGGGTCCGCGATGACCTGCGCGAATACGTCGTGGAGTACCTCGCCGATGACGACGCGGTGCTGGTGATCGATGAGACCGGCTTCCTGAAGAAGGGCAGCAAGTCCGCCGGGGTGGCCCGGCAGTACTCCGGTACGGCGGGGCGGATCGAGAACTCCCAGATCGGGGTGTTCCTGGTCTACGCCGCTGCGGCCGGGCGGACGTTCATCGACCGGGAGCTGTATCTGCCCAAGGCCTGGACCGATGATCGTGCCCGCTGTGCTGAGGCTGGTATCGGCCCGGAGGTGGAGTTCGCGACCAAGCCGGAGCTGGCTCTGCGAATGCTCATCCGGGCCCTGGACGCCGAGGTGCCGGCCGGCTGGGTCGCCGGTGATGAGGTCTACGGGCAGAACGGCGCCCTGCGGCTGGCGCTGGAGGAACGTCGCATGGCCTACGTGCTCGCCGTCCCGGTGAACCAGCACGTCATCGCCACCATCGACGACCGGCCGGCCGGCACCCGGGTCGATGCGCTTTCGGCCGCCGTGCCCGAGGCGGACTGGCAGCGACTGTCGGCCGGTGTCGGCGCCAAGGGCCACCGGCTCTACGACTGGGCGCGCATCCCGATCCGGTCATTGGATGAGCCCGGCCGGTACTGGCTGCTGGTCCGTCGCCGCCTCACCGATGGCGAACTGGCCCACTATCTGTGCTTCTGCCCGGCGCAGGCGTCGCTGGCCGACCTGGTCGGCGTCGCCGGCCGTCGCTGGGCGATCGAGGAATCCTTCGAGACCGGCAAGGGCGAAGTCGGCCTGGACCAGTACCAGGTCCGCCGCTACGACGCCTGGTACCGACACATCACCCTCGCTTGCTGGGCACACGCCTTCCTCACCGTCACCCGCGCCGCCACCAGCGGCGAAAAAGGGGGGTCCCGAACCTGCACGGCGAGCTGACCGAGCTCTCACTGCCCGAGATCCGCCACCTGATCACCTGCCTGGTTTGGGCACCGCAGCACCCACCCCAGCAAGTCCTGGACTGGTCGCACTGGCGCCGCAGACACCAGGCCCGCGCCCGCCGCTGCCACTACGCCCGACGCGGCTCCGCCAGTGAAATGCGGCTGTAGTACTAG
>NZ_JASNNW010000049.1 GCF_030165005.1 Blastococcus capsensis
GGCGGTGGTTCCGGTGGTCCGGTGAGCACGCGGAAGCCGGGCGGCCGGCTGATCCGGGTCACGCCGGAGGGTGTGATGACGGTGAGCACGCCGTCGTCGCTCATGGTGTGCTGCCAGCCCGGGGCGAAGGTCTTGAGCCGGTGGCGAGTCGCCGGGGGGAATTTCACCCCCCGGCGCTCTTAGAACCGTGCGTGACAGTCTCCCGTCACACGGCTCCCGTCGTTGAACCACTCGGGAGTGCTCCGTGCCGCCAGTGAACGAACAGGCCCGGGTTTGTGCTGGCGATCTGGGCGAGTCGCCTGCGGGCCTTGGCTTGGGCACGGTGCAATCGCTTGTATTTCCGGCACGCCCATTTGACCAGGTGCGGATTCAGCCGCTCCTGCAGGAATGCGATCAACTTGGATTTGTAGAAGCGCCCGTAGTAGTTGATCCAGCCGGCCACGACGCGGTTGACCATCGCGGCAACTTCTTCGAAGATGAGGTCTGTTCGCCGGCCGAGCTTCCAGCTCCGGATGGTCCGGGCCATCGCTTTGCGCGCTTCCTTGCTGACCGCTGGCGCGAATCCTGTTTGCCAGCGCCCATCGGGCAGTCGCACGTAGCGCGGCCGGAACGTGTAGCCAAGGAAGGTGAACTCGATGGCCGCGTTCGGCGGCACCGTCTCGCCTTCCCGGTAGCAATACACGATCCTGGTCTTCTCCGGGTGGAGTTGCAGCCCGTATCGCCACAGCCGAGCGGCGATGACGTTGCGAATGTACTTCGCTTGCTTCTCGCTGTGGCAGTGGACGATGATGTCATCGCAATACCGTTCGAATCTCACGCTGTCCTGCGTCTGAGCGATCCAGGCGTCGAACGCGTAATGCATGAACAGATTCGACAACAACGGCGAGATCGCTGACCCTTGCGGGGTGCCACGATCGGGAGCGGTGAGGGTGCCGTCCGGTTGCTGAATCGGTGCCGTGAGCCACCGCTTGACATACAGCAGGACCCATGACTCGGTGGCGTGCTGCTCGACGGCCCACAGAATCGGGGCATGCGGAACATTGTCGAAGAAGCCCTGGATGTCGAGATCGACCACCCACGGCCGCTGCCAACACTGTTTCCGCGTCGTGCCGACCGCATCGAGTGCGGACCGACCCGGCCGGTAGCCGTAGGAGTCGGGATGGAACATCGGCTCCACCGTCGGCTCCAGCGTCATGGCCACCGCCGTCTGCGCGATCCGATCGGCCACGGTCGGCACGCCCAGCACGCGAACACCACCGGCTGCCTTCGGGATCTCTACCGCTCTCACCGGCGGAGGGAAGTACGTACCCGACGACATCCGATTCCAGATCTTGTACAGGTTGGCTTTCTCGTCCTGCGCAAAATCGGCTAGCGACTGGCCGTCAACCCCAGCCGCCCCCTTGTTGACCTTCACCTTTTGATAGGCATCCCAGATGAGCTGCTTAGGAATGTCGAACGACTTTCCCGAAGGTCTTGCCCCGATCATCGGACTCCTCCCACATGATGGTTGATCGTCGATCGGCACCCAACGACCCGGCCCCTTTGCTCCACCCCCATTACAGGAGCTTCATCGCTACTACGAGCCGGTCCGCCCCCCTGCTCCGCAACCAGTACTCTGCGACTCGCCGCTCTACACGGCTTGCCATTCTCCCTCTCGGCGGTCAACTCAACCTTCACCGCCTGTGTCGGAGCGAGGGGTTCTCCCGTTCCGTACTGAAGCCTGAACCGGGCTCACGCCACCTATACGCCGGACACCGCCAAGGCAGGACACAGGTAACTCCTTGGCTCATCCCAGGAAATCCACCAGTCCCTGGTTTTGATGTCATCTCATGTCTTACGACGCGTCATCGATGGTTTACTCGCGTTCGTCTTCCCGGCCCACACCTGCCACCTCTTACGATGACGTATCCATGACGCTCACCACCACAGCTCATTCACCGCAGCAGCTCATGGCGGTTTGAAACCACTCCCTGTCGAGCGATTCCGAAGGGCCAAACCTTCATCTTCAGCACAGCACGACGCTCAAGCGACATTGGCTTCTACATCAACGCCTCCTGATCGTCTTCGGGACACACGGTGCCGGCGGCACCGGCAGCACAGGTTCTGGCAGGCGGTGGCGCCGCCGGCGGCGTGGGCGATGACGTGGTCCAGATCGGCCCAGCCGGCGCGCACGCTGCAGCCGGGGTGGCGGCAGGTGCGGTCGCGGACCTCCAGGAAGCGGTACTGGGCGGCCGAGGGGCGGTAGCGGTCCACCGCCGCGGGTGGGCCGAGCAGCGGGC
>NZ_JASNNW010000050.1 GCF_030165005.1 Blastococcus capsensis
GGGGATCTGACCTTGTGCCTCTACGACGTGACGACGCTCTACTTCGAGGCCGAACACGAGGACGACCTGCGGAAAGTCGGCTACTCCAAGGAACGTCGAGTCGACCCGCAGGTCGTGGTCGGGTTGCTCGTCGACCGTCAGGGCTTCCCGCTGGAGATCGGCTGCTTCGAGGGCAACAAGGCCGAGACCAGCACGCTGATCCCGATCATCACCCAGTTCCAGCAGCGGCACGGCCTGGCCGACCTCGCGGTCACCGCCGACGCCGGGATGCTGTCGGCGGCGAACCTGAAGGCGCTGGACGAGGCGCACGTGCGGTTCATCGTCGGCTCGCGGGTGACCCGGGCGCCGGCGGATCTGGAGTCCCACTTCCACTGGCACGGCGACGCCTTCACCGATGGCCAGGTCATCGACACGATCACCCCCAAGACCGGCCGCGCCAAGGGCGGGAAGGTCGGGGAGAACGACACCGCGCGCCGCGCCGAGCCCGTGTGGGACCCCACGCAGCACACCGGGTCGTGGCGGGCGGTGTGGGCGTACTCGGCCAGGCGTGCAGCCCGGGACCGCAAGACCCTCGCCCTGCAGGAGGCCCGGGCGCGGGAGGTCGTCGACGGCGAACGCGCGGCCCGCACGCCGCGGTTCGTCAAGACCAGCAACGGTGCCCGATCCCTGGACGAGACCGCACTGGCCAGAGCGCAGAGCCTGGTCGGGTTGAAGGGCTACGTCACCAACATCCCCGCCAATCTCATGCCCGCGGCCGAGGTGATCGGCAGCTATCACGACCTGTGGCGGGTCGAGCAATCGTTCCGGATGAGCAAGACCGATCTGCGGGCCAGGCCGATGTTCCACCACACTCGCGACGCCATCGAGGCCCACCTCACCGTCGTGTTCACCGCCCTGGCCGTGGCCCGCGAGGTTCAGAACCGCACCGGCCTGGCGATCGGCAACGTCATCCGCCAGCTGCGGCCGCTGCGCTCGGCCACGGTCGCGATCAACGGCGCCACCCAGACGTT
>NZ_JASNNW010000051.1 GCF_030165005.1 Blastococcus capsensis
AGTGCGTGTCCGGGAATTGAGTCAGCGGGCCAGTCGGCGTGACATGGTCATGATCATCGCGGTGTGGATCATGGCCTCGCTGGTGTCGATGCGTCGCTCGTAGTCGCGTACGCAGCGGCGGTACTTGCTGATCCAGGCGAAGGTTCGTTCCACCACCCACCGTCGGTGCAGCAGCTTGAAGCCGACCTGGTCATCGGCACGCTTGACGATCTCGACGGTGAACGCCAAGACCTTGGTGGCGAAGGTGACCATCCGCCCGGCGTATCCGGCGTCGGCCCACACCAGCGCCACGGTGGAGAAGGACTCCCGTAGCCGGGCCAGCAGCCGCAGGCCGCCGTCGCGGTCCTGGATGCCGGCGATGGTGACGATCACCGCCAGCAGCAGTCCGTTGGTGTCCACGGCGATGTGTCGCTTGCGGCCGTTGATTTTCTTGCCGGCGTCGTAGCCGCGCGAGGGGCCTGCGACGGTGTCCGCCGCGCGCACAGATTGGGAGTCGATGATCGCCGCGCTCGGCTGTGGCCGGCGCCCCAGGCGTACCCGTAGCTGGTCACGCAGCGCGTCGTGGAGGCGAGCCCAGGCTCCGCTGCGCACCCAGCGGGTGAAGGTGTCCCAGACCGTGGAGCGGGGTGGGAACTCGCGGGGCAGTTCACGCCAGGTGATTCCGCCTCTGACCAGGTAGAAGATGGCGTCCACGAGCAGGCGGCGGTCGTGCTTCTCCGAGCGGCCACCGCGCCCGGCGGCGTTGCCCGGCGGCGGCAGCAGCGGCTCGATGAGCGCCCACTGGGCGTCGGTGGTCGCCGAGGACGGATACACCTGGCAGCGCGGAAGCCCCGATCGCCGGTCGCTACCGGTGGTGCTGTTGGCCGGGCAGGACGCACACGTGCA
>NZ_JASNNW010000006.1 GCF_030165005.1 Blastococcus capsensis
CGTTGGCCGCGGTGGCGACCGACGAGCGGGGGCCGAAGGCTCCCCGAGGAGGATCGCGGACGGGCTCAGCGCCGCAGGGGGACGGCCGTTGGCCGCGGTGGCGACCGACGAGCGGGGGCCGAAGGCTCCCCGAGGAGGATCGCGGACGGGCTCAGCGCCGCAGGGGGACGGCCGTTGGCCGCGGTGTCATCCGGAGGATGACGAAGTCACAGCACGTCGACGGACTCGATGACCCGGTCGATGACGCCGTAGAGCTCGGCGTGGGTGTTGGGGATGGAGACGTAGAGCAGCGCCGGCGCCGGGCGGCCGACGTCGATCAGCAGCAGCGCAGCGCGCTCGCCGGAGGCGTCGTACCCCTGGACGTCCCAGGTGAGCGCGAACTCGTAGAGGTGTGCGGCGTGCCCGTCGACTGTCCGGGGCTCGTCGCGCAGCACCTCGCGCTCGTTGGGGACCGGGTAGTAGTTCGCCCGCACGCTGTCGGCGAGCCCCTGGGTGGTGCTCCGGAGGGTCGACGGGCCGGCCCACCCGTACCACTCGGCCACCGGGCCGGAGGTGCACTGGGAGATGAAGATCCCGCCGTCGGGGGTGTCCTCCTGGGTGGTGAAGTACTGCCCGGCGGTCGACGTGGTCTCCATCTGGACGCCCAGGTCGAACTCCTGCCAGCCCTCGCCCAGGTACGGGTACGAGATGCCGGCTGCCTCGTCGATGATCCGGACGGTGCCGGGCGGGAACGCCGGCCCGGCCGACGGTGGCGGGGGTGGACCGGGCTGCTGGGCGGCCGCGCTGCGGTCGGGAGCGGTCGTGCCGGGACGGAGCCAGAGCACCGAGACGACGACGGCGACGACGAGCACCAGCACCGCCCCGGCCGCCGCCCACAGGCCGAAGGAGGACGGTCGCGGAGATCCCGGCGGTGTGGCAGGGAGCTCGGCGGGGGCCGAGCCCGGCGCCGGCGCCGGCGGTCCGGCCGGGCCGCTGTGCACGGCGACGCCCGGACCGGCGGGCATCATGACGTCGGACCAGCCCAGCCCGTCCCACCAGCGCACCATGCCGGTCGCGCCGCCGGGGTCGGGGTACCAGCCCGGCGCAGCATCCTGCCCGACCCCGGTCACGGGTGCAGCGTAAGGCGTTCCGACCGCCGTCCTCGCCCACCGCGCCCACCAGGAGGTCACCCTGGACGTCGGGAAGGCAGTCGCACCCGACCCGGCCGTCGTGCGCCGGCTGCGCGGCGCCGGGTGCGTCTTCGCCGAGGACGAGGCACGGCTGCTGGTCTCGGCCGCGCGGGACGCCGCCGAGCTGGCCGCGCTGGTCGACCGCCGGGTGGCCGGGGCGCCGTTGGAGCAGGTCCTGGGCTGGGCGGAGTTCTGCGGCCTGCGGATCGCCGTCGCGCCCGGCGTCTTCGTGCCCCGCCGGCGCACCGAGCTGATGGTCCGTGCGGCGGTGACGCTCGCCGACTCCGGCTCGGTCGTCGTGGACCTGTGCTGCGGCACCGGCGCGGTGGGGGCAGCACTGGCCGCCGCCGTCCCGGGGATCGATCTGCACGCCACCGACGTCGACGCCGCCGCGGTGGCCTGCGCCCGGCGGAACCTGCCCCTCGTCCCCGTCCACGAGGGAGACCTGTTCGCCGCCCTGCCGGACGAGCTCGTGGGCCGGATCGCCGTCCTCACCGCCAACGTGCCCTACGTCCCCACCGCGGCGATCGCGCTGATGCCGCCGGAGGCACGGGACCACGAGCCACGGCCGGCCCTGGACGGCGGCGGCGACGGCCTGGACCTCGTCCGCCGGCTGGTCGACGGCGCAGCCCGCTGGCTCGCGCCGGGTGGGGCGCTGCTGTTCGAGTGCAGCGAGGAGCAGGCCGGTACCGCCGTCGACGTCGTCTCCGTCGCGGGGCTGGCCGCCCGGCTGGTGGTCGACGAGGACCTCGGCGCCACCGTCGTCGTCGGGACGCGGGGCCCGGACGTTCCAGCGGGAACGCGGTGAACCCCGGTGCGGACGTTCCCGCGCGGGAACGTCCGCACCGCCTCGGCTCCGTGGCCGGGGCGGCCGCCGGGGCGCTAGCCCGAGCGCCGGGCGCCCAGCTCCCGCCACAGGTGCGCCGCCGCCTCGGCTCCGCGGTACAGCATCGGCAGCAGCACCCGCTCGTTCGGCGAGTGGATGCGGTCGGTCGGCAGGCCGGCGCCCAGGAACAGCAGCGGCGCGGCCAGCACCTCGACGAGATCGGCCTCGGGGCCGCTGCCGCCCTCACGGGTGAACAGCACGTCCTCCGGCGCGGTGTCGAAGGCTTGGCCGATGGCCGCCAGCAGCGCGTCCATCGCCGGGGAGTCCAGGTCGCTGGCGCAGGGCGCCACACCGCCGGGCGGGGTGTGCACCTCGGCCTCGATCCCCGCCGGGACGTTGGCCTGTACCCATGACTGCAGCTGCGGGCCGACGTCCTCCGGCCGCTGGCCGGAGACCAGCCGGAAGGTCAGCTTGGCGTGCGCCTCGGCCGGGATGATCGTCTTGTGGCCGGGTCCGGTGTAGCCGCCCCACATACCGTTGACCTCGGCGGTCGGCCGCGCACCGGTCCGCTCGAGGGTGCTGAAGCCGGCCTCGCCGGCCGTCGCCCGCGAAGCCGCGGGACCGGCCAGCCACGCCTGCTCGTCGAACGGCACCCGGCTCATGAGCTCGCGCTCGCGGTCGGACAGCGGCCGCACCTTGTCGTAGAACCCGGGCAGGGTGACCCGGCCCTGGTCGTCGTGCAGCTTCGCGAGGAGCTCCGCCAGGGCGTGCAGCGGGTTCGGGACCGCCCCGCCGAACGATCCGGAGTGCAGATCGACGGCCGGACCGCGCAGGGTGATCTCCGCGTCGGCCAGGCCGCGCATCGCCGTCACCGCGCTGGGCACGTCCGGAGCGGCCATGCCGGTGTCGCTGACGACGACGACGTCGCAGGCCAGCCGGTCCCGCCGGTCCTCCAGCAACCTGCGGAAGTGCGGCGAGCCGGACTCCTCCTCGCCCTCGATCAGCAGCTTGACCGTGACGGCCGGGGTGTCCCGGCCGGTGGCGGCGAGGTGCGCGCGGATGCCGAGCAGGTGGAAGGCGACGTTGCCCTTGTCGTCGATCGCCCCGCGGGCGTGCAGCTCGGGACCATCAGGGCCTTCGACGCGGGTCGGCTCGAACGGCGGGTGGTCCCAGAGCTCCAGCGGGTCGACCGGCTGCACGTCGTGGTGGCCGTAGACCAGCGCCACCGGCGCGTCCGCGTCGGCCGACGGCCACTCGGCGAAGACGGCGGGCGCGCCGTCGGTCGGCCAGATCTCGACGGTCGGGAAGCCGACCCGGCGCAGCGCGTCGGCCAGCCACGTGGCGCTGGCGGCGACGTCCCGCGCGTGCAGCGGGTCGGCCGAGATCGACGGGATGCGCAACCAGGCGTCGAGATCGGCGTGCAGGTCGTCGAGGTGGTCGAGGACGAAGTTCCGTTCGGCGCTGGTCACGGTCCCCGACGGTAGTGGCGGGCCGGGACGGGACGTTCGCCGTGTCCGGCTGCCGCCCGGCGTTCGGGGCTGGTGAGCCAGCGGAACACCCCGCGCTCCACCGCCTCCGCGACCGCGATCGCGAGCAGCTGCACCCCACCCCACAGCGCGAGCAGCGTCCACTCCTGCCCGGCCAGCGGCGTCTGCAGGTTGCCCAACTGGTGCAGGACGACGGCGAGCAGCACCGAGGACAGCAGGGCCAGCGCCACGAAAGCGTGCACGGCCCCGATCCAGACGTTCGGCCGGGAGCGGGTCATCGTCGACTGCCGGCGCAACCGCCGGTAGCAGACGACCCCGTAGCCGAGCCCCAGCACCGCGCTGACCGCCAGCAGGTCCAGCGCCTGCCACGACGGCGCCACCCCGCCACCTGCCGCGGTCGAGTCGAGGATCAGCGCCGGGGCGACGACGACGCCGAGCGCGGCCAGCCCGTAGAGGGCCGCCGCACTCTCGCGGACGGTCCGTCTCGCCCGAACCCGGGTGCTCATCGGCCCTCGCGCGCCCGCAGGGTGAACCGGTCGACCAGGCCGCCGTCGGGGCGGATGCACCGGGCGGTCAGCCGGTCGCCGTCGACCTCCACGTGCAGGTACTGCAGCACCGACGCGGCGGCCGCGGTGATCCGGCTGGGCCGGACCGGGGTGAGCTTGGCGCCACCACCGCTGACCACGTAGGTGATCCCGTCGAGCGGGATGGTGCGCTCGTAGTTGTGGTCGTGCCCGGCCAGCACCAGGTCGACCGCGTGCCGCTCGAGGACCGGAACCAGCATGTCCTCCGCGCCGGGGGTCGCGCCGTGCCGGCCCGAGGAGTACGGCGGATGGTGCAGGCAGACGATCTTCCACTGGCTCGTCGAGGTGGCGAGGGCGTCGTCCAGCCAGTCCAGCTGCGCGGAGGCGCCGGAGCCGAACAGGCCCGGCGTGCTGGAGTCCAGGTAGAAGAAGTCCACCGGGCCGTGGGTGGTGCGGTAGTAGCGGGCCGGCGTGCCGAGCAACCGCAGCTCGGTCTCGATCTCCTCGAGCCGGGCGTCGCTGAAGTAGACCTCGCCGTCGTGGTTGCCGATCGCCAGCTCGACGTCGACCCCTGCCTCGATCAGCGGGCCGTAGGGGCGGAGGAACACGTCGTCGAAGCGGTTCTCGATCTTGCCGTAGTAGCAGATGTCGCCGAGATGGGTGATCAGCCCGTAAGGGTTCTGCTCGTACCCCTGGGCCATGCGGGTGGCGACCGCGACCGCCTGCCGGCCGCCGGTGCCGGTGTCCCCGACCGCGGCGAAGGTGAGGCGGTCGGGGGTGGTGGTCCAGGCCTGGGACGGGAGCACGAGCTCGGGGGTCCGGCCGGGAACCAGGTCCTCCCGGCTGAGCAGCGGCCACACCTGGTCGGCGAGGACACCGCCGGTGAGGGCTGCTCCACCCACGCCGGCGGCCGCGGCGAGGAACTGCCGTCGGGTCAGCGACATGCAGGGTCCAACGCGGCGGCAGGTGCCCGACGTTCCCGGGGGACGCGCTCCGGATCCGTGACCGTTAGCGTCCGAGGCATGCCCGGAGAGCTGCTGCGCACCGATGTCGGCGACCTGACCTTCGACGTGCGCGTCGACGGACCGGAGGACGGCCGTCCCGTACTGCTGCTGCACGGATTCCCGCAGACCTCGGCGTCCTGGGCCGCCGTGACGCTGCTGCTCGCCGAGGCCGGGCTGCGCACGTACGCCCCCGATCAGCTCGGCTACTCCCCCGGTGCGCGCCCGGGCGAGGTGGCGGCCTACTCCATGCAGAACCTGGCGCAGGTGACGGCGGACCTCATGGCGGCGCTGGAGATCCCGGTCGCCGACGTCGTCGGGCACGACTGGGGCGCCAACGTCGCCTGGACGCTGGCCGCCTGGCACAGCGACCGGGTGCGGTCGCTGACGGCGGTCTCCGTGCCGCACCCGGCCGCCTACACCGCGGCCTTCCGCATCGACCCGGAGCAGAAGGAGCGCTCGGCCTACATCCGGCTGTTCTGGCAGCCCGGCAAGGCCGAGGAGGTGCTGCTCGCCGACGACGCCCGGCGGCTCCGCCGGATGCTGCTGGGCGCCGAGGGCGAGACGGGGGTCTCGCCGGAGGCGGTCGACGAGTACGTGGCGGTGCTCTCGGCGCCCGGCGCGCTCACCGCGGCGCTGAACTGGTACCGGGCCATGAGTTCGGACATCCGGGTGGACAAGGTCGAGGTGCCGACGACGTACGTGTGGAGCGACGGCGACGTCGCCATCGGCCGTACCGCCGCGCAGGCGTGCGAGGAGTTCGTGACCGGGGACTACCGGTTCGTGGAGCTGCCCGGCATCACGCACTGGGTCCCGGAGCAAGCGCCCGAGCGGCTGGCGACGGCGATCCTGGACCGCGTCGCCTCGACCTGACACTGCGCGGGGCTGGTCGCGCGGTACCGCTGCGCGCGATGCCGGCACGGGGCATGCTGGTGCTCTCAGCGCGTTGCAGAGGAGGACCCGTGGTCGGAAGAGTGCCGAACCCGTCGGACCTGAAGGCTGCCCGCCGCGGGCCGGCGCGCCGGCGGATGCGGCTGGTCACCGTCTTCGCCCTGCTCGCCTCGGGACTGGCCGCCTGCGGTGATCCGGACGACGACGGGGGCGGCGGCGGTGGGTATGTCGCCGCGCCTCCGATCGTGCAGTTCACCGGCGCCGGAGGACTCTGACGCTCACCGGCGGAGCAGGACCTGTCGTCCTGGCCCCGCGTGGTCAGTGGCCGGGACGTTCCCGCGGGAACGTCCGAGCTGCGAGAGGGTCCATGAGCGGCCGACCATGAGATACCCATGCGGTCGGGCTTGAGTGAACCATCCAGGCGCGCACGCCACCCTGTCGGTCCTCCTGAGGGAGAGTCCACAGATTGCTCGTCCGTAAAGGTGCCTCGTCGCAGGGCGAGCCGGCCGGTGCCCAAGGGCGGCATACAGATGGCGAGCGCGACAGGTGGCGTCCGAGAGGACGAGGCCTCGGCGACAACTGGCGCTGCCTTGAAGGCGTGACGCCATCGCATGTGGTTCCGGTTCCGGGCGACCACGCAGCCAGGATGCTGAGCTACCTCAGCGAGTAGACGATCGCAGCCACGTCGGCGACGGCGATCGCGGTCGTCAGGGTGTAAATGAGGCCCGTGACCGAGAAGCTTCGGGTGCGCTTGCCCAGCGTCGCCGTCGTGTCTGCCGGTTCCGGAACCCTGAACTGAACCTCGAGCCGGCGCATGCGGTCGCGCGCCGCTCGGTAGTAGCTGTGCTGCTGACGTTGGACCAATATCGCGAGCACGCAGGTGACCACCCCCAGTGCGAAGACGGGGATCGCGAACTCGCCGAACCGACCCGAAACGGCGGTGCCGGCCGCCAGGATGGCTGCGTTGAAGGCCAGCAAGTACTGCGTGCGCTTCCAGTTGAACTCAGCCTGGAAGCGGTACTCCTCGACGGCCAGGCGGTAGAGGTCGATCGGGGGAAGCGGATCGTCGTTGTCGCCGTCGGTGCGGAACGTGCGCAAGACCCCTCCCATCCACCCGACCGTAGTGGTGTCGCGGGGAAGGCGACCACCGGAGGCCCTGGTCCGTGACGCGTGGGGCGCGTCGATGCAGCCGAACAGTGTGCGCGGACGGGCAGTTTCTGGATTGAGAACTGCCCGTCCGCGCACATCGTTCCGTCGGCGCCCTGTCTCTGAAGCCGCCTTCAAGGACACACTGCCCCGCAACTCGGCGCGCTGCTGCGTGTCTGTGGCCCCACTGATCGACGGCGCCGCAAGAGCGTCACCGCCCGACGCTCACCGGTCGCAGCGCGGCCGGAAGAACCGTCAACCGGTCCCGTTGATCAGGGCGAGCAGGCCCGCCTCGTCCAGCAGGTCGACCGGCCGGATGGTCTCCTTGGCCGCCACGTGGTGAAAGCCGGCGCTGACCCGTTCCACCGGCACCCCGGTCAGCCGCGACCAGCCCAGCCGGTAGGCGGCCAGCTGCACCCCGGCGGCGGCCAGTTCCGACCCGGACGGCGGCGAGCCGGTCTTCCAGTCGATGACCTCGTAGCCGCCGTCCTCGCGCTGGAAGACGGCGTCGATCCGGCCGCGCAGGGTCAGCGAGCCGAGCGGCGTCTCGAACGGCACCTCGACCTCGACCGGTTGCCGGTCGGCCCACTCGCTGGCGAGGAAGGCCTCCCGCAGTTGCTCGAGCTGGTCGTCGGGGGCGGCGAGCTCGTCACCGGAGCCGGGCAACTCGTCCAGGTCGACCAACCGTGCCGCGCCGAACCGTTCCTCGAGCCAGGCGTGGAACGCGGTGCCGCGGCGGGCCTGGGGTGCCGGGGCGGCCGGCATCGGCCGGCGCAGCCGCCGGGCCAGCTCGCCGGGGTCGCGGCGCAGCGTGACCAGCGCCGAGACCGAGAGGTGGGACGGGAGCGGCACCTCCACCGTGGAGCTGGCGGCGACGGTCCGCTCGCGCAGCAGCAGGTCGGCGTCGCGCACCCAGGAGGCGACGAGGTCGTCCGGTTCGCCGAGGGCGAGTTCCGGATCCAGCGGGTGCGGCGCGGCGCCATCGACCAGCTGGGCCGCGGCGGTCAGGGCGCGCCGGCGCGGCTCCGAGAGCGGATCGGCCGGCCACTGACCGACCGGCCACTCATCCAGAGCCGGGTTGGTCGCGCCGTCCTCGGGCGCGGGCGCCCAGTGCACGACGGTGCCGGCGCCGGCCTCGCACGCCTCCTTGGCCGTGTGCAGCAGGGACGACGGCCCGCAGGGCTTGACGCCGTCGCGCCACCAGCTGCCCGAGCACAGCAGCAGCCGCTTGGCGCGGGTGACGGCGACGTAGCCCAGCCGCACCTCCTCGTCCCGACCGAAGTCCTTCCAGTCCTGGACGTACTCCTCCAGGGCGTCCCGCACCACGGCCTGGTCCCCCGAACCCGGCACCGGCAGCCGCAGCTGCGGCAGCTCGGCACGGTCGGTGAGGCGGAGGTCGACCGGGACGGCGCCCGGGTCCTTGATCCAGGAGTCGCCGGCGTTCGACCGCGCGGGAAACTGGTCGACGGTCATCCCCGGCACGGCGACGACGTCCCACTCCAGCCCCTTGGCCGAGTGCCCGGTGAGCAGTTGCACCGCCTCCGGGTTGACCGCCACCTCCCCGGGCTCCAGGCCGCGTTCGCGTTCCTCGGCATCGCGCAGGTATCCCAGGAACGCCGGCAGCGACGGCAGGTCGGCCAGCTCGGTGAACTCCGCGGCCACCCCGTGCAGCGCGTCCAGGTGCGCCCGCGCACCGGCCGGGCTGACCCCGGGTGCGCTGGCCAGCTCGGTCTCCATCCCCAGCATGCGGGCGACCTCGTCGACCAGGTCGGGCAGGGACTCCCCGATCCGGCCGCGCAGGTGCGCGAGCTCGCCGCCCAGCCGGCGCAGCCGGCGGTGGCCGACCGGCGAATACTGCTCGGCGTCCCCCAGGTCGTCCAGCGCCTCGATGATGCTGCCCCGCTCCTGCGGCGGTTCGGGCGTGGCCGCGGCGGCCTCATCGCCGTCGGCCGGCCGGGCCGGGCGGCGGGAGTGCACCAGCGCACGGGCGCGGGCCTCCAGCGCGGCGAGGTCCCGCGGGCCGATCCGCCAGCGGGCCCCGGTGAGCAGGCGACCCAGCGCGTCACCGGCGGTGGGGTCGACGAGCACGGTGAGGGTGGCGACGACGTCGGAGACCTCGGGCACCTCGAGCAGCCCTCCGAGGCCCACGACCTCCACCGGTAGCCCCCGCTCACGCAGCGCCGCGGCGATGCCCGGCAGCTGCTTGCGGGTGCGCACCAGCACGGCCATCGACGGCGGGCGATGCACCTGGCCGTCCTCCGGACGGCACCGCGACCAGGTGCCGTTCCCCTGGTCAGCGGAGCCGCTGCGTCGCTCCTGCGCGGAGCCCTCCGGGCCGCACTCGTCACGACCTGCGATCCCCAGGCCCGAATACCAGGCCTCCGCCAGCCGGTCGGCCAGCGCCGTCGTCTCCTCGGCGACGGTCGCGTACAGCCCGACGGTCACCGAGCCCCGGCCCGCGGTGGGGGCCGGCGCGAGGTCGGGCAGCGGCTGGGCCGGAGGCGGCAGCATCCCCGACACCGCGTTGGCGACGGCGAGAACGGCCTCGTCGTTGCGCCAGCTGGTGGCGAGCGTCAGCCGCTGGGCCTCGCGGCCGGGCAGCCCGGGGAAGGTGCGGTCGAACCGCTCGATGGTGCCGGCCGACGCACCGCGCCAGCCGTAGATGGACTGGCGGGGGTCGCCGACGGCGAGCACCGGGTGCCCGCTGGCGCCGCCGAAGAGCGCCTCGAGCATGCGCAGCTGGCCGACGCTGGTGTCCTGGTACTCGTCGAGCAGCACGACCTTCCACCGGGCGCGCTCGCGGCGGCCGACCTCGGCGGACGTGACGGCGATCCTGGCGGCGTAGGCGACCTGATCGGCGTAGTCGATCGAGCCCATCGCCCGCTTGCGGGCCTCGAACTCCTTCACCAGCGGCAGCAGGGCCACCCGTGCCCGCTGCCGGGCGACCATCTCGCTGACCGCCGCGTAGGGCCCCTTCTTGCGCGGCGCGTCGGCGTAGCCGGCGATCTGCGCCTCCAGCCGCGCGGTCCAGGCACGCAGGGCGGTGGGGATGACGTCGTGCTCGCCCATCTCGGCGGCCAGGGCGAGGACGTCCTCGACGGTGGTGAGCAGGGTGAGCGGGACGTCGGACATGTCCCCGGTCCAGGCGGTCACCGCCGTCGTGGCCTGTCCCCAGCACATGGCCGGGCCGAGCACGCCCGCACCGGGCTCCACCCCGATCCGCAGCCCGTGCTCGGCGACCAGGGCCGCCGCGTACCCGTGGTACGTCGACACCGTGGGCTGGGCGATAGCCAGCCGTTCCCGGAGGTCGGCCTCGGTCTCCGGGTGCCGGGCGAGGGCGCCGAGCCGCAGCCGGATCCGCTCGTTCAGCTCGCTGGCGGCCTTGCGGGTGAAGGTGAGACCCAGGATCGCCTCGGGCTCCACGATCCGGTTGGCCACCAGAAAGGACACCCGGGCGGCCATCGTCTCGGTCTTGCCCGAGCCGGCGCCGGCGACGACGACCAGCGGCCGGTCGGCGGGGGCGCGGACCACACCGGCCTGCTCATCGGACGGGGCGTACGCCAGCCCGCAGCGCGTGGCGACCTCGGCCGGCGTGAGCAACCGGCGCGGGACCCGCTGCTCGGCGGGCGCACCGGCCAGCAGGTCGTCGAAGGACAGCTGTTGGAGGTCCCCGTTCTCCCCTCCGCTCGCCGGCTCGCGAGGGAACCCGGAACGGGGCCGCTCCGCACGCGGGGTCATCCGGTCACCTGCCGTCCGCGCTCCTGCAGCGGGCAGCTGCGGCGGGCCGGGCAGCGCGAGCAGTGCGTACCGGTGCGCACCTCGAAGGTGCCCGCGCCCATCCCGTCGCCGACCTCGGCCACGAGCTCACCGGCCCACGTCTCGCCGAGCGGGACGCCCGCCGGCAGGGGCTCCTGGTGCTGCTCCTTGGCCTTGGCGCCGGTGCCGATCTGCAGCAGGGCCGCCCCGCCGGGCACCGTGCCGTGCTCGGCGAACCCACCGGCGGCGATCGCCACCTGGTAGGCGGCCAGCTGGCCGTGCTCCTCGGTGTTCTTGGCGGTGGTCTTGCCGGTCTTGAGGTCGACGACGACCAGCCGGCCCTCGGCGTCGCGTTCCAGCCGGTCCACCTGCCCGCGGATCCGCGCCCGCCCGACGACGACGTCCACGTCGCCCTCCGCGGCCAGCAGCTCCCGGCCGTTGGTGGAGTGCCAGCGCAGGAACCGGTCGAGCATCTCCTGTGCTTGGACGCGCTGTCGCTGGTCGGCCCAGCCGGGCCCGAGGTCGAGCTGGTCGAGCTCGGTGTCGAGCGCCGTCCGCGCGTCGGCGGCCGACAGTCCCTCGGCCACCTGCTGGGCGACCTCGTGGACTGCGGTGCCCACCGTGCGGGTGGCATCGGGCGAGGCCTCGGCCCCGACCGCGCCGAGCACCCAGCGCAGCGGGCAGCGCTGGAAGGTCTCGATGGCGGAGGGCCGCACGCGCACGGGCTCCTCTTCCGGCACGAGCGGTGCGTCGTCGGACAGGGGCGCCAACCCCCACCAGCGGGCGGGCACGGCGCCGGGCACGCCTTCGCCGGCGAGCCGGCGCAGCACCGAGGCCGCCGCCGAGCGGCGGGGCGCCGCGGTGTGCGGATCGGTCAGCGACCGCCGCAGCTCGGCCACCAGCGCGGACAGCGTCAGGGCCCGCGGCAGCTCGGTGAGCGGCCGGCCCTCCAGCGGCGGAGGCTGCACCAGATCGAGGAACCGGGAGGCCGTCGCCCCGGCGTCCGCGCCGTCGAGCGCGCCCTCGACCGCGGTGACCACCAGCCGGCGGCGGGCACGGGTGCAGGCCACGTAGAACAGCCGGCGTTCCTCGGCGAGCGCGAGGGTGCGGCGGTCGGTGCGGGCGCCGTCGATGCCCGCCGCCTTCTCGACCAGTACTTCGGCGCCCAGCAGCGACGCCCGTTCCCGCAGGTCGGGCCACACCCCCTCCTGGACGCCCGAGACGCAGACCAGCTCCCACTCCAGGCCCTTGGCGGCGTGTGCGGTGAGCAGCCGGACGGTCTCGCCGGCGACCGCCCGGGCCGCACCGGTGTCACCGGGCAGTTCCTGCGCCGAGAGGTGGGCCACGAAGGCCCGGACGTCGGCCGAAGGCAGCCGGTCGACGAAGCCGGCTGCGGCGTCGAAGAGCGCGACGACGGCGTCGAGATCGCGGTCGGCCACCGCGCCCGAGGGCCCGCCCGCCGCGCTGAGACGCGCCCACCGGGTGGCCAGCCCGCTGCGCTGCCACATGGACCACAGCACGTCCTCAGCGGTGCCGTCCTGGGCCAGCGCCAGGCGGCCGGCGGCCATGACCGCCGCCACCCGGCTCGCCGGCCGCGCGACGTGCTCGGGCAGCGCCTCCACGAGCGCGTCGTCGGCCAGCGCGAGGGCCAGCGGGGTGCCACGCTCGGCGAGGTCGACCCCCTGCCTGGCCAGCGCGACGCGCACCGCCCGGCGCAGCCGGCGCAGATCCAGCACGGTGGCCCCGCCGAGCGGCGAGGCCAGCAGCGCCTCTGCCGCCGGCTCGTCGAACCCGGCAGGCTCCCCGTCGGGACCGGGGAGCAGCGCCGTCAGCGCACTGAGGAGCGGGGCGACGGCGGGCTGGGCGGCCAGCGGCAGTTCGTCGGTGGAGACCGCCACCGGAACCCCCGCCGAGGCCAGCGCGCGGCGGAAGGGCCCGAGCACCGCAGCGGTGCGGACGACGACGGCCATCTGCGACCACGGCAAGCCGTCGAGCAGGTGGGCGCGACGCAGGATGTCGGCGACGTAGGCGGCCTCGACCGCGGCAGAGCCGAAGACGTGGACCTCCGCCTCGCCCGGGGGCGTGCCCTCCCCCGCGATCAGCCGACGGTGCGCCCAGGGACCGGGCAGCCCCTCGGCCACGGCCCGGCTGATCCGCAGCAGCTCCGCACCCGACCGCCGGCAGACGCCGAGCGGCACCCGCGACGCCGGGCGCCCGTCGGTGTGCCGGAACCGATCGGGGAACTCGACGATGCCGCGCGGTTCCGCACCGCGGAACGCGTAGATCGACTGGTCGGGGTCGCCGACGGCCACCAGGTTGCCCCCACCGCCGGCGAGCAGGTCGAGCAGCTCGACCTGTGCGGGGTCGGTGTCCTGGTACTCGTCGACGAACAGCCAGCGGGCGCGCTCGCGCTCCTGACGGAGCAGCTCGGGGTCGTCGGTGAGCTCGAAGATCGCCTGGCGGACCAGCTCGGCCGGGTCGTATCCGGAGGAGTCGCCCCGGGCAGCGGTGTGGAAAGCGGTGACGCCCTCGTACTGCTCCTGGAAGGCGGCGGCGTGCACCCAGTGCTCGTTGCCCGTCTGCCGCCCCCAGGCGGCCAACGTCGACGAGCCGACCCCGCGCTCGGTGGCCCGGAGCAGCAGTTCGCGCAGTTCCGTGCGGAACCCGGCAGTGCCGAGGGCAGGCACCAGGTCCGCCGGCCAGCGGACCGCGCCCTCCCCCTCGGCGTCCCCCTCCAGCAGCTGGGCGACCACGGCGTCCTGCTCCGCGGAGGTGAGCAGCCGCGGCGGTGCGTCGCCCCGGAGCACCGCGGCGCGGCGGAGCACGCCGTAGGCGTAGGAGTGGAAGGTGCGGGCCAGGGGCTCGCGGATGGTGCGGGCGACGCGCGCGGTGATGCGGGTGCGCAGCTCCGCGGCCGCCTTGCGGCTGAAGGTCAGGACGAGCATCTGCTCGGGGCCGATCCCGGCATCGATCCGGGTCGCGACCGCCTCGACGATCGTCGTCGTCTTCCCCGTGCCGGGACCGGCCAGGACCAGCAGCGGCCCGCCGGGATGGTCGACGACCGCCTGCTGCGTCGGGTCGAGGACCGGCGCGGTGCTACCCGACGACCGACCCGGCAGCAGCCGGTAGACCGGCCCGCTCTCACCTCCGCGCTGTGCCACCCCCCGATGGAAGCACGGGGGTCCGACGTTCCCGTGCCAGGCACGACAGGTGTGCCGGGCGGGTCAGCCCAGCGAGTCCATGAGCGCCTGCTCGAGCATGAGATCGGCCGCGGTGGTCAGCCACCCCGCGACCAGGAGGAGCGGGAAGGCCCGCTCCTCGTCCAGGGACGCGGTTCCTGCGACCAGCCCGGCCTGGGCGACCGCCCGGCATGCCATCGTGTTCATGTCCAGCTGATCGGTAGGACCGGCGGCGAACTGTAGTGCTGACCGGCCAGCGCCGGAGACGCCTACCGCCATACCGGCACCTCCGCCGCCCCGAGTGGCAGGAACTCCGACGACCCACCGGAGGCGTGCTGTCTTCCCGTTGCCGGCATCCTCCGCCGGCCGGGGGCGGAGCAGGTCACGGATTGGTCGCGATGTGTGACCGAGCCGGTTCGTCCCACGGGCGACCGAGAACAGGACGGTCATGGCCAGTTCACCCGTAGCAAGCCCCCGTACGTTGCGCATGACCACCCAGGCCGCGGCGGCGGCTGCCGTTCTTCTCGTCGCCGCCTGCGGGGGGACCGAGGACAGCACGGCCGACGCGCCCGCCACCGTGGACACCCCCGGCCTGAAGGAACCGGAGGCGGAATCGCCCGAGGAGAGCTCCTGGTCCTACGAGGGGGAGACCGGCCCGGCCAACTGGGCCGAGCTCGAGGCCGACTACGCCACCTGCGCCGCCGGCGAGCGCCAGTCGCCCGTCGACCTGCCGGCTCCCGCAGACGCTGCCCAGGGCGAGGCAGCCGTCGTCACCTACGACTACCAGCCGGCCGCCTACGAGGTGGTCGACACCGGCCACACGATCCAGGCCGACGCCGGGTCCTCGGCCGGTGGGATCACCGTGGCCGGCGAGGACTACGAGCTCCTGCAGTTCCACGCGCACGCACCCAGCGAGCATGCCTTCGCCGGCGAGCGCACCGATCTGGAGGTGCATCTCGTGCACCAGAACGCTGCGGGGGAGCTGGCCGTCGTCGGCGTCCTCGTCGAGGAGGGGGAGTCCTCGTCCGCGCTGGCCGAGGCCTGGGCCGACCTGCCGACCGGGGAGCAGACCGTCTCGGTCGCCGACTTCGACGCCGGCACCCTGCTGCCCGAGGACCGGACCACCTACCAGTACGAGGGATCGCTGACCACCCCGCCGTGCACCGAGGGCGTGCAGTGGCTGGTGATGCAGGAGACGGCCACCGCGCCGGCCGAGGTCATCACCGGCTTCGAGGAAGCCGTCGGCGAGAGCGCCCGACCGCTGCAGCCGCTGAACGAGCGGGAACCGGTGCTGGGTCAGCCGGCGGGATGACCCGGCGTGGGCCCGGACGACGTCGTCGGCCCGCGAGGCCACGGGGACCAGGTGATCGGAGCCCATCACCTGGTCCCCACGGAGCACGGTCAGGGCCAGGCGACGGCGGCCAGGTCGACCCGGCCGTTGCGCACCGGGACGCCCTCGGCGGCGAGCAGCTCCAGCTGCCGGACGCGGACCGGCTCGGCAGCCGTGCCGTCCGCGCGGACCACCCGGTGCCAGGGCACCGCTCCCCCGCCCTGCGAGAGCGCGCGGGCGACCCGCCGCGGGCCGACGCCGACCAGCCGGCCGATCGCGCCGTAGGTGCTCACCCGGCCCGGCGGGATGTCCTCGACGGCGTCGAACACCGCCTCGTCGACGTCCAGCGCGCGGGCCGCCGGGGACGGCGGTTCGCTGGGCGCCTCGGGCGACTCAACGGGTGGTCGCGGTTCGCCGGATCCGGTGCATCCCGGCGACCGCGGTGGACCGCAGGGGTCCTCGCCCGGTGGCCGCGGACTCATGGGCACCCCCTGCTGGTCTCGAACAGTCGCAGTTCTCCGCCCCGGCCGTCCGGCGGGGCGGCCGACCCCACTCAGGGCACGGGCTGGAGTCTCCCGTGGACCTCGACGACGTCTCCGGGGTACCGCTCGTCGAGCCGGTTGAGCAGCTCCTCGTCGGCCACGGGGACCGTGATCTCCACGACGCCCTGGACCTCGTCGACGCTCGAACCCAGAATGTCGTCCAGGTCCCCGTGCAGCTCCTGCTGGACGGCGAGCAACTCGTCCAGCGTCCGCTCTGCCCGGGTGATGCACAGCGGTCCGCCCCATAGCTCGCGAACCTCCCGCTGGATGCGCTCGAGGTCGCCGGTGAAGCGCATGTTCAGCACCGCGTCGGCGGGATCGAAGCGCTCCTCGCGCACCGGCTGCTCGGGTGGCGCCAGCTGGTCGAGCCACACGCCGGCGTGGGTGGGCTGCGCCCGGGCGTACTCGATGGCGGTGTCCATGTGGTCCTGCGTCGCGGTCGACGGGTCGACCACCGCCCATCCGCCGGCAGGCGGCTCGCAGGGGGTGGCGAAGGGCTCGTCCCCGGAATGGCCGTCGAGCGGCTCCGGCCGAGCGGGCCGTTCGGTCACTGTCAGCTGTTCCCCGTCCCACGTCCCGGTCACGGTGTACTCGCCCCAGGTCGTGCCGGCAGCGGTCTCTTCTCCGTCGACCGCCTCCCAGTCCCAGCCCACCACGTCGGGACCCCCGCACTGCGGCGGGTAGCTCTCGGCCACTCCACCGAGGCACAGCTGCGGGCCGTGCCCGGCCGACTCCAGCACCATCGCCGTGGCGCTGTACCGCTGCTCCTCCGTCGGCGACGAGGGGCCGGCCGAGCGGTCGGCGCACCCGGTGGACACAGCGGCCATGGGCATCAGGAGGAGCACCCCGATCGCAGACGTACGTGCCCTCCGAGTGCCGCAGTCGACGGTCATGGCCGCATCATCCCGCTGCCGAGCGGAAGCCGGGGTTGCTACCGCCGCATCAGCCGCGGCGACCGAACCGCGCCAGCAGCCGCGTCTGCGGGTCGGCGGCGGCGGAGACGTCCAGCGGTGGGTCGAACAGCCCGGGGACGCCGTCCTCGGGCAGCCGCTCGGCGTAGACGAGCGCCGCGGTCACCAGCTCGCCGTCCAGCTCGGTGTCGCCGCAGGTCGCGTGCGCCAGGTCCCAGGCGTGCACGGTGAGGTCGACGGCCATCTCGAAGATGTACTCGGCGCTGGGCGTGGGCCCCCGGGACAGGTGCACCGTCCGGACCAGCCCCTCGTCCTCGGCGAAGGCCGACAGCGCGCCGTCGGCCGCGGACTCCCAGCCGAGCAGCGGGTCGTTGCCGAGCAGGTCACCGGTCTCGTCGGGGAAGCGGCCCTCGGCGTACGGCTCGCCGGCCATCAGCGGCGGCACCCACAGCTGCTCGCTGATCAGGTGCGCCACGAGATCGGCGACCGTCCACTCCGGCAGCGCCTGGTCCTCCCAGCGGTCCGGCTCGACGGCGTCGACCCGGTCGGTGAACTGGTTCTGGGCGCGCTGGAAGAGCTCGAGGAGCTCCACGGGCGAGAAGTCGGACATGGGAGAAGTGAACATGCCGAGGGCCCGGCCCGCCTCTCCTGAAGGGAGGCCGACCGGGCCCAGGTGAGTTGCTGGAACGGCCCCCTCGCAGGGTCCCGGCCCGAGCGCGGTGACGTTCTGGAACGGCCCCCTCGCAGGGTCCCGGCCCGAGCGGAGCGAGGGTCGGGGCGCGAGCGAAAGGACCTCGTCCCCGCCCACGACACGCTTCGCGTGCCGCGGGACCCTGGGACGACGCCGTCAGTACGTCGGTAGAGCCTTGTCGATGCGGGTGGCCCACGCCGTCACGCCGCCCTGGACGTGCACGGCGTCGGAGAAGCCGGCGTTCTTGATCGCCGCCAGCGCCTCGGCGGAACGCACCCCGGTCTTGCAGTGCAGCACGATCGGCCTGTCCTGCGGCAGCGATGCCAGCGCCCGACCGGAGAGGATCTCGTCCTTAGGGATCAGCTTCGCGCCCGGGATGGAGACGATCTCGTACTCGTTGGGCTCCCGGACGTCGATCAGCTCGAAGTCCTTGCCGGCGTCCATCATGTCCTTGAGCTCGTCGACGGTGATCGTCGCGCCCGCGGCCGCCTGCTGGGCCTCCTCCGAGACGACGCCGCAGAAGGCCTCGTAGTCGATGAGGCCGGTGATCGGCTCACCCTCGGGGTCCTTGCGCACCTTGATGGTGCGGAACGTCATCTCCAGGGCGTCGTAGACCATCAGCCGGCCGAGCAGCGTCTCGCCGATGCCGGTGATCAGCTTGACCGCCTCGGTGGCCTGGATCGCGCCGACCGTGGCGCACAGGACGCCGAGCACGCCGCCCTCGGCGCAGCTCGGGACCATGCCGGGCGGCGGGGGCACGGGGTAGAGGTCGCGGTAGTTCGGGCCGTGCTCGTTCCAGAACACCGAGACCTGGCCGTCGAACCGGTAGATCGAGCCCCACACGTAGGGCTTGTCCAGCAGCACGCAGGCGTCGTTGACCAGGTAGCGCGTGGCGAAGTTGTCGGTGCCGTCGACGATCAGGTCGTACTCGCGGAAGATGTCGAGCACGTTCTCGCTGTCCAGGCGGGTCTCGTGCAGCCGGACGTCGATCAGCGGGTTGATCTCCTTGATGGAGTCGCGCGCGCTCTCGGCCTTGGACCGGCCGACATCGGACTGCCCGTGGATGATCTGGCGCTGCAGGTTCGACTCGTCGACGGTGTCGAACTCGACGATGCCGAGGGTGCCGACACCGGCCGCGGCCAGATACATGAGCACCGGGGACCCGAGCCCACCGGCGCCGACGGCGAGCACCTTGGCATTCTTCAGCCGCTTCTGCCCGTCCATCCCGACGTCGGGGATGATCAGGTGGCGGCTGTACCGGCGGACCTCGTCGATGGACAGGTCGGCCGCGGGCTCCACCAGGGGTGGCAGGGACACGCTTGCTCCTTCATGTCGCGGACAGCGGCCCAACGTCGCGGGCCGGCGTTCGTGTGCACAACAGCGTGACAGGCCGACCTCTTCCCGGCGGACGGCGGCCATCGCGCCGGCGGAGCACCCGATCGTGTGCGCGGATGCGCAGTTCAAGGCTCGGAACTGCGCATCCGCGCACACCGTCGGCTCCGGGCGGCGACTACGGGTACGGCCAGGCGTTCTTCACGCAGCCCTCGAGCCCGAGCGTCTGCTGCTGCATGACCGGGGCGAGCTGGCCCGGCCCCGGGCAGGGCTGGTGCCCGTTGCCGAGGGCGTGCCCGACCTCGTGGTTGACGACGTACGGCCGGTAGGTGGCGAGGTCGCCGTCGTAGTGCGGGACCGCGGTGGCCCAACGGGCCAGGTTGATGACCGCGCGCTCGCCGTACCGGCAGGAGGTGTAGCCACCGGTGCCCACACCCGGGCAGTAGATCTCCATGCTGCCCGGGCTCACCAGGCTCACCTTGAAGTCGTACTCGGCGCCCACGCCCACCCGCTGGAACGACATCCGGCCGCCGTTGCCCCACGACCGGGGATCGGCGAGGGTCGCCGTCACGGCGTCGGCGAACGCGGCGCCGTCGACGCCGATGCCGTCCTCCACCTCGACGACGAAGCGCTGCAGCGGTCCGCTGCCGGACACGGCCGAGCCGCCGTCGACGACGGACAGCGTGCCCGCGCCCTGCTCGACGTACTCCTCCACGGTCGCCGGCGGCGCGGTCTCCGTCGGCCCGACGTCACCCTCGGCGGGAGCGGCCGGCTCCGCCGGACGGACCGGCGGGATCGGTGCCACCTCCATGGCCGACGGTGGCGCCGCACCGGGCTCGCTGCTCGCCGCCGGCGCCGGCACCGGCGGGTGGAGGGCCAGGTCGACGAGGACGGCGATCGTGGCGAGGGCCAGCAGGGGCAGGGCATAGGCCCGCCAACCGTGGCGCCGGGCGAATCGGCGGACCCGGCCGACCGGCGCAGGGCCGCGTCGGGCCGCGGGCGGAACGGGCCGGCTGCGTGCGGCGCGCGGACCCTGGGATGCCGCCGGACGGCCATCGGTCAGACGTCCGCCCACCGTCGTCCTCCTGCCTCGCCGCCGCCCCCCGGTCCCTCAGGGTCTCACGCTGCGTGGCGTGTCGGCAGCAGCCGGGCAAGGAGCGGCGCCCGGTCGGCCGGCCACCTCCTCCACCATCGCCAGCACCGCGCGCGCGGTCGGCTCCGCGGCTTCCAGCATGGCCACGTGCCCCACCCCCTCGATCACCATGAGGCGGCTGTCCGGCACGGCCGCTGCCAGCCGTGGGGCCAGCGCGGGGTCGACCAGCCGGTCGCGGCTGCCCCACACCACGAGGGTCGGCATCCGCAGACCCCGAGCCGCCCGCCAGGCGTTCGCCGGACCGAAGCGCAGGTAGGAGGTGATCAACCCGCGCATGCTCCGCGCCAGGGCCCGGTCGGCCCACGGCTGCTCGGCACGCTCGCGCATCTCCTGCAGGGCCTGGTCGATCCGTCCGGCGGGGACCGCGTCGGGGTCGCCGAAGCAGGCCCGCACCATCGACCGGACGCTCGCCTCCGGGGACACCCCGGCCAGCCGTCGTTCCGCGAGCGTGGGCACCCCGGGCACCAGGAGCAGCAGCAGCGCCCGGCTGAACGCCGGGGGGACCCGGTACACCGGCATCGCCGGTGAGACCAGGGTGAGGGTCGCGACCAGATCCGGCCGGGAAGCGGCCACCAGGAGGCTGACGAGTCCGCCGAGTGAGTTGCCGACCAGGTGCACCGGACGTCCGTGCCCCTCCCCGGGCTGCGCGGCGACGTGCTCGAGGACGTCGACGACGGCGCGCACGTGACCGCGGATCGAGTACCGCCCCCGCGGCGGGGGCTGCGAGCGGCCGAACCCGGGCAGGTCCACGGCCCAGCCGTCGAAGCGGACGGCGAGCAGCGCGGCCAGGTCGGTCCAGTTGGTGGAGGCGCCGCCCAGGCCGTGCACGTAGAGCGCCCGCTCCCGCGGCGCGCCGTCGGCCGGCTCCCCCTCGACCGGTCCCCTCCACGGGGTCCGCCGGACGAAGAGCGCTCCCCCGCGGACGGGGACCTCCTCGCCCGGCCAGGGCGGCAGCGCGGCGTCCAGCGGTGGCAGGGGGGTCGGCGACAGCGGGGCGTCGGACATCGCCCCGACCGTAATGCTCTCGGCGTCCGGGCTGGCAGGCCCGGGACCCGTCGGTAGCATCTCCCCTGCCATGCAGCCCTCACTCCCCGCCGCGGCCGGCCGGCGCACGTCCCGACTGCCGCGCGGCGCGCGCCGACTACAGCTTCTCCGGGCCGCTCAGGACGTCTTCGTCGCGCAGGGTTTCCACGCCGCCGCCATGGACGACATCGCCATCCGCGCCGGGGTCAGCAAGCCGGTCCTGTACCAGCACTTCCCCGGCAAGCGTGAGCTGTACCTGGCCCTGCTGGAGGAGCACGTCTCCGGGCTCGCCGACCGGGTGGCCGCGGCGATGGGCGGCACCGACGACAACCGGGCCCGGGTCGACGCGGCCGTCGGCGCCTACTTCGACTTCATCGACGCCGACGGCGAGGCGTTCCGTCTGGTCTTCGAGTCCGACCTGCGCAACGACGAGGACGTCCGGGCGATCGTCGACCGCGGGACGCGGGTGTGCGTCGAGGCGATCGCCGGCGTCATCGCCGCGGACACCGGTCTGGACTCCGAACGCGCCCTGCTGCTGGCCTCCGGGCTGACCGGGCTCTCCGAGACCGCCGCCCGCTGGTGGCTGCCCCGCAAGGGCACCGTCTCGCGCGACGAAGCGGTCGCCCTGATGTCGGCGCTGGCCTGGCGTGGCATCTCCGGTTTCCCCCGCGTGGACGGCGACGCCAGTTCTTGAGCGGCCCTCTGCAGGGTCCCACCGCGAGCTCGCGAGTGGTGGGAGGCAGGGGGTCCTTGTTTTCGCTGACGGCGCACCCGCTCGGCCGGTCCCGGCGGCGCCGTCTGCACTAGCGTTGGGGTCAGTCGCGAAACGAGGAGGCATCGCCCACGTGGAAGTCAAGATCGGCGTCCAGCACTCGCCCAAGGAGCTGGTCATCGACAGCCCCAAGTCCCCTGACCAGATCGCGGCCGACGTGGCCAAGGCCATGTCGGGCTCGACCAAGGACGGCCTGCTCACCCTGGTCGACGAGCGGGGCCGCCAGGTCCTCGTCCCCGTCGACCGCATCGCCTACGTCGAGATCGCGCAGGCCGACCAGCGTCGGGTCGGCTTCATCTCCGGCACCGGCAGCTGAACCCAGGCTCCCCGACGGGGCGTCACCGCATCTGCGGTGGCGCCCCGTCGTCGTTCTCGCGGTCGCGACCGGTGGACGGCCTGACGGGTCCCCGCGGCATAGGAAGCTATGCCTATGGTTTCGGGCCCCGAACCGTAGGCATAGCTTCCAATGCCTGGGCCGGGTGGCGTGTCAGCCCGTCTCGGCGGTCCGACCAGTCATGGGTTCAGGCCCAGCGCCTTCATCCGTTGGGTGTGGGCGTTGGTGATGCGTTCGATCAGCCGACCGATCCCCGAGAGGTCCCCGGTGCCGGAGACGATGAGGTCGGCGAGCCGGTCGTGCTCGGCGATGACCGCCTGCGAGCGCGTCATCGCCTCCCCGACGAGGCGCCGTCCCCACAGCGCCAGCCGGCCGGCGACCTTCCGGTCGGCGGCGATCGCCGCACGGACCTCACGGACGGCGAAGTCCGCGTACCCGGTGTCGGCGAGCACTTCCAGCACGAGGCTCCGGTCGGGCTCGGGGAGGAAGCCGGCGATCTCCCGGTAGAAGTCGGTGGCCAGCCCGTCCCCCACGTAGGCCTTCACCAGCCCCTCCAGCCAGGTACTGGGTCGGGTGCTCTCGTGGAAGGTGTCCAGGGCCGACACGAACGGGGCCATGGCAGCGGCCGGGTCGACACCGAGCTCGGTGAGCCGGGCGCTCAGCTGCATGTGATGGGCGATCTCGGCCGCGGCCATGCGGGCCAGCGAGGCGCGCCCGGTGAGCGTCGGCGCCATCCGGGCGTCCTCCGCCAACCGGTCGAAGGCGGTGAGCTCGGCGTAGGCGAGCGCGCCCAGCAGGTCGGCGACCGCCGTGTGGTGGACCGGGGGCACGGCATCTCCTGAAGCTCGGCAGCGGGGCCCGCGTGCCCCGGAGGAGTGATCCGGCCGACGGCAGGGAGCGCGGCGCCGAGAGGCTAACCGCTGCCCGCGCTAGCATGGGAATCGGCGAGCCTCCGGGCACGCTCGTGTATCTGTGCGCTGACGACCGCTGGACGACGCCCCTGGGGCCGTCCCCGGGCAGGTTCGACGCCCGGTCTGCTGGCCGCGTCGGCGCTGGAACTCATCCCGCGACATCCGACCGCGGACAGGCGCGAGGCGGCACCGCCGCCGGAGCCGGTCCCCCAGCCGACCAGAGGCGAGAGCACTGACCTCCACCGACACGAACACCACCGACACCGCCGCCCCCGAGCTCGACCGGGCCGAGACCGGCGCCCCCGCTCCCGAGGAGCTCGAGCAGACCGTCGAGGAGCTCGGCGGCGCCCCCGTGGCCCCCGACAGCCCGCTGTTCAGCGACTTCGACGTCCACCCCGACATCGTGGCCGCCCTGGCCGAGGTCGGCATCCACCGCACCTTCGCCATCCAGGAGCTGACCCTCCCGCTGGCCCTGGCGGGCAACGACCTCATCGGTCAGGCGCGCACCGGCACCGGCAAGACGCTGGGCTTCGGCGTCCCGATGCTGCAGCGGGTCAGCCCGCCGGCCGAGGGTGGCGACGGGGTGCCGCAGGCGCTGGTCGTCGTCCCCACCCGTGAGCTGTGCGTGCAGGTCTCCCGCGACCTCGGCGCCGCCGGCGCCAAGCGGGGCATCCGCGTGCAGGCCATCTACGGCGGGCGCGCGTTCGAGCCGCAGGTCGAGTCGCTGCAGAAGGGCGTCGAGGTCGTCGTCGGCACGCCCGGGCGACTGCTGGACCTGGCCCAGCGGGGCGACCTGATCCTGGGCAAGGTGAAGGTCCTCGTCCTGGACGAGGCTGACGAGATGCTCGACCTGGGCTTCCTGCCCGACATCGAGCGGATCCTCGCGATGGTCCCGGAGAAGCGGCAGACGATGCTCTTCTCCGCGACGATGCCCGGCCCGATCGTGACGTTGTCCCGGTCGTTCATGACCCAGCCCACGCACATCCGTGCGCACGGCAACGACGAGGGCTCGACGGTCCCGCAGACCACCCAGTTCATCTACCGGGCGCACAACCTCGACAAGCCCGAGCTGCTCTCCCGCGTGCTGCAGTCGCGCGACCGCGGCCTGGTCATGGTCTTCTGCCGCACCAAGCGCACCGCGCAGAAGGTCGCCGACGAGCTGGTCGACCGGGGCTTCGCCGCGGCCGCCGTGCACGGCGACCTCGGGCAGGGCGCCCGCGAGCAGGCGCTGCGCGCGTTCCGCGGCGGCAAGGTCGACGTCCTGGTCGCCACCGACGTCGCCGCCCGCGGCATCGACGTCACCGGGGTCAGCCACGTCGTGAACTACCAGTGCCCCGAGGACGAGAAGACGTACGTGCACCGGATCGGCCGCACCGGCCGCGCCGGGAGCACCGGCGTCGCGGTCACCCTCGTCGACTGGGACGACATCCCCCGCTGGCAGTTGATCAACAAGGCGCTGGACCTCGGTTTCGACGACCCGCCGGAGACCTACTCGACCTCGCCGTGGGTCTACCGCGACCTGGACGTCCCCGAGGGCGCCAAGGGCCGGCTGCCCCGCTCTCAGCGCACTCGCGAGGGGCTGGAGGCCGAGACGCTCGAGGACCTCGGCGAGACCGGCAAGCGCAACCGTCCGGCCGGCCACGGCGGCGACTCGCGCGGCCCGGGCGGCCGGAGCAGCGACGAGGAGAAGCCCGCCGGTGGCGGCAAGAGCCGTCCTCGTCGCCGCACCCGCAGCAGTGGCGGTGCCGGCGAGACCACGTCCGCGGCTCCTGCGGCCGAGGGGGCCGAGGGGGCCGGGGGTTCGGGCGAAAGCAGCAAGCCGCGTCGCCGTCGCCGCCGTGGCGGTGCCGGCCGTGGTAGCTCCGGTGAAGGGTCCGGCGGGGGCGCGGGCGCCGAGTCCGCCGGCGACTGATTCCGGCGGTCGCCGGGATGCAGGGCCCACCGCTGCGGGTCTGGGTCTGGACGGCGGCCACCGTCGCGCTGGTCGTCGTCGCCGCTCTGCTCTGGCGGGGCTCCGACGCGGCCGCCACCGACAGCACCACCGCGCCACCGGCCGGCGTCCCCCAGGGGACGCCGGCCGGAGACGTCTCCGAGGCGTGGTCCACCACGGGCGGGCCCGTACCGGAGGACGTGGTCGAGGACGGGCGGGTGCTGGTCGGCTCCTCCCACGGCATCCGGGCGCTGGACCCGGCGACCGGCGAGCAGGCCTGGCACTACACCCGCAGCAATGCCCGGCTGTGCGGCCTCACCGCCACCGACGGGCTGGCGGTCGCCGTCTTCCGCACCGAGGACCGGTGCGACGAAGCGGTCGCCCTCGACGCCGGCACCGGCGTGCGCGCGTGGACCCGCAACGTGAACTTCCGTTCCGACGCGACGCTCTCCTCGACCGACCGCATCGTGCTGGCGCACAGCCCCACCGGGGTGGTGACGCTCGACCCGACCGGTAACAACACCCGCTGGCGTTACGCCGCCCCGGACGGCTGCCGGCTCCTGGGCTCTGACGCGGGCGATGCGGGGGTGGCGGTGCTCCAGCAGTGCGACGGAGCGGCCGCACCGCAGCTGCGGCTGCTGGACGGCTTCGACGGCGAGGTGCACTGGACCCGCGACGTCCTCGCGTCCGGCGGCGGAAACGTGCGGCTGCTCGGCGCCGACCTGCTGGTGGGCGTGCAGGCCGGGACGGAGATCCGGTTGCTGTCCGCCACGGACGGCACCCTGCTGACGACGCTCGACGCCGGGCAGGACCGGCCGGCGGAACAGGCGGCCGTGGCCGGAGCCGTCCTGGTCTCCGCCGACGGCATGCTCACCGCCGTCGACCCGGCGTCGGCGAGCACCCTGTGGGCGGGGCCGGCCATCGGCCTGCCCGGGGAACCCACGACCGGCGGGGACGACGTCCCCGCCCTGGCGGTGCCGACGCCCGACGGCTTCGTGTTCCGGGACCCCGTCACGGGCGCCGAGGTGGGCCGGTCGGCCGGAACGGGTCTGCCCCCGGGGGGCGCGGCCACCGCCGTCGGCAGCACGGTGGTCCTCCGCCTGCCCGACCGCCTCGTCGCCTACCGCTGAGCGGCCCCGCCCCCGCTGCGGCGCATCGGCCCCGGTCGGGGTTCACTGGGATCCATGGTCCTGCCCGGCGGTTCCGATGCCTCGTCCGTGCCCTTCGCCATCGCCCCCGACGACCTTCGCCAGCTCGCTCACCACGACGCCGCGTCGCGGACCTTCCCCGGCGGGGCAGGGCCGTTGGCCGCGCTGGACACCGGCGGCGACGCCACGCAGGGGACGGTGCTCATGGTCGCCGGGTACACCGGGAGCAAGGAGGACTTCGCACCTCTCCTGCGGCCGCTGTGCGAGGCCGGGTACCGCGTCGTGGCGCTGGACCAGCGCGGCCAGTACGAGTCACCCGGGCCGGACGACTCGGCCGGGTACTCGGTCGACATCCTGGCCGGTGACGTCGTGGCCGTCGCACGGGCCCTCCGGGAGGATTCCGGGCAGACGCTGCACCTGGTGGGCCACAGCTTCGGTGGGCTGGTCACGCGCGCGGCCGTCCTCGCCGAACCGCAGCTGTTCACCAGCTTGACCCTGCTCGGCTCGGGCCCGTCCCGGCTCACCGGCCGTCGCGCAGAGCTGCTGGACCACCTGGGCCCGCTGCTGGACGCCGGCGGGGTGCCGCTGGTGCACGAGACCCTCGAGCAGGTGTCGATGACCGACCCCAAGGCGCAGGCCGTCCCGGTGGAGACCCGGGCGTTCTACACCCGCCGCTTCCTCCGCAACTCCGCGGCCGGCCTGCGGGGCATGGCCGACGCCATGCTCGCCGAACCCGACCGGGTGGCCGAGCTGAAGGCCACCGGGATACCCCTGCTGGTGGCGCACGGCGAGGCCGACGACGCCTGGCTGCCGCACGTGCAGGCGGACATGGCGGAGCGGCTGGGCGCCCGGCACGAGGTCATCGACAACTCGATCCACTCCCCCGCCGTCGAGAACCCACCGCGCACGCTCGAGGTGCTCTGCGAGTTCTGGACATCGGCGGCCGCGGCATGACGCCGTTGCCCGCAGCGGCGGACTGGACCCCCGAGCAGGACCGGATCGGGTTCTTCGGGCCCGACAGCGTGACGTGGCGTATCCATGCCGACCCGTCGTTCTCGGTGGGCGGCCTGCGCGCCCTGCTGCTGCAGGCGCTGCACCCGGTCGCGATGGACGGCGTCGCCCGGTTCTCGGGGGCATTCCGGGACGACCCGTGGCCGCGCCTGATCCGCACGGCGGCCTACGTCGACACGATCACCTTCGGCACCCGCACCGAGGCGGTCCGCGCCGTGGCCCGCGTGCGCGGCATCCACCGCCGGCTGGGGGCCGTCGAGGAGACCACCGGCCGGGAGTACCGGGTGGACGACCCGGACCTGCTCCTGTGGGTGCACTGCTGCGAGGTCGACTCGCTGCTGACCACGGCCCGCCGGGCGGGGCTGCCGCTGTCCGACGACGACGCCGACCGGTACGTGGCCGAGCAGGTCACCGCGGCGGAGCTGGTCGGCGTCGACCGGGCCGACGTGCCGGCTTCCGTGGCCGAGCTGGCTGCCTACTTCGAGCGGATGCGCCCGTCGCTGGCCGCCACGTCCGCGGCGCGGGACGCCTACCGGCTCATCGTGCTGCCGCCGATGCCGACGTGGGTGCGCTTACTCACCCCCGCCCTGCCGGCGTGGGGCGGGCTGGCGGCACTGGCCATCGCCCTGCTGCCGCCGTGGGCGCGCCGGCTGTGCTCGCTGCCCGGCCTGGCGCTCACCGACGCGGCCGCGACCGGGGCGCTGCGGGCGTTCCGGCAGGCGACGCTGCGGCTGCCCCGCACCGCCCGGCGCTCGCCGATCGTGTGGGCCGGCATCGAGCGGGTGGCCGGGCCGGCGCAGCTGAGCGCCTGACGCCGCCGTTCCCGCGGTGGTCGTCCTCATCCCGTCCACCTCGGCCCGTTCTCGCGGCCGGAGCCTGTCGGCGTCTGCGGCTAGCCTGCCCCCATGCCCGTGCAGGTGACGCCCTTCCTGATGTTCACCGGCGACGCGGAGCGCGCGATCGAGCTCTACACGTCGCTGTTCGACGACGCCCAGCTCCTGACCCTCACCCGGTTCGGGGCGGACGGGACGGGCGTGGAGGGAACGGTGGAGCAGGCCACCTTCTCCATCGCCGGTCAGGTGTTCCGCTGCTTCGACAGCCCCCCGGTGCACGCCTTCACCTTCACGCCGTCCTTCTCCGTCTTCGTCGACGTCGCATCGGCCGAGGAGCTCGAACGGCTCTTCGCCGGCCTCTCCGACGGCGGCGGCGTGCTGATGCCGCTGGACGACTACGGCTTCAGCCGCCGCTTCGGCTGGGTGAACGACCGCTTCGGCGTCTCGTGGCAGCTGAACCTCGCCTATAGCCGCGAGGACGAGCGGCGGGCTCCGCTGACCGTCCCGGCCGGCTGACCGCACTCAATCCCGCAGCGGCGCCGTCCCGGTCCCGGCGGCCAGGAGCCGCTCGAACTGCGCGGGGTCGGTGGTGCAGGTCCCGATCGGCGTCCGCTTGTTGCTGCCGTGGTAGTCGCTGGAGCCGGTCACCAGCAGGTCGAGGTCGGCCGCCAGCCCGCGCAGGTGGACCCGGGCTTCCTCGGTGTGGTCGGGATGGTCCACCTCCAGGCCGAGCAGCCCGGCCGCGGCCATCGCGGCGATCGCGTCGTCGCCCACGATCCGGCCGCGGCTGGTGGCCAGCCCGTGCGCGAAGACCGGCACGCCACCGGCCGCACGCACCAGCGCGATGCCCTCGCGGACGTCGGTGTCGGCCTTGGCCACGTAGTACGGGCTGCGGTGGTGCAGGAGGGTGCCGAACGCGGCGTCCACCGAGTCGACGACGCCGGCCCGGACCAGTGCACCGGCGACGTGCGGCCGGCCGACGACCCCGCCGTCGGCGTGCGCCACGAGCTCTGCCCAGACCACCGGGTACCCGTCAGCGGCGAGCGCCTCGACGATCCGTTCGGCGCGGGCCAGCCGCTCGTCCCGCAGTCGAGCGCGCTCCGCGGCGAAGGCGGGGTGCAGCGGGTCGAACAGGTAGCCGAGCAGGTGCACGCTGATCGGCGGCGCGTCGGGTGGGAACCACCGGCAGGACAGCTCCATGCCGGGGACCACCGTCAGGCCGGCGGGGCGCGCCGCCTCCGCCGCGGCCCACCCCGCGGTGGTGTCGTGGTCGGTCAGCGCGACGACGTCGAGGCCCGCGGCCCGGGCGGTCGCGAGGAGCTCGGCGGGGCTGTCGGTGCCGTCGGACAGCGAGGAGTGGGTGTGCAGGTCGATCCGCATCACCGGTCAGCCTGCCGCACGGCGGCCCGGCCCACCCGGCGGCGCGGGCGGGATCACGGCTGCTGCGGCGGGAGGCCCGGGATGGGCTCGGTGTCGCGGCGGCCACCTGTCGCGACGGGCCCCGCCGGCGGCGGAGCCTCCGGGTTGCCCTCGTCGTCGCCCCCGCCCCAGTCGCTGGTGAACAACAGACCGCTCACCTGCCGGTACAGCGCGCCGGCGTGCGGGAGGAAGGTGATCTCCGACAGCGCCTGCTGCTGCCCGGCGGACTCGAAGCGGAAGGTGCCGTAGCCGAGAACCTGGCCGAACAGCGTCTCCTTCCACGTCAGGTCGGTGATCCGGCGCAGCGGCAGCAGCGTGACGGTGCGGACGATCACGCCCGAGGTGAGCAGCACCCGGCGCCGGCTGACGATGAAGTGCCGCATCCACCACTCGCCGAGCCGCAGGGCGTAGGTGAGGAGCGCCCCCAGCACCACGAGCATCCCGAGGGTGCTGGTCACCCGGTTCTCGGGGTCGAGCACCAGCAGCCATCCACCGGCGATCAGCACCGGCAGGAACTTCGCCGTCGGCAGGATGAGCACCGCCCAGTGCCGGCGGGTCGCCACGACCGCGTCTTCGTCGTCGAGCAGGTACTTCTCGACGTCCTTGGCGGCGCGGGCGGGAAGCCCGACCGGGGCGGCCACCGGATCAGACCAGCGAGCCGACGAACTGGGCCAGGGAGGAAGCGGCGTCGCCGAGCGCCACCCCCGCGGTGCGCACCAGCTGCGCGGAGGACTCCGGCGCCTGGATCACGTAGAACAGGACGAAGGCGACGATCACCCAGGTGAGGACCTTCTTCAGGTTCACCGCCACCTCCGGGGTGTGAGTGCGAGGGCAGGACCAGCCTGCTCGGACCGTCCGCCGGGTGCGACGGACGCATTCGTCCCATGAGTAACACAGGCCCCAGACCTCGCGCGGCCGACGCGCCGCGCATGACGTAGCCGGTGTCGTTCCGCGGGCCGGCCGGTCAGCGGCCGGGGATCAGGTGCTCCCCCGGCGGCCCGAGCGGCAGGTCGGGGTAGATGCGATCACGTAGGTCGAGCAGCTCCAGCTGCTCGGCCAGCAGCCAGGCGGCGTCCATGGGCCAGGTGACCACCCACAGCCAGACGCCGTAGGCCTCGCCCACGAAGGCCGCTCGGTCGTCGGTGGTGGGCACCGCCCACAGCGGGGCGCGCTGACCGGCGGCCTTGACGTCGACGGAGCTCGGCCCGGTGATGACGTCCCCGGGGTCGAGACCCGGCAGCCCGGCGTAGCCGCAGCCCACGCCGGTCCCGGGTTCCTCGGCGACGAGGACCAACTCGGCCGAGCCGCCGAGGGGGGCGGGCCCGGCGCAGTCGACGACGATCGCCCGCGCTCCCGGTTCACCGCCCCAGGCCAGGCCGGTGACCGCCCAGCCCGCCGGCACGGGGTCGGGCACCCACGCGGGCACACGGGCGTCGACGGTGACCGCGGCGATCGCGTCGTGGGCCACCAGCGCCGTGTGGTGCAGCGGCGTGACCAGACCGTGCACGTGGCACCAGGCGTCGGCCTCGGACCCGTGGCGGACGACCAGCGGCTCGCCGCAACGGGGGCAGACCGGCGACGCACTCATCGGGGACAAAGGTCGCGGGACGGCCCCGTTTCGTCAAGCGCAGGACCGTCGCACCGGATGCGTAGCCTGCGGACGTGACGGCCGGCGAACGGGAGGATTGCCCACCGGTGGTGCCGTGCGTCGGCGCGATCGTGCACGACGGCGCACGCCGGCTGCTGGTGGTCCGCCGGGGGCAGGAGCCCGGCCGGGGGCTGTGGTCGGTGCCGGGCGGGCGGGTGGAGCCGGGTGAGACCACCGCGCAGGCCGTGGAGCGCGAGGTGCTGGAGGAGACCGGCCTGCGGGTGCGGGCCGGGCGCGTGGTGGGCCGGGTGCGCATCGACGCCGGGGCGGTCGTCTACGACGTCGCCGACCTCGCCTGCGAACTGCTCGACCCCGACCCGGCTCCTCGGGCCGGGGACGACGCGGACGCGGCCGTCTTCGCCGACGCCGCGACCCTGGCCGGGCTGGCGTGCACGCCGCGGCTGGTGGAGACCCTCGGCGGCTGGGGCCTGCTGCCGGACTGAGCAGCACGCCCCGGCCGCACCGGCTCAGCCGCGGGGCGTGGGCTCCGGGCGCCCGGGCTGCTCGCCGCCGCGGGCTTCGCCGTAGGACTGCTTGGGCACCATGACCTTGCGGCGGAAGATGCAGACGACGGTGCCGTCCTGCTTGTAGCCGATCGTCTCGACGTACACCACGCCGCGGTCGTCCTTGGACTTCGACGGCGTCTTGTCCAGCACGGTGGTCTCGCCGTAGATCGTGTCCCCGTGGAAGGTCGGCGCCACGTGCCGCAGCGACTCGATCTCCAGGTTGGCGATCGCCTTGCCCGAGACGTCGGGGACGCTCATGCCGAGCAGCAGCGAGTAGATGTAGTTCCCGACGACGACGTTCTTGCCGAAGTCGGTGGTCTTCTCCGCGTAGTTCACGTCCATGTGCAGCGGGTGGTGGTTCATCGTCAGCAGGCAGAACAGGTGGTCGTCGTACTCGGTGACGGTCTTCCCGGGCCAGTGCTTGTAGACGGCCCCGACCTCGAACTCCTCGTAGTACCGACCGAACTGCATGTGCTCGCTCCCGACCTCGACGCTGCGGACGGGTCGTGATCTTACGGATGGGGCACCGTGCCGCACCCGCGGGCGACCGAGGTCACAGCAGCTCGAGCGCCGGGCCGATCTCCTGGGTGGCGTACCAGGCCAGCTCATGTCCCTCGGCCTGGTCGACGACGAACTGCGCGTCGTCGCTGCCCAGGTCGGCTTCGAGGACGACGTTCACCGCGGCCCGGACGTCGTCCTCGGCGCCGGGCCCGTCGATGTGCGCGCTCGCCACGTCCTGCAGCCGGATCCCGTACTCCACCCGGGCCGCGCCGGGGTCGACGTGCGGGTCGTCCATGGGGCTCACCGCGGCGTCGGGCACGTCGGCCGCGAGCACCACCCGACGGCGGGGAACCAGCGGATCGAGATCGATCAGCCGCAGGCTGGCGCGCGCCGCGGCCAGCAGTGCCGCGTACTCGAGCTCCTCGGTGTCGGCACCGGCGTCACTGAGCGCGTAGAAGTCCCGCAGCCGCGGGGTCACCGCGAAAACGGTCTGCGGGGCGGCCAGCCGACCCTCGTCCAGGAGACCCCGCAGCACGGTCGTCGTCGCCGGCAGGTACACGCGCACCCGGCTGACCCCCTTCGTCGATGGAACGTCCGACCGTATCCGGCGCGGCCCGCGCGGCGCCGACCCGGACGCCGGCTCAGCCGGAGGTCTCGACCAGCTGCGCGACCTCCTGCTCGATCAGGTCGGCGAGCACGTCGACGTCACCGACGCTGTCGCGGTCGGCGTTGAGCCCGAAGAAGACCGTGCCGTCGTAGGAGGTCATGCCGATGGACAGACCCTGACCACGGGCCAGGGGCACCACGGGGAACACCTCGAGCATCCGCCCGCCGGCCGCGTACAGCGGCACCTGCGGGCCGGGCACGTTGGTCACCACGAGGTTGAACAGCCGCCGCGAGAGCCCCCGCGCCGCGCGCGCACCCAGCGCGTGCAGCGTGGACGGCGCGAATCCGCTGAGCGCGATGAGGCTGTCCGCGCCCACCGACCGGCCGTGCTGGGTCATCCCCCGCATGGCGTAGGTGAGCCGGGCGAGCCGCACCCGGGGATTGGGTTCGCCGACCGGCAGGTCGACCAGGTGGGAGGAGACACGGCTGCCCGCCGCACCGTCGTCGTCCTGGACCGAGACGGGCACCAGCGCCCGGATCGAGGTGGCCCCGACCACCGGCTCGCCACGCGATAGCAGCCACTCCCGCAGCGCGCCGGCGACGACGGTGAGCAGCACGTCGTTCACCGTGCCGCCGTGCGCCTTCCGCACCCGCTTCAGGTCGTCCAGGTCCGCGCAGGCCACCGCCACCCGCCGCTGCCGCCCGACCGGTGCGTTCAACGGGCTGTCCGGCGCCGGGAGGATGGCCGAGCCGGCCGTGCGGACGAGTTCTCCCGCCACACCACCGATGCGCACGGCGGTGGCGCGCGCGTCGGTCGCCGCCGACCGGGCCAGCTCCACCAGCGACGACGGCCTTCGGCGGTAGTCCTCGAAGGCCGACCACAGCAGTTCGGCGCCGGAGGGCGGACGCCGCGGCCGCCACTCCGTCGGCCGGGGCGTCGGGGCGTCGGGTGACCCGTCCAGCAGCACCTGACCGAGGTCCAGCGCGCCCAGTCCGTCGACCAGTGCCGGATGGGTCTTGGTGACCACCGCGACGCGGTCCCCGCTCAGCCCCTCGACCAGGTACGCCTCCCAGAGCGGACGCGTGCGGTCCAGCGGACGGGACGTCAGCCGGGACACCAGGTCGAGCAGCTGGGACTCCGTCCCCGGCCGGGGGAGCCCGGATCGCCGCAGGTGGTACGCGAGCTGGAAGTCGGGGTCGTCGACCCACACGGGATGACCCAGGTGGCCGGGCACCTGCGCGATCCGCTGCCGGTACCGCGGCACCAGGGACAGCCGCGCCTCGACCAGCGACGCGATCGCGTCGAGGCCGCCGGGGGGCGCCTCGAGGATCAGCACCCCGCCCACGTGCATGGGGGTGCCGGGTTCCTCCAGGTACAGAAACGAGGCATCCAGGGTGCTCAGCCGCTCGACCATCGAACTCCTCACGGGCCGGGGCCCCACGCTACGACGCGGGATGGCCCTCCGATACTCGGGCGATCAGCCGGCCCGACGGTGGCGCAGCACGCTCCGCCGGCCGGCGTCGGCGACCGGTACCCCCGCCAGCTCCGCGGCCAGGGCGCGCAGCTCCGCCCGCACCGCCGACCCCGCCGCCACCTCGGCCAGCGTGCGGCCGGCCGCCAGCGCTGCATCGGTCGCCCGGCGGTCGGCCGGCAGGAACCACCGCGGCCGGCGACCGGTGAACCGCTCCAGTGCGTCGCCGACCTCCCGGCGGGGGTCACCCGGCACCGGGCCCCGCCGCACCTGGTTGACGACAAGCAGCGGCTCCACCTGGGGCAGCACGTCGCGCAGCTGGTCCAGCGCACGGATGCCGCGCTGGAGGGCGACCGGGTCGGCGCCGGTCACGCACAGCACCGTGTCGGCGTGCTCCAGCACGGCGAGGGTCGCGCCGTTGCGGCGGGGCGCGGCGGTGTCGAAGGACAGCTCCTCGTCGTCCTCGACGTTGAAGGCGCAGTCGACGACGGTCAGCTCCGCGACCCGGCGGGCCTCCTCCAGCACCGCGGTGACCGCAGCCGGCCGCAGCTCCGGCCAGCGGTCGGCGCGGGCCGGACCGGTCAGCACGCGCAGCTGCGGGCGCACCGCCCAGGCCAGCGCGACCAGCGTCCGGCTGTCCAGCGTCCCGGCGCCGGCCTGCCGGGCGGCCCCGGCCAGGCCGGGCGATTCATCCAGCAAGCCGAGGACCTGGGCCACCACCCCGCCGTAGACGTCGGCGTCGACGAGCAGCGCGGAGGTCCCGAGCCGCGCGGCCTCGTCGGCCACCCCGACGGCGACGGTGGTCCGTCCCGGTGCGCCGGTCGGCCCCCACACGGCCACCACGCGCCCGCGCCCGACCGTCGGGGGCTCCGGCGCGTCCGGGATCTCGGGCACCGGCAGGGCCGCCCGCAGGTCGGCCACGTCGTGCCCGCCCGCGGGCACCCCCGCGACGGCGTTCCGCAGCGCCTCGGCGATCGACTCCGGGTCCGCATCGGCCGGCAGCACCTGCGACACACCGAGCTGACGCAGGCGCTGGGCCGCCTGCTCGTCGCCCGGTTCGACCAGCCCGACGACGGCGACGCCGGCCGCGTGCAGCCGGGCGACGGCGTCGCCGTCGAGCCGGCGCAGCTCCGCCGAGAGGAGGGCGGCCTGGCCGGTGCCGGTCGCCGCGGCGGCGAGCAGGTCCGAGACGTCGACGCAGCGGCGGACGACGGTGACCCCGTGGTCGTCCCGGTCGAGCGCGCCGACCAGCGCGGATTCCCAGCCGGCACCGGTGACGGCGGTGAAGACCTGCAGCGCCATCAGCCGGCCGGTCCCGCCGGCTCGGCGGCCGGAACCGCAACCGGAGCCGGGGCCGGGGCCGGAGCCGCAGCCCGGGGCGACACGCGCTCCGCTCCGTCGGCCCCCGCCGGGTGGGCCACCACGACCAGCGGGCGCCCGGCGATCGCCGCCAGCACGTCCGCCGCCTCGTCGACCGCCACGCTGACCACCACCTGCACGGTGCTGGACGGCGTCGACAGAACCCCGTCGGCACCGCCGGCCAGGGCCTGCACCGGCGCCCCGCCCACGACGAGGGTGACGCTGCCGATGTCCGGCCCAGTGGCGCCTGCCGCCGGGTCGGCGACGGCGTAGACGTCCACCACCTGACCACGCTGCAGCCCCGGGGGCACGTAGCCGGCCTGCACCGGCAGGGCCAGCTGCACCAGGTCGGCGGGCTCCTCGAGCGCCGACCGCGGCAGGAGCTCACCGGCGCGTACGCCGCGCGCCAGGGTGCGCCCCTCCGGCCGGGTGCCGCCGGCCAGGTACCGGTCGGCGGCGTCGTCGAGCCGGACGTGGACCACGACGAGGTCCACGGTGGTCAGCTCCGTGCCGGCCGCGAGGTCGGAGGCGGCGCTCCACACCGGGACCGTCGCATCGGCGGCGCTGACCACCCGGGCGCCGAGCAGGACCGATCCGAGCACGAGCAGGACACCCAGGACCAGGCGGAGGTCCAGCCAGCCCGGGGCCTTCACCCGCCGGGGGGTGGGCCCGCTCGGCAGGTCAGCGCTGTCCGGGGCAGGGCCCGGGTTCCGGACGGCGGTCACGCCACCTCATCTCTCGTGCACGTCGACGCCCCAGTAGGCGCACTGACCCGCCGTTGCGGACCGCTGACGACATTCGGATGCAGATGATGCGGCAGGATCACGTTCTCCTGCACTGGTCATCCACACGAACGTGTGTGGACAACGGCACGGACCACCGGCACGGCTGACAGACTGTGCGGCGAACGGATGGAGAGCCCATGCCCACGCCCCGCTTCCTGACCCTCGACGACGTCGCCGAGATCCTCAACGTCTCGTGGTCGCAGGCCTATGCGCTGGTGCGCCGCAGGGAACTCATCGCCATCCAGATCGGTGGGCGCGGGCAGTGGCGCGTCGAGGTGGACGAGCTCGAGCGCTTCATCCAGCAGAAGTACGCCGAGGCCCGCGCCGGCACCGTGCCACCGGAGCCCGCGGCGGAGGCGGACACCGGCGCACCGGCAGCGGCCTCCGAGCAGCGCGCCTGAACCCTAGTCCCAGCCGGGCAGCAGCGTCCGGACGACGGCGACCGCGTCGATGACCACCGCGTGGACCTGGCGGACGGCGCCGGATCGGCGCGGCTGATCGGCTGAGTGCTCGGCCAGTTCGACGTGGTCCGCACCCACCCGGTCGATCGTCCCGGTCAGTGTCGTGCCGTCGTCCAGCAGGACCTGGACGACGCTCCGGTCCCGCGCCAGTCCCCGCAGCGCGCGGCGCAGATCCAGCTTCGCCCGGACCGGGCTCACCTCCTGGACCGGCGCCGTCCACCGCCCCAGCCCGGCCACGCTCCGCACGGCGGGGAACGCGACCAACTGGTCCCGGCCGCGCTCGTCGACGAGCAGCAGCCAGTCGACCCCGAGGTCGACGAGTTCTCCGCCGACCCGCCCCGCGCCCCGGCAGGTCACGGTGACGGCGGCGCCGATCGATCCGCCGAGCCGGTCGACCAGCCGGACCGCACCCGTCTCCGACCGGGCCCGCGACGCCCAGTCGGCTCGCGCCTCCGCCTCTTCCGCCGCGTCGAACTGCGCCTGCAGGTCCGCGAACAGCTGCTGCCACCGCATGCCCTCACCTCTTCTCGCGTTCAGCCTAGAGGGTGCATGTCCTTGTGTTTGCATTCATTTGATTGCTTTAGTGCGTCGACGACAGCAACGGAGGAGGAGGACGGATGTCGGTACGACGCCTGCTCGGCACCGCCGTCGGCATGGCAGCGATCGCGGCCGCACTGGCCGCGCTGACCCCGCCGCTCCCCGACGCCGTGGCCGCACTGTCCACCGCCCAGCGCACCGCAGACGCCGCTGGTGCCGACGTCCTGGTCCTGCACCTCGCGGGCCTGCTCGCCTGGCTGGTGTGGGCGTGGGGCGCGCTGGGTCTCGCGCTCACCGCGCTGTCCGCCCTGCCGGGCCTGGCCGGCACGATCGCGGAGGGCACGCTCCGCCGGGTACTGCCCCGCGGCGCCCGCTCGGCCGCCGCCCTGGCCCTGGGCATCGGGCTCGGCGTCGCGCCCCCGGTTCTGGGGCTCGCGGCTCCGCTGGTCGGAGCCACCCCGGCCGTGGCGGAGGAGCTGCCGGCCGGCGCCACCCCGGCCGGTGCGGGCGTCGTGCCCGACTGGCCGGCCCCGAGCGTTCCCGTGCCGACGCCGGCGCCCCCGCTGCCGTCGCACAGCTCCGCGCCGAGCGCTGACGGGCTGCCCGACTGGCCGCGCACGTCGGCAGCCGGCGAGCACGTGGTCCTCCGTGGCGACTGCCTCTGGGACATCGCCGAACGCCGGCTGACCGCGGACGACGGCCGCATCCCGTCCGCCGCTGAGGTGGCCACCGCCGTCCATGCCTGGTGGCAGGCCAACGCCGACGTCATCGGGCCCGATCCGGACCTGCTCCTGCCCGGTCAGGTCCTGCGGCCACCCGCCCTGCCGTGACCCGCCCTCTGCTCAGCACCGCCCTGCCCAGCACCGCTCAGTCCAGCACCCGGGAGCCTTCGATGACCGCACCGTCCCGCCCCGTCCCACCCACCGGCCGGACCGCCGTGCGACTCGCGGTCGTCCGCACTCCGCAGCCGCCGCTGGAGCCCCGCCCGGCACTGCGCCTGGTGCAGCCCGATCGGCGCGTCCCCCGCCCCGCCCCCCGTCCCGGACCGCGGCCGCGCACGGCGGCGGTCGCCCACGCGCGGGACGAGTTCGGACCGGTGCTGTGCGGCCGCGCCGACCTCCCTCCGGCCGGTGAGACCGCGCGCCGCCTGGTCACCACGGCGCTGGAGGCCCTCACCGGACGGCGGCCACTGGCCCAGCTCCAGCCGCTGACCACGGCCGGCGTGTACGCGGCGCTGTCCGCCGGCCGGCGGCCGCAGTGGTGCGCCGACGGGAGTGCGCCGGTGATCGTCGGCCGGGTACGGGTCTGCGAGCCGGTCGACGGGGTGGCCGAGATCAGCGCTGTCGCCCACCGCAGCGGCCGGGCGCACGCCGTGGCGGCACGGCTGGAGGGCATCGACGGCCGGTGGCGGTGCACCGCCCTGCAGATCGGCTGAGCGTGCGGCATGCGAAGCATCTCGCACCTGCTCGGCCGGAACAGAGGATCAGCCCGGCGGAGCCGGACGAAGCCTTTCGGGGACGGGGACGCAGTCCCCGATCAGCGCGCCGCTCCGTGGCACTGCTTGTACTTCCGGCCCGATCCGCAGGGGCAGGGCGCGTTGCGCGGGGTCTCCTTGGTGCCGGAGACCGTCGCGGTCTTGGCGGCCTTGGCCCGGCCGGAGTCCGCGGGTGAGGCGTCGAGGCTGGGCGCGGAGTACGTCAGGTCCTCCGGGGAGCGGCGGGGCTCGTCCAGCCCCTTGACGGACAGCTCCGGCCGGGGCGCGGACTGCGCCGGCTCCTCGGCCAACGGAGCCGTCTCCGGCACGGAAGCCGCGGGGGCTTCGGCAGCGGGCGCCGTGGGAGCCTGAGCCGCGGGAGCCTCGGGAGCGGGCGCCGCGGGAGCCTGAGCCGCAGCAGCCTCGGGAGCGGGCGCCGTGGGAGCCTGAGCTGCGGGAGTCTCGGGATCGGGCGCCGCGGGAGCCTGAGCCGCAGCAGCCTCGGGAGCGGGCGCCGCGGAAGGCTGAGCCGCGGGAGCCTCTGCAGGCGCCGTCGACCGCCGTGCCGTGGCGGCCGCCGCGGTACCGCCAGCTGCCTTGGCCGCCGCCGCCTGACGGGCCAGCAGCCGAGCCGTGCCCGCCTGGGCCGCGGCGAGCGCCTTCGCCTCGGCCTCGGCCTGCTTGGCCTTGGCCTCCGCCTCCTGCTCCCCCTTGGTCTTCACCTCGAGGTTGAACAGGAACCCGACCGACTCCTCCTTGATGCCGTCGAGCATCGAGACGAACATGTCGTAGCCCTCGCGCTGGTACTCCACGACCGGGTCGCGGTTGGCCATCGCGCGCAGGTGGATGCCGGCCCGCAGGTAGTCCATCTCGTAGAGGTGCTCGCGCCACTTGCGGTCGAGCACGCTGAGCAGGACCCGCCGCTCCAGTTCACGCATGACCTCGGAGCCGAGCGTGGCCTCGCGCTCCTCGTACGCGCGATGCACGTCGTCGAGGAGAGCGCCCTTGAGCTCGTCGGCCGCGAGGTCGGACTGTTCGCCGCCGCCGAGGGAATCGATCAGCCCGTCGACGGTGACGCCGACCGGGTACAGGGACTTCAGGCTCGTCCACAGCTGGTCGAGGTCCCAGTCCTCGGCGTAGCCGGTCTCGGTGGCGCCGTCAACGTAGGCGCTGACCACGTCGTCGACCATGGTCCGCACCTGCTCGTGCAGGTCGGCACCCTCGAGCACCCGGCGGCGCTCGGCGTAGATGACGGTGCGCTGCCGGTTGAGCACCTCGTCGTACTTGAGAACGTTCTTGCGGACCTCGAAGTTCTGCTGCTCGACCTGGGTCTGCGCGGACAGGATCGCCCGGCTGACCATCTTCGACTCGATCGGCTGGTCGTCGGGCACCCGGAGGGTGTTCATCATCGACTCGAGCATCGGGCCGTTGAACCGGCGCATCAGGTCGTCGCCCAGGGAGAGGTAGAACCGCGACTCGCCCGGGTCGCCCTGCCGGCCGGACCGTCCGCGCAGCTGGTTGTCGATCCGTCGGCTCTCGTGCCGCTCGGTGCCGAGCACGTACAGGCCGCCGGCGTCGGTGACCTCCTCGTGCTCGGCCTTGACCTGCGCCTTGCCCGCCTCGACCGCCTCGTCCCAGGCCGCCTCGTACTCGTCCGGCGTCTCCGTCGGGGAGAGTCCGCGAGCGCGCAACGCCTCGTCGGCGATGAACTCGGCGTTGCCGCCGAGCTGGATGTCGGTGCCGCGGCCGGCCATGTTGGTGGCCACGGTGACCGCGCCGGGCCGTCCGGCCTGGGCGATGATCGACGCCTCCCGCGCGTGGTTCTTCGCGTTGAGCACCTCGTGCGGGATCCCGCGCTTGAGCAGGTACTTCGCGAGGATCTCGGACTTCTCGACGCTCGCGGTGCCCACGAGCACCGGCTGCCCGGCCTCGTGCCGCTCGGCGATGTCCTCGACGACGGCGTCGAACTTCGCCTGCTCAGTCTTGTAGATGACGTCCGAGCGGTCCTGCCGGACCATCGGCCGGTTCGTGGGAATGGGCACGACGCCGAGGGAGTAGGTCTGGTTGAGCTCGGCGGCCTCGGTCTGCGCCGTACCGGTCATCCCGGAGAGCTTGTCGTAGAGCCGGAAGTAGTTCTGGAGGGTGATCGTGGCGAGCGTCTGGTTCTCGTCCTTGATCTGCACCCTCTCCTTGGCCTCGATGGCCTGGTGCATGCCCTCGTTGTAGCGGCGACCGGACAGCACCCGGCCGGTGAACTCGTCGACGATGAGGACCTCGCCGTTGGAGACGATGTACTGCTGGTCCTTCTTGAACAGCTCCTTGGCCTTCAGCGCGTTGTTCAAGAAGCCGATCAGCGGGGTGTTGACCGCCTCGTAGAGGTTCTCGATGCCCAGCTGGTCCTCGACGAACTCGACGCCCTCCTCGGTGACGGCGACGGTCCGCTTGTCCTCCTCGACCTCGTAGTGCACGTCGCGCTTCATCAGCGGCATGATCCGGGCGAACTCCCCGTACCACCGGTTCGTCGACGCGTCGCCGGCCGGGCCGCTGATGATCAGCGGGGTGCGGGCCTCGTCGATGAGGATGGAGTCGACCTCGTCGACGATCGCGTAGTGGTGACCTCGCTGCACCAGGTCGGCCCGGCTGCCGGCCATGTTGTCGCGCAGGTAGTCGAAGCCGAACTCGTTGTTCGTGCCGTAGGTGATGTCGGCGGCGTACTGCTCGCGCCGGTGCGCCGGGGTCTGCCCCGACAGGATGCTGCCCACCGACAGGCCGAGGAACCGGTGCACCCGGCCCATCCACTCGGCATCGCGCTTGGCCAGGTAGTCGTTCACCGTGACGACGTGCACACCCTTGCCGGTGAGCGCGTTGAGGTAGGCCGGCAGCACGCCGGTGAGCGTCTTGCCCTCACCGGTGCGCATCTCGGCGATGTTGCCGAGGTGGAGCGCGGCGCCGCCCATGATCTGCACCCGGAAGTGCCGCTGGCCGAGTGTGCGGGTGGCGGCCTCGCGGACCACGGCGAAGGCCTCGGGCAGCAGCGCGTCCAGGGACTCGCCGTCGGCGTGCCGCTGCTTGAACTCGTCGGTCTTGGCCCGCAGCTCCGCGTCGGTGAGGTCGGTGTAGTCGTCGGCGATCGACTCGACCGCATCGGCGATCCTGCCCAACCGTCGGACGAGCTTTCCCTCACCGGCACGGAGAATCTTCGAGAACACCACGCCCCCAGCGTAGGCGGCCGGGCCTGGAGTCCGGTCGCCACGACTCCGCCGCGCGGTGACCGGGCACACCAGGCGCCCCATCCGTACGCTGCGCCGGTGGCGCGCGACCTGTCCGACCCCGGCCAGACCCTGCTGGACTTCCTCACCGAACGGCACCTGGCGACCCTGACCACCGTGCGGCCCGACGGGACCCCGCACGTCGTCCCGGTGGGCGTCACCTACGACGCGAACACCCGGATCGCCCGGGTCATCACCTCCGGCGGCTCTGCCAAGGCCCGCCACGTGCGCGCCGGCCAGCAGCGGGTCGCCGTGTGCCAGGTGGACGGCCGGCGCTGGGTCACCCTCGAGGGGGCGGCGGTGGTGCGGGACGACGCCGCATCCGTCACCGAGGCGGTCGAGCGCTACGCCCGGCGGTACCGGCAGCCCCGCGAGAACCCTGCGCGGGTGGTCCTGGAGATCTCGGTCGACCGCATCCTCGGCAACGTGTGAGCGAGCTTGCGAGCTCACCAAGGGGCACAGCAGCGCCGCGAACGCGGCCGACGAGCGCCAGCGAGGAGGACTCGTGAGCGAGCTTGCGAGCTCACCAAGGGGCACAGCAGCGCCGCGAACGCGGCCGACGAGCGCCAGCGAGGAGGACTCGTGAGCGTCGGGCGGGGGCGCAGCGGCTCGGCCGCACCCCCACCCGCGGTCAGACGCCGGCGGGCGTCGTCGCCTTCTCCTCGGTCGGCACCACGCCGTCCTGGGAGACCGGTGCCAGCCGGATCAGGCCGTAGTCGTAGGCGTGCCGCCGGTAGACGACCGTCGGCTGCCCCGTGTCGGCGCACTGGAAGAGGAAGAAGTCGTGGCCGACCAGCTCCATCTCGTGGAGCGCCTGGTCGACGGTCATGGGCGTCGCGGGATGGTGCTTCTCCCGCACGATCTGCCCGGGCAGGTGCTCGTCGAGCTCTGTGACGTGCGGCCCGGCGGCGAGCTCGCGGTCGAGCTGCAGCTGCTGCTCGATGGCCATCTCCGGGTGCCCGGCGTCCAGCGTGCTTCCGGCGAGACGGACGCTGGCCGGCGTCCGCCGCCCGTGGTGCACACGGCGGCGATCGGCTGCGCGGCGCAGCCGGTTGTCCAGCTTGGCGCAGGCCAGGTCGAGTGCGGCGTAGAAGTCCGGCCCACACGCCTCGGCGCGGACCACCGGACCCTTGCCGCGGAGGGTGATCTCCACCCGCTGGCAGTTGGCCGACTGGCGGGGGTTCTTCTCGTGGAACAGCTCGACGTCGATGCGCGAGAGCTTGGTGTCGAACCGCTCCAGCTGGCCGACCTTGTCCTCCACGTGTTGGCGGTAGTGCTCAGGGACCTCGACGTTGCGACCACGGACCACGATCTCCATGAGACCTCCCGGTAGGACGGGGCTTCGGTCAGATCGACGCTAGTCCCTCCTCCCGGGGCGCGACAGTCGATCGAGGTCATCCCAGAGGACGTTCCCGGCCCGGTACCGCCCCGCCCGCACGGGGTCCGCCCGAGGTGTCCCCGGGGACCGCGGGGTCGCCGCCACGACCGCCGCGAGGACGGGGAGATCGCCCGGGGGGAGCCCGGCGGCCAGCACCGACGCCGCCTCGGTCAGCGTCGCTCCGGTGGTCACCACGTCGTCGACCAGGACCAGCAGCGCACCGGCCGGGCGACGGTGCGCGTCGAGCGCGAACGTGCCCGCGAGGTTGGCCCGCCGCTGCGACGCCGAGAGGCCGGCCGAGTCCCGGATCCGCCCCCGACGTCGCAGGGTCGGGCATCCGGTGGCCGGCACCCCGGCCGCACGCAGCTCGGCGGCCGCCCGCGCGGTCAGCTCGCGGACGTGGTCCCGACCGCGGGCGCGCACCGCGGCCGGCGAGGTCGGGACGGGCACCAGCACCACCGGCCGGGCCGGGGCTCCCGACCCCAGCCGAACCGCGACGACCGCCAGGGCGAGCGCCGCGCCCAGCGGCGCGGCCAGCTCCGCCCGGCCCTGTTCCTTGAATGCGTTGATCGCCGGGCGGACGGGTCCGGCGTAGGCGCCGGCCGCCACCGTCGGCGGGAAGCCGGCGGGGAACCGGCGGGGCTCGGCCAGCCGGGGTGCCGCGAGCAGCGGTGCACACCGTGGGCAGAGCATCGCCCCGGGGACCCCGCAGCCGGCGCAGGTGCGGGGCAGCACCAGGTCGACCAGCGCTGTCCCCGCCTCACGCAGCAGTGAGGTGGCCACACCGCACCCTAGGTCCCGTCCCGAGGCTCGCGCCGAGCTCGCGAGGCGGGAGGTGGACGGGGTCCTTCTCCTGTGGACGGGGCCGCGCGGCTCACAGCGGGTAGAACGGCGCCGCGCCCGGCAGCGGCTCCGCACCGCGCACCAGGGTCACCCAGGTGCCGCCGGCCAGCTGCCAGATGCTGTCCCCCGCGCTCGCCAGCGGCTGGCGGGTGGGGGCGACGCCCAGCGACGTCGGCTGGCCCGGCAGGCCGGCGGTGGAGATGGGGGTGAGCCCCCAGCCGTCGACGCGGACCGAGTACGGGACGATGCGGTCCTCCCCCTCGTCACCGGCGAGCACGAGCAGGGTGCCGCTGTCCGCCCAGCCGACGTCGATCACCTGGGCCAGGGTCGGCGCCACGGCCCGTAGGTCGCGCAGCACCACCGACCCGTCGTCGTCCGAGCGGACCACGGTGCCCACGTGCAGCCGCCGGCCCTCCGGACCGTCGACGACCACGGCGGCGCGGACGCCGTCCGGGGACAGCTGCAGTGACTCGGTGCGGCCGAGGCCGGGCAGGGTGGGCGCGGCCACCGGTTGAGGCGGCCCGCCGGCCGGTACCCGCACCACCTCGGAGCCGTTCCGGACGACCCACGCCTCGGTCCGCGTGCTCGCGACCGTGGGAGCGCTGAGGGTGTCGGCGGCGAGCACCGGAGCGAGCTCCCCGCCGTACTGACCGGCCAGCAGCGTGGCGCCACCGGGGTCGGTGCGGACGCCGGTGAGGAACGCCAGCCGGCCGGTGCCCGTGTCCGCCGCGATGGCGGCGCTGCTCAGCCCGTAGACGCCGCTGCCGGCCGGCCCCGGGGTCGGCTCGCCCCCGGGGAGGGTCCGCAGAGCGCCCGCCTGGATGTAGTGGCCCACCCCGTCGACCGGGACGATGTCCGGGCCGAACGATGCCCAGTCCTCGACGGTCTGCTGGCGCGGCACACCTTCGGGGGTCAGCGGCTCGCCGTCGAGGAGGACGACGACGCTGCTGATCCGGGGCTGGTCGAGCTGCTGCAGGTTCCACACCAGCTGCGCCGAGATCTGCGCCAGCCTCGGGGAGGGTTCCGGCGGCAGCCCGCTCAGCTCGACGGTCGCCGTCTGGCCCTCGACGGTGACCGCCCGGGTCAGCTGCACGCCGCTGAGGGGGTTGCGGACGCCGGCGGCCAGCGGCGCCGACGGTCCTTCGATGAGCCGTTCCACGAGCACGGTGGGCTGCGACTCGCCCGTGATCAGGTAGCGCGGGTCGGGCACCACCCGCTGCTCGGTCGGGTCGAGGAAGTAGGCGTTCACCGGGTCGTAGAGCCGCCGGAAGTCGGGCTCCAGCATGATCAGCCCGTCCGGTGGGTTGCTGATCCGCCACTCGCCGTCGACCTGCTCCAGCCGGAAGTCGCGGGTGAAGACGCCGCGATCGGCCACGGTGAACACCCCGCGGCGGTCCACGGTGCCGATCAGGTTCGCCGTCAGCGTCACCGCACCCTCATCGGTGGTCACCAGGGCGATGTCGGTGCCGATGACGCTGATCCCCTCGTCGGACCAGGACTCGGCCACCTCGGGGGCCAGGTACTGACGGGCCACCGGGTGCCGGCGCACCGTGCTGGCCGCGGCGTCGATGAAGCCGCGCACGATCCCCTCGGCGCTGTCCCCGGGCTCCGGGGACAGCGGCTCGATGCCCACCGCGTCGACGACGCGCGCCGGCGCCTGGGTGATCAGCACCGTGGGCGAGCTGGTGGGCACCGTCGAGCAGGAGACCAGGGACAGGGCGGCCAGCAGCAGTGCCGCGGCCAGCGCCCTCGGGGAGCCGGTCACGGTGCCCCCGCCCCACGGAGCCTCACCGGGCGCAGCGGCAGCGGGGAGCTGGTGAGATCGGCGCCCGCCACCAGCGGCAGGGTCAGCCGGAACTGCGCGCCGGCGCCCGGCTGCCCCCACACCTGCAGCCACCCGCCGTGCAGCCGCGCGTCCTCGAGGCTGATGGACAGCCCCAGCCCGCTCCCGCCCACCGTGCGCACCCGGGAGGGGTCGGCCCGCCAGAACCGGTCGAACACGTGCTGCGCCTCTCCCGAGCTCAGGCCCACCCCGTGGTCGCGGACCGTGACGGCGGCCGCCGAGCGGTTGGCCGCCAGGGTGATCTCGACCGGGTGCCCCGAACCGTGCTCGATGGCGTTCCCGACCAGGTTGCGCAGGATCCGCTCGACCCGGCGGGCGTCGACCTCGGCCAGCACCCGATCGGCCGGCCGGTTCACCTGCACCTCGCAGTCGTGCCGCTCGGCCAGGGAGGCCATCCCGTCCACCACCCGGTCCACCAGCACCCCCAGGTCGATCGGTGCGGAGTCGAGGACGGCCGCACCGGCGTCGTACCGGCTGATCTCCAGCAGGTCGGTCAGCAGCGCCTCGAACCGGTCGAGCTCCGCGCGGAGCAGTTCGGCGGAGCGGGAGACGTGCGGCGGGAAGTCACCACGGGTCTCGTACAGCACGTCGGCAGCCATCTGCACCGTGGTGAGAGGGGTCCGCAGCTCGTGGGAGACGTCCGAGGTGAACCGCTGCTGCAGCTGGGAGAGCCCCTCCAGCTGGGTGATCTGCCGCTGCAGGCTGTCGGCCATGGCGTTGAAGCTCGTCGCCAGCCGCGCGAGGTCGTCCTCACCGCGCACGGCCATCCGCTCCTCGAGCTGGCCCTCCGCCAGCCGCTGGGCCGTACCGGCGGCCTGCCGCACGGGGTCGACGACCAGCCGGGTGACCAGGACGCCGATCCCCACCACGAGCAGGGTGAGCGCGATCCCGCTGATGACCACCGTGCTCCGGATCCGCGACAGGCTCTCCTGCTCCTGCTGCAGCGGGAAGACGTAGTACAGCTCGATGCGGTCGGGGCCCTGCGCGTCACCGGTGACCGGCGCGCCCACCAGAAGGCTGGGCCGGGGCTCGCCGGAGTCACCGGGCATCAGGTCGTACTTGTAGGCCTGGCTGCCCGCGTCGACGGCCTCGCGCAGCTCGTCCGGCAGCGCGGCGTACAGGGGGCGACGACTGGTGGCCGGACGTTCCCGATCGGCCCGGTACACCATCACGACGTCGAAGTCGCCGGCCGCGCCGCCCCGGTCCAGCAGCTGGTTCACCGTCCGGGCGAGGGTGGCGCGGACGCTGGCGGCGTCACCGGTCGCGATACCGGCCGCCTCGCTCTGGGCGTAGACGACCCCGGCCTGCATCTGGTCGATGGCCGCCTGCCGCTTGACGTCGAGCAGCTGGTCCTTGATCTGGCTGAACAGCACCATGCTCACGATCACCACGACCGTGCCGGCGACGAGCATGGTGATCGCGCCGATGCGCACCTGCAGCGACGACCGCCAGGTGCGGACCGCCTGGGCGAGGAGTCGCCTGCTGGTCAGGCGTACCCGGCGGCGGGCACGGCCGGCGCGCCGACGCAGCCCGCGGCGGATCCGGGTGAGCTCGGAGCGGTCCCGCGGTGCGCGACCGGTTCCCGCCGGCGTCGGCCGGTCGGCTGCGGTACCCGGCTCGGGGGTCCGGGTCGAGGTCACCGGACCAGTGTCCCCCAGCCGACGCCGGGAGTGGGGAAGCCGCCCGGGGCCGCCGCTCGTCCGCTCGCGGTGCCCGCCGGCCCGCTCCCGCGGCCCGCTCCGCTCACGGGGGCCCGGCCTTGTACCCCACGCCGCGCACGGTGAGCACGATCTCCGGCCGCTCCGGATCCCGCTCGACCTTCGCCCGCAGCCGCTGCACGTGCACGTTGACCAGGCGGGTGTCCGCCGCGTGCCGGTAGCCCCAGACCTGCTCGAGCAGCAGTTCCCGGGTGAACACCTGCCGCGGCTTGCGGGCCAGGGCGACGAGCAGGTCGAACTCCAGCGGGGTGAGGGCGATCGGTACGCCGTCGCGGCTCACCTGGTGCGCCGGGACGTCGATCTGCACGTCGCCGATGCTCAGGTTCTCCGCCTGCCCGGTCTCGCCGCGGCGCAGCTGCGCGCGCACGCGCGCCACCAGCTCCACCGGCTTGAACGGCTTGGTGACGTAGTCGTCGGCCCCGGCCTCCAGCCCCTGGACGACGTCGATCGTGTCGCCCTTGGCGGTCAGCATGACGATCGGCACCGTCGACTGCGTGCGGATGTCCTGGCAGATCTGCAGGCCGTTGCGGCCGGGCAGCATCAGGTCGAGCAGGACCAGGTCGGGCCGGGTCTGCTGGAAGACCCCGACGGCGCGGTTGCCGTCGGAGACGAAGGCCGGCTCGTATCCCTCGCGCCGCAGCACGATGCCGAGCATCTCGGCGAGGGCGGCGTCGTCGTCGACGACCAGGACGCGGCCGCGGGAGGGTCCGTTCTGGGGCGCGGTGGGTGGCACGGCGACCATTCTGCGCTGAACAGGCAAGAAGGTGTCCCACCCGCCCGGGTGAGATGTCGGCGCACCGGCCTCCGCCTCTCCCGCGCGATCCCGGGCATAGGAAGCTTTACCTACGTTCTGACCCCCGCAGACGTAGGTAAAGCCTCCTATGCCGAAGGAGGAGCGGGGGGATTAGTAGCGGTAGTGGTCGCTCTTGTACGGGCCCTCGACCGGGACGCCGATGTAGTCGGCCTGCACCTTGGTGAGCTCGGTGAGCTTCACGCCCAGGGCGTCGAGGTGCAGCCGCGCCACGTGCTCGTCGAGCTTCTTCGGCAGCACGGTGACGCCGGGGGTCAGGCCCTCGTAGGCGGCGCGATTGGTCCACAGCTCGATCTGCGCGAGCACCTGGTTGGCGAACGAGGCGCTCATGACGAAGCTGGGGTGTCCCGTGGCGTTGCCCAGGTTCAGCAGCCGGCCCTCGGAGAGCAGGATGATCGTGTGGCCGTCGGCGAACCGCCACTCGTCGACCTGCGGCTTGATCGTCGTCCGGGTGATGCCGGGGGTGCGGGTCAGACCGGCGACGTCGATCTCGTTGTCGAAGTGCCCGATGTTGCCGATGATCGCCTGGTGCTTGGTCCGGCCCAGCTGGTCGGCGCTGATGATGTCCTTGTTGCCGGTGGCCGTGATGATGATGTCGGCCTTGCCGATGACCTCGTCGAGGGTGGTCACCTCGTAGCCGTGCATCGCCGCCTGCAGGGCGTTGATCGGGTCGATCTCGGTGACGATGACCCGGGCACCCTGGCCGCGCAGGGACTCCGCGCAGCCCTTGCCGACGTCGCCGTAGCCGCAGACGACCGCGACCTTGCCGCCGATCATCACGTCGGTGGCCCGGTTGATGCCGTCGATGAGCGAGTGCCGGCAGCCGTAGAGGTTGTCGAACTTGCTCTTGGTCACCGAGTCGTTGACGTTGATCGCCGGGAACAGCAGTCGCTCGTCGCGCGCCAGCTCGTAGAGCCGCATGACGCCGGTGGTGGTCTCCTCGGTGACGCCCGCGATGCCCTGGCCGATGCGGGTCCAGTGACCGCCGTCCTCGGCGAGCGTGCCGCGGAGGGTCTCGAGGATGACGCCGTACTCCTCGGAGTCGGCCTCGGTGGTGTCGGGGACGACGCCGTCGGCCTCGAAGCGGGTGCCGAGGTGGATCAGCAGCGTGGCGTCGCCGCCGTCGTCGAGCAGCATGTTCGGGCCGATGATCTCGCCGGACTCGTCGCGGAACTCGAACAGCCGCTGGGTGCACCACCAGTACTCGGGCAGCGTCTCGCCCTTCCAGGCGAAGACCGGGACGCCGGCGGGGTCTTCGGGGGTGCCCTCGCCGACGACGATCGCCGCGGCGGCGTGGTCCTGGGTGGAGAAGATGTTGCAGCTGACCCAGCGCACGTCGGCGCCGAGGGCCGTGAGGGTCTCGATGAGGACGGCGGTCTGCACGGTCATGTGCAGGGAGCCGGCGATGCGGGCGCCGGCCAGCGGCTGCTGGTCGCCGTACTCGGCGCGCAGCGCCATGAGGCCGGGCATCTCGTGCTCGGCGAGCTGGATCTCCTTGCGGCCGAACGGCGCGAGGGAGAGGTCGGCGACCTTGAAGTCGGCCTCGCCGGTCGGGGTGGTCAGCGTGCGGGTGCCAGTGCTGGCGGTCATGAAAGCTCCAGGTGGTGCCCGGCGCGCTGGCCGGGCGATGCAGTCGGATGCAGGGTCGCTTCGATCCCCGACGCCGGGGAGAGCGAGCATGCCGAGGCTTCGGCGGGGCTCGTGCCGTCCTCCAGGGTAGGGGCGGCCGCAACCGCCTCGCCCGGTGGCCACCCGGGTGCGTCAGGACTCGCAGCCGACCCCGTCGCCGTCCCGGTCGAACTTCTGCTGCCACCCCGGGTCACCCGCCCGGATCGGCGCCGCTCCCGCGGCCTTGACCTCGGTGCAGTTGGCGTACGAGGCGCTCGGCGCGGGTGCCGGAGCGGGGGCCGGAGCGGGGGCCGGAGCAGGATCGGGCTCCGGTGCGGAGGCGGGAGCCTGCGCGGGCGCCGGAGCTGGGGCGGGTGCACGCTCGGGCAGGGTGGCCACCACGCCACCGGGCAGCGGCTCGGTCGGGCAGGTGCTCAGCACCGTGGCCATCGTGTTCTTCTCTGCCTGGGTGACCCAGGCGCCGTAACGCACCTTCACCGCCACCTGCCGGGCCACGTACGCACAGCGGTAACCGCGCACCGGAGGCAGCCAGGTGGCAGCGTCCCCGTCGCCCTTCTGCATGTTGAGCGGGCCGTCGACGGCGAGCAGGTTCAGCGGGTCGTTGGCGAACGCCGTCCGTCTCGTGGCGTCCCACTGCTGAGCGCCCTTCTGCCACGCGTCGGAGAGCGCCACCACGTGGTCGATCTGCACGTCGTCGCTGGTGCCCTGGCCGCGCTGGAAGGGGATGGTGCGGCCGGAGTAGGGGTCGGCGAGCGTGCCCGTGAGGACGACGCAGTCGCGCGTCCCGGGCTTGAAGGTCTCCCCGTCCAGGTCGCGGGCGAGCATGTCGTTGCGGGTGTCGCAGCCGTTGCGGTCGGTGTCCACCCAGCCGGAGCCGAACAGGTCCCGGTCGTAGCCGGTGCGTGAGGCGCGGCCCTTGACCTCCAGTGCCGCCAGCGCGGCCAGGGCCGAGGTCGGCGCCGCGGCACCGACCACGGCGTCGGTGCTCGTCGGGTTCAGCACCCCGGCGGCCTCGGCGATCCGGTCTGTCTCGACCGCCTTCTCGGCGGTCTCCTTCTCGGCCAACGCGGCGTCGGCCGCCGCTGCGGCGGCCTCGAGCTCCGCGTGGCTGAGCGAGGGCTCGGCCTCGCGGGACGAGGACTCGGTCTCCCGGGACGACGACTCCGTCTCCGGCGCCGTCTCGGCGCAGCCCCCCAGCAGGGCGAACGCCAGGAAAGCGGCGACCACGCCGGGGACGGCGCGACGTGGACGGGCAGTACGAGTCACGACAGTTCCCCCGGACGAGACGACAGCGCCTCGAAAGGTAGGCCGCCACCGCCCCCCGCCCGGTGTGCGACACGCATCCCGCTCCGCTCCGGAGGGTTCAGGCCAGGTTGGTCGTGGCCCGGTAGAGGACGGCGGGGCCGTGCGCGCTGACCGGGGCGCCGGCGGGGATGAACGCCGCTCGGCCCTTCGCCAGCGTCAGCTCGCCGTCGGCCGAGGCGAGCACGGCGGCTCCCTCGGTGCAGAACAGCAGCTGCGGGCCGCGGGTGGTGAGGACGCCCGACTGCTCGTCGAGGTGGACCCGGGTGAGGTCGAAGTCCTGGACCGGGACGGGGTAGCGCAACCCCCCGGGACCGAGCACCGGGTGGATGACCGGGACCCTGCCATCGGTGAAGTCCAGCACCTCGATCAGCGCCGCGAGGTCGACGTGCTTGGCGGTCAGCCCGCCCCGCAGCACGTTGTCGGAGCTGGCCATCACCTCGACGCCGGCACCCGACAGGTAGGCGTGCAGGTTCCCCGCGGGGAGGAACACCGCCTCACCGGGCGCCAGCTTCAGGTGGTTGCACATCAGCGAGATGACCACGCCGGGATCACCGGGATAGGTCTCCGCGAGCGCCGCGGCCCACCGGTAGGTGTTGATGAACTCCGGGTCGTGCGCCGCGACGAACCGCGCCGCGGCGCTGGCCACGGCGGACACCAGCTCGGTGCGCCGCTCACCGGGAAGGGCCAGCAGCTGCGGGATGGCCGCCCGCAACCCTCCGCGGGCCAGCGCGGCGATGGTCGGCTTCAGCTCGGGGACCTGCAGCTTGGCGAGGCAGTGCAGCGACTCCTCCACCGGCCGGAACCCGCACAGCGCCTCGAAGGTGGTGAGGGCGAGCAGGAGCTCCGGCTTGTGGAAGGGGTCCTTGAACGTGCGCGTCGGGTCGTCGTGCGGGATGCCGGCCGCTTCCTCGGCGGCGAAGCCGGCCTCGGCCTGCTCGGTGGTCGGGTGCGCCTGCAGCGACAGCGGGGTGTCGGCGGCGAGGACCTTCATCAAGAACGGCAGCCGGGCGCCGAACCGCTCGGCGACGGCAGCGCTCAGCAGTGCCTCGGGGTCGGCGGCGATCGCCTTGTCCAGCGGGCGGCCGTCGGCCAGGACACTGGACTCGTCGGGGTGCGCCCCCACCCAGAGCTCCGCGTGCGGCCGGTCGGCGGGCACGGCTTCACCCAGGAGTTCGGGGATGACGGTCCGGCTACCCCATGGGTAGAAGCGCACACCGTTGGTCAGCTGCCACATCGCCTGCGCACATTACGTGCGCGGGGTCCACGTCCGGGACGAATGCCCGTCCGGCGGTCACCCCGACGGACCGTCACACTGCGGCACGCACGTCCGGCGCGCCGAGCCGGGCGGCGTCGGCGGTGTGGTCGTCGGGCATCCGCTGCGACTCCCGCTCGGCTGCCACGCGTGCCGTGTAGTGGGTGACTTCTCGGGCGGTGCGCTCGTCGTCCCAGCCGAGGACCCCGGCCATGAGGGCGGCCACCTCGGGCGCCGAGTCCACCCCGCGGTGCGGCGTCTCGATGGAGACGCGGGTGCGCCGGGTCAGTACGTCGTCGATGTGGAGGGCGCCCTCGGCGGTGACCGCGTGCACCACCTCGGCGGCGAGGTAACCCGGGGCGCCGGTCAGCGGACGGCCGAGCGCCGGGTCGGCCCGCGCCAGGTCCAGGACGGCACCGATCTGGTCGCCGTGGCGCTGCAGGAGCCGCACCACGGTGTCCTCAGGGACGCCGTGCTCGCCGGACAGGTCGGCCGCGCGATCCCGGACCGCCGCCCAGCCGCGGGCCCCGACGAGCGGTAGCTCGGCGGTGCGCGACCGGGGCGCTCCCGGCAGGCCCGCCACGGCCGCGTCGACGGCGTCGGCGGCCATGACCCGGTAGGTCGTGTACTTGCCGCCGGCCACCAGCACCAGCCCCGGTACCGGGGTGACCACGGCGTGCTCGCGGGACAGCCGGCTGGTGTCGTCGGACTCGCCGGCCAGCAGCGGCCGCAACCCGGCATACACCCCGACGACGTCGTCGGCCGACAGCGGGCGGGTGAGCACCCGGTTGACCTGGTCGAGCAGGTAGGAGATGTCGGCGCTGCTGGCGGCGGGGTGGTCGCGGTCCAGCCGCCAGGGGGTGTCGGTGGTGCCGACGATCCACTGCTCGCGCCACGGGATGACGAACAGCACGCTGGTGGGCGTTCGCACGATCAGCCCGTTCGGACCGAGGTCGCCGCCATCGATGGCCGCGCGCGGTACCACCAGGTGCACGCCCTTGGAGGCCCGCACCTTCAGGCTCGGCGCCGAGGTGCCGAGCATCTCCCCCACGTCGTCGCTCCACACCCCGGTGGCGGCGATGACGCTCCGGGCGCGCACGGTGAACGAGGAACCGTCGGTGAGGTCGGCCACCCGCACGCCCACCACCGCGGCCTTGCTGCCCCCGCCCACCCCGCCGATGCCGTCAGCACCCGCGCCCGCGTCCTGCAGCAGGCCGACGACCCGGGCGCTGGAGAGCACGGCCGCCCCGTACCCGGCGGCCGTGCGCACCAAGGCCAGGGTGTGCCGGGCGTCGTCGACCTGCGCGTCCCAGTAGCGGATCGCCCCGCGCACGACGTCGCGCCGCAGGGCGGGGAACGCCCGCAGCGTCGCCCGGCGGGAGAGGTGGCGGTGCCGTGGCATCGCCCGCCCACCCGTCGCCCGCCCGCCCATCGTCCGGTCGCGGGTGAACGCCGCGCCCAGCGCGTCGTAGAGAGCGACGCCCGCCCCGTAGTAGACCCGCTGCCAGACCGGCGCGGTCAGTGGGAGGAGGAACGGCAGCGGCCGCACCAGGTGCGGGGCGATGGTGCCCACGAGCCGGGCCCGCTCCTTGAGCGCCTCGCGCACCAGCGGGAACGCCATCTGCTCCAGGTAGCGCAGCCCGCCGTGGATGAGCTTGCTCGACCGGCTGGAGGTGCCGGCGGCCCAGTCCCGTGCCTCCACCAGCCCCACCGACAGCCCGCGGCTGGCGGCATCGAGCGCCGCGCCGGCGCCGGTCACCCCGCCCCCGATCACCAGGACGTCGACGACGCCGTCGGCCAGCCGCGCGCGGTCCGCCCGCCGCCGCTCCGGTGACAGTTCCGTACCGCTCATGCCCCCCACTGTCCCCCTCGGCGCTGTCCCCATCGGCCACGTCGGCGGCGCGCACGGCCAGGTCACGACCCGAGTGCCCGCTCGTGGTCGAGAGCCAGCGCCAGGTAGACGGCACCGAAGTCGGCGACGGCCAGTTGCCGGGCCAGCCGCGGCAGCCGGGTGTACCGCTCCGGGTCGCCGTGCTCGGCCAGCCCGCTGACCGGGATGTCGTGCGTGGCAGCGGTCCGCAGCACCTGCTGCATCGCCTCCGCCGCCGAACGGGGCTCCCGTTCCCCGGCGCCGTCGTGCCCCCCGGCGTCGCTGTCCCGGATGGTGAGCAGCCGGAGCCGGCGGCCCTCGTCGTCGGCGCGGTCCCGGAAGAAGTCACCGGCGTCACGAGGGGCGAGCGGGCCGCCCAGCACGGCGCACGCCGCCACCCGCTGGTCCGGCAGCCGGAAGCCCGTCGCCGGCAGACCGGCGAGCGTGGCCAGCTGGTCGGCGACGCGGATCGCGGCCGCCCCGGCCAGCGGTCCTTCGGCGGCGATGACCGGGAGCGCGTCGAGCAGCTCGAGGGCCAGCGTCTTGGCCGGGTTGACGAACGACTCGCGCGCCGGCCCGCACTCCTCCGCCACCTCGTCGAGCGCCGCGGCGACCGTGTCGGTGTCGGCCACCCCGGCCGGGAGCAGCCCGAGGCCGGTGGCCAGCTGCAGCATGGGGGTGAGCAGCGACCAGAGCGTGGTGTGCTGCACCCGGTTGCGTGGCAGAGCGACGTAGGGCGCCCGGGCGGTGGAGCACGCCGCGCGCAGCGGCGCGTCGTCGGCTCCGATGCCGACGAGGGAGACACCCCGGCGGGCGGCCTCGTAGGCCGGGCCCACGGCGTACGCACCGGCACCGGTGCGGGTGGCGACCACCGCGATGTCGCCCGGCCCCGTCCACACCGGCAGCGCCGGTCCGGGCACGACCTCGACGGTGACCGGGCTGGAGGGACCCAGCAGGGCCCGCAGCACCGACCCGGCGACCGCGCCCTCCCGCCGGGCCACGATCACCAGGCCCCGCGGGCGGCCCCCCTCGGTGACCCGGCCGAGCCCGGCCTCCTCGGTCAGCCGTGCCGTCTCCCGGACCTGCGCGCCGGAGCCGGCCACCGCCGGCAGCAGGCCGCGGGGGTCCCGCGCGCGCAGCAGCTCGAGGTCGTCGAGGACCTCCTCGGCGAGCTCGACGGAGCTCATGACGTGCGGTGCCGCGCCTCGTCGAGGAGCAGCACCGGGATGCCGTCGCGCACGGGGAAGGCCCGCTCGCACGTGGCGCAGACCAGCTCGCCGGCCGCCTCGTCCACCGTGAGCGGGGTGTGGTGGGTGTCCGGGCAGGCGAGGATGGACAGCAGGTCCGGGTCCAGCCCCAGTGGACCGCCGGCGGACGTGCCCTGGGTTCCGGTCATCTCTGCTCCTGTTCCGTGCGCACCGTCGTCAGTACCCGGTCGCGCAGCTCGATCATCCGCGCCTCGTCCGGCGCCTCCACGTTCAGCCGCAGCAGCGGCTCGGTGTTGCTGGCGCGCAGGTTGAACCACGCGCCGTCGGGGAGCTCGACCGTGAGCCCGTCGAGCTCGTCCACCGTCGCGCCTTCCTCCTCGAAGATCTCGCGCACCCCGGCCACCCGGCCAGGCGCGTCGGCCACCGTGGAGTTGATCTCACCCGACGCCGCGTACCGCGAGTACGCCGCGGTCAGCTCGGACAGCGGCCGACCCTGCTCACCGAGCGCGGCGAGGACGTGCATGGCTGCGAGCATGCCCGTGTCGGCCCGCCAGAAATCGCGGAAGTAGTAGTGCGCCGAGTGCTCGCCGCCGAACACCGCGTCGGTACGGGCCATCTCTGCCTTGATGAAGGAGTGGCCCACCCGCGTGCGCACCGGCTGCCCGCCGTGCTCGCGGACGATCTCCGGGACGGCGCGGGAGGTGATCAGGTTGTGGATGATCGTCGTCCCGCGGCCCTTGGCCAGCTCCCGGACCGCGACCAGCCCGGTGATCGCCGACGGGCTGACGGGCTCGCCGCGCTCGTCCACCACGAAGACCCGGTCGGCGTCGCCGTCGAACGCCAGACCGATGTCGGCACCGTGGGCCACGACCGCCCGCTGCAGGTCGACCAGGTTGGCCGGATCCAGCGGGTTCGCCTCGTGGTTCGGGAAGGAGCCGTCCAGCTCGAAGTACAGCGGCACGATCTCCAGCGGCAGCCCGGCGAGGACCACGGGCACGGTGTGCCCGCCCATGCCGTTGCCGGCGTCGACCACCACCTTCAGCGGGCGGATCGTCGTCAGGTCGACCAGCGAGCGCAGGTGCGCGGCGTACCCGGCCAGCACGTCCCGTGCGCTGACGGTGCCCACGCGGTCCGGGACCCGCTCGTAGGAGTCGCGCTCGGCCCACTCCCGGATGGTGACCAGGCCGGAGTCCTGCCCGATCGGGGCGGCCCCGGCACGGCACAGCTTGATGCCGTTGTACCGGGCCGGGTTGTGGCTCGCGGTGAACATCGCGCCCGGGACGCCGAGCGAGCCGGCCGCGAAGTAGAGCAGGTCGGTGGAGCCGAGGCCGGCCTCCACCACGTCGACGCCACGGGCGATGACACCCTCGGCGAAGGCGCGGGAGAGCGGGACGGAGGACTCCCGCATGTCGTGGGCGGTCACCACGGTGGTCCTCCCGCCGTCGGCGAGGACGAACTCCGCGAACGCCGCACCGATGGCCCGTGCGACGTCCTCGTCCCACTGGTCGGGGACGACACCGCGGACGTCGTAGGCCTTGATCAGCGAGGACAGGTCGCGCATGCGGACGACCCTATAAGGACCCGTCCTCCTCACGCCTCGCACGCTCGGCGAGCCTCTGGACGCGGCCGGGCAGTGCAGCTAGGGGAGGTCGGGCAGCACCCGGAGGTGGCCGCGGCGGATCCCGCTGCCGTCGTCGGCCGGGGCCCGCGGCGGCTCGGGGCGGGCCGCCTCGCGGACGGCGTCGGCCAGGGCCAGCAGGTCGTCGCCGGTCGGCCCGGCGTCGTCCAGGTCGATCTCGTGGCGGACGACCTCCCAGCCGCGCGGCACGGTCAGCCGCTCGGCGTGGAACTCGCACAGGTCGTAGCTGTGCGGCTCCGAGGACGTCGCCAACGGGCCGACAACGGCCGTCGACTCCGCGTACACGTAGGTCAAAGTCGCCGCTGCCGGTTGCGCGCAGCCGCTGCGCGAACAGCGACGTGACTGCCTCACCACCGGATCCTCACGCAAGGCACAGTAATCCGGCCCGGCGGTACGCGACAGCAGGCACACCGGAAATCCCACCCCGACGCACCATCCTGCACGATGACCCCGTGGGCATCGTCACCGGTCGACCGGACATGCGGACCGTCGCGGCGTGGCGCCGGACATGACCCGGCGAGCCGCTCGGGAGCCCGGCGTGTCGTACCTCGCCGTACTCTTCGACGGGTCATGAGCACCTTTTCCCGCCGCCGCACCCGCTCCCGCCGCGACCGCCACGGCCGCGGCCTGCGGGGACCCCTCGTGCCCGTGCAGGTGCCTCTCTCGCGCAGCCGTGCCGAACAGTTCGACGACCTGGTCCTGGACGCCGTCGAGGACCTGGAGAGTCGCTGGGAGCGGGAGCTGGCCGGCGTCGAGTTCGCCGTCGAGGACGTGCCGTGGGTGGAGCACACGGACGAGGAGGAGGCGGAACTGGACTCCGACGTCCTCGACGACGCGGGCGTCCCGCTGGCCCGTCTGATGCCGGCCCGGCGGGAGCAGGGCCAGGACGTACCGCCCCGGATCATCGTCTACCGCCGGCCGCTGGAGTTGCGCGCTCACGACCGGGAGGACCTCGCCGACCTGGTGCGCGACGTGGTCGTCGACCAGGTGGCCACCCTGCTGGGGCGCGACCCGGAGGAGATCGACCCGACGGGGTGACCCGGCCCGGCTGGGATGCTGGGCGGGATGGACGTCCCCCCTGCCGCCGCCTGGCTCGTTCTCGGCGTGGTGCTCGGCGTCCTGGCGGCGGGCGCCGTGGTGATCGGGGTGGTGGCTCTCCTCCGCCGGCCCGGCCGCACCGGCCACCGGCCACCGGCCACGCCCATCCGAGCCGCGCCCGCCCCGGTGGACGACCTGGCCGACTTCCTCGAGCACCCGCCGGGTTCCCGGCCCGGGGAGCCGGAACCCACCGGGTGGGCGACGCTGGCCCTGCCGCCACCCCCGCCGCCACCGCCGGCCCCGGCGTCCGGACGTGGCCCCGGACGGGTACTGCTGCCGCTGGCTGCGATGTGCTTCGCTGCCCTGACCGTGGTCGGGACCACCGCCGCCGTCGTAGCCGGCACCCGCACCACTGACCGCGTGCCGCCCCGCATCGCCGAGGCCCCCGACGAGGTCCCGACCCGGGGCGACGGGGAGGGCTCGACCGTGGTCGGGGACCTGGTGATCGACGGGTTGGTGCTCGAGCCACGGGCGGTGGGGATCACCGCCACCTATCCAGAGGTGCGGCTCCGGTCCGAGGGCGGCAGGGCCGGCCTGGAGCTTCGCCTGCCCACGTACAACTGCCTGACGGCCACACCCCCGCCCGACCCGGTGGCCGCGGGGTGTGCGGCCGCGTTGGTCGAGCACGCCACGCTGGGGCAGTCGGACCTCCGGGTGGAGCGGCGCGGCGACCGGCTCACGGTGCGTGGGCAGGTGGCCACCGTCACCCGCCTGGCCGGCTCACCACCCGAGCCGACGGGGCGGGTCTACGAGCTGGAGCTGACCGTCGCCCCCCGCGGAGAGCCAACGGGAGACGGCACGCGGCAGGCCGTCGGCGAGCTGCGGATCGGCACGGGCACCGCGCCGGTCGTGACCGGCCGCAGCACGCTCCGCCCGGCGGACTGATCCGTACCTGCGTCTGTGGGGGCGCCGCCGGGTCAGCTGTGATCGCCGAGATACGCCGCGAGGGCCTTCCGCCAGTCGCGCGGCCCGAATCCGGCCGCCCGGATGCGGGTCAGGTCGAGGACGCTGTTGAGCGGCCGGGGTGCGATACCGGTCTTCCCGGCGAAGTACTCGGCCGTGCTCACCGAGGTCACGTCGGCGGCGGCACGGCCACGGGCGGTGAAGACCAGCTCGGCGACGTCGGCCCAGGAGCCGGCCTCGCCGTCGCCGGTGAGGTTGTAGGTGCCGTAGGGCGCCCCGGTCTCCACGAGATGCCGGATGCCGGCGGCGAGGTCTGCGGTAAGGGTGAGCCGGCCGATCTGGTCGTCGACCACCGAGGGGCTGATCCCACGGTCGGCCAGGGACGCCATGGTGCGCACGAAGTTGCCGCCCTCGCCCACCACCCAGGTGGTGCGCACCAGCCAGTGCCGCTCGATCGCGGTGGCACGGGCGTCGCCGTCGGCCTTGCTGCGCCCGTAGACGCTCAACGGCGACGGCGGCACGTTCTCCGGGATCGCGCCGTCGTGCCGCCCGTCGAAGACGTACTCGCTGGAGATGTGCACGAGGGCCGCGCCGTGAGCGTCCGCCGCGGCGGCCAGGTGGCCGACAGCGTCGACATTGGCGGCGCGGACGGCCGCCAGGTTGGCCGGGTCCTCGGCCGCGTCCACGGCGGTCCAGGCGGCGGCGTTGAGGACGACGTCCACCCCGGACCAGTCGTACGCGCGGACGGCGGCGGCGTCGGTGACGTCGAGCGCGGCCCGGTCGAGGGCGACCGCGCCGGGGAACTCCTTCTGCAGGGCCCGGCCGAGCTGCCCGCCCGCGCCGAGGATGACGGCGTTCACTGCCCGCAGGCGGCGTAGGCGGCCTCGACCTCTTCCTTCTGCGGCCGCCACCAGCCCTCGTTCTCGCGGTACCAGTCGATGGTGGCGGCCAGGCCGTCGCGGAAGTCGGTGTACTTCGGCGTCCAGCCGAGCTCGGTGCGCAGCTTGGTGGCGTCGATGGCGTAGCGCAGGTCGTGCCCGGCCCGGTCTGTGACCGGGTCGAAGGCATCCGCCGGCCGGCCGGTGAGCTCGAGGATCAGCTCGAGCACCTCGCGGTTGTTCTTCTCGCCGTCCGCGCCGATCAGGTAGGTCTCGCCGGAGCGGCCGCGGTCGAGGATGGCGTACACGGCGGAGTTGTGGTCGTCGACGTGGATCCAGTCGCGCACGTTCTCCCCCTTGCCGTAGAGCTTGGGGCGCAGCCCGGAGAGCACGTTGGTGATCTGCCGCGGGATGAACTTCTCGACGTGCTGGTAGGGCCCGTAGTTGTTCGAGCAGTTGGAGATGGTGGCGTGGATGCCGAAGGAGCGCACCCACGCGCGCACCAGCAGGTCCGAGCCCGCCTTGGTCGAGGAGTAGGGGCTGGACGGGTTGTACGGCGTCTCGGGGGTGAACTTCGCCGGGTCGTCGAGCTCCAGGTCGCCGTACACCTCGTCGGTGGAGATGTGGTGGTAGCGGACGCCGTGCGCGCGCACCGCCTCCAGCAGCGTGAACGTGCCGACGATGTTGGTTGTGAGGAACGGCGACGGGTCCCGCAACGAGTTGTCGTTGTGGCTCTCCGCGGCGAAGTGGACGACGACGTCGCAGCCACTGACCAGCCGGTCGACCAGCTCGGCGTCGGCCACCGAGCCGTGCACGAATTCGATGCGGTCGCGCACCGGCGCCAGCGACGCCTCGTTGCCCGCGTACGTCAGCGCGTCGAGCACGGTGATCTGGTGCTCGGGGTGTTTCCGAACCGTGTAGTGCACGAAGTTGGCGCCGATGAAGCCCGCGCCCCCGGTGACGAGCATGCGCATCGTCTGCTGACCTCTCCGTCGTCGCATCCCCCCGAGGCGACGCCCCGAGCGGCACCCGCCGTCCCGCGGATGTCCTGTGTGGCTCGACGGTAACCGAACGCGATCGACCATTCGACGCGACCGCCGCCGCCGGGAGGCACCGGGAGCCCCCGGCGCAGACTCCCGGGCCAGGGACCGGTCAGCGCGGCCACCCACGCGCCGGCGCGGTGAGCGCGAGGAGGTCGGGCAGCCGCAGCGACCGGAGACCGCGCAGGGAGTTCAGCGGGTCGAGCATCCCGGTGGCCAGCTGCCCGGCGGCCGCGTCGTCCTGCGCGAGGAGCCGGGCGGTGGGCCGGCCACCCGGGAGGGGTCGGGAGTGCTGGCCGAGGAGTGCGACGACGACCGGTCCCCGGCGGCGCAGCGCCAGGAAGGCCGCCGCCCGCGGCGGGCCGCCGGGCTCCCCGTCCACCACGACGGCAGCGGGACGGGTGAGCGAGCGGCGTGCCGCGTCGTCGTCCAGGACGGCGGTGAGCCACCGGGCGCGCGCGGTGACCGGCGCACCGAGGGCGGCAGCCAGCGGATCGGCCGCCCGCACCTCGCGGACCACCCGGGCGCGGCCGAGGACGACACGGACGGCGGCGGCACGAGCGGGCACAGCCCCGAACAGAATCAGCTGCTGGATCGACCCCCGGCAGGCGGGGGTCGGTCGTCAGATGGCGCGACGGCGCAGCCGGCGGCGCTCACGCTCGGACAGGCCGCCCCAGATCCCGAAGCGCTCGTCGTTGGCCAGCGCGTACTCCAGGCACTCGGCCTTGACCTCGCACCCGGTGCAGATCTTCTTCGCCTCGCGGGTCGAGCCGCCCTTCTCGGGGAAGAACGCCTCGGGGTCGGTCTCCGCGCACAGCGCCCGCTCCTGCCACGACTGGGTCTCGGCCTCGGGGCCGAAGCCCAGGAAGCCGACGAACGGCTGACCCGTGCCCTGGCCCACGGCCTGCCCCATGCCGTGGCCGGTGACGGCCCCCAGACGGTCCGCGGACCGCTCGGACCCGTTCACGTAATCGCTCAACCACGACACCTCGGCCATGACGGTGCGTCCCCTCTCGCTCTCGTCCCGGTGCTCGGCCGGCAGGAGGTTCCCGGGCCGTTCAGCACTCGTTGACACCGCGGGAATTACACGCGTGTCGTTGCCCGCCCGTCAACTTTGCCCGGTGTAAGCGACACGCCACACCAGCCCCATGCGCACCAGGGCCTTCGTCACATCTCGTGGCCGCCCTCGACACGCCCGGCGAACAGTCGACAACTGCTCATCGGGCACCATTCGTTTCGTGCAGATCGTCGTGCTCGCAGGTGGGACCGGAGGGGCTCGATTCCTGCGCGGGGTGCGCGCGGCGTCCCCCGAGGCGGAGATCACGGCCGTGGTCAACACCGGTGACGACGTGACGCTGCACGGGCTGCGGATCTGCCCGGACCTCGACACGGTCGTCTACACCCTCGGCGGCGGCATCGACGAGGAGCGCGGCTGGGGCCGGGCCGGGGAGAGCTGGACGGTCAAGGACGAGCTGGCCGCCTACGGCGCCGACCCCTCGTGGTTCGGCCTGGGCGACCGCGACCTGGCCACGCACCTGGTCCGCACCCGGATGCTCGACGCCGGCTACCCCCTCTCCGCCGTCACCGCCGCGCTGGCCGACCGGTGGCAGCCGGGGATCACCGTGCTGCCGATGAGCGACGAGCGTGTCGAGACCCACGTGGTCGTCACCGATCCCGAGGACGGCCGCCGGCGCGCCATCCACTTCCAGGAGTGGTGGGTGCGGCACCGCGCCGGGCTCGACCCCTCGGCCTTCGTGCAGGTCGGCGTGGAGCAGGCCCGCCCCGCTCCCGGCGTTACCGAGGCGTTCGCGGCGGCCGACGCCGTCCTGCTGGCACCGTCGAACCCGGTGGTGTCCATCGGGACGATCCTGGGCGTGCCCGGGCTGCGGGACGCGCTGCTCGCCTCCCCCGCCCGGATCGTGGGCGTCTCCCCCATCGTCGGCGGCGCGGTCGTGCGCGGCATGGCCGACCGGTGCCTGCCCGTGCTCGGCATCGAGGTCAGCGCCGAGGGCGTCGGCCGGCACTACGGCCCCCGCGCCGAGGGCGGGCTGCTCGACGCCTGGCTGGTGGCCGAGGACGACGCGGCGGACGTCCCGGGGGTGGACGTGCAACGGGTGCCGCTGCTCATGTCCTCCCCCGAGGCCACCACCGCGATGGCCCGCACCGCGCTCGACGCCTGTGCCTGAGCTCCCGGCCGGGATCAGCGTCCTGCCCGTCACCGGGCTGCCCGAGTTCGGTCCCGGTGACGACCTGGCCGCGGCCGTGGCGTCCACCGCGTCCTGGCTGGCCGACGGCGACGTCGTCGTCGTCACCTCGAAGGTGGTCTCCAAGGTCGAGGGCCGCCTGGTGCGGATCGAGCCCGGCACCGACCGGGAGGTCGCCCGCCAGCGGGCGATCGACGGCGAGACGGTGCGCACGGTGGCCCGCCGGGGCCCGCTGAAGATCGTGCAGACCCCGCAGGGTTGGGTGGTGGCCGCGGCCGGCATCGACGCCTCCAACGTCGCCTCCGACTCCCTCGTCCTCCTCCCCGAGGACGGCGACGCCTCCGCCCGCCGGCTGCGCGCCCGGCTGCGGGAGCTGGCCGGCGTGGACGTCGCCGTGGTCGTCAGCGACACGTTCGGGCGCACCTGGCGGGAGGGCCTCACCGACGTCGCGGTCGGCTCCGCGGGGATCACGGCCTTGGACGACCACCGCGGCGCGGTGGACGCGCACGGCAACCGGCTGGAGACCACCCGGGTGGCGGTGGTCGACGAGCTGGCGTCGGCGGCCGACCTGGTCAAGGGCAAGCTGGCCGGCGTCCCGGTGGCGGTCGTGCGCGGCCTGCCGCTGCAGCGCCCCGACGGCGACGCCGACGAGGGCACCCGTCCGCTGGTGCGCCTGCCCGCCGACGACCTCTTCCCCTACGGGACCCGCGACCTCGTGGGCTCCCGGGCGCCCGCCGCCGACCTCGCCCCCCGCGCGGGCGGCGCGGCGGCCGCCGCGGCGGCGTTCCGGGTGGCCAGCGCCGCCCTGCCGGAGTTCCCGGTGGTGCTCCGCCACGGCGGCGAGGACGACGACGTCGTCGACGTGCACCTCCCCGACGCGGTGACCACCACGAGCGCCCTCAACCTCGGGGCCCTGGTCGGCGTCGCCCTGGTCCAGCTGCACGCCGAGGGCTGGGCCACCCGCTGGGAGCCGGTGGCCACCGCCGGTGGCACCTCACTCGTCGGGCGGCTCTGGGTGGGCACGTCCCACTGAGCCTCGTCGGGCACCCGGAAGAGCCTTCTCGGTAGGTTCCAGGCATGGAGATCCGCGAACTCGCCGTCCCGGACAGCTACGCGCTCGACCTCGTGCCGCACGGTGACTCGCGGGGGCGTTTCACCGAGTGGTACCGCGCCGACGTGCTCGCCGGAGCCACCGGTTTCGGCCTCACCCTCGCCCAGGCCAACCACAGCGTCTCCGCCCGCGGCGTGCTGCGGGGCGTCCACTTCGCGCTCGTACCGCCGGGTCAGGCCAAGTACGTGTACTGCCCGGCCGGCAAGGTGCTCGACGTGGTCGTCGACATCCGCGTCGGTTCTCCCACCTTCGGGGTGCACGACTCCGTCCTGCTCGACAGCGAGCAGCCGCGGGCCGTCTACCTCGCCGAGGGCCTCGGCCACGCGTTCGTGTCCCTCGCCGACCACAGTTCGGTCACCTACCTGGTGTCCTCCGGCTACTCGCCCGGCCGCGAGTTCGGGATCAACCCGATGGACCCCGACCTCGGGCTGCCGTGGCCGAGCGACATGGACTTCGAGTTCTCGGCGAAGGACCAGGCGGCACCGACTCTCGCCGAGGCCCGCGAGCAGGGACTGCTGCCCACGATGGAGCAGTGCGCCGCGCGGTACGCGCAGCTGCGCGCCGGCGGATGAGCGGTCAGATCGCGCGGTAGTCGGTCGGGGCGAACCGCGGCCCTCGCCGGGGGCGGCGCGACCCGCCGGCCAGGATCAGCCGGACCACCCGCTGGCGGTGGCCCCGCCATGGCTCGAGCAGTGCCAGCATGCCGGCGTCGTCGGTGGTCCGGCGGCCGGTCAGCGCGAAGCCGACGATGTTCTTGAGGTGGTAGTCCCCCACGCTGACCGCGTCGGGATCTCCGTAGACCCGCTGCACCACCTCGGCCGCCGTCCAGACCCCGATGCCGGGGATGGAGCACAGCCGGCGCTGCAGCGTCGCCGAGTCGATGCCCTCGTCGGGCTCCAGTCGGTGCGCCACGGTCGCCGCCGCGCGCAGGGCGCGGCGACGGGCGCCGTCCAGACCGCACCGGTGCCACTCCCAGTCGGTCACCTCCAGGACGCGCTGCGCCGACGGCACCACCCGCATGCCTTCGGGCGCGGGGCCGGGGGCGGGCTCGCCCGCCAGCCGCAGCAGCTGCCGCCACACGCGGTATGCCTCGGCGACGGTCACCTTCTGCTCCAGGACGGCGGGCACGAGCGCGTCCCAGGTGCGGCCGGTGCCGCCCAGCCGCAGCCAGCGGCTGCTGCGGTGCAGTTCCGCGATCACCGGATGATCGCCGGGGTCGAAGCCGTCGGGACGGTCGTCCGCCCCGAGAGCTCGGGGGACGGCGGCCCCGGCCCACTCGGCCCCCGGGCCCCAGGCGGAGATCTGCACGCGGCCCCCCGACACGGTGATCCGCACCGTGGCCGGGCCGTCAGGGGTGCTGGTCGTCCGCCAGACGCCGTCGGGGGCGGTCTGCATCGCGGGGTCGCCGGCGCCGCGCCAGTGCGGGGCGAGCGACCGGCCCAGGTCCAGCGGCCAGTCGGGCACCCAGGCCGTCGCGTAGTCGGCGACGGCCAGGGTGCCCGGTGTGGTGGTGCTGTTCAGGAGGTGCTCCGGGAAGAGATCAGCGGGGGGCCATGCGCAGCGCGCCGTCCATCCGGATGACCTCGCCGTTGAGGTAGCCGTGCTCGACGATGGCGAGGGCCAGCTGGGCGAAATCGTCGGGACGTCCGAGCCGTTTGGGGAAGGGTATGCCCAGCGACAGCGCCTCCCGCGCTTCCTCGGGGAGCGAGCCCAGCAGCGGCGTGTCCACCAGGCCCGGGGCGATGGTGCAGACGCGGACCCCGACGGTGGAGAGGTCGCGGGCCGCCGGCAGCGTCATGCCGACGATGCCGCCCTTGGACGCCGAGTAGGCGACCTGGCCGATCTGCCCGTCGTAGGCGGCGATCGAGGCGGTGTTGACCACCACGCCACGCTCGCCGTCCTCCTCGGGCTCGGTCGCCGCCATCGCCGCGGCCGCGAGGCGCAGCACGTTGAAGGTGCCGACCAGGTTGACGGTGACGGTGCGGGTGAAGGCGCCCAGGTCGTGCGGCTCCCCGTTCCGGCCGACCGTGCGCTGCGCCCAGCCGATGCCGGCGCAGTTGATCGCGATCCGCAGCGGGCGGTCCTTGGCGGTGGCCTCGGCGACCGCGGCCTGCACCGAGGCGTCGTCGGTCACGTCGGTGCGGACGAAGGTGGTGTGCCCGCCGAGCTCGGCGGCCAGCGCCTGCCCGCGGTCCTCCTGCAGATCGAGGATGGTCACGGCCGCGCCCCGAGCGGCCAGCGCGCGGGTGGTGGCCTCCCCGAGCCCGGAGGCCCCTCCGGTGACAACGGCGGCGACGTCGAAGCTCTTCACCGCCGCAGGTTAACGGCTGGGGAGCAGGCTGCCGTGGTCGACCGCCGGACGGGGGCGCCGGTCCACGAGGGTGATCTCGAGGTCTTCCCGCACCGCCGGCCGCGGCGCGGGAACCGGCACCCCGTCCCGGACGACGCGGCGGTCGACGGACCGGCCGCAGCGTCGCGAGAAGCGCTGGCAGGGCCCCTCGACGAACTCGTGGAAGAGAACCGCCAGCAGCACGCTCAGCGCACCGCCGACCAGCACGGTCACGGCGACACCGGCCACGCTCGGACCGACGACGGCCGACACCGAGACCACGACTGGCTCGTGCACGAGGTACAGCGAGAACGAGATGCGACCGGCCCACTGCAGGAACCGGCCGGAGAAGACACCGCTGACGCCGGGACAGCCCAGGACGACGAAGCAGAGCAGAGCGCCGCCCAGGGACACCATCGGTGGGGCGATCACCAGCCATGTCGCAGGAGACACGGCGAGGCCACGGAACACCCACTCCGCGAGCAGCAGGCCCGCGGCGACCACGGTCAGGAAGGACCAGACCAACGTGGGGTGAGCCGATCGTCGGACGCGCTGGCCCAGACGGTGCAACTCGGCACGGGACACGGCGAGCGCCGTGCCGACCAGGAAGATCGGGAGCCAGCGAGCCGGCGGGGAGTCGCTGAACTGGCCGACGAGGACCAGCGCCAGTGCGCCGGGAACCGTGACGATCAGGCGCGGCGGTACCCGACGTGCGACGAGCACGACGATCGGCAGCAGGATCGAGAACAGCACCTCGAAGCGCAGTGACCACAGGACGCTGTTGATCCATCCGGTGCCGTCCACGAGCAGGGCGTCGTGCGCCAGGTCCCACCCGGTCACCGGCACGTCGTGCATCCCGAACCACCAACTCGTGTCCGGGCCGGGTGTCCGAGGAACGGCTGCGACGATCAGGCCGGAGAGAACGACGGCCACGGCCACCGGCGGATACAACCGGAGGCGCGTCGCACGAAATAGCCGGCCCAGCTGCCCTTCCGCCGGCCGGACAGGTACGGCAGGACCAGCACCATCCCGCTGAGGACGAAGAACACGACCACGGCCTCCGAACCGGCCCACGCCAGGTGGAGGGGCGAGAAGGTCAGCAGCCAGGTCTTCGAGGTGAAGGTCGGGTCGTTGTACTGGTTGGCCAGAGCCGGCCACGTCAGCATGCCGTGGTGCACCACGACGACGACGGCGGCGATGCCCCGGAGTCCGTCGAGAGCGGCCAGCCGCGGCGGGACGCCGGCGGCGACGTCCTCCCCGGATCGTCGGCTGGCACCCAACCCGTTGGTCATGGGGCCATGCTGCGGCGGCCGCCGGCCGCGGACGAGGATCGTCGGGTCGACACGTGCCCAGCCGACGCGCCCGCCCCACGCGGCTCAGGAGTAGCGGGATCCGTGGATCTCCTCGGTCGCGGCGAGCAACTGCTTGACGCGCTCCGCGTCGCGGACCGGGCAGACCATGGTCACGTCGCGGGTGTGCACGACGACGCTGTCACGGACCCCTACCAGGGCCACCAGGTGCTCGGGGTCGTCGCTGAAGACGATGTTGCCCGATCCGTCGACCACGACCGCGAGGCCGCGGACGGTGTTGCCCGAGCCGTCGCGCTCGAGGGTGTGGGCGAGGGCGGGCCAGGAGCCCACGTCGAGCCAGTCGACGTCGAGGTCGGCCACCAGCACCCGACCGGGCTCGGCGGCGGCCGGCTCCAGGACGGCGTAGTCGACGCTGATCTTCGGCAAGGTCGGGAACACCTCGGCGAGGATCCGGTCACGGTCCGGTCCGGCCGGGGCGGCGACGACGCGGCCCAGGCCCACGGCGGACTCGGGGAGGTGATCGGCGAGGGCGTCGAGGACCGTCCGCGCCCGCCAGACGAACATGCCGGAGTTCCAGAGGTACTCACCGGACGCCACGTACGCCTCGGCGGTGGCGCGGTCGGGCTTCTCGCGGAAGGAGGCGGCCTCGGCGACGCCGGCCACCTCGGTGGGGGCGCCGCGCTGGACGTAGCCGAAGCCGGTGGCCGGCGAGGTGGGCGTGATGCCGAGGGTCACCAGCGAGCGGGGCCGCGCGGCGAGGGCGTCGTAGGCGGTCCCGAGGACGGCGGCGAACCGTTCCACGGGCCGGATCACGTGGTCGGCGCTGACGACGGCCAGCTCCGCGTCGGGGTCGACGTCGGCCACCAGCGCCGCGGTGAGCCCGACGGCGTTGGCGGTGTCCCGCGCAACCGGTTCCAGGATCAGGCGGTCGGCTCCCAGCTCCGGCAGGGCGGCGCGGACCTGCTCGCCGTACCGAGCAGCGGTGCAGACCCAGATCCGCTCGGTCGGCAGCACCGCCCGGAGCCGGGTGAAGGCCTCCGCCAGCAGGCTGTGCGCTCCAGCGGCGCCGTCGTCCACCACGTCGAGGAGCTGCTTGGGGCGGCCGGCACGGGAGACCGGCCACAGCCGCGTTCCGGAGCCGCCGGCCATGATCACCGCGTGACGCATGTCAGCCCTTCGGATCGTCGGGGTGCGCACCCGTGCCGAGCACGTCCGTCCGGGCCCGGGGCGCGGCACCCGCGGCGACGCGGGCGCTGACGTAGGCGCCCAGCATCCGGGCGCCCAGTCCCGCGCGCAGCGCCGCCCGCAGCGGGGCGTTCCGGCGGCCGGGGTACTGCCGCGACAGGTAGCGCAACGCACTCGTGTGGTGGGCCCGCTGCATCCGATGGGCGTCCCTGCGGGTGGCGTGACCACCCTCGTGGACGATGACGGCCGACGGGGCGTACACCTGCAACCAGCCGGCCCGCCCGAGGCGCGCGGCGAGGTCGACGTCCTCGAAGTACATGAAGTACCCGGGATCGAAGCCGCCGACGGACCAGAACGCCTCCAGGTCGACCAGGAAGCAGGAGCCGGACAGCCATCCGGCCGGCCGCTCCCGTGCGACCTCCCGCTCCCGCCGGTACCGGCCGGTCCAGGGGTTGCCCGGCCATGCCCAGCCGAGCAGGGCATGACCGACGCCGGTGGACAGCTGCGGCAGGTCACGGGCCGACGGGTAGAGCCGTCCCTCCGGCGTACGGATCGCCGGTCCCACGGTCGCCGCCCGGGGCCAGCGGGCCGCCACACGCAGCAGTTCGTCGACCGAGCCGGGATCGAACCGCACGTCGGGGTTGGCCACCAGCGCGTAGCCGGACGTCAGACCGGCCAGCCCCGCGTTCGCCGCCGCGCCGTAGCCGATGTTCCCGCCGGTGCGCAGCAGCCGGACGTGCCGGTACCGGGCGACGGCTCGTTCCGGCACCCCGTCGGTCGACCCGTTGTCGGCGAGGACGATCTCGACCGGCCGCGTCGTCGCCGCGGCGAGCGATTCGATGAAGCCGAACAGTGCGTTCCCGGGCGAGTAGGTCACCGCCACGACCCTGAGCGGCGCATCGGTACCGGCACTCTGCACGCCGCCGACCCTACGTCCCGCGCCGACCGACCTCCCCCCGCGGCAGGCGGGAGCGCCGGGTTCAGGACGAGAGCGCGTGGGCGTAGGTGCGCAGGTGCTGCTCGGCGCAGGCAGCCCAGGTGAACCGGGCGGCCCGGCGCAGTGCAGCGGCCGACAGCTCGGCCCGGCGCGCCGGCCGGTCGAGCAGGCCGCCCACTGTGCCGGCGATCCCCTCGACGGTGGGCTGCGTGTACTCGACCGCATCCCCGCCGATCTCCGGCAAGGCGAGCGACGTGGTCGTCACCACCGGCGCGCCGCAGGCCATCGCCTCCAGGACCGGCAGTCCGAAACCTTCGGCCGTGCTCGGGTAGGCCACCAGCTCCGCACCGCCCAGGAAGCCGGCGAGCTGGTCCAGTGGCAGGTAGCCGGGGAGCCGCACCTCCAGGTGGTCGGGCACCGCCGCGACGGCACGGTCGACCGTCGTGTCCCAGCCCCGGGCACCGGCGATGACCAGCGCAGGCGGGTCGGCCCGGTCCGACACCGCCCGGCACCACCCGGCAACGAGGGCCGGCACGTTCTTCCGCGGCTCGATCGTCCCGAGGAATGCCAGATAGCTGCCGGCCCGCAGGCCGAGCTCCTCCCGTGCCCGCCGGACGTCGGCCTCGGCGGGCAGGTGGAAGGTGGCGGGGTCCACGCCGTGATGGGCGACGTCGACCTGACCGGGCACGGCCCCTGCGACCCGGACCAGCTCCTCGAGCGTCGCCCGGGAGGGCACGATGCAACGCGCTGCGGCACGCAGGGACACCTTGGTCCACGACCGGAAGAACGTCCGCTTGACCGGCTGGTGGAGGTCGGGATGGGTGAAGAAGGTCGCGTCGTGCAAGGTGGTCACCACAGGGAGCGCGGTCCTCAGCGGCATCGTGTAGTGCGGCGAATGGATGAGGCGCGCACCGACACGGTCGGCGAGCCCGGCCAGACCGACCTGCTCCCAGGCAAGCCGCGCCGGACGCCGGGCGGCGGCGGCCGGAGCGGCGACCACCTGCGCCGAGGGCAGCAGCGTGCCGTAGTGGGCGACGTCGCTGTTCTGGCAGGCCACCGCCAGGTCGGCTCCCAGCTCGTGCAGGGCGGCCAGCAGTTGGTCGACGTAGCGACCGACCCCGCCGCGGTTGGCGGGGACGGCGGTGGCGTCGACCAGCACCCTGGCTCCTGCGCTCGCCCTCACGGGGCCACGACCGTCATGCGGCAACGATACGGAGCACCGGTCGGGGCCACTCGTCGCCGGACCGCCTGCGGCCGCGGCCCTGGGCGTCGTCCCGGCGCCGATCGGTCAAGGCTCCCGCCCCGCCACGGCGCCGCCGACGCCCCTGCCTGTCACCTCGACCCGCACCCCGCACGCTCTAGTCTGATGCGCGAGCATCGGCGCGACCCGGCCCGTCGCGCAGCGTCCCGAGCCTGATCGCCGTGTTCCCCGACCGCCCCCTCCCTTCGAGGAGTCCACCGTGCCTGCCCGCTCCCCGGCCACTCCCGAGTTCCGCCGATGGCTGGTGGCCTGGCTGTTCTTCACCGCTGTGGGGAGCCTCTGGGCGCTCGCGACACCCGTGATGGGAGTTCCCGACGAACCCGCGCACACGCTGTACGCGGCCGGGGCCGTGCGCGGCGAGGTGTGGGAGGAGACGTCGGGGCCCCAGACGCAGGTGACCGTGCCGGCCGGCTGGGCCAACGTCGACGAGGTACCGGCGTGCTACGCCTTCCAGCCGAACGTGACGCCGGCGTGCTCACCGGCGCTGACCGGCGCACCGGGATCGGCGGAGGTCTCGACCACCGCGGGGAGATATCCACCGGCGTACTACTTCTACGCCGGGCTGCCGACCCTGGTGACCGACGGCGCCCAGGCGGTCTACCTCATGCGCGGCCTCACGGCCGCCCTCGTGGGGGCCCTGCTGGCCTCGGGGTTCTGCAGCGTGCTGAGCCTGCCGCGCCGGCTGCTCCCGGTGCTCGGGTTCACCCTCGCCACGACCCCGATGCTGTTCTTCTTCGCCGGCGCGGTGAACCCTCAGGCCCCGGAGATCGCAGCGGCCATCTGCCTCTGGGCGTCCGGAGGTGTGCTGCTCCGCCGGCTCGCGGAGCATCCCGGCGAGGACCTGACCTGGGCCAACCCCCATCTGCGCCGCGTCATCGCGGCTGTCGCGACGCTCACGGTGATCCGCCCGCTGTCCCTGCTGTGGCTGGCCCTCATCGTGGGAACGCTGCTGGTCGTCTTCTCCCCCCGTACGACGGTGCCCCGCCTGCTGCGGTCGCGGGCGATCCTGACGGCTCTTCCCGTGCTCGTGCTCACCACCGGCTCCACGCTGGCCTGGATCCTGCTGCGGGACGCCCTGGGACAGCAGGACGTCACCACGTTCGCCGATCTCTCGGCACCGCAGGCGCTGGCCCGGTCGGTGGCCAAGCTCGACGACGAGTTCGCGCAGATGGTCGGGCACTTCGGCTGGCTCGACAGCCCGGCGCCGGGCTGGGCCGTCGTCGTCTGGACACTGGCGCTGGGGGCGCTGGCCGCGCTCGCGCTGCCGTTCCTGGGGCGGCTGCAGCGAATGGCGCTGGTCGCGGTCGCGGTGGCCGTCCTGGTGCTGCCCGTCGTGCTGGAGGTGACGAGCTACCGGGAGAGCGCCTTCGCGTGGCAGGGGCGCTACACCCTTCCCATCGCCGTCGGCGTGCCCATCCTGCTCGGCCTGATCCCGGGCGCGCACCACGGCAACCGGGAGGTGCGGGCAGCCCCGCCGGCCGGGACGGGGCACGCGACCGCCGTCATCGCCGGGGTGGTGAGCGTGCACGTCGTCTCGTTCGTCGGTGCGCTCAACCGCAACGTGCACGGCATCGACGGCTTTTGGGGGATCACCCCGGCGAGCTGGCAGCCGCCGTCGACGGCGTGGGTGCTCATCCCTGTCTTCGTGGCGGTCATCGGGGCGGGCGGCTGGTACGTCTGGCGGCTGGCGACGGCGGGTCCGGCCGTGTCCGCGGGGATCGGGTCCGGGCCGGACGGGGAGCGCCGCTCTCAGATGTCCCGGTCCACCGCGGCGGGGTCGACCGCCACCGGCGCGGCCGTGCCGGCGAAGCCGGTCTCCTGATCGTGCAACCGGCGGGCGGCGTCGGACATCGCCAGCGCCCTGGACAGCAGGACGACCTTGGCTTCGTGCTCACGGAACCGCACGCTCACACTGCCGACCAGGTAGATGATCACGAGGGCCAGGCCGTAGAGGATCAGGTCCGCGCCGCGGGCGATCCCGACGAAGTCGGCGATCACCTGCAGGATGTCGGGCTGCACCACGGCCACGACTCCCCCGACGAGGGTCAGGACAGCGACGATCTTGCGCCGCGCCTGGCCACGCAGGGAGTTCCGCGAGCGCAGCGCGAGGAGCACTGCGACGATGATCGCCGGGATCAGCAGCCACTGGATGATCACCTGCGACTCCACTGGCTGATGCGGTGGGCCGCGACCTCCGCGAGGATGTTGACGCTGTTGAGCAGCGGCTGGCCCTTCGACTGCGAGTACTCCGTGTACAGGATCGTCACCGGGAACTCGGTGACCCGGTAGTCGGAGCCGGTCAGGGCGCGCTCCAGCTGAGAGGCGTAGGCCATGCCCGAGTAGGTCAGTCGGATCTCCCTCGCCACGGACCGCTTGATGATCCGCAGTCCGTTGTGCGCGTCGGTGAGGCGAGTCTCCCCGCGCCGGTTCATCAGCGAGGTGGCGGCCTTCAGCAACCAGCGCCGCAGCCAGGGGATCTGGGTGTCCCCGCCCTCCAGGAACCGGGAGCCGATGACGACGTCGTAGCCCTGGCGGATGACCTCGACCATGCCCATCAGGTCCTTGACCTGGTGCTGGCCGTCTGCGTCGAAGCACCCGATGAACTCGGCGCCGGTGAAGGTCAGCGCCGCCTCGAGCCCGGTCTGCAGGGCGCCCCCGGCGCCGAGGTTGGCGGGATGGCTCACCCGGAAGGCCCCTGCGGCGTCGATCTCGGCCGCCGACGCATCCGTGCTGGCGTCGTCCACGGCGATCACGGCGAACCCCGCGTCGCGCAGCTCGCGGATGACCGACCCGACGACGGTCGCCTCGTTGAACACCCGCACGATGACGACGACATCGGCCAGCGCCGGGTCGCTGTCCAGGCCGGTCCCCGCACGTGCCGAGCGCATGTTCATCGCCGGCGATCCTAGCCGCCGGCCGGGCGCGCTCTGGCGCTCGTGGGACAGCTGCGCACCCCGGTGACCGTGGCACCATTGGGTCCGTCGGTAGCCTCCCGGTATGCGCGGCATCATCCTTGCGGGCGGAAGTGGCACCCGGCTCTATCCGATCACCAAGGCGATCAGCAAGCAGCTGATGCCGATCTACGACAAACCGATGATCTACTACCCGCTCTCCTTGCTGATGAATGCGGGTATCCGGGAGATCCTGATCATCACCACTCCCGAGGACCAGGCCGGTTTCCAGCGGCTCCTCGATGACGGTTCGGACCTGGGCATCGAGATCAGCTACGCCGTCCAGCCACGACCGGAGGGGCTCGCGCAGGCATTCGTCATCGGCGCGGAGTTCATCGGCGACCAGCCCGTCGCGCTGGTGCTCGGCGACAACATCTTCTACGGCACCGGCCTCGGCGAGAGCTTGCGGACGAACACCCGGCCGAGCGGTGGCCGCGTCTTCGCCTACCACGTGGCCAACCCGAGCGACTACGGCGTCGTGGAGTTCGACGACGCGGGCCGGGTGATCTCCATCGAGGAGAAGCCGGCGCAGCCGAAGAGTTCCTACGCCGTGCCGGGCCTCTACTTCTACGACAACCAGGTCGTCGACATCGCCGCCAAGATCCAGCCGAGTGCGCGCGGGGAGCTGGAGATCACGGCGGTCAACGACGAGTACCTCCGTCGGGGCCAGCTCACGGTCACGGTGCTCGAGCGCGGAACTGCCTGGCTGGACACCGGGACCCACGTCTCGATGATGCAGGCGGCGGAGTTCGTGCAGGTGGTCGAGGAGAGGCAGGGCTGGAAGATCGGCTGCATCGAGGAGATCGCCTGGCGCCGCGGGTTCATCACCGACGCCCAGCTGCGAGAGCTCGCCCAGCCGTTGCAGAAGAGCGGGTACGGCGCCTACCTCCTCGGCCTGCTCGACGAGGTCACCCCCGTGCCGTGAGCGTCACCGCAACGAGCTGTACAGCTCCCACAACCGCCGAGCGGTGTCGGCCCAGCTGAAGTCGGCCGCGCGGCGCCGTCCTGCCGCCGACGCCTCGGCGCGGAGGGTCGGGGAGCCCAGCACCTCGCTCAGCGCGTCGGCCAGTGCGGCACTGTCGCCGACCGGAACGGTCACCGTGGCACCACCGCCCACTTCCACGAGCGCCGGCGCGTCCGAGCTGACCACCGGAACCCCGGCGGCCATCGCCTCCAGCACCGGCAGTCCGAAGCCCTCCGCGCGGCTGGGTGCGGCGAGGACTGCCGCCCGACCGAGGACCACCGCGAGGTCCTCGTCGGGTAGCCGGCCCAGGAGCCGGACACGCGAAGCGATGCCCAACTCCTCGGCGACGGCTCCGACGTCGACCGATCCCCATCCTGCCTGGCCCACCACGAGGAGGGGCACGTCTGGTGCGCTCTCCGCCGCCAGTGCCTGCAGCAGCACGTCGAGCCCCTTGCGCGGCTCGACCGTCGCGAGCGTCACCACGTAGTCCCCGTCGGGCAGGCCGAGGGCAGCGGCGCGCCGCTCGGCGTCCGCGGGGGGCACGAGGCCCGCGCTGACCCCCTCGCCGACGACCACCGGCGGACGCCGCAGCGGCACGTACCGTGCCAGCTCCCCGGCAACCGTCCGGGTGGGGACGACCACGGCATCCGCGGTGCGGGCAGCCCGCTCGATCATCGCCCGGTGCCAGCGGACGCCCCTCGGGGTCAGCGTCTCGGGATGGGTCCACGGCACGGCGTCGTGGACGGTGACCACGAGAGGCCGTCCCCGGCGGGGCGGGAACAGCGGCGTCGGCGCATGCACCACGTCCGCACGACGGGGAGCCGGCCCCACTCCCCGCTCCCATGCCGCCACCATGGGGCGACGGGGCAGCGGCAACCGACGCGGTCCCGGTACGCCGCGGAGGGCCGCCGCGCTCACGTCGGCGTGCCACGCGGACCACGTTCCGACCTCCCCGGTGGGTGGCGCCTCCTGGACCAGTGCCCGCGCGACCTCGGCGGCGTAACGACCGGTACCACCGGGCACCGGTGCCAGGCACTGCTCGAGCAGCACCGCCACCCGGAGGGCGCTTCCCGAGCCGGTCGTCACCCCGCGCATCTCAGGACTGCCCACGGCGGTGCATGGCGTCCGGAGCGGTCCGGGTGGCCCGCGCCGCGAGGCCGACCACTGCCGCGAGCACGATGTCGGCCAGGATCAGCAGCACGCGGGACAGCACGGCCACGACGAGAACCGCGCCCGCCGGCAGGACCGCCGCGAAACCGAGCACGAGCGCAGCTTCCCGCACTCCCGCCCCCGCCGGCGCGACGACGACCAGAAAACCTGCGACCCAGGCGAGCGCGAAGACGCCGATGGCCAGCAACCGGACATGTTCTGCCGCGCCCCCGTTCTCCGCCGCGGCGACGTGCCGCACGAGGACGGCGAGATGCAGTCCCAGCAACAGCCACGAGAGCACCAGGAGGGCGCACGACCTGAGGAGCACGGCCCAGGACAGGCGGACGGCGGCCCCGGGCCGCCGGAGCAACCGGAAGGCCGCCGCACTCCACCAGGCGACAGCACGCGGATGGAGCAGCAGCAGCAGGGCGGGGGCCAGCAGGAACACCCACACGTAGGCCGCCAGCAGCCCGGGGAGAGCGAACGGCAGGGTGATCACTGCCAGGACCAGAGCCGACACGATGCTGAGCGCGATGGTGAGGAAGGTCGCCACCGCCGCCTGTCGCGCCGGGATCCTCATGTCCCGCGCGAGGCTCACCTGCGCCACGAGCGACCAGACGCCGCCGGGGAGGTACTTGCCGAGTTGCGCCAGGAAGAAGGCGCGCAGCCCCTCGAGTGCCCGGGTGGGATGCCCCTGATCGATCAGCAGCCCTCGCCAGACCAACCCGGGCAGCGCGGCACCGACGATGCCGAGGAGCAGGCTGACGGCGACGGAGAGCGGCGGGATCGCGGCCAGCGAAGAGGCCACCACCGTGCGCTGCTGCCAGAGCAGCACACCGATGGCCACGACCACCGCGACCACGAAAGCTGAACGGAGGATCGTTCGTCCGCGGGATCGCTCCCTCGCGGCCCCCTCTGCGACGTCACTCACCTGGTGGCGACTACCAGCAGTGCCTTGGGCCACCGTCGAATGCCCTTGCGTGTGACCTCGACGGAGGAGAACGCCGAGCAGAGCTGCCGGAGGGAATGCTCCGTGAATCGCCAGAAGTCGATCGGCTCGTCGTGGTACGGGTAGAGGTGCGGCACGGCGACCACCAGCCGCCCCCCGGGACGCAGGGCGCGACGCATGCTCTCCACTGCGGCACCCACGTCGAAGACGTGCTCGAGGACGTACATGCAGAGGATGAGGTCGAACTCCTGGTCGATGTCCATGTCCGTGACGTCGATGACCCGGTGCCCGAAGGCCGGGTTGACGTCCGACTGCACGAACTCGTCCGATCCCCCGAACAGGCGGCGCAGCGAGTAGGCCTCGTGCCCCATGTCCTGCCGGCCGCTCCCGATCTCGAGGACTTTCATGCCGGTGCTGGAACGGGCGATGCCTTCCACCACCGCATCCGACCACGGCCGCGTCCCGACCAGCCGATGGGCGACCAGCCGCCCCACGCGATCGGTCAGCTGCGACTTCTTGCTCATCAGTTGCTCCCCCTGGCTCCGGAGGACGGCGCTGCCGCGGCCGCCCGGAGCAATTCGATGTACCGCCTACCGATCGCATCAACGGAGTACGCCTCCGCTCGGGCGGCCGCCGCCCGCCCGATACGTCCGGACAGGCCGTCCTCGGTGATCACGCGCTCGAGGGCCGTTGCCAGCGCGGAGACGCTTCCCGGCTCGACGAGGATCCCGGCGGGTTCCCGACCGGCCACCGCCTCGGACAGGCCGGGGAGGTCGCTGGCGACGACGGCGGTTCCCGCGGCCATCGCTTCCAGCATCGCCACCGGCAGACCGTCCTGATCACCGGAACGCGCCCGGACGGAAGGGAAGACCGCCACCTGCGCGTGGGCGAGCATGCGCCCCAGCTCCGCCGCGGACTGCTGCCCGTGGAAGACGACCCGGTCACCGAAGGATCCCGCGGTCTCCTCCAGCTCCCCGCGGAGCGGTCCGTCCCCGACGAGGTCCAGTGACCACGGGACCGATGCGGGGAGGCGGCGCAGAGCCGCGAGGAGGACGTCCGCGCCCTTCTTCTCGACGAGCCGGCCCACGAAGACCAGCCGCCCTGGTGCTCGCTCCGCCGCGGCAGGCCGCCCGGCCACGCGAGTGAAGTCCACCCCCATGGGCAGGACGCTCACGCGCGACGGGGCGACGCCGAGCCCGACGACCAGGTCGCGCATCTCCTCGTTCATGACCGTGACCGCCGATGCCCGTCGCAGCACGCGCCGCTTGAGGGCGCGCGCCGGCCGGGAGGTCAGGGCGTAGAGGTCGCCGCCGAGCGTGGTCACCAGCCATGGCACGCGCCGAGCCGCCAGCAGCGCCATGAGCCCCTGTGGGATGATCCAGTGCACATGGATGACGTCGGGCGCGGCCGTGCGGACAGCGCGCCGGACGGCCAGTGCCCCCGCCGCGAAGAAGAACGGCACCTGCAGCCACCGGCTGGGCCGAGCTCGCAGGTTCTCCAGGATCGCCCCGTCCGCCAGGTCCTCCCAACGGCGGAGGAAGAAGCGGAACCGGTGCACGTCGTAGCCGTCCTGACGATCGCGCGGACGGCCGCCGGGTACGAGCGGGGCTACCACGAGAGTGTCGAAGGCGGTGGCCTCCACGCGGGCCAGTGAAGCGACGAACTCCGGGGTGCCGTCACCGGGCCGCGCCGGGAGGGTCGACGCGAGGACGAGCAGCCGCGGCCGGCCGGTCGCGGGCTCCGCAGTACCAGGAACCGTGTTCACCGGAAGGGATACTGCCATGCCGAACGATGAGGTCGACGCGACCGGCGAGTCGGCGGTGGCGATCCTGGGGGCCGGCGGCTTCATCGGGCGAGCGGTCGTCGCCGCGCTCGAGGCACGAGGTCTCCGAACCGTACGCAGAGGCAGCGTGGATCCCGCGGTCCGTCACGGCCGCCTCGATCCGGAGGTCGCGCGCGCGACCACCGTCGTGGTCGTCAGCGGGCGCAGCAACCCGGCGCTCGCGGAGAACGATGCGACGACGGTGAGCCAGGAGATCGCCGAGAGCCGGGAGCTCTTCCACCTGCTGGGCGAGGCACGTCGCGCACTCCCGGGCCGGCAGCGGATCCTGCTGGCGAGCTCCGGAGGAGCGGTGTACGACACGCGCGAGCAGCCGCCGTACGTGGAGCAGTCCCCCACCGCACGGTCCGGGGCCTATGCCGCCCTGAAGCTCGACGTCGAGGAGTCCTTCCTGGCGGGGGCCTCACCCACCTCGGAGCGGACCGTGCTGCGCCTGTCGAACGTGTACGGGCCGGGTCAGCGCCTCGGTACCGGCCAGGGAGTGGTCGGCCACTGGCTGCAGGCACTGCTGACCGGGCAGACCGTACGACTGTTCGGCGATCCCGCGACCGTCCGGGACTACGTCTACGTGGAGGACGTCGGCTCGGCCTTTCTGGCGGCCCACCGTTCGACGACCCCCCTGCCCCCGGTGCTCAACGTGGGGTCCGGGCGACCGACGACGCTCCAGGAACTGCTCGACCGGGTGCTGTCCGCCGCGGGCCGACCGGAGCATCCGGTGGCACTGACCGGGGACCGGCCGTTCGACCGTCGGCACACCTGGCTGGACGTCACGGCAGCACGGCGGTTGCTCGGCTGGGCTCCGGCCACCACCCTCGAGGCGGGGCTCGCGCGGACCTGGCAGGCCGTCGCCACGGCGTCGCTCCGCTGACTCCGCCCGACAGAGCCGCCGGAAGCCTACGTCTCGCCGCGCGACCTCACGATGAGGTCCGCCAGGAGGGCCAGCGTGAAGATGAGCAGGCCGCTGATGAACAGCAGCACGGCGTTCGTGGTGATGCCGAAGTTGTAGCGGATGACGTCGATGACGCCCTTCACGAACGACAGGCCGAGCAGCGTGAGCGCGATCGGCATCAGCACCTTGATCGGGTTGAAGTACATCACCATCCGCAGCACCTGCAGGATGTAGCGGTAGGCGTCCTTGGTGAAGTGGAACTTCGACGTCCCGGACCGCTTCGCGTACTGGATGGGCAGGTAGTCCACCGGATGCTGGTTGGACAGGAACGACATCGTGATCGTCGTGACGCAACTGAATCCCGGCGGCAGCAGCCGTAGGTAGGGCAGGGAAACATCCCGCCGGAAGGCGCGCAGTCCCGAGTTGAGGTCCGGGATCTTGGTGGCCGCCAGTTTCTCGGCCACCTTCCGGATCACCCACTTGGCCGGCACGCGCAGGATCTTGTGCGTCCCCTCCTCGCTGGTCCGGGCGCCCACGACCTGGTCCGCGCCGGCGTTCTCGTGCAGGTACCGGACGAACTCGGGGATCCGCTCGTTCGGATAGGTCATGTCGGCGTCGGTCCACACGACGATGCGGCCGAAGGCCTCGCGCGTCCCGATCCGACGGGCGGTGCCCGACCCACCGTTGGTCCTGAACGGCATGAGACGCATGTGCGGGAAGGTCGGCAGCGCCGCCTCCAGGACCGCCAGCGTCCCGTCGGTGGACTTGTCGTCGATGACGAGCAGCTCGTAGGTGTAGCCGCTGGCGTCCATGGCCGTGGTGATGCGCTTGATCTCGTCGAGGACGTGGTCCTCCTCGTTGTAGCAAGGCAGGACGATCGTGACCTCGAGGGCGTTCTCGCCCGTCGGCTGGGTCGGCGAAGTGACGGAAAGATGCTTGGCTGCCGCAGTCACGTGCTCAGACGCTACCGCTCCGGCGAGCGGCCCGGCGCGGGATCGCACCACGTGCCCCACTCGCGACAGGAAGCTCCTCGGTCACGTCCTCCGCCGCTCCCGCCCGCCGTCGTTCGAGTCGACGGGGGTCCTCGTCGATCCTGCGGACGGGGTGTCCGGCGGGCACGACCGTCCTCGACGAACGCACGCCTCCCGAGCGAGCACGGCAACCCGCGGGACGAGGCGCAGCACCTGCCCCTCACCCCTCCGGGCCCCCGCCCGACGGGCGTGGAACCTCCGGACGTCGCGCGTGACGATCCGACGATCCTGACGACATGCGGCAGCCCGAGCGGCTCCCGACCGACGACACCCCCGGGCTCGGCGCCGCGACCACGGAGAAACCGTCGATTACCGTGACACCGCTACCGGCGAGCGCACCGGTCACCTTCCCCGCAGTCCACGACAGCCGGCGCCCCCGAGGAGAGCATGAGCAGCGCGCCACCGACCCGCGACATCGCCGCCGTCGACGCACACGGGCACCCCAGGGGTCCCGGACTGCTCGCCGCCCGCGGCCTGACCGCGGTCATGGTGCTCACCGCCGTCGTCTTCGTGGCCGTGACCCTGGGCACCTCTCTGATCGGCCGCACATCCTTCTACGGCGGCGGCCTGCTGCTCAACAACGCCCCGTGGAGCGCCGACCACTTCGAGCCCGTGCTCCCGGAGAACATCTACGTCGGGGACACGGTCGACGTCGTCATCCCCAGCCGGGCCGAGATGGTCGAGCGGGTCCGCGCGGGTGACCTTCCGGGCTGGTCATCGCTCCAGGGCGGCGGCAGCGAACTCGGCAGCGTGCCGAACTTCGGACTCCTGGCCCCGACGGCAGTGGCCTGGTGGGTGCTGCCGACCGATCTGGCCCCCGGCTGGGAGCGGCTCACCGTCCTCGTCGTCGCCGCAGCGGGAACGGCCATGTTCCTCCGCCGCGTGGGGCTCGGACGCCATGCATCCTGGCTGGCCGGCATGGTCTACGCCTCGTCGGGATTCATGGTCGCGTGGACCAACTGGCCGCACGCAGCCGTCGCGGCCATGTTGCCCTGGCTGTTCTGGGCAGTGGAACGATCACTGCAGCTGCGCACTCTGCGCAGCGTCGTCCCCGTCGCCCTGGCCGTCGCCGCCCTTCTTCTCGGCGGCTTCCCCGCCGTCACCGGGTGGGGCTTCTACGTGGCGGGCGGCTACGCCGTGCTCCGTGTCCTTCTCCACCGCCGTTCCGAGACCTCGTGGGGCCCGGCACTCGCCCAGCTGGGCCGGCTCTCCCTCGGTCTCGTCCTCGGCATCGGGTTGGCGGCCTTCCAGCTCGTGGTGTTCCTCGGGCAGTTCCTGGACCTGGACACCTCCTATCGAGAGGGTGGGTTCACACATCTGCTGCCGGCTCGCATGGCGCTGACGATCCTCTTCCCCCATACCTGGGGCATCAACGGGGGCCCGTACTTCAGCGAGACCAACCCGATCGAGTCCAACGCCTACTTCGGGGCCGCCGCGGCGGTGCTCTGCGTCCTCGCGGTGACTGCCCGTCTCGGTCCCCACGTCGTGCGGGGTGTGCGCGGCTACTTCGCCTCGGTCGCCGCCGTCTCCTTCCTGCTCGTCTACGTCCAGGTCCCACCGTTCACCGACGTGATCGGCCGACTGCCGGTCTTCTCGAACAATCCGATCGGCCGCCTCGTCGCGATCATGCTCCTCGCCGGTGCGGTGCTCGCCGGATTCGGGGCCGAAGCACTGCTGCGACCACACCCCCTGAATCAGGAACGACGACGCCGGTTGGTCATCACCACCTCGGTCAGCGGATTCGGGCTCGTCGTCCTCCTCCTGGCGATCTGGATCCGTCGGGAGACCGGCCCGTGGCGGGACGTGCCACCGCTCGCCGCCGTCCCGATCGAATCCTGGCTCGTCGTCGCCATGGTCTGCGTCGCTGCCGTGACCGCCCTCGTGCTCGTCGGGCAATGGTGGCCGAGGCTGGCCGCGGCCGGATTCGTCATCGTCCCCGCGCTCGTGGCCGCACAGGGCCTCGTCGCCGCTGCGCCGGCGTGGGCGCAGGTGGAGGCGGATCGCTTCTACCCCGTCACCGACATGCACGGCGACGTGCTGGACCGGGTCGGCCACGACCGGGTGCTCACGTCAGGAGTGACGATGGGTGGAGGAGCGACCGCCTACTACGGGATACGGATCGTCAACGGCCACGTCTTCTTCCCCGAGCCGTTCTCCGATCTCATCGACCGCATCGATCCCACGGGTCGGCTGAGCCCGACCTACTGGGGGCCGCGCTCGGGGCTCAACCTGCCGCTCTGGCAGTCACCGGGCCTGGACCGCATGGCGGTCAGGTACGTGGTCGCGGATGCCGACACCCCGATACCCGGCCGGGACGACCCGATACGGAGCGGTGAGGTCGCCGCGCCGCTCCTCCGCCAGCCCGTCGAGATACCGCTGCCGCCGGGAGGGATCCGGGGGGTCACCCTCGAATTCCCCGACGGTGCGGCGCCGGCATCGACCGGATACCTGATCGCAGAGGTGCTGAACGACGAGGGGGACTCCCTCGCCCGATCGGAGCGACTGGTCCTGCTCCCACGCCCGTCCCCCGCGATATCCGTCCCGATCGCCGGCGAGGACCTCGGCGGTCGTGGGCCGCTCTCCTTGCGCCTCACGTGGCAGGGCCTCGACGCGGCGCCTGCGATGGACGCCGCCGGCGTACCGGCCGTCACGGTCATCCGGCCGGAGGACGACGGCCTCCGGCTCGTGTCCGACGCCGACGGAGCCGTCTGGGAGCGGACCACGGGGCTGCCCCGGATCCGCTGGGCCAGCGCGATGGAGGTCATCGCGGACGCCGATGCCCGCGCGGACGCAGTCGCCTGGGAGACGATCGCTCCTGACACGGTCGTGCTCTCCTCGACCGGCGAAGAAGTGGCCGGCCGGCCGGCGCAGCTGGACGTGGTCGAGGACTCGGGGGACACCGTCGCGGTCACGGTCGACGCACAGGGCGCTGGATACCTCGTGCTGGCCGACTCCATCCAGAACGACTGGTCCGTGACCGTCGACGGCCGGGAGGCGACGATAGTGGCCGCCGACCACGCGTTCGGGGCGGTGCACGTGGCCGCCGGGAGGCACGAGGTCGTGTTCACCTACACGCCCCGCGGTCAGTCCATCGGCTTCGGTGTCAGCATCGCGTCACTGGTGGCGCTTCTCGCCCTCGCTCTACCGACCGGCCACCTCGGGCGGGGATCGCGGCGCGGAGACGCCGCGTGACCGACGGCCCCCGGGAGGCGACCTGCCGGGTGACGGTGTTGGTGGTCACGTGGCAGGGGCGCGACCTCCTGCCCCCCTGCCTGGACTCCCTCGCCCGGCAGACCGTTCCGCACCGGGTCGTCGTCGTGGACAACGCCTCGACCGACGGCACCGCCGAGCTCCTGGCCGACCGGTACCCGCACGTCCGAGTCGTGCGGAACCCCGAGAACCGCGGCTTCGCCGGTGGTGTCGCAGCCGGCCTGGCGGTGGTCGACACGCCGCTGGTCGCGCTGCTCAACAATGACGCCGTGGCCGAGCCCGACTGGCTCGCCCACCTGGTCGCCTCGCTCGACACCCATCCGGAGGCCGCCGCGGTGACGTCGCGGCTGCTCCTGGCCGACGTGCGGCCGCCGACCCTCAACAACGCGGGAGTGGTGCTGCTCGACGACGGCTACGGCGCCGACCGCGGACTCGGGGCGCCGGCCGACCAGTTCCCGGAACCGGACGAGGTGTTCGGCTTCAGCGGGGGCGCGGCGTTGCTGCGCCTGGATGCCGTCCGCGGCGTCGGAGGCTTTCCTGAACCGTTCTTCCTGTACTACGAGGACACCGACACGTCTTGGCGACTGCGGCAGGCGGGTTGGTCGGTCCGCTACGAGCCCAGCGCCGTCGTGCACCACCGGCACTCCGCAACCGCCGACCAGACGTCGGCCGACTTCGCCTACTGGAACGAGCGCAACCGGTTGCTCATGCACGTCCGGTGCGCCCCTGCCACGGCCGCGATGGCGGTGTGGGCACGATTCCTGCTCACCACGATCTCGCTGCTGGGACGTCGACTGACCGGTGCGCCCCGCCCCGCCGCCCACCAGCAGCGCCTCCGGCTGCGGCTGCGAACGCTCGGGGGCGCGGTGCGCCTGCTGCCGTGGGCGCTGCGCAGCCGCCGGCGGACCGGCTGACCGGCCTCAACCCTCGGCGGGAAGGCCCGGGGTGTCGTGTCGCCAGAACCGGTCCCGGCTGAGCTCCGCGGCCCAGCGAGCGCGCAGGCTGAGCACCTCTCCGGACGTGACCTCTCGGGTGCGCGAGCGGGACTCGAAGTGGTGCAGCACCGCATGCGGGGTGACCAGGACCCGATAGCCCTGCTGGGCGATCTTGATGCTGAAGTCCACGTCGTTGAAGTTGACGGGCAGCATCCGGCTCAGGCCACCCACGGCGTCGAAGACCGCGCGGGGGAACAGCGCGCAGGCCCCGGTCACGCCGGACACCTCGCGGTCCACCAGGTAGTCGCCCACCGGCCCCGGGGCGTCGGCCGGTTCGCCCTCGCCGACGTGCACGACGTGCCCTCGCCCGAAGCGCATGCCGACGTGTTGCATCGCGCCGTCCTCGTAGAGGAGCTTCGCCCCCACCAGCCCGACGTCCGCAGCGAGCAGCCCCACCATGGTCTCGAGCCAGTCCGGGGTGAGCACCTCGGTGTCGTCGTTCAACGAGAGCAGCAGGTCACCACGAGCATGGTGAACACCGACGTTGATCTTCGCGGAGTAGTCGAAGACGCCGCGGTACTCCACCATCCGCACGCGGGTCGGTGCCAGGTCGACCAGTTGCCGGCGGACCTCGGCCGGAGTCACCGTGTCGGCCACGACGACGATCTCGTAGTGCGGATAGGTCGACCGGTCCACCACCGAGCGGACCGCCTCCACCACGAGACAGCGCTCGCGTCCCTGCACCACGGAGCGGGAGCCGCGCGTCGGCACGATGATGCTCACGAACGGTGCCTTCCGGAGCACGCGTCGGATCCGGTAGACCCCGACCGGGTGCACCTGCTCCACCGTTCCCTCGATCCCCACCCGGGCCAGGTGCTCCGTGAGGGCGCGCCGGGCCGCTGCGAAGACGGCGCTGTTGTCGCTGCGCTGCGAGACCGAGCGTTCGTGGATCCGCCAGTGGTAGAGCACCTCCGGGATGTGCACCACCTCCCGGGCCCGCTCGGTGGCCCGGAGTGCGAGGTCGTAGTCCTGGCTGCCGTCGAAGCCGTCCCGGAAGCCGCCCACCTCGGTGAGGAGGCTGCGCCGGTAGGTCACCAGATGCCCCAGGTACATCTGTCCCCGGAGTCGCTCGGGAGAGAAGTCCGGCTTCCGGAAGACGTTGTGCAGGTGCCCGTCGTCGTGCAACTGGTCCTCGTCGCTGTAGAAGACGTCGGCGACCGGGTGGGCCGCTGCGGCTCGGCCGACCACCTCCAGCGCGTCCGGGACCAGCAGGTCGTCGTGGTCCAGAAGTGCGACGAACGTCCCGCGGGCCACGGCCAGGCCGCGTGCGCTCGCCGCGACGATGCCCGAGTTGGTCGCCAGCACCTCGGTCCGCACCCGCGCGTCCCGCGCTGCATGCTCGGCCAGCGCCGCGGTGAGCTCCGCGTCCCCCGAGCCGTCGTCGACGAGCACGAGTTCCCACGACGGCTCCGTCTGGACCAGCACCGACTCCACCATGGCGCGCAGGTGCTCCGGCTGCGTCCGGTAGACCGGCACGAGGACGGTGAACAGCGGCGGGTCGCCCGACCCGGAGGCGCAGGCCTTCGTCATCGGGGCCGGCGAACCCTGCGGGCGAGGACGACGGGAGTCAGCAGTGCGCGGCCGGCCTTCCAGGTACTGCTCTGCCGGATCAGCTCCAGCTCTCTCTGGTGGGCGCGGACGGTCTCGTCGAGCTCGGCGCGCAAGCGCTGTTCCTGCAGACGGCTGTGGTGCAGGTCGGCGTGGACGGCGACGAGGTCCTCGCGCACCTTCGCCACCTCCACCTGCTCGGCGGCTTGCGCCTCGGCCTGCACCTGGGCCCGCGCCTCGGCCAGCGCCTCGGCCTGCGCCTGGGTCCGCGCGTTCTCGGCGAGGATCCGGGCCTGGGCGAGCTGGGCCCGCAGCCCGATCAGCTCATCGACCAGCGCCAGCCTCGCCAGGGAGTCGCGCTCGTCGCCTCCCTCGCGCACGCGGGACACCGCGTCGATCAGCCGGTCGCGGTCGGCGGCGACGTCCTCCCGCTCCTGAACGGCCCGGTCCCTCAGCCGGGTGAGCTCGTCGACCTGTTGCCGCAGCACCGTGCGCTCGGTGTCGGTGCCGCTCCGCAGGGCATCCAGTTCACGTTGCGCAGCCAGCAGAGCCTCGCGCTTGGCGAGCACTTCCCGCCACAGTGGCGCGAGGACCGACTCGTAACCGCCGGCCACCTGGGGAGCAGTCAGCGGCTGCCGCTGGAAGAGGACCGCCCACGGCGAGAGGAACGATGCGTCGACGTCCGTCCGGCGGAAGAACCCGTGGCGGGCGAAGTCCTGCGCCCACGAGGCGGCGGACCGGACGTTGACGTGGGTGGGCTGGGCGAAGTCGTCGGGGGTCGAGGAGAACAGCACGGTGTCCGTCGCGGCACAGATGTTGGCGATCGCCTGTGCGGCGTCCACCGGCGACATGTGCTCGAGCACCTCGATGCAGCAGACGAGGTCGTAGCGCTGGGACAGGGGCTGGGCCAGGTCGTGGACCTCCAGCCGCTCCCGGAGACCCTCGGGGGCTCCGGCCACCGCGAACTCGGAGATGTCCCCGCCCCGTGCGTCCACGCCCCGCTCGGCCAGCGCGCGGACGAGCAGGCCGATCCCACATCCGGCGTCGTAGACGCTGGACGGCGCGAGGGTGGCCACCACCGCATCGGCCACTCCCCCGAAGAACGTCCGCCAATGCGGCTGCTCATAGGTGTAGGGCGGCCCCGAATGCCCGTCGTAGTAGGACGCCGCGTAGTCCGAGGAGAGAGTTCGCGGCGAGTCAGGCGTGCACTCCCTCACCGATCACCGCCGGCGGCGGAGCTGGCCGCGCGCCACCCGGACGGCTCGGGCACCGACCTTCTGCGCCAGCAACCGCGGCCCGCCCTCCTTCAGGTAGTTGCGGATCAGGGCCAGGTCGCCGTGCACCCCCTTCCACGGCGGTGGCACCACGCGCACGCCGGAGGTGAGCTCCAGCCGCCCGGAGGCGTCCAGGAGGTCGTCGGCGCGGCGGGGGTCGCGGCAGAACGAGATCAGCGGCTCCAGCACGCGGGACCACTGGTACTCGGGAACGATGCCGGACAGATTGGCCCGGTAGCGAGCACTGAGCGCCTCGTCGGTCAACAGGCTCACGAGGACGTCGGCCAACCGGTCGACGTCGCCCGGCGGCACCGTCTGCCCGAGGTCGCGCTGCTCGATGAGAGCGGCGAGCGAGTCCCCCTGGGTGCACACCACCGGCAGGGAGGTCCACATGTAGTCGAGGATGCGGGTGCGGAAGGAGAACGCGGTCTCCACGTGGTCGAGATGGGTGCTCACCCCGATGTCGCTCTCCAGCAGGAAGTTCTGCCGCTGTTCGTACGGCACCCACTCGTGGTTGAAGATCACCACGCTGCCGAGCAGCCCCAGTTCCTCCGCCAGTCCCTGGGCCTGGACCGCCATCCGCATCTCCGGCACGGCCGGGTTCGGGTGCTTCACGCCCATGAAGAGCAGCCGGGCCTGTGGCACGCGCTCCTTGACCAGGGCCATGGCGCGGATGAGCGTGAGCGGATCGAACCAGTTGTAGATCCCCCCACCCCACAGGACGACCTTGGCGTCCTCCTCGATCCCCGGGATGACGCCCTTCACCGCGCGCCCCGTGGACACCGGGGGCTCGTTCTCCACGCCGAAGGGCACGATGGAGATCAACGACTCGAGCGTCTCGTCGCGGTCGTAGACCGCGGGGTTGACCCGGCCGATCGCGGCCATCTGCCCCAGCCAGAAGTCCCGCTGCTTGTCGGAGGCACAGAGGAAGAAGTCACCCCGGGCGATCTGCTCGTTGAGCACGGCGGTGGCCGATTGGACGACCTCGCGGCGGCGCTCCTCGCCCAGGTCCTTCGCCTGCTCCAACTGCTCGAGGTGGAAGGGGTCGTACATGTCGACGACGATCGGCTTGGTGCTGGACCGGAGCACCGGGTACTCGTGCATCAGGTAGCCCTGGAAGACGATGACGTCCGCCCAGCGCTCCAGCTCCGCCATGACCTGCTGACCGGGTATGTGGCGGGTCTCGAACTCCGACCGGACGAGGTCGCAACCGGCCGTGGTGGCGAGCACCACGTCATGCTCGCCGGACAGAGCCTTCGCGATGTGGAACGCACGGATCGCCGGCCCGGCCATCCGGCTGGCCAGCGTGTCGCCGGTCAGCACGAGCACGCGGCGGCGATTCCGGAACGGGACGTCGACGGCGAAGGCATCGCTGATCGTCTGGAAGTCGCCGACGAACTCCGGATTCGGGATGTTGGGCACCAGCGGCTGACCGAACAACCGCACGATCTCACCGTCGCTGCGCTGACGCCGCGCCTGGATCTCCTCCCGGCTGCGGCGCAGGGAGGCCAGCTCCCGGACGAAGCCGTCCACGGCGTACGCCGAGGCCAGCAGGGTCCGCGACACCTCCTCCGTCGCCGACTCGTCCGTCGCCGGCGGGGTGACTGCCAGGTCGAGGGACGAGCTGTCGGCGCCGCCGAGAACGACTCCGCGCCGTACCGCGAGCGCCAGAGCCGGAGCGAGGAAGCGCGCCAGGTTGTCGTCGTCGTAGTTCTTGTAGATCGTGAAGAGCGCGTTGCGCTCCAGCAGGAACTGCTCCCGCCAGGCGCCGAGCTTGGACATCGAGGCATGGTGCTTGTGCAGCACGCGGGCACGCGGGGCGTAACGCACCCGGTATCCGGCCAGCCAGAGCCGCCAGCCGAGATCGACGTCCTCGAAGAACATGAAGTAGCGCTCGTCGAAGCCACCGATCTCCTCGAAGGCCGAGCGCCGGACGACGAGCGCCGATCCGGTGCCGAAGAGGACGTCGCGTGCTTCGTCGTAGCTGCCGTCGTCCGGGGCGCCGACGTGGATCTTGAACGCCTGGCCGTACCAGGACAGCGCACTTCCGACGAAGTCCACCTTCTCGCCCGACCAGTCCACGACCTTCGCCGCCACGGCGCCCACCCCGCGGTCGGCCAAGGCCGCCGTGGCCTCCCGGAGGAACTGCCGATCCGGGCGGGCGTCGTTGTTCACGAAGGCGAGGTGCTCACCCTGGCTCTGTCGGGCACCGAGGTTGCAGCCACCGGCGAACCCGAGGTTCTGCTTGGACTCGACCAGCTCCACCCAGGGAGCGGCGGCGCGGATGCGCGCGACGTCGTCGCCACCGCTGGCGTTGTCGACGACGACGACGTCGAGCGCCTCCACTGGCCAGTCCAGGCCGCGAATACCCTCGAGGCATGCGATCGTGTCGTCCGCTCCGCGGTAGTTGACGACGACGATCGTCACGGTCGGTGCGTCGATGCTCATGTTCTCCTCTTGCCGGTCGGGAACTGTGCGCCGCGGAGGGCGGCCCGTCGGGGGGCGGCCCGTCGGGGCGGCCGGACCCGGAGCAGCGGCACGGACACCGCGGACCGGACCGGTCGTGCGATCACGTGACGGGAGCCCGGTCCACTGCCACGTCCCATGACCCGCCGAGGGAGACGACCCCGTAGCGGTCGCGGGGATGCCCCGCCGTGACGTCGAACCGGAACATGCGGTCCCGGTGGTCGAAGGCGTGGGTACCGGTGGAATCCAGGACCGCGGCAGTGACCTGGTAGGTACCGGGGGTGAGCATCAGCGTGGGCACGTGGACGTCGACGTGACCCGATCCGTGCACGGTGCCGGTCGACAGACCGACGTCCTGGCTGTTGGGACCGGTCACGTGCACCCCCTCCAGGCTGTAGATGGCCATCCCGAACACCGGCTCCGCGACCGGTTCGGGTGCCGTCCAGCGCAACCGGAAGGTGACATCCGCCCCGGTGGAGACCTGGCTGGTCACGCGACCGTCGCACAGCAGCTCGGCGCCGTCCAAGGTGATCTCCTGCGAACCCCAGCGCGAGCCACCCGAGGACGTCGAATCCCCGGGAGCCTGCGTGCGGTCCTCGTGGGAGGCGCCGACGTATTCGTCGACGAGGTCGGAGGGGCGACCGACGCCCTGCAGCTTGCCGTGGTCCAGCCACGCCACCTCGTCGCACATCGAGCGCATCGTGCCCAGGGCGTGGCTGACGATGATCACCGTCCGGCCCTGCGCCCGGAAGTCGGCGAACTTCTCCATGCACTTGCGCTGGAAGGACTCGTCCCCCACGGCGAGCACCTCGTCGACCATGAGGATCTCGGGGTCGACGTTGATCGCCACGGAGAAGCCGAGACGGACGTACATGCCGGAGGAGTAGTTCTTGACCGGTGTGTCGATGAAGGTCTCGAGCCCGGCGAAGTCGACGATCTCGTCGAACTGCCGGTCGATCTGCTTCCTGGACATGCCGAGGATGGAGCCGTTCAGGTACACGTTGTCCCGGCCCGAGAGCTCGGGATGGAAGCCTGCCCCCAGCTCCAGGAGAGCCGAGACCCGGCCGTGCACGCCGATGCTGCCCCGGTCGGGCACGAGGATGCCGGCCAGGCACTTGAGCAGCGTGCTCTTCCCCGAGCCGTTGTGACCGATCAGGCCGAACGTCTTGCCCGCCGGGATCTGCAGATCGATGTCCTGGAGCGCCCAGAACTCCTCGAACTTGGCCCGTCGACCACGCATGAAGGCGGCCTTCAGCGACTGGTTGCGCTCGTGGTAGAGCCGGAACCTCTTGGAGACCCCGGAGGTCTCCACGGCGATGTCACCCATGCCTGATCACGTTCACAGTTCTTCGGCGAGACGGCCGGAGAAGCGGTTGAAGACTGCCAGGCCGAGCCAGAGCGAGGCGATCGCGCACCCCACCACGACGGCGATCGTGGTCAGGCTCGGGACCGCCTGCTCGTAGAGCAGGTCCCGGAAGGCTTCCACGTAGTGCACCAACGGGTTGGCGAAGTACAGGGAATCGATGTGGAACCGCGCCACGAGCGAATCCGGTGAGACGTCCTGCACCAGAGTGATCGGGTAGATCACCGGGGTCGCGTAGAAGAGCACCTGCAGCCCGATGGCGACGAAATGGGCCGAGTCACGGAAGTAGACGTTGGCGACGGCGAAGACGAGCCCGAGCCCGGTCGCGAACACCGCCAACAGCACCATCAGGACGAGCGTCGGCACGATCCACAGCAGGGGATTCACCCCGAAGACCACCAGGGCGAGCAGGAGCACCGCCATCTCGATGGTGAAGGTCACGAAGAGGGCCGCGGATGCGGCGAGGACCAGGTGCTGGCGCGGGAACGCGGTCTTCTTGATGAGGTTGGCGTTGCCCGTGAGCGCCCCCATCCCGCCGTTCACCACGCCGCTGAAGTAGTTCCACGGCAGCAGCGCGCACAGCAGGAACAGCGTGTAGTTCTGCAGCCCGTCCACCCCGACCGTGGGCGTGATCCGCAGGATCGCGCCGAAGACGACGGTGAAGATGAGCGTCGCGGCCAGCGGATTGAGCAGGGACCAGAACCAGCCGAGTGCTGTCCCCTTGTACTTGCCCCGCAGCTCTCGCAGAACCAGGTTGCCCAGGAGCTCGCGGTTGCCGAAGGCAGCAACGAACTGAGAAATCAGATCCTCCCGGGCCCGAACATCCCGTCACCCGGACGGGCGACGTACAGATGGTACTAGGCGGGGGGGCCGACCCGTCGCATCGCGTAGCTTCGGCGGCGTGAGAATCGGCCTGGACGCCACGCCTCTCCTCGGGCGCCGGACCGGTATCGGTCGCTATGTCCTGCAGCTGGCCGCGGAATTATCCGCCCGCACGCCAGGCGACGAACTGATCGCCACCGCTTTCACGCTCCGCGGATCCGGCGACCTGGCGGACGCCGTGCCGCCCGGTGTGCCGGCTCGGTCGCGACCCGTGCCGGCGCGCATGCTGCGCGAGCTCTGGCGACGGGCCGAGTGGCCGCCGGTCGAGCTGCTGTGCGGCCGGATCGATCTGTTCCACGGCACGAACTTCGTCCTCCCACCGAGCCGGGCAGCCGGCGTCGTGACCGTGCACGATCTGGCCTATCTCAGGTACCGCGACACGGTCTCGGCCGACTCCGCGCGTCTGCGCGAACTGGTGCCCCGAAGCCTGGCTCGGGCGCGGATGGTGTGCGTTCCCAGCCCGTCGGTGGCCGAGGACCTCCAGGAGGAGTACCGGCTTTCGCCCGATCGGGTGCAGGTCACGCCGCTCGGCGTCGACCCGGCCTGGTCGGCAGCGGTCCCCCTCGCAGGGCACCGCCGTCAGGAACTGGGCCTCGATCGCCCGTATCTCCTCTTCGTGGGCACCCTCGAGCCGAGGAAGAACCTCGATTTCCTGCTGCGGGCGTTCACGATCGCCGCTGCCGAGGACCCGGACGGGCCGGTGCTCGCGCTCGCCGGGCCGGTGGGATGGGGCCCGGACGTCCGGATCCCGGAGGCGCTCACCGGTCGCGTGCTGCGGCTGGGCTACCTCGACGACGCCGACCTCCGGTCCGTCGTGGCCGGAGCGGAGGCCATGGTGTTCCCGTCGCGCTACGAGGGCTTCGGTCTGCCGCCCCTGGAGGCGTTCGCGGCCGGCGTGCCGGTCGTGGCCAGCGACATCCCCACGACCCGGGAGATCGTCGGCACCGACCCCGACCTCGCCCGGCTCGTCCCTCTCTCCGACGTGACTGCGCTGGCCGAGGCGCTCGCACAGCGCTGGACCGGGACGGAGGAGCCGGAACGGCGCCGCAGACGCCAGGCGGTGACGGCGGGCTACACCTGGACCGCGACAGCCGAACTGACCCGCCGCGCGTACGAGCGGGCCCGTGCCGGCTGAACGGGCCATGAGGCCTCCGCGGTTCCGGGGCGTCCTGCCGATCGGCTCGACGCCCCGCCCGATCAGCTCACCGTGACCGTCCGGCAACCCAACCGGGGATTGCCGGAGCCCGCTCCCTGGTTGATCGCGTACACGCACACCTGGTGGGCACCGGGAGACAGCGTTCCCGACCAGGTGAAGCCGTGCGAACCGCCAGCGGCCGGGTACGCCTGCCCGACGTCCGGTCGCCGACCGTCGGCCACGAGCTCGGCGATTCCGCGCCCGTCCACGTAGACGTGTGCGAGCAGCGGGGCCGACGGCACGTCCGGGTCGAACGTCCAACCCCAGGCGGTCAGCGTCGATCCCGACACCGTCACCGCGTCCAATGCCCCCACGGGATTGCTCTTCGACTGGTCGTCGACCGAGACCGAGCGGCAGCCCAGCAGCGAGTTCGCCGTCCCCGCGCCCTCGTTGATCGCGTAGGCGCACACCCGGTGCGAGCCGGCCGACAGGGTGCCCGACCAGGTGAATCCACGTGCGCTGCCCGCCTCCGGGTACACCCGGCCGACGTCGGGTCGCGACCCGTTCGCCACGACCCCGCCGACCCCGCGACCGTCCACGTACACGTGCACCTTCAGTGCAGTCGCCAGCACGTCCGGGTCGAAGGCCCAACCACCGGCAGTCACGGTGGCTCCCGAGGCCGTCACCGCGTCGAGCCTGCCGACCGGATCGGGCTGGGCGATGGTGACCGTGCGACAGCCCAGAGCAGGATTGCCCGTCCCGGCGGCCTGATTGAGGGCGTAGGCGCAGATCCGGTGCGAGCCGGGCGACAGGGTGCCCGACCAGCTGAATCCGTGCGCGCCGCCCGCCTCCGGGTAGGCGCTGCCGACGTCCGGTCGTGACCGGTCCGCCACCAGTCCGGCCGTGGCCCGACCGTCCACGTAGACGTGCACGTCGACCGGCGCCGTCGGCGCGTCCGGATCGAAGGACCAGCCGCGGACGGTCACGGTCGACCACCGCACGCTCGCCGAATCCAGGTTCCCCTTGGGGTTGTGGACGGCTGGGTCCTCGATGTCGACCACGCGACAGGCGAGCGTCGTGTTGCCACCGGGCCCCACGTTGATGGCGTAGACGCACAACTCGTGGCGACCGGGCTCGAGGGTCAGCCGGGCCGAGAAGCCGTGCGCGGGGCCCGCATCCGGGAAGGCGGCCCCGACGTCGGGCCGGCTCTCCCCGGCATGCAGGACCGCCGCGCCCACCCCGTCGACGTAGACGTGCGCCTGCAGAACGGTCGTCGGCTGGTTCGGGTCGTACGTCCAGCCGGCCACGGCCACCGTCTGCTGATCGACGGTGACCGAGTCGACGTACCCGACCGGGGCGTTGCCGTCCCGGGGTTGCCACCAGGTGGACTTGAGGTTCAATCGGGCGCCGACCTTGACGGTCGCCGAGCTGCCGACCAGCTCCATGGAGGTGATCCGGCCCCCCCACTCCCCCAGGCCCTCCCGGGAGAGAACGCGGATGCCCCGCAGGGTCCCGACGGCCGGGTAGCGCTCCTGCAGGTAGGCCGCCGACAGCGTGGTGCTCCACCGGTGGTTGGTGTTGCGGCCGTCGACACCGTCGTACGGGTCGGCGAACCGGCCCAGGTAGGGCTGGCTCCCGGCGGAGGACGCTCCTCCGTTCGAGGCGCTGAACTGGGTGAACGCCGGACTGCCGTTGTAGTAGAGGGCGGTGCCGGCGGTGGCCGCCACCGCGGCGTTCGTGCGCTCGTACTCCAGCACCTGCCACGTCGCCTCCGGGCCGGACCGGTAACTGCGCCCGCCGTAGACCTGGCAGGCCGTCGTGTCGCAGATGTCCCAGGCCGCGGCGCTGGGCGTCTGCGCGTCCCAGTGCGAGTAGCTCCGGGCGGCGATGGCCTGGGCCTCGAGCGCCGCGGGCTCGAACCAGGACGGGGACTCCCTCGGGACGACGCCCTTGAGGTACTCCTCCATCGACACGTGGTTCACCGCCGTGCTGGAGTCGGCGGCGGTCCGGACCACCTTGACGAGACCGCGGTAGTTCCGTGCCGTCCCGTTCGGCGCGAAGACGGTGACACCGTCGGCCGTGCGGAACGCGATGGGCCCGTCGTAGGCTCCCGAGCCGCCCAGCGAATACCCGGTCCACGTGGAGCCGGTGAGCACCTGCAGGGTCTGCTTGCTCCCGCTGGTGAGGACGCGGTAATCGGCGGCCGCGACGGTCTTCGACAGGCCGCTGGCCTCATCGGTGACGGTCAGATCCAGCGCACCGGTCGGCTCGATCCGGACCGCCGAGGACGCGGTGGCGGTCAGCCGCACCCTGAGCACCGGGTTGCCGATCGCGGTCGGCGTCGTCCCCGGGTAGTAGAACCGCACGATGTCGGCGTGCGGCAGGCCGGACAGCGCCGCACCCTGCGCACCCCACTGGGACATCCCGTGGCCGTGGCCGTAACCGCGGCCGTCGATGGTCCACGACCCGCTGCTGGGCACCGGGTAGTACTCCCCGGCCGCCTGCGCCGGGGACGACCAGGCCAGGGCGACCGAGGCGCCGAGCACCAGGGCCAGCGCGGTGAGCACGGCGGCGCACCGCGCCCGCCGTGAGGAGGGATGGATCGCCGGGATCATCAGACGGTCACCTTCCGGCAGCCGAGGGTCGTGTTGTCCGTGCCGGTCCCGACGTTGATGGCATAGGCGCAGACCGTGTGACTGCCGGGCTCAAGGGCGACGGACAAGCGGTAACCGTGGTAAGCGCCCACGTCCTTGTTGGCCAGCGCCACGTCGAGACGCTCCTCGTCGGCCCGCACGGCCTGGCCGACCCCGTCCACGTAGACGTGCGCGTCGATCGACGAGGTCGGTACGTCGGGATCGTAGGTCCAGCCGTGCACCGTGAGGACGCCGTCGGTCACGGTGGCGTCGTCCAGCGTGCCCTCCGGGTTGTAGGCGGACTCCGCCACGGTGAACGTCGTGCAGCCCAGCAGCGGGTTGCCGGTGCCCTGGTCGACGTTGATCCCGTAGGCGCAGACAGAGTTCGTGCCGGCCGGTGCCGTGATCCTGGTCAGGAAGCCGTGGCTGTCCCCTGCGCCGGGGTGCGACGCCGCCGCGTCGGCGTGCGGTTCCGCCGCCAGCAGACCCTTGAGACCCTCGCCGTTCAGGTACAGGTGGACGCCGATCGGGTATGGCACCCGGTCGAAGTCCAGCGCCCAACCCCGGACGTCCACGTAGCGGCGGTCGACGACCGCGCCGTCGACGCCGCCGACGGGGTTCCAGGCCGACGCGGCGACCGTCACGTCACGGCACCCCAGCAGCCTGTTGCTCCCCGTAGCGACGTTGATGCCGTAGGCGCAGATGCGGTGCCGGCCCGCGTCGACCGCCAGAGCGGTCCGGTAACCGGAGGCGGTACCGACGCCGAACGGTGCGTACCCGGCGGCGCTGGCGGCGGCCACGGAAGTGCCCGCCGCCACGGTGCTCGCACCGCGGCCGTCGACGTAGACGTGCACCTCCGTCGCGTTCGTCCGGGCATCCGGGTCCACGGACCAGCCGTCCAGCGTCACCATGCGGCCGGCGACCGTCGCACCCGACAGCGTCCCCACCGGACTGTGCGAGGCGGTGCCCACGGTCACCGTCCGGCAGCCCAGCTGCGGGTTCTCGGAGCCGGCACCGACGTTGATCGCGTAGGCACAGACCTGGTTGCTGCCGGAACCGAGCTGGAGGACGGCGCTGAAGCCGCGCGCCGGGCTCGCCCCTGGGAAGGCCCCGGCCACGTCGGGCCTTGCTGCGCCGGCCGTGACGGCTCCCGCACCCCTTCCGTTGACGTAGAGGTGGACGGCGAGCGCGGTCGTGGGCTGGTTGTCGTCCAGCGCCCAGCCGCGGACCAGGACCTCGCTGCCGAACACCGTCGCCGAGTCGAGCGATCCTCTGGGGGCCGCCTGCGCGCCGCGGACGGCGATGGTGCGGCAGCCCAGATTCTGATGCGTGCCGATCCCCTGGTTGATACCGAATGCGCACACCTGGCGGTTTCCTGCAGGGACCGGTACCACGAGCCGGAAGCCGTGCAGCGACCCGGCGACCGGGAAGGCAGCACCGACGTCGGGGCGCCACTCACCGGCGGTCAGGCCCCGTACCGGCCGGCCGTCGACGTGCACGTGGACCACCAGCGCGGTCTCGGGGACGTTGGGGTCGAACGCCCATCCGGAGAGCGATACGGCCTCGCTGCCCACCGCCACGCTGTCGAGGTGACCTCGCGGATTGCTGTAGGCGGGAAGCTTGGCCGCCACGAGGTTCCGGACCGTGTCCATCTTGGCGTACCCGTAGAGGCCCGGGCAGCTGGTCTTGCTCACGTCACGGTGCCCGAAGATCGTCGGCAGACTGACCGAGGTGCCGGCTGTGTACCGTGTGCTGCCCGCCGAGGTCAGGGTGGTGGTACCGCCCGGATCGATCCGGTAGAGGGAGAACTTCCACGCGATGGTCTCGGCGACCGCGTCGAGCATGGCCGAGGTTGGCTCGACCTTGTCGTAGTTGCCGAGCATGGAGACGCCGAACGTGTAGGTGTTGAAGCCTCCGGCGTGCGCGCCGATGACGGTGCTGGCCAGTCCGCCGTGCCGGCCCTCCCAGATGCGGCCGTACCGGTCGACCAGGACGTTGTATCCGATGTCGCCCCAGCCCCGGGTCACCGTGTGGTAGCTGTAGATGCCGCGGAGGATGCGCGGTACGTCCTCCTGCGCATAGTCGTTGCTGCCGGCCGTGTGGTGCACCGTGGCGGCTTTCACCGTGGCGGGGTACTCGGGGTCCCAGGTGCGGATGGTCTCGTCCGCCCCCCACTGTGCCCGCGAGTACACCGGCGGCATCGTCCCGGCGGCCTGCGCGGTGTCGGTGATGTCCGGGCTGACCTGGACCGCGTCGGCCGCGCTGGTCCCCGGATCGACCAGGGTGAGCTCGACGTCCGTGGGCTGCGCGCCGGATCGGGTGACGAGTTCGGCCTCGACCGCCGTGCTCGGGCCGGTCCACAACGGCTCCGTGCCGCCCCGCACGGTCGTCCCCGAGTCGGTGCCCGCGTCCTGGCCGCCGACCTCGGGCTCCACCTCGGTCCACTCGCCCCACGTGCCGGAGTCGTCCTTGGCCCGGATCTGCACCACCGTGTCGGTGACCGCGGGATCGTGCGCCCAGGTGACACCGACGAGGGAGAACCGGGTGCCGCTCTCGGACACGGCCAAGGTCGGCGCGGTGTCCGGGACGCCGCTCACCGTCTCGGTCGTGCCCGCCTGCACCTCCGCCGAGGGAGCCGGGTCCGTCACGGAGCCCATGGCAACCACGTCTGAGGACGTCGCGACCGGCTCGGCGCTCGGGGCCGGTGCTGCGTAGACCGGCAGCACGAGGACGGTCCCCGTCATGGCGAAGAAGGCGATGGAGCCGGCGATGAGACGGCGCACGAACAGTTCCTCCGATGTGCTTGGCGTCGATCGACAGTGGCGGCTCGGCCACGGCCGTCCCCCACGTCATCGGTAGGGACGGCGCCAGGCTTGAGGCGGGGCGGCAAACTCGCGCGAATCCGACCGAGTCACACCTGGGTCGAGTCCACTGACGCTGCGGGGAAGCTCCGCGACCGGCGGTTGTCGGTCAGGCCGTGCCGCCACGGGTGGCGGGTACGCGTGGGACGGAAGTCGCGAGGGTGACCAGCCAGGAGCTGAGCGACGACGGGTGTGACAGAAACACGCCATCGTTCCCCCGCGGCCCTCCGAACGGGACGTATCGTTCCGGCACGATCAGGCCGTCGGACGAGGTCGCGACACCTGGTGCCGAGGCCGGCCCCGACGTGAGGAACACACGTGACCAGCTCAGACGAGCGCCCCGCCGGCGCGCCCAGCCCGCTGCCGGCGCGACTGGATCCCCGAGCCGGCCGCTCCCCCCGCCACGACTCGGGGACGAAGGGGCACGCGCCCAGGTCGGGTGGTATCCCCCCCGGGAGCGGCACCCCGTTCTGGCGGCTCGCGGTCGCCACCCGAGCCGTTGCCGCCGTGCTGTCCGTCACCCTTCTCGGGGTCGGCGGCTGGGGCTGGTACCTCGGCAGGGTCGCCGACGCCAGTGTCAGCCGCACGAACGCCATCCCGACCAGCGGCAACGAGGGGACCGGCCGCGCGGGCGAGGCCATGAACCTGCTCCTGGTCGGCAACGACAGCCGAGCCAGCGCCACGGAGGAACAGCTGGACGCGCTGAACACCGAGGCGAGCAAGGGCGTCAACACCGACACGATGATCCTGGCGCACGTGCCGGCGGACGGTTCCGGCGCGTCGTTCGTCTCCTTCCCCCGCGACTCGTACGTGAAGATCCCCGGCTACGGGTGGGACAAGCTGAACGCGGCCTACGCCTACGGCTACACCCAGGAGGCTCCCGAGGGCGCGACCGAGAAGCAGAAGCAGGCAGCCGGCGCACAGCTGCTCATCCGGACGATCAGCCAGCTCACCGGCTTGCAGATCGATCACTACGCCGAGGTCGATCTCCTGGGCTTCTTCAACCTGTCCAGTGTCGTGGGCGGCGTCGAGGTCAACCTGTGCGAACCCGCCCAGGACGAGTTCTCCGGGGTCGACCTGGAGGCGGGCGTGCAGACGATCAGCGGCGAACAGGCGCTCGCCTTCGTCCGCCAACGGCACGGCCTGCCACGTGGCGACTTCGACCGGATCGTCCGCCAGCAGACCTTCATCGGCGGGATGATCCGCAAGATGCTCTCCGACAACGTCCTGTTCGACCTGGGCAAGCAGCGGGAGCTCGTCGGTGCGGCCGCCGACTCGCTGACCGTCGACCAGTCCCTGGACCTCTTCGAGCTGGCCGGGCAGATGCAGTCCGTCACCGCCGGCAACGTCCAGTTCCAGACCGTGCCCAATGTCGGGACGGACCAGGAGGACGGCAAGTCGATCGTCCGACTGGAGGACGAGGACTCGCTGCACGACTTCTTCGCCCAGCTCTCCGCCGAGCCCGAGGAGGTGGCCGCACCCTCGCCCGAGGCCCCGGCCACCGTCGACCCGTCCACCGTGGAGGTCGACGTCTACAACGGCTCCGGGATCTCCGGGCTGGCCGGGAAGGCGGCCGACGCGCTCACGGCGAGCGGCTTCTCCGTGGGAACGACCGGCAACGCCTCCTCGATGGACCACGAGCAGACCGAGGTCCGTCATGCCGCCGGGGACGAGGCCCTCGCCCGGACCGTGGCCGCCGCCATCCCTGGCGCGGTCATCAAGGAGAGCGACGACGCCGCCACCGGTACCGTCCATCTGGTGCTGGGCAGCGACTTCAACGGCGTCGGTGAGGCGGTGACCGCGGCCCCGGCCGCGCCCGCGGTGGAGACCGAGGACGCCCGCACGGCGGCGGACACCACCTGCATCAACTGATGGCCACGCCCACGACCCCGGCCGATCTCCTGGCGCAGGCGCTGCGCCGCTCGCCTGCCGCTCCCCTGGTGACGTACTACGACGACGCCGGTGGAGAGCGCGTGGAGCTCTCCACGACCACGCTGGCCAACTGGGTCGCCAAGACGGCGAACCTCCTCCAGGAGGAGTTCGACGTCGGACCCGGCAGCCGCGTGGCGCTGGCCCTGCCCGTGCACTGGCAGACCGCCGCGGTCCTGCTCGCGGTGTGGAGCTGCGGAGCGACGGTGCTCGACACGGCCACCGAGGACGACGGCCGGCTCGACGACGCCGACGTGGTACTGGCCGCCCAGGACCGCCTCCCACCGCTCGAGGAGCGGGGCGTCGAGGAGCTGCTGGGGCTGTCGCTGCACCCCTTGGGCATGGGCATGACCGGCTACGCGGGCGCCGCCCGCGACTTCGCCCTCGAGGTGCGGGCACACGGCGACACCTTCGTACCCTGGACCCCGCCCAGGGCCGACGGCCCCGGGCTGGTGGCCGGCGGGCTGGAGCTCTCCCTGGGTGGGCTGGTCGAGGCCGCTGGCGCGCTGGCGGGACGTCTGGGCATCATCGGCGGCGACCGGCTGCTGATCGACGTTCGCGTGGCCGCTGAGGCCGGGCCGGTCGCATGGTTGCTGGCTCCGCTGGCGGCCGGGGCGTCGATGGTCCTGGTCAGCTCGGCCGATGTGTCCGGGCTGGCCCGCCGGGCGGCGAGCGAACACGTGACGGCCACGTTCGGGGAACGTGTCGCCGGGATCCGCGAGCTCGGTGACAACGCCTGACGGAACCGCCGTCGCGGGACAGGCCGCGCACTGGTCGGCACGATCCGAGAGCTCCCGGCGAGGCGGTCAGCCCCGGAACACCCAGTGCTTGTAGGCGAGGAAGTTGACGACCCACAGCAGCCCGACGGCGATGACCTTGGCGACGACCGCGGGCACGGAAAGAGCCACGAGTCCCGTGACGATCGCGAGGTTGGCGAGGTAGTTCAGGACCACGAGGATCCCGTACCGGCGGAGCTGTGAACCCGCCCCGGTACGGATCTCGAAGGTGAAGTACTTGTTGGCCAGGAAGTTGGCCGCGAAGGCGAGCCAGAACCCTGCGGTCGTGGCCAGCCACAGCGGCTGGTCCGCCACGTCGTACAGCAGCCACAGCGTTCCGGCGTCGACGCCGAGACTCGACAGACCGACCGCGAAGTAGCGGATGAAGGTACCGCTGAACCGCGACCGGAGCACGACCCAAGCGGCAGTCACAACGCGCCCACGATAGTGCACCCGGGGCAGGCTGCCGACGACATCGGCGCACCGGCCCGACCACCCCGCCGGGAAGGCAGCCACGCCGACCTGCCGCACCGGGGGCTCGGCGCGAGCGCAGCGGCACCACCGGCTTCACCGCTGCAGTGACGCTGGTCGGGCGGCTACCGCAGCAGCGAGCGGGCGATCACCATGCGCTGGACCTGGTTGGTGCCCTCGTAGATCTGGGTGATCTTGGCGTCGCGCATCATCCGCTCCACGGGGAAGTCCTGCGTGTAGCCGGCGCCGCCGAAGAGCTGGACGGCGTCGGTGGTCACCTGCATCGCGACGTCGGAGGCGAAGGCCTTCGCCGAGGCGGAGACGCGGGTGACGTCGGGCCGGCCCTGCTCCCCCGCCGCCGCGGCGACGTAGACCAGGTGCCGGGCGGCCTCGATCTTCATCTCCATGTCGGCGAGCATGAACTGCACGCCCTGGAACGAGCCGATGCTCGTCCCGAACTGGCGGCGCTCCTTGACGTAGGCCACCGCGGCGTCCAGCGCGCCCTGGGCGACGCCGACAGCCTGGGCGCCGATGGTCGGGCGGGTGAAGTCGAGGGTGCGGAGCGCCGTCTTGAAGCCGGTCCCGGGGGCACCGACGATCCGGTCGGCCGGGATGGTGCAGTCGGTGAAGTAGAGCTCGCAGGTGGGCGAGCCCTTGACGCCCATCTTCCGTTCCTTGGGGCCGACGGCGAAGCCCGGGTCGTCGCGGTGGACGGCGAAGGCCGAGATGCCGTTCGCGCCCTTCCCGGGGTCGGTGACGGCCATGACCGTGTACCACTCGGAGATGCCGGCGTTGGTGATCCAGGCCTTGGTGCCGTTCAGCACCCAGCTGTCGCCCTCCAGGCGGGCGCGGGTCTTCATCGCCGCGGCGTCGGAACCGGCCTCCCGCTCGGAGAGCCCGTAGCTGATCATCGCGTCACCGGCGGCGATCGACGGCAGCACCTTCTGCTTCACGTCTTCCGACCCCGACAGGATGATCGGCATCGAGCCCAGCTTGTTCACCGCCGGGATCAGCGAGGCGCTGACGTCGACCCGCGCGACCTCCTCGATGACGATGCAGGTCGCGATCGCGTCGGCGCCCTCGCCGCCGTAGGCCTCGGGGATGTGGGTGGCGTGGAACCCCGCGGCGGTCAGCGCCTTCTGCGCCTCGGCCGGGTAGCGCGACTCGGCGTCCACCTCCGCGGCGTGGGGCGCGATCTCCCGCTCGGCGATGTCCCGCACCGCCGCCCGGATCGCCTCGTGCTCCTCGGCCAACGCGTACAGCCCGCTGTTCGTACCCACGTCCGCGATCGTAGGACGTCCGGTTACCCGTCGGTAGCCAGGCGCTCCTGCAGGGTGAGGTCCCGGGCGACGACGCTCTCGGCAAGGTCAGCCTGGAACCGTTCGACCCGGACGCGCAGCTCCGCGTCACCCGCCGCCAGGATCCGCACCGCCAGCAGGCCGGCGTTGCGGCCGCCGCCGATGCTCACCGTCGCCACCGGCACGCCCGCCGGCATCTGCACGATCGAGAGCAGGCTGTCCAGCCCGTCGAGCCGTTCGAGCGACCGGGGGACGCCGATGACCGGCAGCGGGGTCGCCGCGGCGACCATGCCGGGCAGGTGCGCCGCTCCCCCGGCTCCGGCGATGATCACCCGCAGCCCGCGCGCCGCGGCGCTCTCGGCGTAGTCGAGCATCCGGCGCGGGGTGCGGTGGGCGGAGACGACGTGGGCCTCGTAGCCGATGCCGAACTCCGTGAGCGCCTGAGCGGCCGGCTCCATCGTCGGCCAGTCGGAGTCGCTGCCCATGACGATGCCGACGACCGGCGGCTCGGGGCGGGTCATGCCGTCCTCCTCAGTGCTCGGAGTCGAAGCTGAACGCCGGGTCGACGACACCGTCGGCGAGGTAGCGGGCGGCCGCGACCGCCCGAGCGCGCACCTCGCCGAGGTCGGTCCCCAGCGCCGTGACGTGACCGAGCTTGCGGCCGCGCCGCTGGGTCTTGCCGTACCAGTGCAGCTTCACGTCCGGCCAGTGCGCCATCAGGTGGTGGACCCGCTCGTCGAGGGCCGGGCCCGACCAGCCAGGCTCCGCCGCTGCCCCGCCGAGCACGTTGGCCATCACGACCACCGGGGCGGTCATCGCCGTCGAGCCCAGCGGATAGTCGAGGACGGCCCGCAGGTGCTGCTCGAACTGGCTGGTGCGCGCACCCTCGATGGTCCAGTGCCCGGAGTTGTGCGGTCGCATCGCCAGCTCGTTGACCAGCACGCCGCGCTCCGTCTCGAACAGTTCGACGGCGAGCATGCCGACCACGCCGAGCCGGTCAGCGATCCGGACCGCGAGCTCCTGGGCCGCGGTGGCCAGCTCGTCGGCCAGCCCCGGAGCCGGGGCGAGGACCTCGGCGCAGATCCCGTCGCGCTGCACCGTCTCCACGACCGGCCACACCGCGACCTGGCCGAACGGCGACCGCGCGACCTGCGCCGAGAGCTCCCGCACCATCGCGACGCGCTCCTCGGCCAGCAGCGCCCCGTGCTGCTCGACCAGCGCGCCGGCCTCCTCGACGTCCCGGACGACGAAGACGCCCTTCCCGTCGTACCCGCCGCGAGGGGTCTTGAGCACGACCGGCCAGCCGTGGACGCCGGCGAACTCGGCCACGGCAGCAGCGGATCGCACCTCCGCCCACGCCGGCTGCGGCTCACCGGCATCGGCCAGCGCGCGCCGGAGCACCAGTTTGTCCTGGGCGTGCACCAGCGCGTGCGGACCGGGGGCGACCCGGTGGCCGGCGTCGACCAGCGCGCGCAGGTGCTCGGGAGGCACGTGCTCGTGGTCGAAGGTCACCACCGTGGCGCCCTGCGCCAGCCGCCGCAGGTCGGCCAGTTCCCGGTGGTCGCCGAACTCCACCTCGGCACCGACGAGCGCGGCCGACTCCTGCGGGCCGGTGGCCAGGATGCGCAGCGACTGCCCCAGCGCGATGGCGGCCTGGTGCGTCATGCGGGCGAGCTGGCCGCCACCGACCATGGCGACCACGGGCAGGCCGGTGTGCGCGTGCAGGGAGGCAGACATGGTGCCCCGAAGGCTAGCCCGAAGGCTCCGGGCAGCGGACCGGCACCGCAAGGACTGCTCCGTACACTGCGGGCGTGGGCTTTCCCGCGCGGATGCGCCGGCTGCTGAGCACGCGTCCGGGCCGCCTGGTGCGCGAGCTGGGCGCGTTCGGCGTCGTGGGCGGGGTGTGCTTCCTCGTCGACATCGCGCTGTTCCAGCTGCTGTACGCCCACGTCGGCGTGGGCGCGGTGACCTCGAAGCTGCTGTCGACCCTGGTGTCGATGACCTTCGCATTCCTGGGGCATCGATTCTGGTCGTTCGCCGGCCGGGCCCGCACGGGTCTGCGGCGCGAGTACTCGCTGTTCGCCGTGGTGAACGGCAGCACCCTGCTCCTGGGGCTGGCGATCGTAGCCTTCGTCCGCTATCCGCTGGGCCAGGAGGGCGCGCTGGTGCTCCAACTGGCGAACGTGGGCTCGATCGCCGTGGGCACGGTGATCCGCTTCCTCGCCTACCGCCGCTGGGTCTTCCCCGCTCCGGCGGCCGATGCGGCCGACACGCCGGTCCGGGATGCGGAGTCGTCCCGGCCGATGCAGCCGAGCTGAGCCGCCCGGGCGCGTCGTCCGGCCGCGCGACGCACCATCAGCCGGCCAGGCGAGAGCCGTTCCGGCCGGCGACCACCTCGAGCCGGGTGGGGATGCGGGTACGCAGCTCCTCCAAGTGGCTGATCACCCCGACGGTGCGGCCGCCCCTGCGCAGCTCGTCGAGCACGCTCATCACCGCGTCCAGCGCCTGGGCGTCGAGCGTGCCGAAGCCCTCGTCCACGAAGAGCGTGTCGATGCGCACCCCACCGGTCTCCGCGGTGACCACGTCGGCGAGCCCCAGGGCCAGGGCCAGGGACGCCATGAAGCTCTCCCCGCCCGACAGCGTCTTCGTCGGCCGCCGGATCCCGGTGTACTCGTCGAAGACGTCCAGACCCAGACCGCCACGGGCGCCGTGCCGTCCCTGCGCGTCGCTGTGCAGGAAGGTGTAGCGACCGCCGGACATGTCCAGCAGCCGGCGGCTGGCGACCTCGGCCACCTGTTCCAGGCGCGCGGCGAGGACGAACGACTGCAGGCGCATCTTCCGGGTGTTGGCCCCCCGGCCGTGCGCAAGGTCGGCGAGCGCGGTGACCTGGTCGGCCCAATCCCGCAGCTGGGCGAGCTCGAGCTCGGCGGCGGTGACCCGGCCGACGAGGTCGGCCAGGGACGCCGTGCAGCGCCGGGCCTGCTCCAGCTCGGTCACCGCCTCCTCGCGCCGGCGGGTTCCCCCGGCGCAGCGGTCCTCCAGCGATTCCAGGTCGGGCCGGTGCGGCAGGTCGGCGAGCTCCGGGTCGGCCAGCCGGTCGCGCAGCACCGCCAGCCGCTGGTCGTGCTGGTCCAGCTCGCGGTCCAGGTGGGTCAGCCGGCCGGGCTCGAGCAGCGCACCGGCGGCGGCGAGCACGTCGTCGAACCCGGCGGCCGCGGCCCGTTCCTCGGCGACCCGGCGGGCGGAACCAGCGAGCCCGCGGGCGCGCAGCTCCTCCGCCTGGGCCGTGACGACCGCCTCGCAGGCGTCGGCGGCCGAGGCCAGCCTGGCCACCCGGGCACCGAGGCCGGCGTCCTCGCCGCGGGCAGCGGCCAACCGCTCGACGAGCTCGGCCAGCCCGGCGGCCAGCGCCTCCCGCTCCGCTGTGCGGGCACCCAGCTCCTCGCGGTCCGCACCGAGCCGGGCGGCGGCCGCGTCCCGCTCCCCGGCCAGGCGCTGCAGCCGCGCCTCGGCGGCCGCCAGCCCCCCGGCCAGCTCCACCCGGGCGTGGACCCCGGCCGCCAGCTGCGCGGCCCGTTCCGCCTGCTCGGCGACGGACAGGTCGCCGGCGCGGGCTCGCAGCGCGGCCTGCTCGCGTTCCGCGGTGTCGCGGTCGGTGGTGGCCGCGGAGAGCGCCGCCTCACCGGCCTCGGCGATCGCCCGTGCGGCGTCCTCGTCGGCGGCAGTGACGCGCTCCGTCTCGTGCCGGGCCGGCCGGGGGTGCTCGGTGGCGCCGCACACGGGGCAGTCGGCCCCGTCCGCGAGCCCGGCCGCGAGCTCGGCGGCCATGCCGTCGAGCCGCCGGCCGCGCAGGTCCAGCCAGCGCTCGCGGGCGTCGGCCCACGCCTCCCGCCGGGTCCGGACCTCCTCGCGCAGGCCGGCCAGCTCCTGCTCCCGCGTGTCGGCCGCGCGACCCGCCGCGAGCGCCGCCTCCGCCGTCTCCAGCGACGCGGTGAGGGCGGGCAGCTCGGCAGCGGCCACCCGTGCCCGGGTGACGCGCTGCTCCTCCTCGGCGAACCGGGCGGGGAAGCCGGCCACCGCCTGCTCCCCTCCGGCACACCGCTCCACCAGCTCGGCGACGGCGCGGTCCAGTCCGGCCACCGTGCGCTCCAGCGCTGCGGCGCGGTCGACCTCCGGCAGGAGCGCCCGCGCCTCGGCGGCACGGTCGCGCAGCTCCCGCGCGACCGTCGGCGTCGCCTCCCGCCCGTCGGAGACCGACACCCAGGCGGCGGCCGCGTGCGTCAGCGCATCGGCGGCCCGCTCGGCGACGAGGGCGGCGGCGCCGGCGGCCTGCAGCACGTCGCGCAGTGGTTCGGCCCGGCGCCCGGCGTCGCGCTCGGTGCGCAGCGGGGTCAGGTCGGGCCCCCGCGCCTCGAGCGCCGCGAACTCACCGGCGGCCTGGTCCCGGCGCGCGTGCCGCTCCAGCAGTGTCCGTGCGGCGGCCAGCTCGGCGTCGATCACGGCCATGTCCGCGGCAGCGGCATCGGCCCGGATGGCCGCTCCGGCGAGCCGCTCGTTCGCCGTGGCCCGGACCTTGTCCACCCACGGCAGGACCCGCGACCCCGGACCGGCCCCGACCAGCTCCGGGACGAGCTCCTCCGGCACGTCGACGTCGGCGATTTGCGCCACCCGCGCCAGCAACGTGCTCAGCTCCGCCCGGTGGCCGGCCATCCGCTCGCGGGCAGCCGTGCGCTCCTCGGCCAGCCATTCCTCGGCGCGCGCGTACCGGTCGACGTCGAACAGGGTGCGCAGCAGCTCGGCCCGGTGCTCGGGCTCCGCGCGCAGGAAACGGGCGAAGTCGCCCTGCGGGAGCAGCACCACCTGGCAGAACTGGTGGACGTCGAGCCCCAGCCTGCTGCGCAGGTGCTCGGACCCCTCGTCGATTCGGGTGCTCACCGGCTCCCAGCCGCCGTCGGTGAGCCGCGAGACCACGAGCTTGGCCTGCTCGGTGGCCCAGCCCTCGCCGCGCTTCTTCGGGCGCTGCTGCTCGGGCCGGCGGACCACGCGCAGCCGCTCGTCGCCCAGGGTGAGCTCGCAGCTGACCTCGGTGCGGGTGACGGCGTCGGCGTGGTCGCTGCGCAGCCGCTTCTCCTCACCGCGCGCGCCGGGCACCCGGCCGTAGAGGGCGAACACCACGGCGTCGAGCAGGGTCGTCTTGCCGGCGCCCGTCGGGCCCCACAGCAGGAACAGGCCGTCCCGGCCCACCTCGTCGAGATCGACGTCCACCGTGCCGGCGAAGGGCCCGAACGCGGTGACCGAGAGCGAGTGCAGCCTCATCGCGCCGCATCCGCGCGGTCGGCGGCACCCAGGGCACGGGCGAGCAGCTCCCGCTCGGCGGCGCTGGCCGGCACGCCGCGGACGTGGCTGACGAACTCGCCGGCGACGTCCAGGGCACTGCGGCCCCGCATCCGCTCCTGGTAGCTGCCTCCCTCGGTCGGGGCGCCGGCACCGGTCCAGTCGAGGTGCACGCAGAACGGGAACCGGCTCTGCAGCCGCCGCATGGGATCGGCCGGCCGGGCCGGGTCGGTCAGCCGGGCGGAGACGAAGTGCTCCTCGGCGGCGGTGTGCGCCGGGTCGGCCAGCAGCTCGTCCAGCGTGCCGGTGAGCACGGTGAGCGGCCGCGGGGTCGGCAGCGGCACCGCGCGCACCTCGGCCAGCCCGGTGGCGTCGAGATCGACCAGCCAGGCCTGCTTCTGCTGCCCCGCCTCGCCGAAGGAGTAGGCGAGCGGGGACCCGCTGTAACGGAGGCGCGGCGACAGGGTCTGCGGCCGGTGCAGGTGCCCGAGGGCGACGTAGTCGACGCCGTCGAACACCTCGGCGGGTACCAGGTCCACCCCGCCGACGCAGATGTCGCGCTCGCTCTCGCTGGCCATCCCACCGCCGACGAAGGCGTGCGCGAGCACCACCGACCGGGCACCGGGGCGCAGGAGGAGATCGGCCCGCACCCGGTCCATCGCCTCCCGCAGCACCGCCTCGTGGCCGCGGGCACCCGGCACGCCCAGCTCGTGGCGGGCCACTTCCGGCTCGAGGTACGGGATGCCGTAGACGGCGACCTCGCCGTGCTCGTCGGCGAGCAGCACCGGCTCGTCCAACCGTGGGGTGGCCGCGTGGACGTGCAGACCGGCCGCGCTGAGCAGGCCGGAGAAGGTGCCCAGCCGTCGCGCGGAGTCGTGGTTGCCGGGGGTGAGGACCACCCGGGCGCCGGTGGCCAGCAACCGGCCGATCACCCGGTCCAGCACCCCGGTGGCATCGGCGGAGGGCACCGCCCGGTCGTAGACGTCCCCGGCCACGACGACGACGTCGGCCTGCTCCTCGGCGACCACCGCGGCCAGCCCACCGAGCACGGCCTCCTGCTCGGCGAGCAGGTCGGTGCCGTGCAGGGTGCGGCCGATGTGCCAGTCCGAGGTGTGCAGCAGCCGCATGCCGCAGAAGGTAGGGAGAGGGTCTGACAGAACCGCTCAGGCGCGCCGGGACGGGCCCGCCACAGCCGGTGGGAGCCGGTCAGAGGACCGCTGTGGAGTGCCAGCCGTCGGCCGGCGGCCAGCCGTCGTCGCCCCGGAGGTATCCGGCGTTCTCCTGCGCCCGCCGGTCGGCGTCCTCCTCGACCATGTACGCGAGCAGTTGCTGCACGTCGTCGCTGCCGGGGATGTGCCGCAGCACGGTGGCGCCGCCGTCGCCGGCCGTCTCGATGCTCAGCGTGCCGGACCTGATGACCCGCTCCCACAGCGTCTGGGTGTAGGAGACGTCGGTGATCCGGGACAGCGGGAGGTCGCGGCCACGCCGGGCGAGGATCCCCTCGCGGAACAGCAGCCGATGGGTGGTCACCACGTAGTGCGTCGTCCGCCAGCGCAGCAGCGGGACGACGACCAGGAAGAGCAGGACCAGCGCCGCCAGCACGACGATGCCCAGCCGGAACATCCCCTGCTGCGGCCCCGGAGGGATCAGCGCGGCACCGAAGGAGACCGCGCCGACGACGAGCAGGAAGAACACGACCGGCCAGAAGACCGTCAGCCAGTGCGGGTGCAGGTGGCGCACGACCTCTTCGTCGTCGGTGAGCAGCTTGTCTGGGTACGGCACCCGGCCAGGATGACGCAGGGGTCGCCCGGGGTCATGCCTCCGCGGCCCGTGTCCGGACGTGTCGGACGTCGCCGCTGGCCAGTTCCACGGTGCCGTCGGCGGTGTCGACGACCAACCGGCCGTCCCAGTCGATGGCCCGTGCGGTCCCGACCAGCACGGAGCCGTCGGGCAGGGCCACCTCCACGGTGCTGCCGATCGTCGACGACCACGCCAGGTAGTCCCGCGCGAGGCCGGAGAGCACCGGATCGCCGAGAACCTCCACCCAACCGCGGTAGCGACGCTCGACCGCGCGCAGGAACGCCAGCAGCAGCGGACCACGGTCGACCGTCCCTCCGGTGACGACCGACAGCGACGTCCCGGTGGCGGGCAGCTCGGCCGCCGACGTCGAGACGTTGAGACCCACCCCGACGACGACGCCCGGGTGGGCGGGCGACGTCACCGCCTCGGCGAGGATGCCCGCCAGCTTGCGCCCGTCAGCGGCCAGCAGGTCGTTGGGCCACTTCACCGAGGACAGCACCCCGCTGACCTCGCGGACGGACTCGGCCAGCGCGACTCCGGTCAGCAACGACAGCCACCCTCGCCGGGCCGCCGGCACGTCGGGTCGCAGCAGGAAGGAGACGGTGATCCCGGCCCGCGGCGGCGAGGTCCAGACCCGGTCGAGCCGGCCGCGTCCGCTGACCTGGTGCTCGGCCACCAGGACCGTCCCCTCCGGAGCGCCCTCCCCGGCGGTCGCGGCGAGGGCGGCGTTGGTCGACCCGATCTCCTCCACCACCTCGACGGACCGCCACAGCGAGCTGTCGCGGGTGAGCGCCGACTCCAGGGCGGCGGCATCCAGCCCCGGCCGTGTGAGATCCGACCATCGGGATGAGGGCGTGTCGGGCACTCCCTTACGCTACGGCCCGTGATCGAGCTCGCGAGGTCGCAGATGGGCACAGCAGTGCCAGCGAGGAGAACACGTGACCGAGCTCGCGAGGTCACAGATGGGCACAGCAGTGCCACGAACGTGGCCGACGAGCGCCAGCGAGGAGAACACGTGAGTGCCGCCGAACTCGAGAGCGCCGGGGAGCACGTCCCCGACGACATCGACATCCACACGACCGCCGGGAAGCTCGCCGACTTCGAGCGGCGCGTACAGGAGGCCCAGCACGCCGGCTCCGAGCGGGCGGTCGAGAAGCAGCACGCCGCGGGGAAGATGACCGCGCGCGAGCGGATCGAGGCGCTGCTGGACCCGGGCTCGTTCACCGAGTTCGACGAGTTCGCCCGGCACCGGTCGACGAACTTCGGCATGGCCGACAAGCGTCCGTTCGGCGACGGCGTCGTCACCGGGTACGGCACGGTCGACGGCCGGCCGGTGGCGATCTTCTCGCAGGACGTCACGGTGTTCGGCGGCAGCCTCGGTGAGGTCTACGGCGAGAAGATCGTGAAGGTCCAGGACTTCGCGATCACGAACGGCTGCCCGGTCATCGGGATCAACGAGGGTGGTGGCGCCCGGATCCAGGAAGGCGTGGTCTCCCTCGGCCTCTACGGCGAGATCTTCCAGCGGAACGTGCACGCCTCCGGCGTCATCCCGCAGATCTCCCTGGTCATGGGTCCGGCCGCCGGTGGGCACGTCTACTCCCCTGCGCTCACCGACTTCATCGTCATGGTCGACAAGACCAGCCAGATGTTCATCACCGGCCCCGACGTCGTGAAGACCGTCACCGGCGAGGACGTCACGCTCGAGGAGCTCGGCGGCGCCCGTACCCACAACACGAAGTCCGGCGTCGCGCACTACCTGGCCGAGGACGAGAACGACGCCCTCGACTACGTGAAGGCGCTGCTGTCCTACCTGCCGAGCAACAACCTCGACCCGCTGCCGGCCGTCGAGGTGGCGCCGGTCGACACCGTGCTGCCCGACGCGCTGACCGACGAGGACCTCGAGCTCGACACCTTCATCCCCGACTCGGCCAACACCCCCTACGACATGCACACCGTCCTGGAGCACGTCCTCGACGACGGCGAGTTCCTCGAGGTGCAGCCGCTGTTCGCGCCGAACATCCTCATCGGGTTCGGCCGCGTCGAGGGCCGGCCGGTCGGGATCGTGGCCAACCAGCCGACCCAGTTCGCGGGCACGCTCGACATCGACGCCAGCGAGAAGGCCGCGCGGTTCGTGCGCACCTGCGACGCCTTCAACATCCCGGTGCTCACCTTCGTCGACGTCCCCGGCTTCCTGCCGGGGACCTCGCAGGAGTGGGAGGGCATCATCCGCCGCGGGGCCAAGCTGATCTACGCCTACGCCGAGGCCACGGTCCCCAAGGTCACCGTCATCACCCGCAAGGCCTACGGCGGCGCCTACGACGTCATGGGCTCCAAGCACCTGGGCGCCGACGTGAACCTCGCCTGGCCGACCGCGCAGATCGCCGTGGTCGGGGCGCAGGGTGCGGTGGGGATCCTGTACCGCAAGGAACTGGCCGCGGCCGAGGACCCCGACGCCCGCCGTGCCGAGCTCATCGCCGAGTACGAGGACACCCTCGCCAACCCCTACATCGCCGCCGACCGCGGCTACGTCGACGCGGTCATCCCGCCGTCGCACACGCGGGTGCAGGTGACCAAGGCCCTGCGGGTGCTGGCCAACAAGCGGCAGACCCTGCCGCCCAGGAAGCACGGGAACATCCCGCTATGACATTGCCGTCCTCCGGACGGCACCGCGACCAGGTGCCGTCCCCGACCGACGCGGAGCCCATCCGTCGCGCCTGCGCGGACCCCTCCGGGGCCCACTCGGCGCGACCGGACAACGCCCTCCCGCTGTTGCGCGTCGTGCGCGGGGAGCCGTCCGCCGAGGAGCTGGCCGCGCTCACCGTCGTCGTCGCCGCGATGTCGCAGCGCCGCACCCGGCGCCGCCCCACCCCGGTCGGGGCGTGGGCCTCCTACGCCGGCGGTCACCGTCGTCCCGCGCAGGCGGGCCACGGCGGCTGGCGAGCAGCGGGACGGTTCGCGTGAGCGTCGACCGCAGGCTGGTGCTGGCGTCGGCCTCCCCGGCACGGCTGTCGCTGCTCCGCCAGGCGGGGCTCGCGCCGGACGTCGTGGTGAGCGAGGTCGACGAGTCGGCGCACTCCGCCCCGCGGGTCGCCGAGACGGTGGCCCTGCTGGCCGCGGCCAAGGCGGCCGCCGTCGCCAAGCGGGAGACCGACGCCCTGGTGATCGGCGCGGACTCGCTCCTGGAGTTCGGTGGCAAGCCGCAGGGCAAGCCGGCCGACGCCGCCGAGGCGCGGGACCGGTGGCGCCGCATGGCCGGCCGCTCCGGCGTCCTGCACACCGGGCAGGCGCTCTTCGACGTCCGCGACGGCGCGGTCGTCAGCCGGGACGTCGCGGTGGCCTCGACCGTCGTCTACTTCGCCGACCCGACACCGCCGGAGGTCGAGGCCTACCTGGCCACCGGCGAGCCGCTGGCCGTGGCCGGCGCGTTCACGCTCGACGGGCTCGGTGCGCCGTTCGTGCGCCGGGTCGAGGGCGACCCGGCGGCGGTGGTCGGCCTGTCGCTGACCGTCCTGCGCACGCAGCTGGCCAAGCGTGGCCTGGCCATCACCGACCTCTGGCAGCGCTGAGCGCTTCCCGGGGCCCGACCCACCGCGCCCCGCGCGGCACTGACAAGAGTTCGACCGGTTCCACAGAAGAGGGAGAGCACCGGTGCAGAAGGTCCTGATCGCCAACCGTGGCGAGATCGCCGTTCGTGTGGCTCGCGCGTGCAAGGACGCGGGTCTGACCAGCGTGGCAGTCTACGCCGAGCCGGACCGCGACGCGCTGCACGTGCGCGTCGCCGACGAGGCCTTCGCGCTGGGCGGCACGACGCCGGGCGACTCCTACCTGGTGATCGACAAGATCCTCGACGCGGCGAAGCAGTCCGGCGCCGACGCGGTCCACCCCGGCTACGGCTTCCTGTCGGAGAACGCCGGCTTCGCCCAGGCGGTCATCGACGCCGGGCTGACCTGGATCGGCCCGTCGCCCCAGGCGATCATCGACCTGGGTGACAAGGTGGCCGCCCGGCACATCGCCACCCGTGCGGGCGCTCCCCTCGTCCCGGGCACCAAGGACCCGGTCGGCGGCGCCGACGAGGTCGTCGCCTTCGCGGAGGAGCACGGTCTCCCCGTCGCGATCAAGGCGGCGTTCGGCGGCGGCGGACGCGGGCTCAAGGTGGCCCGCACCATCGAGGAGATCCCCGAGCTGTTCGACTCGGCGGTCCGTGAAGCGGTCTCCGCCTTCGGCCGCGGCGAGTGCTTCGTCGAGCGGTTCCTCGACAAGCCCCGGCACGTCGAGGCCCAGGTCCTGGCCGACACGCACGGCAACGTGATCGTCGTGGGCACCCGCGACTGCTCGCTGCAGCGCCGCAACCAGAAGCTGGTCGAGGAGGCGCCCGCGCCGTTCCTGACCGACGAGCAGCGGGAGCGCATCCACTCCTCCGCCAAGGCCATCTGCGCGGAGGCCGGCTACCACGGTGCCGGCACCGTCGAGTACCTCGTGGGCGTCGACGGCTCGATCTCCTTCCTCGAGGTGAACACCCGCCTGCAGGTGGAGCACCCGGTCTCGGAGGAGACCTCGGGCATCGACCTGGTGCGCCAGCAGTTCCGCATCGCCCAGGGTCTTCCCCTGGAGATCACCGAGGACCCGGCCCCCCGCGGGCACAGCATCGAGTTCCGGATCAACGCCGAGGACGCCGGCCGCAACTTCATGCCGGCCCCCGGCCCGGTGGACCGGCTGGAGGTCCCGCAGGGACCCGGCGTGCGCTGGGACTCCGGCGTGGAGACCGGCGGCGAGGTCGCCGGCGCGTTCGACTCGATGCTGGCCAAGCTGATCGTCACCGGCGCCACCCGCGAAGAGGCGCTGCAGCGGGCCCGCCGCGCCCTGGACGAGCTGGTGGTCGAGGGCATGCCCACCGTCATCCCGTTCCACCGCGCCGTCGTCCGCGACGAGGCCTTCACGACCGAGCCGTTCACCGTGCACACCCGCTGGATCGAGACCGAGTGGGACAACCAGGTCCCGCCCTACGACGCCGCCCCGGCCGGCCAGGAGGAGGACGCCCCCCGGCAGACGGTCGTCGTCGAGGTCGGTGGCCGCCGGCTCGAGGTGTCCCTGCCGGCCGGCCTCGCGGCCGGAGGTGGCGGCGCGGCGCCCGGTGCGGCCGCCAAGCCGCGCAAGCGCGGCGGCGGCGGTGGCGGCGCTGCCGCGTCCGGGGACTCCCTCACCTCGCCGATGCAGGGCACGATCGTCAAGGTCGCCGTCGAGGACGGCGCCACGGTCGAGGCCGGCGACCTGGTCGTCGTCCTCGAGGCGATGAAGATGGAGCAGCCGATCACCGCACACAAGGCGGGCACGATCTCCGGCCTGGCGGCCGAGGTGGGCGCCACCGTGACCAGCGGTGCGGTCCTCTGCACGATCGCCGACGCCGGGTAGTCCGCACCCGGATACGCGAAGAAGCCCGTGACCGGTGCTCGGTCACGGGCTTCTTCGCGTGCCGTGTCACGCTCGACGGGAGGTCAGACGCCGACGTCCCGGCAGCCGAAGGACGTGTTCGCCGAGGGCACCTCCCGGTCGATGGCGTACACGCACACCCGGTGCATGCCGGGCGCCAGCGAACCCGACCAGCTGAAGCCGTGCGCGGGGCCGGCGTGCGGGAAGGCCCTCCCCACGTCCGGCCGGTCGCCATCGGCACGCAGCCCGACCGCGGCGCCGTCGACGTACACGTGCACCGCGCCCGCCGCCGTCGGCGAGTCCGGATCGAACGCCCAACCCGACAACGACACCGTCGTCCCCGACGCCGACAGCGAGTCCCAGCTCCCCGTCGGCCGGGTCACTCCGACCGCCACCTGACGGCAGCCGAAGGCCGTGTTCGCCGAGGGCACCTCCCGGTCGATGGCGTACACGCACACCCGGTGCATGCCGGGCGCCAGCGAACCCGACCAGCTGAAGCCGTGCGCGGGGCCGGCGTGCGGGAAGGCCCTTCCCACGTCCGGCCGGTCGCCATCGGCACGCAGCCCGACCGCGGCGCCGTCGACGTACACGTGCACCGCGCCCGCCGCCGTCGGCGAGTCCGGATCGAACGCCCAACCCGACAACGACGCCGTCGTCCCCGAGGCCGACAGCGAGTCCCAGCTCCCCGTCGGCCGGGTCACTCCGACCTCCACGTCGCGGCAGCCGAAGGCCGTGTTCGCCGAGGGCACTTCCCGGTCGATCGCGTACACGCACACCCGGTGCATGCCGGGCGCCAGCGAACCCGACCAGCTGAAGCCGTGCGCGGGGCCGGCGTGCGGGAAGGCCCTCCCGACGTCCGGCCGGTGACCGTCGGCGCGCAGCGCCACCCCGGCACCGTTCACGTAGACGTGCACCACCGACGACGGATCCGGGGTGTTGGGGTCGAAGGCCCAGCCCCGCACCGACAGGGTGGTCCCCGACGCGGAGACGGCGTCCAGCGAGCCGATCGGCTTCGTGGCCAGGGTGGGCACGGTGGGGTCGGCCGCGGTCGCCACCCGAACGGTCGCCTCCGTGGCCGAGGCGGCCACGACGGTCACGGTCAGGTCGGTACCGGAGATCGGCACGGCCCGGGCGAACGGCAGGGAGACCTGCAGATCCGTCTTCCACCCGGACATGCTCGACGGCGTGGCATCCAGCAGGAGCGACGTGGCGCCGTACTTCGTGATGTCCTCCTTCGTCCCGACACGGCGCAGAACGACACCGCTCTGCAGCCCTATGCGGTTGGCGTCCGTCCCCAACCACGCGTCCTGGAGATCGGGCGTGCGGTACTCGAGCCAGTAGACAGCCCCGTTGGAAGCGGTGAGCCGGACGGCACGGGTTCCGGTACGTCCCGAGATCGGGGACAAGGTGTACCGCGTGCTGGACGAGGACGCCGAGATGGACTTCATCTGCTCGGCCGGCAGTACCCCGAGCCGGGCAGCATGCGGGGCGCTGAGCGAACCCACCTGCTCCCAGGAGACACCCATGACGTCGTACCAGTCGTTGTAGGGGGTGATCGCGCAGGTGCCACCCTCGACCGTCCCGTCGCACTGATCGCTCGAGGAGTGCCCGAGGCCGAAGTTGTGCCCGAGCTCGTGGGCGACGAGGGAGGTGCTGGTGGCACGCGCGTAGAGCCGCCCGCCGGCACCGGGGCCGGTACCGACCGAGGCGATCCCGTGGGGGCAGCCAGCAGCGTCGGCGGACCCGTTGCTCACGTAGAGAAGGAGATGCTTCCCGGCACCGGCGGTGAAGTTGACCGCCTTGACCGCCTCGTCCCAGAGGCCGAACCAATCCGAGCACTTCGCGGTCGTGGTGATCCAGTCGTGCGATGCGGAGACACCGAGGGCGATGGCCCCCTGGCTCTCGTTCGCCCAGAACTGCGCCACCGGACCGTTCACCGCATCGACGACCTGCGCCAGGGTCGTACCGTCGGTCGTCCCACCTCCGGCGACCACCATGACCACGGTCACCTGGTTGGTCAGCGTCGTCGCGGCCTCTGCGGTCGTCGGTTCCTCAGCGGGCGCCGGCTCCACCACCTCGGCGGCGAGGACCTCGCGAGCGGGCTCGATGGCTCCCTCGGCCGCCGCGACATCGGTCACCTCCCCGCCGACCGTCACCTCGACGGTGGTGCCGGCCGGGATGTCCTGGACGTCGTCGGTCGGGATCCTGACCGCTTCGCCGGTGTCCGGCTCGATCCAGGTCAGTGGCTGAGCGAAGAGTTCCTCCCCGGCCGCCTGGTGGTCCTCGGGCTCTGCCCAGACCTGCACCAGCTCCCCGACGACCGTCTCGGTCGCGGGGGCTTCCTCCGCCTGTGCTGAGGGCACACCGGCGAGAACCGGCAGGAGCAGTCCGGCGGAGAGCAGCAGCGGGAGCGCTCGGCGACGAGGGCGTTGGCTAACGGGGGACACGGATCAACTCCTGGGTGCGCGTGGTCGCACTCCTCATCGGCATCCCGGAGCCCTGGCCGCACCCTCGCACCTCCATCGGGTGAACGGCCGGGGCTCGACGACGGCGGCGGGCCATCCCCCGGCGCACAGCCGGCACCAGCAGGATGGTCGTGCCGGCGAGCGCCGCCGCCGCCAGCAACGCCGGTGGACCATTGCCCTCGGGGGCCCCGCCGCCGCTGTCGGCGGCCGGCTCGAGCGAGGGCTGCGAGAAGTCGGACGCCACGGCCGTAGGCACCGACGGCGCCGTCGGGCCCTGGACGACCGCAGGGATCCCGCCGGCCGACGCCGCACTCACCGTCGCCCGGTCGCCGGGGAGCGTCGCTGCCCGGACGTCCCCGCCCGCGCTGGGCACGGACACTTCCTGTGGGCGGGAGGCGGACGGCAGGACGTGCACGATGGCCTCGGCGGCGGAGATGCTCTCCACGGTGACGGTGAAGTCCCCGCCGGAGAGCGGGACTGCCACGCCGACCGGGAGGGCGGCCTGCAGGTCGGCGTCCCAGCCGGCGGCCGGGCCGGGGGTGCCGTCCAGCAGCAGCGAGGTGTCGGGGAACTGACCGGCCCGGCGCAGCAGCACCCCGGCGTCCAGGCGGTAGACGTTGTCGCGGGTGGCCAGCCAGGCGTCCCGTCCGCTGGCCGAGCGGAGTTCGAGCCAGTAGGCCACGCCCTCGGCGTCGACCAGCCGCAGTGCCCGGAGCCCACCGGTCCCGGCCAGCGGAGCGAGGGTGACCGAGGTGGGGCCGTCCCCGACGGAAACGGTCCGCTGCGCATCGCCGGGCAGCACCTGCAGCGCCGAGGCCTGCGCGGCGTTGAGCGAGCCGAGCTGCGCCCAGGACGCCCCCATGACGTCGTAGTAGTCGCGGTAGCCCGAGACCCGGCAGGAACCGGACTCCACGGCGCCGTCGCACTGCTCCGCCGAGGAGTGGCCCAGCCCGAAGTTGTGCCCGAGCTCGTGGGCGATGACCGAGGCCAGGGTGTCCCGGACGTACAGCCGCCCGCCGGACCCCGGGGCGGTGCCTACTTGCGCGAGCGCGTAGGAGCACGCCGGCTGGGTGGCGGTCTGGCCGCTCAACCGCAGCAGCAGGTGCTCCCCCGGCCCGGGGACGAAGCCGACCGCCGCCGCCACCTCGTTCCACAACGCCTCGGGGTCGTCGCAGCCGGCGGAGGTGCTCAGCCAGTCGCGGGAGCCGGTGACCCCGACGCTGATCGCGCCGCCGGTCTGCTCGGACCAGAACCGGGCGACCGGGCCGTCCACCGTGGCGACGACGTCGCGCAGCCGGGTGCTGTCGGGGGTGGTGCCCGCCGGGGCCACCAGGACGACGGTGACCTCGTTGGTCAGCCCGTCGCGCGGTGAGGGAGCGGTCTCCGGTGCCGTCGACGGCGGGACCGCGAGCACGTCGGTCTCCAGCACCTCCCGCGCCGGGTCGTAGCCGTCGTCGCTGGCCTCGTCCTCGACCGTCCCGCCGACGGTCAGCTCGACCGTGGCGCCACTCGGCACGGTGGCGACCTGGTCCGCGGGCACGCGCACGGAGCCGTCGTCGGTCTCCAGCCAGCTCAGCTGCGTCCCGGGGTCGTGGCCGTCGTCGTGACCGTGGTCGGCACCGGCGGGGCCGGGCTCGCCCTCGGCCCAGACGCGCACGAGCTCGCCGACGACGGTGGTGCCCTCATCGGCGACGGCGATCGACGGCACCGTGACCGTTCCGAGGAACGTCGCGCTCAGCGCACCCGCCAGCGCGGCGGCGCGCAGCGTCCGGCGGGTGCCACGGGGACGGCGAGAGGCATCATCAGCAGACATCGACTCCTGAATCGGCGGCCGCTCCGCCCATCGGCACCGTCGCGCCGATGTTGAGCCGAACTCCCGTCACATCCGCCGCATGTACCCCGGCTCTCTCACGCCAGGTCGTCGGCGCCCATCAGCCGGCGCCCGGCCTCGGTGATCGAGCCGGACAGCGACGGGTAGATCGCGAACGTCTGCGCCAGGTCGTCGACCGTCAGCCCCTTCGTCACGGCCAGGGCGATCGGCAGCACCAGCTCCGAGGCCCCCGGCGAGACGACGACACCACCCACGACCACGCCGGTCGAGCGTCGCGCGAAGAGCTTGACGAAGCCGGCGTGCAGGTCGCTCATCTTGGCCCGCGCGTTGGTCGCCAGCGGCACCCGCACGACCTCGACGTCGGCGTTCTCGGCCAGCGACTTCTCCTGGAGGCCGACGGTGGCGATCTCGGGGTGCGTGAAGACGTTCGCGGCCACGGTCTTGAGCTTGATGGGCGCCACCGCCTCGCCGAGGGCGTGCCACATCGCGATCCGGCCCTGCATGGCCGCGACGGAAGCCAGCTGGAAGACGCCGGTGACGTCGCCGGCCGCGTAGATGCCCGGCACCGAGGTGCGGGACACGCGGTCGACGACGACGTGGCCGGACCCGGTCACCTCGACGCCGTGCTGCGCCAGGTTGAGCCCGGCGGTGTTCGGGACGGTGCCGACGGTCATCAGCGCGTGCGACCCGTCGACGGTGCGCCCGTCGGTGAGCTCGACCGAGATCCCCTTCTCGGTGCGCCGGGCTCCGGCCGCCCGGCCACGCTCGAGCCGGCCGCCGCGGGACTGGAAGACCTGCTCGAGCACCTCGGCGGCGTCGGAGTCCTCGCCGGGCAGCACCCGGTCGCGCGAGGAGACGAGCGTGACGGGGACGCCGGCCTCGAGGTAGCCCGAGGCGAACTCGGCGCCGGTGACGCCGGACCCGACGACCACCAGGTGCTCGGGCGGCTCCTCCAGGTCGTAGACGTCGCGCCAGTCCAGGATCCGCTCGCCGTCCGGCTCCGCCCCGGGGAGCACCCGGGGGTCGGCGCCGGTGGCGATGAGGACGACGTCGCCCTCGATCTCGTCCACGACGGCACCGTCGTCGTCCAGGATCTCCACCTCGTGCGCGGCCAGCCCCGGTGCGTCGTCGGCGAGCCGGCCCTGGCCGGCGACGATCCGCACGCCCTCGGTCTCCAGCCGCGCGTGGATGTCCGCCGACTGCGCCATGGCCAGGTTCCGCACCCGCTGGTTGGCCGCGGGGAGGTCGAGGCTGACGGTGGCCAGCTCCGCGCCGTGCACGCCGAGGATGGCGGAGTCACGCACCGCCGTCGTCGCGCCGGCGGCAGCGATCAGGGTCTTCGAGGGGACGCAGTCGCTGAGCACGCTGGCCCCGCCGATGCCGTCGCGCTCGATCACGGTCACCTGCGCACCGAGCTGTGCGGCGACCAGGGCGGCTTCGTAGCCGGCCGGGCCACCACCGATGATGACGATGCGGGTCATGGCTCCATCTCTCGTTGCCGATCGGTCTGTCGCTGCCATTGTCCCGCCTGCCGGGGCGGATTCGCGCCACCGTCCGTCCCGGCCCGCCGGGCTCGCTCGTTAGTCTCGCCCCGATGGGCCTCTACGCCGCCTACGGGTCGAACATGGATCCCGCGCAGATGCTGCGCCGCTGTCCGTCCTCGCCGCACACCGGGACCGGCTGGATCCGCGGTTGGCGACTGACGTTCGGCGGTGAGGAGCTGGGCTGGGAGGGTGCGCTCGCCACCCTGGTCCCCGCCGAGGACGACGGGTCGGGCCGGGAGACGGTCGGGGTATTCGTCGCGCTCTACGACCTGACCGAGGTCGACCAGCGCGCCCTGGACGCGTGGGAGGGCGCCGACTCCGGCCTCTACCGCCGGGTGAACCTGCGCGTGCACACCCTCGGCGGCGACGTCGTCGCCTACGTCTACGTGCTCGACGCCTTCGAGGGCGGGCTGCCCTCGGCCCGGCACCTCGGCGCGATCGCCGACGCGGCCGAGGCCGCCGGCGCCCCCGACGACCACGTCCGCGAACTCCGCACCCGCGACTGCCGCTCCGCCTTCTGACCCCTCCGTGATCATGAAGTTCGGGAGACGCCCCGCCGCGAGGCCCCGGCGCGCTGCTTCCCGAACTTCATGATCACGTCGCGAGGAGGAAATCCCAGAGCGCGCGCCGCCCGGCCGACCATCGCCGCCGGCCGGCGGTAGACGTCCACCGCCGTGAAGTGCAGCAGCGTCCATCGGTGCTCGGTGATCCAGTCGTGCCGGTCCCGGTCGTCGGCCAGCTGGTCCCGGGTCATGTGCGCCTCCAGACCGTCGAACTCGGCGCCGACCTGCTGGTCCGGCCACCCGGTGTCGAGGAAGTGGGTGCGGCCGGAGTCGGTCAGCTGCACCTGCACGGCGGGCGCCGGAAGACCGCCGTCGATGAACCGCCAGCGCATCCGCGACTCCATCGGTGACTCCGCTCCGTCCACCGCGTGAGGCACGAGCTCCCGGACGCGGACCACCTCTCGGAGCCCACGCATGGCCTCGCCGGCGGCAGCGAGCTGCGTCTGCGTGCAGGTCCTTGACCGCAGCGCCGCGTCAAGCGTCGCCAGGCCGTCGATCGGCGCGGTGTGCCGGACGACATCGCACGCGGTTCGCGCCGGCGGCGTGCACCACGTCCCCTCCACCTGCACGGCGTCGTCGCACCCGAGGCTCGAGGGATGTACCTGGATCCCCGGCAGGCGCCTGTTCACCAGGCCGGGCGGTCCCAGGAAGTGCAGTGTCTCCGTCCCCAGGACGTCGAACCCCCACAGGGCGGCTGCGGTCGAGTGGCACGCCACCAGGTCGGCACCGACGGCGAGGGCGGCGGCGCGCACCTGCAGCGCGGGTGAGTCGGGCAACTCGCCGTCGATGAGGACGCCGCGCCAGCGACTGCGACGCCACCGCCCGGAGCGCACCAGAGCCCGCAGCTCGCCGTCACCGAAATGGCTGAGCGCCTGTGCCGTCGTGAAGACCCCGTGCTGGGCGCTGACCATCCGGTAGAACGCGAAGTCCATGCCGGGAGGGTCGACATCCGCGCGGAGTGCCGACAGCTCCCCGACCGATCTGTGGACATGTCTATCTGGTGTGGATCCGCGCGATCATGAAGTGTGGGACGCGACGCGCCGGAAGCCAACGGCGTGCCGCTTCCCGGACTTCATGATCACGGAGAGGTTGTCAGGAAGGCGTCCAGGATCTGCTGCGCGGCCAGGGCGGGAGTCAGCTCCCCGGCGAGCACCTGCTTCTCCAGGTCGGGAACGGCGGTCCGGACGCCGGGGTGACCTCGGAGCGCGTGCTCCAGCCCGTCGCGGACCAGCTGCCAGGTCCAGCGCACCTGCTGGGTGCGGCGGCGCTCGCCGAACGCCCCGGACAGCTTGGCCCGCTCCTGGTGCTCCACCAGCTTGTCCCAGACCTCGTCCAGGCCTTCCCCGGTGAGCCCGGCGCAGGTGAGCACCGGCACGTCCCAGGGCTCCCCGCGGCCGCGCAGCATCCGGATCGCCGAGGACAGCTCCCGCGCGGCCTTCCGGGCGTCGGCGGCGGCCGGGCCGTCGGCCTTGTTCACGGCGATGACGTCGGCGATCTCGAGGATGCCGCGCTTGATGCCCTGCAGCTGGTCGCCGGTGCGGGCGATGGTCAGGAACAGGAACGAGTCGACCATCTCGGCGACGGTGATCTCCGACTGGCCGACGCCGACGGTCTCCACCAGGACGACGTCGTAGCCGGCGGCCTCCACGACGACCATCGACTCGCGGGTCGCCTGCGCCACCCCACCGAGCGTGCCCGACGTCGGCGAGGGCCGGATGAACGCGTTCTCATCGACGGCCAGCCGCGCCATGCGGGTCTTGTCCCCGAGGATCGAGCCGCCGGAGCGGGCCGACGACGGGTCGACGGCGAGCACCGCGACCTTCGACCCCGCTGCGGTCAGGTCCACGCCCAGCTGGTCGATGAAGGTCGACTTGCCCACCCCGGGGACCCCGCTGATCCCCACGCGGCGCGCTCCGCCGGCGTGCGGCAGCAGCTCGACGAGCAGCTCCTGCGCCTTCTCCCGGTGGTCGGCGCGGCGCGACTCGACCAGCGTGATGGCCCGCGCCATCACCCGCCGGTCCCCGGCAAGCACGCCTTCGGCGAGGGCCGGTACGGCGATCTCCCGCGGCATTACTCCCTCGCTCCCGCGGGTCGCTCCGCTCCTCGCTCGCTGGCGCTCGCTGCGATGCTCACTCCCCTGTCCGCTCGGCCTCAGTGACCGAGGCGCTGCGACAGCGTCCGCAGCAGCTCCTGCGCCGCCTCTGCGATGACCGTGCCGGGCGGGAAGACCGCCGCGGCGCCCATCTCCTCGAGGGTCGGGACGTCGTCGGGCGGGATGACCCCGCCGACGACGATCAGCACGTCGTCGGCGCCGAGCCCGGCCAGCGCATCGCGCAGCGCCGGGACCAGAGTGAGGTGACCGGCGGCGAGCGACGAGACGCCGACGACGTGCACGTCGGCCTCCACCGCCTGCCGGGCGACCTCGTCGGGGGTCTGGAACAGCGGGCCCACGTCGACGTCGAAGCCGAGGTCGGCGAACGCGGTGGCGATGACCTTCTGCCCGCGGTCGTGCCCGTCCTGGCCCATCTTGGCCACCAGGATGCGGGGGCGGCGGCCCTCGGCGTCGGCGAACTGCTCGGCCAGCCGGCGGGTCTCCTCCATCGGCCCGGATGCTCCTGCCTCGTCGCGGTAGACGCCGGAGATGGTGCGGACCTGGCCGGCGTGCCGGCCGTAGACCGCCTCCAGCGCGTCGGAGATCTCCCCGACGGTGGCCTTGGCCCGCGCGGCGTCCACCGCGAGCTTCAGCAGGTTGCTGTCGAGGTCGTTCCCCCGGCGCCCCTCGGCGGCGGCGCGGGCGGCGTCGGTGAGCCGACCGAGCGCCTCGGTCACCGCGCGGCCGTCGCGGTCGGCGCGCAACTGCTCGAGCTTGGCCTTCTGCTGGGCCAGCACGTCGGCGTTGTCGACCTTGAGCACCTCGATCGCCTCGTCGGCGTCGACCCGGTACTTGTTCACTCCGATGACCGGCTGGCGGCCGGAGTCGATGCGGGCCTGGGTGCGGGCCGCGGCCTCCTCGATGCGCAGCTTCGGGATGCCGTCGTCGATGGCCTGCGCCATGCCGCCGTGCTCGGCGACCTCCTGGATGTGCGCCCAGGCGCGGCGGGCCAGGTCGTAGGTCAGCTTCTCGACGTACGCCGAGCCGCCCCACGGGTCGATGACCCGCGTCGTCCCCGACTCCTGCTGCAGCAGCAGCTGGGTGTTGCGGGCGATGCGGGCGGAGAAGTCGGTGGGCAGGGCCAGGGCCTCGTCCAGGGCGTTGGTGTGCAGCGACTGGGTGTGCCCCTGGGTGGCGGCCATGGCCTCCAGGCAGGTGCGGACGACGTTGTTGTAGACGTCCTGCGCGGTCAGCGACCAGCCGGAGGTCTGCGAGTGGGTGCGCAGCGACAGCGACTTCGGGTTCTGCGCGCCGGCCTCCTTCACCAGCTTGGCCCACAGCAGCCGCCCGGCCCGCAGCTTCGCGACCTCCATGAAGAAGTTCATGCCGATGGCCCAGAAGAAGCTCAGTCGCGGCGCGAACGCGTCGACGTCGAGACCGGCCCCCTTGCCCGCCTCCAGGTACTCGACGCCGTCGGCCAGCGTGTACGCCAACTCCAGGTCGGCCGTCGCCCCGGCCTCCTGGATGTGGTAGCCGGAGATCGAGATGGAGTTGAACTTCGGCATCTCCCGCGAGGTGAACGAGAAGATGTCGCTGATGATCTGCATCGAGGGCTTGGGCGGATAGATGTAGGTGTTCCGCACCATGAACTCTTTGAGGATGTCGTTCTGGATGGTCCCGGTCAGCTGCTCCGGGGCCACCCCCTGCTCCTCGGCCGCGACGATGTAGAGCGCGAGCACCGGCAGCACGGCGCCGTTCATGGTCATCGACACGCTCATCTTGTCCAGCGGGATGCCGTCGAACAGCTGCCGCATGTCCAAGATCGAGTCGATCGCCACGCCGGCCATGCCGACGTCGCCGGGCACGCGCGGGTGGTCGGAGTCGTAGCCGCGGTGGGTCGGCAGGTCGAAGGCGATCGACAGGCCCTTCTGCCCGGCGGCGAGGTTGCGCCGGTAGAACGCGTTGGACTCCGCGGCGGTGGAGAAGCCCGCGTACTGGCGGACCGTCCACGGCTGCGTGGTGTACATCGTCGGGTAGGGGCCGCGCAGGAACGGCGGCAGACCGGGCAGGGTCTCGAGGAAGTCCAGGCCCTCGAGGTCGGCCGGCGTGTACAGCGGCGGGACGGCGATCCCCTCGGGGGTTTCCCAGGTCGCCTCCGCCACGCCGCGGCCGGTCGCCTCCTCGAAGGCCTTGGCCCAGTCGTCACCGGTCGCGCCGGCCGCGGGACGGCCGAGCTCGACGGAACCGAAGTCGGGGATCGCGCTCACGACTCCTCCTCGCTGGCGCTCGTCGGCCTCGTTCCCGCGAGGGCGACTCTGCTCGTCTGTTCGCTCGCAAGCTCGCTCACTGCCTGAACTCCTTCGAGACCCAGCTCGGAGTGCACGGTCCGCAGGGCCGCGAGGGTGTCGCAGCCGGCGAACACGTACCCGTCGACGCCGTCGACGGCGAGGTCCGGCTTGCCGGCCAGCCACACCTGCGCGGCGCCGGCCGCCTTCAGTTCCTCGGCCAGCGCGGCAGCGGCGGACGCGTAGTCCTTGTCCGTGCCGCAGATGCAGGCCACCGTCGTCCCGGCCTCGGCGAAGCCGGAGGCGCCGTCGCCGGACGGCGTCGCCAGCCCGCCGGCCTGGAACAGGTTCGCCGCGAACGTGGCCCGGGCGGTGTGCTTGGCGATCGGACCGATCGTGGCGAGGTAGACGCCCGGCCGCCCCGCCGCCGCGTCGGCGGCGTCGCGCAGCTGCTCGAACTCCTGCGCGGCGCGTACCCGGGGCAGCCCGCCGGTGGCCGGCAGGATCTCCGCGGCCGGCTGCCGGTCGGGGAGCTTCTCGGCCAGGTTGGGGAACTCGCTGACACCGGTGATCGCGTCGGCGCGGGTGGCCAGCCGCTTGGCGCGGGCGTCCCAGGCGGTGGCGATGCGGTCCCGCACCAGACCGGAGGCCAGGGCGGCGGAGAGCCCGCCGGCCCGCTCGATCTCGGTGAACCAGTTCCAGGCCGCGCTGGCCAGGTCGTCGGTGAGCGACTCGACGTACCAGGAGCCGCCCGCCGGATCGAGGACCCGGGCCAGGTGCCCCTCCTCCACCAGCAGGCTCTGGGTGTTGCGGGCGATCCGGCGGGAGAAGGAGTCGGGCAGCCCGAGGGCGGCGTCGAACGGCTGCACCGTGACGGCGTCGGCGCCGCCCACGCCCGCGGCGAAGCAGGCCACCGTGGTGCGCAACATGTTCACCCACGGGTCGCGCTTCGTCGTCATCACCGACGAGGTGACCGCGTGCTGGCGCTGGCCGCGCGCCTCGGGCGACGCCCCGCTGACCTCGCCGACCCGGTCCCACAGCCGGCGGGCGGCGCGCAGCGCGGCGATCGTCGTGAACTGGTCGGCGGCGGCCGAGTAGCGGAACTCCAGCTGGGCGATCGCCTCGTCCACCGCCAGGCCGCCCTCGGTGAGGGCACGCAGGTAGGCGACGCCGGCGGCGAGCGAGCAGCCGAGCTCCTCGACCACCGAGGCGCCGGCGTCGGAGAACACCGTGCCGTCGACGACGACGGTGCGCAGACCGGGGTGGGCCGCCGCGCGGCGGGCGACGTCGGCGAGGCCGGAGAGATCCTGCTCCAGCCCCGAGACCGCCTGGACGCCGAGCGGGTCCAGCCCGAGCGAACCGCCGGACGCCAGATCGGTGCGCCCTTCGACCAGGTCGAGGAACGCCTCGGCCGCCCGCATCCCGCCCTGCACGCTCACCGGCGCCAGGTCCAGGTAGACGTCGGAGAGCACTTCGCCGAGGGAGTCGACGGGGATCGCGCCCTCGCCGAGCACCAGCCACAGCGAGGTGACGCCGTTCTCCAGGTCGGCCGCGATGGCCTCCTTGGTCACGGCGACGTCGGGGTGCGCGTGCCGCTGCCGGATGTCCCACCCGCCGGACGCGCCGCCCTCGGCGCCGCCGGACGCGGTCACCTGGGCCGAGCCGGCCGGCCCACCGGCGGGGCGGGCACCGCGCACGAACGGCGGGAGGCCGGGCACGCCGACGCCCGCGGGGAGGTCGCCGGCGTCCTCGGCGGTGTAGAAGGGGGCCACCGTCACGCCCGGGGCCACCGGCCGGCGCAGCGCGTTCTCGACCGGGTCGGGGAGGTCCTGCCGACCGCCCTTGCGCAGCACGCCCGCGACCAGGTCGCGCCACTGGTCGCGGGTGACCGCGTCGAACTCGCCCGCGAGCGCGAGGTCCTCGGGGACCGCGTGCTCGGCCGGCACGTCGGCGTCAGCCGCCGCCGGCCCCTGGCCGGTCGTCTCGTCGGTCGTGCTCATCCTGGGATTCCCGCCTCTCGTCGACGGCTCGTCGGGCAGAAGTGTCTCCGGGGGCCGGTCTCCGCGTGCGAGGGGGTGCCCCTGAGCTGCCCGGAGACGGTTCGGCGTCGGCCTCCAGCGCGAGCAGCGCGGTGCGGGCCAGCAGGCGCACGCCGACGCCGATGGCGCGCTCGTCGACGTCGAAGGTGCCCCGGTGCAGGTCGAGGGGGGCGCCCCCGCCGTGGGTGCCCAGCCGGGCCAGCGCGATCGGCATGACGTCGGCGAACCAGCCGAAGTCCTCCCCGCCCATGCTCTGTGCGGAGAGGACCACGTTCTCCCCGCCGACGGTGCCGATGGCGGCCGAGCGCAGCAGGGCCACCGCGCGCGGGTCGTTGACCACCGGTGGCACGCCGCGGATGTAGTCGACGCCCACCTCGGCGCCGGTGGTGGCCGCGACCCGCTCGACCAGCGAGCGGAGCAGGTCCTCCGCACCCTTCCAGGCCTCCCGGTCGAGCACTCGCACGGTGCCGCGCAACGTCCCGCGCTGCGGGATGGCGTTGGCGGCCACCCCGGCGTTCACCGCCCCCCAGACCAGGCTCATGCCGGCACGGGGATCCACCTGGCGGGACAGGAGCGAGGGCAGGTCGGTGATCAGCCGGCCGAGGGCGTCCACCAGGTCGACGGTGAGCTGCGGCCGCGCGGTGTGCCCGCCGGGCCCGGTGAGGGTGACGTCCATGCGGTCGCAGGCGGCGGTGATCGCTCCCGTGCGCAGCCCGACCTTCCCCGCGGGCACCGCCGGGTCGCAGTGCAGCGCGAAGGCCCGGGACGCGCCGTCGAGCACGCCGGAGGCGACCACCTCGGTGGCACCGCCGGGCACCGTCTCCTCCGCCGGCTGGAACACGCAGCGGACCCGGCCGGGCATGCCGTCCAGCTCGGCGAGGGCCAGGGCCACCCCGAGGATGACCGTGGTGTGCACGTCGTGGCCGCAGGCGTGGCAGAGGCCCTCCCGCGTGGACGCGTACGGGACGTCCTTGAGGTCGGCCAGCGGGAGGGCGTCGATGTCGGCGCGCAGCACCACTACCGGTCCCCCACCCGCCCCGCCGTCGCCGCTGCCCACCTCGCAGACCAGCCCGGTGCCGGTGGGCAGCCGGCGGGGCTCGAGCCCTGCGGCGCGCAGCCGCTGCTCGATGAACGACGTCGTCTCGAACTCGGCGAAGGCGAGCTCGGGATGGGCGTGCAGGTGCCGCCGGATCGACACCAGGTCGGCGTGGTGGCCGGCGACCCACTCGTCGACGGCCGCCCCCAGCTTGTCGGCGATCGGGGTCATGCGGCGTGCCCGCCCGCGCACTGCGCCGGTCCGGGCACCGGACCGGCGGGTCCGGTGCCCGGCCCATGCTCCGGCAGGCCGTCCCGAAGCTCGGCCAGCAGGCTGTCGACGACGCAGCGCAGCTCGCCGTCGTGCTGCAGTGCGGCCGCCCGCTGGCGCTGGTAGGAGGCGCCCACCTCGAGGATCCGCAGCACGTCGCGCAGCTCGGCCTCGCAGTCCAGCCGCTTCGCCGTCGGCACCAGCTCCTCGACCAGCTCGGTGATCGCCTCGCGCACCGGGCGGACCGCGCCGTGCTCGTCCACGACGATCTCGGCGTCCAGGCCGTAGCGGGCCGCCCGCCACTTGTTCTCCCGCACCACCCACTCGGCCGGGCTGGGCAGGGTGTAGCCGCGGTCCAGCTGGGTGTCGAACTGCTCGACCAGGCACTGCGCCAGCGCGGCGACCGCGCCGACCTCCTCGAGGGTGGGCAGGCCGTCGCAGATGCGCAGCTCCACGGTGCCGAAGTCGGGGTGCGGGCGGATGTCCCACCACACCTCCCGCACGCTCTCGATGGCGCCGGCGTCGATGAGCGTCTCCATGTAGTCCTCGAACGCGCCCCAGCCGGCGAGCCGGAACGGCAGCCCCGCGGTGGGCATGCCCTCGAAGATCTTGGTCCGGGACGACGCCAGGCCGGTGTCGCAGCCGACCCAGAACGGGGAGGACGACGACAGCGCCAGGAAGTGCGGCACGTACTGGCACAGCGCGTTGACCACCGGGATCACCTTCTCCGGCGCCCGGACGCCGACGTGCACGTGGACGCCGAAGATCTGCATCCGGCGGGCCAGCCACTGCATGCGCTCCACCAGCTGGCGGTAGCGCTCCTTGGGCGAGATCTCCTGGGTCTGCCAGTCGGTGAACGGGTGGGTGCCGGCGCACAGCACCCCGAGCCCGCGCTCGTCGGCGGCGGCGACGACCTCGGCGAGGGTCCCGGCGAGGTCTGCCTTGGCCTCGCGCACGGTGGTGCAGACGCCGGTGATGATCTCGACGGTCGACTGCAGCAGCTCGTGCTTGGCCTTGGGGTGCTCCTCGGCGCCCTCGGGCCGGAGCCCCTCGAGGATCTCGACGGCGCCGGGCGACAGCTCCCGGGTCGCCCGGTCGACGAGCTGCAGCTCCCACTCCACACCGAGGCTGGCGCGCTCCGAGCTACGGAAGGGGATCTCCACCTCCCGGAGTCTAGGGACGCCGGCCCGCCGCCACCCGGCGGCGGGACGAGATCACCTGCCCGGCCGACCCACGATCACCGCGGGTCCGCGGTCGTCGCCCACACCGGTCCGGCAGCCATCAGCGCGTGGTGGTCACCGCGCTGACGTCGACAGCAACCAGGCCGCAACCGTCGCGGGAATCCGGCCGCAACCCTCGAGCGGTCCGAGGACCGCGATCCGCATGTCGCCACGACAGGGCTCGGACGGCTTCCGGAAGGGATTCCCGGCCCGCCGTCCGAAACCGTTCCGGTTCAGGCGCCGGGGCGGAGATCCGTCGCGAGCCGGGCGTACAGGACGACGTCGCTCGGCTGCCCCCGGTGCAGGAAGCGCTGCCGGATCGTCCCCTCGGCGAGGAAGCCGGCGCGCTCGGCCACCCGGCGCGACCCGGTGTTGGCCGGATCGACCAGCAGCTCCACCCGGTGGACGCCGACGACGTCGAGGGCCCAGTCCGTGAGGACGCGGAGCGCGTCGGCCGTGCAGCCGCGACCACGCCGCCCGGGCGCGGTCCAGTAGCCGGCCTCGCCCACCCCGTCCTGCGGGGGGAACAGGCCCATGCTGCCCACCAGGGCCGCACCGCCGAGCGGCTCCACGGCGAACAGCGCGCCGCCCTCGTCCCAGATCTGCGGCGCGATGCCTGCGACGAACCCTTCCGCGTGCTCCTTCGTGTAGGGCACCGGCACCTGGGTCCACCGCTGGATCTCCGGGTCCTGGCAGGCCTCCAGCACCGCGGCTGCGTCATCCGGGCGCCAGGGCCGCAGGCGCACCCGCCGGCCGGTCAGGGTCGGCTGCCGCCCACGTTCCGTCGTCGTCACGGCGTCGATCCTCCCGATCGCGGCCGGCAGAGGCCCACCGCTTCTCCACCGCTGCGTTAGCGTCGCCGCCGTGAGCGAGCTCCCCGGAACCGACCCCACCACCATGGCCGCGCAGGCCGCCGAGGCCCTGACCACCGCGCTCGGTGGCGAGCACGACGTCGCCGTCGTCATGGGCTCGGGTTGGGCCCCCGCGGCCGACGCCTTCGGCGAGGCGGCCGCCGCCGTGGCGATCGGCGACCTACCGGGGTTCGCCGCCCCCACCGCGGTCGGGCACGGCGGCCAGGTCCGCTCGGTGCGCGTGGGCGACCGCAAGGTCCTGCTCTTCCTCGGCCGCACCCACTTCTACGAGGGCCGCGGCGTCGAGCCGGTCGTCCACGGCGTGCGCACCGCGGCCGCCGCCGGCGTGCAGACGGTCATCCTCACCAACGCCGCCGGCGGGCTGGCCCCGGAGCACCGGGTCGGCCAGGCGGTCGTCATCTCCGACCACCTGAACCTCACCGCGCGGTCGCCGCTGACGGGCGCGCACTTCGTCGACCTCACCGACCTCTACTCCGCGCGGCTGCGCACGCTGGCCCGCGAGCTCGACCCGGGCCTGACCGAGGGCGTCTACGCCGCGCTGCCCGGCCCGCACTACGAGACCCCGGCCGAGATCCGGATGCTGCGCACGCTCGGCGCCGACCTGGTCGGCATGTCCACCGCGCTGGAGGCGATCGCCGCGCACGCCGCCGGCCTGGAGGTCTTCGGCCTCTCGCTGGTCACCAATGCCGCCGCGGGGGTCACCGGCGAGAAGCTGGACGCCGACGAGGTCATCACCGCCGGCCGGGCGGCCGCGGGCCGGCTCGGGGAGTTCCTGGTGGAGCTCGTCGGGCGGCTGCCGTGAGTGGTCCCGTCCTCGTCACCGGCGGGGCCGGGCGGATCGGGACGGTGCTGCGCGCCGGGCTGCCCGGGCGCGGCTGGGCCGTGCGCTCGCTCGACGTCGTACCGGTGCCGGAGCCGCGCCCGGGCGAGGAGCACCTCGTCGCCGACGTCACCGACCTGGCGGCGATGACCGAGGCCGCCCGGGGCGCCTCGGCGGTCGTCCACCTGGCCGGCATCGCCGGCGAGTCGACGTGGGCGGCGATCTCGCACGCCAACATCGAGGGCACGTACTGCGCGCTCGAGGCCGCCCGGCAGGCCGGCGTCCCCCGCGTGGTCCTGGCCAGCAGCAACCACGCCTCCGGCTACACGGAGCGGCCCGCGGACGGGCTGCTGCGCGAGGCCGACGCGCCGCCGCGGCCGGACACGTACTACGGCGTCTCGAAGGTGGCGATGGAGGCGCTGGGGTCGCTGTACGTCGACCGCTACGGCCTCGACGTCGTCTGCCTGCGGATCGGCAGCGCCTTCGCCGAGCCGACGACGACGCGGCAGCTGTCCACCTGGCTCGCCCCCGCCGACACGGTGTCGCTCGTCGACGCGGCCCTGACCGCCCCGTCGCCGGGCTTCTCCGTCGTGTGGGGGGTTTCGGACAACACCCGCCGCTGGTGGGACCTCTCCGCCGCCGAGGCGCTGGGCTACCGCTCCACCGACGACGCCGAGCGTTACGCCGCGGCGCTGGTCGAGGCGCACGGCGAGCCCGACCTCTCCGGTCCGGTGCACCGCCGCGTGGGTGGCGAGTACACGACGCCTGCGTTCGACGCGGAGAACTTCCCGGCATGACCGACGACCTGCTGGCCACCGCCCGCGCCTGGGCCGACGCCGATCCGCACGACGGCGACCGAGACGAAATCCTGGGGCTGATCGACGTGGGCGACACCACGGAGCTGGGCCGCCGCTTCGCGGGCCCGCTGACCTTCGGGACGGCGGGGCTGCGCGGCCCGCTGCGGGCGGGCCCGGCCGGGATGAACGCCGCCGTGGTGCTGCGCGCGGCGGCCGGGATGGGCCGCCACCTGCTGGACACCGGGCACGGCGGCGGGACGGTCGCGATCGGCTTCGACGCCCGGCGGCGGTCGGACGAGTTCGCCTCCCTCTCGGCCCAGGTGTTCTCGGCGCTGGGCTTCCAGGTGCAGCTGATGCCGCGGCCGCTGCCCACCCCGGTGCTGGCCTTCGCCGTCCGCCACCTCGGCGCGGTGGCCGGCGTGATGGTCACCGCCAGCCACAACCCGCCCGAGGACAACGGCTACAAGCTCTACCTGGCGGGCGGCGCCCAGCTGGTGCCGCCGGCCGACCGGGAGATCGAGGCCGCCATCGCCGCCGTCGGCCCGGCGCGGGAGATCCCGCTGGCCGGCGGGCACGGGGTCCTGGGCGATGACGTGCTCACCGAGTACGTGGCCGCCGTCGTGCGAGCGCTGGACCCGGAGCGGGTGCCGGCTGCCGACCGGGCGGCGCTGCGCGTCGCCTACACCGCCATGCACGGGGTGGGTGCGTCGACGACCCGGCTGGTGTTCGCCGCGGCGGGCTTCGCGGAGCCGGCCGGCGTGCCCGAGCAGGACAGCCCCGACCCGGCGTTCCCGACGGTCGCCTTCCCGAACCCGGAGGAGCCCGGAGCGGTGGACCTGCTCACCGCGCTGGCCGAGCGGTCCGGTGCCGACGTCGCGATCGCGCAGGACCCCGACGCCGACCGCTGCTCGGTGGTCGTCGGTGGCCGGCAGCTGACCGGCGACGAGGTGGGAGCGCTGCTCGCCGACTGGCTGCTGCGCCGCGGGGTGCGCGGGACGTATGCGTCATCGCTGGTGAGCGGCTCGCTGATGCACGTCGTCGCCGAGTCGCACGGGGTGCCGTCGGAGGAGACCCCGACCGGGTTCAAGTGGATCATGCGGGCCGGCTCGGACGCCGCACCCCTGGTGTACGGCTACGAGGAGGCGCTGGGCTACTCGGTGGCGCCGTCGGTGGTGCGGGACAAGGACGGCATCTCCGCCGCGCTCGCCGTCGCGCTGCTGGCCGCGGAGCTCGAGGCCGGGGGCCGCACGCTGCTCGACCGGCTGGACGAGCTGGCCCGGGAGCACGGGCTGTTCGTCACCGGCCAGCTGTCGGTGCGGGTGGAGGACCTCTCGGTCATCTCCGGGGCGATGGCGCGGTTGCGCTCGGCCCCGCCGGCCACCCTGCTCGGCCGGCCGGTGGAGTCCGCCGACCTCGCACTCGCGACGCCGCCGGTGGATGCCGTGCGGCTGCTGGGCGACGGCGTGCGGGTGATCGTCCGGCCCAGCGGCACCGAGCCCAAGCTCAAGGCGTACCTGGAGACGGTCGTCCCGGTGCACGACGACGCCGGCCTGATCGCCGCCCGCGGGCGCGGTGCCGACGAGCTGGACCAGCTGCGTGCCGAGATGTCGGCGGCGCTGGGGCTGTAGGCCGGCCGCCCGTGCCTGCTACCGGAGGGGTTCGGGTCAGGCGGACACCGGGCCGGAGACCGGCACGTCGGGCTCGGGCCCGTACTGGTTCGGGCCCTCATCACCGGGCAGCGCGGCCTGGACCAGCAGCACGATCGTCCCGACGAGCGGCAGCAGGTAGAAGAGCAGCCACCAGGCGGAGTGCCCTCGGTCGTGCAGTCGCGCCACCATGGACGTGGTCTGCGGCACGAGAGTCAGCAGCAACACGGCCCCGCTGAAGATGCTCGAGCTCACCCGGAAGCTGCCGCCGTTCGCGTTCGCCACGGCCTCGTCCACCTGCGAGAGCACCACTGCTGCATCAGCGGCCAGAGCCAGCGCCACGAGGCCGGCGAGCGGCAGGAAGTAGTGCAGCCAGAAGGTGCGCGGCGCGATCCGGCCGGTCCGCACGTACCAGTTGGTGAAATTCACCGGGTCTCCGTCCGGTCGAGGTCGAGAGGGCGAGCTCGATCCCGACTCTGGTGGAGGAGGTCACATGACGCTGAGCAGCGCATACGGATCACCCGGTCGGGTGAAACAGCAGCACGCTATCCGGTCGCACGGGTGGATCCGGTCGGGCGTGCTGTCCGCGCCGAACGACTCCGCCCCGGCCGATCAGCGGGCGACCGGCTCCCGGCAACCCGACTCCAGCGCCTGGGCGGCAGTCGCGAGCACGGCGACGACATCGCGGCCGAACGCGACGTCGCAGGGGTGCGCCCCGCCGGTCAGGGCCGCCGCACCGAGTTCGTCGACCGCCACCTGGAACGCCTCGACCGGGGCCTCGACGTCGGGCAGCAGCACCAACCGCCCGGCGTCCCCGTGCACGAAGAACTCGATGCCGGACGACATCGGCGCCACCGTGTGCGACAGCGACACGGTCGAGGCGATCCCCGACTCGTGGGTGAGCACCAGGTGCACGGTGTCCCGCAGCCCGGCGCCGGCCTGCACCGCGACGACGGGCCCCAACGCGGGGACGAGCACCGACAGCGCGTGCGGGCCGATGTCCCAGAGCGCCCCACGCTCCTGGCGCCACGGCGAGGCCGCGAACGGCGTCCCGGCCAGCGAGCCCAGCCACGAGCCGGCGCCCCCCGCGAGCTCCGTCCGCGCCGCCTGGGTCAGCCACGTGGAGGTCTGCGACTGGAAGCGGAAGGTGAAGAAGACGACCGAGGCGACGCCGGCGTCCCGGACGGCGGAGACCACGCGGTCGGCGGCGGGGACGTCCAGGGCGATCGGTTTCTCCAGCAGGAGGTGCTTGCCGGCTGCGGCGGCACGCTCGGCCAGGGGTGCCTGCACGTCCGGCGGCAGGGCGAGCGTGACGGCGTCGACCTGCGACAGCAGCTCGTCGACGTCACCGAACCCCGGCACCTCGAACTCCGCTCCCAGCGCCTCGGCCCGCTCGGCGTCCCGGCCCCACACCCCGACCAGCTCGGCCGCCGGGTGGGCGGCCAGCGCGGTCGCGTGCACCGCCTTCGCCCAGTGGCCGGTGCCGAGGACCCCGAAGCGCACGGTCAGACCGCGCCGAACTGGCGGTCGCCGGCGTCGCCGAGGCCCGGGACGATGTAGGCCTTGTCGTTGAGCCCCTCGTCGATGCTGGCGGTGAACACCCGCAGCGGCAGGCCGCTCTCCTCCAGCCGGCGGATGCCGTCGGGAGCGGCGAGCGCGCACAGCACGGTGATCGAGGTGGTGCCGCGCGCCGTCAGCAGCTCGCAGCAGTGCACCAGCGAGCCGCCGGTGGCGAGCATCGGGTCGAGCACGAAGACGTCCCGGCCCACGAGCGACTCCGGCAGCGAGGCCATGTAGGCCTCGGGCTGGAAGGTCTCCTCGTTGCGGGCGAGGCCGACGAAGCCCATCTGCGACTCGGGCAGCATGCCGTGCGCCGTGTCGGCCATGCCCAGGCCCGCCCGCAGCACCGGAACGATCAGCGGCGGAGCCGCGAGCCGGTACCCCGTCGTCGTGGTGACCGGGGTGGTGATCTGCTCCTCCGCCACGATCAGGTCGCGGGTCGCCTCGTAGACCAGCATCTGCGTGAGCTCGCGCAGGGCGGCCCGGAACATGGCGTTGTCCGTCCGCTCGTCCCGCATCCGGGAGAGGCGGGCACGGGCCAGCGGGTGGTCGACGACGGTGAGCTGCACGGGCAGAACCGTAGCGAGCTGACCGGACCGGCAGACACCCCCGCCCGTGCACCGCCCCCAGCTCCGCTCACCCCGGGAGCGATCATGGAGTTGCCGGGGCGACGCGCCGTCTCGGACCGGCCGCGGGCCCCCACAGGGGCCAGAGAGGAGGGGGGGAAACCCCCCGGGCTGGGATTCTGGGGGGGCGGGGCGGCCCCCCCCCCCCCCCCCCCCCCCCCCCCCACTGCAGGTCCATGATCGTCGGGGCTCATCAGCGGCCCCGGTCGGATGAGCAGGTTCGGGAAATGTCCGGCCGCAGGGGAGAATGGCCGCCATGACCCACGTGCTCGACCCCGGCGCGCTGTCCGGGGCGATCCCCACGGTGCGCGCGCCGCTGGCTCCGTACGACGACGTCACCCGGACCGCGGCCGCCTTCCGCGCCTTCCTGCACGGGCTGCCCGGCGTGGATCAGGTCGGCGCCGAGGCCCGCGTCGCCACCCTGGGCACCCGGTCGATCAAGACGACGTCGAAGGCGTGGGCGATCGACACCGCCATCTCGATGGTCGACCTCACCACCCTCGAGGGCGCCGACACCCCCGGCAGGGTCCGCAGCCTCGCCGCGAAGGCCAGGCAGCCCGACCCGTCCGACCCGACGACCCCGCAGGTCGCGGCGGTCTGCGTCTACGGCGACCTGGCCGGCGTCGCCCGCGAGGCGCTCGGCGACAGCGGCATCCACGTCGCCGCCGTCGCCACCGCCTTCCCGAGCGGCCGCGCCAGCCGGGCCGTGAAGATCGCCGACGTGCAGGACGCCGTGGCGAACGGCGCCGACGAGATCGACATGGTCATCGACCGGGGCGCCTTCCTCGGCGGCCGCTACCTCGACGTGTACGAGGAGGTGGTCGCGGTGAAGGAGGCCTGTTCCCGGCCTGACGGAGGCGCCCCCGCCCACCTCAAGGTCATCCTCGAGACCGGCGAGCTGGTCACCCTCGACAACGTCCGCCGCGCCAGCTGGATCGCGATGCTCGCCGGTGGCGACTTCATCAAGACCTCCACCGGCAAGGTGAACCCGGCCGCCACCCTCCCGGTGAGCCTGGTGATGCTGGAGGCGGTCCGCGACTTCCGCGCCGCGACCGGCCGCCAGGTCGGCTTCAAGCCCGCCGGCGGCATCCGGACCACGAAGGACGCGATCAAACACCTCGTCCTGATCAACGAGACCGTCGGCGCCGACTGGCTGGACCCCGACTGGTTCCGGTTCGGCGCCTCCGGCCTGCTGGGCGACCTCCTGCTGCAGCGGCAGAAGCTGCGCACCGGCCACTACTCCGGCCCCGACTACGTCACGGTGGACTGACCGACGATGACTTCTTCTCCGCCCAGCCCGGCCCAGCCCGCGACCAGCATGTTCGAGTACGCCCCCGCGCCCGAGTCGCGGTCCATCGTCGACATCGCGCCGTCCTACGGCCTGTTCGTCGACGGCGAGTTCGTCGACGGCACCGGGGAGTCGTTCAAGACGGTCAACCCGGCCACGGAGGAGGTCCTCACCGAGGTCTCCGCCGCGAGCGCGGCCGACGTCGACCGCGCGGTCCGCGCCGCCCGGCGGGCGTTCGAGAAGACCTGGGGCCCGATGCGTCCGGCCGACCGCAGCAAGTACCTGTTCCGGATCGCCCGGCTGCTGCAGGAGCGGGCGCGGGAGTTCGCCGTCCTGGAGTCGCTGGACAACGGGAAGCCGATCCGGGAATCACGGGACATCGACGTCCCCCTGGCCGCCGCGCACTTCTTCTACCACGCGGGCTGGGCCGACAAGCTCGAGCACGCGGGGCTCGGGTCGAACCCACGCCCGCTGGGTGTGGCCGGTCAGGTCATCCCGTGGAACTTCCCGCTGCTGATGCTGGCGTGGAAGGTCGCGCCCGCGCTGGCCACCGGCAACACCGTCGTCCTCAAGCCGGCCGAGACCACCCCGCTCACGGCGCTGCTGTTCGCCGAGGTCTGCCGGCAGGCCGACCTGCCGCCGGGCGTGGTGAACATCGTCACCGGCGCCGGGGAGACCGGCCGTGCGGTCGTCGAGCACGACGACGTGGACAAGGTGGCGTTCACCGGTTCGACCGAAGTGGGCCGGTCGATCGCCCGCTCCGTGGCCGGCACGGTCAAGTTGCTGACCCTCGAGCTGGGCGGCAAGGCGGCCAACATCGTCTTCGACGACGCCCCGATCGACCAGGCCGTCGAGGGCATCGTGCAGGGCATCTTCTTCAACCAGGGCCACGTGTGCTGCGCGGGCAGCCGGCTGCTGGTGCAGGAGTCGATCCACGACGAGGTCATCGCGAGCCTGCAGCGCCGCATCGGCACGCTGCGCGTGGGCGACCCGCTGGACAAGAACACCGACATCGGGGCGATCAACAGCGCCGAGCAGCTCGCCCGCATCCGAGAGCTCTCCGACATCGGCGAGGCCGAGGGCGCCCAGCGCTGGCAGCCCGCCTGCGACCTGCCCGAGCGCGGCTACTGGTTCCCGCCGACCGTCTTCACCGGCGTCTCCCCCGCCCACCGCATCGCCCGCGACGAGGTGTTCGGCCCCGTCCTGTCCGTGCTCACCTTCCGCACCCCCGACGAGGCGGTGGCGAAGGCGAACAACACCACCTACGGGCTGTCGGCCGGCATCTGGAGCGAGAAGGGATCGCGGATCCTGAAGATCGCCGACCAGCTACGCGCCGGCGTCGTGTGGGCCAACACCTTCAACAAGTTCGACCCGACGTCGCCCTTCGGCGGCTACAAGCAGTCCGGCTACGGCCGCGAGGGCGGCCGGCACGGTCTGGCCGCGTACCTGAAGGGTGCTGACCAGTGAGTTCCGACCGGCTGGCCGTCCGCAAGACCTACAAGCTGTACGTGAACGGCGCTTTCCCGCGCTCGGAGAGCGGCCGCACCTACGAGGTGACGGACACGAAGGGCCACTTCCAGGCCAACGTGGCGCGGGCGAGCCGCAAGGACGCCCGCGACGCCGTCGTCGCCGCCCGGGCCGCCTTCCCCAAGTGGTCGACGTCCACCGCCTACAACCGCGGCCAGGTGCTCTACCGGGTGGCCGAGGTGATGGAGGGGCGACACGTCCAGTTCTGCGACGAGGTCGCCGCCGGCGAGGGCCTGTCGGCGTCCAAGGCGCGGGCCGCCGTGGACGCCGCCATCGACCGCTGGGTCTGGTACGCCGGCTGGACCGACAAGCTGGCCGCCGTCCTCGGCAGCGCGAACCCCGTGGCGGGGCCCTACTTCGACTTCTCGCTTCCCGAGCCCAGCGGCGTCGTCGCCGTCCTGGCGCCGCAGCAGTCCTCGCTGCTCGGCCTGGTCAGCGTGCTGGCACCCGTGCTGGCCACCGGCAGCACCGCCGTCGTCGTCACCTCCAGGGACCGGCCGATCCCGGCCGTCACCCTCGCGGAGGTGCTGGCCACCAGCGACGTCCCCGGCGGAGTGGTCAACCTCCTCACCGGCGACGCCGCAGAGCTGGGTCCGTGGCTGGCCGAGCACGCCGACGTCGACGGCATCGACCTGACCGGCGCCCCGGCGACGCGGGCCATGGAGTTCGAGCGGGAGGCCGCCGGCACCATCAAGCGCGTCGTCCGCCCCCCGGCGACCGAGCCCGACTGGACCGCCGACCCGGGGCTGTCGCGCATGACGCCTTTCCTGGAGACCAAGACGGTCTGGCATCCCATCGGGTTGTGAGCGGCCCCGTCCCGAGCGTGCGAGGGGTGGGGAGGACGGGGTCCTTCTCCTGGCACCCCATCGGCGTGTGCGGCCCGCTGGCCCGGCCCCGGGATGCGCGCCAGGGCCGACAGGGCAGGATGGGCGGGTGGCCAGGCCCAGCATCGTCCCCATCGCACTGACCCTCGACGACCGCACGGGATACACGCTGTGGGCCCCCCCGTGGGAGGAGGACGGCGAGGAGTGGCAGGCCTTCCTCGGGACCACCGAGGGGAACACCGCCACCCTGCACCTCTTCCCCACGCCGGCGAAGCTCGCCGCCTTCTGCCGCACCCGTACCGAGCACGACCTCGCCGACCACCCGGTGTGGCCGGTCGTCGCCGGGCTCGGCGCGGCCGACCTGACCCCGGACGACGACCACCGGTACGACCTCGACGGTGTCTACGACATGGCGGCCGAAGACCCCGACCGGTGGGCCGTGGAGGAGCTGGCGGCGACGGTCGACATCGTCAGCCGGCTCGCCGAGTGCCTGGACACCACCGACGAGGACGACGACGACGACGAGTTCGAGGCCGTCGCCGAGCTCGCCGGCAAGCCGGAGATCGGCTCCCTCGGCCTGGGCGTCGAGGCCTTCGCCGGCCGCTCCGGCGAGGACGCCTGGATCGGGGTCGGCACCGTCCTCGACGACCTGTGGGAGGACGTCGTCGAGGAGCTGTCGGAGCACTTCGACTGGACCGGCGGCGGCACCGCCACCCTCGACGAGTACCCGTCGGCCTCCGAAGCAGGCGACCACGTCGCCGGCGGCTCGGACGACGAGGCCCCGCTGCCCGCGCGCGCCGGCACCGCACCGGCCGGCGCCACCGCCGCATCGGCGGCTCCCCGGGCCGGTGTGCGCACGATCGCGCGCGGCAGCCGGGTCACCGCGTCGGCGCCCGCCGTCGCCGCGGCCGCCGAGTTCTGGGAGGCCGTCGGCATCCTGCCGGTCGAGCTCGTCGTCCCCGAGGGCGCCGGGGTCACCCTGCGCTGCTACGTCGAGGACGTCGCCCGGTTCCTCGGCCGCGACGGGGAGGTCTTCCTGTTCGGCAGCCCCACCGAGCTCGCGCGGTTCTCCGCGGGCAAGGAGCGGCACGACCTGACCGAGATCGCGTCCTGGCCGGAGGTGGCCGACACCGACACCCCCCCGCTCCCGGCCGAGCAGGACCGCTACGACCTCACCGAGGTGTCCGAGGCCCTCACCGAGGTGGCCGACGGCGCCGCCGGCCTCGTCCCGCTGCGGGCACTGCTGCAGCCGGTGGAGGGCGTGCGCGACCTGGCCGAGTACGCCGGGCTCACCCGGGTGGAGGAGCTGCTCGCCCCCACCGCACCGCTGGGCCGGGCGCTGGCCCGCGCCGAGCGCGAGCCGGAGGCCGTCCTCGGTGCCGCCGAGGCCGCCCAGCTCCACCCGGTGTGGGACGAGATCGTGGCGGAGATCTGCGGGGCGCTGGTCTTCCGCGACTGAACCGCCCGGACGACGGACGTGGCCGGCCCCGGGAGATCCCGGGACCGGCCACGTCTGTCTTTCCGGTCCCCTTCCAGGGGCCCGCCCCGAGCTGGCGAGGGGTGGGGAGGAAGGGGATCCTCTTTCAGCTGCCGTAGCGCGACGGACGGCTGGGCCGCCCGCCGGAGCGACCGCGATCACCGTAGGACCGCTCGCCGGACGAGGACCGCTCGCCGTAGGAGCGCTCCCCGCCGGACCGCTCACCGGCCGGCCGGGGCCGGTCGCCGAAGGAGCGACGCGGGCCCCCGCGGGAGCCACCGGTGGGACGGTCACCGTCACGACGCGGACGCCCACCGGGGCCGCCACCACCGCGGCGCATGTCGCGCTGGGTGCGCTCCTTGGGCTCCACCGGGATGCCCTTGGCGACGAGGTCGTTGATGGGCGCGTCGCCCGGACGGGTCCGGTCGATCGGCGGGTCCACCTTGGCCGTGCGGAACCGGCGCTTGGCCTGGCCCACCTGGTCGGGCAGCAGCAGGGAGACGACGACACCGGCGGCACCGGCGCGGGCGGTGCGGCCCGAACGGTGCAGGTAGGTCTTGGCGTCCGTCGGCGGGTCGTAGTGCAGGACCAGCGAGACGTCGTCGACGTGGATGCCGCGGGCGGCGACGTCGGTGGCGACGAGCACCGGCGAGCGGGCGTCGGTGAACTCCTCCAGCGCACGCTTGCGCGCCGCCTGGGGCAGCCCGCCGTGGATCGCCTCGGCCTTGATGCCGGCGGCCTTGAGGTTCTCGGCCAGCCGGTCCACACCCAGCTGCGTGCGGGCGAAGATGATCGTGCGGCCGGGGCGACCGGCGAGCTCGGTGGCCACCTGCAGCTTGTCGCGGAAGGCGAGGGTGAAGGCCAGGTGCTCGGCCGGCGGGGCCTCGCCGCCGGGGCGGACGACCTCGTGACGAGCCGGGTCCTTGAGGTAGCGGCGGACCAGGGAGTCGACCTCGCCGTCCAGGGTGGCGGAGAACAGCAGCCGCTGGGCGTTGCGGTCGGTCTGGTCGAGCAGCTCCTTGACGACCGGGAGGAAGCCCAGGTCGGCCATGAAGTCGGCCTCGTCCAGGACGGTGACGACGACGTCGGCCAGGGTGCACTCGCCCTGGCTGATCAGGTCCTGCAGCCGGCCGGGGGTGGCGATGACGACGTCGACCCCGCGCCGCAGCTGCTGGATCTGGCGGTACATGGGGGCGCCGCCGTAGACGGTCGCCAGCACGACGCCGGTGGCCTGGCCCAGCGGCGCCAGGTTGTCGTGCACCTGCTGCGCCAGCTCACGGGTGGGCACGAGGACCAGGCCGCGCGGGGCGCGGCGGCCGCTCTTCACCTCGGCGCCGATGCGGGCCAGCAGCGGCAGCCCGAAAGCGAGCGTCTTGCCCGAGCCAGTGGCGGCCTTGCCCAGCACGTCGCGCCCGGCGAGGGCGTCCGGCAGGGCCGAGGTCTGGATGGCGAACGGGCGGTGGATACCGCGCCGCTCCAGCGCCGTCACCAGCTGCTGGGGCAGGCCCAGCTGGCCGAAGGTGGGGCCGGCCTCGGTGGTGCCGGTCTCGACGGCGTCGTCCGCCGCGGTGTTCTCGACAGGGTTCTCAGTGGTGTTCTGAACGGCGTTCTCGGCCTTGGTGGACTCGAACGCGACAGGGTGGACCAAAGTCATGCGGGGTGGGGCTCCGATACTGCTCGGAGCGCGTCCCGTGAAAGAGGAGGAGCACCGTCAGGTACCGGCGTCCTCACTTGGCGATCGTCTGCGCCCAGGGATGGAACGCGGGATCTGCACGGATGCGCTCATGCCCGGACAAACCGTCCGGGAGGATGACCGGCCTTGTGCCGGTACGCCCAGGTTAGCAGCGAAGATCGCGGATCGATTCCCGAGCGGGGGGTGGCTGCCGTCACCCCGGGTCAGGACTGGAGAGCGGCGTACCCGGGGCGGACGACCTCGTCGAGCAGCCGGGCACGCTCGTCGTCGGCCAGGAAGGCGCCCGCCAGCGCCCGCTCGGTGATCGTCCGCACGTCGTCCCACGTCCAGCCGAACGTCGTCGCGACGTCGGTGACCTCGCTCGTGGCCGAGACGCCGCTCATCAACCGGTTGTCGGTGTTCAGGGTGACCGCGAAGCCGAGGCGGTGCAGCCGGTCCACCGGGTGCGCGGCCAGCGACGGGTAGGCCCCGGTCTGCACGTTCGACGACGGCGCGACCTCCAGGGGAACCTGCTCGTCCCGCACCCGCTGGGCCACGGGGCCGAGCGCGCCGTCCTCGCCCACCTCGTCGGCGATCCGGACACCGTGGCCCAGCCGCTCGGCGCCGGCGCCGTCCAGGGCGGCCACGATGCTGTCGATGCCGGCTGCCTCCCCCGCGTGGATGGTGCGGTGGCCGTGCCCGCGGTCGAGGACGGCGAGGGCGGACGGGATGCGGTCCGGGGGGAAGCCGATCTCCGGGCCGGCCAGGTCGAAGCCCACCACCCCCGCATCGCGGTAGCGCACCACCAGTTCGGCGACCTCGTCCCAGCGGTCGTCCTGCCGCATGGCGCACAGCAGGGTGCCGATGCGGATCGGCGTGCCCGTTCCCGCGGCGTCACGGCTGCCCTGCGCGTAGCCGTCGAGCATGGCCTCCACGGCCACCTCGAGCGGCATGCCCGGCGTGAGCAGCTCGGGAGCCATGCGGACCTCGGCGTACACGACGCCGTCCGCGGCGAGGTCCACGGCGCACTCCCGCGCCACCCGGTGGACCGCCTCGGGGCTCTGCATCACGCCGACGGTGTGCGCGAACGTCTCCAGGTACCGGACCAGCGACCCGGAGTCGGCCGACTGCCGGAACCACCGGCCGAGCGCATCGGCGTCGGACGCCGGCAGGGCGCGGTACCCCGCCGCGTCGGCCAGCTCCAGCACGGTCTGCGGCCGCAGCCCGCCGTCCAGGTGGTCGTGCAGGAGGACCTTCGGGGCGCGGCGGACGTTCTCGGCGTCGAGCGGAGCAGGCACCGCTCCATTATCACTTTGCGGCCTTACGGGACGACAGCTGGGCAGGAAGGGCCACAAGCCGGACAAGGGCTCCATGCGCTCATGCGCAGCGGACGGATACGACGCAAGTCGGCACCGGAAACTCGATCCGGACAGGGCAGGCGCGGCGACTCGACGCGAGCGCCGATTACGAGGAACTCGAGTCCACCATCCGCAGCCACAGCGTCCGATCTTGTCGCTCATCCAAGGAGACGACGATCCTATAAAGCCCAGGGCGGTCTACAGGATGGAGCGACATCGGGACAGTCAGCGGGAAGTTGACGGTAGGGACGAGAGGCTTCATCCCCTCGTCAGTCACCGGGCGACGCAGCTCCCCCGCCAACCTGAAGACCTGCTGACCCTGCTCGTCGAATGCCGTCACAGCGACGCTATGACTCAAATCAGGCTCGTCTGAATCCAACTCGAGCAGGAGGGCCATGTCGACACCAAAAGGTGCAGGAAAAGCAGAACTCGCGACGACGGTTACCCCACCACCGAGCACATGCAAGAGACTCTCGCGAACGGTGGCCGAATCACAAAGAAGCGCAGCCGTCAGTCTCACGAGAGTGACGACCCAGCAAAGGAGAGATGCTCATTTCGCGTTACCACTCTACGATCAAACGGGTGCTCATGCAGCTCGCTTCCATAGTCACCAAGCAGCGGGGAGCGACTCGGCGTATTCCATGACACAACCCACCCTTGGTTAACGACTCCGAGCCCATGCGGCTTGGCAACCGCCGCGAAGTCCATGGCGACCTCATCCGAGGATTGGCGCGTACGCCAGTGCATCAAAAGGTAGACTTCGTCGTCCTCGATGGCCCCGACGGTGGCACCGAAGGTCAAGCCTTCAGCATCATCTACCGCAACAACCTCGTCACCGACAGCGATCTCGCCGTCGACTTGGTCGAGGTAGCCGAGCACTTGACCCCCACGAACCAGATCATTGAAGTCGACGTGGATTGTCGCCGTCATGTCGGCTCCTTCCCCTTAGCCGGGTTGGGTGCGGGCTCCTCGAAGCTCGCAACGAAGTCCACCGCCCTTGATTCTGTCACTTCTCCGTCGAAGGCGACGTTGTAGTGCACGTCCCCTTGCCCGTTCGAGGGATCATGCTCCAGCGCGAAGCCAGCCGCCTCCAGGCGCCCTGCGGTAGACCGCTGCACCTGCCCGTGCGGGACGCCCGATTCGGCACAGACCCGCACGAACGCGGCCTCCTCCGTCTCCCCTTCGCCCCTGTTGGCGGCGAACACAGAGATCAGCGGCCGGCGGCCGCGATCCTCCAACCCTTGGAGCTTGCGTAGGACCACCTGCGGATCGCGGACCTGGCCGCCGCGGATGACCACTGCCGTCCCGGTCAGATCCACAGACACAGACAGGAACTTAGCCGTCTCGCCCGCCAAGCTGCGAAGCCAGGCGGATGGCCGGACTGCGCAAGGACGTCCCCGTCACCGACTTCCGCGATCCTGCCAGCGGAAGGTGGCGACGCAGAGGAACAGGCCGACGACGCACCAGGTGCCCAGCACGATCGCGACGGTCCCGAGCTCCCACGACCCGGCCGGCTCCCGGGCGGCGAGGGAGTCGGGCAGGAAGACCGCGCGCAGCCCCTGCGCCAGCCACTTGACCGGGAAGACCGCGGCGACGTCCTGCAGCCAGCCGGGAACCTGGTCGAAGGGCATGAACACGCCGGAGATGAACTCCAGCACCAGGGCGATCGGCGTGACCGTGGCCGACGCCGACCGCGAGTTGCGGGCCAGCGACGACACGGCGATGCCCAGGAGCGTGCAGGCCGCCGCGCCGAGCAGCGTCACCCAGGCGAAGGTCAGCCAGTCGGCGCCCGACGGGAGGTCGATCCCGAACACGAGCACGCCGACGAGCAGCAGGATCCCGATGGTGGCGAGCGTCACCGCCACCACCTGCGCCACCTTGCCGACGAAGTAGGCGGTCTTGGGCATCGGGCTGCCGGCCAGCGCCTTGAGCGTTCCGTCGGAGCGCTCGCCGGCGATGTGGATGGCCAGATTCTGCAGGCTGGCGCCGACGATGCCGGCGGCGATCACCCCGGCCATGAAGTACTGCGGGAAGTCGACGCCGGAGCCGAGGTCGTAGTCCAGGACCGCACCGAGGCCCAGCAGCAGGATCACCGGGAACAGCAGGGTGAAGACCACCGACTCCCGCTGCCGGAAGAACTCCTTGAGCTCCACCCCGGCCCGGGTCCGGGAGACCCGCGCCAGCGAGGGCAGCGCGGTGGACGTCGTCACGAGCGGTCCCCGATCATCGTCAGGTAGACGTCCTCGAGCGTGGGCCGGCGCACCGCGAGGTCGGGGACCTCACCGGGGAAGCGGGCCGCCAGCTCGGCGACGAACGCGGTGGGCCGGGCGGTCTCGACGGTGCGCCGGGCGCCGCCCTCGGTCCAGCTGACGACGGCCGGTGCGGTGCCGCGGCCGCCCAGCGCGGTGGGGACGGCGACCTCCGCCAGCTGGCCGCGGGCGATGACCCCGACCCGGTCGGCCAGCTCCTCGGCCTCGTCCAGGTAGTGGGTGGTCAGCAGCATCGTCGTGCCGAGCTCGCGCAGCGAGCGGATCAGGGCCCAGAACTGGCGCCGCGCCTCGGGGTCGAACCCGGTGGTCGGCTCGTCCAGGAACAGCAGCGTGGGCCGGCCGACGATGCCCAGAGCCACGTCGAGCCGGCGGCGCTGCCCGCCGGACAGGGTGCGGCCACGGGCGCCGGCCTTGTCCGTGAGGCCGACCAGCTCGAGCACCTCGTCGGCGTCGCGCGGATCGGCGAAGTAGGAGGCCTGCGCCGTCAGCAGCTCCCGGACCGACAGCTGGCTGTCACCGGCGCCGGACTGCAGCACGATGCCCAGGTCGGCCTTCCAGCGGCGGCCGCCCCTGGCCGGGTCCACACCGAGCACGCGGACCTCCCCGCCGTCCCGGTCGCGGTAGCCCTCGCAGATCTCGACGGTGGTCGTCTTGCCGGCGCCGTTGGGTCCGAGCAGGGCGAAGATCTCCCCGCGGCGGATGTCGAGGTCCAGCCCGTCGACGACGGCGCGGTCGCCGTACCGCTTGACCAGACCGCGGATGGAGATGGCCGCATCGGGGTCCAGCGGGGCACCGAGGGCCGTCGGCCGCACGCCGGGAGCCGCGGGAGTCCGTGTCACGAGCGACCAGTGTCCTCCTCGTTCTGGACACTTCACCGAGCCCCCCGACGATCATGAGCTCCGGGAGGCGACACACCGCCGCTCACCGGCATGTCACGTCCGGAACTTCATGATCACGGGGGAATGGGCGCTCACGCGGTGATTCGGTCGACGACCAGGGGCAGCGGCGAGTCACCGGTGTCGATGCCGATGGCGTCCTCGAGCGCCTCCAGCGCCCGCGGGATGCGCGACGCGTCGTCGGTCTGCAGCTCCAGCAGCGGCTGACCGGCGGTCACCCGCTCCCCCACCCCGGCGGTCCAGACGACGCCGGCCGCTGCCGACACCGGATCCTCCTTGCGGGCACGCCCGGCACCGAGCCGCCAGGCGGCGACGCCGAGCGAGAACGCGTCCAGCCGGGTCAGCGTGCCGGTCGCCGGCGCCGCCACCACGTGGGTCTCGGCGGGCTCCGGCAGCGGGGCGCCGGGGTCCCCGCCCTGGGCGGCGATCATGCGCCGCCACACGTCCATCGCCCGGCCGTCGGCCAGCGCGTCGGCGGGATCGACGTCGTCCCGGCCGGCGCCGGCGAGCATCTCGCGCGCCAGCGCCAGGGTCAGCTCGACGACGTCGGCGGGACCACCGCCGGCGAGGACCTGCACCGACTCGGCGACCTCGACGGCGTTGCCGGCGGCCCGGCCCAGCGGCCGGTCCATGGCGGTCACCAGCGCGACGGTGCGCACCCCGGCTGCCTCGCCCAGGCCCACCATCGTGCGGGCCAGCTCGCGCGAGGCCTCGGGGTCCTTCATGAACGCACCCGAGCCGGTCTTCACGTCCAGGACCAGGGCGTCGGCACCCTCGGCGATCTTCTTGCTCATGATCGAGCTGGCGATCAGCGGGATCGACTCGACGGTGCCGGTGACGTCGCGCAGCGCGTAGAGCAGCTTGTCCGCCGGAGCGAGATCGTTGCCCGCCGCGCAGATCACCGCACCGACGTCCCGCAGCTGGCGGAGGTAGGCGTCCTCGTGGACGTCGGCCCGCCAGCCGGGGATCGACTCCAGCTTGTCCAGCGTGCCGCCGGTGTGCCCGAGCCCCCGCCCCGACAGCTGCGGCACAGCAACGCCGCAGGCGGCGACCAGCGGCGCCAGCGGCAGGGTGATCTTGTCGCCGACGCCGCCGGTCGAGTGCTTGTCGGCGGTCGGCCGCCCGAGCGAGGAGAGGTCCTTGCGCTCCCCGGAGTCGATCATCGCCTGCGTCCACGCGGCCAGTTCATCGGCGACCATGCCGCGGAAGAACACCGCCATGAGCAGCGCGCTCATCTGCTCGTCGGGCACGCTGCCGCCGGTGTAGGCGCCGATGACCCAGCGGATCTGCTCGGCCGTCAGCGTGGCGCCGTCCCGTTTGGCGCGGATGACGTCGATCGCGTCCATCAGGCCCCTCGCGCCGCGGCCGCGACGAGGTCGTCCGGCCCGAAGGCATCGGGCAGCACCTCGCGCATGGGCACGATCCGGGTCTGGGTGGGCGAGGACTTGGAGACGGTCTCGATGAGCATGTCCGCGCCGCCGTGCTCCCACAGCAGCTGACGGCAGCGCCCGCACGGCATGAGCGGCTGCCCGTCCCCGCCCACGCAGGCCACCGCCACCAGTCGGCCGCCGCCGGTCCGGGCGAGGTCGCTGACCATGCCGCACTCGGCGCACAGGGCCAGGCCGTAGGAAGCGTTCTCGACGTTGCACCCGGTGACCACCCGGCCGTCGTCCACCAGGCCCGCGACGCCCACCGGGAACTTCGAGTACGGCGCGTAGGCATGCGTCATCGCCTCGCGCGCCGCGAGCCGCAGCGCATCCCAGTCCACGGCGCTCTCGCCGCCCACTAGTGCTCCCCTCGTCGGTACACCAGTCCGTCGGCCTTCGGCATCCGCAACCGCTGGGAGGCCAGTGACAGCACCAGCAGGGTGGTGAGGTGCGGGGTGAAGAAGACGATCCCGTCGGGCAGTTCCTCGACGGTGACGAAGCCGATCAGCGCCGCCGCCGCGACCACCCCGGCGAACCCGGCCGGGGTCCAGCGGCGACGCGCCGCCTGGTAGACGGCCACCCCGGCCAGCAGCAGCGCGACCAGGAGCAGCAGCGCGACGACCGCCGTCCGGCTGCGCAGCTGCAGGGCGTCCGCGAAGCCGAACAGACCGGCGCCCGCGGCCAGGCCACCCGGCCGCCAGTTACCGAAGATGAGTGCGGCCAGCCCGATGAAGCCACGGCCACCGGTCTGCCCCTCGCGGTAGATACCGGCGACGAAGACGAGGAAGACACCACCGAGGCCGGCCAGCGCGCCGGAGATGATCACCGCGATGTACTTCATCCGGTAGACCGGCACGCCCAGCGAGTCGGCGGCCGCCGGATTCTCCCCGCAGGACCGCAACCGCAGCCCGAACGCCGTCCGCCACAGGACCAGGTAGGAGATCGGGATCAGCAGCAGCGCGACCAGCGTCACCACGCCGAGCCCAGCGGTGAGCCCACGGAGCACCCCGGCCAGGTCGCTGAGCAGGAACCAGCCGGTCTTCTCGAGGTCGCCGAGCAGGTCCGGGCCGGAGGACAGCACCGGGACGGAGATCTCCGGAGGGTCCCCCCGGAGGGACGGCGACTGGGTCGGCCCGCCCCCGGTCCCCTCGACGTAGACCAGTTCCGAGAGGAAGCGCACGAGGCCGGCGGCCAGGATGTTGATCGCCACACCGGAGATGACGTGGTCGACACCGAAGGTCACCGTCGCGATGGCGTGCAGCAGACCGCCCACCGCACCGAGCAGGAGGCCGCCGACGATGGCGCCCCCCCAGCCCCAGTGCCAGCCGGCCCACCCGGCACCCCAGGTGCCGAGGATGAGCATCCCCTCGAGGCCGATGTTCACGATCCCGGCCCGCTCGGAGTAGAGGCCGCCGAGCGCGGCGAGCCCGATGGGCACCGCGAGGAGCAGCGCCGCGCGCAGCGTCGAGGACGACGTCAGCGCCTCCTCCCCGGAGACCGCCCGGGTGAAGGAGAAGACGAACAGCAGCCCGAGGACCAGCCACAGGATCCGTCGGCCCCGGCCACCGCCGGTCAGCAGATCGGTGAGCGGGCCGCGGCTGGGCCGGGTCGCGGTGCCCTCCCCGGTCGTGGAAGCGGTGCTTCTCATGCGCGCGCCCCCTCGGGCGTGCCGGGGACGCCGGTGCGGACGCGGTGGCCGCCGTCCGGTCCGCTGTCGGGGCCTGGGCCGCCGCCCGGGCCGCCACCGTCCGCACCCGGGTCCGGGGGCGCGCCGGTCGCCGCGGCACCGGCCCGCTCGGCCGAGCGCAGGGTCAGCCGGCGGACGACCTCGTTGGCGACCACGACGGCGAGCACGATCGTGCCCTGGATGATCGTGACGACCGAGGCGGGGATGTCGGCGAACTGCAGCGGCAGGGCCGCCCGGTCGAGGAACGCGAACAGCAGCGCGGCCAGGGCGACCCCCAGCACGTTGTTGCGGCCGAGCAGGGCCACCGCGATGCCCAGGAAGCCGAGGCCGGCGGTGAACTCGGTCCCGAAGGAGTGTGCGTCCCCCAGCAGGTCCGGCAGGCCGACCAGGCCGGCGACCGCGCCGGAGAGCAGCATGGTCGTGACGACCATCCGGCGGGCGTCGACGCCGCTGGCGGTGGCGGCGGACGCCGACATGCCGGTCGCCCGCAGGTCGAAGCCGAACCGGGTCCGCTGGACGAGCACCGAGATCACGACGCCGATGACGACCGCGACGACGAGGAACCCGAACAGCTCGGTGCGCGGCTCGGCCAGGCCGAAGGCGCCCAGCACCCCGTTCAGCCCCGGGAACCAGGCCGACTCGGGCAGCGGCGCCGTCGTGATGATCGACGCCCCCTCCGCACTGCCCCGCAGCGGGCCGGTGAGCAGGAAGGACGCCAACCCCAGCGCGATGAAGTTGAGCATGATCGAGCTGATGACCTCGCTGACGCCGCGGGTCACCTTGAGCACACCGACGATGCCGGCCCAGAAGGCGCCGACCACCATCGCGACGACGATCACCAGCAGGACGTGCAGCGGGCCCGGAAGCACGACGGCGGCACCCACCGCGGCGCTGACGACGGTCGCCATCCGGTACTGGCCCTCGACGCCGATGTTGAACAGGCCCATCCGGAAGGCGATCGACACGGCCAGCCCGGCGAGGAACAGCGGGACGGCGCGGTTGAGGATCACCACGATCGACTGGACCTGCTGGGACGGCGCGTCGCCGAGGTCCACCATCACCTGCAACGCCCGCAGCGGGTCCTGGCCGATCAGCGCGATCACCAGGCCGGAGATGACCAGGGCCACGAGGACGGCGAGCACCGGGCCGAGCAGCGCCAGGCCGGTGCGGCGCAGGCGGTTCATGCCGCACCCGCCGCGGTCCGGGCGCCGGTCATGTACCCGCCCAGTTCCTCGGGGGTGACCTGGCGGGGGTCCACGGTGGCGACGAGGCGGCCACGGAGCATGACGTGCAGGGTGTCGGAGAGCCCGATCAGCTCGTCCAGGTCGGCGGAGATCAGCACGATGCCCATCCCTTCGGCGCGCGCGTCCTTGAGCAGCTCCCAGATGACCGCCTGGGCTCCGACGTCGACGCCGCGGGTCGGGTGGGCGGCGACCAGCAACCGCGGGGCGGCGCTCATCTCCCGGCCGATGATCAGCTTCTGCTGGTTCCCACCGGAGAGCGCGACGGCGAGCGAGTCCGGCCCGGGGGCCCGGACGTCGTACTCGCGCATGATCCGCGCCGTGTCGGTGCGGGCGCGGCCGCGGTCGATGAACGGTCCGCGGGCGGCCGGTGGCCGGGTCTGGTGCCCGAGGATCCGGTTCTCCCACAGCGGCGCGTCCAGCAGCATCCCCTGGCGGTGGCGATCCTCGGGGATGAAGCCCATGCCGGCCTCCCGGCGGGCCCGCGTGCTCCACCCGGTGATGTCCGCCTCCCGCAGCCGGACGGCGCCGGACGCGAGCGGGCGCAGACCCATGACGGCGTCGACGAGTTCGGCCTGCCCGTTGCCCTCCACGCCCGCGATGCCGACCACCTCGCCCTCGCGGACGGTCAGGTCCACCGCGTCGACCAGCGGCCGGCCGGCCCCGGAGTCGACCGTGACCCCGGCCAACCGCAGGACCGGGACCTGGCGCACGGTCGAGCTGCGCGTCTCGGGGGTGGGCAGCTCCGAGCCGACCATCATCTGGGCCAGCTCCTTCGCCGTGGTCGTCCGCGGATCGGCCTCGCCGACCGTCGTCCCGCGGCGGATCACGGTGATCGAGTCCGCCACCCGGCGGACCTCGTCGAGCTTGTGCGAGATGAAGATGACCGCCAGGCCCTCGCGCTTGAGCTCGGCGAGGTTGCCGAACAGCTCGTCGACCTCCTGGGGAACGAGGACGGCGGTCGGCTCGTCCAGGATCAGGGTGCGGGCCCCGCGGTAGAGGACCTTGGCGATCTCGACCCGTTGCCGGTCACCGACGCCCAGGCCCTCGACCAGCACGTCGGGGTCCAGCCCCAGCCGGTAGCGCTCGGAGATCGCGGCGATCCGCCGCCGGGCCTCCGCCCGGTCCAGCCGACCGCCCTTGGTCGGCTCGCTGCCGAGCACGACGTTCTCCAGCACCGTGAAGTTGTCGGCGAGCATGAAGTGCTGGTGCACCATGCCGATGCCGGCGGCGATGGCGTCCGCGGGGCTGCGGAAGTGGACCTCGCGCCCCTCGAGCAGGATCTGCCCCTCGTCCGGCCGGTGCATCCCGTAGAGAGTCTTCATCAGGGTGGACTTGCCGGCCCCGTTCTCGCCGACGATGGCGTGCACCTCCCCCCGGCGGACCCGGAGCTCGATGTCCTTGTTCGCCACGACGCCGGGGAAGCGCTTGGTGATCCTGCGCAGCTCCACCGCGAACGGGACGCCGCCGGCTGCTCCGTCCCCGACCGGCGGGGTACCGCCGACCGCTCCTGCTGCGGCCATGGGGCCCCTCTCTCGCGGTCGGCCGCGGATGGCGGCGCACGTCCACTCGTCTGCCCGGCGGGGCGGGATCCCCGCCCCGCCGGGTCCTACCGGGTGCGGCCTTCGGCGCACCCGGGCACGGGCATGATGCCGCACCGCCTCGCCGTCGGTCGGGCCGCCCCGGGTGGGCCGGCGGCCACGATGACGACGGCGGGCCCGAGCGCATGCGCCCGGGCCCGCCGTGGATCGAACCGAGGGACGCGGGCCCGCCCCGGGGGCGGGCCCGCGCTCCGGGTCACGGTGTGCTCGGGACCTCGATCTCGCCGTCGATGATCTGCTGGCGGTACTCCTCGATCTGGCCCTGGATGTCGTCGATCTGGCCGCCGGAGGTGGCCAGGCCGACGCCGTCGCTCGCCAGGTCGTTGGTGATGTCGACGCCACCCTGGACGTTGCCCTCGGAGTAGTCGGTGATGAACGCCTCCACGGCGTTGTCGACCCGCTTGAGCATCGAGGTCATGATCACGGCCTGGAGCTCCGGGTCGTCGACCGTCTGGTACTGGTCGGAGTCGACGCCGATCGCGCGGTTGCCGGTCTCGGCCGCCGCCTGGAAGACACCGGTGCCCGAGCCGCCTGCCGCGTGGTAGACGATGTCGGCGCCGGCGTCGTACATGCTGCGGGCCAGGATCTGCCCGCGCGCCGGGTCGCCGAAGCCGGAGAAGTCACCGGCCGGCGAGATGTACTCGACGTCGACCTGGATGTCGGGGTTGACCGCTTTGGCGCCGGCCACGTACCCCGCCTCGAACTTCTGGATCAGCGGCATCTCGACGCCACCGATGAAACCGATGTGGTCGGTCTCGCTCTTCAGCGCCGCAGCAGCGCCGGCGAGGAAGGACCCCTGCTCCTCGGCGAACAGCAGACCGGTCACGTTCTCGACCCCGAGCTCGGCGACCGACGAGTCGACGATCGCGAAGGTGGTGTCGGGGAACTCCTCGGCGACCTCGGCGATCGACTCGCCGTACGCGAAGCCGACGGCGATGACCGGGTCGAAGCCCTCCTGGGCCAGGTTGGCCAGGCCCTCGACGCGGTCGGAGCCGTCCTCGTTCGGGCTGAACTCCTGGACGTCACCGCCGAGCGCCTCGACGGCGGCCTCCGCGCCGGCGTAGGCCGAGTCGTTGAACGACTGGTCGCCGCGGCCACCCACGTCGTACGCGAGGCCGACCTGGAGGTCCTCCGCGGTCGCGCCGGTGTTCCCGCCCGCCTCGGGCTCCTCGTCGCTCGCGCAGGCCGCCAGGGCCAGGCTGCCGGCCAGCAGCAGCGCCACGCCGCGCGCGCTGGCCTTCGTCATCCGCGCTCCGCGCAAGACGATCTCCTTCGCTGGGGGGAGGCGCCCGCCGCACGGCGGCGTCTCCCGGGGGTGTGGATGTGCACGTGTCCGGCGGCCCGCGTGCGGCGGGTCGTGCGTCACGCCCCGGACGCTAATCGCGCCGACGGAGGGGGCTGCCACCCTCGGCACGGACTGAGACCCGATCGTTGCGAAGGCTCATTCGTTCGGGCACTGCGCCTCCCGGACGCCGTGGCGCACGTCACCTGCGCATAGCCTCCGGACATGGGACGACGGTGGCGGGCGGCGGCAGCGGCCGCCCTGGTCGCCCTGCTGGCGCCCGTCGGTGCGGCGCAGGCCGGGCCGGCCCGCGAGACCACGGCTCCGTCCTCGTGGCCCGCCGTCGACCACGCCGCCCCGACCCCGACCGCGCCCCGCACCGGGTTACCGCCGCGGGGCAGCGCGCCCGACGGCGGCACCGTGGGCGGTGACCGGCTGCGCACCCGTGGGGTGGTGGTGGCCGCCGGCGCTCCCCCGTTGCCCGCCGGCATCGCGGCGTCCGGCTGGCTGGTCGCCGACGCAGGCACCGGGGCGGTGCTGGGTGCGCGGGATCCGCACGGCCGCTACTACCCCGCGAGCACGCTGAAGACGCTGACCTTCCTGACCCTGGCCCACCGGCTGGACCCGGCCGAGGTCGTGGTGGGCACGGTGGCCGACGAACAGGTGGAGGGCAGCCGGGTCGGGCTGGTCGCCGGCGGGCGGTACCCGGTGTCGCTGCTGTTCACCGCGCTGGTGCTGCAGTCGGGCAACGACGCGGCGAACGCGCTGGCCCGCGCAGCCGGCGGCGAGGCCGCCACCCTTGCCGCGATGAACCGGACCGCCCGGGACCTCGGTGCCTTCGACACCGTCGCCGGCACCTCGTCGGGCCTCGACGTCGTCGGGCAGTCCTCCTCCGCCTACGACCTGGCGCTGTTCTTCCGCGCCCTCCTGGAAGATCCCGCCACCGCCGCCGTGCTGCGTGTCCCGACCGCCGACATGCCGGCGGTCGAGGGCCGGTTCCCCGGCTTCCAGATCCAGAACCAGAACCCGCTGCTCGGCACCTATCCGGGCAACCTGGGCGCCAAGACCGGGTTCACCGACGCCGCCCGGCACACGTTCGTCACCGCGGCCGAGCGCGACGGCCGGCGGCTGGTGGTCAGCGTGCTGGACACCGAGAGCGTGCCGCTGCGGGCGGCCGACCAGGCCGCACTGCTGCTCGACTGGGGCTTCGCCGTCCCGGCCGGCACCGCTGGGGTCGGTCGGCTCGTCCGCCCCGCCGACCTCGTGGCGACGCCGACGCCGGCTCCGATGGCGGCTCCGACGGCACCCGCGGTGGACACCTCGCCGGTCTCCCGGCCGGACCCGTCCCCGGCCACCGCACCCGTCGCGGAGGACTCCCTGCCCTGGATCGCGGTGGCCCTGACCGTCGCGGCGATCGGCGGGGTCGCTGCGGTCAGCGTGCGGACGTCCGGTCGCCGTCGGGGGCGTCGGTCCTCGTCGGCCCCGCTGCCGGGGCGGCGTCCGCCACCGCCGGGAGGCTGGCCGTCCAGGCCGCGGTGAAGAACGCGAACCGGAAGACGATGTTGATCCAGACCAGGATCCCGACCGCGCCGCCGAAGGCCGACGCGGTCACGCTGCCGGAGATGACCGACAGGTAGAGGTTGCCGATCAGCTTCAGCGCCTCGAACCCGGCGGCACCGAACAGCGCCCCCGGCAGCAGCCGGCGCAGGGGGTGCCTGGTCGAGGGCACCACCTTCAGCAGCCACAGGAAGACGACGGTGTCGCCGGCGAAGGCCAGTGCGAGGCTGATGACCGCGGTCAGGATGAACAGACCCGGCGCGTCCTGGAGGCCGAGCACCTCGAGCAGCCAGCCGGTGGCCCAGGTGGCCACCCCGGTCAGCCCCAAGCTGAGGATCCCGAGAGCGCCCAGCAGGATGAGCGCCAGGATGTCCTGGACGTTGTCGCGCAGGAACTCCGGTTCCTCCGGGTGCCCCTTCCAGATGCGCTCCATGCCGATGCGCAGCTTGTCCATGGCGCGCAGGCCCGCGTAGAGGAAGCCGACCAGGCCGATGAGCCCGACCACGCCGGCGGAGCCGACGGCGGCCTGGAGGTTGGTGACGATCTCCTGGCCGGTGGAGCCGGGGAAGGTGTCGCGGATGGCGCCGTACAGCTCCCGCTGGAGCAGCTCGTTGCCCGAGAGCACCAGCCCGATGATCGAGGCGATCAGCATCAGCACCGGGAAGAGCCCCAGGAACGCGAAGTAGGTGACGCCGGCGGCCATCAGGTCGCCCTGCGTCCGCTGGTACCGGCCACCGGCGCGGGCGAGGTGGTCCAGCCACGGGGAACGCCGGCGGGCGGCCTCGCCGGTGGACTCGATGCGGTCCCACATCCGGGCGGGCCAGGCCTTGCGGGCCGGGTCGTCACCGGTGCGGGAGGAACTCACCGCCCGAGTCTCGGCGATCGGCTTCCGCGCCGCGCCCCGGCGGCCGCTTGCGGGGTCCCGCCGCAAGCCTGCGAGCGGCGGGGGGCGAGGGATCCTTCTTCAGTGCGCGGGACCGGTGAGCGGGTACTCGCCGGCGACCGCCCAGCCGCCGTCAGCGGTCTGCTCGAACTCGCTGAAGTGCTGGACGCGGAACTCCGCGGACAGCTCCTGCAGCCCGCTGTAGGCGAACTCCAGCATGTCGGCCGGGACGTCGTGGGCCACCGTCACGTGCGGGTGGTACGGGAACGACAACGCGCGGGCCAGCGGCACCTGGCGGATGTCGTTGGCCAGCAGCTCGCAGTTGCCGATGCCGCGGGCTACGGCCACGAACACGACGTCGCTGACCGGCGTGAAGGTGCCGGTCCCCGACAGGTGCATGTCGAAGGGCGGGTGGCCGGCGGCGACGTCGGCGAGGTGCGCACGGATGGCGGAGCGGTCGGCCACCGGCACCTCGGTCGGAGGCAGCAGGGTCACGTGCGGCGGGACGACCCTCGCCTGCGGGTCGCCGACCTTGGTCCGCCAGTCGACGAGCAGCTGCGCCCACGGTTCGGGGATCGGCAGGATCACGCCCAGCACGGCCGTCTCCGGAGGCCGCGGGCGCCGGACGACGAAGGTGTCGTCGTTCATGCCGGGAACCCGGCCGCCGGCAGGAAGCCCACCCGGTCGTAGACGCTCGCCAACGTCCTCGCCGCGACCTCGCGCGCCCGCCCCGCGCCGGCGGCGAGCAGCCGCTCGAGCTCGGCGGGATCGGCCAGCAGCGAGGCCGTGCGCTGCTGCACCGGAGCGAGCGCGTCGGTGACCACCTCCGCGAGCTCCTTCTTCAGGTCGCCGTAGCCGCGGCCGGCGAAGTGCTCCTCCAGCTGGGCGATGCTCTGCCCGGAGAGCGCCGAGTGGATGGTGAGCAGATTGGTGACACCCGGCTTGGCGACCGGGTCGGCCACGACCTCGCGGCCGGTGTCGGTGACCGCCGAGCGGATCTTCTTGGCGGACACCTTCGGGTCGTCGAGCAGCGAGAGACAGCCGGCACCGGGCAGGCTCTTGCTCATCTGCTTCTCCGGCGTCTGCAGATCCAGCACCTTGGCCGTCCCCTGGGGGATGAACGCCTCCGGCACGGTGAACGTGGGGCCGAACCTGTTGTTGAACCGGCTCGCGATGTCCCGGGTCAGCTCCAGGTGCTGCCGCTGGTCCTCACCCACCGGTACCCGGGCGGCCTGGTAGAGCAGGATGTCGGCGGCCTGCAGGATCGGGTAGGTGAAGAGCCCGACCGTGGTGCTGGCTGCGCCTTGACGCTGGCTCTTGTCCTTGAACTGGGTCATCCGGCTGGCCTCGCCGAAACCGGTGAGGCACTGCAGCACCCAGCCCAGCTGGGCGTGCTCGGGCACGTGGCTCTGCACGAACAGGGTGCTGCGGTCGGGGTCCACTCCCAGCGCCAGGAGCTGGGCGGCCGACACCAGCGTGCGCCGGCGGAGGACCGCGGGGTCCTGCTCGACGGTGATCGCGTGCAGGTCGACGACGCAGTAGAAGGCCTCGTGGTCGTCCTGCAGGGCGACCCACTGCCGCAGCGCACCCAGGAGGTTGCCGAGGTGGAAGGAGTCCGCCGTCGGCTGGATGCCGGACAGCACTCGGGGAAGAGCCACGTCGGTCATCAAACCAGCCCCGAGGGCCACCTGTTCCGGCCTCCCCCGTTCCGTCGCGCCGCCGGCCGACGCGGCCGCGGGCCCGGGGCAGGTCACGCCGCCGTGGCGGCCAGTGCATCGTCCAGCGCGGCGAGGAAGACGTCGTCCTCCTCGGGCGTGCCGACCGTGACCCGGATGCCCTCGCCGGCGAAGGGTCGGGTGATGACCGCCCGGGCCTCCAGGGCGCCGGCCAGCTCCGCCGTCCGCTCCCCCAGCGGCAACCAGACGAAGTTCGCCTGGCTGTCCGCCACCTCGAGCCCGCGCCGCCGCAGCGCACCGGTCAGCCGGTCGCGTTCGGCGACGACGGCGGCGCACCGGGCGCGCACCTCCTCCTCGCTGGCCAGCGCCGCCACCGCGGCCGCCTGCGCGACCATGCCGACGCTGAACGGCAGGTGCGTCTTGCGCACCGCCTCGGCGACCGCGGGATCCTCGGCCAGCAGGTAGCCCACCCGCAGGCCGGCCAGCCCCCACGCCTTCGAGAACGTGCGGAGGACGGCGACGTTCGGCCGCCCGCGCATCAGCTCGACGCCGTCCGGCACGTCGGGGTCGGTGACGAACTCCCGGTAGGCCTCGTCGAGGACGACCAGTGTCTCGGCCGGCACCGCGCCGAGGAAGCGCTCCAGCTCCGTGCGGCGCACGGCCGTCCCGGTGGGGTTGTTGGGATTGCAGACGAAGACCAGGCGGGTGGTGCCGTCGAGCGCCGCGGCGAGCGAATCCAGGTCGTGGGTGTCCGGCGTTCCGCCGTCCCGCCCGTGCATCAGCGGGACCTGCACGGCGCGGGCGCCGGCCACCCGGGCCAGTAGCGGGTACATCTCGAAGGAGCGCCAGGCGAACGCGATGCCGGTGCCCGGGTCGTTGTAGGCCTGGGCCAGCTCCTGGCAGATGGCGACCGCGCCGCAGCCGGTGGCCACCTGCGCCGGGTCGACGCCGTACCGCTCGGCCAGCGCCCGGGTGAGGACCACCGCGCCGTTGTCGGGGTAACGATTGGTCTCGGTGACCGCCGCGGTCACGGCCTGGACCACAGCGGGCAGCGGCGGGAAGGCGACCTCGTTGCTGGCCAGCTTCACCGCCCGCTCGACGCCGATCTCCCGGGCCAGGTCGGCCGGGTTGCGGCCGGGCTTGTAAGCGGGGAGCGACTGAACCGCCGGTCGGGCACTGACCACGAGATCCTCCACCTCCACGGCCGCCCTCATAGGGTGGGCCGATGCGCGTACTCGTCGCCGGCGGAGCCGGCTACATCGGCAGCGTAGTGACGGCGGCCCTGCTGGCCGACGGGCACGAGGTCACCGTCCTCGACGACCTCTCGACCGGTCACGCGGACGCCGTGCCCTCCGGGACCACGTTCGCCGAGGTGTCGTTGCACGACTCGGCGCCGGTGCTGGCCGACGTCCGCCCGGACGCGGTGCTGCACTTCGCCGCGAAGAGCCTGGTCGGGGTGTCCCAGCAGCGCCCCGAGGACTACTGGGACACCAACGTCGGCGGCACCTTCGCCCTGCTCGAGGCGATGCGGGCGGCCGACTGCCGCCGGATCGTCTTCTCCTCGACCGCGGCCACCTACGGCGAGCCCGACCAGGTGCCCATCCGCGAGGACGCACCCACCCGGCCGACCAACACCTACGGCGCCTCCAAGCTCGCCGTCGACCACATGCTGACCTCCTACGCCGTCGCGCACGGCTTCGCGGCGGTGAGCCTGCGGTACTTCAACGTCGCGGGGGCGGCCTACGGCCTGGGTGAGCGGCACACCACGGAGACCCACCTCATCCCCATCGCCCTCCAGGTGGCGGCCGGGCAGCGCGAGTCGCTCACCGTCTACGGCCAGGACTACCCGACGCCCGACGGGACCTGCATCCGCGACTACGTGCACGTCGAGGACCTCTCCGACGCCCACCTGCTGGCGCTGCCGGCGCCGGCGGCCGGCGAGCACCGGATCTACAACCTGGGCAACGGCACCGGGTTCTCGGTGCAGGAGGTGGTCGAGGCCGCCCGCGAGGTGACCGGTCACCCGATCCCGGTGACCGTCGGCGAGCGGCGGGCCGGCGACCCCGCCCAGCTGGTCGCGTCCAGCGACCGGATCCGCACCGAACTGGGCTGGACGCCGAAGCACACCGACCTGGTCGGCATCGTCCGGGACGCCTGGGACGTCGCCCGGTAGAAGGACCCCTCTGCCCCCCCACCGCTCGCAGGCTCGCGTCGGGACCCTGCAGAGGGGCCGACCGTCAGCCGGCGGAGGCCTCGCTGCGGTCCTCCTCGTCGGGCGCCGGCGCCGGCGGCGGGCTGACCACCAGCCGGGCGATCCGCCGTCCGTCGAGCTCGAGGACCGTGATCGTCCGGCCTTCGAGCTCGACGCTGTCGCCGACCTGGGGTAGCCGGCCGAGCACCGCGAGCACGTAGCCGGCCGCCGTCTCGTACGGCCCCTCGGGCAGCTGGAGGCCGGTGGACTCGGCGAAGTCGTCCAGGTTGAGCAGGCCGTCGACCTCGCGGGGCGCGTCAGGTGACTGCTTCGCCTCCGGGGTGACCTCCTCGTCGTACTCGTCGTAGATCTCCCCGATGACCTCCTCGATCAGGTCCTCCAGGGTGACGATCCCGTCGGTGCCGCCGTACTCGTCGACGACGATCGCCAGGTGCTGGTTCTCCCGGCGCATCTCGCTGAGCACGGTCAGGACGCCGGCGGTACCCGGCAGCCGGGTGACGTCGCGGGCGAGGTCGCCGACGGTGGCGGCGCGGCCGGCCGGATGGTTGGGCAGGAAGAGGTCGCGCACGTGGACGAAGCCGGTGACGTCGTCCTGGTCCCGCCCGACGACCGGGAACCGTGACCAGTTCGACTCGGCGACGAGCCTGGCCGCGCGGCTGGCGGTCATGGACGCATCGAGGAACTGCACCTCGGTGCGCGGGGTCATGACCTCGCGCACCTCGCGCTCGCCGGCCCGGAAGACCTCGTCGATCAGCCGGCGCTCGTCGCTGCTGAGCGACTCGTGCGCCGCCACGAGGTCGCGCAGCTCCTCCTGGCTGATGGACTCGCCGCTGATCTTCGGGTCGCCGCCCAGGAGCCGGACCAGGACGTTGGTCGACTTCGACAGCAGCCAGATCACCGGCCGGGAGAGCTTGGCCAGCAGGTTCAGGGGGGCCGCGACGAGGAGCGCGAATCCCTCCGCGCGCTGCAGCGCCAGCCGCTTGGGGGTCAGCTCGCCGACCACGAGCGACAGGTAGCTGATCGCGATGGTGACCAGGACGAGGGCCAGTGTCCCGGCCAGCCCCTCACCGATGCCGCGGCTCACCAGCCAGTCGGCGAACGGCTGGGACAGCGTGCTGGCACCGAAAGCTGCGGAGAAGAACCCGGCGAAGGTCACACCGACCTGGACCGCCGCGAGGAACCGGTTGGGGTCGCTGAGCAGCTTCTGCACGGCCTGGCCGCGGCGGCCCTGCTCGGCCAGGGAGCGCACCTGCCCCTCGCGGAGGGAGACGAGCGCGATCTCGGCGCCGGAGAACACGCCGCCGATCAGGACGAAGACGATGACCATGACGATGCTGAGCCAGACGTCGCTCACCGGCGGCGTGCTCCTCGGGGTTGGTGGTGCGGGCGGACGTGCCCATGGTGCCGGTCCTTGCTGGCCGACGGAGTCGCGGGCACAACCGGAGCCCCCGGTTCGACCGGTGAGCCCGCCCACTGCGCGGGACTACCGCTGCGGACACAGCACGGTTAGTCTCCAGTCGATAACGGATCGTGATCAACCTGAGGACCTCGATGCGCCACCGGCCTTCCGCTCCCCCGCGGCCGCACCGACCGAGCGTTCGCACCCCGCGGCCGGGGCGCTCCCGATCCGGCCGGCTCTACTCCCTCGCGGGCCGGCTGTCCCGGGTCCTCGTCGCGACGGCGGCGGTCACCGCGACGCTGCTGGTGGTACCGGTCCTGCCCGGCCCTGCCGAATCGCCGACCGTGGGGCTCGACGCGAGCTCCCGGTCGGGGGCCGCCGGGTCGCAGGAGTCCTCCACCTCGGCGTTCCCCGGCACCTCCCCCGCGCCGGTCGCCACCGGCGGCGCCCCGGCCGGCCCAGCCGTCGCGGCGCCGTCCCCGCCGCCCATCGACACCCTGCCGGCCGCGCCCCCGTCCACCGCGCCCCCGTCCACCGCGACCCCGACGACCGGGACCCCGACGGCCGACGTCGCGGCCGAGACCCCGACGGCCGACGTCGCGGCCGAGACCCCGACGGCCGACGTCGCGGCCGGCGCCCCGGTGCCCGTCCCGGCCCCGACGCCTCCCCCTGCACCCCCCGCTGGCGCGGCGCCGAGGGCGACCGTCGCGGCCGCCCAACCGGCCGGCTCCCCCGGCGAGGCGCAGGTGCTGGCGCTGGTGAATGCCGAGCGCGGACGTGCGGGGTGCGGACCGCTCACCGCCGACCCAGGGCTGGCCGCGGTGGCCCGGGCGCACAGCACCGACATGCGCGACCGCGGGTTCTTCGACCACGTGAACCTCGACGGGCTGGACCCCTTCGACCGCGCGGACAGGGCCGGCGTCGCCGCGCGGGCGGAGAACATCGCCCGGGGCCAGGCCGACGCCGCCGCCGTCATGACCTCGTGGATGAACAGCCCGGGGCACCGGCAGAACATCCTCGACTGCAGCCTGACCCGGCTCGGGGTCGGCATCGCCGCGGGCCCCGGCGGCCCCTGGTGGACCCAGCTCTTCGGCTGACCCCACCCCCACCCCAGCACGCTCATGCGCATGGATGCGGTTCTGCGCCCCGGATGACCGCATCCATGCGCATACCGGCGCCATGGCGCCGCCCCCGGACGCGCAACGGCCCCCTCACCCGCAGGGTGAGGGGGCCGCCGGCGGTCAGCTCAGGGCGCTCAGGCCATGGCCTTCTGCAGGTTGGTGTCGATGGCCGCCAGGAAGTCCTGGGTGGTCAGCCACGGCTGGTCCTTGGAGATCAGCAGCGCGAGGTCCTTGGTCATCTGGCCGCTCTCGACGGTGTCGATGCAGACCTTCTCCAGCGTCTCGGCGAAGCGGGTCACCTCCGGGGTGTTGTCCAGCTTGCCGCGGTGGGCCAGACCCCGGGTCCAGGCGAAGATGGAGGCGATCGGGTTCGTCGACGTCTCCTTGCCCTGCTGGTGCTGCCGGAAGTGGCGGGTCACCGTCCCGTGGGCGGCCTCGGCCTCGACCGTGCGGCCGTCGGGGCTCATCAGCACCGAGGTCATGAGGCCGAGCGAGCCGAAGCCCTGGGCGACGGTGTCGGACTGCACGTCACCGTCGTAGTTCTTGCAGGCCCACACGTAGCCGCCCTCCCATTTGAGGGACGCGGCGACCATGTCGTCGATGAGCCGGTGCTCGTAGGTGATGCCGGCGGACTCGAACTTGTCCTTGAACTCGGCCTGGAAGACCTCCTCGAACAGGTCCTTGAAGCGGCCGTCGTAGGCCTTGAGGATCGTGTTCTTGGTCGACAGGTAGACGGGGTAGTTGCGCTGCAAGCCGTAGTTCATCGAGGCCCGCGCGAAGTCGCGGATCGAGTCGTCGAGGTTGTACATCGCCATCGCGACGCCGCCGCCCGGCGACTGGAAGACCTCGTGCTCGATCGGCGCGGAGCCGTCGGCAGGCTGGAAGCTGATCGTCAGCGTGCCCTCGCCGGGGAACTTGAAATCGGTGGCGCGGTACTGGTCGCCGAAGGCGTGGCGGCCGACGACGATCGGCTTGGTCCAGCCCGGCACCAGCCGCGGCACGTTCTCCATGATGATCGGCTCGCGGAAGATGACGCCGCCGAGGATGTTGCGGATCGTCCCGTTGGGCGAGCGGTACATCCGCTTCAGACCGAACTCCTCGACCCGCGCCTCGTCCGGCGTGATCGTCGCACACTTGACGCCGACGCCGTGCTTCTTGATGGCGTTCGCGGAGTCGACGGTGATCTGGTCGTCGGTCGCGTCCCGGGCCTCGATGCCCAGGTCGTAGTACTCGAGGTTCACATCGAGGTACGGCAGGATCAGCTGGTCCTTGATGAACTGCCAGATGATCCGGGTCATCTCGTCGCCGTCGAGTTCGACGACGGTGCCCTCGACCTTGATCTTGCTCACTTGCTCTCCTCGCTGGCGCTCGTCGGCTGCGTTCGCAGCCGCTGCTCTGTCATCGGTGCGCTCGCAAGCTCGCGCACTCAGGTGTTCCCTCTCTGCGGCTCTGAGCGTGCGGCTCAGAGGTCGGCTACGTCAGCCTGCTTGGCGCGTACGGCCTCGGCCGCCTCGCGCAGCCCGGTCAGTTCGCTCTCGGCCAGGTCGCTCTCGACGACCCGCCGCACACCGTTCCGGCCGATCTCGGCCTCGACGCCCAGGTAGACGCCGTTGATCCCGTATTCGCCGTCGACCCAGGCGCAGACCGGCATGACGGCACCGGAATCCTCCATGACCGCCTTGGCCATCCGGGCGGCGGCGGCCGACGGCGCGTAGTACGCCGAGCCCGTCTTCAGCAGCGCCACGACCTCTGCGCCACCGTTGCGGGTGCGGTCGACCAGGTGCGCGATCCGGTCCGCGGCCATCACCTCGGACAGCGGCTTGCCGTCCACCGTGCAGCGCGAGGGCACCGGCACCATCGTGTCGCCGTGCGAGCCCAGGGTGAGGGTCTGCACGGAGCCGACCGGGACGCCGAGCTCCTCGGCGACGTTGTTGGTGAAGCGGGCCGTGTCGAGCATGCCCGCCTGGCCCATGACCCGGTGCCTCGGGAAACCGGTGGCCAGCTGTGCCAGCGCCGTCATCTCGTCCAGCGGGTTGGACACGACGATGACCACGGCGTCCGGCGAGGTCTGCGCGATGTTCTCCGAGACCTGGCGGACGATGCCGGCATTGGTCTCGATCAGGTCCATCCGGCTCATGCCGGGCTTGCGCGGCAGACCCGCGGTGATCACGACGACGTCGGAGCCCTCGGTGCCCTCGTAGGACCCGCCGCCGACGCCGACGACCGTGGTCTCGAAGCCCTCGATCGGCCGGGACTGGTTCATGTCGAGGGCCAGTCCCTCGGGCTTGCCCTCCACGATGTCGGTGAGCACGACGGTTTCGAAGATGCCGTACTCCGCGAGGCGCAGAGCGGTGGTGGAGCCGTAGAAACCGGCACCGACCACGGTGACCTTCCCGTTCCCGGGCTGCTTCGCCATGGCGGTCAACCTATCGCTGGTCGCCGTCCCGCGCTGCCGGGGGTCCGTTCACGTACCGGGAATCGACAGCGCGGCGACGGCGAGGGCGAGGCCGACCCCGGCCATGAGCACGACGTCGACCGCCCGGCTGCGCACGGCGAGGAAGCCGACCCGGCGCACCGGCAGCAGCAACCGCAGCACCGCGGCGCCCACCAGGGCCAGTGCCACGACGACCAGGCCCCAGCGCCAGTGCTCGAAGGTGACCAGGACCAGTCCGGCGCCGACCACGAGCAGCACCGCCAGCAGCGGCAGCTGCCGCACGAGCCCGGCCAGGAAAGGCCGGCGGACGTAGAGCGGCGGGCGGCTCACCGTCAGGCCGGGAGAGCCCCGGGTGCGGCCGCCTGCTCCGCGGCGAGCACCACGTTCTGCAGCAGCATGGCCCGGGTCATCGGGCCCACTCCCCCGGGGTTGGGGGCCACGTGGCCGGCGACGTCGGCGACGTCGAGCGCGACGTCACCGGCGATCTTCCCGTCGACCCGGCTCACGCCCACGTCGAGCACGGCGGCCCCCGGCCGCACCATGTCCGCGGTGATCAGCCCGGGCACCCCGGCGGCGGCGACCACGATGTCGGCGGAACGGACGTGCCCGGCGACGTCGCGGGTGCCGGTGTGGCACAGGGTCACCGTGGCGTTCTCCGACCGGCGGGTGAGGAGCAGGCCGAGCGGGCGGCCCACCGTGATGCCGCGACCGATGACGACGACCTCCGCTCCGGCGATCGGCACGTCGTGGCGGCGCAGCAGCTCGACGATGCCGACCGGGGTGCAGGGCAGCGGGCCGGACACGTTCAGGACCAGGCGGCCCAGGTTGACCGGATGCAGCCCGTCCGCATCCTTGACGGGATCCATCGCCTCCAGGACGGCGCTCTCCTCGATGCCCTCCGGCAGCGGGAGCTGGACGATGTAGCCGGTGCAGGTGGGGTCGGCGTTCAGCTCCTCCACCACGGCGAGCACGTCGGCCTGGCTGGCTGTGGCGGGGAGTTCCCGCTGGATGCTCGCGATGCCGACCTGGGCGCAGTCGGAGTGCTTCGCGTTCACGTACCAGCGGCTGCCGGGATCGTCGCCGACGAGCAGCGTGCCCAGCCCCGGCCGGCGACCGGCCGCGGTGAGGGCTGCCACCCGTTCGGTGAGCTCCTCGCGGATCGTCGCCGCGGTGGCCTTGCCGTCCAGGATCGTCGCGGGCACGCCGACAGTCTGCCGGAGAGGGTCCCGCCGACGCCGATCCGGCCCTGGCCTCGCCGTGCGGGTCGTCCGGCCCGGCGACATGCGGAGGTGCGCGATGACCGAGCGCGACCGGAGCAGGACCGGTGCGACCGCGTCCCACGGCGCCGGTCTACTCCGACCGGCCGGTGGCCTTTCGCGGCCCCGAGAGCCTCGGCGGCCAGCTGCTCTGGCTCCCCGCCCGCACCCACCGGTTCCTCGGGTCCGTGGCACTCCTGGTCAGCGCCGTCGTCACCGCGGCCGTCGTCGTCCCGCTCGCGGACGTCGACTGGGAGGTCGGCGCCTTCGGTCCCGGCTTCTGGTGCGCGATCGCCGTCGCCGTCCTCGGCCTGCTCGGGTCGCTGAAGGCGCTGCTGACCGGCCCGAGGTACTGAGCACATCGTCATCCTCCGGATGACGACGCGGCCAACGGCCGTCCCCAGCTGCGCGGCGCCGCTGAGTCACGCCTGCGCGGACCCTCCGGGCCCACTCGGCGTGACCGTGCGATCGGTGTGATCAGTCCACGACGACGGCGCCGTGGGCGCGGGCGAACTGCACCGCCTGCACGAGGTCGAGGCGGACGCCGGTGAGCTCGAAGGCGTGCCAGTTGATCTCGTCGGTGGAGGCGCCGCGCAGGTCGGTGCCGCGGAGCTTGGCGCCCTGGAGCCTGGCGCGGCCCAGGTCAGCGCCGGTCAGATCGCACTCGCGCAGGTCGGCGTCGGTGAGGTCGGCCTCCCGGAACCGCTGGCCGGAGAGATCCAACCCGGAGAGGTCGGCGCCGCGCAGCGCCGCGTAGCTCCAGTCGCACTCGGTCGCCGTCATCGGTCGCAGGCGCGCGCCCGGGAACTGGGAGCCGGTGAGCTTGCACCCGTCCCAGGTGGCGTCGATGAGCGTCGCGCGGTCGAACCGGCAGGACAGGAACGCCGACCCCAGGTGCCGCGCGCCGGCCATGCGCACCCCGGTGAGGATGCACTGGTCGAACACGCACCGCCGGGTGACCAGCTCCTCCAGCCCGGCGTCGTCGAAACGGCAGCGGAGGAACGTGACGCCGTCCAGCTCGGCGCCCCACCAGTCGACCCGGGCGAAGTCCTCCGCCTCGACGACGGCGCCTGCCTCCGGCGGGCCGACGTGCGGTTTCGGCCCCGTGCGGGGGCCCGACGCGAGCCTGCGAGCGGTGGGGGGACGAAGGACCCCGTTCCCCTCACCCTTCGCAGGCTCAGGGTGAGCCTCTGGACGGGGCCTCAATGCGCGAAGTGACGGGTGCCGGTCAGGTACAGCGCCACGCCCGCGGCGGCCGCCGCGGCGACGACCTCGTCGTCGCGCACCGACCCGCCGGGCTGGACCACCGCGCGCACGCCCGCGTCCAGCAGCACCTGCAGGCCGTCGGCGAACGGGAAGAACGCGTCGGAGGCGGCGACCGAACCGGTGGCCCGCTCCCCCGCCCGCGCAACCGCGAGGCGCGCGGAGTCGACCCGGTTGACCTGGCCCATGCCCACGCCGACGGTCGCCCGGTCGTGCGCCAGCAGGATCGCGTTGCTCTTGACCGCGCGCACCGCCCGCCAGGCGAAGACGAGGTCATCGAGGCCGGCGGCGTCCAGCGGCTCGCCGGTGGCCAGCGTCCAGGTCGTCGGGTCGTCGCCCGCGGCGTCGATGCGGTCGCGGCCCTGCAGCAGCAGCCCGCCGCTGATCGGGCGCAGCTCGATCCCGCTCTCGGGCAGGTGCGGCAGCCGCAGCAGCCGCACGTTCTTCTTGCCGGTCAGCACCGCCACCGCGTCGTCGGTGAACGACGGGGCGACGACCACCTCGGTGAAGACCTCCGCCACCTGCTCGGCCATCGTGAGGTCTACCTCGCGGTTGGCGGCGATCACGCCGCCGAACGCCGACACCGGGTCGCAGGCGTGCGCCTTGCGGTGCGCGGCGGCGATGTCTGCGCCCACGGCGATCCCGCACGGGTTGGCGTGCTTGATGATCGCCACGCACGGCTCGTCGTGGTCGTGCGCGGCGCGCCAGGCGGCGTCGGTGTCGACGTAGTTGTTGTAGGACATCTGCTTGCCGTGCAGCTGCTCGGCGTGCGCGAGCCCGGGCCGGTCGGAGCGGTACAGCGCGGCGCGCTGGTGCGGGTTCTCCCCGTAGCGCAGCACGTCGGTGCGCGCCCAGTTCGCGCCGACCCAGCCGGGGAAGCCGCTGTCGTCGTCGGGCGCGAGCACGTTGCCCATCCAGGAGGCGACGGCGATGTCGTAGCTCGCCGTGTGCCGGAACGCGGCCGCGGCCAGCTGCTGGCGCTCGGCCAGGCTGAACCCGCCGGCGCCGACCGCGGCGAGGACGTCGCCGTAGCGCGCCGGGTCGACGACGACGGCGACCGACGGGTGGTTCTTGGCCGCGGCGCGGACCATGGCCGGGCCCCCGATGTCGATCTGCTCGACGCACTCGTCGGGGCTCGCCCCGGAGGCGACCGTCTCGGTGAACGGGTACAGGTTGACCACCACGAGGTCGAACGCCACGATCCCCAGGTCCGCGAGCTGGGTCACGTGCGCGTCCTTGCGCCGGTCGGCCAGGATGCCGGCGTGCACGGCGGGGTGCAGGGTCTTCACCCGGCCGTCCAGGCACTCGGGGAAGCCGGTGACCTGCTCGACCGGCGTCACGGGCACCCCCGCACCGGCGATCCGCCGCGCAGTGGCACCGGTGCTGACCAGTTCCACACCGGCCGCGGCCAGGCCGCGGGCGAGATCCTCGATCCCGGTTTTGTCGTAGACGCCCAGCAGGGCGCGGCGGATCGGCGTGCGGTCGCTCATCAGGGGCTCTTCCTCGTCGGGGGCGGGCTGGTCGGGGGTGGAGTGACGAACTCCGCCACCGTCTCCACCAGGAGCTCGCGCTCCACGTCCTTGATCCGCTCGTGCAGCCGCGCCTCGTCGTCGCCCGGCAGCACCAGCACCTCGCGCTGGGCCAGCACCGGCCCCGTGTCGACGCCGGCGTCCACCAGGTGCACGGTCGCGCCCGTGACCGGGACCCCCGCCGCGAGCGCGTCGCGCACGGCGGAGGCGCCGGGGAAGGCCGGCAGCAGCGCCGGGTGGGTGTTGAGGAACCGTTCCCCGAACGCGCCCAGGACCGCCGGCCCGACGATCTTCATGAAGCCGGCGGAGACGACCAGGTCGGGAGCGAAGCCGGCGATCCGGCCGGCCAGTGCCTCGTCCCAGGCAGCGCGGTCGGGATGGTCACCGACGGCGCAGACGAAGGTGGGCAGCCCGCGCCGGCGGGCGTGCTCCAGGCCGGGGGCGTCGCGGTCGGCCCCGACCGCGACGACGACGGCGGGATAGCCGGGATCGTCGGTCGCCGCCAGCAGGGCCGCGCACAGCGACCCGGTGCCCGAGAGCAGGACCACGAGCCGCGCCCGGTGCGGAGGCTCGGCCGATGCCCCTGTCTCACCCACGCCCACGGGCTCGACCCTATAAGGACACCCACGAGGACCCCGTCCCCCTCGCCACTCGCAGGCTCGCGACGAGCCTCCGGACGGGGCCACGTTCAGCCGAACGCCCGCCACCGGGTCACCGCGCCGGCCACCGCCGCCGCGATCCCGGCCTGCGCGGCGACCGCGATACCGGTGGCCACCGGCGGCGCCCCGATCACCGCCAGCGCCCCGTCCCCCAGCGAGCCGCCGGCCACCCAGGCGAGGACGCCGGCGACCACCCCGAGCAGGACGCCGGTCAGCAGCCCGGCCAGCCCGGCGACGACGGAGCCGCTCCGGGAGCCGCTGGACCATCGCGCGAGCGTCGCGCCGGCCACCAGCCCCGCCACGGCCGGGATCACCTGGGAGACGAAGGCGACCAGCGGAACCGCCTGGGTGTCCGGCAGCCCCGCCAGCAACGGCAGGGCGGGCACCGCCCCCAGCGTCACGCCGTGCACCGAGACGAGCGTGCCGCTGCCGACGTAGAACCCCGGCCCGGCGGCGAGGCCGAGGACGGCGACCCCCGCGTTGGGCAGGAGGAGGACCCCCAGCCCCAGCAGTCCGGCGGCCCCTGCGCCGGCGCCGCCGAGAGAGCCGGACACGGCCGCGTACCCCGCAGCATCGCTGCCCAGCGCCACGGCCACGACCACCAGGCCCAGCGCGAGGGCGGTGAGGGTTCCGGCCAGCACCCCCCGGAGCACGGGTCGCACCATCCCGGGCAGCCGGTCGAGCGCGGCGTCGATCGAACCGGACTCCCGGCCGGCACCCCAGCCGACGGCGCTCACCGCCAGAGCGGCCGGGGCCAGCAGGGTCCGCAGCCAGCCGATGCCCGCGGTCCCGTCGTCGACGACCAGAGCCAGCAGCCCGGTCAGCACCAGGTGGAGGGCCACCACCGAGCCGGCGGCCCGGGCGACGTCCCGCCCGCTCGAGCCGTCGTCGAGGAGCCGGACGGCCACCCGACCGGCCCAGGACAGCCCCCTGGCCACCAGGAGGGTCAGCAGCAGCGGCGCCAGGACCAGCGGCCCCGAGGGGAGCAGCAGTTCCCCGCCCTGCGCGAGCAGCCACAGTCGCGCGGCGAGGGCGGCCGACGCTCCGAGCGGCATGCCGCCGGTCGGGTCCAGCGCCTGGACGACGACCAGTGCGAGGACCAGCCCGGCGAGGCCGGCGACGGTGACGGCCACGGTCGCGGCGGCGGTGAGGACGACGGAGGCAGCCGACCGTGCGGCCGTCCCGGCGTCCCGCCGAGAGGGCCGGCGTGCGAGCAGGGTGACCACCTCTCCACTCTCGCAAGCTCCCCCGGCGGATGCGGAGCACTCGCCGGAGCCGGGTGGTGCGTGTCGGCGGCGCCGGAGCGGGATCAGGTGTCCGTGCGGGGACTCTCGCTCTCCGTGACGCCCGGGCCCTCACCGGCAGCGGTCGACCCACCCGCTCCGGCGGCGTCACCGGGCCGGTGACGTTCCTCCTCCGGGGGGCGGGGCTGGGTCTGCCACGGCGGGGGCGTCGGTGCGTACCCGTGCTGGCCGGCCGCGGGGCCGGGCTGCCCGGGGTAGGCCTGTGGTGGGAGCGGCCCGGGACCAGGCGCGTAGGACGGACCGGGCTGCTGGGCGGCGTAGGGGTAGGGCTGCCCGGGGGCGCCGGCCCCCGGCCAGTAGCCGCCGGGCTGTGGAGCGCTCGGCCGGGCCGGACGGTCACGCATCTCGCGGCGCAGTGCCAGCGCCGGGACCACCGTGATGACGACCGCCGTCAGGAAGGCGAGCAGCGCCCAGAACGAGAAGGCGTAGCGCAGTGTGTCCAGCCAGGCGAACAAGGTCAGCACCAGTCCCAGCCCGGCCAGCGCCACGGTCACCGAGGACCGCGGGAACGTCAGCGACGTCCGGACGAACCCGGGCAGCAGCGCCCACCCGGCCGCGAGCAGGAACAGCACGAACGCCGAGACCACCATGCCGTTGTCGAAGCCGCTGAAGGTGACGCCGAACGTGGCGTCACCGAAGCGCCACCACGGCAGCAGGCCGAACAGCAGGAACAGCACCGTCCCCCCGGCCACGGCGTAGTCGCCGCGCGTGAGCCGCTTGAGGTCGACGGAGAACTCGGCACCGCCACCGGATACCCGGGTACCCGGGTATCCGGGCGGACCGTAGGGGGCCTGCCCGTACGGCGGCGGCCCGTAGGGCGGCTGGCCGTACGGGGGCGGCCCGTAGGGCGGCTGGCCGTACGGGGGCGGCTGGCCGTACGGGGGCGGCTGGCCGTACGGGGGCGGCCCGTAGGGCGGCTGGCCGTACGGGGGCGGCCCGTAGGGCGGCTGGCCGTACGGGGGCGGCCCGGAGGGCGGCTGTCCGTAGCCCGGCTGGGGAGAAGGTTGCTGGCCGTAGTGCGGCTGGCCGTATGCCGGCGGCCCGTACGGCTGCTGCCCGTAGCCCGGCTGCCCGGCCGCCTGGCCGTAGCCGGGCGGCTGACCGTACGCGGGTTGCCCGTACGGGGGCCGGCCGGGCGAGGGCTCGCCGTGCTCCTGCCCCGGTGCGGGCCGGTCGCGCGCGGAAGGCTGCTGCCCCTGCCCGAGCGGCTGCTGTGCCCCGGGGTGCGGCTGCGCGTCCTCGGGCGGCTGCGGGGGCTGGCTGGCGGTCACTGGGCACTCCTCGCGGAACGGGACAGGTGCTCGTCGATCGTGGCGGTCGCGGGCACCGGGCCGCAACGGCGGGTCCCCGACCGGAGCCGCCTCCCCGAGGAGCGGCGCTGCCCGGCGACCGCGGGCAGCGGTCGCCGGGCAGCGTCGTGACGGGCTGGATCGGGCCCCCTGCAGGGTCCCGCCCTGAGCCTGGTGACGTGCTGGAACAGGCCCCCCTGCAGGGTCCCGCCCTGAGCCTGCGAAGGGCGGGGGGCAGGGGGGTCCTTTATCAGGCGCCGACGATCTCCCGCATGAGCTTCGCCGTCTCCGACGGGGTCTTGCCCACGCGCACGCCGGCGGCCTCGAGGGCCTCCTTCTTCGCCTGGGCGGTACCGGCCGAGCCGGAGACGATGGCACCGGCGTGGCCCATCGTCTTGCCCTCGGGGGCGGTGAAGCCGGCGACGTAGCCGACGACCGGCTTGGTCACGTTGGCCTTGATGAAATCCGCGGCCCGCTCCTCGGCGTCGCCACCGATCTCACCGATCATCACGATGGCCTCGGTCTCCGGGTCTTCCTGGAAGGCCTGGAGGCAGTCGATGTGGGTGGTGCCGATGACCGGGTCGCCACCGATGCCGACCGCGGTGGAGAAACCGATGTCGCGCAGCTCGTACATCATCTGGTAGGTCAGCGTGCCGGATTTGCTGACCAGGCCGATCTTCCCCTGCTTGGTGATGTTGGCCGGGATGATGCCGGCGTTGCTGCGCCCGGGGCTGATCAGGCCGGGGCAGTTCGGGCCGATGATCCGGGTGGAGCCACCCTGGGCGTGGGCCCAGACATAGGTCGAGTCGTGCACCGGGATGCCCTCGGTGATGACGACGGCGAGCCCGATCTGCGCGTCGACGGCCTCGATGACGGCCGCCTTGGCGAACGGGGGCGGCACGAAGATGACGCTGACATCGGCGCCGGTCTCCTTCATCGCATCGGCGACACTGCCGAAGACCGGGACGCTGGTGCCGTCGAAGTCGACGCTGGTGCCGGCCTTGCGCGGGTTGACGCCACCGACGATGGCGGTGCCGGAGGCGAGCATGCGCGACGTGTGCTTGCTGCCCTCGGAACCGGTCATGCCCTGGACGATGACCTTGCTGTTCTCGTTGAGGAAGATCGACATCTCTACTGAATCCTGTCTCGGAATTGGGGCCGCGGCGGCCCCGTCCAGAGGCTCGTCCCGAGCCTGCGAGGGATGAGGGGGACGGGGTCCTTCTAGGCGGCGAGCTCGGCGGCCCGGCGAGCGGCGCCGTCCATCGTGTCGACCAGGGTGACCAGCGGGTGGTTGGCCTCGGCGAGGATCCGCCGGCCCTCCTCCACGTTGTTGCCGTCGAGGCGGACCACCAGCGGCTTGGTGGCCTGGTCGCCCAGCTGCTGCAGGGCGGCGACGATGCCGTTGGCGACGGCGTCGCAGGCGGTGATCCCGCCGAAGACGTTGACGAACACGCTCTTCACGGCCGGGTCGGAGAGGATGATCCCCAGGCCGTTGGCCATCACCTCGGCCGAGGCGCCGCCACCGATGTCGAGGAAGTTGGCCGGGCGGACCCCGCCGAAGTCCTCGCCCGCGTAGGCGACGACGTCCAGCGTGCTCATGACCAGGCCGGCACCGTTGCCGATGATCCCGACCTCGCCCTCGAGCTTGACGTAGTTGAGGTCCTTCTCCTTCGCCGCGGCCTCGAGCGGATCGGCGGCGGCAGCGTCCTCGAGAGCCGCGTGCTCGGCGTGCCGGAAGCCGGCGTTCTCGTCGAGGGTGACTTTGGCGTCGAGCGCCAGCACGGTGCCGTCGGGAGCCTTGGCCAGCGGGTTGACCTCGACCAGGGTGGCGTCCTCCTTGGCGAAGACGTCCCACAGCTGGACGGCGATGGCGATGACCTGGTCGCGCACCTCGGGGGCGAACCCGGCGGCGTCCACGATCTCGGCCGCCTTGGCGGTGTCCACGCCGACGGAGGCGTCGATCGGGATGCGGGCCAGCGCCTCGGGGCGCTCGACGGCGAGCTGCTCGATCTCCATGCCGCCCTCGACGCTGGCCATGGCCAGGAAGGTGCGGTTGGAGCGGTCGAGCAGGTAGGAGAAGTAGTACTCCTCGGCGATGTCGCTGGCCTGGGCGACCATCACGCGGTGCGTGATGTGCCCCTTGATGTCGAGGCCGAGGATGTCCTGGGCGCGCGCCTTGGCGTCCTCGGGGTTGTCGGCGAGCTTCACGCCGCCGGCCTTGCCGCGGCCGCCGGTCTTCACCTGCGCCTTCACGACGACGGTCTGCCCGATCTCGCGGGCGATCGCCTCCGCCTGCTCGGGCGTCTCGGCGACGCCACCGGGGAGCACGGGGACACCGTGCGAGGCCAACAGGTCACGGGCCTGGTACTCGAAGAGATCCACGAACAGGCACCGTAGACCGCCCGTAACCACAGCGCTGCCCCGGGCGTTACCTCGGTGGGCCCGTCGTGGGGTGCATCACACGACGGCTCACTCGTTCGCAGCACCGAACCTGCTGGCCGACCGCGTGTCCCCGACCCGAGGAGCCTCCGTGCGCCGAGCCGCGACCGCCCTGCTGTCCACCGCGCTGACCGCCGGCGGGCTGACCGCCCTCGCCCCGCCGGCTGCCGCGGCGGAGATCCTTCCCCGGGACCTCACCATCACCGTCACCGGCCTGGGCCCCGAGGAGCGCACCTGCGCGATCGACGCCGACCTCTACGTGCCGGCCGGCGTCACCAGCCGGAAGCCCGCACCGGCGCTGCTGGCCACGAACGGGTTCGGGGGCACCAAGGCCGACCAGGCCGACCTCGCCCAGGGCTTCGGCGAGCACGGCTACGTGACCCTCTCGTACACCGGCCTCGGCTTCGTCGACGGCGACCGCTGCCCGATCACCCTCGACGACGTCGAGCACGACGGCGCGGCGGCCAGCCAGCTGCTGCGGTTCCTGGGCGGCGACCCGTCGATCCACGCGGTCGACGACGCGACGGGGGACCGCGTGGTGCTCGACCAGGTCGCCCGCGAGGACCGCGGCCGCACGATGACCCACGACCCGCAGGTCGGCATGCTGGGCGGCTCGTACGGTGGCCAGATCCAGTTCGCGACCGCGGCCGCGGAGCGCCGGGCCGGCACCGACCGGCTGGACGCCATCGTACCGATGATCACCTGGAACGACCTGTCCTACTCGCTGGCCCCCGACAACAGCGCCCTTCCCGGCGGCACGGCCCGCTCGGGCTCGGTGAGCTCGGCGGCGACCGGTGTCTTCAAGCACCAGTGGGCCGCGCTGTTCACCGCCCTGGGCGCGGTCAACGGCGTGCAGGACGGGCAGGCACTGGCCATCCCGGCCCCGTCCGGCGGGTTCATCCGGGAGAACTGCGTCAACTTCGAGCCCCAGGTCTGCCAGGCCCTGGCCGAGGTGGCCGCCCAAGGCCATCCCAGCCAGGCGTCGATCGACTACCTGCGCTCCAACTCCGTGGCCGGCTACACGGGCCAGGTGCGGGTGCCGACCCTGATCACCCAGGGCCAGGCCGACACGCTGTTCAACCTGCAGGAGTCGGTAGCCACCTACACCGCCTTGCGCCGGCAGGGGACGCCGGTCTCGCTGGTGTGGCAGTCGTGGGGACACAGCGCCTCGGAGCCGGCGCCCGGCGAGCTCGACCTGCGCGACCCGGAGAACAGCTACCAGGGCAGGCAGGTCCTGGCCTGGTTCGACCACTACGTCCGCGGCCAGGGGAAGGCGCCGGCTCCGTCGTTCTCCTACTACCGCGGGTGGGAGCAGGCCGCCGGCTCCTCGATCGAGCAGGCCTACGCCGTGGCACCGAGCTATCCGGTCGGTCGCGAACGCACCTTCCACCTGTCCGCCTCCGGCCCGGCCGGCGGCACGCTGGTGCCCGACCGGACGCAGGTCCGGCCCGGCGCCAGTGGCTACAGCAGCGTGGCACCGGTCGGCCCGAACTACACCGAGACGTCGTTCCTCGACCAGTCCCGTCCGGTCACCGATCCGCCGGGGACGGCGATCCGCTTCTCCACCGCCCCGCTCGCCCAGGCCATGGACGTCGTCGGCTCGCCCCGGCTGACCGTGCAGCTGAGCTCGCCGGCTGTCGCCGCCACCCAGCTCGGCGGGCCGGCGGGTCAGTTGGTCGTCTACGCGAAGCTCTACGACGTGGGGCCCGGCGGCGCGGTGGAGCTGCCGCACCGGCTGATCTCCCCGGTGCGGATACCCGACGTGACCAGGCCGGTCACCATCGAGCTGCCGGGGATCGTGCACCGCTTCGAGAAGGGGCACCAGCTGGCGATCGTGCTGGCCGGCGGCGACTTCGCCTACCGCGGCGCCACGCTCCCCCAGCCGGTCACCCTCACCACCGGCACGGGCGTGCAGCACACGCTGACGCTGCCCGTCGTCGGCTGATGCAGGCATAGGAGGCTATGCCTATGTCTGCGGCGCTCGAGACGTATGCATAGCCTCCTATGCCCGGGGACGGTCAGGCGCCGGCCGGCTCCCCCACGTGGGTGCGCACCCACTCGACGATGTCGGTCGTCGTGGCACCCGGCGTGAAGATCCCGGTGACGCCGATCCGCTCCAGCTCCGGCACGTCCTCCTCGGGGATGATCCCGCCGCCGAACACGACGACGTCGTCGACCCCCCGCTCGCGCAGCAGCTCCGTGAGCCGGGCGAACAGCGTCATGTGGGCGCCGGAGAGCACGGAGAGCCCCACGGCGTCCGCGTCCTCCTGCACCACCGTCTCCACGATCTGCTCGGGCGTCTGGTGCAGGCCGGTGTAGACGACCTCCATGCCGGCGTCGCGCAGTGCCCGCGCCACCACCTTGGCGCCACGGTCGTGCCCGTCGAGTCCCGGCTTGGCGATGACCACCCGGATGCGTTCGTCCACCACGGCAGGCAGCTTAGGAGCTTGCCGCCCGCGGAGTGGCACCGGTCACGTCCGGCGACCGGCGGGTGCGCCAGGCGAACAGGGTGAGACCGAGCATCGCCAGCCCGGTGACGATCAGCCCGGCGCCGGGGACCGTCCAGACCAGCTCGTCCGACGCCACCGCGTCCCGCAGCCCCACGAGCCCGGCGGAGAGCACCGCGACGGCCACTGCCAGCAGACCGCCCACGGCGCCGAGACGGGGCCGCAGCGACGGCGCGACGACCGAGCAGAGCAACAGCGCACCGGCCAGCAGCAGCCCGCCGAGCAGCGCCAGGCCCGGCCGCTCGAGCAGAGCCTGCGGTCCCTCCCGGCTGACGACGGTCTCCAGGCCCGTCGCCGGATCGGTCTGCAGCTCGTCCGGGACGTCGGCAGCGGGGAGCGCGAGGCACAGGACGGCGGTCACGCCGAGCAGCAGGGCGGTACCGGCCAGGAGCGAGCGGACCGGATCGAGCGCACCGCCGTCGTCCATGACCGTGCGACCCCAGGCGGCCATGGCCACGACGCCGGCAGCCACGGTGAGCGCGAGCGCGGCGACACCCAGCACCCAGCCGGCGCCCCGCTGGACGCCGCTGGTGAGCACCAGCTCCCCGGCCACCACCTCCACCCCCGGGCGCGTCGTGGAACTGCTGCCCCGGTAGATCTCGATGAGCAGCTGCCCGACCGCGAGGGCGCCGGCCACGGCGGCGTAGGCCAGCCCCAGCTTGGGGACGGCGCGGCGGGCCAGGCTCGCGCCCATCGCCACGTGGACGGCCGGGACCAGGAGGGCCACCAGCGCGCCGCCGACACCGCGCACCTCGCGCAGCTCCTCACCGCCGACGACGAGATACGTCGGGAAGGCGGCCGCGACACCGGCGAGACCGGCCAGGACGAGGAGCACACCACAGAGGACGACCGTCGGTGGCACGGCGCCCATGACGACCCTGTCCCCCGTCGCCGTCGACGGCGCGAGGGTCACCCGTCCCGCTCCCCGGCGGGCGGTGGGTCGGGCACGGACGGTCCCGGTGCGGGCGTCGCGGGCGTCGCGGGCGGGCACGGTTCCCCCTTCGGCGGCAGGTGACGAACAGGACTCGATCGACGGCGCGACGGTGACGATCATGTGACGTGCGGCACATGTCGGCTTTACCGTCAGGTGAACGGAGCACACACCGGAGCACGCACCGCCGGCGCCACGACCCGAACCCGAGGTCCCGCCGGCCGGCGCCAGACGGGGAGAACGGCCATGCGCCCATCGAGCGACCTGGACTCGCGTCCAGGGTGGCACACCGAGGCGGACGCCGAGGTGACGCCACGAGGCCTGCGCGCGCTCTGCTCCCCCACCACCCTGACCGGCGGACTGACCGAGCTGGCTTGGGTGGGCGCGCACGTCCTCATGTACCCGCTGGGTACGCGCATGGAGGCCCTGCGCGCCGACCCGCACAAGCGGGCCGGCGCGCAGCCCGCCGCCGTCCGGGCCCTCTTCGCCGCCGACCCGCTCGCCGCCCGCGTCCCCGTCCTCCTCGTGCACGGGCTGGTCGACAACCGATCGGTCTTCGCCGTCATGCGCCGCAGCCTGCGCAAGCGGGGCTTCACCTCGGTCTGCTCGTGGAACTACAGCCCGTTCCTCACCGATATCGACCAGGGCGCCACCGACCTCGGCCGGCACATCGAGCGGCTCTGCCGGCAGACCGGGCACGACCGCGTGCACGTCGTCGGCCACAGCCTGGGTGGGCTGATCGCCCGTCACCACGTGCAGCGGCAGGGCGGCGACCGACGGATCGACTGCCTGGTGACCCTGGGCACGCCGCACCGGGGCTCCGTCCTGGCCCACCTGCTGCCCACGCCGCTGATCCGCCAGCTCCGCCCGGGGTCGCCACTGCTGCGTGAGCTCGACGAGCCGGCCCCGGAGTGCCGGACCCGGATCACCGCCGTGTACAGCGACCTCGACCAGATGGTCCTGCCCACGCAATCGGGGCGCTGCGACCATCCCGACCTCGCTGCCCGCAACGTCCTCGTCCGGGGCGTCGGGCACATGTCCCTCCCCATCCACCGGGGAGTTCTCGACGAGGTCGCCTCGACCCTGGCCGGCGTCCGGCAGGACTCCGACACCCGGCCACTGGCCGCCGTCGCCTGACCCGTTCCGCGCGTCGGCGTCCACGCCGGCGGCCGGCCGAGTCGACTCGGCCACCAGTCGATGTGCCTCCATCGCGACACGCAGCGCACGGTGCTTGGTCGCGTCCTGACGCATCGTTACGGTTCGATCACGGCGCCGGTATCCACCGGCGGACGCCGACGAACCGGCGCCCACGCCGTCGCCGCTCCCCCGGCGAACGCCTTCCGGCGCTCGCCGGCCAGGTCGTCCGGGAAGGTTCGCCGTGTCTCTCAGCAGTGCACAGGTGCTGGAGAAGCAGGCTCCCCAGGTACTGCGCCTACCGAGGCCCCGGACCCCGTTGGAGACCATCGCGCCGGCGCCGGCGAACGAGCCTGCGACCGCCCCCGCACCCGTTCCCCGCGCGTCCCGCCGCCGCCTGCCACACCCGCCTGGCCGACGGGCGCCCCTGTGGTTCGCCGCCCTCGTGGCCGGCGCCGTCGTCGCCGGGGTGCCCGCCATCGGCGGCGAGCAGCGGGAGGTCTCGGCCAGCGCGTCCGACTACGGGCTGGGCGTCAGCACCGAGGTGAGCTTCGCCGGCGGCCTGGAGGACGCGGGCGCGCGACGGGGCATCACCGAGGCCGAGGCCCAGGCCCGGCTGAGTGAACTCGCCGCCTCGCGCGCCGCCCGTCAGCCCGAGACGGTGCTCCCCACCGAGGGCACGCTCACCACCTGCTTCTGCCGGCGCTGGGGCACGATGCACTACGGCCTCGACATCGCCGCACCGCTGGGCACGCCCATCCGCGCGGCCACCGACGGCGTCGTCGTGCGGGCCGGCCGGGCCTCGGGCTACGGCAACGCGGTCTACGTCCAGGACCCCGACGGGAACGTGCACATCTACGGGCACATGCGCTACTACACCGTCTCCGAGGGCGATCTCGTCACCGCCGGCGACCAGATCGCCAAGGTCGGCAACGAGGGTCAGTCCACCGGTCCGCACCTGCACTACGAGATCCACCGCGGCGGCATGGACGGGCGCCCGATCGATCCGCGGGCCTGGCTGGCCGAGCGCGGGGTGGGTGTTTGATCGTGCTGCCTGTCGGCCTCCGGCCGACACCGCGACCATACCTTTGGTCGGCCTCCGGCCGACACCGCTTCCAGGTGCCGTCCCCCTGCTGCGTCGAGCGCAGCCCTGACCTTCGTCGGGGACCCTCCGGGCCCCGCTCCTCAGGTCGCCTCGCGGGGCGGCTCGCCTTCCGTACCGCCACTCGCTGGCCACCCACCTGATTGCCGCGGCTCCGTGACCTCGGATCAGGGACCCTCCGGGCCCCTTCCCGAGGTCACAGCTTGACGAGCGGGGCGTAGCGGAGGACGAGGCGCTTGGCGCCACCGGAGCCGAAGTCGACCGTGGCTTGGGCCTTGTCGCCCACGCCGGTCACCTCCACGACCGTGCCCAGCCCGAAGGCGTCGTGGCTGACCCGGTCGCCGACCTCCACCGAGATCACCTGGCGGTTGCCGGCTCCTCCCCGCAGACCGCCCGTCGCCAGCCCGGTCGCCGCCACCCGCGTCTGCGCCGAGCGGTAACCGGTCGACGGCGCCGGGGCCGGGTCGGTGCGGGCCCAGTGCACGGTCTCGCCCGGGAGCTCGTCGAGGAACCGCGACGGCGGGTTGTAGGCCGGCTGCCCCCAGCTGGTGCGCACCGTCGCCCGCGAGATGAGCAGCCGCTGCCGCGCCCGGGTGATCCCCACGTAGGCCAGCCGGCGCTCCTCCTCCAGCTCCCGCGGGTCGCCGAGTGCCCGCAGGTGCGGGAACACGCCGTCCTCCATCCCGGTCAGGAACACGACCGGGAACTCCAGCCCCTTCGCGGTGTGCAGGGTCATGAGCGTGACCACCCCCGCGTCGTCGCCGGAGACGGGGATCTGGTCGGCGTCGGCCACCAGCGAGACCTGCTCGAGGAAGTCGGTGACCGACCCGCCCGGGTTGGCCGCCTCGAACTCCGCGGCCACCGAGATCAGCTCGTTGAGGTTGTCTACCCGCCCCTCGTCCTGCGGATCGGAACTGGCCTGCAGCTCGGCCAGGTAACCGGTGCGGTCGAGGATGCTCTCCAGGAGCGCGGCCGGGCCCGAGCCGGTCTCCACCAGCTGCTCGAACTCCTCGAGCATCGCGACGAACTCCTGCAGCGCCTTCAGCGAGCGGGTCGCGAGCTCACCGATCTCGGTGCACCGCCGCAGCGCGGTCCCGAACGCGATCCGCTCGCGGTCGGCGAACCTCTCGATGCAGGACTCGGCCTTGTCACCGATGCCGCGCTTGGGCACGTTGATGATGCGGCGCAGGCTGACCACGTCGGCCGGGTTGGCCACCAGCTTCAGGTAGGCCAGCGCGTCGCGGACCTCCTTGCGCTCGTAGAAACGGACACCGCCGACGACCTTGTACGGCATGCCGACGCGGATGAAGACCTCTTCGAACACGCGGGAGGCATTGTTCGTGCGGTAGAAGACCGCGATGTCGGCAGGCCTGGCCGTGCCCTCGTCGACCAGGGCGTCGATCTGCTCGGCGACCCAGGCGGCCTCGTCGTGCTCGTTGTCGGCGACGTAGCCCTCGATCAGCTCGCCGTCGCCCGAGTCGGTCCACAGGCTCTTCGGGCGGCGGCCGGTGTTCTTCGAGATGACCTGGTTCGCGGCCTTGAGGATCCGCTGGGTGGAGCGGTAGTTCTGCTCCAGCAGGATCGTGGTGGCCTGCGGGTAGTCGCGCTCGAACTCGTCGATGTTGCGGATCGTCGCGCCGCGGAAGGCGTAGATCGACTGGTCGGCGTCACCGACGACGCACAGCTCGGCCTGCGGCACCGGGTCCCCGCCGGTGCCCGTGAGTTCCCGCACCAGCATGTACTGGGCGTGGTTGGTGTCCTGGTACTCGTCGACGAGGACGTGGCGGAACCGGCGCCGGTAGTGCTCCGCGACGTCGGGGAACGCCTGCAGCAGGTGGACCGTCGTCATGATCAGGTCGTCGAAGTCCATGGCGTGCGCCTCGCGCAGCCGCCGCTGGTAGAGCGTGTACGCGTCCTTGAGCACCCGCTCCGGCGGGGTCTGCGGGGTGAACGCGTCCTCGTCGACCAGCTCGTTCTTCAGGTTCGACACCTGGTTGGCGAGGCTGCGCCCCGGGAAGCGCTTGGCGTCCAGGTCGAGGTCGCGGGCGACCATCGTCATCAGCCGGATCGAGTCGCCCTGGTCGTAGATGGTGAACAACGACTTCATACCCAGCTTGGCGGCCTCGGCCCGCAGGATGCGCACGCACATCGAGTGGAACGTCGACACCCACATCGACCGCGCACGCGGCCCGACGAGAGCCGCCACCCGCTCCTTCATCTCACCGGCGGCCTTGTTGGTGAAGGTGATCGCCAGGATCTCGCCCGGTTGCACGCCGCGGGCACCCAGCAGGTAGGCGATCCGGTGCGTCAGCACCCGGGTCTTGCCCGACCCGGCACCCGCGACGATGAGCAGCGGGCTGCCCTCGTGGACGACGGCGTCCCGCTGGGGGCCGTTGAGGCCGGCGAGCATCCGGTCCAGCTCCCGCCCCAGCGAGCCCGGTGCGGAGCGCTGCAGGGCGGCGGTGCCGGGGAGGGACTGCTGGAGGCTGCTCATGCCGCGGCCCCCCGCGGAAACGTGGAGCGCCAGCGGAGCGTTCTCGTGGGGTCGGTTCATGGACGCAGCTCCGCGACGCAGCTCCGCTGGGGATCAGGACACCTACGGCGCACTCCCGCTGGGGAACCGGAAGTCTGCGACGCCTTCACCCCGCCACTGTAAGCCGGGCGGGTGACGGTCCCGGCGGCCGCTGGACCGCTCGCACCACCTGCCTCACCGGTGCGGCCGTGGCGTCGGCGTCCGGCCGTGTGCCACACTCGTCCCGTGCTCGCCACGGTCAGCTTTTTCTACGGTCACCGGGATCCGGTGTCCGTCACCGCTGGCTGAGCACACGCCGCAACAGACGCCCCGGGCCCGAGGAGCCCGGGGCGTTTCTCGTTCTCGGGGCCCGGGTCCACGACCTCCCGAGGACCACCGATGAGCACCCTCACCACCTCCCCCGCCGCCGGCCCCACCGCCCCCGAGGACCCGGTCGAGCGGATCGGCGAGCTGCGCGGCGCGATCGACGCCTGCGACGCCGAGATCATCGAGCTGGTGCGCCGCCGCCTGGAGATCTCCCAGGAGATCGGCGCGCTGCGCTCGGCCTCCGGCGGCACCCGCCTCTCCCTCGCCCGCGAGCAGCAGGTGCTGTCCCGCTTCCGGGCCGAGCTGGGACCGGACGGCGCGGCACTGGGGATGATGCTGCTCCGACAGGGCCGCGGCCGGCTCTGAGAGAGGACCTCGCTGCCCCCCACCGCTCGCGAGCTCGCGGCGGGACCCTGCAGCGAGGCCTTACGGGCCGCTGCGCCAGACCTGGGAGTCGTCGTCGCCCATCGCGGCCACCTCGAACACCCGGCCCGGGCAGGCCTCGTCGGCCTCGTCCGCCAGGTCCTTGCCGAGATCCAGCGCCGCATCGAGGTCGGCCGCCTCGCACTCGGTCACCACGCGCAGCACCGCCCGGTCCGGCTCGCGCCAGAGCCGCAGCTCCGGGTCGTCGGGCCGGAGCACGGTGCGGAGGGCGTCGATCGCGGCGTCGTCCAGCGGCGCGGAGGAGCGCAACGCGACGGACAGGGTGAACGCAGGCACGTCCCGAGTCTGCGCGATCACCGTCGTGCCGCCGCTCCCGCCCCCGGTGTTCCCTCACGACCCCGACGGGTTCGCCGGGCCCTCCGTAGGCTCCGCCGGGTGAGTTCCCCGTTCCAGCCCCCGTCCGGTCCCGCCGCGCACGTCGAGCGCGTGCTGTGCGTCCTGGCCCACCCCGACGACGTCGACTTCGGCAGCGCGGGGACCGTCGCCACGTGGACCGCGGCGGGCACCGAGGTCACCTACCTGATCGTCACCGACGGCGACGCCGGCGGATTCGACGACACCCCCCGCGAGCAGATGGGGCCGCTGCGGCAGGCCGAGCAACGGGCGGCCGCCGCCGCGGTCGGGGTGACCGACGTGCGGTTCCTCGGCTACCCCGACGGCCGGCTCGAGCTCACCCTGGACCTGCGCCGCGACATCAGCCGGGTGATCCGGCAGGTGCGCCCGCAGCGGGTGCTCACCAGCTCGCCCGAGCGGTTCTGGGACCGGATCGGCGCCAGCCATCCCGACCACATGACCGTCGGCGAGTCGACCCTGCGGGCGGTCTACCCCGACGCCCGCAACCCGTTCGCCTTCCCCGAGCTGCTGGCCGACGAGGGGCTGGAGGCCTGGACCGTCGCGGAGGTGTGGCTGGGCGCCAGCCCGCGCCCCGACCACGCCGTCGACGTCACCGACGTGGTCGACCGCAAGCTCGCGGCGCTGCGCTGCCACGTCACCCAGGTGAGCCACATGGAGAACCTGGACGAGTTCCTCACCGCCTGGATGCGGCAGACCGCCGAGCGGCTGGGGCTCCCCGCCGGCCGGCTGGCCGAGGCGTTCCACGTCGTCCACACGGCATGATCCGTCGTCCTCCGGACGACCCCGCGGCCACGCGCCGGCCCGACCGACGTCGAGCCGCGGAGCCACCCCTGCGCGACAGGGCGTTCTACAACAGCCTGTTCGTCGCCGCCCAGCGGGTGAGCTCGTTGCGGTTGGACAGCTGCAGCTTCCGCAGCACGTTCGAGGCGTGGGACTCCACCGTCTTCACCGAGATGAACAGCCGGGAGCCGATCTCGCGGTAGGTGTAGCCGCGGGCCATCAGCTGCATCACCTCGCGCTCGCGGGCGCTGAGCAGGTCGAGCCCCGGGTCGGTGGCCTCCTCGGCCGGTGCGGGCGCGGCGCCCGGACCGGCGGAGAACGCGTCGAGGACGAAGCCGGCCAACCGCGGGCTGAACACGACGTCGCCGTCGGCCACCCGGCGGACGGCGTCGAGCAGGTCCGGGCCCGAGATCGTCTTGGTCACGTAACCACGCGCGCCGGCCCGGATGACGGCGATGACGTCCTCGGCGGCGTCGGACACCGACAGGCCCCGGCGGTCGGCAGGCTCCCTGGCATGACATCCGCTCCTCCTCCTGCGCCACCCACGCTGGAACCGCCCGGCTGGCAGCCGCCGCCGGTCCGTCCGCAGCTGCGCCGCAGCCGCACCGACAAGGTCATCGGCGGGGTGAACGGCGGCCTGGCCGACTACACCGGCATCGATGCACTGCTGTGGCGGGTGGGCTTCGTCGCCCTCGCGGTCGCCGGCGGCACCGGCGTCCTGGTCTACCTCCTGCTGTGGCTGCTGGTGCCGGCGGGCGCGGGCGGCCCCGCGCCGGGGCAAGCCCCATGGCAGCCGGCCGGCGCTGTGCGCCGGCGCGACCCCGCCGGTCCCCGGTCACCCGTTCCCGGACTCACGGTCGCCGGCCTGCTGATCGTCGTGGGCGTCCTCGTGCTGATCAGCCGGCTGACCGGCTGGGAGATCGACGCGGTCGGTTGTCTCGGGAGCGCCCCGGTCGTGGTCGGCGCCGGACTCGTCGCGGCCGCGTTCAGCGGGGGCCGCACCGCCCGCGGCGGTCTGATCGCCCTGGGCGTGGTGCTGGCCCTGGCCCTGGCCATCGCCGCCGCGGCGCCGTCGATCGACGGCGGGGTGGGCGATCGCACGTTCCGGCCGCAGACCGTCAGCGACGTGCGCGAGGTCTACGCCGGCGGCGTCGGCGACCTCACCGTCGACCTCTCCGACGTCCCGATGGCCGATCTCGCCGACGCCCTCGACATCGAGGTGCAGCACGGCCTCGGGGACGTCGAGGTGGTCCTGCCGCGCTCCGCCGATGCCCGCATCCGGGTCCACCAGGGGCTCGGCGAGGCGGATGTCCTCGACTCCGACGAGGTCGGCGGCGACTTCTTCCCCGGCAGCGGAACGGCGGACTGGACCGACGACGGCGAGGCGGAGATCGTGCTCGAGATCGACACCGGTATCGGACAGGTGGAGGTGTCCCGTGGCTGACTACAGCGAGTTCCCGACCACCCCGACCGCGTGGCAGGAACAGCAGTGGCAGATGGTCGCCCCCCTGGAGACCGAGGACCGGCCGCAGCCGCAGCAGCGGCGGCGGAAACTCGACCTGCTGGCGCTCGTGGCGGGCCTGTTCTTCATCGTCCTGGCGGTCTCGACGATGACCGGTCTGGACTTCCCGCTGGGCCTGCTCGACGACGGCGGCCTGCTGTGGGTGCTCCTCATCGGCGCGGGGATCGCGCTGCTGGTGAAGGAGCTGCGCGAGGCACGCACCCGCGGCTGACCGGCCAGGAGGCTTGGCGGGCGGGGCCCGGGAGCGGTTCGCTCCCGGGCGTGGTCACGCCACGAGGGCGAGGACGACGGTGCCCACGTAGATCAGCGGGATGGAGACGCCCTCGAAGCCGATCCACTTCCGGTCGCGCATGAGCAGTCCGGCGGCCAGGACCGCCGTCATGACCAGCGTGCCGCCGAGGAGCACCAGGCTGGTCGGCCCGGCGTCCCGGTAGATCGGCCCGTCCAGGTAGCCGATGTCGGCCACGGAGATCATCAGGATGTCGTAGACGTTGCCGCCGACGATGTTGCCGACGCCGAGGGTGAGCTGGCCCATCCGCACGGCGGTCAGCAGGACCACGAGCTCGGGCAGCGAGCTGATCGCCGTGGTCAGGGTGAAGCCCACGACCCCGCTGTCGAGCCCGGCCCGCGCGATCACGCTCAGCCCGGCCCTGCCCACCAGCCAGCCGGCCACCCCGGTGACCAGCCCCATCACCGCGAGCAGGCCCCACAACCGGGCGGTCGAGCGATGGTCCCCACCGTCCGCGCCGTCGCCCGGACTGTCGGCGTCGCCCTTGCCGTTGCCGTTGCCGTCGTCGGCCGCGTCCTCGCCGTTGCCGTCGTCGTCGGCCGTCTGATCGGTGTGGACCGGCTGCCACATCGGCTCGTGCTGCATCCGCCGCAGCAGCGTCAAGCCGTAGGCGTAGAGGGCGGGGATCAGCAGCGTCATGGGGTGGATCCAGCCCAGCCGGAGATCGGGCGTGGCGTAGGCGACGACCGGGATCGCGAGCATCGCGATGAGCAGCACCGACTGGAGCACGTTCTGCAGGGACGCCGCCGCGTGCTCCAGGTTGACGCGGCGGTAGAGCAGGTCCGCGATCGCCAGCCAGACGGTCTGGAGGGCGATGCCGCCGATCGGGTTGGCCAGGGCGAAGCCGGCGTCGCCCTCCAGAGCGCCGGTGAGCACCGTGACGTTCCCCGGAAGCGAGGTCACCGCCCCGAGCAGCAGGGCACCGCCGATGGCGTCACCGAGCCCGGTGCGCTCGGCGAGGGTGTCGGCGACGCGGGTCAGCCGGACCCCCGCGATCACGATGACGACGGCCATCGCGGCGAGGACGCCCAGGCTCGGGAGAAGAGGCCACGGCGAGGAGCTCACTCATTCCTCCGGGGTCCTCGACGGTGTGGCCGGCGACGAGCCCATCACAACCGGCGGCATCTGGCGCGCCGAGCCCCAGGTGGACGCCCACGGGAACCGGAGGGGGCCGGTGACGCGTCCTGTGGGTATGTGCCTGGTCGCCGTCCTGCTGCCGGCCGTCGCACTGCTCACCGCGTGCGGCGGCGGCACCGGCGGGCCCGACGTGGGGGCGAGTGGGAGCTGGCGGAAGGGACCGTCGACGGAGCCACTCTCCCCCGGCACGGCGGCACGGCGGCACGGCGGCAGTTCGACGCCGCGGTCGGCCGCACCGAGATGGGCTGCGCGCCCGACGTCATGGCCGCGGAGACCGCCTTCCTGGACGCCCTCGGCCGCGCCGCCACGGTGACGCGGCGGCACGAGCAGCTCGTGCTCACCGGCGCCGCTGGGCCGCGGGGCGGTCGAGGATCCGGGGACCCCTGCGCACCCGGCCGCTGTTCGGTAACGGTGGGCACGGGTCGGTTGTGCCGCGCGGCGGGGCTCACCACATTGAGCGCCATGGCGGCACAGATGGCGCGGGCATCGATCGCCTTGGCTGCCGCCCTCCTTCCCACCGCCTGCGCGGGAGTCCGTTCCGACGAGGTGACTGCCGGCCGGTCCGAGCTGCTCGGCGCCTGGGAGCTGACCGAGCTCAGGACCGGCGGGGCCCACGTCCCCCTACCCGACGGTGGCCGCGGAACGCTGGTCTTCGAAGAGGACCAGCTGAGCGGGACCGCGTTCTGCAATGGCTTCGGAGCGGGCCACCAGGTCACGGGCGGCGCCCTCGTCATCGACGGTCTGGCCAGCACGGAGATGGCTTGCGCCCCCGAGCTGATGTCGGCGGAGACCGCCTACCTGGCGGCCATCGACGCGGCGGACGACGGGCTGCAGGTCGAGGCCGGGGTTCTCGTGCTCACCGGCGACGGCGTCCTGCTCCGGTTCCGGCCGTTGCCGCCGGTCCCGGTGAGCGACCTCATCACCACCCGGTGGGTGCTCGAGACCGTCGTCGATGGGGAGTCCGCAGCCACCCCGGTCGGCGTCGCCGCCGTCCTGCAGCTCGCCGAGGGTGGCACTTTCACCGGCTCAACCGGCTGCCGGGCGCTGTCCGGGACGTGGTCTGTCCACGGGGACACGGTGCACTTCCCGGAGATGGAGGCCGAGGGGCTCTGCCCGGACGAGCTGCGCGATCAGGACGCACACGTCATCACGGTTCTCGGTGACGGCTTCTCGGTCGAAATCGAAGGCGACCAGCTCATCGTCACCGATCCCGGTGGGGACGGTTTGATCTACCGGAACTCCCCCACCTGACCAGGAGCGCTGCCGACCGAGGCCGCACGGGAGCCCCCGGGCGCCGTCGGACGCTACTCCCACTCGATGGTGCCCGGCGGCTTGCTGGTCACGTCCAGCGTCACCCGGTTGACCTCTTCCACCTCGTTGGTGATCCGGGTGGAGATCTTCGCCAGCACGTCGTAGGGCAGCCGGGTCCAGTCGGCGGTCATGGCGTCCTCGCTGGACACCGGCCGCAGCACGATCGGGTGCCCGTACGTGCGCCCGTCGCCCTGCACCCCCACCGAGCGGACGTCGGCCAGGAGCACCACCGGGCACTGCCAGATCTCGCGGTCCAGCCCTGCGGCCGACAGCTCCGCCCGCACGATCGCGTCGGCCTTGCGCAGGATGTCCAGGCGCTCCTGGGTCACCTCGCCGACGATGCGGATGCCCAGGCCCGGGCCCGGGAACGGCTGTCGCCACACCAGAGTCTCCGGCAGGCCCAGCTGCAGGCCGACCTCCCGGACCTCGTCCTTGAACAGGGTGCGCAGCGGCTCGACGAGGGTGAAGGTGAGGTCCTCGGGAAGCCCGCCGACGTTGTGGTGGCTCTTGATGTTCGCCGTCCCGCTGCCGCCGCCGGACTCGACGACGTCGGGGTAGAGCGTGCCCTGCACCAGGAAGTCGACGGTCTCGCCGTGGCTCACGGCATCGGAGACGACGTCGAGCGCGGCCTGCTCGAACACCCGGATGAACTCCCGGCCGATGACCTTCCGCTTCTCCTCGGGGTCGCTGACCCCGGCCAGCGCGGTGAGGAACTGCTCGCGGGCGTCGACGACCCGCAGGTCAGCACCGGTGACGGCGACGAAGTCGCGCTCGATCTGCTCGGTCTCGCCTTCTCGCATCAGCCCGTGGTCGACGTAGACGCAGGTGAGCCGGTCACCGATCGCGCGCTGGACCAGCGCCGCGGCGACGGCGGAGTCGACGCCGCCCGACAGCGCGCACAGCGCCCGGCGGTCCCCCACCTGGGCGCGGATCCGCTCGACCTGCTCCTCGACGACGTTGGCCATGGTCCAGGTGGGCTCCAGGCCCGCGATGTCGAACAGGAAGTGCTCGAGCACGCTCTGGCCGTGGGCGGTGTGCCGCACCTCCGGGTGGAACTGCACCCCGGCCAGCCGCCGGTCGACGTCCTCGAACGCCGCGACCGGCGCGCCGGTGGAGGTGGCGGTGACGGTGAACCCGGGCGGGGCCTGCGACACCGCGTCGCCGTGGCTCATCCAGACGTTCTGCTCGAACGGCAGGTCGCCGAACAGCCGGGCCCGGGTCGTGACGGTCAGCGGCGTCCCGCCGTACTCGCGGTCGCCGGTGCGCGCCACCGTTCCGCCGAGCGAGGCGGCCATCGCCTGGAAGCCGTAGCAGATGCCGAAAGCGGGCACGCCCGCCTCGAACAGCGTCGGGTCGACCGTGGGGGCCTCGGGTGCGTAGACGCTCGACGGCCCACCGGAGAGCACGATCGCGGCCGGTTTGCGGGCGAGGACCTCCTCGGCCGGCACCTCCGACGGGACGATCTCCGAGTAGACCCCGGCCTCGCGGATCCGCCGGGCGATCAGCTGGGCGTACTGGGCGCCGAAGTCGACGACGAGGACGGTCGGGAACTCCATCAGTCGCCGGACCCACCGATGACGAGATCGACCCGCTGGAACTCCTTGAGGTCGCGGTACCCGGTCTTGGCCATGGTGCGGGCCAGGGCGCCGAACAGGTTGGTGCGCCCGTCGGCGGACTCCGCCGGGCCGAGCAGCACCTGCTCCAGCGAGCCGGCCGGCTCGACCGGCGCGGAGGCGGCGCCGCGCGGCAGCCGCGGGTGTGCGGCCACCGAGTCCCACCACACGCCCCCGGCGGGCGCCTCCGCGGCGACCCGCAGCGGCTCGCCCAGCTGGACGGCGTCCGCACCGCAGGCCAGCGCGCGGGCGATGGCGCCACTGGTCTCGATCCGGCCGTTGGCGATGACGTGCACGTACCGGCCACCGGTCTCGTCGAGGTAGTCGCGGCGGGCCGCGGCGGCGTCGGCGATCGCACTGGCCAGCGGCACCCGGATGCCCATGACCGCGTCGGTCGTGGAGTAGGCGTCGGCCCCGACGCCGACGATGACGCCCGCCGCGCCGGTGCGCATGAGGTGCAGCGCGGTGGTGTAGTTCGCGGCACCGCCCACGATCACCGGGACGTCGAGGTCGGCGATGAACTCCTTGAGGTTGAGCGCGTCACCCTGGCTCGTGACGTGCTCGGCCGAGACGATCGTGCCCTGGATGACCAGCAGGTCGACCCCGGCCGAGAGGGCCGCGGGCGCCAGCTGCTCGGTGTGCTGCGGGGAGATCCGGATCGCCGTGGTGACGCCGGCCTCGCGCATCTCCTTGATCCGCGCGGTGATCAGGTCGGTCTTCACCGGCTCGGCGTAGACCTCCTGCAGCAGGGCCACGGGAGGGGCCCCGGCGGCAGCTGCCTCGGCGATGCGGCGGTACATCGGCGCCGGGTCGTCGTAACGGGTCCACAGGCCCTCGCCGTTCAGCACGCCGAGGCCACCGGCCTGGCCGACGGCGATCGCCGTCGCCGGGCTGACGACGGCGTCGCTCGGGCTGGTGACCAGCGGGAGGTCGAACCGGAAGGCGTCGATCTGCCAGGCGGTCGAGACGTCGTCGACGTCGCGGGTGCGCCGGGAGGGGACGATCGAGACCTCGTCCAGGTCGTACCCCCGGCGGGCGAAGCGGTTGAGACCGATCTCGACGGTGTCACGCACGTTCATCGGTTCAGCGACCTCGGTAGTTGGGAGCTTCGACGGTCATCTGGATATCGTGCGGGTGGCTCTCCACCAGCCCCGCCGAGGTGATGCGGGTCAGCTGACCGCGCTCCTTCAGGTCGGTGATCGTGGCCGCACCGGCGTAGCCCATCGAGGCGCGCAGGCCCCCGACCAGCTGGTGCGCCACGCCCGATAGCGCGCCGCGGTAGGGCACCTGGCCCTCGATGCCCTCGGGGACGAGCTTGTCGTCGGAGAGCACGTCGTCGGCGAAGTACCGGTCGCGGCTGAACGACTGGTTGCCGCGCTTCTGCATGGCACCGAGCGAACCCATGCCGCGGTAGGTCTTGTACTGCTTGCCGTTCATGAAGACCAGCTCGCCCGGGGCCTCCTCGACCCCGGCGAACAGCCCGCCGATCATCACGGTGTCGGCCCCGGCGACCATCGCCTTGGCGATGTCGCCGGAGTACTGCAGGCCGCCGTCGGCGATGACCGGGACGCCGGCCGGACCGGCGGCCAGCCACGCCTCGTAGATCGCGCTGATCTGCGGGACCCCGACGCCGGCGACCACCCGGGTGGTGCAGATCGAGCCGGGCCCGACGCCCACCTTCACCGCGTCCACCCCGGCGTCTACGAGCGCCTGCGCACCGGCGCGGGTGGCGACGTTGCCGCCGACGACCTCCACGCCGGCATCGCCGCCGAACTCCTTCTTCACCCGCGCCACCATCTCGAGCACCGCCCGCTGGTGGCCGTGCGCGGTGTCGACGACGAGCACGTCGACACCGGCGTCGACCAGCAGCCCGGCCCGCTTGTAGGCGTCCTCGCCGACGCCGAGGGCGGCACCGACCACGAGCCGGCCGTCGGCGTCCTTGGTGGAGAGCGGGAACTGGTCGCGCTTGACGAAGTCCTTGACGGTGATCAGCCCGCGCAGCCGGCCGCCGTCGTCGACCAGCGGCAGCTTCTCGACCTTGTGCTTGGACAGCAGGCCGAGTGCGGTGTCGGCGTCGACGCCCACCGGTGCGGTGATCAGCGGCATCGGCGTCATGACGTCGCGCACGAGCCGGTTCTGGTCGGTCTCGAACCGCATGTCGCGGTTGGTCACGATGCCCAGGAGGACGCCGTCCGCGTCGACCACCGGGGCGCCGGAGATCCGGTAGCGCGCCGAGAGGGCGTCGACCTCGGCCAGCGTGCTGTCCGGCGAGCAGGTGACCGGATTGGTGACCATGCCGGCCTCCGACCGCTTGACCAGGTCGGCCTGGCCGGCTTGCTCCTCGGCGGAGAGGTTGCGGTGCAGCACGCCCATGCCACCGACGCGGGCCATGGCGATCGCCATCCGGGCCTCGGTGACGGTGTCCATCGCGCTGGAGAGCAGCGGCACGGCCAGGACGATCCGCCGCGTCACCCGGCTGCTGGTGTCCACCTCGGCCGGGACGACGTCGGACGCGCCGGGGACGAGCAGGACGTCGTCGTAGGTCAGCCCGAGGCGGGCGAACTTCGCCGGCAGCTCGGGCACGGAGTCGGGCTGCATGTGCGCGGCCACCCTTCGGGGCAGATCGGGTCGGACACCGGTCGGCACCCCTCACGGGCGCACGGGACCTGCCCCGATCGTAGGCGGCGGCAGATCCGTGCGGTGTTCCGCCTGCGGGGCGGCTACCGTGGGAGCCGTGTCTCCGTTCGACGACGCCCTCGGCCCGGACTTCGGCTCGGCCGATCAGCCCGGCCCCCCACCGCTGACGATGGAGGAGCGCGCCGGGGTCCTCGACGATCTCGCCGAGCTCGAGGTGTTCCGCACGCTGCTCGAGCCGACCGGCATCAAGGGCATCGTCGTCGACTGCCCCGACTGCGAGGAGGAGCACCACGTCGACTGGGCGCTGATGCAGGCCAACCTGCGGCAACTGCTCGACGAGGGGCAGACCGGGCGCCACGAGCCGCCGTTCGAGCCCGACCCCGACGACTACGTCAGCTGGGACTACGCCAGCGGCTACGCCGACGGGGTCGCGGCCCTCGCCGAGCGCGACGAGCCCGACGGCCAGCGCAGCGGCCGCCACGCCCGCGAGGAGTAGAGAAGCGCCGAGATACGCCTGGGGGCGGTCACCCCGACTGGGATGACCGCCCTCAGGCGTATCTCGGTCCTCGCGCAGGGCATGACCCAGCGGCTCACCTCAGCTCGGGAGGAACGCGGGCTCGGTCAGGCCGAGTGGGGCCCGGAGGGTCCCGCGCAGGCATGACGGACGCGCTGAGCGCCGCCGGGGAACGGCCAGTGGCCGGTGAGCCGATGTGCCTGGTCGCGCCGAGTGGGGCCCGGAGGGTCCCGCGCAGGCATGACGGACGCGCTGAGCGCAGCTGGGGAACGGCACCTGGCCGCGGTGCGATCCGGAGGATCGCAATGTCATTGCATGATGCCGCGGCGGAAGCCCGTCGCGACCGCCTCGGCGCGGTCCTTCGCTCCCAGCTTGCGGAACAGCCGCCGGGCGTGGGTCTTGATCGTGTCCTCGGACAGGTAGAGCTCGCGGCCGATCTGCGCGTTGCTCTTCCCCTGGCTCATGCCGGTGAGCACCTGCATCTCGCGCATGGACAGCGCCACGGTCGGGGCGGCGTCGCGGACGGTCGAGCGCACCGTGGTGGGCGCCGAGCCGGCCAGCGGGGCGGCACCGCTCCACGCCGGCGTGGACGCCTGCTGCACCGGGATGCGGCCGTCGGCACGCAGGCCCACGCGGGAGAGGCCCAGGCCCATCTCGATGGCGGTGGCGTCCCAGCGCAGGTAGCCCCGGGCGCCGAAGGCGACGGCGGCCCGGACGCTGTCGGCGTCGTCGGGCGCACCGAGGACGAGGACCGGCAGGCCGGGGTGCGTCCGCAGCGCCTGCGTCGCGGCCGACAGGCCGGTGTCGACGGCCCGCTGGGTGCCGACGACGAGGACGTCGGGCGTCCGGGTCGCGAGGCGCGACGCCAGCGACTGCGCGTCGCCGACGACCTCGACCCGACCGACGAAGGGAAGCGCGACCAGCCGTGAGGCGACGTCGTCACGGACCCGCCGTCGCTCGTCGTAGACCCACACGATCGCGCCCTGCACCGGGGCACGCATCCTGTCCTCGATCACGCCTGCTCCTCGCTCCTCCCGGCTCGTGGCCGGGTCCCCCACCGGCCGGGATGAGCCCGGCCGCGTGTCGCTCGGGTGGAGGGCCCCGCCCGGGGCCCTCCACCTCTGCGCAGGTCCTGCGACGCGTCCGGGTGTCTCCCCCTCCCGGACGTCGGCGCGGCCTGGAGCAACCTTGATCGAGTTGCGGACGCTCCGACAGACGCTCTCACCCCCGGGGGTGAGCGGCCCGAAACGGTGGTGACGGACTGCACGCCGGCGAAAAGTTGCGAATCGGCGGTGTTTGGCGGTCGGACGGCGAGGGCACCGGCCCTTGCAGCCGGACAGCCCCCTCCGGCTCGATCGAGTCCTGGAGGAGACATGGCCGACATCCGCAGACTCCCGACGCCCGTCGCCGAGGTCTGGGACTGGCAGCTCCACGGCGCGTGCCGTGGCGAGAACACGTCCCTCTTCTTCCACCCCGACGGCGAGCGCGGGCCGGCCCGGGCGCGGCGGCAGACCGCGGCCAAGGCCGTGTGCGCGCGGTGCCCGGTCGTCGATGCGTGCCTCAAGCACGCCCTCGCCGTCCGTGAGCCGTACGGCGTCTGGGGCGGGATGAGCGAGGAGGAGCGGGCCCGGCTGATCGCGGCCGAACCCGCTGCCGTCGCCGCCGGGGTGTAGTACCACCCCACGAACGCCGAGAGGGCCCGGTCCAGGAATCCTGGACCGGGCCCTCTCGTGTGCGCGGTACGCGGTGGCGTCCTCCCCCACCGTGACGCGTCCTCCCTCGCCGTGGACGGTCAGGGAGGACGCGCCATGCCCTGACCCCCAGCTCAGTCAGGGTGTTGCGACCACCCCCTGAGCCCGAGTCACCTGATCATGGCGATGCGGCGGGTCAGCTCAGTGGCTGTGGCCGTGCCCGCCGTGCGAGTGGCCGTGCGTGTGGTGCCCGCCGCCCGCGTGGTCGTCCTCCTCCTCGGGCTTCTCCACCACCGCGGAGTCGGTGGTGAGCACCATCGCGGCGATGGAGACGGCGTTGCCCAGCGCGGCCTTGGTGACCTTGACGGGGTCGATGACGCCCTGCTCGGCGAGGTCGCCGTACTCACCGGTCGCGGCGTTGAAGCCCTGACCGGCGCCCAGCTCGCGCACCTTGCTGACCACGACGCGGCCCTCGAACCCGGCGTTCTCGGCGATCTGCACCGCCGGGGCGTCCAGGGCCGTGCGGACGGCGCGGGCACCGGTGAGCTCGTCGCCCTCCAGCGACAGCGCGTCGACCGCCGCGGCGGCGTGCACGAGCGCGGAGCCACCGCCGGGGATGACGCCCTCCTCCACCGCGGCACGGGTGGCGGCGATGGCGTCCTCGATGCGGTGCTTGCGCTCCTTGAGCTCGACCTCGGTGGCCGCACCGACCCGGATGACACCGATGCCGCCGGCGAGCTTGGCCAGCCGCTCCTGGAGCTTCTCGCGGTCCCAGTCGGAGTCGGTGGCCTCGATCTCCCGGCGTATCTGCGCCACGCGGTCGCCGATGGCCTCCGAGGTGCCGCCGCCGTCGACGATCGTGGTGGCGTCCTTGGTGACGGTGACCCGGCGGGCGGTGCCCAGCACCTCGAGGCCGACCTGGTCGAGCTTGAGACCGACGTCCTCGCTGACCACCTGGCCGCCGGTGACGACGGCGAGGTCGGTCATGAACGCCTTACGGCGGTCACCGAAGAAGGGCGACTTCACCGCGGCGACCTTGACCGTCTTGCGGATGGAGTTCACGACGAGGGTGGACAGCGCCTCGCCCTCCACGTCCTCGGCGACGATCAGCAGCGGGCGGCCGCCGGTCGACAGCACCTTCTCCAGCAGCGGGAGGAGATCGGCCAGCGCACCGACCTTGCCGCTGACCAGCAGCACGAGGGCGTCGTCCAGGACGGCTTCCATGGCCTCCTGGTCGGTGACGAAGTACGGCGAGAGGTAGCCCTTGTCGAACTGGACGCCCTCGGTGACGTCGAGATCGGTGTGCAGGGTGTTGCTCTCCTCGACGGTGATGACGCCGTCCTTGCCGACGCGCTCCATCGCCTCGCCGATCAGCTCGCCGACCTCGGCGTCCTGGGCGGAGATGGTGGCGACGCCCGCGATGGCCTCGCGCTTCTCCACCGGGATGGCGGCGGCGTCGAGCGCGGCGTGCACCGCGTCGAGGGCGGCCCGCATGCCCCGGCCCAGCGCCACCGGGCTGGCGCCGGCGGCGACGTTGCGCATGCCTTCGTGCACCAGCGCCTGGGCGAGCACGGTGGCGGTGGTGGTGCCGTCACCGGCGACGTCGTTGGTCTTCGTCGCGACACTCTTGGCCAGCTGGGCGCCGAGGTTCTCGTACGGGTCCTCGAGGTCGACCTCGCGGGCGATGGTGACGCCGTCGTTGGTGATCGTCGGTGCACCGAACTTCTTGTCGATGACGACGTTGCGGCCACGCGGGCCGATCGTCACGCGCACCGCGTCGGCGAGCTTGTCGACACCGCGCTCGAGGGCTCGGCGGGCGTCCTCGTTGAACTTGATGATCTTGGCCATGAGGGACCTTCCGGTCAGGTGGTGCAGGACGAAGACGACCGCCCCGGGACCCGAGGAATCGGGTCGCCCGGGGCGGTCAGGTGACGCAATGGAACGGCCCCGTCGCAGGGCCCCGCGGCGAGCGGAGCGAGCGGTGGGGGGCGACGGGGTCCTTCTACTTCTCCACGACGGCGAGCAGGTCGCGGGCGGAGAGCACCAGGTACTCCTCGCCGGAGTACTTGACCTCGGTGCCGCCGTACTTGGAGTAGATGACCACGTCGCCGACGTTCACGTCGAGCGGAACGCGGTTGCCGTTGTCGTCGATGCGGCCGGGGCCGACGGCGACGACGGTGCCCTCCTGGGGCTTCTCCTTGGCGGTGTCCGGGATGACCAGACCGGAGGCGGTGGTGGTCTCGGCCTCGTTGGCCTGGACCACGACGCGGTCTTCCAGCGGCTTGATGCTGACCTTGGTAGCGGTCGTCACGTCGGTGACGCCCCCTTCGGTGTAGGACGGCAGGGATTCTTCGATGCTGTGGCACGGGAACCGGGCACCCGCCGTCGCGGGGGTCGGGCGCCTGCCCGTGTCGCTTTGGCACTCTACCCAGGAGAGTGCCAGCCGCTCAACCTGGTCCCCCGGGGTGGGTGACGTCGGGGCGGCCCGGCCCGTGCGCCACGCTTGGCCGGTGGCCCCCGACTTCCCGGAGAACGTCCTCCTGCCCCGGCTCGCCTGGCTGCTGGGTCCCGAGGGGGCGGCTGCGGTCGCGCTGGCGGCGCGGCTGCAGGGCGACGGGACCGACCTGCTCCCCGGCCTGGGCCGGCTGCGCGCCGAGGTGGGGGCGGACAACGCCGGTGCGGCGTGGGAGCTGGCCCGGCTCCGGGCGCGGGCGCGGCCGGTGTTCGGCGCGGACGCCGACGTCCTGTTCTTCACCGCCGACACCCTCGAGCAGGCCGGGCGCCCCCGGCTCGCCGAGCGCCGGGCCGCCCGGCTGCTGGCCGGGGGCGCGGACTCGGTGGCCGATCTGGGCTGCGCCTCGGGCACCGACACCGTGGCCCTCGCCCGGGCCGGGGCCCGCGTGCTGGCCGTCGACGTCGACCCGGTCGCTCGCGAGCTGACCGCCGCCAACGCCGAGGCCCTCGGCGTCGCCGACGACGTCTGGGTGGTCGCCGGGGACGCCGTCGAGCTGGTCGCCGCCGCCCGGGGGGGCGAGGTGGCCGGATGCGGCGCCGCCGTCCTCGACCCCGCCCGCCGCGCCGGCGGACGCCGCCAGCTGGACCCCGACCGCTGGTCACCCCCGTGGTCGACGGTCGCCCTGCTGCTGGACCGGATGCCGACCTGCGTGGTGAAGGTGGCCCCCGGGCTCGACCACGACCGGGTGCCCGACGGCGTCGAGGCCGAATGGGTCTCGGTCGGCGGCTCGATCGTCGAGGCACTGCTGTGGGGCCGCGCGGTCTCCTCGACCTGGCGGCGGGCCACCCTGGTGCACGACGGCGAGGTGCACGAGATGACCGCGGATGCCGATCCCGGACCGGCGACGGCGGGACCGGTGCGCAGCTGGCTGCACGAGCCGGACCCGGCGGTCATCCGTTCCGGGCTGGTGTCACTGGTGGCCGCGGACCTCGACGCGACGCTGGTCGATCCCACGATCGCCTACCTGACCTCCGACGCCCGCGCGGGCACACCCTGGGTCAGCTCCTACCGCGTCGACGAGGTGCTGCCGTTCAACCTCAAGAAGCTCAAGGCGCTGCTGCGCGAGCGCGGGGTCGGCCGGGTGGTGGTGAAGAAGCGCGGCTCGGCCATCGAGCCGGAGACGTTGGCCCGCCGGCTCCGCGGCGACGGCGCGCGGACGGCCACCGTCGTCGTCACCCGCGTCGCCGGCGCCCCGACCGCGCTGGTCTGTTCGGCCCCGTCCGGAGGCTCACCCCGAGCTGGCGAGGGATGAGGGGGACGGGGTCCTTCTACTGATGACGTCGATCGGCAGGGAGCTGTCCGCGCCCAGGTCGGGCCCCGACGGCGCGACGCCGGCGGCGACCAGCCGCGAGCCGAGCGCGGCGACCATCGCCCCGTTGTCGGTGCACAACCGCGGGCTGGGCACCCGCAGCACGATGCCGGCCTCGGCGCACCGCTCCTCGGCCAGCGCCCGCAGCCGCGAGTTGGCCGCCACTCCCCCACCGAGCACCAGGTGGTCGACGCCGCGGTCCTTGCAGGCGCGCACCGCCTTGGCGGTGAGGACGTCGGCGACGGCCTCCTGGAACGAGGCAGCGACGTCGGCGACCGGGACCGGCTCGCCGGAGCGCTCGCGGGCTTCCACCCAGCGCGCGACGGCGGTCTTCAGCCCGGAGAAGGAGAAGTCGTAGGCCGGGTCGCGGGGGCCGGTGAGGCCGCGTGGGAAGGCGATCGCCGACGGGTCGCCGTCGCGCGCGGCCCGGTCGATCGGCGGGCCGCCGGGGAAGGGCAGCCCCAGCACGCGGGCGACCTTGTCGAAGGCCTCCCCCGCGGCGTCGTCGATCGTGCGTCCGAGGGACTGCACCTCCTGCGCCAGGTCGGGCACCAGCAGCAGCGAGCTGTGCCCGCCGGACACCAGCATCGCGATGGAGGGCTCGGCCAGCGGGCCGTGCTGCAGCTCGTCGACGGCGACGTGCGCGGCCAGGTGGTTGACCCCGTACAGCGGCTTGCCCAGCGCCAGCGCGTAGGCCTTGGCCGCCGCCACCCCCACCAGCAGTGCGCCGGTGAGGCCCGGACCGGAGGTGACGGCGACGGCGTCGACGTCGGAGGCGGCGATCCCGGCGTCGGCGAGCGCCCGGTGCACCGTCGGCACCATCGCCTCCAGGTGTGCGCGGGAGGCGATCTCGGGGACGACTCCGCCGAAGCGCTCGTGCTCGGCCACCGAGGTCGCCAGCGCGTCGGCGAGCAGCGTGTGGCCCTGGACGATGCCCACGCCGGTCTCGTCGCACGAGGTCTCGAAGCCCAGGACGATCGGTTGGTCAGGCATGTGTCCGTTCCCTGCTGTCGGTCGCTCCCGCGGGGCGCTCCGCTCCTCGCTCGTTCCTCGCTGCGATGCTCACGCCCCTGTCCGCTCCCTGCTGTCGGTCGCTCCCGCGGGGCGCTCCGCTCCTCGCTCGTTCCTCGCTGCGATGCTCACGCCCCTGTCCGCTCCCGTCTCATCACGACCGCGTCGGTACCGCTCGGCTGGTAGTAGCCGCGCCGGCGGCCGACCTCGGCGAAGCCGCGCCGCCGGTAGAGGCCCTGCGCCGTCTCGTTGTCCGCCCGCACCTCCAGCAGCACCACCGGCGAGCGGCGGTCGGCCTCGGCCAGCAGCGCGTCCAGCAGCAAGGCCCCGATCCCCTCGCCCTGCCGGGCGGCCGCGACCCCGATCGTGGCCACGTGCGCCTCGTCGTCGTAGGCGATCAGGCCGGCGTAGCCCACGACGGCCTCGTCGTCCTCGGCCACGAGGTAGTGCCGGGTGCCGGTCTGCGAGAGCTCGTCGCGGTACATCGCCGCGGTCCAGGTGTCGGGCGCGAAGAGCTCCTCCTCGAGCTCCATCACCCGCGGCAGGTCGGCGAGCGCCATCGGCCGCAGCCGGGTCACCGCGTCACCGGCTTGATCGACGTCGGCGGCACGGCGTCGGGACGCCGCAGGTACAGCGGCACCAGCGGTGCCGCCGACCCTGGATCGGCCAGCTGCGGGGCCGCGGCGCGCAGCAGCCCCGTGGTGGTGACGTCGGCCGGGGTCACCGGCGCGCCGAGCCGCTCGGCGAAGGCCGGGTCGCCGCTGAACGGACCGGGCAGCCGGAGCTCCTCGGGCCGGACGACCGAGGGCCCGTCGGTGCGCATCCCGTCGGCGTCGTAGGTGGCCCAGTAGACCTCCTTGCGCCGGGCATCGGTGATGACTGTGCGGGCAGCGGAGCCGACGGCATCGAGCGAGCAGACCCCGACGACGGGGATCCCCCGGGCGTCGGCGAGAGCGGCCGCGGTGACGACGCCGACCCGCAGCCCGGTGAACGGTCCGGGGCCGAGGCCGGTGACGACCGCCTCCACCGCACCGAGCGCGACGCCGGCGTCGGCGAGCACGCCCTCGATGGCCGGCGCCAGCAGCTCGGCGTGCCTCGTCCCCGACGGGACGGCGCGCTCGGCGAGCACCGAGGTGCCGCCGTCGGCCGACCAGCGCGCCAGCCCGGCGACGAGCCTCGGGGTGGCGGTGTCGAGCGCGAGGACCAGCACGGACGCTCAGGGTAGTGGGACACGGTTGGCCGTGGACGGCGACGTCGATTGATGCGCTGATGCGTTAACATCACGCGGTGCGCACCACCCTGGATATCGATGACGACGTCGTCGCTGCGGCTCGGGAGCTCGCCGCTGGTGAGCGCCGCTCTCTCGGTGCGGTCATCTCCGAGCTCGCCCGCCGAGGGCTGACGCCGGCCCGGGTGGAGAGCGAGGACGGGCTACCGGTGATCCGCGTGCCGAACGGGACTCCCCCCATCACCCCGGGGATGGTGGCCCGGGCCCTCGAGGAGGCCTGACCGACCGTGGGACTCCTCGACGTCAACGCGCTGGTCGCGCTGGCGTGGGACTCGCACGTCCACCATGTCGCGATCCGGAACTGGTTCGCCGCCCACCGATCGTCGGGCTGGGCCACCTGCCCGATCACCGAGAGCGGCTTCGTGCGGATCTCCTCCAACCCCACGGTGCTGCCCAGCCCGCTGGCTCCTGCTGCCGCTCGAAACGTCCTTGCCGGACTGCGCAGCGCAGGCGACCACCGGTTCCTGGTCGACGACGTATCGATCGTCGATACCGACGTGCCGGCGACGAGCGGGCACCGCCAGGTGACCGATGCGCATCTGCTGACGCTCGCCCGCCGCCGAGGCGTCCGGCTGGTCACCTTCGACGCGGGGCTCGCCTCGCTGGCCGGCAATCGGGACGTCGAGCTGCTCACCGTTCTGTAGCGCCGTCTGCCCGAGCCGGTGCCACCTCAGCCGTCGATCCGCTGCTCCCAGCCCGGACCGGAGGGCACGAGCAGCGCCGTCCGGACGTCGTCGTCGCGCCGGTCCAGCCGCACCTCGAGGTGTTCGTCGGCCAGCTGCTCCACGAGCCCCCGCCCCCACTCCACCACGGTGAGCGACTCGTCGGTGGAGGCGTCGAGATCCAGGTCGTCGACGTCGGCGTGCCCGCCGAGCCGGTAGGCGTCGACGTGCACGAGCGGGATGCGCCCGTCGCGGTGCACCCGGGCGATGACGAAGGTCGGCGAGGTGACCGGCTCGCGGACGCCGAGCCCGGCCCCGATCCCCTGGGTGAGGGCGGTCTTGCCCGCACCCAGCGGCCCGACGAGCACCAGCAGGTCCCCCGGCCGCGCCAGCGCGGCCAGCGCGCGGCCCAGGGCGTGGGTGTCGGCGAGCGTCGGCAGCACGTGCTCCCGCTTCACCGCGCCTCCCGGGCGCCGACCAGGTACGCGACCTGGCGCAGGTCAGCGGCCAGCGCGGCCCGTGGGGCGCCGTTCGGACCGAACCGGATGGCCGCCGACGGGTGGTAGGTCACGTACAGGCCGCGTCCCTCCCAGGGCACGGGCCCCTGCTCCCGCGCGCGGGCGAGCACCGTGCGCGGGCCGAGGAACCACTTCGCGGCCGAGAGCCCGAGCGCGATCACCGCCGGCGGATCGAGCAGCTGCAGCTGACGGCGCAGCCATCCGCTGCAGCGGGCCACCTCGTCGGCCTTCGGCGTCCGGTTGCCCGGCGGACGGCACTTCACCACGTTGAGGACGGCGGCCTGCCCACGGTCCAGTCCGGCCTCGGCCAGCAGCTGGTCCAGCAGCGCGCCGCTCCGGCCGACGAACGGCCGGCCGGTCTCGTCCTCCGTGGCCCCGGGAGCCTCTCCGACGATCGCCACGAGCGGCCTCCCCGACACGGGCACGTCGCCGACGACGACGTGCCGGCGCGTCGCCGCCAGCTCCGGGCAGGCCAGGCACCCGCTCGCGGACCGGGCGAGGGACGGCCAGTCCGGGGCGGCCGCGGCCGTCCGCGCGACCTCTTCGGCGGCGGCGTCGAACCGGGGCGGACGGGGTGCGGCCACCACCGCACCCTAACCGCGTGCGCTCGCCGTCCGACCGGCCACGACCCGGCGGAGCAGCCGGGTCAGCGCGCTGCTGACCTCGTCCGGCGCCTCGAGCAGCACCATGTGGCCGGCGCCGGGGACGACGACGTGCTCGACGGCGTTCTCGCCGGAGTGCGCCAGGCGCTCGACGATCAGCTCGCTGTGCTCCTTGGGGATCATCGTGTCCCGGTCGCCGGTGAGCACGAGCGTGGGCACCTGACCCAGCGGCTCCAGGCGGCCGGTCTCGTCCAGGCCGGCCAGGGCCGGGTAGAACTCCGCGATGACGTCGACCGGCGTACCGGCGATCATCGCGTCGACGTAGCGGACCAGCGCCGGGTCGACGTCGGCCGAGCCGAAGGACAACGCCTTGGTCGCGGCCGACACCAGGTCGGCGGCGATCCGCCGGGTGCGCTCGGCGATCGTCGGCCGGTGCCGCATCGTCCAGGCGGCGACGGGGAGGACCGCGGCGCGCAGCCGGGTGAGCATCTCCGGCAGCCCGAACCTCAGCTCGGCGAGGTTGCCGCTGGAGGTGGACAGCAGGGCGGACCCGACGACGCGGGTACCGAACAGCTCGGGACGTGCGGCGGCCAGCCCCATGATGGTCATGCCGCCCATGGAGTGGCCGACCAGCACGACCGGTCCCCGCGGCGCGCGGGCGTCCAGGACCGTCTCGAGGTCGGCGGCCAGCTGCTCGATCGTGGAGCGCGCGGCGGCGCCCCGGCCCGAGGAGCCGTGTCCCCGCTGGTCGTAGAACACCAGCCGCGCCTGCGGCCGGTGCCCGTTCTCGGTCGCCAGCTCCGCGGCCAGCGTGCGTCGCTGGAAGGTCCAGGAGGCCATCGACAGCGTGTAGCCGTGCACGAAGACGACCGTCAGGGGGGCGTCCCGCGGTCCGATCTCCTCCACCGAGAGGAGCACCCCGTCGTCGGCCTCGACCAGGGCGGTGCGGTCGGCGGGACGGGCCTCGGCGCCGAGCGGGTCGACCTGGCGCAACCGCCCCTCGGACGGACCGGACGGCAGCTCGGCGGCCGGCCCCAGCTCCGCGGCACGCACCCGCCGTGCGGCGATCCGGCTCACGGCCACCCCCGCGGCGGTACCGGCAGCGGCCAGCCCGACGACCGCACCGACGAGGCCGGCGGTGACCCCGCGGGGATGCCTGGTCGGCGGCGGCTGCTTCCGCGCCATCAGACCGCCCCCGCGGAGCCGACGTACCGCCGGGTGAACCGGCCGCCGATCCGGGTGACCAGCTCGTAGTGGATGGTGTCGACCGCATCGGCCCAGTCCTGGGCGGTCGGCTCCCCCCGGTCGCCCGGGCCCCACAGGACCACCTCGTCCCCGGGCGCCACCGGGTCGTCCCCGACGTCCAGGACGAACTGGTCCATGCAGACCCGCCCGGCGATCGTCCGCCGGGCGCCGGCGGCGAGGACCGGCGCCCGGTTGCCACCGGCCCGAGGCACGCCGTCGGCGTAGCCGACCGGCACCAGCGCCAGCGTGGTGCCGGCGGCCGTCGAGTACGTGTGCCCGTAGGACACGCCGGCCCCGGCCGGCACGCGCTTGGCCAGCGCGACGGCGGCCCGCACCGTCATCGCCGGCCGGAGGCCGGAGGCGGCGGCGTCCCCGCCGAGTGGGTCCAGCCCGTAGACGGCGATGCCCGGGCGCACCATGTCGTACCAGGTCTCCGGCAGCGCCACGGTGGCCGCGGAGTTGGCCAGGTGCCGGCGGGCGCCGGTGAGGCCGGCGGCGCGCGCGACCGCGACCGCCTCCTCGAACACCCGCACCTGCGCGCCGATGGTGGGGTGCGTCGGGGAGTCGGCGTAGGCCATGTGGCTCCACAGCCCGGCGACCTCGACGTCGCCGTCGGCCTGGGCCCGCGCCGCCGCGGCGACCAGTTGCGGCCACTCGGCGACGGTCGCGCCTTCGCGGGAGAGCCCGGTGTCGACGCACAGGTGCAGCCGGGCGGTGCGGCCGGTGGCCCGGGCGGCGGCGACCACCTCGGCCAGCCCCCACGCCGCGTTGACCGACACCTCGACGTCCGCGGCGAGCGCGGCGGTGAAGTCGGCGCCGGGGCCGTGCAGCCAGGCCAGCACCGGCGCCGTCACCCCGGCGGCGCGCAGCGCCAGCGCCTCGTGCAGCACGGCGACGCCGAGCTGGTCGGCTCCCCCGGCCAGCGCCGCGCGCGCGGCCGGCACCAGGCCGTGGCCGTAGCCGTCGGCCTTCACCACCGCCATCAGCGGGCGGGCGACCCGTTCGCGCAGCACCGCGGTGTTCGCCGCGATCGCGTCGAGGTCGACCACCACCTCGGCCCCGGTCCCGTTGGTCACGGCCCCGAGTCTGGCAGGCCGTCCGGCCGGGCCCCGCGCACCCGGCTGATCGCCTCGGGGAGGTGGCGCACCACGTCGCCGGCCACGAAGGGGCCCCGCGCCGCGGCGACCTGGCCGGCCCGGCCGTGCACGTGCGCGGCCACGGCCGCCGCCTCCACGGCCGGCAGCCCCGTGGCCAGCAGGGCGCCGGTGATCCCCGACAGGACGTCACCGGTGCCGGCCGTTGCGAGCCACGGCGTGCCGGTGGCGTTGACGAAGGCGGCGCCACCGGGGTCGGCGACGACGGTCGCCTCGCCCTTGAGCAGGACGACGGCGCCCAGGTCGGCCGCCAGCCGGCGGGCGGCACCGAGGCGGTCGGGGCCCACCTCGTATCCGAACCGCGCGAACTCCCGGTCGTGCGGGGTCAGCACGGTCGGCCCGGAACGGCCGCGGAGGAGATCCGGTTCGCGGGCCAGCATCGTCAGCGCGTCGGCGTCCACGAGCACCGGCAGATCGGTGGCCAGGACCTCGGCCAGCACGCTGCGGGCGTCGTCATCGGTGCCCATGCCCGGGCCCACCACCCACGCCTGCACCCGGCCGGCATCGCCGGGCCGGCCGTCGGTGACGATCGCCTCGGGCCACGCGGCGCGCACCCCGTCGGCGGCCGTCCCGGCGTAGCGCACCAGCCCGGGGCGGGTGCGCAGCGCGGCTCCGGTGCACAGCACGCCGGCGCCGGGATAGGTGGCCGATCCGGCGACGATCCCGACCACGCCCTGGGTGTACTTGTCGTCGTCGGCGTCCGGGCTCGGCAGCCGGGCCGCGGCGTCCGCGTCGGCGAGCTGCCACGCGGAGGGGGCCGGCAGGTGCTCGTCCAGGCCGATGTCGATGAGGTGCACCTCGCCGGCGGAGCCGCGCCCCTCCCCTACGACCAGTCCCGCCTTGACCGCCCCGAAGGTCACGGTGTGCGTGGCGGGGAAGGCTGCCCCGTCGACCGCGCCCGTGTCGGCGTCCACCCCGCTGGGCACGTCCACGGCCACCATCAGCGCCGGTCCCGCGGCAGCCCGGTCCACCAGCGCGGCGGCGTCCGGCCGCAGCCTGCCGGAGCCACCGATCCCGACGACCCCGTCGAGCACGAGGTCGGTGCGGTCGAGGACGGGCCCGGCCGCCTCGAGGGCGACCGTGCGGCCACCGGCCCGCCGGAACGCCGTCAGCCCCGCCTCGTGAGCCCGCGCGGGAGCCAGCAGGACGGCGGTGACGTGCGTGCCGCGGGCGGCCAGTCGCGCTCCGGCGAACAGTGCGTCACCGCCGTTGGCGCCCGAGCCCACCAGGGCGGTGACGCGGGCGCCGTAGGAGCGGCCGAGCAGGCGCAGGCAGACGGTGGCCAGCCCGGTCGCCGCGCGCTGCATCAGGGCGCCGTCCGGCAGCGCTGCCAGCAGCGGGGCCTCCGCCGCGCGGATCTCCGCCGCCGTGAACAGCCCGATCACGTCTCCTCCTCGCCGGCGCTCGTCAGATCCGTGATCGGTCGCGGTGCTCTGCGCCTGCACGACCTCGCAGGCTCGGTCATGTGGTCTCCCGGCCCAGGCCCTCGGCGACGACGACGGCGGAGGCGATGCCCCCGTCGTGGCTGAGGGAGACGTGCCAGGACGTGACGCCCAGCTGAGCCGCCCGCCCGGCCACGGAGCCCCGTACCTCCAGGTGCGGGCGGCCGCGCTCGCCGACGGTGACCTCGGCGTCGTGCCAGCGCAGGTCGCCCGGCGCACCGAGCGCCTTGGCCAGTGCTTCCTTCGCCGCGAACCGGGCGGCCAGCGACTCACCGGTGCGCGGACCACCCGACGGCGTGCACTGCTCGGCCGCGGTGAACAGCCGGTCCCGCAGCCCCGGTGTGCGGGTGAGCGACCGCGCGAAGCGCTCGACCGGCACGACGTCGATCCCGACCCCGATGATCACGCTGGCCAGTCTGCCCCGCCGCCGCCCGGCCCGCCGTCCCGGCTCGGCCGCCGGCGGGCCACGGCGCCGGAGGGACGCTGTGCCGTTCCCGACGGACGTGCGAGAGTGGGCGGCGGCCTGGGCGGGCTCGGATCGGAGGACGACAGGTGTACGAGTACGTGCGCGCGCCGGCCCGCCTGGCCGCCGTCGAGGCCGCCGGCCTGCTCGACGCCGAGAGCGAGGAGGCGTTCGACCGACTGGCCGCCCTCGCCCGGCAGCTGCTCCGTGCGCCGTTCGCGTTCCTGACGGTCGTGGACGACCGGCGGTCGTTCTGGATGGCCTGCCTGGGCATCGCCGAGGGCGGCCCCCGGCAGAACGCCCTGGAGGAGTCCTTCTGCCAGTACGTGGTCGAGACCCGCGAGCCGCTGGTGCTCCCCGACGTCCGGGTGGACGAGCGGACCAGGGACAACCCGTCGATCGTCTCCATGGGCGTCGTCGCGTGGGCCGGCTACCCGGTCCACGACCCGGACGGCCACGTCCTCGGCACGTTGTGCGTGGTGGACACCGTCGTCCGGCACTGGACCGACGACGAGGTCCAGATCCTGGCGAGCCTGGCGGCGATCGCGACCCGCGAGGTGGCGCTGCGCGCCGCCGCCACCACGGCGGCCGAGGCCGCGCGCATGGCCGAGGAGGCGACGGCGCAGGCCGAGCAGGACCGTGCCCGCGCCGAACTCCTCGCCTGCATCGGTGAACTGCTCGTCGCGGGGCTCGACCTGGACGCCATCTGGCAGGCGGTGGTCCACCTCGCCGTTCCCACGCTCGGTCAGTACGCCTTCATCTACTCGATCCCCGGCGACGGCTCGATCACCCCTCAGGCCGTCCTCCACGGCGACCCGGCCGAGCAGGAACGGCTGGAGGAGTACGTGCGCGTACGGGAGCGCCGGGTGGGCGAGACCCACGGGCCGGGTCGTGTCGCCGCCACCGGCCGGACAGAGGTCCTGACGGACCTGACCACCTCCACCACGGGGCTGATCGCCGCGCAGCAGGACGGGGTCCGCGCCCTCCGGGCGGTGCACAGCGTCACCGTTCCGCTGCGGGCCCGCAACCAGCTGATCGCCGTGCTGAGCGTCGTCCGGGTGGCCGGTTCCCCGGCCTACGAGGACGGCGACGTGGAGCTCATCGAGGCGATCGCGGACCGCGCCGCCCTGGCCATCGACAACGCGCTGGCCTACGACCAGGAGCGCACCCTGTCGCTACGTCTCCAGCAGTCCCTGCTGCCGGGGCTGCTGCCCCGGCCCCCTCACCTGCACGTCGCCTCCCGCTACCAGCCCGCCGCCAGCGCGCAGCTGGTCGGAGGCGACTGGTACGACGCCTACATCGACGCGCACGGCACCACCGCCGTCGTCATCGGCGACGTCGCCGGGCACGACATCGACGCCGCCGCAGCCATGGGGCAGCTGCGCACGATGCTCCGGATGGCCGGGCACGGCGGTGGCCAGCCCCCGTCCGGCGTGCTCGCGACGGTCGACGCCGCCACGCGCACCCTCGGGGTGTCGGTGTTCGCCACCGCGCTCCTCGCGCAGGTAGCGCCGTTCGACGCCTCCCGACCCGACGGGAGCCGACGGGTGGCCTGGGCCTCGGCCGGGCATCCGCCGCCCGTGCTCGTGTCTGCCGACGGCGTCGTCACGCTGCTGGACAGCCGGCCCGGCCGGGCTCTGGGGCTGGACCTCGATGCACCGGACGACGACCGGCCCCGCACCGACCACCAGCTCGACCTGGCACCAGGTGACACGCTGCTGCTCTACACCGACGGGCTCGTGGAGCGGCGTGACGAGGACCTCGACACCGGGCTCAGCCGCCTCCGGGACACGGTCACGGCACTGCGGCGCCTGCCGCTGGAGGCTCTCTGCGACGCGGTCCTCGCCTGGATGACGCCCGACGGCCGCGATGACATCGCGCTCATCGCCGTCCGGGCGACCGACGACGACGGGGCATGACCCCGGCCCGCGCCGCGGCCCTACTCGACGGTGCCCCTGCGTCGGTTCCGGCCTCGCTCCAATCCTCGCTCGCTGGCGCTCGCTGCGATGCTCACGAGGCCGTGACTCGACGGTGCCCCTGCGTCGGTTCCGGCCTCGCTCCGCTCCTCGCTCGCTGGCGCTCGCTGCGATGCTCACGAGGCCGTCACTCGACGGTGACGCTCTTGGCCAGGTTCCGCGGCTGGTCGACGTCGTAGCCACGCGTGTCGGCGATCTCGCAGGCCAGGATCTGCAGCGGCACGGTGGTGACCACCGGCGCGAGCAAGGTCGGCGTGCGCGGCACCCGGATGAGGTGGTCGGCGTAGGGGACGACGTCGTCGTCGCCCTCCTCGGCGATCACGATCGTGCGCGCCCCGCGGGCCCGCACCTCCTGGATGTTCGAGACGACCTTGCCGTGCACCGAGTTGCGGCTGCGCGGCGACGGCACGACGACGACCACCGGGGTGCCCTGGTCGATGACCGCGATCGGCCCGTGCTTGAGCTCGCCGGCCGCGAACCCCTCGGCGTGGATGTAGGCCAGCTCCTTGAGCTTCAGCGCGCCCTCCAGGGCGACCGGGAAACCGACGTGCCGGCCGAGGAAGAGGATCGTGTTCGCGTCGGCCAGCGACCGGGCGAGCTCACGCACCGGCTCCATGTTCTCCAGCACCCGCGCCACGGCGTCGGGCAGCTGCCGGAGGTCGTCGACGATCGCAGCGATCTCGTCCTCGTACTTCACCCCGCGCACCTGTGCCAGGAAGAGGCCCACCAGGTAGCAGGCCACGATCTGGGCGAGGAACGCCTTGGTCGACGCGACCGCGATCTCCGGGCCCGCGTGGGTGTAGAGGACGGCGTCGGACTCCCGCGGGATGGTGGATCCGTTGGCGTTGCAGATCGCCAGGACCCGGGCCTTCTGGTCCTTGGCGTGCCGCAGCGCCATGAGGGTGTCCATGGTCTCGCCGGACTGGCTGATGACGACCACCAGCGTCGAGCGGTCCAGGACGGGATCGCGGTAGCGGAACTCGCTGGCGACCTCGACCTCGACGGGGATGCGGGTCCAGTGCTCGATGGCGTACTTCGCGATCAGCCCGGCGTGGTAGGAGGTGCCGCAGGAGACGACGAAGATCTTGTCGATGTCGCGCAGTTCCTGGTCCGACAGCCGGACCTCGTCGAGGACCAGCTCGCCGTCCTCACCCAGCCGGCCCAGCAGCGTGTCGGCGATCGCCTGGGGCTGCTCGGCGATCTCCTTGAGCATGAACCAGTCGTAGCCACCCTTCTCGGCGGCGGCGGCGTCCCAGTCGACCGTGTAGGCGGTGGGCTCGGCCGGCGTGCCATCGAAGCCGGTGACTGCCAGGCCGCGGGTGCGGTCGATCTCGACGACCTGGTCCTGCCCGAGCTCGCGGGCCTCGCGGGTGTGCCCGATGAAAGCGGCGACGTCGGAGCCGAGAAAATACTCAGCAGTACCGTCGGCCGTCTCTCCGATGCCCACCACGAGCGGGCTGCTGCGACGGGCGGCGACGAGGGTGTCGGGCTCGGCGACGTGCGTGGCGACGAGGGTGAACGCGCCCTCCAGCCGCTGGCAGACACCCCGCATGGTCTCGGCCAGCCGGCCCTCGCCCTCGGGGGTGGACTCGTACACCGCGGCCAGCAGGTGGGCGACCACCTCGGTGTCGGTCTCGGAGGTGAACTCCACGCCGGCCGTCTCGCACTCGGCACGCAGGGAGGCGAAGTTCTCGATGATCCCGTTGTGGATCACCGCCACCGAGCCGTCCGCGGACAGGTGCGGGTGCGCGTTCCGGTCGGTCGGACCGCCGTGGGTGGCCCACCGGGTGTGCCCGATGCCGACCGTCGCCTCGGGCAGCGGCTCCTCGGCCAGGACCTTCTCCAGGTTGGCCAGCTTGCCGGCCTTCTTGGCCGAGCTCAGCTCACCGTCGGCGACGACGGCGATGCCAGCCGAGTCGTAGCCCCGGTACTCCAGTCGACGCAGACCTGCCAGGACGACGTCCCGGGCGTCCTGCGGGCCCACGTATCCCACGATGCCGCACATTTGACTCAGGCTACCGGCAGTGGCGGACCGATCCGTCTACAACACGGTCCTCATCCGCAGGGCACCGTCACCACTGGCCGCCCGCTGTCACGTGGGAACCAGCAGTCCCACCTCGCGGTACGGCCATCCGCCCGTCGGGGTCAGCGGACGTTCGCGACCACCGTCGCCAGACCCTGGGCCATCGCGTCGGCCTGCTCCTGGGTGGGCGCCTCGATCATGACCCGCACCAGCTGCTCGGTGCCCGAGGGGCGCAGCAGGACCCGGCCGGAGTCGCCCAGCTCGGCCGCCACCGCGTTGACGGCGGCGGCGACGTCGTCGCTCGCGGCCACTGCGAGCCGGTCGTGGACCGGCACGTTGATCAGCACCTGCGGAAGCCGCTGGACGACGGAGGCCAGCTCGGCCAGCGAGGTGCCGGTCGCGGCCATCCGCGACAGCAGGGCCAGCCCGGTGAGCAGGCCGTCCCCGGTGGTGGCGTGCTCCAGGAACACCAGGTGCCCGCTCTGCTCGCCGCCCAGGCTGAAATCCTGGGCCCGCAGGGCTTCCAGCACGTACCGGTCGCCGACGGCGGTCGTGTGCACGGAGATCCCCGCGTCGCGCATGGTGTGGTGGAAGCCCAGGTTGCTCATCACCGTCGCCACGACAGCGTCGGACTTCAGCGCGCCCCGCTCGTGCAGCGCGAGCGCGCAGACCGCGAGGATGGCGTCGCCGTCGACGACCTCACCCGTGGCGGTCACGGCCAGGCAGCGGTCGGCGTCGCCGTCGTGCGCGATGCCGATGTCGGCGCCCCGTTCCCGGACCGCCTCGATGAGCGGGCCCAGGTGCGTGGAGCCGATCCCGTCGTTGATGTTCCAGCCGTCGGGGGCGCAGCCGATGGCGTGCACCGTGGCCCCGGCGCGGCGGTACACCTCCGGTGCCGCGGTGGCGGCCGCGCCGTGGGCCGCGTCGACGACCACGGTCAGGCCGTTCAGGGGCCGGTCGACGGTGGTCAGCAGGTGCTCGACGTAGGCGTCGGTGCCGTCGACGAGGGCCCGGACCCGGCCGATCCCGGCCCCGGTGGGACGGTGCGCGTCGGAGGAGCCGGAGGTCACGGTCTGCTCGACGGCGGCCTCGACGGCGTCGGGCAGCTTGTGCCCGCCCCGGCTGAACAACTTGATGCCGTTGTCGGGCATCGGGTTGTGGCTGGCCGAGATCATGATGCCGAGATCGGCGCCGCTCCGGGCGGTGAGATAGGCAAGTGCCGGCGTGGGGACCACCCCGGCCAGGAGCACCTCGGCGCCGGCGCTCGTGAGGCCCGCGATGACCGCGGCCTCCAGCATCTCCCCGCTGGCACGGGGATCGCGGCCGACGACCGCGACGGGACGCGAGGTCCCGTCGCGGTCGGCGAGCACGCTGGCGGCGGCACGTGCCACCGTGAGGGCCAGCTCCGGCGTGAGGTCGGAGTTGGCCCGACCCCGGACGCCGTCGGTCCCGAAGAGGCGACCCACGGACGTGCCGGTCAGCGCTTGGAGTACTGAGGCGCCTTGCGGGCCTTCTTGAGCCCGTACTTCTTGCGCTCCTTGACCCGCGCGTCACGGGTGAGGAAGCCGGCCTTCTTGAGGGCCGGGCGGTCCTCGGCCTCGACCTCGATGAGGGCGCGGGCGATGGCCAGGCGCAGCGCGCCGGCCTGGCCGGTCACGCCGCCGCCCTTGAGCAGGCCGACGACGTCGTACTGCTCGGCCTTCTCCAGGGTCACGAACGGCTCACGGATGAGCTGCTGGTGCACCTTGTTCGGGAAGTACTGCTCCAGGGTGCGGCCGTTCAGGGTGAACTGGCCGGTGCCGGGCAGCAGCCGCACGCGGACGACGGCCTCCTTGCGCCGGCCGACGGTCTGCACCGGACGCCCCTCGGCGTCGGTCACGGTCAGTGCGCTGGTCACTTGCTCTCCTCGCTGGCGCTCGTCGGCGTCGTGACCGACGGTGCTGTGCTCATCGGTGACTTCGCAAGCTCAGTCACTGAGCCACCTGCTTGATCTCGTAGGTCTGGGGCTGCTGCGCAGCGTGCGGGTGCTCCGGGCCGGCGTAGACCTTGAGCTTCTTGAGCATCTGCCGCCCGAGGGTGTTGTGCGGCAGCATCCCCTTGATCGCGCGCTCGATGACGCGGTCGGGGTGCGTGCGCAACTGGTCGCCCACGTTGATGGTCTTGAGACCACCCGGGTGACCGGAGTGCCGGTAGGCGACCTTGTCGTCCCGCTTGGAACCGGTCAGGGCGACCTTGCCTGCGTTGACGATGACGACGAAGTCGCCGACGTCCACGTGCGGGGCGTACTGGGGCTTGTGCTTGCCGCGCAGGAGCTGCGCGGTCTGGCTGGCCAGTCGACCGAGCACCACGTCAGTGGCGTCGATGACGTGCCACGCCCGGGCTACCTCGCCGGGCTTGGGGGTGTACGTGCGCACGGCGCTCGTGTCCTCCGTCGTCGTCGGGATGGCTGGTGGGATCGCCTCACCGAGCACGGGAGACAGCAACGACGCGCGGGCACCAGCCGGCTTGCGCGCGCCAGCCGGTCACGATACCAGCAGGCGGCACACCGCATCCCGGGCGCGGGACGGGCCAGGGAGCCCTCCCACCTCCGCGGACCGCTACGCGTCCTCGCGCACCTCGCGCAGCCGCCCGGTATCCACGTCGTACACGGCACCGCGGACATCGTGGGACAGCAGGTACGGGCACGCCCGCAGCACCCGGATCGACTCGCGGACGTCCTCGTCGACGTCGGCGAACGCCTGCACCGGCCAGGTCGGCCGGGCCCCGGTGGCCTGCTCGACGCGCGCCAGGAAGGCGGCCTCGTCAGCGCCCTGCATGCCGCAGCGGGTGTGGTGGACGAGCACCACCTCACGGGTGCCGAGCAGGTGCTGGGAGATGGTCAGCGACCGGAGGGTGTCGTCGGTGACCACCCCTCCGGCGTTGCGGAGGACGTGGGCATCGCCGGGCTGAAGTCCGAGAAGGCGGTAGACGTCCATTCGCGCGTCCATGCAGGTCACGACGGCGACCGCCCGGAGGGGGCGCGCCTGGAGCCCCTGCGGGGCCTCCTGCGCCCACTGCTGGTTCGCCTCGAGCATCCGGTCGATCTCAGCCACGACCGGACCATAACCGGACCTCACCCCGGCCGATGCCTCCGGACCTCCTCCCCCAGTGCCGCGGGGTCCAGATCGGGGCGCCCGCCGGCGTGGGCGACCGTGGCTGCCGCGGCCGCCGCCGCCACCCAGGCGGCGTCCTCGGGGCCGGCTCCACCCAGGAGGGTCGCGACGAGCGCGGCGACCCACACGTCCCCGGCGCCCGTGGGATCGACCGGCGCATCCCCCAGCAGAGGGACGAGAACCTCGCCGTCGGCCCACCGGGGATCGGCCTCCCACGCCGCGGCGGCTCCGCCCGGCCGCGCGCCCGCCCGCCACGCCACGAGGTCGCCGTCCCCACCCACCGAGAGCGCGACCAGTCGCGGGCCCCGGGTCAGCAGCTCGGCCGCGGCCTCGCGGGCTTCCTCGACGCCCGGCAGGTCCCTGCCGATCAGCTGCGCCGCCTCCGCAGCGTCGGCCCGGATGACGTCGGCGCGTGCCAGCACCGCGGTCCGGGTGCCGGCGTCCGCGGGAGCCCCGTCGGCCACCACGAGCGCCGGGCGCGGCGCCCGCTCCAGCGCGGCACGCACCGCCGCGCCGGGCTGCTGGAGCTGGAGGCTCAGCACCTGGCACGCCGCCAGCTGTGCGTCGGCTGCCGCCACGTCGGCGGCGGTCAGGAGCACGTCGGGCGGCACGTCCTCGACCAGCCGGCGGCGGCCGCCGTCCGCCACGAGGTCCAGCAGCAGGGCGGTCGCAGCACCCCGGCGCACCACCCCGGAGACGTCGATCCCGTCCGCGGCCGCCTGCGCCAGCGCACTGCGGCCGGCGTCGTCGTCCCCCACGACCCCCACCAGGGCCACCGGGACGCCCAGCTGGCTCAGGGCCACGGCCTGGTTGGCACCCTTGCCGCCGAGGATCTCCCGCCGCTCGCCGGCGGCGACCGCGCCCCCGGGGGCGGGCAGCTCCGGCACCCGCAGCACGAGGTCCCGACCGACCTGCCCCAGCACGGTCACGCCGGCCATCGGTGCCCTCCCGGTTCCCGCCGGCGACGCCCCGGCCCCCGATCAGCGAGGATGTGCCCCGTGCGCACGGTCGAGGAACACCAGGCGGTCGTGAACGCCTTGCTGCCCGCATCCCCGGAGGAGACGGTGCCGCTCGCCGCGGCGCACGGGCGGGTGCTCGCCCGCGACGTCGTCGCCCGGGTGCCGCTGCCCGGCTTCGACAACTCGGCGATGGACGGCTACGCCGCCCGCTGGGCCGAGGTGGGCCGCGCCGCGGACTCCCCCGTGCGCTTGCGGGTGGCCGAGGACATCCCCGCCGGGCGGTCCGACGTCGTCCCGCTGGAGCCGGGCACCGTGCACCGCATCATGACCGGCGCACCGCTGCCCCCGGGGGCCGACGTCGTCGTCCCCGTGGAGCTCACCGACGGCGGCACGGACGTCGTGGAACTGCGCGACTGCCCGCCCGCCGGGAGCCATCTGCGTCGCGCCGGTGAGGACATCGCCGCGGGCACCGTCGCACTGGTCGCGGGTGCGCCGCTCGGGGCGTCGCAGCTGGGACTGGCCGCCGCCGTGGGGATCACCCGGCTGCCGGTCCGCCGCCGTCCCCGCGTGCTGGTCCTCTCCACGGGCAGCGAGCTCGTCGCCCCCGGGGAGGAGCTCGCCCCCGGGCAGATCTACGAGTCCAACTCCACCCTGCTGGCCGCGGCCGTCGACGAGGCCGGCGGCATCCCGCGCCGGCTGCACTTCGTGCCCGACGACGTCGACCAGTTCCTCGCCACGGTGCGGGCGGAACTGGCGACGGCCGACCTGCTCGTCACCAGCGGGGGCGTGAGCGCCGGCGCGTACGAGGTGGTGAAGGACGCGTTCCGGACGCTGGGCACCGTCGACTTCGGCAAGGTGGCCATGCAGCCCGGCGGACCGCAGGGGGCCGGGACCGTCGAGGGCGTCCCGGTGGTCACGCTGCCCGGGAACCCGGTGAGCGCGTTCGTGTCTTTCGAGGTCTTCGTCCGCCCGGCCCTGCGCCGCGCCCTCGGGCACGCGTTCCCCGACCGGCTGCGGGTGCCCGCCCGGCTCGCCGGCCCGCTGCGCTCCCCCGCCGGCCGCCGCCAGTTCCTGCGCGGCCGCTACGACGGCGGAGTGGTGTCCCAGGTCGGCGGCCCCGGCTCGCACCTGGTCGCGCACCTGGCGCGCGCGAACTGCTTGGTCGTCGTCCCCGAGGACGTGACCGAACTGCCCGCCGGCGCCGAGGTCGACGTCGTCCTGATCGAGGGAGCGCTCCAGTGAGTCGACGCCTGAGCGACCATCGCAGCGAGCGCCGGAGCCGACAGCGAGTGAGCATCGAGCGAACGCCGGCGAGTGAGGAGCGGAGCGACCGCGGAGGCGACCTGTGACGGGGCGAGCGAGGAGCGCCAGCGATGGCGGAGACGAACCGGAGGACACAGTGACAGACCCCCGGTTCACCCACGTCGACGAGAGCGGCGCCGCGCGGATGGTCGACGTGAGCGCCAAGGAGGTCACCGCACGGGAGGCCACCGCCGGGGGGCGGGTGCTGGTCAGCGCCGAGGTGGTCGACCTGCTGCGCGGGAAGGGCGTGCCCAAGGGCGACGCGGTCGCCGTGGCCCGCATCGCCGGCATCGCCGGGGCCAAGCGGACGCCGGACCTCGTGCCGCTGTGCCACCCGATCGCGCTGCACGGCGTCACCGTCGACATCGAGGTCGCCGACGACGCCGTCGAGATCACCGCCACCGCGCGCACCGCCGACCGGACGGGTGTGGAGATGGAGGCGCTCACCTCGGTCGCGGTGGCCGGGCTGACCCTGATCGACATGGTCAAGGCGGTGGACCCGCGCGCGGCGATCACCGACGTCCGGCTGCTGCGCAAGAGCGGCGGCAAGAACGGGGAGTGGACCCGGTGAGCGCTTCCCTGCCGGACGGCGCACGCGCCGTCGTGGTCACCGCCTCCAACCGTGCCGCAGCGGGCGTCTACGAGGACCGCAGCGGTCAGGCGCTCGCCACCGGGCTGCGGGAGCTCCGGTTCGCCGTCGAGGGTCCGCACGTCCGGCCCGACGACGTCGAGGCGCTGACCGCCGTCCTGCGAGAGGCCGTGGAGTCAGGCGCCGACGTCGTGCTCACCACCGGCGGAACGGGCCTCACTCCCACCGACGTGACCCCCGAGGCGACCCGCGCCGTCCTGGAGAGGGAGGCGCCGGGCATCGCCGAGGCGGTCCGTCGCTACGGCGCCGAGAACGGGGTACCGACAGCGGTGCTCTCCCGTGGTCTGGCCGGGACGGCCGGCCGCACGCTGATCGTCAACCTGCCCGGCTCCACCGGCGGCGTGCAGGACGGCCTCGCCGTCCTCGGTCCGCTGTTCCCCCACGTGGTCAGCCAGCTCCGCGGCGGCGATCACTGAGGTCCCGGAACCCGGAACCAGGAACACGGCCACTGCCCGGCCAGGTCAGGAATCCCTCTTCTTCCGCGCGAACCTGGTGATCAGCGTGTACCTGGCCGCGATCAGGAGCACAACCAGGACGCCCAGTCCGACCACGAGCAGCGTCTCCATCGTGCACCTCCAACGGTTGCGGCCGACTCCTGGGCCTGCGACGCACGCCGTCACGACGTGCGTCGGCGGCGGTCGGGCAACGACCCTTCCGGCAGGGAGCGCTGCGCGCAAGCGGGGGCACGTCGACCAGCCGATCGAGCGGCCCGTCACCGCACCGCACAGGTAGGCAGCGCTACTGCTCGGGCAGGACGAGGCGGTCCTGGTGGGTGTAGACGTTGCAGCCGTCGCCACGGAGGAATCCGATCAGGGTGATGCCGACCTCGCGGGCCAGCTCCACGGCGAGGGACGACGGCGCGGAGACCGCGGCCAGCACCGGGATGCCGGCCATCGCCGCCTTCTGGGTCAGCTCGAAGCTGGCCCGTCCGCTCACCATCAGCACGTGCCCGGCCAGGGGCAGCCGCCCCTGTCGCACGCCGTCCCCGATGACCTTGTCCACGGCGTTGTGCCGGCCGACGTCTTCTCGCAGCGCCACCAGCCGGCCGTCGGACGCGAACAGGCCGGCCGCGTGCAGGCCGCCGGTCTTGGCGAACACCTGCTGCTCCGCCCGCAGCCGCTCCGGCAGCACGAGCAGCACCTCGAGCGGCAGCCGCACGGTGTCGGCGGCGACGTCGAAGGCGGTCTTGGTCCGGATCGCGTCGATGCTCGCCTTTCCGCACACCCCGCACGAGCTGGACGTGTAGAAGTTCCGCTCCAGGCCGGTGTCCGGCACGGGAACGCCGGCGGCGAGGTCGACGTCGACGACGTTGTAGGTGTTCCTGCCCTCGACATCGACCGAGTCGCAGTAGCGCAGCCCCGCCACGTCGCCGGGACCGCCGATCACGCCCTCGGTGGCGAGGAAACCGTGCACCAGGTCGAAGTCGTCCCCCGGCGTGCGCATGGTGACCGCCAGCGACGTGCCGTTCAGCCGGATCTCCAGCGGCTCCTCCGCAGCCACCGCATCCGGCCGGGTGGTGCGCTGCTGACCTCGGATGCGCAGCACCGGGGTGCGGCTGGTGACTCGTCCCACGGCGTGGACGGTACCCAGGTCCGTCGGCCTACGGTGCTGCCATGGAGCAGCTCCCCCCGTACGGGGCCGTGGTACTGGCCGGCGGCCGGGCCGCTCGGCTCGGCGGCCAGCACAAACCGCAGCTCCGGGTCGGGGACCGTACGCTGCTCGCGGCTGCGCTGGCCGCCGTCGCCGACGCCACCTCCCGGGTGGTCGTCGGCCCGCCGCAGGACGTGCCGGCCGGGGTGATCCGCACCCGGGAGGACCCGCCCGGCGGCGGCCCGGTGTCCGCACTCCGGGCCGGGCTGGCCGCCGTGCAGACCGACGTCGTCGCCGTCCTGGCCGGCGACCTGCCGTTCGTCACCGGGTCGCTCATCGGGGAGCTCCGCCGGCGGCTGCACCGGGACGGCGTCCTCGTCGTCGACGACACCGGCCGCGATCAGGTCCTCCTCGGTGTCTGGCGGTCCGCGGCCCTGCGCCGCGCCGTGGGCGACCCGGCCGGCCCAACGGCCCTTTTCCGGGCGCTGTCCGACCTCGCGATCGACCGGTACCAGCCCCCGGTGGCACCGGGCGAGGCGCCGCCGTGGCTCGACTGCGACACCGCCGAGGAGCTCGCCCGGGCCCGGGAGGTAGCCACCCGCACTCCCGGGTAGGGCCGGTCCATGCGCATCGTCCTCGCCGGCGCCCACGGGCAGGTCGCCCGCCGCCTCGGCCGTCTGCTGTCCGACCGCGGCGACACCGTCCTCGGCCTCGTCCGCAATCCCGACCACCGGGCCGATCTGGAAGCCGACGGCGTCACGCCGGTGGTCCTCGACCTGGAGTCCGCCGCGGTCGACCAGGTCGCCGACGTCGCGTCCGGGGCCGACGCCGTGGTGTTCGCCGCGGGCGCGGGGCCGGGCAGCGGCGCCGCCCGCAAGGACACCGTCGACCGCGGCGCGGCCGTCCTGCTCGCCGACGCAGCCGAGCGGGCCGGGGTCCGCAGCTACCTCCTCGTCTCCTCCATGGGCGCCGACCTGGTCGCCGACGGGGCCTCACCCGAGGGCGTCGACGAGGTCTTCACCGCCTACCTGCGGGCGAAGCTGGCCGCGGAGCAGGACCTGCTGGCCCGTCCGGGCCTCGCGGTGACGGTGCTGCGGCCGGGCGGCCTCACCGACGATGAGGGGACCGGGCGGGTCACGCTCGACCGGCACGTCGAGCGCGGCGAGATCCCCCGCGACGACGTGGCCGCGGTGCTGCTCGCGTTCCTGGACTCGCCGCGGGAGGGCGCCGTCGTCGAACTCGTCGCCGGGAAGACGCCCGTGGCCGAGGCGGTCGCGTCCGTGCCGTGAGCGGGATGCCCGGTCTGCTGGACCGGCTGTTCGACGGCCGGCCCGTCAGGCCCGCCGGGCGCGGGTGACCTCGGTGCGGGCGGCGAGATCGGCGTCGGGGGGATAGTCCACCGCGACCAGGGTCAGGCCGTGCGCCGGCGCAACCGGCACCTCGCTGGACCGCTCGGTGCGGGAGAGCAGGCTCGCCGGCCAGTCCAGCGGCCGACGTCCTTCTCCGACGGCGATCAGCCCGCCGACGAGGCTGCGCACCATCGAATGGCAGAACGCGTCCGCCGACGCATCGATCCGAACCGTCTGCGAGCCGTCGTCCTCCAGGTGCCGTGCCGCCGTCAGCCGCAGCAGCGTCCGGATCGTCGTCGCGCCTTCCCGCCGCCGGCAGTAGGCCGCGAAGTCGTTCTGACCGAGCAGCAGCGCGGCCGCGAGGTCCATGGCGGCTGCGTCGAGGCGCCGGGGCCAGGCGGCCGTGTCGGCCCGGCGCAGCGGGGATGGACCCGCTGGGTCGTCGGTGAGCCGGTAGACGTAGTGGCGGGCCAGCGCGCCGAACCGCGCGTCGAACGCCGGGTGGGCCTCCGTCACGGCCCGGACGGCGATGTCGGGCGGCAGCACCCCGCGGAGCCGGCGGAGGAGCTTGGGGCCCTGCTCCGCCCAGACCATGGCGGGCACGTCCACGTGCACCACCTGGCCGGTCGCGTGCACGCCGGCGTCGGTGCGGCCGGCGACGGTCAGCTCCACGTCGCCGCGCAGCACGGTCGACAGGCCTTGCTCGAGCGCGGCCTGCACGGTGCGCACCGCCGGCTGACGGGCCCAGCCGTGGAAGCCCGTGCCGTTGTACTGCACGTCCATGCGAAGACGGATGAGCCCGCCACCGGTGTCGGTGGCGGGCTCATCCATGTCGCGCTCGGCGGTCAGCGGGCGATCGCGTTCTCGAGTGTCACTGCGGGTCGGGCGCGGCGTCGCCGCCCTGGTACTGCCGGCCGGCGGTCGCGGCGTCACCGAGCTCGGCGGCCTCGACCTCGGCCGCTGCGGCGCTCGCGAGCTCCGGCGACAGCGCGGGGTCCTCGACGATCGCGGCGTTCTGCCGCTCCGGCTGAGGGGTGACCTCGCCGTCGTCCTGACGGTCGCCGTCGGGGTTGAAGAGGTCGGTCACGACCTCCTGCGCCTCGTCGGTGACGCTCGGGTGGGTGGGCGACGACTCGACCACGGCCGGCGAGGTGTCCCCGCCAGGCCCGGTGACCTCACCCTCGAACGTGGCTCCCTGGTCGCCGCCACCGGCGGACACGCCGGCCGCGCCCGCACCGGCGACGTTCTCGGGGTTGCTCATCGTGCGTCCGTGCCCTCGTCGTCGGCGGCCGGCGCCTCGGCGACGACCTCGTCCGGGGTGTCCGCGGAGTCAGCGCTGTCCGAGTCGGCACTGTCGACCGAGTCGGCACTGTCGACCGAGTCGGCACTGTCGACCGAGTCGGCGGAGTCGCTCGGCTCGACGGTGGCCGGCTCGGCGGTGTCGGCGGCGACCTCACCGGCGGCGGAGGCGGCACCAGCCCCCGCGGCGAACTTCGTGCCGCGCGCTCGCTCGGCCTCGCCGACGGCCTGCTGCCCGACGGTCAGGGCCTCGACGAGCTCGATGACCGCCATGGGGGCGTTGTCGCCCTTGCGGGGGCCCACCTTGGTGATCCGGGTGTAGCCACCGGGACGGTTCTCGTAGCGAGGACCGATCTCGGCGAAGAGGGTGTGGACGACGTCCTTGTCACGGATGGTCGTCATGACCTGACGACGAGCGTGGAGGTCACCGCGCTTGGCGAACGTCACCAGCTTCTCGGCCAGGGGACGCAGGCGCTTCGCCTTGGTCTCGGTGGTGGTGATCCGCCCGTGCTCGAACAGCGAGGTGGCCAGGTTCGCCAGCATCAACCGCTCGTGCGCGGGGGACCCGCCGAGACGGGGGCCCTTGGTGGGGGTGGGCATGTCGGTCCTTCCTCAGGCGGCCGGGCGCTCTCTGCCGGCTGCATCCGTGATGCTGCTGTCGTCCGTACTGCGGTGGTGCTGCACTGCTCGTGGCGCCAGTGTGGCGCGCCCCGGGGCCGGGCCGGACGGCGGGGTGGCCGCCCGGCCCGCGCCGCTCAGAGCTGCTCGGTCTCCTGGTAGGAGCCCTCGTCGTACTGCGCCTGGTCGTAGCCGGCGGCGTACTCGCCGGTGCCCTGGTACGCGTCGGTCTCGTAGCCCTCGTCGTAGCTCTCGATCGACGTGGGGATGAACCCGGGCGGGCTGTCCTTGAGGGCCAGGCCCATGGCCGCCAGCTTCATCTTGACCTCGTCGATGGACTTGGCCCCGAAGTTCCGGATGTCCAGCAGGTCGGCCTCGGAACGGGTGACGAGCTCACCGACGGTGTGCACGCCCTCGCGCTTGAGGCAGTTGTAGGACCGGACGGTGAGGTCCATGTCCTCGATCGGCATCGAGAAGTTGGCGATGTCGGCGGCCTCGGCCGGGCTCGGCCCGACCTCGATGCCCTCGGCCTCGATGTTGAGCTCGCGCAGCAGGCCGAACAGCTCGACCAGGGTCGACCCCGCCGAGGCGATGGCGTCCCGCGGGGCGATCGACGGCTTGCTCTCGACGTCGACGACCAGACGGTCGAAGTCGGTGCGCTGCTCGACGCGGGTCGCCTCGACGGCGTAGGTGACCTTCAGGACCGGCGAGTAGATCGAGTCCACGGGAATCCGGCCGATCTCCTGGCCGGGCTGCTTGTTCTGCGGCGCGGGCACGTAGCCCCGGCCCCGCTCGACGACGAGCTCGATCTCGAGCCGGCCCTTCCCGTTCAGCGTGGCGATGTGCAGCTCCGGGTTGTGCACCTCGACACCGGCCGGCGGAGCGATGTCCGCGGCGGTCACCTCACCGGGGCCCTGCTTGCGCAGGTACATGGTCACCGGCTCGTCGGAGTCGGAGCTGACCACGAGACCCTTGAGGTTGAGGATGATCTCGGTGACGTCCTCCTTCACCCCCGGCACGGTGGTGAACTCGTGCAGGGTGCCCTCGATGCGGATGCTGGTGACCGCGGCACCCGGGATGGAGGACAGCAGGGTCCGCCGCAGGGAGTTGCCGAGGGTGTAGCCGAAACCCGGCTCGAGCGGCTCGATGATGAACCGCGAGCGCTGCTCCGAGATGGTCTCCTCGGTCAGCGTCGGGCGCTGTGCGATGAGCATTGCTTCTCCTTCAGGTCCTCCGGCACCCGCCATATGACGCCGTGAGGGATGGTGCTGGCTCCGGCGGGCATCTGTCCGCCCGCCGGAGCCGGTGGTGCTGTGGGGCCTACTTCGAGTACAGCTCGACGATCAGCTGTTCCTGGACCGGGGTGTCGATCACCTGACGGGCCGGGATGGTGTGCACGAGCACGCGCAGCTGGCTGCTGATGACCTCCAGCCACGGCGGCACGGGGCGCTCGCCGGCGCGGGCCTGGGCGATCTCGAACGGCAGCATGGTGCGCGACTTCTCCGCGACCTCGACGATGTCGTTCTCGCCCACCCGGTAGGACGGGATGTCGACCTTGCGGCCGTTCACCCGGATGTGGCCGTGGCGCACCAGCTGGCGGGCCATGTCGCGGGATTCGGCGAAGCCGGCCCGGTAGACCACGTTGTCCAGCCGCGACTCCAGGATCTGGAGCAGGACCTCGCCGGTCTTGCCGGTCTTGCGGTTGGCCTCTTCGTAGTACCCGCGGAACTGCTTCTCCAGCACGCCGTAGATGCGGCGGGCCTTCTGCTTCTCGCGCAGCTGGAGCAGGTACTCGCTGTCCTTGGTGCGGCCGCGGCCGTGCTCGCCCGGCGGGTAGGGCCGGATCTCGATCGGGCACTTCGCGGACTCGCACTTGCTGCCCTTGAGGAACAGCTTCATCTTCTCGCGCCTGCAGAGGCGGCAATCGGCTCCGGTGTAACGGGCCACGTCAAATACTCCTGTTTCGTCTCGTCAGTGACCGGTCAGACCCGGCGGCGCTTCTTGGGCCGGCAGCCGTTGTGCGGCTGCGGCGTCACGTCCTGGATCTGCCCGACCTCGAGGCCGGTGGCCTGCAGGGAGCGGATGGCCGTCTCGCGACCGGAACCAGGGCCCTTCACGAAGACGTCGACCTTGCGCATGCCGTGCTCCTGCGCCTTGCGCGCGGCGTTCTCGGCAGCCATCTGCGCCGCGAACGGCGTGGACTTGCGCGAGCCCTTGAAGCCGACGTGGCCGGCGGAAGCCCAGCTGATCACGTTCCCGTTCGGATCGGTGATCGACACGATCGTGTTGTTGAACGTGCTCTTGATGTGCGCGGCGCCGTGGGCGACGTTCTTCTTCTCCTTGCGGCGGACCTTCTTGGCACCTGCCGCGGTGCGAGCCCTGGGAGGCATGTCTCTCCGGTTTCCTTCAGTTGCTGTGGCCTGGGGGTGCTGCTGAAGAGCAGCACACGTCTCGCACCGTCACTCCCGCCCTCACGGGTCGCTGTGACAGCACGTCGACGTGCTGGGTCAGCGAGCCTTCTTCTTGCCCGCGATGGTCTTGCGCGGGCCCTTGCTCGAGCGCGCGTTGGTCTTGGTGCGCTGACCGTGCACCGGGAGACCGCGGCGGTGCCGCAGGCCCTGGTAGCAACCGATCTCGATCTTCCGGCGGATGTCGCCGGCGACCTCGCGACGGAGGTCACCTTCGACGCGGAAGTGCTCGTCGATGTAGTCACGCAGCTTCAGCAGGTCCTCGTCACTGAGGTCCTTGGCTCGCAGGTCCGGGCTGACGCCCGTCGCGGCCAGGGTCTCCTTGGCGTGGTGCTTGCCGATGCCGTAGATGTAGGTGAGCGCGATCTCCATCCGCTTCTCGCGGGGCAGGTCGACGCCGGCCAGTCGTGCCATGTTCCGGTACTCCCTCAGCCCTGGCGCTGCTTGTGCCGGGCGTTGTCGCAGATGACCATGACCCGGCCGTGCCGGCGGATCACCTTGCACTTGTCGCAGATTGTCTTCACCGACGGCTGGACCTTCACCGGTGCCGCCCCTCATTCCTCAGATCGATGTGCCGGGATCCGGGCGTGCTGCCCGGACCGGACGGTCACTTGTAGCGGTAGACGATGCGACCGCGCGTCAGGTCGTAGGGCGAGAGCTCCACGACCACGCGGTCCTCGGGCAGGATGCGGATGTAGTGCTGCCGCATCTTGCCGCTGATGTGGGCGAGCACCCGGTGCCCGTTCTGCAGCTCGACCCGGAACATCGCATTGGGCAGCGGCTCGACGACGCGACCCTCGACCTCGATGGCCCCGTCCTTCTTCGCCATGCCCTACACGCGCTCCCTGACTCGGTGGTACTGGATCCTCGTGCGCCCACGCCGGTACCCGGCTGGATGCACGCGGAGATTGCAGAACAGGTGGTGCTGACGCTCTCGCAGAGGGCGTTCCCGGTCATGCGGCCACAGCACGACGGAGGAACGGCGCTAGCGCCACAGAAGATCGTACCCCGCTGCCCCACGCGTCACCAACCCGCCCCCGATGAGGGCTGGGCCACGCTCGGCGCGTGAGCGCCCTAGGTGCGCGGGGTGATGCCGAACGGAGCGAGCCCCGCCACGCCACCGTCCTCGGCCGTGAGGACCCACGGGCCCTCCGGCGTGATCGCCACCGAGTGCTCGAAGTGCGCGGCCCGGGATCCGTCCTTCGTGACCACGGTCCACCCGTCCTCGAGCTCGACGGTCGCGGGGTCGCCGACCGTCACCATCGGCTCGATGGCCAGCACAAGCCCGGGGACCAGCTTCGGGCCCCTGCCTGGCCGCCCGTAGTTCAGGACGTGCGGGTCCTGGTGCATCTCCGTGCCGATGCCGTGGCCGCCGTAGTTGTCGACGATCCCGTACCTGTGCGACTCCGCGGTGATGATCTCCTCGACGGCGTGGCTGATGTCGGTCAGCCGGCCGCCCGCGACGGCCCGGGCCAGCCCGGCCCACATCGAGCGCTCGGTCACCTCCAGCAGCGCGGCGTCCCCGGCCGAGGGCTCCCCCACCGTGACGGTGACGGCGGAGTCGCTGTGCCAGCCGTCGAGGATCGCGCCGCAGTCGATCGAGATGTTGTCGCCCGCTGCCAGCCGGCGCTCCGGGTTCGGGATGCCGTGGACGATCTCCTCGTTGATCGACGCGCAGATCGTCCCGGTGAAGCCGTGGTAACCCAGGAAGTTGGGCACGGCGCCGCGCGAGCGGATGTAGTCCTCCGCCACGGCGTCGAGCTCACCGGTGCTGACCCCGGGCGCGACGGCGGCCTTGACGGCCTTGAGCGCCCCGGCCGTGATCAGCCCCGAGGCACGCATGAGCTCGATCTCGTGCGCGGTCTTGATCTGGATCATGCGTCCACTCCACTTCGCCAGCAGCGGGATGCGACCGAGGATTCCTGTCGTCATCTGCCGCGCTGCTCCTTCACCGGGCCCGGAGGCCGGCGTCAGTCGGTGGCCGGCTGCCCGGCCTCGCCGTCCCCGTCGACACCCAGCGCGCGCAGCGCGCGGGCAGTGACCTCCTCGACCGCACCGATCGCGTCGATCCGGGCCAGCAGGCCATCCTCCTCGTAGAAGCTGGAGAGCGGGGCCGTCTGTTCCCGGTACACCGCGAGCCGGTGCCGGACGGTCTCGGGCTTGTCGTCGTCGCGCTGCACCTCCTGGCCGTCGACGATCATCCGCCGCCCGGAGAGCCGGCGGACCAGCTCCTCCTCGTCGACGACGAGCTCGAGGACCCGGTCCAGCGCGTGCCCGAGCTCGCCGAGCGACTCCCGGAGCTGTTCGGCCTGCGGAATGCTGCGCGGGAAGCCGTCCAGCAGGAACCCTGCCTTGGCGTCCGGTTCGGCCAGCCGGTCCTTGACCATCGCGACGGTGATCTCGTCGGGGACGAGGTTGCCGGCATCCAGGTAGGTCTTTACCTGCTTGCCGAGCTCGGTCTGGCCGCTCACGTTCGCCCGGAAGATGTCTCCCGTCGAGATCGCGGGCACGCCCAGCTCGCCGGCGATGATCTGCGCCTGGGTGCCCTTGCCCGCTCCGGGAGGGCCCAGGAGGACGACGCGCACTACTTCAGGAACCCTTCGTAGTTGCGCTGGTTGAGCTGCGTCTCGATCTGCTTCACCGTCTCCAACCCCACTCCGACCATGATCAGGACTGCGACCCCGCCGAAGGGGAAGTTCTGGTTCTGCCCCGGCTGCGTCACGGCCAGGAAGAAGTTCGGCAGGACGGCGACCAGGCCCAGGTAGATCGACCCGGGCAGGGTGATCCGCGACAGCACGTACTGCAGGTACTCCGCGGTCGGCCGCCCGGGCCGGATGCCCGGGATGAAACCGCCGTACCGCTTCATGTCGTCGGCCCGCTCCTCGGGGTTGAACGTGATCGACACGTAGAAGTACGTGAAGAACACGATCAGACCGAAGAACACCGCGATGTGGACCGGGCTGCTCTGGTCGATGATGTAGCTCTCGAAGAACTGGCGGACTCCGCCGGTCTCGCTGCCCTGCAGCTGGATGATCAGCTGCGGCAGGTACAGCAGCGACGACGCGAAGATGACCGGGATGACACCGGCCTGGTTCACCTTCAGCGGCAGGTAGGTGGAGGTACCGCCGTACATCCGGCGGCCGACCATGCGCTTGGCGTACTGGACGGGGATCCGGCGCTGCGCCTGCTCCACGTACACGACCGTGCCGATGATCACGACGGCGAAGGCGCAGACGACGGCGAAGACGATGCCGCCGCGGGTCTGCAGGATCGAGCCGCCCTCGGCGGGGATGCGGGCCGCGATCGAGGTGAAGATCAGCACGGACATGCCGTTGCCGATCCCCTTCTCGGTGAGCAGCTCACCGAGCCACATGATCAGCGCGGTGCCGGCGGTCAGCGCGACCACCAGGACCACCGTCGTCCAGACCGACTGCGAGGGGATGATCGACGCGCTGCAGTTCGGGAACAGCTGACCGCTGCGCGCCAGGGCGATGATGCCGGTGCTCTGCAGGACGGCGAGCGCGATGGTGAGGTACCGGGTGTACTGGGTCAGCTTGGCCTGACCCGACTGCCCTTCCTTCTTCAGCTGCTCGAACCGTGGGATGACCACCACCAGCAGCTGCACGATGATGCTCGCCGTGATGTACGGCATGATCCCCAGCGCGAACACGCTCAACCGCAGCAGCGCGCCGCCGGAGAACAGGTTCACCAGCGAGTAGATGTCGCGCTGGTCGGACGCCTGTGCCTGCTCGAGGCAGCTGTTGATCGCCTCCACCGAGACGCCAGGCCCCGGGACGGCGGCACCCAGCCGGTAGACGGCGATGATCGCCAGGGAGAACAGCAGCTTGCGCCGGAGGTCTGGCGTCCGGAACGCCGCGGCGAACGCCTGCAGCACGTGCCCTCCCCTGATCGGTCGAGTGAGGTTAGCAATGAAGAAGGACCCCCCTGCTCCCCGCCACTCGCAAGCTCGCGGCGAGGCCCTGCAGGCGGGCCATGGCGGCACCGGGCAGCAGACGACCCCCGCGGGCGCGATGCGCGCCCGCGGGGGTCGCCGGCGTCAGACGCGGGTCGTGCTGCCTCCGGCCGCGGTGATCTTCTCGGCCGCGGACGCGGAGAAGGCGTGCGCGTGGACGTCGACCTTGACGCCGCCCAGCTCACCGGTGCCGAGCACCTTGACCGGCTGACCGCGCCGCACGGCGCCGGCCTCGGCCAGGGTGTCCGGGTTGACCGGTCCGCCCTGCGGGAACAGGGACGCGATCCGGTCGAGGTTGACGACCTGGAAGACGACCTTGTTGTTGTTCTTGAAGCCCGAGAGCTTGGGCAGCCGCATGTTCAGCGGGGTCTGCCCACCCTCGAACCGCGCGGAGACGGTGCCCCGCGCGCCGGTGCCCTTGGTGCCGCGCCCGGCGGTCTTGCCCTTCGAACCCTCACCGCGACCCACACGGGTCTTGCGGGTGTGGGCACCGGGGGCCGGACGCAGGTGGTGAACCTTCAGAGTCATAGCGAGTCTTTCCTCAGACTTCTTCGACGCGCACGAGATGCGGCACCGTCGCGACCATCCCGCGGATCTCGGGACGGTCCTCCTGAACGACCGAGTCGTTGATCTTCTTCAGGCCCAGCGAGCGCAGCGTCTGGCGCTGGTTGGGCTTGGTGCCGATCGCGGACTTGACCTGGGTGACCTTCAGCTGCGCCATCTCAGATCCCCTGACCCGCACGGGCACGGAGCATGGCGGCCGGGGCGACGTCCTCGAGGGGCAGGCCGCGGCGGGCCGCGATCTCCTCGGGGCGGACGAGGTCCTCCAGCGCCTGCATCGTGGCGTGCACGATGTTGATCGGGTTCGACGAGCCGAGGCTCTTGGAGAGCACGTCGTGGATCCCGGCGCACTCCAGCACGGCACGGACCGGGCCACCGGCGATGACACCGGTACCGGGGCTGGCCGGCTTCAGCAGCACGACACCGGCGGCCGCCTCACCCTGCACCGGGTGCGGGATGGTGCTGGCGATGCGCGGCACCTTGTAGAAGCGCTTCTTGGCCTCCTCGACGCCCTTGGCGATGGCCGCGGGCACCTCCTTGGCCTTGCCGTAACCGACGCCCACGGTGCCGTCGCCGTCGCCCACGATCACCAGGGCGGTGAAGCTGAAGCGCCGACCGCCCTTGACGACCTTGGACACGCGGTTGATGGCCACCACGCGCTCGATGTAGTTGCTCTTCTCGGCGGGAGCGCCTCCGGGGCCCCGCCCGCCGTCACGGCGGTCACGGCGGTCGTTACCGCCGCCGGCGCCGCCGCCGCGTCGCTGTGGTCCTGGCATCAGACGTCCCTCTCGATCTGCTCGCTGCTGCTGGTGGGGTGGGAGATCATCAGAAGTCCAGCCCACCCTCGCGGGCACCGTCGGCCAGGGCGGCGATCCGCCCGGCGTAACGGTTGCCACCGCGGTCGAAGACGACCGACGTGATGCCGGCGGCTTTTGCGCGTTCGGCCACCAGCGCACCCACCTGACGGGCCAGGGCGGACTTGTCGCCCTCGGCGCCGCGCAGGCCGGCGTCCATGGTGGACGCGTTCACCACGGTGCGGCCGACGGTGTCGTCGACCACCTGCACGTGGATGTGCCGCGAGCTGCGCTTGACCACCAGGCGCGGACGCTCCGGCGTGCCGGAGACCCGCTTGCGCAGCCGGTTGTGACGGCGGAGCCGCGAAACGCGCCGCGCCGTGCTGATGTCGGTGCCGACGGGCTTGTGTCCGCCGGCGGTCTTCCCGTTCGTGGGAGTTGCTGCCTGAGCCATCACTTACCCGTCTTCCCGACCTTGCGCTTGACGACCTCGCCCTGGTACCGCACGCCCTTGCCCTTGTACGGGTCCGGCTTGCGGATCTTGCGGATCTTGGCCGCCACCTCGCCGACCAGCTGCTTGTCGATGCCGCTGACCCGCAGGCGGGTGGGCGACTCGACCGCGAAGGCGATCCCCTCGGGGGCCTTCACCGGAACGGGGTGGCTGAAGCCCAGGGCGAACTCGAGGTCCGAGCCGCGCGCCTGGACGCGGTAACCGACACCGACGATCTCGAGGGTCTTGGTGTATCCCTCGGTCACGCCGGTGATCATGTTGGCGATCAGAGTCCGCGAGAGCCCGTGCAGGGCGCGGTTCTGACGCTCGTCGTTGGGGCGCTGCACCCGCAGCGTGCCGTCCTCGTCGCGCTCGACGGTGATCGGTGCCGCGACGGTGTGGCTCAAGGAACCCTTGGGTCCCTTCACGCTGACCATCTGGCCGTCGATCGTGACGTCCACACCACTGGGCACGGCGATCGGGAGTCGTCCGATCCGTGACATCTTCGCTCGCTCCTCTTACCAGACGTAGGCGAGGACTTCCCCGCCCACGCCCTTCTTGTTCGCCTGCTTGTCGGTCAGCAGCCCGGTCGAGGTCGAGATGATCGCCACGCCGAGACCGCCGAGCACCTTGGGCAGTGCGGTGGACTTCGCGTACACCCGCAGGCCGGGCTTGGAGACCCGGCGCACCCCAGCGATGCTCCGCTCGCGGTTGGGGCCGTACTTCAGGTCGATGACCAGCTGCTTGAACGGGTTGCCGTCCTTGTCGGTGTCGTCGACGCGCCAGCCGGCGATGTAGCCCTCCTGCTGGAGGATCTCGGCGATGTGCGTCTTGAGCTTCGACGACGGCATAACCGCGGAGTCGTGGTACGCCTGGTTGGCGTTCCGCAGACGCGTGAGCATGTCTGCGATCGGGTCGGTCATGGTCATGGCGTAGTGGTGCCTCTCTCGCCGCGGTTCCTCATGCGTCGGGTCATCCCGGACTTGGCGCGTGGGCCTCTCGGCGATCGGTGGTGCGTTGGTGAGGGGATGGAGCGGCTGGTGACTTGATGGACCGGCCCGGCTGCAGGCCACTCCGTGGCCCCGTCCCGGGTCCCGCCCTGAGTGTGCGAAGGGTGGGGAGGACGGGGTCCTCTTACTTCACCAGCTGGACTTGCGGACGCCGGGGAGCTCCCCGGCGTGGGCCATCTCCCGGAGGCAGATCCGGCACAGGCCGAACTTGCGGAAGACAGCGTGCGGGCGGCCGCACCGCTGGCAGCGGGTGTAGCCACGGACCGCGAACTTCGGCTTGCGGGCCGCCTTGTTGATCAGAGCCTTCTTGGCCATGGTTGTCTCCTACCGGCTCAGCGGATGGTGGTCACGACGGGCTGGCCGGCGAAAGGGAAGCCGAGCTGGCGGAGCAGCTCGCGGCCCTCGTCGTCGTTCGTGGCGGTGGTGACCAGCGTGATGTCCATGCCGCGCTGCCGGTCGATCTTGTCGACGTCGATCTCGCGGAACATCGACTGCTCGTTCAGGCCGAACGTGTAGTTGCCGTGGCCGTCGAACTGCTTGGGGTTCAGGCCCCGGAAGTCGCGGATACGGGGCAGGGCCAGCGACAGCAGCCGGTCCAGGAACTCCCACATCCGGTCGCCGCGGAGGGTGACCTTCGCGCCGATCGGCATGCCCTCGCGCAGCTTGAACTGGGCGATGGACTTGCGGGCCCGGACGACGGCCGGCTTCTGACCGGTGATGGCGGTGAGGTCGCGGACCGCGCCGTCCATCAGCTTCGCGTCACGGGTCGCCTCGCCGACGCCCATGTTGACGACGATCTTGGTCAGCCGCGGGATCTGCATGACGTTCTCGTAGCCGAACTCGCGCTGCAGCGCCGGCGCGATCGTCTCGCGGTAGTTGGCGAGCATGCGGGGCAGCTCACGGGTGGGTGCGCTCATGAGGGTCAGAGGTCCTTACCGGTGCGCCGCGAAACCCGGATGTTGCGGCCTTCCTCGTCCTTGCGGTAGCCGACCCGGGTCGGCTTGTCCTCGGAGTCGATCACCATCACGTTGCTCACGTGGATGGGCGCCTCCTGCGTGACGATCCCGCCCTGCTGGGCGCCGCGCTGCGTCGAGCTGATGCGGGTGTGCTTCTTCACCCGTCCGACGCCCTCCACGAGCACCTTCTGGAGCTTGGGGTAGGCGGCGATGACACGGCCCTTCGCGCCCTTGTCCTTACCGGAGAGCACGAGGACGGTGTCGCCCTTCTTGACCTTCATCGACGGGGTCTTCCCGCTCTGCGCACTGGCAGCCATGATCACAACACCTCCGGGGCGAGCGAGATGATCCGCATGAAGCGCTTGTCGCGGAGCTCCCGGCCGACCGGCCCGAAGATGCGCGTGCCGCGCGGGTCACCGCTGTCACGGATGATCACCGCGGCGTTCTCGTCGAAGCGGATGTAGGAACCGTCGGGACGACGGCGCTCCTTCACCGTGCGGACGACGACGGCCTTGACCACGTCGCCCTTCTTGACGCCGGCACCCGGCAGCGCGTCCTTGACGGTGCCGACGATGACGTCGCCGATGCCCGCGTAGCGTCGCCCGGAACCGCCGAGCACCCGGATGCAGAGGATCTCCTTCGCACCGGTGTTGTCGGCGACTCGCAGCCGCGACTCCTGCTGGATCACGTCCTACTCCCAAATCTTGTGGTGACAGCCGGGCCGGAACGGTGAACCGGCTGTCCGGAACCCGCGTGCCGACGCACCGGCGGCGGAAGCCGCCGGTGCGTCGGACTGCGGAGACCGGGATGTGGCGCGCGCCCAGGGTGCGCGCCAGTCGTTCAGGGTACTCCTACCCGCCGCAGCCCCGGAGAGCCGGGGGCGGGCACGAGGCCTTCGCTACTTCGCCTTCTCCAGGACCTCGACCAGCCGCCACCGCTTGGTGGCGGACGTCGGCCGGGTCTCCATGATCTGCACGCGGTCACCGATCCCGGCGACCCCCTGCTCGTCGTGGGCCTTCAGCTTGCTCGTCCGGCGGATGACCTTGCCGTAGAGACCGTGCTTCACGCGGTCCTCGACCTCGACGACGATGGTCTTCTCCATCTTGTCGCTGACGACCAGGCCCTCGCGGACCTTCCGGTAGCCCCGGCCGACCAGGCCGGGGCCGGTGGCCGACGTCTGGGTCTCGCTCATGCCACACCCTCACTCGGGGCGACCGAGAGACCCAGCTCGCGCTCGCGCATGATCGTGTAGATCCGGGCGATGTCGCGGCGGACGGTCTGCAGTCGCCGGTTGTTGTCCAGCTGGCCGGTGGCCACCTGGAACCGCAGGTTGAACAGTTCTTCCTTCGACTCGCGCAGCCGCGAGGCGAGCTCGTCAGCAGAGAGCTCGCGCAGCTCGGGAGCGGTCAGACCAGCGGCCATCACACTTCTCCTTCACGCGTGATGAAGCGGCACTTCATCGGCAGCTTGTGGATTGCACGGCGCATGGCCTCGCGGGCCACGGGCTCGGCGACACCGGACAGCTCGAACAGCACGCGGCCGGGCTTGACGTTGGCCACCCACCACTCGGGGGAACCCTTACCGGAACCCATGCGGGTCTCGGCCGGCTTCTTGGTCAGCGGACGGTCGGGGTAGATGGAGATCCACACCTTTCCGCCACGCTTGATGTGCCGGGTCATGGCGATACGCGCGGACTCGATCTGCCGGTTGGTGACGTACGCCGGCTCGAGCGCCTGGATGGCGTACTCGCCGAAGTTGATCTCGGTCCCGCCCTTGGCCCGGCCGGACCGGCTCGGGTGGTGCTGCTTGCGGTGCTTGACGCGCCTGGGAATCAGCACGGTCAGCTCCCCTGCTCGTTCGTGGTGGCGTTCTGGACGGGCGGGTTCGAAGCCACGGTCTCCGCGGCCGCGGTGGCCCGGGGGCCCACGGCCTCGGCGACGGTCTGCTCGGGCGCAACCTCGCCGGAGGTCTGCGCCACGGTGCTCTCGGCGGCCGCGGTGCCGGCGACCGGCCCGGTCGTGGACTGGGCAGCGCGACCGGCCTCGGTCCCGCCGGCGGTGGTGCCGGAGGAGCCCGAACGGCGCTGCGGACGCTGGGCCCGCTCACGACGCTGCTGGCGGTCGGCGAGAGCCTCGAGGGCCGCACGCTCGGCGCGCGAGCCGCTGACGTCACCCTTGTAGATCCACACCTTGACGCCGATGCGGCCGAAGGTCGTGCGAGCCTCGTAGATGCCGTAGTCGATGTTCGCGCGAAGCGTGTGCAGCGGCACACGGCCCTCGCGGTAGAACTCCGACCGGCTCATCTCCGTGCCACCCAGGCGACCCGAGCACTGCACCCGGATGCCCTTGACCTGCGGACTCCGCTGGGCCGACTGCATCGCCTTGCGCATGGCACGACGGAAGCTGACGCGGCTGGACAGCTGCTCCGCGACGCCCTGGGCGACCAGTTGCGCATCGGACTCGGGGTTCTTGACCTCGAGGATGTTCAGCTGCACCTGCTTGCCGGTGAGCTTCTCCAGCTCCCCGCGGATGCGGTCGGCCTCGGCACCGCGACGGCCGATGACGATACCCGGCCGGGCGGTGTGGATGTCGACGCGGACCCGGTCACGGGTGCGCTCGATCTCCACCTTGGAGATGCCGGCCCGCTCCATGCCCTTGGACATGAGCTTGCGGATCGCGACGTCTTCCTTGACGTAGTCCTTGTACAGCTTGTCCGCGTACCACCGGGACTTGTAGTCGGTGGTGATCCCGAGTCGGAACCCGTGCGGGTTGACCTTCTGACCCACTAGCGGGTCCCTCCCCTCGTGTTGTTCGTCTGCTGGGTGGCCGGGCCGGACTGGCCGGTGTCCCGACGCGCCTTCCGCGACTTCTGCGCGAGCTCGGCGCTGCTGGCGACCTCGCTCACCTCGACGGTGATGTGGCTGGTCCGCTTGTTGATGCGGAACGCCCGGCCCTGGGCCCGCGGACGGATCCGCTTGAGCGTGGGGCCCTCGTCGACGTAGGCCGCGCTGACCACCAGTGCAGCCGGGTCCAGCTGCAGGTTGTGCTCGGCGTTGGCCACCGCGCTGGCGACGACCTTGGCGACCGGCTCGCTGGCCGACTGCGGAGCGAACCGCAGCAGCGCCAGGGCCTCGTCGGTCGGCAGGTAGCGGATGAGATCCACCACCCGGCGGGCCTTCATGGGGGTCACGCGGACGAAGCGGGCCGTAGCCCGAGCGACCGGCGCCTCCTGTCCCAACTGGGAAGTCATCTGAATCTCTCTCTACCTGGTCAGCCCCGCCGCGAGCGGCGGTCGTCCTTGATGTGCCCGCGGAAGGTGCGCGTGGGCGCGAACTCCCCGAGCTTGTGCCCGACCATCGCCTCGGTGACGAACACCGGGACGTGCTTGCGGCCGTCGTGCACCGCGAGGGTGTGACCCAGCATGTCCGGGATGATCGTCGAGCGGCGTGACCAGGTACGGATCACGTTCTTGGTGCCCTTTTCGTTCTGAGCGTCCACCTTCTTGAGCAGGTGGTCGTCGACGAACGGGCCCTTCTTCAGGCTGCGTGGCATGTCTGTCGGACTCCTCTACCCGCTCAGCGCTTCTTGTTGGTGCGCCGGCGGCGCACGATCAGGGCGTCACTGGCCTTCCGCTTGCGCGTCCGGCCCTCCGGCTTGCCCTTCGGGTTCACCGGGTGGCGACCACCGGAGGTCTTGCCCTCACCACCACCGTGCGGGTGGTCGACCGGGTTCATCGCGACACCGCGGACGGTCGGGCGCTTGCCCTTCCACCGCATACGGCCGGCCTTCCCCCAGTTGATGTTCGACTGCTCGGCGTTGCCCACCTCGCCGACCGTGGCGCGGCAGCGCACGTCGACGTTGCGGATCTCGCCCGACGGCATGCGCAGCTGGGCGAACCGGCCCTCACGGGCGACGAGCTGGACGCTCGTGCCCGCGGAGCGGGCGATCTTCGCGCCGCCACCTGGACGGAGCTCGATGGCGTGAACGACCGTACCGACGGGGATGTTCCGCAGCGGCAGGTTGTTGCCCGGCTTGATGTCGGCCGCGGGGCCGCACTCGACCGTGTCGCCCTGCTTGAGCCGGGCCGGCGCGATGATGTAGCGCTTCTCGCCGTCGGCGTAGTGCAGGAGCGCGATCCGCGACGTGCGGTTGGGGTCGTACTCGATGTGCGCGACCTTGGCCGGCACGCCGTCCTTGTCGGCGCGACGGAAGTCGATCACCCGGTACGCGCGCTTGTGACCACCGCCCTGGTGACGAGCGGTGACCTTTCCGTGCACGTTGCGCCCGCCACGACCGTGCAGCGGCCGGACCAGCGACTTCTCGGGGTGGTCGCGGGTGACCTCGGCGAAGTCGGCGACGCTGGAGCCGCGTCGGCCCGGCGTCGTCGGCTTGTACTTGCGGATAGCCATTGCTGACTCAGTCCCTGTCTTCTATCTCTGGTCCGTGGATCCGGGTGGAGGGGTGGGCCGGCTGCCCAGCCGCTCAGGCGCCCGGGCCCCCGAAGATCTCGATGCGGTCGCCGGCAGCCACGGAGACGATGGCGCGCTTGGTGTCCTTGCGCTTGCCCATCTGCGTGCCGCGGCTGCGCTTGCGCTTCCCCTGGCGGTTGATCGTGTTCACGCCGAGGACCTTCACGTTGAAGATCTGCTCGACCGCGATCTTGATCTGCGTCTTGTTGGCATCCGGCCGCACGATGAACGTGTACTGGTTGCCGTCGAGCAGGCCGTAGCTCTTCTCGGAGATCACCGGGGCGAGCAGGACGTCCCGGGGGTCGCGGACGCTCATGCCTTCTCCTCGGTGGTCTCTTCGACGGTGCCCTCACCGGCGGCGGGGGCGATGGACGGGACGCCACCGGCGATCTCGTGGGTGGCGAGGTCCGGCAGGTCGGTGCCCGAGCGCTTGCCCTTGACCGGCCCGGCCACGAACTCGGCCAGCGCGGCCTCGGTGAAGATGACCTCGTCGGACACCAGCACGTCGTAGGTGTTGAGCTGGCCGGCCTCGATGAGGTGGACCTCGGGCACGTTGCGCAGGCTGACCCAGTTGAGCACGTCGTCCCGGTCGAGGACGATCAGGACCCGCTTGGCCTGCGTCACCGCGTTCAGCGTGGCGAGGGCGGCCTTGGTCTTCGGGGCATCGCCGTCCACGAACGCCGAGACCACGTGCACCCGACCCTCGCGAGCCCGGTCGGACAGGGCACCGCGTAGCGCGGCGGCCTTCATCTTCTTCGGGGTCCGCTGGGTGTAGTCCCGCGGCTGCGGGCCGTGCACGGTGCCACCGCCGGTGAACTGCGGCGCGCGGATCGAGCCCTGACGGGCCCGCCCGGTGCCCTTCTGCCGGTACGGCTTCACGCCACCACCGCGGACCTGGGCCCGCGTCTTGGTCGCGTGCGTGCCCTGGCGGGCCGCGGCCAGCTGGGCCACGACGACCTGGTGCATGAGCGAGACGTTGGCGTTGGCGTCGAAGAGCTCACCGGGGAGCGTGACGCTGCCGGAGGTCTCCCCCGCCGGGGTGCGCACGTCGACCTGGCGGTCGGTACGCGTCTCGGTGGACCCTGCACTCGTAGAAGCTGTCACTTGTCGTCACTCCCCACGGGCCCACCCTTGACGGCCGAACGGACCAGCACGAGGCCGCCCTTCGGGCCGGGGATGGCGCCCTTGATCAGCAGCAGGCCCCGCTCGGCGTCCACCTTGTGGACGTTGAGCGAGAGGGTCGTGGTCTTGACCGCGCCCATGCGGCCGGCCATGCGGAGGCCCTTGAACACCCGGCCGGGCGTGGACGCGCCACCGATGGAGCCGGGGGCACGGTGCTTGCGGTGGGTGCCGTGGCCGGCGCCCAGCCCCTTGAAGCCGTGACGCTTCATGACACCCGCGGTGCCCTTGCCCTTGCTGGTGCCGATGACGTCGACCTTGGCCACGCCGTCGAAGACCTCGGTGGTCAGCTCCTGGCCGACCGTGTAGTTGCCGGCGTCCTCGGTGCGCAGTTCCACCAGGTGCCGCCGCGGCGTCACGCCCGCCTTGGTGAAGTGCCCGCCCTCGGGACGGTTCACCTTGCGCGGGTCGATCTCACCGAAACCGAGCTGGACGGCGGAGTAGCCGTCGACTTCGGGGGTGCGCACCTGGGTCACCACACACGGGCCCGCCTTGACGACGGTCACCGGCACGAGACGGTTGTTCTCGTCGAAAACCTGGGTCATCCCCAGCTTCTCGCCGAGGAGACCGCGAAATGTGCTCGCCATGTCTGCTGACTGCCCTTACTGAATGTTGACGTCGACCGAGGCCGGCAGGTCGATGCGCATGAGCGCGTCGACCGTCTTCGGCGTCGGGTCGAGGATGTCGATGAGCCGCTTGTGGGTCCGCATCTCGAAGTGCTCGAAAGAGTCCTTGTACTTGTGCGGAGACCGGATCACGGCATAGACGTTCTTCTCGGTCGGCAGCGGCACCGGGCCGACGACGCGCGCTCCGGTCTTCGTCACCGTCTCCACGATGCGCCGCGCCGAGGCGTCGATGGCCTCGTGGTCATAGGCCTTCAGCCGGATGCGGATCTTCTGTCCCGCCATCGCCTGTTCTCGCTCCTGCCGATCGGTTGTAAAAGTTCACGAGGGTCTGCTGACCCGTGGGCGCGGCTCCGGGCGGGTGGGCCCGGGCACCGCAGACGAGCGGCGGCCGGTCCCCGGCCGCCGCCCGTCAGGGTGTTACTTGAGGATCTTCGTGACGCGCCCGGCGCCGACGGTACGGCCACCCTCACGGATGGCGAAGCGCAGGCCCTCCTCCATGGCGATGGGCTGGATGAGCTCCACCGTCATCTCGGTGTTGTCGCCCGGCATGACCATCTCGGTGCCGGCCGGCAGGGTCACGACGCCGGTCACGTCCGTCGTCCGGAAGTAGAACTGGGGACGGTAGTTGTTGAAGAACGGCGTGTGACGGCCACCCTCGTCCTTCGAGAGGATGTAGACCGAACCCTCGAAGTTGGTGTGCGGGGTGATCGAACCGGGCTTCACGACGACCTGGCCGCGCTCCACGTCCTCGCGCTTGATCCCGCGGAGGAGCAGACCCACGTTGTCGCCGGCCTGACCCTGATCGAGCAGCTTGCGGAACATCTCGACGCCGGTGACGGTCGTCTTCGTCGACCCCTCGCGGATGCCGACGATCTCGATCTCCTCGGAGACCTTGACGATGCCGCGCTCGACGCGACCCGTGACGACGGTGCCACGACCGGTGATCGTGAAGACGTCCTCGACGGGCATGAGGAACGGCTTGTCGATCTCGCGCTCCGGCTCGGGGATGGCCGAGTCGACGGCGTCCATGAGCTCCATGAGCTTGTTGCCCCACTCGGCGTCGCCCTCGAGCGCCTTCAGCGCCGACACTCGGACCACGGGGACGTCGTCACCCGGGAACTCGTACTCGGAGAGCAGCTCGCGGACCTCGAGCTCGACGAGCTCCAGGATCTCCTCGTCGTCGACCATGTCGGCCTTGTTCAGCGCCACGACGATGTAGGGGACGCCGACCTGGCGGGCCAGGAGGACGTGCTCCTTGGTCTGCGGCATCGGGCCGTCGGTGGCGGCCACGACGAGGATGGCGCCGTCCATCTGGGCCGCACCGGTGATCATGTTCTTGATGTAGTCGGCGTGCCCGGGGCAGTCGACGTGCGCGTAGTGCCGGTTCTCGGTCTGGTACTCGACGTGTGCGATCGAGATCGTGATGCCGCGAGCCTTCTCCTCGGGCGCCTTGTCGATCTGGTCGAACGCCGAGGCCTCGTTGAGGTTCGGGTACTTGTCGTGCAGGACCTTGGTAATCGCCGCGGTCAGCGTCGTCTTGCCGTGGTCGATGTGCCCGATGGTGCCGATGTTGACGTGCGGCTTGGTCCGCTCGAACTTGGCCTTGGCCACTGGGTTCCTCTCCTCGTGGTTACGCAGGTGGTGCGTGCTCTGGGGTGGGGCTCTGCTCGTGGAACGCGGACGGTGGGCCCGCATTCCGGTTCTTCGACTGCTACTCGCCCGTCACCTTCGCGATGATCTCCTTGGCGACGTTGGCCGGGACCTCGGCGTACGAGTCGAAGACCATCGAGTAGCTCGCCCGTCCCTGGGTGCGGCTGCGCAGGTCGCCCACGTAGCCGAACATCTCCGACAGCGGCACCAGGGCTCGGACGACGCGGGCGCCGGAGCGCTCCTCCATCGCCTGGATGATCCCGCGGCGGGAGTTCAGGTCGCCGATGACGTCGCCCATGTTGTCCTCGGGCGTCGTGACCTCGACCGCCATGAGCGGCTCGAGCAGGGCCGGGCTGGCCTTGCGCGCCGCCTCCTTGAAGGCGATCGAACCGGCGATCTTGAAGGCCATCTCCGAGGAGTCGACCTCGTGGTACTGGCCGTCGAGCAGGCTCGCCTTGACGCCCACCATGGGGTAGCCGGCCAGCACGCCGTACTGCATGGCGTCCTGCATGCCCTGGTCGACCGAAGGGATGTACTCCTTCGGGATGCGGCCGCCGGTGACCTTGTTCTCGAACTCGTAGGTCGCCGAGTCGGCACTCATCTCGAGCGGCTCGATCGCGATCTGGACCTTCGCGAACTGCCCGGAGCCACCCGTCTGCTTCTTGTGCGTGTAGTCGTACCGCTCGACGGCCTTGCGGATCGTCTCGCGGTAGGCCACCTGCGGCTTGCCGACGTTGGCCTCGACGTTGAACTCGCGGCGCATGCGGTCCACCAGGATCTCCAGGTGGAGCTCACCCATGCCGGAGATGACGGTCTGCCCGGTCTCCTCGTCCAGCTTTACCTGGAAGGTCGGGTCCTCCTCGGCGAGCTTCTGGATCGCGGTGCCGAGCTTCTCCTGGTCGCTCTTGGTCTTCGGCTCGATGGCGACCGAGATGACCGGAGCGGGGAAGGTCATCGACTCGAGGATCACCGGCTTCTGCGGGTCGCAGAGCGTGTCACCCGTCGTCGTCTGCTTGAGCCCGTTGACCGCCACGATCTGACCGGCGCCCACGCCCGCGCGCTCTTCGCGCTTGTTCGCGTGCATCTGGTAGATCTTGCCGATCCGCTCCTTGCGGTCCTTGGTGCTGTTGAGCACCGCGGACCCGGCGTCGAGCCGGCCGGAGTAGACGCGGACGTAGGTGAGCTTGCCCAGGTGCTGGTCGGTCTGGATCTTGAAGGCCAGCGCCGAGAAGGGCTCGTCCTCGTCGGCGTGCCGCAGGACCTCGGTCTCGCCGTCCAGGGCGGTGCCGACGATCGCCTCGATGTCCAGCGGGCTGGGCAGGTAGTCGACGACAGCGTCGAGCAAGGGCTGCACGCCCTTGTTCTTGAACGCGGTGCCGGTGAGGACCGGGTTGACCTGACCGCCGATGGTGGCCTTGCGGATGGCTGCCTTCAGCCGGTCGACCGCGATCTCCTCGCCACCGAGGTAGTCCTCCATCAGCGAGTCGTCGAAGTCCGCGATGTTCTCGAGCAGCTTCTCGCGGTACTCCGCGGCCTGGTCGGCCAGCTCGGCCGGGATCTCCTCGACCGCGTAGTCCTCGCCCATCTTCGTCTCGCCGCGCCACGTGAGGGCACGCATCTGGACCAGGTCGACGACACCGATGAAGTCGGCCTCGGCGCCGATCGGCAGCTGGAGCACCAGCGGGTTGGCTGCCAGCCGCTCCACCATCATGTCGACGCAGCGGAAGAAGTCGGCACCCGTGCGGTCGAGCTTGTTGACGAAGCACATGCGCGGAACGCCGTACTTCTCGGCCTGACGCCACACCTGCTCGGTCTGCGGCTCGACGCCGGCGACACCGTCGTAGACCGCGACCGCACCATCGAGCACCCGTAGGGACCGCTCCACCTCGACGGTGAAGTCGACGTGACCGGGGGTGTCGATGATGTTGATGTCGTGGTCGTTCCACGAGCACTTCGTCGCGGCCGACGTGATGGTGATGCCGCGCTCCTGCTCCTGCTCCATCCAGTCCATCGTGGCCGCGCCGTCGTGGACCTCACCGATCTTGTACGTGATACCGGTGTAGAAGAGGATGCGCTCGGTCGTGGTGGTCTTGCCGGCGTCGATGTGCGCCATGATCCCGATGTTCCGGGTCCTACGCAGCTGGGCCTCGTTGCTGGCCATTACTTCTCCTCTTTGTTCTGGTCCGCGAGCGGGTTCCGGGGATGGCCCGGACTTCCCGCCGGCCGCGGGTGCTGGTGGACGGACGTCACCAGCGGTAGTGCGCGAAGGCCTTGTTCGACTCGGCCATCTTGTGCGTGTCCTCGCGCCGCTTGACGGCGGCACCCAGACCGTTGCTCGCGTCGAGCAGCTCGTTCATCAGGCGCTCGGTCATCGTCTTCTCGCGCCGTCCCCGGCTGTACTGGATCAGCCAGCGCAGGCCCAGCGTGGTGCTGCGCGAGGCACGGACCTCGACGGGAACCTGGTAGGTCGCACCACCGACGCGGCGGCTGCGGACCTCGAGGGCCGGCTTCACGTTGTCCAGCGCGCGCTTGAGCGTGACGACCGGGTCGGTGTCGCTCTTCGCGCGGCAGCCCTCGAGGGCGCCGTAGACGATCGCCTCGGCGACCGACCGCTTGCCGTCGACCAGCACCTTGTTCACCAGCTGGGTGACCAGCGGCGACTGGTAGACCGGGTCGGCGACGAGCGGACGCTTCGGGGCAGGGCCCTTGCGCGGCATTAGCTCTTCTCCTTCTTCGCGCCGTAGCGGCTGCGAGCCTGCTTGCGGTTGCGGACACCCTGGGTGTCCAGCGAGCCGCGGATGATCTTGTAGCGCACGCCGGGCAGGTCCTTCACGCGGCCGCCGCGCACGAGCACCATCGAGTGCTCCTGCAGGTTGTGGCCGACGCCCGGGATGTACGCGGTCACCTCGATGCCACTGGTGAGGCGGACGCGAGCGACCTTGCGCAGCGCGGAGTTCGGCTTCTTCGGCGTCGTCGTGTACACGCGCGTGCAGACTCCGCGACGCTGGGGCGAACCCTTCAGCGCCGGGGTCTTGGTCTTCTCGACCTTGTCCTCGCGGCCCTTGCGGACCAGCTGGTTGATCGTGGGCATGGGTGGCCTGGATCTCCTACCTGCGCTGGGGTGGTGCTGCCTGTGGGTCCTGCTGACTGTGCTGCTCTGCTGTGGTGCTCGGGTGCCGGCTCCTGGCGGAACCTTGCCGAACGCGGCCGTGTTCCGCCGTCCGGCCCCCGCGGTCGGGCGTGTCGCCCTTCCCGGGACCGGCCCGGTGTCGGACCGAACTCGGTTGCCCCTCGCGACTCGGCGCCGCCACCCTCCGGCCGGGCCGGATGGACGGTCCCCGGCGGCCAGGAGGACGAGTCCTCCGGCCACCCAGGCGCACCGCGAACGGGAGCAGGCCCAGGGCACCCTGGGCACGGCTGACCACGATACCCGCGCCTTCGGAACGGGTCAAAGCCGGGTCCCTCACACCTGCGTCGACACGTCGACCGCTGGAGGGCAGCAGGCGTCCGAGATCCCGGACGCTACCGCCCGCGACCGCTGCACGACAGCTCGGCGGCTCCCCCGCGCGCCGCCCGATACCGTGCGGGCGGCGCCAACGGTGGTGCCGCGAGAACAGAGGAGTGCACGTGCGCATCGGCATCCAGGCCAGCTACAGCGGGGGCTTCCAGGAGACCGCGGCAGAGATCCGCGACCTGGAGGCCGCGGGTCTCGACCTCGCCATGGTGGCGGAGGTGTACACCTTCGACGCGGTGAGCCAGCTGGGGTACCTGGCGGCGGTGACGGAGCGGGTGGAGCTCCTCAGCGGCATCCTGCCCATCTACAGCCGCACCCCCGCCCTCACCGCGATGACGGCGGCCGGCCTGGACTTCGTCTCCGGCGGACGCTTCACCCTGGGCCTGGGCGCCTCCGGCCCGCAGGTGATCGAGGGCTGGCACGGGCTCCCCTACGACGCCCCGCTGCAGCGAACCCGGGAGATCGTGGAGATCTGCCGCCAGGTGTGGCGCCGGGAGCGCCTGGACCACGCCGGCAAGAAGTACACCGTTCCCCTGCCGGCCGACCAGGGAACCGGCCTCGGCAAGCCGCTGAAGCTGATCAACACGCCCGTGCGCGAACGCATCCCCGTCATGCTGGCCGCGCTGGGCCCGAAGAACGTCGAGCTGGCCGGGGAGATCGCCGAGGCCTGGGAGCCGATCTTCTTCGTGCCCGAGAAGGCGGGCTCCGTGTGGGGCGACTCCCTCGCCGCCGGCAAGGCCAAGCGCGACCCCGCACTGGGTGATCTGCAGGTCATCACCGGTGTGCCCGTGGCCATCGGGGAGGACGTCGAGCCGCTGCTGGACTTGGTCCGGCCGACGCTGGCGCTGTACATCGGGGGCATGGGCGCCCGGGGGAAGAACTTCTACAACGACCTCGCCGTGCGCTACGGCTACGAGGCCGAGGCCGAGCAGATCCAGGACCTGTACCTCGACGGCAAGAAGGACGAGGCGGCCGCCGCGGTCCCCGAGGAATTGGTGCGGGCAGCGTCGCTCATCGGTCCGGAGGGCCACGTCGCCGAGCGCATCGCCGCCTTCGCCGAGGCCGGCGTGACGACGCTGGTGCTCCAGCCCCTCGACGGCACCCGCGAGGGCCGCCTGAAGACCGTGGAGACCATGAAGCGCCTCGGGGGGTGAGCTGAGCGGTACACCCCTCCCCGGGTGCGGTAGGCCGCCAGGGTGGAATGGTCGCGGGGCCCGGAGGGTCCCCGACCGGGACACGGGCAGCGGCTCAGCCGGGCAGGGGGACGGCAACTGGCCGCGGTGTCGTCCGGAGGACGACAGACGAAAGGGCCCCCAGGTCATCGCAACCTGGGGGCCCTGTCGTCACTGCTTACCGGGGCTCAGCCTCGCCAGTCGTACTCCTCGAGACGCACGGCCTCACCGGTGCCCTGACCGAAGACCTCCGGGCTGTAATACTGCCCGTCCTCGTAGCCGGCCATGGTGTAGACGGCGGCACGCGCCTCCTCGGTCGGCTCGACCGCGATGTTCCGGTAGCGGCTGATGCCGGTACCTGCCGGGATCAGCTTTCCGATGATCACGTTCTCCTTGAGCCCGAGCAGGCTGTCGCTCTTGCCCTGGATCGCCGCGTCGGTGAGCACCTTGGTCGTCTCCTGGAAGGAGGCTGCCGACAGCCACGACTCGGTCGCGAGCGAGGCCTTGGTGATGCCCATGAGCACCGGACGGGCCGAGGCCGGCTCGGCGCCCTCGGCGACGACCCGACGGTTCTCGGTCTCGAACAGCGTCCGCTCGACCAGCGCACCCGGCAGGAACTCCGTGGCGCCCGAGTCGATGATGGTCACCCGCTTCAGCATCTGGCGGATGATCACCTCGATGTGCTTGTCGTGGATCGACACGCCCTGGCTGCGGTAGACCTCCTGGACTTCGCGGACGAGGTGCAGCTGCACCTCGCGCGGGCCCATGATCCGCAGCACCTCGTGCGGGTCCACCGCGCCCTCGGTGAGCTGCTCGCCGACCTCGACGTGCGCGCCGTCCTCGACCCGCAGCCGCGAGCGACGCGACAGCTTGTCGTAGACGACCTCGTCGGAGCCGTCGTCCGGGGTGATCGTGAGCTTGCGGAACTGCTCGCCGTCCTCGATGCGGACGGAGCCGGCCAGCTCGGCGATCGGTGCCTTGCCCTTGGGCACGCGGGCCTCGAAGAGCTCCACCACACGCGGCAGACCGTGGGTGATGTCCTCACCCGCGACACCACCGGTGTGGAAGGTGCGCATCGTCAGCTGGGTGCCGGGCTCACCGATCGACTGGGCGGCGATGATGCCGACCGCCTCGCCGACGTCCACGAGCTTGCCGGTCGCCAGCGACCGGCCGTAGCAGGTGGCGCATGTACCCAGCAGCGACTCGCAGGTCAGGACGCAGCGGACCTTGACTTCGGACACCTGGGCGTCGATCAGCGTCTGGATCAGCACGTCACCGAGGTCGGAGTTCGCCTGGGCGATGACCGTCCCGTCCTCGGCCACCACGTCGGCGGCCAGGGCGCGGGCGTAGACGCTGGTCTCCACGTGCGCATCGCGCGTGACCCTGCCGTCGACGACGGTGCCGATAGGCATGAGGACGCCGCGGTCGGTGCCGCAGTCCTCCTCGCGGATGATGACGTCCTGCGAGACGTCCACCAGACGGCGGGTGAGGTACCCGGAGTCGGCGGTCCGCAGCGCGGTGTCGGCCAGGCCCTTGCGGGCGCCGTGCGTGGAGATGAAGTACTCCAGCACGGTCAGACCCTCCCGGAAGTTGGCCTTGATCGGCCGCGGGATGATCTCACCCTTGGGGTTGGCGACCAGACCGCGCATACCGGCGATCTGGCTGATCTGCATCATGTTGCCTCGGGCGCCCGAGTTGACCATGACCCAGACCGGGTTGGTGGTCGGGAAGTTGTCCACCATCGCCTGGCTGACCTCGGCCCGCGCTCGGGTCCAGATCTCGATGAGCTCCCCACGACGCTCGGCGTCGGTGATGACGCCGCGCTCGTACTGCTTCTCGATCTTCAGCGCCTCGGCCTCGTGCCGCTCCAGGATCTCCTGCTTGGCCGGCGGGGTCACCACGTCGTCGATGGCGATCGTGATGCCGGCGCGGGTGGCCCAGTGGAAACCGGCCGACTTCAGGGCGTCCAGCGTCGCCGCGACCTGCACCTTGGGGTAACGCTCGGCGAGGTCGTTGACGATCGCCCCGAGCTCCTTCTTCGGCACCTGGTAGTTGACGAAGCGGTAGTCCTCGGGCAGGGCCTCGTTGAACAGCACCCGCCCCAGGCTGGTGAGCACGCGCACGGGGGCACCCGGCGTCCAGTCCTCCGGCTGCTCCCACGGCTCGTTGACCGTGCCGTTGTCGACGCCGTAGACCTCGTCGAGACGGATCCAGGCCCGCTCCTGCAGACCGAGGTCGCCCAGGTCGTAGGCCATGACCGCCTCGGCGGCCGACGAGAACGAGCGCGGAGAACCGCCGTCGGCCTCCAGCGGCGAGGCCACCAGGGTCGTGAGGTGGTACAGGCCCAGCACCATGTCCTGGGTCGGCGCGGTGATCGGGCGACCATCGGCCGGGCTCAGGATGTTGTTGCTCGACAGCATCAGGATGCGCGCCTCGGCCTGCGCCTCGGCCGACAGCGGCAGGTGCACCGCCATCTGGTCACCGTCGAAGTCCGCGTTGAACGCGGTGCAGACGAGCGGGTGGATCTGGATGGCCTTGCCCTCGACCAGCTGCGGCTCGAAGGCCTGGATGCCCAGGCGGTGCAGCGTGGGAGCACGGTTGAGCAGCACCGGGTGCTCGGTGATGACCTCTTCCAGCACGTCCCACACGACCGGGCGCGCACGCTCGACCATCCGCTTGGCGGACTTGATGTTCTGCGCGTGGTTGAGGTCGACCAGCCGCTTCATGACGAATGGCTTGAACAGCTCCAGCGCCATCTGCTTGGGCAGGCCGCACTGGTGCAGCTTCAGCTGCGGCCCGACGACGATGACCGAACGGCCGGAGTAGTCGACGCGCTTGCCCAGCAGGTTCTGGCGGAACCGGCCCTGCTTGCCCTTGAGCAGGTCGCTCAGGGACTTCAGCGGACGGTTGCCCGGGCCGGTGACCGGCCGGCCGCGACGGCCGTTGTCGAACAGCGCGTCCACGGACTCCTGGAGCATCCGCTTCTCGTTGTTGACGATGATCTCGGGAGCCCCGAGGTCGAGCAGCCGCTTGAGCCGGTTGTTGCGGTTGATCACCCGGCGGTACAGGTCGTTCATGTCGCTGGTGGCGAAGCGGCCACCGTCGAGCTGCACCATGGGGCGCAGGTCCGGCGGGATGACCGGCACGCAGTCCAGCACCATGCCCATGGGCGAGTTGCGAGTCTGCTGGAATGCCGCGACGACCTTCAGCCGCTTGAGGGCCCGCAGCTTGCGCTGCCCCTTGCCGCTGCGGATGGTCTCGCGCAGCGAGACGGCCTCGGCGTCGAGGTCGAAGCCGGCGAGCAGCTTCTGCAGCGCCGCGGCGCCCATGCCGCCCTCGAAGTACTCACCGAAGCGGTCGCGCAGCTCCCGGTAGAGGCCCTCGTCGGCGATGAGCTGCTTGACCTCGAGCTTGCGGAAGGTGTCCATCACCTCGTCGAGGCGGTCGATCTCCCGCTGGGAGCGGTCGCGCAGCTGGCGCATCTCGCGCTCGCCACCCTCGCGCACCTTGCGGCGGACGTCGGACTTGGCGCCCTCGGCCTCCAGCTCGGCAAGGTCGGCCTCGAGCTTCTGCTGGCGCGCCTCGACGTTCGCGTCGCGCTGGCCCTCGAGGTTGGACTTCTCCGCGCTGATCTCGGCCTCGACGGTCGGGAGGTCGCGGTGCCGCGCCTCGTCGTCGACCGAGGTGATCATGTAGGCCGCGAAGTAGATGATCTTCTCGAGGTCCTTGGGTGCCAGGTCGAGCAGGTAGCCCAGGCGTGAGGGAACGCCCTTGAAGAACCAGATGTGCGTGACCGGCGCGGCCAGCTCGATGTGGCCCATCCGCTCACGGCGCACCTTGGCCCGGGTCACCTCGACGCCGCAGCGCTCGCAGATGATGCCCTTGAACCGGACTCGCTTGTACTTGCCGCAGTAGCACTCCCAGTCCCGGGTGGGACCGAAGATCTTCTCGCAGAACAGACCATCCTTCTCCGGACGCAGGGTCCGGTAGTTGATGGTCTCGGGCTTCTTCACCTCACCGTGGCTCCACTGGCGGATGTCGTCGCCGGTGGCCAGCCCGATGCGGAGCTCGTCGAAGAAGTTGACGTCGAGCAAGGTGTGACCCCTTTCAGGGGATCGTTACTGCACATTCTGGATATGTCATGGCTGGAAGGCCCCCGTGCAGGGTCCCGCCGCGAGCTTGCGAGTGGCGGGGGGCACGGGGGTCCTTTCTCAGACGTCTTCGACGGACGACGGCTCGCGGCGGGACAGGTCGATCCCCAGCTCCTCCGCGGCCCGGAAGACCTCGTCGTCGGTGTCGCGCAGCTCGATCGCCTGCCCGTCGCCGGACAGCACCTCGACGTTGAGGCAGAGCGACTGCAGCTCCTTGAGCAACACCTTGAACGACTCCGGGATGCCCGGCTCCGGGATGTTCTCGCCCTTGACGATCGCCTCGTAGACCTTGACGCGGCCGAGGATGTCGTCGGACTTGATGGTGAGCAGCTCCTGCAACGCGTAGGCCGCGCCGTAGGCCTGCATCGCCCAGCACTCCATCTCGCCGAAGCGCTGGCCACCGAACTGCGCCTTACCACCCAGCGGCTGCTGCGTGATCATCGAGTAGGGGCCGGTCGACCGGGCGTGGATCTTGTCGTCGACCAGGTGCAGCAGCTTCAGGATGTAGACGTAGCCCACCGAGATCGGCTCGGGGAAGGGCTCCCCCGAGCGGCCGTCGAACAGCCGCGCCTTGCCGGTCGGCTGCACCATCCGGTTGCCGTCGCGGTTCGGGGTCGTGGAGCTGAGCAGCCCGACGATCTCCTCCTCGCGCGCACCGTCGAACACCGGCGTCGCCGTACGCGTGCCCGGGCCCGCCGACTTCGCGGCCTCGGGCAGGTTCTTCGCCCACTCCGGTGAGCCCTCGACCTGCCAGCCCTGCTTGGCGACCCATCCGAGGTGGGTCTCCAGGACCTGGCCGACGTTCATCCGGCCCGGCACGCCGAGCGGGTTGAGGACGATGTCGACCGGGGTGCCGTCCTCGAGGAAGGGCATGTCCTCCTGCGGCAGGATCTTCGAGATGACGCCCTTGTTGCCGTGGCGCCCGGCGAGCTTGTCGCCGTCGGAGATCTTGCGCATCTGGGCGACGTAGACCCGGATCAGCTCGTTGACGCCGGCGGGCAGCTCGTCGCCGTCCTCGCGCGAGAACACGCGGACGCCGATGACCTTGCCGGACTCACCGTGCTTCACCTTGAGGCTGGTGTCACGCACCTCGCGGGCCTTCTCGCCGAAGATCGCCCGCAGCAGCCGCTCCTCGGGGGTCAGCTCGGTCTCGCCCTTGGGCGTGACCTTGCCGACGAGGATGTCGCCGGGGACGACCTCGGCACCGATGCGGATGATGCCGCGCTCGTCCAGGTCGGCGAGCACGTCCTCGGAGACGTTCGGGATGTCCCGGGTGATCTCCTCGGCACCGAGCTTGGTGTCGCGGGCATCGACCTCGAACTCCTCGATGTGGATCGAGGACAGGACGTCGTCCTGCACGAGGCGCTGCGACAGGATGATCGCGTCCTCGTAGTTGTGGCCCTCCCACGGCATGAAGGCGACGAGCAGGTTCTTGCCCAGCGCCATCTCGCCCTTGTCGGTGCACGGCCCGTCGGCGATGACCTGGCCGACCTCGACCCGCTGGCCCTCGTCCACGACGGGGCTCTGGTTGATCGAGGTGCCCTGGTTGGAACGACGGAACTTCAGCAGCCGGTAGGTCTGCCGGGTGCCGTCGTCGGCCATGACGGTGACGTAGTCAGCGGTGGAGTCCTCGACCACACCGGCCTTCTCCGCCACCACGACGTCGCCTGCATCGACGGCGGCACGCAGCTCCATGCCGGTACCGACCAGCGGGGCCTCGCTGCGCAGCAGCGGCACCGCCTGACGCTGCATGTTGGCGCCCATGAGCGCGCGGTTGGCGTCGTCGTGCTCGAGGAACGGGATCATCGCCGTCGCGACCGAGGTCATCTGCCGCGGCGAGACGTCCATGTAGTCCACGTTCTCGGGGGCGAGGTAGTCGACCTCACCGCCCTTGGTGCGGACCAGGACGCGCTCCTCGGCGAGGCGGCCCTGCGCGTCGAGCGGGCTGTTGGCCTGCGCGACGACGAAGCGGTCCTCCTCGTCGGCGGTCAGGTAGTCGATCTGGGTGGTGACGGTGCCGTTCTCGACCTTGCGGTACGGCGTCTCGATGAAGCCGAACGGGTTGACCCGGCCGAACGAGGACAGCGAGCCGATCAGGCCGATGTTCGGACCTTCCGGCGTCTCGATCGGGCACATCCGGCCGTAGTGGCTGGGGTGCACGTCGCGCACCTCCATGCCGGCCCGCTCACGGGACAGACCGCCGGGGCCCAGCGCCGAGAGGCGGCGCTTGTGGGTCAGGCCCGCGAGCGGGTTGGTCTGGTCCATGAACTGGGACAGCTGGCTGGTGCCGAAGAACTCCTTGATGGAGGCGACGACCGGCCGGATGTTGATCAGGGTCTGCGGCGTGATCGCCTCGACGTCCTGGGTCGTCATCCGCTCGCGGACGACGCGCTCCATGCGCGACAGACCGACCCGGATCTGGTTCTGGATCAGCTCGCCGACGGTGCGCAGCCGACGGTTGCCGAAGTGGTCGATGTCGTCGACGCCGTGGTCGGGCTCGCCGGCGTGGAGACGCACGACGTACTCGATGGTCGCGACGATGTCGTCCTCGGTGAGCGTGGAGGTGCTCTGCGGGACGTCGACACCGAGCTTCTTGTTGACCTTGTACCGGCCGACCTTGGCCAGGTCGTAGCGCTTCGGGTTGAAGAACAGGTTCTCCAGCAGCGCCTGCGCCGACTCACGCGTCGGCGGCTCGCCCGGCCGCAGCTTGCGGTAGATGTCGAGCAGGGCCTCGTCCTGCCCGGCGACGTGGTCCTTCTCCAGGGTGGCCAGGACCGTGGGCGACCACTGGAAGTGCTCGCGGATGCGGTCCTCGCCCCAGCCGAGGGCCTTGAGCAGGACGGTGACGGGCTGGCGGCGCTTGCGGTCGATGCGCACGCCGACGGTGTCGCGCTTGTCGACGTCGAACTCCAGCCACGCACCGCGGCTGGGGATGACCTTGGCGCTGAAGACGTCCTTGTCCGACGTCTTGTCCAGGGTCTTGTCGAAGTAGACACCCGGGCTGCGGACGAGCTGGGAGACGACGACGCGCTCGGTCCCGTTGATGACGAACGTGCCCTTGTTCGTCATGATCGGGAAGTCGCCCATGAAGACCGTCTGGCTCTTGATCTCGCCGGTGGTGTTGTTCATGAACTCGGCGGTGACGAACAGCGGCGCCGCGTAGGTCATGTCCTTGTCCTTGCACTCCTCGAGGGACGCCTTGACGTCCTCGAAGCGCGGGTTGGAGAAGGACAGCGACATCGAGCCGCTGAAGTCCTCGATCGGGGAGATCTCCTCGAGGATCTCGGCGAGGCCGCCGACGGCGTCGGCCTGCTCCTCGGGCGAGAGGGTAACCCGCCACTCGGGGCTGCCGACCAGCCAGTCGAACGACGCGGTCTGCAGCGCCAGCAGGTCGGGGACCTCGAGCGGCTCGGAGATCTTGGCGAAGGACACGCGGAGCGGGGCGCCAGGGATCTTCGCCTGGTCGGCCTCGCCGGTGCGGGGACCCGACACGGGGGACTGGTTCTGCTGGCCGAAGGGGCCGGATTCGGTGCTGCTGGGGTTGATGCTGGTGGGGCGAGAGCCTGCCAAGATGCGTCCTTCCAAGGACCTCACGACGTGCGACTGGAAAGGGTCGGGTTCGGCTGGGTCAACTCCGGGGGGCCGACGGTCGGTGATGGCGAGGCTGTCCGCGACGGCCGGGATCACCCGCTACGACGGTCAGCGAGGGCAGTGCCCGGAGGATTCCCGGGCATCCGTCGTGACCCGTTTCGGCGGGCAGGCAGTCAGAGGGCAGCGCAACAGGAGACCCTACGCCTGGTGTTGCGCTGTGTCCACGCGGGGGGTACCGGTGCGACCGGTACCACATCCCGGGACGCGCGGACCCGGAAACGGGCCGGCGGGGCGGGCGCCGGCACCCATGATGCCAGCCGGCCCCCGTGCACGGGACCGCCACGCCGCAGCCTGGCACGCACGGACGACGGCACAGGAAGCTCTGCCTATGGATCCGGCCCGGAAACCGTAGGCAGAGCCTCCTATGCCTGCGCTGGGCGGCGGGCGTCAGCTCGTGGTGAGGAGCGTCAGCTCGCTGACCTTCCACTCGCCGTCGGTCTGCACCAGGCCGACCTGCACCGTCTGCACGCAGGACTGCGCGCCCTCGGGGGTGACCTGGCACTCCGAGCCCTCGGGAGCCGGCTGGGTGCCGCTGTTCACCGACTCGACGACGTACTGGCCGAACACCACGAGGGTCGCGGTGTCCTGGGCCTCGCCGACCTGCTGCAGCCCGATGTCGAGCACCTCGTACCGGGTGGTCGCCGAGACCTGCTCGTAGGTGTCGATGATCCCGCCCTGGGTGAGGTCCCGCTCGTACTGGTCGCGCAGGTCGCCGGTGAGCGCGTCGAGCTTGCCCTGGACGCTGCCCTCGGAGTCCTCGTAGTCGTAGGCGTAGATCGCCTCGATCCCGCTGCGGGCGGCGACGAAGATCGCCGGGTCCACGTGTGCCGGGTTCAGCCGCTGCCACAGCAGCACCCCGGCACCAGCGGCGGCGGGCACGCACAGCAGCGCCAGGACCAGCACGGCCGCCGGGAGACGCCGTCCCACCGTGCCGGCCGGGGCCGGGTCCGCACCCCGGGCGGAGTCCCTCGCCGACCGGCTCGGCCGGGCACGAGCCGTCACACGGGGGCGATCGGTGCGCCCTGCGGGCGCCGGTTCCGCCGCGGACGGCGCGACCACCGGGGGCTGCGCCACGCCCAGCGGCTCGGATCCGGTCACCGGATCCGGACATGCCTCCGGGGCCACCGGTGGCCGGCCCGGCTCTGCCGTCTCGTCGCGGTCGCGGCGGCTGCCCGCGACACGGGGCCGCGGACCGGGGCGGGCGCCGGTCCGCGGACGGGCTCGCGGCGTCGGCCGGGACCGGTCGTCCGGCATGCGGCCCTCGGGGAGGTCAGTCATCGCCGCCGGCTCCCGTTCCCGTGATCCCGGACAGGAGCCAGCGCCCGTCCTCCTTCGCCAGTTCCACCTGGATGCGGTAGCGCGAAATCTGCGCCTGCGGGCTCGCCGTGCTCTCCTGCGCCGACTGGATGACCATCAGGACGGTGGCGTCATCGCCGCCGGCACGGGTGACACCGGCCCCCACGACCTCGGTGTTCACCACGGCCTGCAGGTCGGTGATCTGCTGACGACGGCTGTCGAGCTCGGCCACCGACTCCTCGCGGAGATCCCCGGTGGCGACCCGCCTGATCTGCTCGATGTCGTCGTCGAGGGTCAGGTGGTCGAAGGAGGTCAGGTCGACGACGCCCGACCGCGCCGCCTGCAGCGCCTCGGCGTAGTCGCCGGTGCGGACGGCGGACTCCCCCGGCCGGGTGGTCCACAGGAATGCGGCGGCGGCGAGGAGCAGGACCAGCAGCGCGACCAGGATCGGGACGAGGGGCAGGGACAGCCGGCCGCGCGACCGGTTCCCCGCCGGGCCGCCGACGTCACGCGGCGCCGTCCCGTCGGCGCGCTCGTCACCGGGAGACGAGGAGGCCACGGATTCCGCCTCGTCCCGAGCACGTGCCTGCGTTTCGCTCGTCACCCGGGCGATTCTCCTCGTCCTTGACCGGTGTGGGCCTGCGGCGAGCCGCAAGTCAGCCCGTAAGGGTGGCGATCGGCGTGGCCTGGAGCAGTTCGCTGACCAGGTCGGGAAGCGCCGTGGTCGGCAGTGGACCGCCCGCTCCCGCCTCTTCCTGCGGGGTGGTCGTGCCGCGGCCGCCGTCCCGCCCGATGTTCTGCGCGCCGCGGATGTTCGAGCCGTTCTCGTCGTAGCCGTCGTCCGGCTGCGGGTCGACGCCGTTGGCCACCTGGCAGCGGATGGCGTCGGTGTCCACGTTCTCGACCGCGCCGCGGGTGGGCGTGCTGCTGCTGGGGACGTAGCCGGACGTGCACGCGTGCGGCTCCCCGGCGTTGAGCACGAAGCCGAAGTGCGAACGCAGCACGCCGTCCTCGTCGCGGCGGACGACGGTGAAGCCGCCGGTGACGGCATCGGGATAGGTGACGAGCATCTGCCGGACGCCGTCCAGCCGAGGGATCTGCACCTCGTTGAGGACGTCCAGGTTCCGGACGAGGGATCCCAGGCCCGGGCCGGCCTCCTCCACTAGGTCCTGCAGCGACTGGCCCGCGTCGGGCGCGTTCACCAGGAGGGTGCGCAGATCCGGGTCCATCTCCGCCAGCGTGTCGGTGAACAGCCGCAGGTCCGACGCCCACTGGCGGATCGCGGTGCGGCTCTCCCGCTGGGTGTCGAGGACGGTCTGACCGTCCCGGATGAGCTGGAGGCTCTCCGGCAGCGACTCCTGAGCCCGGGCCAGGAGCAGGTCGCCGTTGTCGATCAGCCGCCCGAGGTCTTCCCCCGCCCCCTCGAAGGCCCGCCCGAGCTCCTCGATCACGATCCGCAGGTTCTCGGGGTCGATCGACCCGACGAACTGGTCCAGGTTCAGCAGCATCTGCTCCACCGGCACGGGGATGCTGGTGCGCTGCTCCGGGATGACCGACCCGTCCTCCAGGTAGGGCTCGCCTGCGCTGGTGGGCCGCAGGATGACGTACTGCTCCCCCACCGCGCTGCGGGTCGCGACCGCCGCCTCGGTGTAGGCCGGGATGGGTGCGGCGCCGGGATCGATCCGGAGAACCACGCGCACGCCGTCCTCGATGACCTGCATGTCGGTGACCCGGCCGACCGCGACACCCCGGTAGGTGACCTCGGCGTTGACGAAGATCCCCCCGGAATCGCGGAAGTCGGCCGCCACCTCGTACCCGCCGCCCAGCAGGACCCGGTCCAGCCCCACGTACTTGAACCCCAGGTAGGCCATGCCCATGACGGCCAGGGTGGCGAAGGCCAGCAGCTTCAGCCTGGTGCTGCGGGTGATCACGGCCCCACCTCCGTCACGGGCGGCAGGCCGAGGCGGCCCACCGGCTGGTCGACGCCGGAAACCTGCTCCAGGATCCGGCCCGCGATGCCGCCGAGCCCGGACGGCCCCTCACCCGACGAGGTCGGCGTCGTCGGAGGAGAACCGCCGGGGCCGCCGCCGGCCTGGCCGCCGCCGCCTTCGACGCCGCACCTGCCCTGCGTGAGCGCCTCCTCCAGCGGCAGTTCCTGCAGCGCGCCGTTCTGGTCGACGACGTACCGGCACAGCAGGTGCGTCAGGTCCAGGTCCACCGTTGCGGTCATGTTGGTGAACAGGGCCGTGCCGCCGGACTGGGCCTGCCGGTAGTTCAGCGCCGAGAGGGAGCTGTCCGGGAACGGATAGGTCAGCAGCAGTTCCAGCGAGTTGGCGAGATCCGGCCCCGCCGCGGCCAGCTGGCTGAGGATCGGCTGCAGCAGTTCCAGGTCCTCGACCGTGTTGGCTGCCGACTGGTTGATGATCCGCGTCCCGACGTCGCCCAGCCGGGCCAGGCCCTCGAGCATCGACACGAGCAGGTCGCGCTGCTCGTTGATGACGTCGAGGCCCGGTCCGATGGTGTCCAGGGCGTTCTCGATCGTCGCGGTGCGGTCGGCCAGCGTGGCCGACAGCTCGTCGGCACGGTCGAGCGCCCGGTTGATCTCGGCCTTCTGGGCGTCGAGGCCACCGATGAAGGTGTCGAGCTGGTCGAGGGTGTCCTTGATCTCGGCCTCCCGCCCCTCCAGCGCGTTCCCGAGCTCGCGGTTGATCGTCTGGAGCTGGGTCAGCCCGCCGCCGTTGAGCACGAGCGACAGCGCACCGAGCAGCTCCTCCACCTCGACGTTCCGGTTCGTGCGCTCGAGCGGGATCCGGGGCTCCTCCCGCAGGCTGCCCTCCGGTTCCTGGTTGCCGGGGGGAGCCAGCTCCACGTACTTCTCGCCGAGCAGCGACGACTGCTGGATCGCCGCGACCGCGTTGGCCGGCAGGTCGACGTTGCCGTTGACCTCGACCGTCACGACCGCGGTCCAGTTCTCCTCGTCCAGCTCGATGGAGCCCACCTGGCCGACCGGCACGTCGGCGACCCGCACGCCGGACTGCGGCACGAGGTCGAGGACGTCGAGGAACTCGATCTCGACCGTGTAGGGGTCGTCGCCGGTGTCGGCCCCTCCGGGCAGGTCGAACGAGTAGGCCCCCCGGAAGCCGCAGCCGCCCAGCAGCACGGTCGCGGCCGCCAGTGCGACCGCGCGGTGCAGCCGCCGGCTCATCGGGCACCCACCGGGGAGACCGGCACCAGGCCCGGCAGCAGGCTGCCCCCACCACCGCCACCACCCGCGGCGCCCAGGAGGGCCCGCCGGAGCTCCTCGTAGTCGGGCTGCCCGTTGCCGTTCAGGTCGTCGAGGCTGCCGTCGGCGTTCGCGTCCCCGGAGAGCAGCCGCGCGCAGATCTGCTGGGTCGCATCGCGCAGCGGCGCGGTGGGGTCGACCGGCAGCGGCAGGTCGGCCGTCAGGTCCACCCGGCCCACCTGGGCGAGGACGCCGCAGACGACCACCTCGGCGTTGAGCGAGCCCAGCCCGTTGTCCCGCGTGTCGAGGGTGCCGTAGTCGGGGTTGTAGGCCCGCGCCAGGTTGCCCAGCGCGGCCGGAGCCACGTCGAGCACCTCGGCGAGCTTGGCCCGCTGCTGCACCAGGACCAGGGTCACGTCGGCCAGCCGGTCGACGTTCGTGGTGAGCAGCGTGGTGTTGTCCCGCACGAACCCGGCGACGTTCCCCAGGGCGTCGGTGAGCAGCGCGACGGCCTCCTGCAGGTCCTGCCGCTCGCTGGCCAGCAGATCGGCCACCGCAGCCATGTTCGCGTTGAACTGGCCGACCTGCGCGTCGATCGTGGCCAGCGCCGAGGTGAAGGTCTGCAGGTTCTCCAACGAGCCGAACAGGTCGTCGCGGTTCTCCGCGAGGGTCTCCACGGCCTGGGAGAACCCGGTGAGGGTGCGGTTCAGCGCCGCACCGTTGCCCTCCAGGTTGGCCGCCCCGACGTCGACGAGGTCCGACAACGCGCCGTTCCGGTTGGCCCCGTCGGGCCCCAGCGCGGCGGACAGTTCGTCCAGGGCGCCGTAGACGGCGTCGAGCTCCACCGGGATGGCGGTGCGGTCCAGCGGGATCTCCGCGCCGTCGCCCATGGTGGGGCCGCCGTCGTAGACCGGCGCCAGCTGCACGTACCGGTCGGACACCAGGGACGGCGCCAGGACGATCGCGTCGGCCTCGGCGGGAACGTCGTAGTCGTCGTCGATGCTCATCTCCACCCGGACCTTGTCGCCCAGCGGCTCGATGTCGTCGACGGTGCCGATCGGGATGCCGAGCACCCGGACGTCCGACCCGGGGTAGAGGCCGACAGTCTCGGTGAACCAGGCGGTCACCCGGTACTGGCCGGCCGGGCGCAGGACCGTCCAGCCGAGCGCGACCAGGAGCACCAGGGCCGCAGCCAGCGCGACACCGCGCTGCAGGGCGCCGCTCATTCCTGTCCTCCCGGGGTGCAGCCGGTCACGGACGTGCCGGCCGCCGTGCAGGCGGCCGTGCCCACGATGGTGGGCAGCAGGTCGTTGACGAAGCTGTCGAACCAGCGCCCGTTGCCGAGCGTGTTGGTGAAGACCCGGACGAAGGGCGCCAGCTCTTTCACCGTCTGGGCCAGCGCGGCCCGGTTGCGCGACAGGATGTCGGTGACCCGGGACAGCTGCTGCAGCGCCGGCGTCAGCGCCTCGCGGTTGTCGTCGACCAGCCCGGAGAGCTGACGGGCGAGCTCCTGGGTGCTGGTCAGGATCGAGTCGATCAGCTCGCGCCGCTCCTGCACCTCGGCGAGCAGGGTGTTGGAGTCGAGGATCAGCTGGGTGAACTCCCCGTTGCGGTCGGCGAGCACCTGGGTCACCTGACGGGTCGCCCCCAGCAGCTCCCGCAGCTGCGCGTCGCGGGAGGCGATGGTGTCCGACAGCCTGGCCAGCCCCTGGAGCGAGGTCCGCACCTCCTCCGGGGTCTCGGCGAAGGTCTCCGCCAGCACCTCGAAGCTGGCGGCGAGCTGTGCGGTGTCGACCTCCTGAACCGTGGAGGAGAGATCGGCGAAGGCCTCGACGACGTCGTACGGCGACGCCGTCCGCTCCAGCGGGATGCGCTCCTCGGGATCGAGTGCCTGGGAACCCCGCGGGACCAGCGCCACGTACTTGGCACCGAGCACCGTCTCGATCTTGATCGCCGCCTCCGAGCGGTCCCCGACGAAGGCGTCCTTCACCCGGAACTCGACGGTCACGGCACCGTCCTCAAGGGCGAGGCTCTCGACCGTGCCGACCTTGACCCCCGCGACCCGCACCGGGTCGTCGGCCTGGAGGCCGGCGGCCTCGGAGAACTGCGCCCGGTAGACGGTGCCGCCCCCGATCAGCGGCAGGGACTGCGCGTTGAAGGCCAGGAACACCAGGACGGCGATGAGGCCCAGGCTGACCGCACCGATGGTCACCGGGTTGCGGTCCCGGAAGTTCCTGGACTGGCGGGCCATCAGCTGCACCCCTCTGCGCCGCTCTCGAACTCGAACGCCCGGGCCACCGGCTGCCCGTCCGGGTCGAGCGGGGTGGCGGGCAGGGTGACCGTTCCACCGGCACGGCACATGAAGAAGTTGAACCAGCTGCCGTTGATGGCGGTGCGCGTCGTGAGGTCGAGCTTGGCCGGCGCCGTCTGCAGGAAGCGCTCCACCACGTCGCCGGTGTCGGCCAGGTTCCCGGCCAGGGCATCGAGGGCCTGGATGTCGGCGGTCAGCGGCGCCCGCGCCTCCTGCAGGAAGCCGCTGGTGGCCACCGCGAGCTCGTCGATGGTCTGCAGGGAGTCGAAGATGACCTCCCGGTCACCGGCCAGACCGGTGACGAACTGCTGGAGGCTCACCACCAGGTTCGACAGCTGCTGGTCCCGGGCCGCCAGCGTGCCCATCACGGTCGTGAGGTTGTCGATCACGTTGCCGATCACCTGGTCCCGGTCGGCGAGGCTGCTGGTCAGCGAGCCGACGTGCGCCAGCAGGCTCTCGACGGTCCCGCCCTCGCCCTGGAATACCTGGATGATCTCGAACGAGACCCGGTTCACGTCCGCCGCGGAGAGCGCCTGCAGGAGTGGCTGGAAGCCGCCGAACAGCACCGTGAGGTCCAGGGCGCTCGTCGTCCGGGCCAGCGGGATGACCGCCCCCTCCTCGAGGGTCTCCCCACCCGAGCCCTCCCCCTCGGTGAGCGCGACGTACCGCTGCCCCACCAGGTTGCGGTAGCGGATGGTCGCCTCGACCGCCTTCGGGAGCGGGACGTCGGCACTGACCTCCAGCTCCACCTCGGCCACCGGGCGGTCCGTGCCCTCACCCAGGCCGATGCCGGCCACCTGGCCGACACGCACGCCGGCGATGCGGACCTCGTCGCCCTCCACCAGTCCGGCGACGTCGGTGAACTGCGCCCGGTAGGTCAGCTGCTCGCCGTAGCCGGCGTTGGTGATGGTGGAGATGAGCACGTACGCCGCCATCATGGTGACCACCGCGAACGCCACCAGCTTTCCCAGCGGCCCGCCGAGGCCGCGGAACTGGCCCTTCATCGCAGCATCACGCTCTTCCCGCGCAGGATCGGAGCCAGGGTGGCGGCGCCGAGATCGGAGACGTCCCCGGGGTCGGCACCTGTCTGGTACGCGAGGATGCTGCGCACGAAGTCGAGCTCGGCGGTCGAGCCGGCGAGCACGTCGGGCAGCGACCGCCCCGCCTGGGTGCGCGGCACGTTGTCCGGGTTGCCGCCGTCGTCGGCTCCGCCGCGGTAGCAGGCGGGCTGGGGCCGTTCCGCGCTCTCGGGTGACTGGACGCCGTCGTCGGGCGGGTACGGGCAGTAGTACTCCCCCGCCTGGGCCTGGGCGATCTCGGCGTCGATGTCGTCCAGCCCCAGGCAGTCGGGGGGCGCGGTGTCGGCGTAGACCGGCTGGTCGCCGGGCAGGTACGGGTTCCGCGGTGGGAACGTGAACGCGATGTTCAGGTTCAGTGCCGGGTCGCCGTCGGCCCCGAAGGTCTCGCCGATGCGGGGCACCGAACGGGTCAGGCCCTCCAGGAGGCACGGGTAGATCGGCGAGTACTCGGCGAACAGCCCGAGCACCGGCCGCGACGTCTCCGCCAGCGAGATCAGGTTGCGCTCGTTCCGCTCCAGGAAGTCCGCCGTGACGCCGGCCGAGCTGGTTCCGACCGTGAAGGTGCGGCGCAGCTGCTCGGCCTGGTCCACGACCGTCCGGTTGGTCACGGCCAGGTTGTCGAGCACCGCGAGCAGGTCGTCGGCGGCACCCTCGTACGTCTCGGCGAAGTCCGCCAGACCCGAGATGTCGGCCTGGAGTTCGGGGAGCACGGTGTTGATCTCCCCGAAGTAGTCCCCGGTCGCGGCCAGGTTGGCGCCGAGCGCGTCCCCGCGACCGCGCAGGGCATCGGCCACGGCGCCGAGGGTGAAGGAGAGGTCGTCGGGGTGCACCGCCTGCAGCAGCGGCAGCGTGTCGTCGATGACCCGCTGCAGCTCGATGGCGTTGCTGGTGCGGTCCTGACCGATGACGTCGCCGTCGGCCAGCCGCTCGTCGCCGACGTCCTCGGGCAGCTCGAGCGAGACGTAGCGCTCGCCGAACAGCGTCTTCGGCAGCAGCCGCGCGGTCACGTCGGCCGGGATCTGGTCGAGGTGCTCCGGGTCGATGGCCAGCTCGATGGTGGCCCCCTCGGCGCTGGCCTCCACCTCCCGGACGTCCCCGACGATGACGCCGCGGACCTTGACGTCCGAGGCCTCCTGCAGCTGGTTGCCGGCGGTGTCGGTCTGCAGCGTGACGCGAGCGACCTCGGTGAAGGCCTTGTTGTAGACCGCCACCGACAGCCCCAGCAGGAGCGCCAGGACCACGAGGAAGGCCAGGCCCTGGAGTCGCATCCGGATCTTCGTGCTCATCGTTCGTTCACCCCGCGATCCGGACGGTCGTGGTCGATCCCCAGATGGCCAGGGACAGGAACAGGTCGATGATGTTGATGGCAACGATCGAGAACCGCACCGCGCGGCCGACGGCCAGCCCGACACCCGCCGGGCCACCGCTCGCCCGGTAGCCGTAGTAGCAGTGGGTCAGGATGATCACCACGGCGAAGACGAGGACCTTCAGGAACGACCAGAGGACGTCCTCCGGTGGCAGGAACAGGTTGAAGTAGTGGTCGTAGGTGCCCGTGGACTGCCCGAAGGCCTGGGTCGCGATGGTGCGCGTCGCGAAGTAGCTGGTCAGCAGCCCCAGGACGTACAGCGGGATGACGGCGACGAAGCCGGCGATGATGCGGGTCGTCACGAGGAAGGGCAGCGACGGCACCCCCATGACCTCGAGGGCGTCGATCTCCTCGTTGATCCGCATGGCGCCGATCTGCGCGGTGAAGCCGCAGCCGACCGTCGCCGACAGCGCCAGGCCGGCCACCAGCGGTGCGATCTCCCGGGTGTTGAAGTACGCCGAGAGGAATCCGGTGAACGCCGACGTCCCGAGCTGGTCGAGGGCCGCGTAGCCCTGCAGCCCCACCTCGGTGCCGGTGAAGAAGGAGAGGAAGGCGATGACGCCGACCGTGCCGCCGATGACGGCCAGCGCGCCGGTCCCGAAGGTCACCTCGGCGAGCAGGCGGAACGTCTCCCGCTTGTAGCGCCGCAGCGTCCGCGGCGCCCAGCCGAGCGCCCGGCCGTAGAAGCCGAGCTGGTCACCGAGGTCGTCGAGGGTGTCGAGGGGGCGGCGGTAGACGACCCTCGCGAACCGTCGCGCACCGACCCGGATGCGGTCGACCGGAGAGAGCAGCGCCATCACTGCCCCTTCGGTGGCACGAGCTGGAAGTAGATCGCCGTGATCACGAAGTTCACCGCGAAGAGGAGCAGGAACGTGATGACGACGGCCTGGTTCACCGCGTCGCCCACGCCCTTGGGCCCCCCTCCGGCGCGCAGGCCCTTGTACGAGGCAACGACGGCGGCGATCAACCCGAAGATCAGTGCCTTGATCTCGCCGGACCAGAAGTCCGCGACCTGGGCGAGTGCGCTGAACGACGCCAGATAGGCCCCGGGCGTGCCGCCCTGGAGGATGACGTTGAAGAAATAGCCGCCGGCGACGCCGACCACGCTGACCAGGCCGTTGAGCAGCACGGCCACGAGCATCGAGGCGAGCACCCGCGGGACGACCAGCCGCTGGATCGGGCTGATGCCGAGGACCTCCATCGCGTCGATCTCGTCGCGGATCTTGCGCGCGCCCAGGTCGGCGCAGATGGCCGATCCCCCGGCCCCGGCGATCAGCAGCGCGGTCACGATCGGGCTCGCCTCGCGGAGGACCGCGAGGACGGAGGCGGAACCGGTGAAGGACTGGGCACCGAGCTGCCGGGTCAGGGAGCCGAGCTGGAGGGCGATGACCGCGCCGAAGGGGATCGCGACCAGCGCCGTCGGCAGGATGGTGACACTGGCGACGAACCAGGTCTGCTGGATGAACTCCCGGATCTGGAAGGGCCGCCTGGGCAGCGCCCTGAGCACGTCGAGCGCGAAGGCGAACAGGTTGCCGCTGGCCGCCAGCGGGCGGGTGGGCGAGAACTTCCCGTCGAGCAGGCCGGGGGCCTTCGGCCTCTCGGTGGCGGTCACACCTCACCCCCGGACCGGGGCAGGACGGCCGTGGCGGTCGAGCCGGCCGGCATCGCGTCGAGCTCGGGGGCCCAGTGCCGCCCGCCGGAGCCCCGCGTGGGCGTGTAGGCGCCGGCGTCCACCTGCGCCAGCAGGTCCTCGGGCAGCGAGGCGCGGATCGCCTCGGCGGTCTGCGGGTCGAACTCGTGCAGCATGCGCGCCACCCGCTCCTGCCGCCGGCGGGCTGCCTTGCGCTCTGGCAGGCCCGGCGTGGGCTCGAGCTGCGGCGGTACGGCGTCGCCCCCGGAGGCGCCCTTCGGCCCCACGCCGTTGTGCCGGTCGCCGCCGCGGGCCTCGAGTGCGGCCATCTCGGCCTCCACCTGGGCGACGTCCTTCTCCTCGCTCATCCCGATGGGGCCCTCGCGACGGCCGTTGAGGAACTGCCGGACGACGGGCTCCTGCGAGGTGAGCAGCTGCTCGCGCGGGCCGAACATGACCAGGTTGCGGCGGAAGAGCAGGCCCAGGTTGTCGGGCACGGTGCGGGCGGTGCCGATGTCGTGGGTGACGATGAGGAAGGTGGCGTCGATCTGGGCGTTGAGGTCGACGATCAGCTGGTTGAGGTAGGCCACGCGGACCGGGTCCAGGCCGGAGTCGGGCTCGTCGAACAGGATGATCTCCGGGTCGAGCACCAGGGCGCGGGCCAGGCCGGCGCGCTTGCGCATACCGCCGGAGATCTCCCCCGGGAGCTTTCCCTCGGCCCCCTGCAGACCCACCATGTCCATCTTCTCGAGGACGATGCTGCGGATCTCCGACTCGCTCTTCCTGGTGTGCTCGCGCAGCGGGAAGGCGATGTTGTCGAACAGGTTCATCGAGCCGAACAGGGCGCCGTCCTGGAACAGCACGCCGAAGAGCTTCCGTACCTCGTAGAGCCTGTGCTCGCTGGTGCGGACGATGTCGGTGTCGTTGATGACGATGGAGCCGCGCTCGGGCTTGAGCAGCCCGACGAGCGACTTGAGGAACACCGACTTGCCGGTGCCGGAGGGGCCGAGCAGGACGGAGATCTCCCCCGGCGGCAGGGTGAGCGTGACGTCGCTCCAGATGTTCTGGCTGCCGAACGACTTGGTCAGCCCCGAGACCTCGACTGCGACGCCCACGAGTGTCCTGCCTCCCCGTTCCGATCTCACGTCCGGTCGGTCCCGCCGCCGTGGCGAGCCCCGGAAGTGTGCGGGACCACGATCAACTTCGTAGCCGGAGCGCGGCGACCCCGCTCTCCTACCGGCCAGTAACGAATGGCGGGACAGGAGGTTACGTGTGTCACGTGGTTTCCGTGACCCCGGTCTCGCACCTTTCGGCCGAAACCACCCGGACATGCGACAGGGGCCGCCCTCCTGGATGAGGGCGGCCCCTGTGCGGGGTGGTGCGTTCCCCGGCTCAGGCCGGGGAGGGTGTCACTTGACGGTGACGGTGGCGCCGGCGCCCTCGAGAGCGGCCTTGGCCTTCTCGGCGGCGTCCTTGGCGACCTTCTCCAGGACCGGCTTGGGCGCGTTGTCGACCAGGTCCTTGGCCTCCTTGAGGCCGAGCGAGGTCAGGCCGCGCACCTCCTTGATGACCTGGATCTTCTTGTCGCCGGCAGCCTCGAGGATGACATCGAACTCGTCCTGCTCCTCGGCGGCGGCGGCGTCGCCGCCACCTCCACCGGCGGCCGGGGCCGCCGCGACGGCGACCGGCGCAGCAGCGGTGACGTCGAAGGTCTCCTCGAACTGCTTCACGAAGTCGGACAGCTCGAGGAGGGTCATCTCCTTGAACGCGTCGAGCAGCTCGGCGCTGGAAAGCTTGGCCATGGTGTCTCCTTCTGGGATCAGTCGTCGCTGGCCGCGTCGGCGGCCGGCGAATCGGTGGCCTGGGCGGCCGTGTCGGGGGTGGTGTCAGCAGCAGCGGTGTCGGCGGCAGCGGGAGCCTCGGCAGCCGGTGCGTCGGCGGCCTTCTTCTCCTGCAGCGCGGCGGCCAGGCGGGCGACCTGCGACAGCGGGGCCTGGAACAGCCCGGCGGCCTTGGTCAGGTTGCCCTTCATCGCGCCGGCCAGCTTGGCCAGGAGTACCTCACGGCTCTCGACGTCGGCGAGGCGGGTGACCTCGGCGGCGTCGACCGTGCGGCCCTCAACCACGCCGCCCTTGACGACGAGCAGCGGGTTGGCGCGCGCGAAGTCACGGATGGCCTTGGCGGCGTTCACCGGGTCGCCCTCGATGAAGGCGATCGCGGTGGGGCCGGTGAGCAGCGGGCCGAGGTCGGAGAAGCCGACCGAGTCCGCCGCACGCTTCGTCAGGGTGTTCTTGACGACGGCGTAGCTGCTGCCCTCACCGAGGGAACGGCGCAGCTGGGTCAGCTGCGCCACGGTCAGCCCGCGGTACTCGGTGAGCACCGCTGCACTCGAGTTCTGGAACCGCTCGGTGATCTCGTCGATCACCGCGGCCTTCGCCTGCGTGGGCATGGGCCTCCTCTCGTCTGTCGGGCGACCACCGGCCGTTGCGCGACTGCGGGCGATCAACGACCCCCGGAGACGAGGAACGCCCCGGCGCAGGGCGCACGGGGCGAGGGACGGGGCCCGGTGTGGTGCTACCGACGCCCGTCGATCGAACCGTCCTCCTGCGCGGGTCGCCCGGAACTCCGGGACCTTCGATCGCACGCGGACGTGCGACGACCAACGGTCTTGGGGGGAACGGTGACGAGCGTACGCCATACGACGACGGCCCCGCCGCGCGGGTGCGCAGCGAGGCCGTCCTGGCTCACCTGGCGGGGTCCTGGCTCACTGTCGACGGTGAGCCAGGACCCGGAACGACCAGGTCACCTGATCATCAGCTGCTTGGCTCGTCCACCGTCAGGTTCCGGGTGCGGTTCGGGTCGACCGGGATGCCGGGGCCCATGGTGGTGGAGATGGTGACCTTCTTGAGGTACCGACCCTTGGCCGAGGACGGCTTGGCGCGGAGGACCTCGTCGAGGGCAGCGGCGTAGTTCTCGACCAGTCTGGCCTCGTCGAACGACGCCTTGCCGATGACCAGGTGCAGGTTCGCCTGCTTGTCGACGCGGAAGTTGATCTTCCCGCCCTTGATGTCGTTGACGGCCTTGGTGACGTCGGGGGTCACGGTGCCGGTCTTCGGGTTCGGCATCAGGCCACGGGGGCCGAGGATGCGCGCGATCCGGCCGACCTTGGCCATCTGGTCGGGCGTGGCGATCGCCGCATCGAAGTCCAGGAAGCCGCCCTGTATCCGCTCGATCAGGTCGTCGGAGCCGACGACGTCGGCGCCGGCGGCCTCGGCCTCGGCGGCCTTGTCACCGGTCGCGAAGACGATGACGCGGGCGGTCTTGCCGGTGCCGTGCGGCAGGTTGACCGTGCCACGGACCATCTGGTCGGCCTTGCGCGGGTCGACGCCCAGGCGCATGGCGACCTCGACGGTGGCGTCGTAGGCGGTCGTCGACGTCTCCTTGGCCAGCGAGGCCGCCTGGAGCGGGCTGTACAGGTTGTCGCGGTCGACCTTCCCGGCCGCGGCGCGGAACTTCTTGCCGTGCTTCGCCATGATGCTTCCTCTCCGGAGGCGTGTGCCCCGGTTGCGTGGTGCCCGGGCCGGCGACGGCCCTCCCACTGGTGACGTGCTGGAACGGCCCCTTCGCAGGGCCCCGCCGTGAGCGTGCGGACGGTGGGGGCGAAGGGGTCCCCTTACTGGACGGTGATCCCCATCGACCGGGCGGTGCCGGCGATGATCTTCTCGGCCTGCTCGAGGTCGTTGGCGTTGAGATCGACCATCTTCGTCTGGGCGATCTCGCGGACCTGGTCACGGGTGACCGTGGCGACCTTGGTCTTGTGCGGCTCGCCCGAGCCCTTCTCGACACCGGCGGCCTTGAGCAGCATGCGCGCAGCCGGCGGGGTCTTGGTGACGAACGTGAACGACCGGTCCTCGAAGACCGAGATCTCGACCGGCACGACGTCGCCGCGCTGCGACTCGGTCGCCGCGTTGTAGGCCTTGCAGAACTCCATGATGTTGACGCCGTGCTGGCCGAGCGCCGGACCCACGGGCGGCGCGGGGGTGGCCGCACCGGCCTTGATCTGGAGCTTGATGACCGCGGTCAACCGCTTCCTGGGGGGCATGACTTTCCTTCTGTGTCGTGACGTATGGCTGTGGTCTTGGCTGGAAGGCCCCCTCGCAGGGGCCCGCGCCGAGCGGGCGAGGCGTGGGGGGCGAGGGGGTCCTAGATCTTGCTGACCTGGTTGAACGACAGCTCGACGGGTGTCTCGCGGCCGAAGATGGAGACCAGCACCTGCAGCTTCTGCTGCTCGGCGTTGATCTCGTTGATGGTGGCGGGCAACGTGGCGAACGGCCCGTCCATGACGGTGACCGACTCGCCGACCTCGAAGTCGACGACGGGGGCGGGCGTGGCCACCGCACCGCCACCCGTCGCGGCAGCGGCCTCGGTGGTCCGGGGGGCCTGCGGCGTGGTCGCCGGCACGAGGATCTTGACGACCTCGTCGAGGGTCAGCGGCGAGGGCCGGGAGGTGGCGCCCACGAACCCGGTGACGCCGGGGGTGTTGCGGACCGCACCCCACGACTCGTCGTTGAGCTCCATGCGCACCAGCAGGTAGCCCGGCAGGACCTTGCGGTTGACCTGCGACCGCTTGCCGTTCTTGATCTCGGTGACCTCCTCGGTGGGCACCTCGATCTGGTAGATGTACTCCTCGACGTCCAGGGACTGGATGCGCGCCTCGAGGTTGGTCTTCACCTTGTTCTCGTAGCCGGCGTACGAGTGGACGACGTACCAGTCGCCCGGGGCGATCCGCAGGGCCTTCTTCATCGCCTCTGCGGGGTCCTCGTCCTCCTCCTCCACCGTCAGGTCGGAGTCGGGGGCCGGAGCCGCCAGCGGGTCGGTCACGAGGGTGTCGGGGTTCCCGCTCTCGATCTCCGGAGCGACGTCGGCGGCCTCCCCGTCCTCGACCAGGGCGCCGGCGGCGAGGTCGGCGGTGTCGCTGGACCCCTCGGCGGCGCCGGTCTCACCGGCACCGGTCTCGACGTCGGCGGTGCCGCGCGCTTCGAAGCGGGCGTCGTCCAGATCGATGCCTTCGACCGCACTGTCGGTCTCGAAGGGCTCGCGGGGGTCGGTCACAGAGGGGTCTCTTCCTAGTCAGGGGGCGTTCAGGCGCGACGAGCGGGTCAGCCGAAGACGGCGATCACGCCTCGTGCGAAGATCAGGTCCAGGCCGGCCACGAGCGCGACGATGAACGCCACGAACACGATGACCACGGTGGTGTAGGTGATCAGCTCGCGGCGACCCGGCCAGATCACCTTGCGGAGTTCGGCGACGACCTCGCGCAGGAACCGCATGAGCGACCGTCGCGGCCGCATCTCCTCGGCCCGCGCCCGCTGCGCCGCGGTCCGCGACCGCGTCCCTCCGCCGTCACGGACGGGGCCGGCCACCTGGCGTGCGGCGCGGCGAGTGCCGGCCACCGGCTCGTCGTCCTCGTCGTCGGCGCCGGCGGTGATCCGCCCCCGGCGGCGGCCGTGCTGGTCACCCGTACGGCCCGCGACGACCTTGTCCTCGTCGGACTCGGCCTCGCCGGCCACGTCGTCCTCGGCGGCCTCGAGCGCGGCGGCGTCGTCGACACCCGGCGCCTCAGCGTCGAGCTGCTCGTCGGTGAGGTCGGCGTCGGAGGCGCGGACGTCGTCCTCGCGGTCCGGCTTCTCGTCGCTCACTGGGCCTCGCTCGCCTCGTCGTGGTGGCCTCTCCCGCGAGGGCCGTCGGTCGGTGGTGCCGTGTCCTGCTGGCAGGGGTGACAGGACTTGAACCTGCAGCCTGCGGTTTTGGAGACCGCTGCTCTGCCAATTGAGCTACACCCCTTGAAGGACCCCTTCCTCCCCACCCTTCGCAAGCTCAGGGCGGGACCCGGGACGGGGCCGTCCGGGGCGGCCGGTCCGCCACGGGCGCGCAGGATTCCTCGAGCAGGATCCGGGGCACGCCGGTGGCGGGGTCAGCTGCCCCGGTGCCGCCAGTGTACGGGACCGGCGAGGCGGGCAGCCAACGTCCCGCCGACCGGCTACCTCCACGGTGGCCGAGCAGCGGGCAGACCCCCGCCGGCGCGGGGTCTTTGACACGATGCCCTCATGCCCACCCACCCCATGACCGCCGCCTCCAGCCCGGAGTCCGCCGCCCACCCGACCGAGTCGTCAGTCACCGAGCGGCGGATCTCCCGCCGCGTCGGCGCCATCGCCGAGTCCGCGACGCTCGCGGTGGATGCGAAGGCGAAGGCGCTCAAGGCGGCCGGCAAGCCGGTGATCGGGTTCGGCGCCGGGGAACCGGACTTCCCCACGCCCGACTACATCGTGGAGGCGGCGATCGCCGCCGCCCGTACTCCGGCGATGCACCGGTACACCCCCGCGGGCGGTCTGCCGGCGCTCAAGGAGGCCATCGTCGCCAAGACGGCGCGGGACTCCGGCCTGCAGGTGACGGCCGGGCAGGTCCTGGTGACCAACGGCGGCAAGCAGGCCGTCTACGAGGCACTGGCCACCATGCTCGACCCGGGTGACGAGGTGCTCCTGCCGGCGCCCTACTGGACGACCTACCCCGAGGCGATCCGGCTGGCCGGCGGTGTGCCCGTCCCTGTCGTGGCGGACGAGCAGAGCGGCTACCTGGTCTCGGCGGCCCAGCTCGAGGCGGCACGCACGCCGCGCACCAAGGTGCTGCTCTTCTGCTCGCCGTCGAACCCGACGGGGGCGGTGTACCCCGCCGAGCAGGTCGAGGAGATCGGCCGCTGGGCCGTGGAGCACGGGCTGTGGGTGCTCACCGACGAGATCTACGAGCACCTCACCTACGGCGGGGCCACCGCCCCGTCGATGCCGGTGCTGGTGCCCGAACTGGCCGGTCGGTGCGTGGTGGTGAACGGGGTCGCGAAGACGTACGCGATGACCGGCTGGCGGGTCGGCTGGCTCATCGGCCCGGCCGACGTGGTGAAGGCCGCGACCAACCTCCAGTCACACGCGACGTCGAACGTCGCGAACGTCTCGCAGGCCGCCGCGGTGGCCGCGCTGACCGGTGACCTCGCGGCTGCGGCCACCATGCGCGACGCCTTCGACCGGCGCCGGCAGACCATCGTCTCGATGCTGCGGGAGATCCCCGGGGTGGCGTGCCCCGAGCCGCAGGGGGCGTTCTACGTCTACCCGTCGGTGAAGGGACTGCTCGGCCGCCCCATCGCCGGCCGGACCGCCGGGACCAGCGCCGAGCTGGCCGAGCTGATCCTCGAGGAGGCCGAGGTCGCCGTCGTGCCCGGGGAGGCGTTCGGCACGCCCGGGTACGTGCGGATGTCCTACGCGCTGGGCGACGACGACCTCGTCGAGGGCGTCAGCCGGATGCAGCGACTGCTGGGCCAGGCGGGCTGAACAAGGACCCCGTCCACCGCACGCCTCGCACGCTCGGGGCGAGCCTCGGGACGGGGCCGCGACCGGCTTCTGGACAGTCCGGGAGGTCGTGCTCGTCCAACGCTCCCGCCCGGACGAGCACGTCGGCCGCCGCGGGCAGGTCCGCCAGGGTCGCCCCCACGTCCTCCGGTGTCGCGATGCTCCACGCCGACGCGTCGACGTAGCAGCGCAGGGCCTCGTCGAAGGCGTCGGCGGCCTCCCGCGCGGCGAGCAGGGTGGCCCCGCCCCTGCCGTACACCCGGGCGGCGTGCTGCTGGGTGCGGAACTCGTCCATCGCCGCGCCGACGTCGCCGTGGATACCGCCGGCGAACTCCAGCCCTCGCGCGGACGACGGGTTCGCCACGGCCTCGGCGTAGGTGGCGAACGCCTCGTCCAGCCAGGGGTCACGGAACTGCGAGGTGCCGACCATCCCGTAGCACCACGTGCGCCACCTCGTGCACGAGGACCTCGCGCGAGGAACCGTGCTGGTTGGGCACCAGCCGGAACACCAGCTCGTCGGTCGGGCGGTCCGGGGTGAAGGTGACCGCCTCGGTGCCGGTGACCGTGCGCCGGTCGTCATGGAGCCGCAGGTCCAGCGCGATGCGCGGCCGGTCCGGGTCGGGCTCGGCCCGCTCGTCCGGACACGCCTGCTCCGGGTCCGGCTGCCCGGCCGACGGGGCCGCCGCCCGATCGGCGGCGACGCCGTCGGCGAAGGAGGTGCACCCGGGGAGCAGCACCAGCAGGACGGCGGCCGCGGAGAGCCCGTGCGCCCGTGCGGTCACCGCAGGCGGACGATCGCGCGCGCCAGGGAGAGCACCTTCTCCCCCTCGGTCGTGACGGTCAGGTCCACGCGGACCCGCCCGTCGTCGAGCAGTGCCCCGACCTTGCCGCGGATCGTCACCTCGGCGCCCTGGTCGTCGTCGGGGACGACGACCGGACGGCCGAACCGGACGTGGTACTCGAGCAGGGCTGTCGGGTCGCCGGTCCAGGTGGTGACCGCACGGGCGGCGACGCCCATGGTGAGCATGCCGTGGGCGATGACGCCCGGCAGGCCGACGGAGGCCGCCACCCGGTCGCTCCAGTGGATCGGGTTGAAGTCGCCGGACGCGCCCGCGTAGCGGACGAGGTCCGCGCGGGTGAGCCGGGCGACGAACTCGGGCAGCTCGGTTCCGACGGCGATGTCGGACGGACGCTCGCTCACGCGGCATCCCCCCCGCTGCCGCGGGCGACGAGCATCGACACGGCCGTGCAGACGGCCTCGCCGTCCTCGGTGGCGAGCTCCACCCGGGCGGTCAGCAGGTCGTTGCCGGCGACGCTCCGTGCGGCGTCGATGGTCGTGGTGGCGACCAGCCGGTCGCCGGCCCGGATCGGGCGGTGGTGGGCGAACTTCTGCTCCCCGTGCACCACCCGGCTGTAGTCGAGCCCCACCTCGGGATCGCCGAGCACCACGAACGCCGCTTCCAGGCTCACCACGATGGCGAACGTGGGCGGCGCCACCACGTCGGGGTGGCCCACGGCGCGGGCGGCCTCCGGGTCGCGGTGCACCGGATCGTCGGCGCCCACCGCGGCGGCGAACTCCGCGATCTTGGCGCGACCGACCTCGTAGACGGCAGAGGGCGGGTAGCTGCGCCCGACCAGTTCCCGGTCCAGCGTCATGCTCCCGCCCTCGCTCAGCAGCCGTCGACCGTCAGCGGGTCTCGCGGTGCAGCGTGTGCTTGCGGTCGCGCGGGCAGTACTTCTTCAGCTCGAGCCGGTCGGGGTCGTTCCGCCGGTTCTTGCGGGTGATGTAGTTGCGGTTCTTGCACTCCTGGCAGGCCAGGGTGATCTTCGGACGGACGTCGGTGGCTGCCACAGGAGCGCTCCTAGCCTTGTCGGACAGGCCCCGGAACCGGGACCTGGTGCCGCGCCGGCGAGTGCCGACACGACGACGGACCCGGAAGTGCCGGGTCCGTCGGGAGTAGCGGTGACCGGACTTGAACCGGTGACACAGCGATTATGAGCCGCTTGCTCTACCAGGCTGAGCTACACCGCCGGGACGACCGTGCGGCCCGGTCTCGCGACAGGACCGGCCGGTCAGCTTACTGCCAGAGCCCCTTTACGGAATCGAACCGTAGACCTTCTCCTTACCATGGAGACGCTCTGCCGACTGAGCTAAAGGGGCGTTCTCGAAGAGCCGTTGAGAACTGTACATGACGCCTTCGGCCTCCCTGCAGGGGCCCGCCGCGAGCCCCGCGACGTGCTGGAACGGCCCCGCGTCAGGGCCCCGCCGCCCCGAGCCCCGCGACGTGCTGGAACGGCCCCGCGTCAGGGCCCCGCCGCGAGCTCGCGAGTGGTGGTGGGGCGCGGGGTCCTTCTTCAGGTCCGGACGAACAGCCGGCGGTGGGTGGCTCCCGGCACGGCCGACCGGACGCCCGTGCGCGCCAGCAGCCACTTCTCCAGCCGGTCCTCGGGCAGCGGCCGGCTGATCAGGAAGCCCTGCAGCTTGTCGCAGCCCATGGCCGTCAGCTGGTTGCGCGTCATCTCGTCCTCGACGCCCTCGGCGACCACGCACAGCCCGAGGTTGTGCGCCAGCTCGATGATCGAGCGGGCGATGAAGGACTCCCCCTGGCTGGTGGCCATGGTGAGCACGAAGGACTTGTCGATCTTCACTTCGTCGATCGGCAGCTGCCGCAGCTGGGACAGCGACGAGTAGCCGGTGCCGAAGTCGTCCATCGACAACCGCAGACCTAGGTCGTGGAGGTCGTCCAGGACCGAGCTCTCACGCACCTCGTCGTCGACGACGCTGCTCTCGGTGAGCTCGAGCACGAGCAGCTCGCCCGGGACGCGGTGGCGCTCCAGGGCGGCGCGCACCCGGTCGACCAGGTCCGGCTCGGCCAGCGAGCGGGCCGAGACGTTCACCGCGACCGAGAGCGCGATCCCCTGGTCCAGCCAACGGCGGCAGCGGGCGAGCGCGAGGTCGAGGACGTGGTCGGTGAGCGCCCCGATCCGGCCGATCTGCTCGGCGAGGCCGATGACGTCCTCCGGCGGCACGGCGCCGTACCGCGGATGCGTCCAGCGGACCAGCGTCTCCACCGACACGATGTCGGAGCTCTTGGCGTCGATGACCGGCTGGAAGACCACCTCGATCTGACCGTCCGCCATCGCCTGCTCCAGCTCGGTCCCCAGCTGGAGGCGGCGCAGGCTCTGCTGGTCCATGACCGGGTGGTAGCTGGCCACCCCGCCGGAGGCGCCGGCGGCGAGCAGGGCGACGTCCGCCCGCTGCATGAGCGCACCGACCTGGGTGCCGTGCACCGGCGCGGCGACGACGCCGATGGTGAGCGAGACCTCGAGATCCAGGCCGGCGACCCGGACCCGCGTGGCGGCGGCCTCGCGCAGCCGCCGCGCGGCCCGCTCTGTCTCGGCCAGGGAGAGGTCCGGCAGCAGGACCGCGAACTGCTCGCGCTCCATCCGGGCGAGCAGTGCGCGCGGCGGGGCGTGCTCGCGCAGCAGGCCGGCGGTGACCAGCAGCAGCTCGTCACTGGCCGCGTGACCGAGGGTGTCGGTGACGTCGGCGTAGTTGCCGAGGGAGGCGAGGATGAGCCCGGCGCGGGCACCGGCCGGTACCGCGGAGAGCAGCTGGTCGATCTCGGCGGCGAGTCGCTGCCGGTTCGGCAGGCCGGTGAGCCGGTCGTGGTCGGCGTCGAAGCGGATCCGGGTGAGCAGCTGCTGCTGCCGGATGGCGGCGTTGACGTGGGTGAGCATCGAGTCCAGCGCACCGCGCTCGCTGGTGCCGAAGGTGACCAGGTCGCTGCGGCGGTCGCAGACCTCCAGGTAGCCGGGCTCGCCGGCCGCCGTCGTCACCGGGGCGCCCAGCAGGTCCGAGACGCCGCGGCGGGCCAGCGCCGCGGCCTCGGACCGGTCGGCACGGGCGGCGCAGACCTGGATGACCCCGTCGGTGGAGAGGACCGCCCGGCGGCGCAGCGGGTCGTCGGGATCCCCCGGCCCGTCGTACCAGTGGGCACCGCTCTCCGTGGCGACGACGAGCCGCGGGCCCTCGTCGAGGTAGGGCGGCAGCCACAGCGCCACGCGCTCGGCGTTGAGCAGCTCGCGCACGGCCTGCACGATCTGGCGGGTGCCGGCCTCGTCGGGCCGCACCTCCTCCACCCGGCGGGCGAACTCGTAGACCTGCTGCAGCGAGTTCCCCTCGCGCGTGACCGCGGCGAACCGGCGGTAGAGCAGGACGAGAGCCACGGCGAGCGGGGCGATGATCACCCACGACCACGGGGTCGCGTGCAGGAGGAGCAGGATCGCCAGGCCGATCAGCACGGCGACCGGCGAGACGAGGACGACGGGGACGAACAGACTGGTCCACAGAGCGCGCCCGGAGTAGCCCTGCGTCAGGACGATGGCGCCGGCCACCATCACAGCGGCGACGGCGTTCGCCGCGAACACCGCCACCAGGCACGAGACCCACGTCCACGGTTCCGTCACGTCCCCGACAGGCAGCAGTCCGAGCACGAAGACGGCCACAGCGGTGTCGATGATCGCGACGGCCACGTTGAAGACGAGCTTGGCACGCGAGAACCGCTGGATGCCGAGCACGACGCCGACCGCGGCGGCACGCGTGACCGCGGTCCACACGCCACCGATCTCCAGCAGCGCGATGACGAACGCCAGTTCGCTGGCCGAGTTGACGAAGCTGTGGTGCCGGAACTCGATGTGGACGTTCACCCACTCCGCGACCACCGCGGTCAGGAACACCGCGAGGAGCACCGGCACGTCCACGGAGAGCGGGCCGCGCTCGACGACCGCCACGCCGAGCGGCACCGCGATCGCCAGGGCGATCACGGCGACGCCCCAGGGGCTACGGGTCGTCACCGGTAGACGTGCAGGCTCGCGTACGTCCTGCTCGGGCACCTGCACTGGACTCCCCGGATCGATGGGCGGGCGAAGGCTAACAGCGACCTTGGTCACCACGACCTCTTCGGACCTCGGAGAAAGGACCCGCCCGCCCATGACATCGGCGCGACGAGCCTCTGACACGAGTCGGGGCAGCCACCCCTACGAGTGACTGCCCCGCTGGCTCGACCGTCGTCGAGCGTGGTCAGGAGATGCCGCGGCCCCACTTGACGCCGCGGCCCCACTTCACACCGCGACCCCACTTCACGCCTCGGGCCGACTGCGCGTCTCGCTGCATGCTGCTGTTCATGGCGACTCCCTCTGAGCACGACTGACTGGCTGTAGCGGCAGCCATCCACGCGCGGGGGCAGAGCGTCGTCGAATACGGACCGCGCGGGAGACATTCGTTCCCGTCACGGGTCGCGGCAAGCATTCGCGCGATGACGCGCCGTCACAGTCGCCGAGTCGTGACCAGACGCAACTCTGATCACACCGTCAGTCACCCCGAGCCGTGTCGCGATAACCCGCCGACCTCCGACTCTTGCCGTCCGACGACGGGCCATCGATGCGCGACCGGCGTCGGCGTCGTCCACAGGCTGTGCCCGGCACCGCCGGGTCGGGTGAACCGCTGTCCACACTGTCCACAGATCGTGTCCACAGGTGGTGGACAACCGTCGCCGGGTGCTTACCCTCCCGGGCGTGCACCCCAGTCAGGACGATAGCCAGCGCGGCTCGACGCTGCCGTTCGTGCTGGTCTGCTGGCTCGTGGCCGCCCTCATGGTGTTCGGTGCCATCGCCGCCTCCGATGCGTTCCTGGAGCAGCAGCAGGTGCAGTCGGTCTGCGACAGCGCCGCGCTGGCCGCCGCGAACCAGGCCGACGAGGCAGCCGTCTACTCCCGCGGCGTCGGGGCCGAGCTGCCCCTCACCCGCGCGGCCGCCCAGGCAGCGGTCGCCGACCAGCTCGCCGACGGCGGCACCCGGCTGGACAGCTGGTCGGCGGAGACCGACGGCGCCGAGGTGACCGTGCGCTGCACCCGGCACGTCGAGATCGCGTTCGGCTGGCTGTTCCTGGGCGGGCAGCCGCTGGAGCGCACCGCCGTCTCCAGCGCCCGCGCACCCACGCTGCCCTGATCAGCACCGGAACGGCGACGGCCCCCGACCGCAGGTCGGGGGCCGTCGTACCAGGCGTGGCGGGTGAAGGATTCGAACCTTCGTAGGCTAAGCCGACGGATTTACAGTCCGCTCCCATTGGCCACTCGGGCAACCCGCCGTGTTTGGTACCGGGAGAGAGTAACAAGAGGACGGATACACGGGAGACGGGTCCCCGGCGACGCGACCGATGCGCCGGAACCCGTCCGGCAGGAGAGGACGGACATGGCCGACGCATCCTTCGACGTCGTGAGCAAGGTCGACCGGCAGGAGGTCGACAACGCCCTCAACCAGGCGGCCAAGGAACTTTCGCAGCGCTTCGACTTCCGGGGCACCAACGCCACCATCGCCTGGGCCGGCGAGGAGGGCGTGACCCTCCAGGCCGACACCGAGGAGCGGGTCGCGGCCGCGCTCGAGGTGTTCAAGGAGAAGCTGGTCAAGCGCAGCATCTCGCTCAAGGTCCTGGACGCCGGTGAACCGCAGGCCTCGGGGAAGAGCTACAAGATCGGCGCGACGATCAAGCAGGGCATCGAGTCCGACGTCGCGAAGAAGATCGCCAAGCTGATCCGCGACGAGGGCCCCAAGGGCGTCCAGGCGCAGATCCAGGGCGACCAGCTCCGGGTGAGCGGGAAGAAGCGCGACGACCTGCAGGCGGTGCAGCAGCTGTTGCGCGGCGCGGACCTCGACGTCGCCCTGCAGTTCGACAACTACCGCTAATTACTCGCATCTTTGCAGGTCAGCGACTCGTCAGAGTCCCTCGGTCCGCAGGGAGTCCGCAGAAGCGCCCAGCGCGGCGGCCATGAGGTCGCCCGCTGCGGCGCGCGTGCGGTCCTCGGCTGTGGGCCAGAGGTGGGAGTAGACGCCGAGCGTGATCGTCGCCGAGGAGTGCCCGAGCGCCCGCTGCACGGTCACCACATCGCATCCCGACGCGATGAGCCCGCTCGCGTAGAAGTGCCGCAGGTCGTGAAGCGTGTACCCGCCCAGCCCGGCCGCCTTGCGGACCTCCCGCCACTGGTGGCCTGCCGAGTTCCGGTTCAGCGGCTGCCTGGCATTGGCGATCATCCAGTCACCCTGCTGGACTCCCGCTCGCTGCACGTGCTGGGCCAGCAGATCGACCAGCTCCGCCGGGACGTAGACCACCCGCTCGGAGCCGAACTTGGGCGCCACGACCTCGGTCGTCACGCGGTTCTCGCCCTGCAGCTGCCGACGGACGACGATGGTCCGACGCAGGAAGTCGACGTCCTCCAGCCGCAACCCGGCCGTCTCGCCCAACCGGAGCCCGGCGAAGGCGCAGACGGCGATGAACGGCCGGAACCACACCGGTGCGACGCTGAGTGCGCGCCCGACTTCCTCGATAGCGGGGATCGTCATGGCCGCCGACGCCTTGCGCGCTCGTGGCAGCGGCACGCCAGCCGACGGGTCCGATTTGATGATCCGGTCGACAACGGCGGCCCGCAGCGCCATGTGGACGTAGTTGTATCGAGTCCGGATCGTGCTGGGGGCAAGCCCGGACGTACGGCTACTCGCCGGCTGGGACATGACCTTGACCCACTGCTGCACGTGCGAGGGCCGAATCTGGCGCATCGGTACGTCAGCGAACGTCACCGAGTCGGCCGCCTGCTGAGCGGCAAGCGTCGTGCCGCGCTCCCATACCTGTCGGCCGGACCACGCCTTGAACCAGACCTTGAAAGTGATCTTCCCCGCCGCCGGGTCGACATAGTCACCGGTGACTATCGCCGCGGTCTGCTCATCGAGCCACCGCTGGGCGTCGACCTTTCGCTTGAAGTGGCGAGCATGCTCCTTCCCGTTCTCGTCCCGGTATCGCGGCCGATAGGTCCCGTCGGGTCTCTTCGCGATTGACGCCACTGCTCGTCGCCTCCATCCCCGTGAGCCCTGGGCCTCGCCGCCCACCGCAGTCTGAGCTTCGCTACTGACTGGAAAGCTGTCATCCCGAGTGCAGCCTTGTTGTCCGGCTTCCGCTCCGCCTGCCGGGAACAGCGCATACCTCCGCGTCCCTGGTAGGCGCCATGGGTGGACCTCATCGCCCGATGCCTGGACCAGCGGCAGTGCGCCGCGTGAGCAGCGCGAGGTCCTCGGGCCGCGGGAGGCGAACACCCGGTTCGGGTGCAGTCGGCAGCGGGGCAGCCGATCGGTGTGCGGTCGGGTCGGCGTCCTGGTGTGCGCACCAGGTGTCCCGCTCGTGAAGCAGGCGGTCGGCTGGCTGGCCGAGGAGAGCCGGCTCGGCCGTAAGACGCGCGATGCGGGCGCGGACGACGGCCAGTTCGGTGTGGGCGGCGGCGATGCGCCGGTCGGTGTCGGCCAGCCGCTCCGCCGGGTCGAGAGTCCAGGCGAGGTGCCCGATGCGGGCGAGCCGGTTCTCGTGTTGCCGGCGGGCGTCGGCCACCGCGGCTCCGGCGTGCCGGCGGGTCGCCTGCGCGGTGGCTGCGGTCGCGCGCAGCTGAGCGTGCTCCGGGTGAACGTGTTCGGCGTGGTGGCGGGCGTAGGAGTCGAATGCAGTCCACAGCCGCGGTCGGTCGTCGGACCGGTCAGCCAGGGGTGCGATCTGCTGCGGGTCTGTGGGCATCGCCGGCAGGTAGGGCCGCCAGGCGTCGGCCCAGTCGACCAACTGCTCGCCGGCCCGGTTCACCGCCGCCCGCCGAAGGTGGAGCCGGCCGGGACCGTCGAGCACGACCTGCGCGGCGCCGCGGGCAGCGTCACGCCCGGCGTCCCAGCTGTGAAGCAGCGTGTCGCGGATCCGGTCCGTCTCGGCGGTGACGGCCGCGCCGCTGGCGTCGGCCCGCGCCGTGGCCTGCCGGGCGTCGATTCCCGTCTGCCGATATGCCTCGGTCAGCGCGGTGAGCTGGTCGGCGTGGGCGGTCTCGAGCGCGACGATCTCGCGCAGCGCGTCCCGGCGCGGCAGGTCGTGGGCGAGCCGGTCCAGGCAGCGTTGCTCGGCCGTCCACGCGGAGTGCAGGTCGGCGAGCGCCTGCTCCAGCGGGCGCTGCTGGGCGTAGCGGGCGGCCTCGGCGGCGGCCAGTCGGGCGGCGTGTGCCGGGCCGAGATCGGCGCGGTCGCGGGCGAACACCGCGAGCCACTGCTCCCGCGCCTCGGCGGGGTCGGTCGCGACGAGGTGGGCGGTGTTGGTCTCCCGGCCGCGGGTCATCCCGACGTAGGCCGCGGCGGCGCCGGTGTCCTCGCCGACCACCAGGTGCGCGGCGGTCACGGTGTCGCCTTGGGTGCCGTGCGCGGTAGTTGCGTAGGCCAGTTCCACGTGCGCGGTGACGTAGTGGGCGGGCAGCACCCGCACTCCGTTGCCGGCCGGGGTGACGGTGGGGGTGACAGATGCGCCCACGCCGTCGGTGGGGGTGACATGCGGTGTGCCGTCGGGGGTGACGAGCAGCCCGCCGCCCGGGTCGACGCCGGTGACCGTCCACACGTCGCGGTTGGCGACCTCGTGGTGGCGGTTGTTGCGGCGGGTGGCGATCCGGTCGCCGACGCCGATCCGCTCCCCGGCCCCGGTGACCACCGCCGCGACGTCGTCGACCCGGCCGTCGGTGACGAGGCGGTCCCGAACGGCGGCATTGACGGCGGCGGCCTGCTCGCGTGTGGCGACCACCACGGCCACGCGCTCGCCCGCGGTGTAGCAGTCAGCCGCGCCGGCGGCGAGCGTCTGCCGCAGCGCCTGCGCGTCGGGGTGCAGCCGGATCTGCCCGCGGGCCAGCAGCGCGTCGAACACCTTTCCGGGGTTCGTGCCGGCGCGCATCGCGAGGGTCAGGTCGGCGTAGTCGGTGTCCGGGATCGTGCGGCCGGTGGCGTCGGTGCGGGTGAAGCGGTGCACCTCGACCAGGGTCAGGTGCCCGGTCGGGTCGACCTGACGCGCGGCGAGGTCGAGGACGCCACCGCGGCCGACCGCCGGCAGCTGGTGCCGGTCACCGAGCAGGGCGACGTGCACCTGGCATTCGTCGGCGATCGTCAGGAGGGCTCGGGCGGTGTCCTGATCCAGCATGCCCGCCTCGTCCACGACGAGCAGGTCACCGGCCCGCAGCCGCGCCCCGTCGGCCGGTCCGGCATACGCCCGGCCGGTGACCGGATCGGTGTGGCCCACGGGCAGGCGGGTCCACGCGCCGTCGTCATTCCAGCGCCAGCCGTACTCGAAGGCCAGCCGGGCCGCCGACCCGGCGACCGCGCCGACCTCCGCGGCGGCGACCTTGGCCGCCTTCAGCGTCGGGGTGACGACGACCAGCCGGCGCCCCTGCGCGGCGAGCGCGTTCCTGGTGGCGGCCAGCGTGGTGGTCTTGCCGGCGCCGGCCGCGCCCTCGATCACGACCAGGCGCCGCCGGCCGGTGAGCGCCGCGAGCGCTGCGGCCTGTCCGGGATCCAGCCGGGTGGCACCGGCTGCGATGTCGACCGGCGGTGTCAGGTCGGTGCCAGGGACGCCGGCCCAGCGGTCGGTGCCGCGGGAGGCGAGGCGGGCGGTCAGGTCGGCCTCGACGGCGAGAACCGGTCCTGAGGTCCAGGCCCGGATGTGCTCGGGCACCCCGGCGCGGTCCAGCAGCGGCACGCACCGGCCCACGGTGCGGGCGGTGAGGTCTTCGGCGAGCTCGATGCGCACCGCCGGGTCAGTGACGACGCCGCCGGCGGCCAGCAGCTGCTCGACCTCCCCGCGCACATCGGCGGCGTTCCACGCAGACCGGGCGGCGGCCAGCCGGGCCAGCACCCGCTGCACCACCTGCTCCCGGTCCAGGCCGCCAACCGCGGTGGGCGTCAGACCGACGGGAACATTCCGGTTGCGGTACCCCAGGGCGACCAGCTCGGCCAGCCACCGTGCCGTGAGGTCCTCCCCCGACTGGGGCAGCACCTTGTCCGGGCGGCCCGCTGCCCACGCTCGCGCGTCCCAGGAGCGGCGCAACGCCGGGCCGGGGGATTCGCCGAGATGCGCCGCGGCCCATTCCCGTTCGTACTTGTCGATGTTCCGAGCAATCTGCGCGGCCCGCGCGCTGAAGGCGCCCACGTACTCCGCAAGCTGCCGGATCTCACCATCAGCAGCCAATGCATACCCGTGCGCGGCGAGCGCGGCCCGGAACTGCGGGTCACAGGCGACAGCGGCGTGACCGATACCGTTGATTGCGGTGAGTGAATCGCGGACGCCGACCGTGTGCAGGCCGCGCCATTTCCCGGCCGCGAACACCCGGGCGTTGATCTGCAGGTGCAGATGGCGGTGCGGATCCCCGGCCCGCGACGTGTAGTGCGCCACCGTCACCGCCTCGGCCACCTCCACCGGCACCTGCACCTGCCCGCCCCGCGGACCGACCCGGCTGGTGGCGTGTTCCCCGAGCCAGCCGATGATCTGCTCGGCCGCCCGGGCTTGGGCCGCGTCATACGCCGTCGCGATGTCCGGATGCAGCGCGGCCGCCAGCGACCACGTCTTCGGACCGTTGACCACCACCTCGACGAACCGCACCGCACGCCCGTCGCCGCGCAGCTGCCCCCGCGGCTCGCCGGTGCCCGGGTCACGGCCAGCCACCCACGTCTCGTAGGCATCGCCGGTCAGCGGCGCCAGCTCGGTCACCCGCCCCTCGGTGACGCTGAACCGGCGGGCGACGCCGGTGCCCTCGGTGAGGTAGTAGTCGTCCGCCCGGCCGCGGTCGGCCTCCACGTAGTGCCGGGCAGCCGCCGGCGCGCCGGCGTAGATTTTCATTCCGCCGTGCATCTTCAACGCCACCCGACAATGACCAACACATGACCCCCACAAATGCGGATGGGCCCCGCAAAACGGGGCCCGACCTACCTCCGAAGGTAGCATGCGTGCCGTTCTTCAGTGAAGGGTCCAGTGTTACCGGTAAGGGTTGGACATTGCAGAGAAAGGGTCGGCGTAGCGGTCGGTTCATTGGTGCTCTGTGGCAGTCCTTGATTGCTTTCAGCGATGCTGACGGTTGTAGAAGACCATGACGTTGGGTTCGCGACGTGCGTCGGTTCGCCGTCATTAGCCCGGATCTTTCGTCCGCCCGCCGATGATCATCGGAAGGCGGCTCGGCGGGCCGCGGGAGGGTGATTTTGGCATTGGGGTGTGATGGTTCGGCCGATGTCGCTCGGGTGGGCGCCGGTTCCACGGTCCGGGGTGGTGCGGGGTCGTCGGGACGAAGGCGCCTGGGTCAGCCGGCAGCGGCGGCAGGTGCCGCGAGGAGGTCACGTAGCCGGCCGACGGCGTCGCGGACGACGACGGCCCACGGGTGGTGCTCGGCCAGGTGCAGTAGCCGGCGGCGGCCGCTGTGAGCGAGGGTGGCCGGGACGGTGAACAGCCTGGTTCGTAGGCGTTTGGGTTCCCACCGTCGAGCGGCGGTGTCGGTGAGGGCGAGCATCTGCATCCAGGCCGTGAGCGCACAAGCCAGGGCGACGATGGCGCACCAGATCTGGTTCTGGTTGAAGTCGTGCAGCGGCAGGTTCATCAAGCCGGTGTCCTTGGCGCAGCGGATGCGGTCCTCGGCGCGGGCGCGGCGGCGGTGCCGCAGCTCGAGGTCGGGCAGCTGGCCGCGGGTGCTGTTGGTGGCGAAGGCGGTGACCCGCAATCCGTCGGCGTCGGTGATCCGCAGCTGCGCCCCAGGATGGGGGCGCTCTTTGCGGGCGATGACCCGCATGCCGGGCGGCCAGCCGGTCAGGTCCAGCAGCCCGGTGAGTTCGGCGACCCAGGCGCCGTCGCGGATCTGGTCGTTGGCGTCGTAGGCCGGCGTCCAGACATCGTCAGGGATCTTCTTCAGCAGCTCGGCGGCGTTGGCCGGCAGCCCGAAGCCGATCGAGTAGGACAACCGCTGCCCGTGGCACCAGTCCAGGAACTTGTGGCTGGCCCCGGCCCCGTCGGTGCGGATCAGCACCTTCCGACCGGGTCGGGTGCCGGGCCGGTGCCCGGGCAGCTGGGCCAGCGCCTGCTTGGCGACGGCGATGTGGTCGGCGGCGGTGTTGGAGCCGGCGTTCCCCGCGCGCAGCAGCACGGATAGGGGTTCCCCGCTGCCCTCGTGGCCGTGGTCGACGAACGAGCACAGCGGGTGGTGACCGAACCCGCGCTTGAACGTCGGTGCCGCCTGCTCCTTCTCCGAGTGAGAGGTGACCAGCGTGGCGTCGATGTCGATGATCAGCGGCGCCGCGGCGTCGGCGGCGTGGTCGGGGGCGTGCTCCCCGGCCAGCCCCCACACCGCAGCCCGCGCAGCAGCGCGCGCTGCGTTGATCGCCTTCAGCGCCGCGGGTGCATCGGCGGCCAACGCGTCGATGCACCGGGAGACCGTCGGATCGGAGGCCACCCGGCCGAAGACCCGAGGTTCGGCGCGCAGCAGTGCGATGTCGGCCAGGCAGTCCCCGCCCACCGCCAGGGTGAGCGCCAGGTCCAGGACGACCTTGCCGGGGTCGTGGATCGCCAGCGGCTTGCGCCACGGAGACAGCGCCGCCGCCATCGCCGCGTCCAGACCGCTGGCCCGGACGGTCTCGGTCAGCAGCACCCCACCGGCCTGACCGACCGCTGGTACGTCGGCCGTGTCGACCGTGAGGCGGGGATAGAAACGGCTACGCTTATTCACCTGGAAGGTGCTCCTTGAACGGCTCGGACAGGTCCCTCGACAAGACCCATCCTTGCTGGTCAGGAGCACTTTCCAGTTGATCAACACCCAGTCACGATGCCTTCCCGTGAAAGCCCCGGGTTAGCGGCTTCCTGGCTGACGGTCACGTGGATGTCGAGCGGCCCGGTGGTCGAGGCCGCTTTCCGGACAGGAGGCGTCCAGGTGGTCCTCCCCGTGCGGGATAGCTCACCCGGGCGGGTCTTTACAGGGCCGCGCTTGAGGGGCACGTGTGTTGTCCCGCGGTGTCCCCGTTGAGGTCGGCTTCCGGCACCACCTACTGAAGGACCCCGAGCCGACGACCCGAGCGGGTCGAACCTCGCCGCCAGTCTTCAACCAAGTGTCGCGCATCCGGCGCCGATCCAGATCCAGCCGGGATGCTCGCGCACACCCTGTCAGACCGGCCAGGCGCCGCTGATCTCGGCCAGCGCCGCGACGCAAACAGCAGCAGCGAGCGCCTGACGGCATGCTGCCCATGCTGCTAGGTCGGACCAGTGACGATTTCGGGCATTAACTCCTCAGTCTCAGCCGCGGCGGGCTGGCTGCGGGGCTGGCGGCGGCGGTCGTTGTTGTCCTCCGTGCCCACCAGTCGACGATGCGGCCGCCGCGGACGGTGAACCAGTACACCTCCCGGGCGTCCCGGAAGACGGCGGGCCTCTAGCTGCTTGTTGTCCTCGACGCCCACGCCGCCAGCCTCCCGCAGACCGGATCCCGGATGGTGACAGATCGGCGACCGGCCGTGTCGTTCCGCGGCAAGCGGGCATCGCCTCGCCGTGGATGACTACCTGCTCGTACTGGGCTTGGCAGCGTTGCCGGCGGCCGGCAACTTCGTCGGGGCGGTGCTGTCAGAGACCCTGAACGTCTCCGAACGCATGCTCAGCCTCGCCCTGCACCTGGCCGGCGGAATCGTGCTGGCCGTCGTCGGCCTGGAACTGATGCCCGAGGCGCTAGCGGCCACGCCAGCGTGTGTGCCGATCCTGGCCTTCGTCGCCGGCGGCGCGTTTTTCGTCCTCCTCGACCGGACGCTGGGCTTCGTGCAGGCCCGGCTCAACCTCGGGGAGAAGGCCAGCGGGCCGCTGGCCATCTTCTCCGGGGTCAGCCTCGACCTGTTCAGCGACGGCGTGATGATCGGCACCGGCACCGTGCTCAATCCCGCCCTGGGCCTGCTGCTGGCCACCGGGCAGGTGCCGGCCGACCTTCCCGAAGGGTTGCCGCGGTCGCTTCGCTGCGCCGGGCGGGCCTAAGTCGCGGCCGGCGGCTGCTTCTGGCCGGTGGCTTTGCCATCCCGATTTTCCTCGGCGCCACCCTGGGCTACTTCGCGCTACGCGACGCACCGGAGATCGTCACCCTCTCGGTACTCGCGCTGACCGGCGGCGCGCTGGCCACCGTCGTCGTCGAGGAGATGATCCCCGAGGCCCACGAAGGCGAGACTTCCCGACTCGGCGCCATCTTCTTCACCGCTGGGTTTGCAATCTTCGCCGCCATCTCGGTCTACGTGGCGGTGTGATCAGCGCTCGCCGGCTTGGGGTAGGACCGTCGGGCCGTGCGACGGACGAGACGGCGAAGCGCCGCACCGCCGGGCGCAGCGGTCAGGGGCCGTCGTCGTCCGGGGTGAACGCCGCGAGATCAGCGACGCCCAACTGTTCCTCGATGCCGGCGACCCGGTCCAGCATCTGCTGCAGTGCGGCGTCGCCGTAGTGGCTGTTCTCCAGGTCGGCGAACCGCTCGGCGAGCAGATCGAGTTCGCGCTGCGGTGTCCCGAGCCGCAGCGCCGGGTAGATGACGGTGTCCTCCCACGCCTCGTGCGGCTCGTACATGCGGACGAACTGGCCGAGCATGGTGCGCAGCCGGTCGCGGGCATCAGCGCGGGTGAGGTCGAGGGCATCGGCGCGATAGATCCGGGCGGTGAGGTGTCGGCCCCGGTCATGCTGGATGAGCAGGGTGCGGACCAGGTCGGGATGGGCCGCGCGGACCCGCGGAAAGACGTAGGCCTCCTCCAGGCCCTCGTGGAAGCTTTCCACGTAGTCATAGACCAGCCGGGCGGCGTCGACGACGGCGCCGACCGGCGGCGTGACGCCGGCGGTGAGCTGGTCGGCGGCGGCGCGGTAGACCAGCAGGATCCGCTTGAGCACGCCGTGCTCGGTCATCAGCTCCTCACCCGGCGACGGCGGGCGGGGCGCCGCGTCATCGTCGGCGGCACCCAGGAGGTGTACCGCTTGGGTGCCGCCCACGCCGGCGACCAGGCCTGCGGCGCCGGTGAGCAGGCCGCGGCGGCTGAGCGAGCCACGTCCCACCCGCGGGATCGGGTCGGCGGTCACGGCGTCGCCTCCGGGTCGGTGGTCAGCGGCTGCCCGGCCGCGCCGAGCACGTACCAGGGGGCGCCGTTGAGCAGCAGCGCCTGGCCGTACGCGGTACCGGGATCGACATCGCCGGCGTAGCGGTACAGCGGATAGCCGCCGTAGGTGACGACCTGCCCGCCGGTGTTCGGATCGGGCAGCGTGCCCAACAGCCCGGGGTCGACCTCGTCGCCGGCCGTCGGGGTGACCCCGTCGGCCACGGCCAGCGGCGGCCACGATCCCGCGCACGGCCCGGTGCAGGTGACCTGCGCGCGGGCGTCGGGCGGAAACATGTACAGCACGAAGCCCTCGCCGTCGGCGAGCACCGGCCCGAGACCTGCGACGTCGACCAGGCCGACCTCGGCGGCGGGAGCGGCATCCTGCGGCAGCACCGGATCTCCCGCTGGGCCGGCGTCCTCACCGCTGCAGCCGGCGGCCAGAACAGCGCCGAGGAGCAGGACGGCGACGCGGACACGGCGGCTCACAGGTCGCCCACCAGCCGGGCCAGGTCGACGCGATAGTCCTCGGAGGTGCTGCCGGAGGTCCAGACCAGACCCGCGCGGCCGTCGACGAACGCCAGCGTCTGCGCCCCGTGCTGGACGGTGACGGTGCCGTCGGGTCCGACCTGGGGCGGGGACAGGGAGACGCCCATCGACTCGGCGACAGCGGTCACCTGCTCCGGGGCCGCGGTCAGCCCGACGAAGGGGGTGGCCAGCCCGCTGTCGAAGTGGTCGAGCCAGTCGGTCAGCACCGCAGGGGTGTCCCGTTCGGGGTCGGAGGTGATGAACACGACCTGGCTCCGTTCCTGCACCTGTTCCGGCGTCCGCTGCAGCGCGATGCCCAGGTCGGCCATGGTGGTCGGGCACACGTCGGGACAGTGGGTGTAGCCGAAGAAGACCAGCATCACCCGGTCCTGCTGCAGCTCGCCGAGGGTCGTCGTGCCGCCGGCGGCGGTGGTGAACACGGCGCTGGCCGCGGCGTCGGTTAGCGGCATCGGCTCGGACAGCGCGGTGCCGCGGAAGCTGGAACCGACGTCCTCGGCTGCGCTAACCGTGGCCGGCGCCGAAGAGGTGTCGCCGGCGCCGCAGCCGGCCACCAGCAGACCGGCCGCGACGAGCGCCGCCGCGGCGCCCCGGGCGCGGCTGTGGGACACCCACCCGGCGAGACGGACAAGAGAAAGATGCATGCCCTATTCGTCGCTTCACGTACCGCCCGGGTTCCCACGGACAACGTTCGAGTTCCGTCCTCGGGCAGTCGCGGGGAACTCCACGAGGGCCGGGAACGACTCCTACTCCATGTCCTCCGTGTTCTCCCGGTCCCACCTCGCCCTGTCGGCCATCGCTCCCGGAGCGGCCTTCGTGCTGGTCGGACTCGCCTCGGGCTGCGGGAGCGCCCGGCCCGCGGCCGACCCATCGGCTTCGTCGTCCTCGGTTCCGGCCGGGCCGGCAGGCCTCGCAATCAAGGACGTGCAGGCCACGATGGGCGACCTCACGATCGGCGACGGGTTCGTACGCGAACCCGCGTCCCCTTCGGTGGCCGCCGCGTACCTGACGATCGTCAACGACGGCGACACCGACGACCGGCTCGTCTCGGTCACCAGCGACGTCGCGGGGATGGTGATGCCGATGACGGAAGTGTCCGAGGGCGGGGCGGGCACCATGACCGGCCTCGACGAGGTGGTCGTGCCCGCGGGCGGCGCCTTCGAGTTCCGCCCGCGGGCGGCGCACCTGATGCTCGAGCCGCTGAACACCGTGCCGGCCGCCGGCGACACGGTGACCCTCACCCTCACCTTCGACCGCACCGGTGCCGTTGACGTTGGCCTGCCGGTCGAGCCGATCGGCACGGCCGTGGACCACGGGGAGGACCGGACCGGCTGACGCTCCGCCAGTGGATGCAGTGCAGAGACCGGATCTGGTCGCTGCGACCGGATCTGGTCGCTGCGCAGCGGCGGACGGAGGCCGCGATTCGCCCCGCCCGCCCGGGTGACGGTCCGCAACCCGTCTCATCAACCCAGCCGCTGAGCACTGCGCTGATCTCAACCAGGCTGACCTGCCTGGATGTCAAGCCCGGACACGACGGCGGCGTGGCCGACGGTGCCCAGACGGGGAATCCCCTGGGAAAAAGTGTGCGAGCCGTCGCGCGGGCGGGAACTCCGCCGGTCCGGCGAACGACCATTCCGACATGACGATGCTCGTCCCGTGGGTGGGCACCGGCTGCCGAGCCGTGCTCAGCGCCGTGCTGCTGATCGCCGGGGTACTCAAGCTGCCCGATCCTGCGGCGGCCGGGCGGGCGGTGCGCGCCTACCAGTTGTTGCCCGAGCCGCTGGTCGCGCCGATCGCCTTCGGCTTGCCCGTGCTGGAGATCGCCCTCGGTCTCCTGCTGCTGCTCGGCGTCTTCGTACGGGCAGCAGCGGTGGGTGCGGCGGTCCTGATGGTCGTGTTCCTCGCCGCAGTCGTGTCCGCGTGGGCGCGGGGGCTGACTATCGACTGCGGCTGTTTCGGCTCCGGCGGGCAGGTCGACCCCGACGACACCGCATACCTGAGCGAGATCGTCCGCGACCTGGGCCTGCTCGCGCTGGCCGCCGTCCTCGTCCGCCGGCCACGTTCCCGGTTGGCGCTCACCGACCGCGCCGCACCGCCGTCCGACACCGACACCGACACCGACACCGACACCGACACGGTCCCAGGAGACACCGATGCCGTCCGGAACTGACCGATCAACGGGCCACTCCTCGCGGCAGACGGCGCGCGAGCGGATCGCCGCGAAGCGGGCGGCGGAGCGGGCCGCCGCCGAGCGGGCGCGCCGCCGGCGCAACCGACTGGCAACTGGGCTCGTGGTCACGGCGCTGGTGGTGGCGGCGGTCGTGGTCGCGGTGGTCGTGCAGTCCGCGCGCACCGACACCTCCGGCGCCGTGACACCGGCCAACACCGCCGCGGGCACCGGCGGCGCCGCCTTCGTCGCCGGACCGGCCGACGCGCCGGTGACCATCGATGTCTACGAGGACTATCTCTGCCCCGCCTGCCGACGGTTCGAGGCAGACGCCGGCGACGAGCTCGCCCGGCTCGCCGCCGAGGGGACGGCGCGGGTGCGCTACCGCCCGGTGGCGATCCTCGATCGGCTGTCCGACGACGACTACTCCACGCGCGCGGCCAACGCGGCCGCAGTCGTCGCCGACGCCGCCGGCGTCGAGGCCTTTCTCGAGTTCGCCGACCTACTCTTCGCCAACCAGCCCCCCGAGGGCGGCCCCGGGCTGTCCGACGAGCAGCTGATCACGCTCGCCGCCCAGGCCGGCGCCACCGGCGCGGACGTGGAGGCTGCGATCCGCGAGCTGCGCTTCGGTGACTGGGTCGAACGGGTCACCGACCAGGCCAGTCAGGAGGGCCTGACCGGCACGCCCACGGTGCTGGTGGACAGCGACCCGCTGACCACCCCGACCGCCGAGGCACTACTCGCGGCTGTGGATGCCGCGTCCGGCTGACCCGCGCTGAGCTACTCGTCGGGCGGGGTGGCCGGCTGCGGTTCGCGGAAGCGGCGGAGCGCAGCCAGCCCGCCGGCCACCAGCCCCAGTCCGAGGGGCACCAGCAGCGCGACCGCGATCCGCGCTGCCCAGGCGGGGCCGTTGGACAGCACGTTGGCCAGCCGCAGCACCTCGATGTGGGAGAGCCCCTGCAGCAGCAGCAGCCAGCCCACCATGACGGCGGTCAGCCCGGTCGTCGCGCCACGTCCCTGGCGCGACGCGCGCCAGCCGACCCCGGCCACCACCGCGGTGATCAGTGCCGTCAGCATCGCCGTGGCGATCGCTCCCGCGTGCGTGCCCTGGCTCACCGGCGGCTCCGGCGTCGCCGCCGCGTGCCAGAGCGCGGCTGCGGCGCCGACGGCCAGCAGCGCGCCCAGCGGCCGCGGTCCCCTGGCCAGCAGACCGGCGGCGACGGCCACCAGGGTGATCGCCGCGTAGGCCGGCCATCCCGTCCAGGGCGAGAGCGGCGGCTCCCAGGTCAGCGCCCCGCGCACGGTCACCTCGGTGTCGCCGTGCACCAGCGGCACGGCCCACTCGAAGACGGTGTGCGCGCGGTCGGGATCGGCCGCGACCATCGGCGGCAGGACGCCCTCGCCCATGAAGTGGATGCGGTGGTCGTGCCATGCGTAGGCCGGCTCGGTCGACACCTGCTCCCAGTCCGGGGCGGCTGTCGCCGACGCGCGCGCTGGCAGCTCCACGTCGGCGTAGCGGTCTTCGTTGATATAGGTGGCCGGGCTGTTGCGATTGCGCCAGACGCCGTCGGGACCGATGCGCAGATAGGGCTCGTCGGAGTAGCCGGGCACCAGCACCTCGGTCGAGCCGCGATTGGCCAGCTCGAACTCATCGCCGAAGGAGAGCACCCGTACCTCGACCCCGGGCATCGCCGGGGTGACGGAGGTGACCCGGCCGTCGTAGTTGCTGGCTGCCGCTCCCCCGCCGGTGTGCGCTAGCGCGGGGTCGGCCAGGCCGAGCACGGCCAGCACGCCAGCGGCGACCACGAGCAGCCGGGCAAGCAGACCACCGGCAGTCATTGGGTGGACGAGCACGGTCATGCTCCGGTGACGATGCCGAGCTCACGGGCAACGGCCTGGGCGCGTTGTGTCGGAGGTGATCCGCGCCTCGTCGTCCCTTGCCTACAGAGGCAACGGCGAGCACGGCCGTCCCCGGGCCTCGACCGCCGGCCCGCCGGAGGGGGGCCGGCGATGAGGCGGCTGCGGACGGAGCGACTCACGCAGATGCGGTACGGCGGCGCGCCGCCCAGCCGAGGGCGAGACCGCCGATCCCGGCGAGCACGCCGATGATGGCCAGGACCAGCGCCGTCGTCGCCGTGGCCGAGCCGCCGTCCGCGGCATCGGCGCTGGCATCGGCGCTGGCCTCGGCCTCCTCGGCGTCGACGAGAGCGTCGTGGCCACCGGCGTCGCCGCTGAGGGCCAGTACCGGGGCCGGGGACTCGGGCTCCGCGCCGTCCACAGTGGGCTCGATCCAGGCCGACTCGCTGCCGTCGCTGTAGGTCTGCACGACGGGGTAGCTGAGTGTCTCGGCGTCGGGCAACGGGCCGCCGGACAGCGCGAACTCGCCGAACTCGCCCGGCCCGATGCCGGCGCCGTCCTCGGCCCGGAACTCGACTACCGAGACGTACCCGGTGATGTCCTGGCCGTGCGCTTCCAGCGGTTCGTCGAGCTGCTCGGTGGTCATGGTGACGTTCCACCCGGGCAGGGGCATCGCACGCAGGGAGGCCATGGCCGCCTCCTCCGGGATGGAGATACGCAACGCGACGGTGCTGGCGGTGTCGCTCTCGTTGGGCACCCGGAAGGTGAGTTTGCCGTAGCCGCCGGGCTCCGCGTCCTGCGACGAGACGCTCACGTGGGCGGCGGCGACGCCGGCCAGCGCCAGCAGAGTGGTCAGGACGGCGGCCAGGACGACGGCGAGCCGGTGGATCGTGCGGGACACGGGTGCTCCTTCTGTTGTTTCTGTGTGGGGTCAGCGCACCGGGAAGGTGGTGCGCGCGGTCGTGGCGGTGAACTCGTCGAGCCGCACGGTGACGGCGAGGGTCCACGTGCCGGCGGTCGGGATGGACATGCCGTCGCCGATGTAGTGGCCGGGCCCGGCCGGTTCGAGGTCGACCTCCAGTGGGCCGATCTGCTGCTGGGGCTCGGTGAGGGTCACCCGGATGGCCTGTGGCTGGGTCAGCCGGTCGTTCTCGTCGAACAGGTAAACGTGCAGCGTGTTCGGACCCGCCTGGGCCGGAACGACGGACAGCTGGACGGTGCCGTCGGTGCCGGCGGCCCCCTCCAGGGCCAGGGTGGCGTCCACCGGGTCGGCGACCGCCGAGCGTGCCGGCGGGGTGCCCGCCAGCACGGCCGACAGCAGCAGGACGACGGCCACGACCGTCCCCTCCAGCAGCACCGACCGGCGGAACGGGACGACGTCTTCGACCGCGGCGTCGGCCTGCGCGGCGGCCCGCGCCTGCGCGGCCACCTCGAGTGACTCGGCTTCGGCGGAGAAGGCGTGCGCGGTGACCCGCCGGCCGCCGCGGCGAGGCCGGGGGCCGCCCAGGTGCTGCTGTACCCACACCCGGGCCACGCCGGCGGCGCCGAGCACGAGCAGGACGAGCGCGACCTTGGCCACCAGCACCCAGCCGTACGTGGTGGTGAACAGCGCGGCCGGGGTGCCGACCTCGCGCACGGTCTGCACGACACCGGTGAGGACGAGCGCGGCCACCGAGCCGAACGCCAGCCGGGAGAACCGCGGCAGCGCCCTCGCCAGATCACCTGCCGCTACGCCCGGCCGGAGCAGCCCGGCCAGCAGCGTGACCAGCCCACCCAGCCACAGGGCCATCGCGGCGACGTGCACCGAGGTGACGACCACGGCGAGCACCGGCATGGCGCCGGCGACCGGGTGTCCGACGGCGGCTGTGGTGGCTATCAGCCCCAACGCCAGGACGGCGCCGGCGATCACGGCGGCTCGTCGTGGCGCGAACCGCAGCGCGGCCAGCAGCAGGAGAGCGAGCACGACGCGGGCCAGCAGGGTGCGGCCGTAGGTGGAAGATGCCGTCGTCGCGAGCAGGTCCGGTGCGGCGAGCGCGCCGAGGCCGCTGCCGGCCGCGTACGGACCCTGCAGCAGGAACATGAGCAGACCGCCGGCCGCGATGGCGGCCGCGCCGGCGGCGGCGAGCCGGCGCAGGCGGGCAACCGCCCAGCCGGCCGGCCAGCACAGCAGCAGGAACGCCGGGACGCCGAGTCCCAGCGCGAGGCCGGCGAAACCCAGCCAGCGGGCGCCCACGAGCAGCCCGGCGACGAACGGGTCGCTGTCGTCGGCGGCGTCGGCCAGGGCCTGGTCGACCGGCTCGGCGTCGCCGACCACGAATCCAAACGCGCCACTGACTGGGTGCGAGTCGGCCGAGATCACCCGGTAGGTGACAAGGTAGCCGCCGTCGGGCAGCTCGTCGCGAAGCGGGATGGTCACCGTGTCGCCCTCAACCGCCGGTGCCCCGGTGTCTACCCGCTCGGCGTCGCCGTCCAGCACCCGCGCGTACCCGGCCCCCAGCGAGACCGCCTCGCTGAACTGCAGTCGTACCTCGGTCGGGGCGGTGTCGAGCTGAGCCTCCGCCCCCGGCGTCGTCGAGACGAGCTCGGCGTGCGCGGCGGCGGGGCCCGCGGTGACGCCGAAGGCCAGCAGCCAGCCGACGAGGGCCACGCCGACGGCACGTGCCCGGGCGGTTCCGGTCACGCGGCCGCCCGCCGGCGGGCCACAGCGAGCGCCGACCGCTGCCGGGGCGGACGTCCGCGCCACGCCACGACGCAGATGAGCACGACCCCGGCCAGCAGCAGCAGGTGGACGAGCGCCCGGTCCAGGTGCACGTGGCCGGCGGCCAGGTCGGCCACCGTGGTGGCGAGCAGAAAGACGGTGAAGGCGCTGAGGAACGGCAACGAACCGGCCGCCCACCGCGGCCGGGCAGCCACGGCGACGAACGCGACGGCGAGCGCGGCGTTCCAGGCGCCGGTCTCGTGCGCCATGTGCAGCGGCGCGCTCATCGCCGCCGTGCCGCTCATCAGCGCAGGCCAGGCCAGACCGGCCTGCGCCACGGCGACGGCCACCAGAGCCAGCCGCAGCGCGCTGCCGACCAGCCGCGCGCGAGCGGCTGCGCGCACGCCGGGCATCTCCTTCGGCAACGCGATGAGCACCCTGGCGGTCAGGTCGGGCACCGGTGGCGCGGAGGTCAGGCGCGCGCGGCGGGACACCACCGCTGCCTCGGCCGCCCAGGCGGCGCAGCCCGGACAGGCGGCGAGGTGCCGGTCGAGGGCCGACTCGGACATGCCGAGCGCCTCGCCGTCGAGGCGCGCCGACGCCGCCTCGCGGAACGCGGAACACTGCATGGTGAAGTAGTCGTCACGGGGGGGCGTCCGGTTCCCGGTCTCATGGAGGGAGTTCGGTGGACGAGCTGGAACCGTTCGCCGCGGCCGCCGCCGATGGCGACCCGCTCGCCGCCGCCTCCCTGGTGCGGGCCACGCAGTCCGACGTCTGGCGGCTGTGCGCCGCGCTCGGCGACCGCCAGTCGGCCGACGACCTGACCCAGGAGACCTACCTGCGGGCGTTCGCCGGGCTGCACCGCTTCGAGGGCCGCTCGTCGCTGCGTACCTGGCTGCTCGCCATCGCCCGGCGGGTGTGCGCCGACGCCGTCCGCTCCCGCCGCCGGCGGCCGACCCTGGTGCGCGCGGTCGACGCCGCCGACATCGAGATGTCCGACGGTGCCGACCGGGTCGGCGAGCAGGCCGCCGTCGACGACCTACTCGCCCGGCTCGACCGCGACCGGCGAGAGGCCTTTGTACTCACCCAGCTGCTCGGGCTGCCCTACGCCGAAGCCGCCGCGGTGGCCGGGTGCCCGGTGGGCACCATCCGGTCACGGGTCGCCCGGGCACGCACCGACCTCATGGCGGCCCTGGGCGCGGCGGACGACGCGGCGCTGGGCTGACGGCGCGCCGGGCCGGGTGCTGGTGCACGACTTCCGGTGAGCGACCTGCTGCTGACCCTGCTCGCCGCGTCGGGTGCGGCGTTCGCGCTGGCCGCGCTGTCCGCGGTCGCCGGCTTCGGCGGCGGAGTGCTGCTGCTACCGGTGTTCATCGCCCTGTTCGGCCTGCGGGTCGCGGTGCCGGTGCTCATCCTGACCCAGCTGGCCAGCAACGGCAGCCGGGTCTGGTTCAACCGCACCGAGCTCAACCGGCGGCTCATCGCGCGGTTCGCCGCCGGCGCGGTGCCGTTCGCAGTGCTCGGCGCCCTGCTGTTCGTCACCGTCCCGCTCGAGCCGCTCAAGCGTCTCCTGGGGGTGTTCCTGCTCGTCGTCGTGGCGTGGCGGCGGATCAACCCGCATCCGCGCAGGCCCTCGGACACGGCGTTCGTCGGCGTCGGCGCCGCATCGGGCCTCGGGTCGGCGCTGCTCGGTTCGGTCGGGCCGCTGACCGCGCCATTCTTCCTCTCCTACGGACTGACCCGCGGCGCCTACATCGGCACCGAGGCGGCGTGCGCGCTGCTCATGCACGTCACCCAAGACCGCCGCTTACGGAGCCGGGGACTTGCTGTCGGTGCCGGTGCTGCTGCTCGGGCTGGCGCTGGTGCCGGCGACCACCGCCGGCGCGTGGATGGGCAAGCGGATCGTCGGCCGGATCAATGACCGGACGTTCGTCGCTCTGGTCGAGGCCGGGCTGGTCGGAGCCGGGCTGCTGTTCCTGTCCGGCGTCTGAGCAGCGGCTTCCTGCCCGTCCCGCTCCGCCCAACGGCCACCAACGAAACCGAGGCGACACCCACCGCAGCCTCCACACACCAACGTCCGTTGCTATGTTGCTGTGAGCGCGACCGGGATACGAAAGGAACCGATGAACGGCGACACCTGCGAACTGCTGTGCCTCGACCTGCCGCACGCCGAGGCGGTCCGCGCCGCACTGACCGGTGAGGAGCAGGCTCGGGCGCTGGCCGCACAGGCGAAGGCGTTGGGCGATCCCACCCGGCTGCGCATCGCCGCGGCCCTGCAGCTGGGCGAGGAGCTGTGCGTGTGCGACCTGGCCTGGATCACCGAGCTGGCGCAGAACCTGGTGTCGCACCACTGCCGGGTCCTGCGCACCGCCGGCCTGTCCACCTCCCGCCGCGACGGCAAGTTGGTCATGTACCGGCTCACCGACGCCGGTCACCGGCTGCTGACCGCGGTCAGCGGATCGCCGGCGCCGCTGCCCGCCGGCACCGCGGAGGCCGCAGGGCAGGCGCTCCGGTGAGCGTGGTCCACGCCCACGCACACCCGGCGCTGACCGACGCCGAGCGGGCCCGACTGGGCCGCCGGGCGCGGCTGCTCGCCGGCACCAGCGTCACCTACAACGTCGTGGAGGCCGTCGTCGCCATCTCCGCCGGGCTGGTCGCCGGCTCGGTCGCGTTGATCGGGTTCGGGCTGGACTCGGTCATCGAGGTGTCCAGCGGGCTGATCATCCTGTGGCAGTTCGCCCACCGGTTGCCCGAGAGCCGCGAGCGGCAGGCGCTGCGACTGATGTCCGTGGCCTTCGGCCTGCTGGCCGCCTACGTCGGCGTCGAGTCGGTCCGGTCGCTGATTGTGGGCGCCGACCCGCACACCTCCCCGGTCGGCATCGGGCTGACCGTCGCCTCACTAATCGTCATGCCGTTCCTGTCCTGGGCGCAGCGGCGCACCGGCAAGGCGCTCGGATCCGCGGCCGTGGTTGCCGACGGCACGCAGACCGCGCTCTGCACGGCGCTGAGCGCCGCGGTGCTGACCGGGCTGCTGCTGAACGCGACGCTGAGCTGGGGCTGGGCCGACCCGGTCGCCGGCCTCATCGTGGCCGCCGTCGCCGCCCGGGAGGCGGTACAGGCATGGAAGGGAGAGGGCTGCTGTGCCCCGGCTCGGCCCGGCGTCGGCGGTCTGCCGGCGGAGGACGGCTGCAGCTGTGCCGACGGATGCACCGACGCCTGCTGCGCGCATGACCCGACTTTGATCATTTGCTTAGTGCGTGACTTCGACCGGCGGTAGCGCATCGAGGATGACCCGCTGAGCTGCGGGAACGGCGGGGTGGAACGTCTGGGTGGCGCCGTTGATCGCGACCGTGGCCGAGCGCAGCGGCCGCAGCTGGCGGATGACGTTGCCGATCGCCAGGCCGGTGCGGTTCTGAACCTCGCGGGCCACGGCCAGGGCGGTGAACACGACGGTGAGGTGGGCCTCGATGGCGTCGCGAGTGTGGTGGAACATCGGCCTGGCCCGCAGATCGGTCTTGCTCATCCGGAACGATTGCTCGACCCGCCACAGGTCGTGATAGCTGCCGATCACCTCGGCCGCGGGCATGAGATTGGCGGGGATGTTGGTGACGTAGCCCTTCAACCCGACCAGGCTCTGCGCTCTGGCCAGTGCGGTCTCGTCCAGGGATCGGGCACCGTTGCTGGTCTTGACGAACCGCGGCGTGCGGGCCGCGCGTTCGCCGTCGACGACCTCCCGCGCCCGGGCCTCCTGCAGGGCGAGGGTCTTGCGGTCCCGGGCTGC